>VBAR01000001.1:1348292-2696584 GCA_005882315.1 Bacteroidota bacterium
GAACAAACCTATGCCACCTGAAATAAAAATTGTTTGCAGCCTGAAGCAATAAGCAATTGCAAAAAACAAAGCAGCAAGAAACAAAGAACGGTTAGTCGGTTGCGGATTAGCAATATGATAACTTCCTGCCAGTAAAAAAGGAATACAGATAAACTCACGAAGACTATGCACAGACATAAAAGGGAATAACCATAAAACCGCCATCAACCATGCAATAAGTAAAGCACTGTTTTTATTTGGTGACAAGCGAAGTGAAAGCAGGTATGCATAATAAATGGATAGAACAGATAACAGTGCATGCAACAATCTTGTAATAAACATGATATCCTGCGGGTTTGTTATTCCCAATTTTTCACAGGCTTCAAAAAGAAGATAATGAAGGCCGGGGTAAATAAGGCTTACATTATATATGGGGCCTTCCATCCAATAGAAATTCACACCATCCCGCCACTTCTGTGCAAGTTCTACTACATCAAAGTGATCATCATGAAAAGCATAACCTTTGGAAAAAATGGCGGCTAGTAAACGCAATAAAAAACCAATAACCATTATATGATAAATGGAAAAGCTCGCAAATATTTTTTTCCATCGTGGCTGGATCATTGAGTAATATTATTTGGCTCAACCCGGATAAGATATAGTTTACTTAGCTGGATGTCCCGTGTTTTTTTATTGATAAACTTTAATGATAGCAAAGTAATACGAAAGATGGGAACTTCTTTTAAAACCCGAAATGAAAGCGATTTGTTTTTCAACTCGTCCAGTTCTGCGACTGACACATACCAGGTACCCGGGTAATTCAAATCATTGGAGTTTTTACCAATGTGCAAAATGTCAGACTTAAGATAAAACTCAAATGCAGCGTCATAAGTAGTTCGGCACACAACCTTTTCACCCGGATAATTTTTGTTCATATAAAATGCCGCTTCGCTGCTTCCCTGGTATTTTAAAAGATCAGGATAAAAAATAAGATTGATATAGAGATTAACAACAAGAATAGCTGAGCCGGTTTGAAATAGTACTTTTTTTAAACCTTCCGTTTTTGCAATTGCCGGCAGCACAATTAAAAGAAAAGCGGCTAATGCAAAAAGCAATATAATTAGAAAAATGTTTGCCCCCGGTTTGTATAGTATGTGCAGTACTATCGGAGCAACTAATAGTATTGTTATGATACTGTACAAAATAATTTTTATCAGCCGAGTTTGCGGATGTGGTGATTTGATCCAAATATACCGAGCTGTTAATATTGCCAACAGCGGGAATATAATATTAGTATAATACGGTAGTTGGAATTTTGATAATGAAAAAATAAGAAGAGCTGATAAGCTACCCAATAAACTATACCATTCATTTGCTTCAACAGCGATTTGCTGTTTTATGTTTTTGAACCGATGAACTAAAGACATGTACATAACTATTGACCATGGAAGAAAAGCCCAAAGTAACGTATGTAAAAAGAAAGACGGATCTCCTTTTCCTTTGATGGGCCCGGTGTTAAAGAAACGACCAAACTGGCTATCCCAAAGAAAAAAACGAATACCCGACACACCGGTTTCTCCAAATACTGTTTTTTCGGGATGACGATCGAATTGCTGCCAGAGACTATAGATCTCGGGACTGATGAAAATAATAAGCAGAATGATTGCAAACACCCAACGGATATGAAAAAGATCTTTCCACCTTTTTTTGAGGATCAAATTTCCTGCAACAGCACCTGCAACAGGGATCAATGTAAAAACACCTTTGGTCATTACCGCACAGGCAGAAAAGAAAACAGCTATAACAAGATGTATATTTTTTCTATCATCAAGACAAACAGCAAAATGATAGATAGCAGCGATCAATAAACCTGTGAGATAAGCCTCTGCCCTGATATCATTATCTGATAAAAGTATATGCTGTGCACTGAGCAGAAAGAATGCCGCCCATAAGCCAACCTGTTTTGAATAATATTTTTTTGCAAATAAATAAGTATAGTAGGCACCCATCAGTACAAAAAGAATCCCGGGTAACTTATAACTCCAACCATGCACGCCAAAAATTTTGAATGAAAAAGCTGTGATCCAGAATTGAAAATGCGGTTTATCCAACCAATCTTTTCCTTCGTGAATTAAATTCGTGTAATTGCCGCTTTCTGCCATATGACGACTGATGGTGGCATAGATTGAAGCATCCGGATCCATTAATGGGATGAACAAACCGCTGAAATTAGTAAGAACAGCAAGGCCAATTAAAAAATAAAGCCATTTATCACCCGTATTATTTTGTTCAGTATGCGGTTGCATTATCAAATATAGTGAGGGAAATTATTTCCACTGTTTAATCCAGTCCTTTATACCCAGGTAAACCTGGTAAGCAACTTTATAACGGAACTTTGGATCAAGGATCATTTTTTCATCTGCTGCATTACTGAGAAAAGCGATCTCTACAAGACAACTTGGAAAATCTGTTGGTTGAATAGGAGTGAAATTAAAGCTGCCTACATTACCAAACTCTTCCAGGTTTTTTATTTGTAGTAAACGGTTAAGCAAGCTCACTGTAAATGAACGGTAGGCTACATGTTTATAATAAGTGGAAACTCCTCTTGCTGTGTTTCGTCCGGATGAGTTTAAGTGAAATGAAATAAAAAGATCGGGATTGTTTTGCTGAGCCCAGAGTACACGGTCTTTATTATCAATAGTGGTATCTGTTTCTCTCACCATCAACACTTTTACCTTCTGAGCTTTTAAAATCTTCTGCAGCTCTTTTGCAAACAAGAGGGTATAGTTTTTTTCAAGAATACCGCTGTTTGTACCTGAAGCACCGGTGTTTGTTCCGCCATGTCCTGCGTCAATAGTAATTGTCATTTTGCGGATATCAGGAATGGCAGGAACTCTTCTTATTTTCAGGAGTAATGATCTTCCGTTATATCCAATGCTGTAACCGTAATGTTGTTGCTTTACTAATTCAATGGTGATTTGCAACACATCACTCTCTGTTTGTTCATACCAAACATTTTTTACTGCTTTGGCAGACTTTAGTTGTGTGATCCAATTGGTGTTTGATTGAACATTGTAGAGCTCAACTTTTATTCTCGAAGGATCTATTTCCATCCAGCTTTTATAAGCCACCTTACCATTGAGAGAAATGCTAACAGAATCAAACTGGTCATCACCCTTTACCCGCCAGCTTTCTGATACTGCTGTTTTTAATATTGTATCAGGGACGGGTTGCGCATAATTTTTCTCTATGAATGCATAATGATTGGCTGATAGCTGGACCTTGTATAAATTTTTCAGCGTATCCAAAACTTTTAATACAATGTTTGTATCAATGTATCCCATTTTGGCGCCGCCCAACCTGTCTTCACCACTGCTGTATGCAAGCTGCGGCAGCTTACCACTTGTGCGGATATAAGATGGGATACTATCCTGCGCTAAACCAATTTGTAAACAGGAAAGAAAGCAACATACCAATATGATCCGTAATTTCTTTTTCACCATTTGCGAAAGGTAAAAGAAATTATCGTTTCATTGGTTGCTTTTTCCAGTATGTAAGCGATCGCCATACCCATTCAAAAGGTCCGAAGCGGAAGTATTTTAACCAGATAGACGAAACAATTAACTGAAATACCCAAACGGCAAATACAAAATAATAGAGTTCGTGAAATTTCAGTTTATTATAAAATCCAAAACCATAGCCGTAGAAAAACCAGCTGCAGATGATGGATTGCATAAGGTAATTAGTAAACGCCATTTGTCCCACATTGGCCAAAGCCCTCATTAACCATGGAACAATTTTACTCCGGTAAATTAATATGAGTAAGCTGGCATGACCAACGGAAATAAATCCCCGTCGGATATCATAAAGCAAGTCAGGCGTCATCCGATATCGATCGACATAGTAAGTAAAATTTTCTACAGATAACAACTGGCCCTGTTTATAAGCAAGATATCCTATAGGAATACCTATACCATAACCGATCAGTAACCACATAACATAAGTCGGGGTAGAAAGTTTATTACTTAAAAATCCAAGCCCCAGTAATGCCATACCAACAAACATCATTGTAAGTCCATCCCAGAACCACGATTGATACAATCCGTTTGTTTCACCATCCACATTCATCGGAACCCAGTATGTAAAAACGGTTGCATAATCTGAGCGCATATTTCTCAGGTTGCGGTTGACCCAGAATGTATCGGGACCCCGGGATCTCCAGCTTTCAATATTTTCCCATGCAGTTATTGCTCCTTGTTGTTCGGGTTTAAGTTTAACACTGTCCTTTTTTGCTTGTACTGCTTCCAGGTAATCTTTTCTCTGTTCACGGGATTCATTCCAGCCTTGCTGACTTTTAAACATGGTAATACACATGCAAACAATTGCCAGTGCAATTAACCATTTCGGACTTGTTTTGCGGAATACAAATAAGATCATTCCGCACATGCCATAGAAATATAAGATGTCGCCAAACCACAAAAGAATAAATGCATTGAACATACCAAATACAACCAACCATAAGAGGCGACGATAATAATATTCTGCAACGGATGGCCCGTCGGGTAGCTCATGTTTGTTTTGTGTAAACAAGACCATACCAGCCCCAAACAACATAGAGAATAAGCCACGCATTGTACCTTCAAAAAAACTACTGATGACAGTAAGTGTATAATAGTCTTTCGTATTATGAGGACCATGCATAATATTATACCAGGAATCCCAATTGATCCCAAACCCGGGAATATTCATGAGCAGAATTCCTAATAAAGCAAATCCGCGTATCATATCAATCGTCTTGATACGGTCTGCTTGTGCTACCGGTGCAGGATTATGTATTGCTATCGTTTCCATAAATTATTTTATTGAGTGTTATAAAATTTTGGTTGAAGTTTTAAGCAGTTTCCTTTTTGTTGGGAAAACGTTTACCATAAATCAACCATCGCCATACCCACTCTACCGGCCCATAATGATAAAAACGGAGCCAGAGTACAGAGAACACAGTTTGCACCAGCCATATTTCTAATACTAAAAAGTAAAGTTCTTTCTGTGATAACCTTCCGAAATAACCAAAACCATGACCATAGAAGAAACAGGTGCAGAAAACAATTTGTATAAAATAATTGGTAAATGCCATGCGACCGACTGCACCTAAACCACGCCATAACCACTGAAGAATATTGAGCCTGATAAACCACAAAGCAAGACTTGCATAGCCGAAGGTCATTACAATATTTTCAATAGGGAAAAACTGGTTAGGCGGAATGGCATGTCCATTAATGTATTTTTCATAATCTGGTATTTTAGCATATGTCAATTCAAGCCGCCACCAGGCGAGCAGAAAACCGACCGCAATACCGATCACGCCAAATAAGAGATATTTGTTTTTTGAAAAACTGCTACTGAAAAATCCAAAACCATACAGCGCCATACCAAGGAATATAAGCGAACCGAATTCCCAGAACCCAACCCGGTATAACCAGACTGATTCTTTTTGTTGTGATCGTTGAAGCAGGTAATTCCATATTTTTCCATAACCTGAACGCATTGCCTCATTTTCTGATTTTTCATTAGCCTTTGTTGAATCATACTTAATATTCTTGGCCATTCGTTCCCATGATTCTTTATCCATCTTTTGCTGGCGAACTAATGTGTCGTTTTTCTTTTCGATAGAATCCCTGACTTTTATAGAATCAACCGGCATGTTTGCAATACTATCTTTACGATGACGTTCTGTACTATCTTTTTTAAATTTATCCTCCACCAACGTCGCAGCTTTATACTTTCTCAACATTTTTTTATCATCCGCATAGTTCCAGTACATTTTACCGCAGTAAATAGCTGTACATATAATAGCTGCTATCAATAATGCTTTGCGAGACATCCGCATAAAGGGAAACAACAGGATGCCTAATACACCAAAATGAAACAATAAATCACTTGGCCACAGAATAACAAATGCTGCTATTACACCAAAAGCTATCAACCACCACTGGCGTCTTATATAATATTCATGTGTCTGCGGCATGGTAAACTGGTTGGGCCTTGTGAGGTAGAGCATCATGCCTGTACCAAATATCAATGCAAACAATCCCCGCATTTTTCCTTCGAAGAAAATAAGGACATTGGCAAACAGGTTATAGTCAAGACCTTTGTGTAGCAGGCGCAGTCTTGTTTGTTCATTGACGCTAAAACCACCCAATTCCCAGATACTGATAAGCAGGATGCCAAGGATGGCAATACCTCTTAAAACATCCACTGAGAAGATCCGTGATTCATTTTCGTTAAGACTTACAGGAACAGCAATTGAATTGCCTGTACCGGCAGATTGGTTGCTCATAATGGGGCTGTTTAAGTTGGTTTTGTGGGAAGATTTACTAAATGTATATAAATATTACCGAAACACAGCCCGCCCATTTACTTTTTATTCCACGAAGGTTTTGCTTTTAAGACTTTTTTATAAACCGGGCAGGTTTCTTCATGTGCATTGGGCAGATAACCTGTACTCATCAGAAATTCATTTACGATTTCACCACCCGTAAAACGAAAGGTTTGTTTAAAAAGCTTTGTCCATTCATCTTTTGTCTTCGGATGATGATGATCAAGCCAGTTTTTAAATGACTTGAACTCTTTCTGCAATTGCAAGATTGTTTTTGCATTTTCAATAGCTGCATTAATCTTTAAACGGTTGCGGATGATGCCCGCATCATTCATCAGCCGGTTAAAATCTTTTTCTTTATAAGCTGCAACTTTTTTAAGTTCAAAATTGTGATAAGCTTTCCTGAAACCTGCTTGTTTGTTAAGAATAGTTGTCCAACTTAATCCTGCCTGGTTGAGCTCTAAGATCAAACGACAGAATAATTCATTATCATCATGAATAGGAAAGCCATATTGTTTATCATGATATTCCTTATGTGCAGCTTGTTCGCCGGCTTTAAGGGTGCTGATATATTTGCAGTAAGACATATATTATTTTTTTTCAACCTGTTTCTTCCATTCGACATAACCCCACCAGGCCATAGCAAGGAAAAGAATATACATTAAGGTAAACAGGTAGTAATGCTTGTAAAAATTTAATGGGATAGCAACGATATTACTAAAGATCCATGCCAGCCAGTTTTCCACTTTTCTTTTAGCCATCCACCACATAGCCGTTATTGCTGATGATGAAACTAACGAATCGAGAAAGGGAGTATTGCTATCTGTAAATTTTGTAAGTACAAAATAAATTACTCCCCAGAAGAAAAGAAAGAAGCCAATGCCGAAAGCTAATTGCGATTTTGTACACCAACTGATGGGGTAGGTATAATGTTCGGCATCTTTTTTCTTTACCCAATTATACCAGCCATAAACACTCATCAGGAAATAATAAATATTTAATGATCCGTCTGCATATAAAGGAGGGTTGGAGTCAAAATAATATAGATATGCAGCCAGCAAAACCCCAATGATCCCTGTTGGATAAACCAGCACATTATTTTTCCGGGCATACCACACACTTGCAATTTGCGTAACAGTACTTATCCACTCCAAGGGCTTTGTATGCTGTATATTATTAATAAGCTCTTTCCAGATTTCCAGTAAACTCAATTCTTATTTTTTGTAAACATAAATAAAAAAGCCACGCATATTGCGTAGCTTTTCTTTTGTGGTATTCTATCATTAGCCAAACAGCTTAAATCCGAGAATTAATAAAACGAGTCCTTTCACTACACACCAGCACAAATAAATTACCAATGCTTTCCTTCCGTATTTCTGAAAAAAAGGCTTAGAGAGTATTTTTTTCATAAACTAAAATTTAGGCAGCATTCTTATCACCGGTTGGAAATATCATCGGTACTTTCTTTTTATACTCACTGTATTTACTGCCAAAATGTGTAACCAGGTCTCTTTCTTCAAACCAGATAGCAGTGAAAATATAACCTGTGGTAAGTATCGCAAACAACAAATGTGCTGCAGACATTACAGGTGTTGCCCAAAAAGCGATCAACCAACCCAGGTAAAGCGGATGACGAACATACTTATAAAAAAACGGGATACGAAAACGAAGTGGTTCATATTTTTTACCAGTGAAATAAAACCAAACCTGGCGCAAACCAAACAGGTCAAAATGGTTGATCATAAAAGTGCTGAGCAATACAATCAACCAGCCGGTAATGAATAATACAGTTAAAATCGTTTTGATAACCGGGCTTTCGATAACCCACACAAAACCACCCATCGGTTGCCATTGCCATACTAATAAAAGCAGGCAAAGGCTTGAAAGCAAGACATAGGTGCTCCGTTCAGCAGGTTCAGGAATAATCTTTGTCCACCATTTTTTAAAGGCAGGTCTTGCCATAATACTATGCTGCAGTGCAAATACCAGTAGTAAAGCAGCATTGACAACTATTGCAGTTAATAAAGGAACCTGCGGTGCTCCATCAATAGATTTTGGAACAAACAAGTTGCCCACAAATCCAAAAGCATAAAGAAAAGTGCCGAAGAATAAGAGATAAGAGATCAATCCATACATGAGAACAAGAGATCTTTTCATACAATAAAGTTTAATGGTTAAGGTTCTATAATTAAAAATTTAAAATCTGTTTAGTCGTATAGCATCGATAGTGTCAGGAATATGTTCTTTTTTTTCTTCCTCTTTATTAATATTAGTTCCCGGCTTTTCCTCCAACTTCTGATATGTGTATCCGTATACAAACGATATCATTACCAGCAGAAATGCTATCACCGCTCTGTTTCCTGCAGACTTAATATTTGTTTTCACAGCTATCTTTTTGTTCCCACAAGATTACATCCGTGCCCGACCTATTAAAACAGCAGATGAGTACAATAGGTTTTTACTTGCATGGATATAATCGTATTTTGAGAAGGCCGTTTTTAAAACGGGAGACTTACCGGATAACCGTGTATAAAATCGTTACTCAGGATAAGCCGTCGGCGGCTCAAGACAAAGACTATTTTAATCATTTGCTCTTGTAAACCAGGAAAAAAAGAAGTTAGTTACAGTTGAGAAAATCGATTTGTAATAAAAGTTGTAATTTATTTCTGGCAAGTAAACCCCTTAAATGATAATCAGGAAGTTTATATTTTTTCTGACTGCTATAAATTTATTTATGGCTTTTGTAGCTGAAGCTCAGTATAAATTTGAAAAGGCTGTTCAGATAACAAGAGAAAATGGCCTGCCGGTAAATGAAAACCGTGACATGGCTAAAGGCGAAGATGGCTTTATCTGGATTGCCACAGAAGAAGGCCTGTGCCGGTTTGATGGGCTACAGGTAAGAGTTTTCAAAGAGGGCAAGGATTTAGTACACTCATTGATGGATAATTTTAGTACTGTCGTTCTTCCTTTAAAAGACAGAATATGGATAGGTACCAGGCAAGGCATTTCTATACTCAATACTACTAACTATACCTTCCGTCATTACCAACTTACTACCAAAGGGAAAACGGATTCAATTAAAAAAAGATTTGATCAGAATGTCAGTGCCTTGTATCGTGATAAATCAGGAAAGATCTGGATTGGTACATCATATAGGGGTGTTGCGTTTTATGACGAGGCAAAAGATAATTTTCATTTTTTTTCTATTCCCCCCGGCAAGTATCCACCATTAATACCGGCATTAGGTACGTCCAATGCCATCCTGAATATTATTGAATCAAATACAAATGATTCAATAATCTGGGCTGGTACTGCAGCGGGGCTCCAGCAGATCAATAAGTATACGGGTAATGTTGAGTTATTCACTTTTCAGCATCCCAGTAAAGATTACCAGGTCGCATTAAATGCATTCCGTCGTTTATACCACCATGATGATGGCAAGTTGTATGTTGGTAGTTGGGCAGCAGGTGTAAATGTGTTTGATCCGGTTACTAAAACCTTTACACCTATAGAAGTAAAGAGTAAAACAGGAAAACTGTTTATGAAATCTGTAATTGGTACCCTGATAAGAAAAAGTGACCATGAGATATGGATTTCCACTCTTATTGGGTTAGCTGTTTATGATACGCGGCTGAAAGATATCACCTGGTATAAATTCAATGACCCCGATAATTTACAATTGTATTCAATCGTGTTTATAGATGAGGCAGACAGGGTATGGTATTCAGATGTAAACGGGCTAAGCTATTTAGATCCTGTGTTGCAGCAGTTTTCTTCTTATTCATTCAAGCCACTTAGTAAACCCGACTGGGCATTTGCATTTTATATTATTCCGGATAATACAGGGGATAAAATAACAGTTTGCCCCCGTGTCACAGATGGGCTGTATGTTTTTGATAAAACAAAAAAGACATGGGCTAAGACAGAATTTCCAAATAAGGAAAATTTTTTACGGGAAAGAAATGCAGTAAAAGGATTTGTCCAGTTTTCACCGGGAGAGTATGTTATTTCATCGGATAAGGGCATTTTCCGGTATTCAGCAAATAGAAATACAATCAAAAAGGTTGATATCGGGGAACCTTTTTCGCCAACCCGAAGAGGTGATATACTGGCTGCCCGTAACGGTATAGTATGGATGAGTGATAATACATGTGGCCTTACAAAATGGAATCCGCAAACAAACAAGTATGTCAATTATAAAAATGAAACACTATCTGGTGATACAATAGGGCCGCTTAACAGGTTATTGAATCTTTATGAAGATAGCAGGGGTAATATCTGGTTTCAGCGACAGGGCGGTTTCGGTGTCTATTATGCAGCGAAAGATAAAATTGTAAGTTTTTTTTATACTGGAAACGAAGTAAAGAGTCTTCCAATTGCCAATTCATTTGCAGAAGACAGGAATGGAAAAGTATGGGTAAGCAGTGCCGACGGATGGATTGGATATGCAAACGCAGCCGATCCTGAAAAAGGGATAGTGTATAAAATTAATATCAGGGATAAAGGAATAGAAGGAGATATACAGCGTCTGGCAAGAGATAAAAACGGAGATGTGTGGGGCCATACATTAAGAGAGCTGGTAAAAATAAGAGCAGATAATCTTTCATTTATAACATATGATTTTAAATACGGAGCCAGGGATGCTGAATTTTTTCATTTTTCATTTCTCCCCTCAGGGGAAATGATTTTTGGCGGCCGGAATGAAATAACTATTGCTGATCCGGCAGAGCTCAAAAGAAATACTGAAATACCGTTGCCTTATATTTCAGAAATAGATGTACTGAATCAACCCTATCCTGATTTAGAGAGAGGCAAACCACTTCAGTTAAAATATAAGAAGAACTTTTTCTCTATCGGGTTTTCGTCTATTGCCTATACCATGCCCGCTGATGTGAAATTCAGGTTCCGTCTCAGCAGATTTGATAACTGGTCTGAACCTACCACAAGACGATTTGCAAATTATACCAACGTACCGGGAGGAGATTATGTTTTCCAGTTGCAGGCAGCCAATAATGAGGGTATATGGAATGAGAAAATACTCGAACTACCGATACATATTAGTACCCCCTTTTGGCAAACGTGGTGGTTTCGTATAGGAGCAATATTGCTTATTGTATTGGCGGTGTATTCGTTTTATCGCTACAGGATCGGGCAGATCAGGAAAAAACAAAGATTAAAATCGGAGTATGAAAAGAAATTGGCGAATGTGGAGATGAGTGCATTGCTGGCGCAAATGAATCCGCATTTTTTATTTAATAGTTTAAATTCAATTGATAGTTATATTATTCGCAACGAATCAAAAAAAGCATCAGAATATTTAAACAATTTTGCACGGCTGATGCGGCTGATATTACAAAACTCCAGATCGAACTATATCAGCCTGAAAGATGAACTGGAAGCCTTGGATCTTTACCTGCAAATGGAAAGCCTGCGATTCAAAAATAAATTCAGCTATTCGATAAATGTAGATGAGAACATAGATTCGGCCGCAACAGTAATACCACCTATGCTGATACAGCCCTATGTGGAGAATGCGATCTGGCATGGGTTGATGCATAAATCAAATGGCGAGGAAGGTAAAGTGGAAATTCAGCTGACAAAAAGAGACGATAACCTTTTATGTGTTGTGAATGATAATGGTATTGGCAGAAAAAAAGCGGCAGAACTGAAAGCACAGAAACATACTAATCACAAACGATCGATGGGAATGCAGATAACACAGGATCGTATAGAGATCATTAATAAATTGTATAACATAAATGCTTCTGTTCGTATAGAGGATGTAGAAAATGAGCAAGGTGAATCAAAAGGAACAAAAGTAGAATTGGTAATACCGGTATAAACACAGAAATCTTTTTTATGATAAAAGCAGTAATTATAGATGACGAAAAAGACAGCATCGTCACACTGAAGTGGAAGCTTGAAAATTATTGTCCCGATGTAACAGTATTGGCTTCTTTCGATAGCCCGGCCGAAGGGGTAAGTTATTTAAAGCAAAACCCGCCCAATCTTTTATTTCTTGATATTGAAATGCCGATGTTAACGGGTTTTGATGTGCTGGAGGAATTGGGTCATGATATTTCTTTCGATGTAATTTTTACAACAGCCTATGACAATTTTGGAATACAGGCCGTAAAGTTTAGTGCACTCGATTATCTATTGAAACCTGTTCAGAACAAAGAATTAAAAGAGGCGATTGATAAACATTTAAAAAAAGCAAATCAAAGGATCCCGCCAATACAAATTGAAGCGTTACTGAATAATGTACAGGCAGAAAGAAAAGGTAAGCGGGGAAAAATTGCATTGGCTTCAAAAGAAAGTATTGAGTTTGTTGACCCGCAGGAGATCATTGTTTGTGAAGCCAACAGTAATTACACCAATGTATATCTTTCTGAAGGGAGAAAAAGAGTAATATCAAAAACACTGAAAGAGTTTGAAGATATGCTTATACCTTTTAATTTTTTCCGCCCACACAACTCGCATCTTATCAATCTTAATTTTGTAAAAGAATTTATTCGCGGCGATGGCGGTTATCTAGTTATGGAAAATAAAATGCGGATACCAGTTTCAAAAAACCGGAAAGAAGAGCTGATGAATATGCTAGCATAATCCCAGCCGGCACTCATAATACAGTTCATTCACTCAAGTAATAACGGGTGTTCAATAAAACAGTGTTTTAGCACAACTTTATTCATCTAAAATTTGTATGCTGATGATTAGTAATACAAAAGATGAATAGAATATGCCCTCAAATATTACGATACGTACCAATGATGGAACAAGGATCTGGATCAGTTCTTATACACCTGAAAAAAGCAATTCAAAAGTTCTTGTTATTGGATCGGGAGTAGGATTAACACACGAATACTATCATTTATTTGCTTGCTTTTTCCGGCAACATGGCTACACCGTTATTTCATTTGATTATCGAGGCGTTGGAAAATCTGCGCCACAAAAATTGAATGGGTATGTAGCGAGTATGCATCAATGGGCAGTACAGGATATCAATGCTGTGTTACTGCATGTAAAACAACAGTATCCGAACTGCGAGATTATTTATGCAGGACATTGTATGGGTGGAGAGATTATTGGGTTGGCTCCCGCGAGTCAATATGTAAACCGAATAGTTCTGGTAAGCAGTGCACTCTCATGTGAGAAGTTGTGGCCCTGGCACCACCGGGTCTTGCTTAAGTTCTCTAAAATAAAAAACAGGACATTAAGCTGGCTGTTGGGATATGTACCACGAGACCGTTCAAGAAAGCGGGAAAGGTTACCGAGAGGAGTATACAGTGAGATGGCTAACTGGTGTGATAATCCGAACGGACTATTTGATGCATTCCCTGATAATAATTACAGGAAGCTTAATGTGCCAATACTTGTTTACACATTTACGGATGACTGGCATTGCCCGCCGAGAGCTGTAAAAGAGTTATTGAACCATTTTGCAAACGCATTCATTACCTGGCGACATATGAATCCAAAAGACATAGGTGTAAAAAAAGTCGGGCATATTGATTTTTTTTATGTTACAATGAAATCAACTTTGTGGGTAACGCTATTAAAATGGCTGAATAAGGAAGATGATGAGAAAATCCAAAATAATTTCTTAACTGCAAATTCAAATTGATATGCAAACTCAAAAGCATGAAATTTTGCCCCAACCCGAAGAGACACTTGATCCTGTTAATTGGGATGAACTAAAATTGTTGGGTGTACAAATGGTAAATGATATGATCGGCTTTTTACAAACGATCAGGGAAAAACCGGTATGGACACAACCAACAGAAACTGTAAAAAACAATTTTAAAAAGGAAATACCTCAATCACCAATGAGGCTGAATAAAGTATATGATGACTTCAAGCAGAACATACTTCCTCATTACCTCGGAAATATTCATCCGCGGTACTGGAGTTGGGTGATGGGTACCGGCAGTGCACAAGCTATGCTTGCTGAAATGCTGGCGGCAGGAATGAATTGCAATGTTGGTATCGGTGATCAGGCGCCTATGTATGTTGATCAGCAGGTAATAGATTGGTGTAAACAAATGATGAATTTTCCAGCAGATAGCAGCGGCATGCTCGTAAGCGGTGCATCAGTTGCAAATCTTACAGCTCTCATTGTTGCAAGAAATGCGGTAAATGATAAAATAAGAAAACGAGGTATTACGGGGCAAAAAAAGATGGTTATTTATGCATCAACTGAAACACATAGTTGTATTCAGAAAGCAGCGGAAGTAATCGGTATAGGAGCTGATGGTGTAAGAAAAGTAAACGTGAATGAAAAATTTGAGATGGATGTTGTTCATCTTGAAAAACTGATCAAAAAAGATAAAGAAGAAGGAATCATTCCTTTTTGTGTAGTGGCTAATGTCGGTACCGTTAATACAGGCGCAATTGATCCGTTGGATAAAATTTTCTGGGTATGCTGTAAACAAAATTTATGGATGCATGTTGATGGGGCATTTGGTGCATTATTAAAGTTATTACCTGAGTATAAAGATCGGCTGGATTGTCTTGAGTTTGCTGACAGTATTGCTTTTGATTTACATAAATGGATGTCGGTTCCTTATGAAGCAGGAGTTGTACTGGTAAAGGATGCTAAAGCTCACCGAAGTGCTTTTGCTTTACAACCCGATTATATACATAACTATGAACGAGGCATCGCAGCAGGACCTGAATTGACATCTAATTTTGGAATTGATTTATCAAGAGGATTTAAAGCATTAAAAATATGGATGAGCCTGAAAGAACACGGAATTGAAAAATTTGAAAGACTGATCAGGCAAAATATACAGCAAGCACAATATTTAAAAGACCTGGTTTCAAATGATCTACTACTTCAATTAATGGCGCCGGCAAATATGAATATTGTTTGTTTTCGTTTTAATCCCGGATTGTATGATGCAGAACAACTGAATGATATCAATAAAGAAATATTGATTCAATTACAGGAACAGGGTATTGCTGCGCCATCTTATACAAAGATCAATGGAGCTTTTTGTCTACGAGTAGCCAATGTTAATCATCGCTCAGTAAAAAGCGATTTTGATGTTTTGGTAAAAGAGACACTGAGATTAGGGAATGAAATTTTAGGCAACAGGAAGAAATATTTGAAACAAATGGATGGGAAGGCAGCATAGTATTGTATGAGAGGTCATTTTTTATTCCGGTACCATTTCCAGGCACGCAGGTATTTTATTCCTTTTGAAGTTTCAAATCTTGTTGGTATCATTTGCCATTGACCTCTGCTATCTGATCGCCATACGATAAAGTGCAAATGAGGAAATGCCGTATAGCCGGTATTTCCGCTTAATGCGATGAGCTGTCCTTTTTTTACGGTATCCCCTACATTTACGAATGCACCATCTTTTTGTATATGCCAATAACCACTTCTTGAATTATCGGCATGTTGAATGATAATATTATTCCCATACTGCCGGTATTTACTGTTCCATCCGCCTTTATCACCATCTTCTTTTACCCTTGTAACAATACCATCTCTTGCTGCGAGGATCTTTGTTCCTTTTTTCATTTTAAAATCCAGCGCCGCTCTTTCTTTATGTGTGTATTTACCGAAATAACCTTGTACAAGAAATTTAGCTTTATTTTTTTCAAACGGCAAGGCATATACATAACTGGTATCATCTTTAATAATACCTTTTTGTAATTGCTTTATTTCTTTACGCAGTGGATTTTTACTCACCGCACATCCGGCAAGCCAGCAACAAAAAAAGAGTACAAGGGATCTCAATAGCTAACTTTTAGTAATAACGATAAAACTACACTCATCCGGTAAATTTTTGTGTTCATAATTATTTAATTTTTTCAGCGGTAAAACTTTCGTAGTTTCTCTGTCCATTTTTTAAACTTTTAAATTTTATAACTATGCCAACAACAGAATCTGCGGTAATGACAACCCAGGAAGTAGCCAACCGTTTTAACGAACTGGCGCAATCAGGCCAGTGGGCCGAAATTCAGGCGGAATTGTTCAGTGATGATTCGGTTAGCATTGAACCCCCACACGGTGTTGCAATGGGAATGAGTAATGCAGCAGGGTTAACTGCTGTTAAAGCTAAAGGCGAAGCTTTTAACAAGATGGTGGAAGAAATGCATGGTGGTTATTCTACCCCTCCGGTAGTGGGCGGAAATTTCTTCAGTGTAGGAATGGGAATGGATGTGACTATGAAGGGTGCCGGTAGAGTAAAAATGGATGAGATTGCAGTGTATGGAGTAAAGGATGGAAAAATTGTAAGTGAACAATTCTTTTACTAAGAAAAAAATTACTGGGTTAGTAAGTCCTGCTATGGCGGGACTTTTTTATTTTAAAATTTCAGTACAAAAGCGCTGCCTTCATTTTCCTTACTGTGTACCTGAATATTTCCTTTATGTAGCAGCATTATTTGTTTGCAAAGGCTAAGGCCGATCCCGCTGCCGCTTTTTTTAGTACTGAAGAAAGGGATAAAAATCCTATCCAGTAATTCATCGGGTATTCCAACGCCATTATCAGCCACCTTAATTAATACTTTGGTATTTTCCTGCACAGCTGATAACACAATCCGCGGATTAGTTTTTTCTTTGACAGCCTCCAGCGCATTGATCAATAAATTTATCAGCACCTGTTCGATCAAATTTATATCAACCTCGATCATTAGCCCCGGATCTTTAAGTATTACTTCAAGTTCAATATTTTTTTGAGTCAGTGTTGGCTGCATCAGTGTATGCAGATTTTCAAATAGATCCCGAACAAGTACTTTCTTTAGATTGGGTGTTGTGATCTTATTCAGGTTGCGATAAGTCTCTGCAAATTTTAAAAGACCTTCACTACGCCGCTTAATGGTTTCCAGACCGAGTTCAAGATCATCCCGTTCAGTGCCACTTTCAACTACTGCTGTTTGGAGTAACCTGTTTTTTAAAGTACCGGCCAATGATGAAATGGGGGCGACTGAATTCATGATCTCATGTGTCATTACACTCAGCAGTTTTTGCCAGGCCTTTGCTTCTGTTTCGTCAAGGGCTTCATTAATATTCTGGCAAGCAATTACTTTATTTATTTTCCCTTCTGTTTGAAACATGGTAGCCGCCAGCAATATTTTTACCTGCCTGTTTTCTTTTGAAATAGTAACCACTCTAGTTTCACCAGGACGAATTGCAATTATAGATTCGTAAAGAGATGCATCTCTTTTTTCCAGCGAATGAATTGTTTTCAGGTAAGGGATATCCATCATTCTTTTGAATGTATCATTCATCCAGTTCAATTCACCGCTTTCTGTTTCGTAAGAGATAATTCCAGTATCTACCAGTTCAAGAATTTTTTGCAGGTATACATATTGCATTTCCTTTTCCCGGCTGATCACTTTGAAAGTACTATTGATCTCATTAAACCCAGCTCGTAGTGGTTGTAGTTCCGATGGCGCCTGTTTTACATTAAAATACCTGGAAAAATCACGGTAATGAACAGACTCCACAAATTCTCTTACTTCATCCTGTGCTTTTTTCAGCATGCGGTAGATATCGTACATCTGTATAATAATTACCGGGGCCAGCAAACCCATGTACAGGTAATAATTACTTACCATCAGCCATGCGGCACCCGTTAACACTGCAAAAAGCAATATCACTTTTATCAATAATCGTATTTCATACTTTTTATATGTCATACTTACTTAGTCTTCTGTATAAAGCAGTTCTTGTTAATCCCAATTCTTTAGCTGCCCTTGTTATATTACCATTATGTTTTTCTATTACTCTCATGATTGCATTTCTTTCAACCGTACTCAATCGCATATCAGCATTTTCATTTCTGGTATCCGGCAAAGTTTCCAGTGGTGAAAAGATCAGGTCTACATCGCTAATAACTTCGTCTTCACACATGATAACAGCTCGTTCAATCGTATACTGCAGCTCCCTTACATTACCAGGAAAATGGTATTGACTGAGTTTATTTAATGCGCTACTATCCAACTGGAGTTCAGGCTTAAAATACTTGGCTGCATATTGTTTCATGAAATATTTTGCCAGCAGCGGAATGTCTGAGGTCCTTTTTCTTAATGGTGGAATTGTTATTTCAACCGTGTTGATGCGATAGATCAGATCTTTCCGGAAACGGTTTTCATTTGCCAGTTCTGCAAACGGAACATTGGTGGCACAAACCAAACGGATATCAACTGGAACAGGCTGATTTGTTCCTAGTCTTGTGACCTGCCTGTTTTGTAAAACAGTCAGCAACTTTGCCTGCTGGTGCAGGGAGATATTTCCGATTTCATCTAAAAACAAAGTGCCGCCGTTTGCTGATTCAATTCTTCCTGTTCTGTCTTCTTTTGCATCGGTGAAAGCTCCTTTGCGGTAACCGAAGAGTTCACTCTCAAACAATGTTTCTGTCAATGAACCTACATCTGTTTTTACAAACGGGCCTTTTGCCCGCAATGACCTTTGATGAATAGCCTGTGCTACAAGGTCTTTACCTGTTCCGTTTTCACCGAGTATTAAAATATTTGCATCTGTAGGCGCTACCTTTTCTATTTTCTTAAAAATATCCTGCATAGGCTCCGATTCACCAAGCAGTTCAGTACCGATAATAGAATCAGAAGATGAAATATTGGTTTGTGAAGTTCCTGATTTTCGTTTCAAGGCTTCACGTATTGTTTCCAGCAATCGTTCATTATGCCAGGGTTTAATTACAAAATCGGATGCACCTTCTTTCAATGAACGAACGGCCAGATCAATATCTCCATATGCAGTGATCATGATCACTGCCGTTTGCGGGGCTAGCTCTTTTATTTTTTTCAGCCAAAAAATACCTTCATTACCTGTGTTGATGGTGCTGTTGAAGTTCATGTCCAGCAATACGAGATCAAATTCTTTTTTGGGCAGGGTTGAACGGATAGTTTCGGGGTTTTTTTCAATCAGCACTTCCCTTACTTCTGTTTTTAATAAAAGTCGCACGGCAGTAAGCACATCCGTGTCATCATCTATTACTAATATGGAAGCGTTTTTAAGAATCATCAATATTTTTTTATACCATCACATCTTCATGCCAAAAATACAATTGCATGGTAATAAAAATTTTATTTTCATTGGCTTATGCCTGGTGTATCATAATCGAACACTGTGTGTATCGATTCCGTACAACTACGAAACTTTCCGTTGATTAATTCATTGATACCCATAGGCTTCAGAGACTGGCACAGCTTTGAAAGCTAAGAGAAGCAAATTTGATTTTCTCATGTAAGTGTAGCCATGAAATTTTCATCCTGTTGTTACAAACAGGATGATTTTTTCGTTACACCAGATTAGCGATAAATAATTTTCAGAAAAAAATTTATGGATAGAGTAATTGAAAAAAAGACCTGGAGTACCAAACGCCTTCTAACTATCGGCGGTATTACTGCACTTGTGTTATTGATAGCGGCGGCTATTTACTTTACGTCAGGCAAGAGCCGGTTGAATGTGGACACCGAGCGGATCACCATCAATGAGATTAAAAAAGGTCCATTCCAGGAGTTTATACCCGTAAACGGAACGGTTCTGCCGCTTACAACAATTTATCTTGATGCGTTGGAAGGAGGAAGAGTAGAAGAAAAATTTGTAGAAGATGGCGCAATAATGAAAAAGGATCAACCAATTCTTCGGTTATCAAATACTGACCTGGAGTTGAGTCTTGTGAACCAGCAAACTGCTGTTTATAATCTTTTAACTCAAATGCAGATATCACAAAATGCAGCACAGCAAAATACAGTGAACCGCTTGAATAGTTTAACTGATGCCAATAGCCAGCTGAAAGAGGCGGAAAGAATTTATATCCTCAACAAAAAATTATATGAGCAAAAAGTGATTGGTGGGCAGGAATTCAAACAATCAGAAAACAATTATTACTACCTGCTTGAAAAGAAAAAATTGTCTGAGCAATTACTTCACCAGGATTCAACATCAAATGTGCAGCAGCTTAACCAGGCGAAACAATCTTATTTAGGTTCACAAAACGCATTGGAGGTAATGCGTAAAAAAGTAGGTGACTTGATTGTAAGAGCACCTGTTGATGGGCAGCTGACCTCATTGGATGCGGAAAGAGGCCAATCAAAAAGTAAAGGAGAAAGACTGGGACAATTGGATGTTATCGGCGGCTTTAAAGTACGGGCCGATATAGATGAACATTATATCAGCCGCATTTTTATCGGGTTGATGGGACAAGTAACAATAGCGGGTAAAGATTATAAACTGAAAATTAAAAAAGTTTATACACAAGTAATCAGTGGTCGTTTCCAGGTGGATATGGAATTTGAAGGCATTGTTCCGGATGGAATGCGTCGTGGTCAAACCTTGCAGATACGTCTTGCGTTGAGTGATGAAGTAGAAGCAATACTATTACCCAAAGGTGGTTTTTTCCAACAGACAGGCGGCAACTGGATTTTTAAAGTAAATGAAAATGGGAAAGGGGCTTATAAAGTAGATATACAATTAGGAATGCAAAGCCCCGACTATTACCAGGTATTGAATGGCTTGCAGGTGGGGGATAAAGTAATAACAAGCAGCTATGAAAACTATGGCGCAATACAGGAACTCATTTTAAAAAAATAAAACCATAAACCATGAAAATATTTCTCGTGTTTGCTGTGGCCGTTATTACACTGCTAGCATCATCATCTTCCCGGACAGCAAACAAGTCTTTTAAAAAAGAAACAATTCCGACATGTTGTAGTAAAAAGAAATGCATTGAAAATAAAACGGAAGAGATATTCCCGTTACAATTATTTAATATTTAAAAACAGTTATTCATTTTAAAAAATAAAGTATGATTAATATCACCAGCCTCGAAAAGTATTACAGAACAGAAGAAGTTGAAACCGTTGCACTGAATAAACTTTCATTGAATGTTAAAGAAGGAGAGTTTCTAGCCATCATGGGTCCTTCGGGTTGTGGCAAATCCACCTTGCTGAACATATTGGGCCTGTTAGATGATCCCGATGGCGGAAGTTATGTTTTCAACGGCACTGAAGTGGCAAAGTATAATGAAAGAAAAAGGGCCGACCTGCGTAAAAGAAATATCGGTTTTGTCTTCCAAAGCTTCAACCTGATTGATGAGTTGACTGTATTTGAAAATGTAGAGCTGCCTTTAATTTATACGGGCATCAAAGCACCTGAACGTAAAAAAAGAGTTGAAGAAGTATTGGATAAGATGCAGATCATGCATCGTCGTAATCACTATCCTCAGCAGCTAAGTGGTGGTCAGCAACAGCGTGTAGCTGTAGCAAGAGCTGTGGTAAATAATCCCAAACTCATTTTGGCAGATGAACCTACAGGAAATCTTGATTCATCAAATGGTAATGATGTGATGCAATTACTTACTGATCTGAATGAACAAGGAACAACGATCATCATGGTTACACACAGTGAACATGATGCAAAATACAGTCACCGTATAGTTCGGATGCTGGACGGTCAGACTGTGACCGAGAATATATTAGTATAGTCTAAAAGTATAGCCATGCTTAAAAATTATTTCAAGATCGCATTTAGAAACCTTTGGAAACACAAAGGTTTTTCGGCTATTAATATTATGGGGCTTGCATCGGGTCTTGCCTGTTTTATTTTAATTGCACTGTATGTTGCAGATGAACTGAGTTATGACAAGTACAATGAAAAAGCAAACCGCATTTACCGGATCGATGCTGACATTGTCTTTGGAGGAAATAATTTACACCTTGCTGTATCACCTGACCCAATGGGGGCAATGCTGAAAAAAGATTACCCGCAGGTAGAAGAGTATGTCCGCTTTTATGCATCCAGTGGCAATAAGCTCATAAAGAAAGGCAATGAATATATCACAGAGACTAATGTAGCTCATGCCGATTCTACTTTATTTAATGTATTTACACTTCCGGCAGTTGCAGGAGATACAAAAACGGCATTGAATGAACCGAACACGGTTGTTGTTACTGAGTCAACGGCAAAAAAATATTTTGGAACAACAGATGTAATTGGAAAAAATATTGAAACAAACGATCACACAAAAACCCTTTATAAAATAACAGCAGTTATTAAAGATATTCCCAAAGCTTCTCATTTCAATTTTGATTTTATTTTCTCGATGGATAATGTAGACTATCAATGGGGTACCTATTTAAGCAATAATTTTCAAACCTATATTGTTTTAAAGCCCGGGACTAACTACAAAGAGTTTGAAAAAAACTTTGATCAGATAATCAACAAATACATTCTGGCAGAAGCAAAGCAGTTCATGCAGATCAATTCCATGGATGATTTTAGGAAAGCCGGCAATAAACTGGACTATAGCCTGATGCCGCTAACGGATATTCATCTGAAATCCGATCGCTATCCCGAACTGGGAGTTAACGGAAACATCCAGAATGTATATATTTTTTCGGTGATCGCTTTGTTTGTTTTATTGCTTGCTTGTGTCAATTTCATGAACCTCTCTACAGCCCGTTCATCCGGCAGGGCAAAGGAAATCGGTATAAGAAAAGTAATGGGCTCTGAGAAAAATGCTTTGGTCAGACAATTTTTAAGTGAATCGATCTTAACAACAATTATCTCTACACTTATCGCTTTTGGTCTGGTTGCACTTTGCATTTCATGGTTCAATCAAGTATCAGGAAAAGAGCTCAGCATGGTTTCATTGCTGCAATTAAAGTATCTCCCATTCCTTATTTTATTACCTGTAATTGTTGGTTTACTAGCAGGCATCTATCCGGCCTTCTTCCTTTCATCGTTTAACCCGATCACAGTTTTAAAAGGAAAAGTAAATGCAGGCTTTCGGAAAAGTACACTCAGAAATGTGCTGGTTGTTTGTCAGTTCACTATATCCATTGTTCTTATTATAGGAACAATCGTTGTTTACAGGCAGTTGAATTATATACAATCAAAAAGACTGGGATTTAATAAAGACCAGGTTTTAATTATCAATGGTACAAATGCTCTTGGAAATAATGCTATTCCATTTAAAGAGGAAATAAAAAAAATGGCCGGAGTTAAAAGCGGCACATTTGCCGGCTTTATTCCTATATCCGGCTATGCAAGAAATGATAACAGTTTTTCCAAAGAAGCGGTAATGGATTCGAAGAACAGTTTAAATATGCAGGTTTGGGCGATAGATTACGATTACCTGTCAACGATGGGAATGGAAATAAAGACCGGTAGAAATTTTTCCAAAGAATTCGGAACAGATTCTAATGCTACTATTATAAACGAGACTGCTGCAAAGTTGTTGGGCTTTGATAATCCAATAGGTAAAAAACTGTATACTTTTTTCCAAAACGCAGGGACACAAAAGCTGATCTACCGGGAGATCATTGGTGTAGTTAAAGATTTTCATTTTGAATCAATGAAACAAACAATTGGCCCGTTGTCTTTCAGGCTTGAAGACAGCCGATGGGCAACTGCATTTAAAATAAGTACAACCAACATTAAAGATTTAATTAGAAATGTTGAAAGCAAATGGAAAGCAATGGCCCCAGGCATGCCGTTCAGTTACCAGTTTATGGATGAAGGATTTGATAATATGTATAAAGTGGAACAAAGAACCGGAAAACTAGGATTAAGCCTTGCCATCATTGCAATTCTTATTGCTTGCCTTGGATTGTTTGGGTTGGCTACTTATATGGCTGAGCAGCGTACAAAAGAAATTGGAGTAAGAAAAGTTCTGGGAGCTACCATAACAAATGTGGTTTCGATGTTATCAAAAGATTTTCTAAAACTTGTTATCATTTCAGCAGTCTTTGCTTTTCCATTGGCCTGGTGGGCTATGGATAAATGGCTGCAGGATTTTGCGTTTAGAATAAATATTGGATGGTGGGTTTTTATAGTCGCAGGTGTAATCGCCTTATTGATTGCATTGATTACAGTCAGTTTCCAGGCAATAAAAGCTGCGCTGGCAAACCCGGTGAAATCATTAAGAACAGAATAAATAATTAGCCATGATAAAGAATTATTTGAAAATAGCATGGAGAAACCTGGCGAAGAACAAGGTATTTTCTTTCATTAATGTTTTCGGGCTTTCTATTGGTCTTACCTGTTGTATTCTTATAACCCTCTATATCTATCATGAAATAAGTTATGATAAGTATCACAAAAATGGCGATCGCATTTTCCGCTTAGGAACTGTTTTTATTGACCAGGGAATTGAGGAGGCTGGAAGCAATAGTTCCGGGCCATTGGGCAGAATGCTTCAACAGGAATACCCGGAAGTAGAATCTTCTGCAAGAATACTGAATCTTTTCAGAGACGATAAAACATTGCTTCAGGTAAAAACGGGTGATGATAAATTAATATCATTATATGAAACAAAAGGATTTTTAGCTGATTCCAATTTTTTTCAGATCCTGAGTTATCAATTTAGAGAAGGAGATTCCAGAACCGCACTGATAGAACCAAACTCAGTTGTAATAAATGAAGAAATAGCCAATAGACTTTTTGGAAGTGAATCTGCTATTAATAAGATCATCCGTATTAGCAGCAGTACCAATGGCGATACAAGTTTTAGAATAACAGGAGTTTTTAAAAACCCCCAGGGTCCATCGCATCTTGATGCGAGATTTTTTATGTCTTTCAGGGGTGGGCAAATGGATCGGTTTGCAAATGACAACCCAAGTCTAGCTAATAACAATATGTTCTATACATACCTGTTATTAAAAAATGGAGATGATGCAAAAAAACTGGAACAAAAATTTCCTGATTTTATTCAAAGACATCTTAGCGACCATTTGCAGCAAACCGGCAAACAAAGAAAATATTTTACTATAGCGGTTCCGGATATTTATTTATCCGGCATATCAAAAAATAGCACGACAGAAAGCGGTAGCAAAACAACTCTATTCATTCTTGGTTCTATTGCTATACTTACCTTATTAATTGCTTGTATCAATTTTATGAATCTTTCTACAGCTAATTCGGCGAAACGGGCTGCGGAAGTTGGCGTGAGAAAAGTATTAGGGGCACAGAAAAATTCTTTACTCCGGCAATTCTTGGGTGAATCTTTAATTATGGCCGGAATAGCATTGGTCTTTGCAATGATCTTTACTATTCTTTTACTGCCAGTTTTTGAACAGGTTTCCGGAAAAACGTTGAACATTTCAGTTGAACAAAAAATAATCTTAGGAGTTGTATTTATTTTTCTTGCAATAATAACCGGCCTGCTTGCAGGAAGTTATCCTGCATTTTATCTTTCTTCTTTCAGACCAATTAAAGTATTAAAAGGAAAGTTTAGCAATTCACTTGCGGCTATTTCATTGCGTAAAGGCCTGGTTGTTTTTCAATTTATCATTTCCATTGTATTAATTATTGCATCTGTAGTGATCGCTAAACAGATGACTTACTTGCAGAAAAAAGACCTGGGTTTCCAAAAAGATCAGCAAATTATTATTCCGTTAAGAACATCAACTGCTAAAAGCAGTGTACAGGCATTTAAAGGAAGCATTGTTAATAATACAAGTATAAGCTCAATAGGTACATCAATGTCTTATCCCGGAATTTTTAATCCGCAGGATTGGTTAATGTATCGACAGGGGCAAACAATGAATAATTCAAAACAGGTTCATATCAATCTTGTTGATAATAGTTTTTTACAAACCTTAGGAGTTAAACTGGTAGCAGGTAGATTGTTTTCTTCAGAGTTTGCAGCAGATACGCTTACAAGTTTTGTAATTAATGAGAGGGCTGTTAAAGAATACGGCTTTGCTTCTGCCCAGGATGCAATTGGTAAATGGCTTGCTGCTGATTGGGACGGCGAGCAAAACCGATTTACTATTATTGGAGTTGTAAAGGATTTTCATTTTAAAGATCTGCATGAAGCTATCGAACCATTTGCATTTCGTTTTTATAGCGATGCAGATGCAGGATTCAATTATATGATTGCGCATTCTAATGGAGGTAACATAAAGCAATCTTTATCTGTTTTAGAATCTTCATGGAAAAAATTGAACCCGAACGAACCTTTTGAATATGGGTTCCTTGACCAGGATTTTCAAAAAAATTATGAAAAGGATGACAGGCAAGCAAACCTGATCAATTATTTTACCATCGTTGCTATTATTATCTCCTGCCTGGGGCTTTTTGGTTTAGCCACATTCACTGCAGAACAACGGACAAAAGAAATAGGTATCCGAAAAGTTTTGGGTGCCAGTATATATGGAGTGGTTGCCCTGCTATCAAAAGATTTTCTGAAACTGGTTGTGATAGCAGTTATTATCGCTTCGCCTCTTGCTTTGTATGCTATGAATAAATGGCTACAAAATTTCGCTTATAAAACTTCCATTACATGGCAGGTTTTTGCAATGACAACATTGATAGCTGTTATTATTTCTTTTGTAACTATAAGTTTCCAGGCTATCAAAGCAGCTATTGCAAATCCTGTAAAATCATTGCGAACAGAATAAAAACATAGCTATGTTTAAAAACTATTTAAAAACAGCTGTCAGGAATTTGCTTCGTTATAAAGGGTTTGCTATCATTAATATTTCAAGTCTTACTATCGGGATCATCGGCTGTATTGTAATTGGATTGTTTGTATGGGATGAATGGCAATACGATAAAAAAATTCCCGGCGGAGAAAATGTTTATCGTTTATATGAGCAGCATAAGAATAATGATGCAATAACTTATGGTGCACCTGTGCCCCCGGCTTATGCAAGTTTTCTTAAAAGAACTTACCCTGAAGTAGATACAACAGTCCGCATATTGATGTCTACTAATAAATTTCTGATGGAAGTTGGTGAGAACAGGAATTATGAGGACAAAGGTTGGTTTGTTGAATCTTCTTTTTTTGAAATTTTTCCTTTGAACTTCAAACGTGGCAATCCTGCGACAGCATTGTCAGATCCGGGAACAGTTGTCCTTTCTGAAGATCTTGCAAAAAGATATTTTAAGAATGAAGATCCTATTGGTAAAACTATTTATATTAATAAGGACACCTTTACTGTAAAAGGAGTGCTTGCAAAGCTGCCGGATCATTTTCATTTTGATTTTCATTACCTCATGTCATTGTCATCTGCAGGTTTACCAAAAGAGCGAATGGAAAAATGGACATGGCACCAGTTCTATACTTATGCAAAGCTGAAACAGGGAACTGATGTAAAACAGTTGCAGGATAAATTCCAGGCACATGTGAGAAGAGAGATATTTCCAACACTGACACAGGCCGGTTCTACATTTCTTCCTTTTTTTCAACCATTAAAAGATATTCATCTTCGATCAGCAGATTTTATTTACGATAATGCTGTTCGGGGTAATCAAACTTATGTAAAAGCATTAACTATTATTGCATTATTTGTTTTAGTGATCGCCGGTTTTAATTTTGTAAACCTTGCCACTGCACGGTCATTCAGAAGAGCAAAAGAAATTGGTGTAAGAAAAGTGATCGGTGCAGAAAGGAAACAACTTATCATACAATTTATTGGAGAAACGATCTTGCTTTCTGTTTTGTCAATGCTGCTCGCAATTGTTGCTACGTTCCTTATCGTTCCATTGCTAAATCAATTTACAGGTAAATCAATAGAGTTTAATCCTATTGCCAATCCAATTCTTGGTTTAATAATATTAGCTGCGGGAGTAGTTATAGGTATGATCGCTGGCATTTATCCCGCATTAGTGCTATCAGGGTTTCAACCGATAAAAATTTTAAAGAATATAAAGCTTATTGGCAGTGGCGGCGGCGCATGGTTGAGACAAGCTTTGGTGGTTATTCAATTTGCATTATCCGTCTTACTGATTGTTTCCACAACAATTGTTTACAGACAAACAAAGTATTTGAACGATAAAGACCTTGGTTTTAATAAAGAGCAGGTTGTTTATTTCCAGGTGAGAGAGGATATAACAAACAAGTTAGATGCATTCAAAGATGAGTTAAAACGTTCTTCAAATATTATTTCACTTACGGCAGGTTACGGGTTACCCGGAGACCGGTATGCAGGAGACGGAGTAAAGACATTTGGAAATGACGGAGAGAAGGATCGGGCTGCTAATGTTTTTATTGGTGATCATGATTATGTCAAAACATTGGGGTTAAGAATTATTGCTGGACGGGATTTTTCAAACGAGATGGCTACTGATGTAAAAGAAGGATTCATCATTAATGAGGCTGCTGTGAAAGAATGGGGATTTGGTACGCCTGAAAAAGCAGTAGGCCAAAAATTGAGCTGGAATGAATGGTTACCCTTGGATACATTAAACCCCGTAAAAACAGGAAGAGTGATCGGAGTCGTGGAAGATTTTCACTATAAAAGTCTTCATGAAAAAATTACCCCTTCTGTTATCCACGTATATCCGCAGTATGTAGCTACAGTAGCTGTTAAATTGAGAACTGCTGATACAAAAAGCGCAATTGATCATATTAATAAAGTATGGAACAAGTTTGCTCCTGGCTATCCTTTTGATTACAAATTCATGGATGAAACGTATGCAACTATGTATAAAGCAGAAGGAAAATTAAGTGAGCTGCTTTGGATATTCACGGTTATGGCTATCGTGGTAGGTTGTATGGGTCTGTTTGGATTGGCAGCATTCAGTGCTGAACAAAGAACGAAGGAATTAGGTATAAGAAAAGTATTAGGAGCAAATGCTTTTGATATTGTTGGGTTGCTATCTAAAAATTTCCTTGTGTTAGTTATGATCGCTTCTCTGATTGCTTTTCCCATCGCATGGTGGGCAATGAAAAGTTGGTTAAAAGATTTTCCATACAGGGTTAGCATCAGTTGGTGGGTATTTGGTATTGCAATTATTGCGGCGTTGGCAATTGCATTGCTGACCGTGAGTTTCCAGGCAATAAAAGCGGCATTAGCTAACCCTGTAAAATCATTAAGAACGGAATAAAACAGAACAATTTGGTTTACTGCTACGATAAAAAATAAAAGATATGTTTAAAAATCATTTGAAGATTGCATTAAGAAGCCTGCTCAAAAAAAAGGGAATGAGTTTATTCAATGTGCTTGGTCTTGTTGCTGGTATCACATGCTGTCTTCTCATATTCCAATATGTCGCTTACGAAAAAAGCTATGATGCATTCCCTCAGAAAGCTGATCAAATTGTACGACTGAGGCTTGACTTAACTGACCAGGGAAAATTAACAATGCAATCGGCTGCTGTTTACCCGGGACTCGGCACATTATTAAAAAAAGATTTTCCTGAAGTAGAGAGTTACTGCCGCTTAGTAAGTACCCGTATTTCATGGGCAAAAAACGAAATGGTACAAAGCAATGTGGTGCTTGCAAACGACGAAAAGAATATCAAAGCTTCTGAAAACAAAGGATTCTATGCTGACTCATCATTCCTCGGTATGTTTTCTATTCCTGTTATCAATGGAAACTCAGCATCGACGTTAAGCGGTCCGAATAAAATGATGCTGAGTGAAAGCATGGCAAAAAAATATTTTGGCACTGATAATCCAGTTGGTAAAAAGATGTCAGTAAGAGAAGGTGGAAACGTTTACTATTATGAAATAACAGGAATATTTAAAGATTTTCCGGTTAATTCTCATTTGTCATTTAATTATCTGATATCCTACCCAACTTTTGTTGATAAGGTCCGGAGCTTAGGAGCACCGAAATGGTTGGATCCTGAAACAAGTTTGAGCTGGTATGATTATTATGTGTACCTGCAATTAAGTCCCGGTACAAATCCTAAAAATTTCGGATCCAAGCTACCTGCTTTTTCCGACCGGTACATAAATAGTCCACAAGGAATAGCCCGCAACAACAGGCAGGATCTATATATCCTGCCGTTGAAAGATATTCATCTGCAGTCTCATCTTAACCAGGAACCAGGTGTCAATGGTGATGATAAAGCTGTCTCATTTCTTTTTCTTGTTGGTTTTTTAATTATCGGGATCGCATGGATAAATTATGCAAACCTGGCAACGGCACGTTCATTAGAAAGAGCTAAGGAAGTAGGTGTAAGAAAAGTGTTGGGAGCATTGCGCCGTGACCTTGTCGGGCAATTCTTAACAGAGAGTTTCATGCTAAATATTATTGCAGTTGTAATTTCTGCAGGTTTGGCGATTTGGTTAACAAGCTCATTCAACAGGCTAATTGGAAGTACTTCACCTCACGGGTTTCATTTGCCGGCACTTTATTGGATTGGATTTTTATGCCTGTTCTTTGGAGGAACATTTTTATCAGGAATATATCCAGCATTCGTTTTATCAGGCTATCATCCCATTGCTGTTTTAAAAGGAATGTTTAAAAATTCAACAAGGGGCACAATTGTTAGAAAAGGGTTGATCGTAGGTCAGTTTGCTACCTCTATCATTTTAATTGCAGGTACCATTATTATTTACCAACAGGTAAATTTTATGAGAAATCAAAAACTTGGTGCCAATATAAATCAAACATTGGTACTCGATGGGCCCAACGCAAACCAGGACGCTGCTTATCAAAGTTCATTTCAATCTTTTAAAAACGAAGTGTTACGGATTGGAGGTATAAAAAGTATAACAGCATCTTCAGGAGTAATGGGTAAAGAGATTTACCTGACCAATGGTGCTTACCTGGTGAATTCGAAAGAAAAGAATGCTTTTACTGTTTACACACTTTATGTTGACAATGATTTTCTTTCAGCATATGATATGGAGTTTAAAGCAGGGCGAAATTTCTCCTCGGATAATGTTACTGATAAGAAATCAATTGTATTAAGCGAAGAAGCTGCAAAACTTCTAGGTATTAATGATCCCGCAAAAGCGATCGATGAATTGGTTTATAATTTTCGTGATTCGTTAAAAGTGATTGGTGTAGTGAGTAATTACCACCAAATGGGATTGAGCCGGGAAATGATGCCGGTCGTCTTTGTTCCAAAACCCGAGATCAACAATTTTTATTCAGTCAAATTTCAAACTGCCGGGATACACCAGTCAATTGGTTCGCTTGAAAAAGTATGGGCCAAGTATTTTCCTGCAAGCCCATTCAGTTATTTTTTTCTTGATGAATTATTTAATGAACAATACAAGTCTGATGAAATGTTTGGAAAGGTGTTCGGCTTGTTTTCATTTTTAGCTATCCTCATTGCTTGTTTTGGATTGCTGGGATTATCAGCTTACAATGTATTGCAGCGTACGAAGGAAATAGGAATAAGGAAAGTTTTAGGTGCCTCTGTTCCAAATATTCTGTATTTGCTTTCAAAAGATTTTTTGCTGTTGATAGCTATCGCTTTTGTTATTGCTGTTCCTGTTGCCTGGTGGGTGATGAACAGCTGGCTGCATGATTTTCCTTACCGGATCTTAATAAGCTGGGTTGTGTTTTTAATAGCCGGCATTGCTGCATTGGTAATAGCACTGCTTGCAATCGGGTTACAGGCCATCAAAGCTGCACTGGCAAATCCTGTAAAATCATTACGAACAGAATAAAAAGTATAGCCATGATAAAAAATTATTTTAAGATCGCCTGGCGCAACATAATCAAGAGTAAGGGATACAGCGCTATTAATATTGGTGGCCTTGCTGTTGGTATGGCTGTAGCTACATTGATTGGCTTATGGGTATATGATGAATTCTCATACGATAAATACCATAAGAATATTGATCGCATTGCACAGGTAATGGGGCATGTAAACTTTAACGGCAAATGGGAAACAGGCGTTGCTAATCCTGCTTTGATGGGCCCGGAGATACGTGCAAAACATGGAAGCGATTTCAAATATGTAGTACAGGCATCATGGGCTGGAGGTCATTTGCTTTCAATAGGTGATAAGCATATCAGTAAAGTAGGTATTTTTTTCGAACCCGATGCGCCTGAAATGCTGACATTAAAAATGCTAAAAGGAACAAGAGCAGGATTAAAAGATCCATATTCTATCATGCTTTCAGCATCTTCTGCCGAAGCTGTTTTTGGAAAAGAAGATCCAATAAATAAGACATTAAAACTCGACAGGCAGTTCGATGTAAAAGTTACAGGTGTGTATGAAGATCTGCCTGACAACACCTCCTTCCGGGATATAAAAATTATGATGCCATGGAAATTGTGGTTAATTCAAAATCCCTGGGTAGATAAAATGAATGAACCATGGGGTAGTAATTTCTCGCAAACATTTGTACAAATAGCTGACAATGTTGAAATGGAAAAAGCATCGGCAAAGATCAAAAATATAAAACTGGACAACGTAACCGATGAAGAAAAAAAATACCAATGGATAATTTTTCTTCAACCTATGAGTAAATGGAATTTATATAACGAATTCAAAAATGGAAAGAATACAGGAGGAAATATTCGTTATGTCAGAATTTTTGGCGTCATTGGTGTTTTTGTTTTGATCCTGGCCTGTATCAACTTTATGAACCTTTCTACGGCGAGAAGTGAAAAAAGAGCAAAAGAAGTTGGCATCCGCAAAACAGTTGGCTCATTACGTTGGCAATTAATAAAGCAATTTTTTGCTGAATCTTACCTGGTAGTACTTCTCGCTTTCGCATTATCGTTGATCCTTGTAAAATTATTATTGCCTTTATTTAATGATGTAGCGGGCAAAAAAATTGAAATTGGTTGGACAAATCCATTGTTCTGGACTTTCAGTCTTGTATTTATAATAATTACAGGTTTGCTTGCAGGTAGTTATCCAGCTCTTTTTCTTTCTTCATTCCAACCTTTAAAAGTGTTGAAAGGAACTTTCCGTGTCGGTAAGCTTGCATCAGTACCCCGTAAAGTTTTAGTTGTTATACAGTTTACTGTTTCGGTAGCACTAATAATCGGTACTATTATCATTTATCAGCAAATCAACCATGCTAAAAACAGGCCGATTGGTTATACACGCAATGGTTTGATCAATTTAGGGATGGAAAAAGAAATCAAAGATCATTATGAAACGGTGCGAAATGAATTAAAGAGCTCTGGTGCTATTGAAGAAATGACTGCTTCCAATAGCCCAATGACACAGGTATGGAATTCTAATGGAGGATTTGATTGGGAAGGTAAGGACCCTAACCTTGCAGTAGATTTTCCTAATAGCAGGGTGTCATATGAATTTGGAAAAACAGTGAATTGGAAGATCAAGGAAGGAAGAGATTTCTCAAGAGATTATGCAACAGACTCCCTGGCATTTATCATTAATGAATCAGCAGCCAGTTTTCTCGGATTTAAAGAGCCGGTTGGAAAAATCTTGAAATGGGAAGGCAAACCATTCACAATTATCGGTGTTGTTAATGATATCATGCAGGAATCACCCTTCTATCCTGTTCGTCCTTCATTATACCATATCGATAAGTATGAGAATATGTATAATCTCATATTAAGGCTTAATCCAAAACAAAGTACCAGTCAGTCATTAGCCACTATTGAAAAGCTCTGGAAAAAATATGTACCCGCTGTGCCCTTCGACTACAAGTTTATTGATGAAGAATTTGGAAACAAGTTCAGGGCAGAAGAAAGAGTTGGAAAACTTGCCTTCTATTTTGCCGTGCTTGCCATATTTATTTCTTGCCTTGGATTATTTGGGATGGCAAGTTTTGTAGCTGAACAAAGAACTAAAGAAATCGGCATACGAAAAGTATTAGGTGCAAGTGTGGTTAATTTATGGAGATTACTTTCAAAAGAGTTTGTCTTGTTAGTGATCCTCTCCTGTGTTTTTGCCGCTCCGCTTGCATATTATTTTTCCAGCAGCTGGCTTGAAAACTATGATTACAGAATAACGATAGGCTGGCAGGTTTTTGTATGGGCTGCAGCATCGGCATTGCTGATCACTTTGATCACCGTAAGCTTCCAGGCAATTAAAGCTGCCATTGCAAACCCGATTAAATCTTTAAGAACAGAATAATAGTTATTATGATAAAAAACTATTTTAAAACGGCATTCCGAAACCTGTTGCGAAATCGCAAATATGCAATGCTGAATATTTTAGGTTTAGGTGTAGCATTAGCTGCATGTATCATTGTATTCCTTGTTATACAATACGAAACCAGTTACGATAAACATCTTGCCGGGTACAAAAGTATTTACCAGGTTGTAACCAAAGATGTGGACGGGGATGGAGAACATTTTTCCGGGGGCGTGCCTTTTCCAGCCATTAAGTTTTTACGACAGGATTTTCCGCAATACAAATTTGCGGAACTTATGCAGGAATCAGGTGTACAGGTAACTGTAAATAATAATAAAGTAAACACGACCAATAATAAGTTTCTCGAAGAAAGCGGTGTGTTTTATGGTGACCCTGAACTACTCAATATTTTTGAATTAAAATTTTTGTTGGGCAACGCTGATGCACTGAAAGATGTAAACAGCGCTACTATCAGCAAATCGCAGGCGGAAAAATATTTTGGTAACTGGAATGAGGCAGTTGGCAAAACAATCAATATTGATAACTCTGAACATGGTTTTCAAATAGCAGCAATCTTCGAAGATGTACCGGCAAATAGTGATTTTCCTTTTAAGTTAGTGGCCTCTTATGAAGGGTTTAAATCCAACGACAAGACATGGCCCTTCGATGACTGGGGCTCCAACACCAGTAATCACCAGGTGTATGTTTATTTGCCGAAAGGCATTAATACTGCAGCAATTGATCAGCAGCTTGCCTTGTTCAATAAAAAATATCACAAAGAAAATCCGCAAACTACAAGAACTCATTTCCTGAACCCGATAGAAAAGACTCATTTCGATGATCGCTTTGAAACCAACGGTTCTCATGTCACCAGTAAGATATCTTTATACACGCTTGCTTTTATTGGGCTCCTCATCATACTGATGGCCTGTATCAATTTTGTAAACCTGTCAACAGCACTGGCTGTGACACGAAGCAGGGAAGTGGGCATACGAAAAGTAATGGGTAGCAGCAGGGCGCAACTGCGTATGCAGGTATTTATGGAAACATCAGCCGTTGTAATTTCAGCAACAGCACTGGCAGTTTTGCTTGCTTACTTCGCATTGCCATTTATTAAAAATATTATGGTGGTACAGGACAAGCTCAGCATTTTTAATACGGGGAGTTTTTTATTTATCCTCGGTATTACACTTGTCACTATCATTCTTTCCGCCTTGTATCCTGCATTTATCATGGGGCGTTTTAAACCAGTGGAAGCTATTAAAAATAAGATCAATACATCCAAAGTAGGAAGTGTTTCTTTACGTCGTGTACTGGTGGTTTTACAGTTTGCTTTCTCGCAGATTTTTATCATCGCTACGATTATTGCTATCAGCCAGATGAGCTTTATCAGAAAGTCTGATTTAGGTTTTAATAAAGATGCGCTGCTTATTGTAAATATGAATTTTGACAGCTTAAGCCGCTCAAGACATGATGCTTTCCGCGATGCACTAATGGCCAGGAGTGATATAAAAAATGTAAGTTTTGCGTTTGATGCACCTTCTACACAAAATACATGGGATGGCAACTTTGCTTTTGATAAAATGGAAGACCGTGATTTTAATGTGCAACTAAAGCTGGCTGACTATAATTATATAAACACATATGGCTTGCAGTTGATCGCAGGACGATTTTATGGACAGAGTGATACCTGTCGTGAATATGTAGTGAATGAAACGCTGCTTAAAAAATGTGGCGTAACGAATCCGCAGGATGCTATTGGAAAAATGTTTCGGCTTGGTGGAAGAAAGCCTATGCCGGTAGTGGGTGTGGTAAAGGATTTTAAGCAGGGATCTTTGCGGGATGTAATACAACCAATCGCTCTGTCCCCACAAAAAAGATTTTACAGAACTGCAGGCATCAAGCTCTCCAGCGCCAACCTTGCTAAGGCTAATGATGAAATAAAAATTATCTGGGATAAATATTTTCCCGAGTATGTATATAATTCAGTTTTCCTGGATGATAATATTACCCGGTTCTATGAAACAGAGCAGCGGCTGAGCAATATGTATAAAGTATATGCGCTGCTTGCCATTTTTATCAGTTGCCTGGGTTTGTATGGGTTAATCTCATTTATGGTAGTACAAAAAACAAAAGAAGTGGGCATAAGAAAAGTATTGGGAGCAAGTGTGCAGAGTATTATGTATTTATTCTCCCGTGAGTTTACAATTCTGATCACCATTGCATTTGTGCTGGCTGCGCCTGTTGCATGGTATTTAATGAATACCTGGTTAAAAGACTTCGTTTACCGGATTGACATTGGCGCTGGTGTCTTCGTGATTGCAATGGCAGCTTCGATACTGATTGCATGGATAACTGTCGGGTATAAGGCTTTGCGGGCAGCAACCGTTAACCCCGTAAGGTCATTAAGAAGCGAATAAAATTATCGTAATGATAAAAAACTATTTCAAATCGGCATTCAGAAATTTTGCACGAAACAAGATTTATTCTTTCATCAACATTGCTGGTTTAAGCATCGGGCTTGCATGCGCCATGTTTATAGTTTTGTATGTAAAAGATGAAGTAAGCTTCGACAGGTTTCATAAAAATGTAAACAATATTTACCGCATTGCCAGAAAATCAAACGGCAACAATGTAAATGGCACCACTGGTTTTTTACAGGGACCGAGGTTTACGCAAAATGTTCCCGGAATAAAATCTTTTGTTCGTGTGCAGGGCGGAGCTAAAGACATAAAAAATGAAACCGGCGTGCAGGAACAGAATGGAGTGTTACATGTTGACTCCAATTTCTTTTCTGTACTTACATTCCCTTTATTATCTGGAAGCCCTGAAACCTGTTTAACAGAACCACATTCCATTGTATTGAACGAAGATGCCGCAAAAAAATATTTTGGCACAACCGATGCTGCCGGCAAAGTGCTGATGGTAAAAGAAGATACCAGCTTTGTTCCTTATAAAGTAACAGCCGTTGCAAAACGTTGCCCGCAAAATTCTTCCCTGCAATTTGACGTCCTGCTACCATTCAAAGTATCTGATGCTGATGCAAAGGACACACATAACTGGTTTAATTCCTTTCTGACCACATTTGTAGTATTGGATGATAACGTAAACCAGCAAGCAGTGGAAAAACAAATGCAAAGCTTTTATGTTGCAGATGCGAAAGAAACTTTTTATGAAATGTTGAAAAATGATGGTGGCAATCCTGATGATATTCCAATGGGCACCTATTTTTTGCAACCGTATCTTGACATGCATTTGAACACGCAACTGCCTGCGAACAATGGTTTAACTAACGCAAGCAACCCGATGTATTCCTATTTACTTTCGGGCATTGCATTGTTTGTGTTGTTGATTGCCTGTATCAATTTTGTGAACCTCACTATTGCACGGTCTGTAAAGCGGGCCAAAGAAATCGGCATCCGCAAAGTGATGGGCAGTGATAGAAAGCAATTGATATTTCAGTTTCTCGGCGAGTCGTTTTTTCTCTGCACGGTTGCATTTCTATTAGCTATTGCCCTGGTGCAATTGTTATTGCCATTGTTTAATGAGCTTGCCAATAAAGCATTGGCCATTTCTTATTTGTTCGATGCAAAATTGATTGCAGGTTATATTGCTTTGTATATCATCACAGGTTTGCTTGCAGGTTTTTATCCTGCATTGGTGCTATCGGGTTACAATTCCGTACAAACTTTGTATAGCCGTTTTCAGATAACAGGAAAAAATTACCTGCAAAAATCGTTGGTGGTATTGCAGTTTACGCTGGCCTCATTTTTAATCATTGCCACAGGTATAATCTATGCACAGTTTAATTTATTAACCAAAACCAACTTGGGATATGATGACAATAATCTTGTTGTTGTAAATAAAAACGGACTAAAACCTGGCGATGCTGCTGCTTTTAAAAATGAATTGCTCAAGAACCCAAACATTGCCGGCGTTAGTGTAAGGAATGCCGGCCAATGGGGCTCAGGGACAAAAAACCCGGTTGGTTCTAGCGTATACTTTGCCGGTGAAACTGTTGATGAAAATTATTTGCCTTTATTAAAAATTCCGTTAACAGCAGGAAGAAATTTTTCAACAGCATTTCCCGCAGATGCTACACAATCTGTTATCGTGAACGAAAGTTTTGTAAAAGCGGCACACTGGAAAAACCCGGTTGGTGAAACTTTACAGATTTTGGGAAGCAGCAATGAAACGTATCATGTAATCGGCGTGGTAAAAGATCATCACTTTGCATCATTAACCAAAAAAATAACGCCGCAATTATTTAACATGAATGGCTCATATGGAACTTATTATATCAGGATAAAACCAAACACAGCAACTTCAAGTTTAAAATGGGTACAAAAAACATATCAGCAGTTTTACCCGATGATCCCTTATGCGTATGTATTTAAAAACGATGAAAACAGGAAACAATATGCCGATGTCGAAAAATGGAAACAGATTATTTTATTCGGCGCATTACTTACCATATTTATTTCATGCATTGGTTTGTTTGGATTATCTGTTTTATCGGCAGAGAAAAGAATCAAAGAGATCGGCATACGCAAAGTGCTTGGTGCATCCGTGCAACATATTGCTACAACGCTTTCGACCGATTTTATAAAGCTGGTAATAATTGCTTTGGTTATTGCATCACCTTTAGCATACACTGCAGCCAGCAAATGGTTGCAAAATTTTCCATATCGAATTACAATAAGCTGGTGGCTGTTTGCATTCGCCTCATTACTAGTTGTGTCTATTGCATTGTTTACGGTAAGCTTCCAGGCAATCAAAGCAGCTATTGCAAACCCGGTAAAATCATTGAGAACCGAATAAATGAAATTTAAACCTTTAAATATTTTAATATGAAAAAGTATTTCTTTCTTTTAGTGATAAGCTGCTTTTCAATAGCATTATCCGCACAGGATAAAAACGACGCACCTTATTTAACCAAATCGTTTGCCGGTGAATCAATTAAAAATGTTGAAGCAGAAACATCAGGTGGTAGTATAACCGTGACAGGCTCAGCAGGCCAGGCGAAGGTTGAAGTATTTGTATGGCCATCTAACAAAGGTAAAAACGCTTCGTTTTCTAAGGAGGAAATACAAAAGAAACTGGATGAGGATTATAACTTAACAGTTTCTGTTGTTAACGGAAAACTTACAGCAATTGCTGAATCAAAGAAGAAAAACAATAACTGGAAGAACGCTTTATCTATTTCTTTTAAAATATATACTCCGGTAAATGTTTCTACTGAGCTAACAACAAGCGGAGGCAGCATTCATCTTACTGATCTATCCGGCACTCAACGTTTTACTACTAGCGGTGGAAGCTTGCATGTTGATAAATTAAAGGGAAATGTAAAGGGGCGAACATCGGGTGGCAGCATTCATGCAAAAGATTGTAATGAAGACATTGATCTCACCACAAGTGGCGGCAGCATCGAAGCAGATAATTGCACCGGCAAAATAAAGCTGCTTACCTCCGGCGGCTCAATACGACTTAATAATCTAAATGGAAATATTGATGCTACTACCAGTGGAGGCAGTGTTCGCGGAGAACTTATTAAAGGAGAGCTTTTGGCTCATACTTCGGGTGGAAATATTGATTTGCAAAAATTATCATGCAGCCTTGAAACTTCAACGAGTGGTGGAAATATTGATATACAAATAATCGAGCTGGGCAAATATGCTAAGATAAGTAACTCAGGAGGTAGTATTAATGCAGAAATTCCAAATAAAGGGATAGACCTGAAAGTGAAAGGATCAAAAATTAAAACAGAAAAGCTGAGCAACTTCAGTGGATCAATTGAAGACGATGAGATAAACGGTAAACTAAACGGTGGGGGAATCCCGGTTACTATTAAAAATAGCGGTCGTATAAATCTTGTACTAAAATAACTGGCGGCAACCGGTTAAAGCATTGCGAATAGAATAAAATAAAAACTATGTTATTAAATCTGAAGAAAATCTTTAAATGGGTTAATGTAGGCGGGGCAAGAGTTTTTTTGCTGAAGGATATTGACCTTGAAGTAAAAGAAGGAGAATTTATTTCTATCATGGGGCCATCTGGTTCCGGTAAATCAACCTTGCTGAATGTAATTGGTATGCTGGATGGTTTTGATGAAGGCGAGTATCATTTCCTGCATGAGTCGGTTCATAAAATGAAAGAGAAGCAAAGATCTGCTTTGTATAAACAGTATATCGGGTTTGTTTTTCAGCAATATCATTTGATCGATGAGCTAACTGTTTATGAAAATATTGAAACACCTCTTATTTACCAGGATCTAAAAACTTCTGAACGTAAAGCAATGGTAGCCGATATGCTGGATCGTTTTAATATTGTTGGTAAGAAAGATCTGTTCCCAAGCCAGCTATCAGGCGGACAACAACAACTGGTAGGTATTGCGAGAGCATTGATCGCAAAACCAAAACTATTGCTCGCAGATGAACCTACAGGTAATCTCAATTCAAAACAGGGAGAAGAGATCATGGAATTATTTAAACAATTAAATAATGAGGGTGTTACCATTATCCAGGTTACTCACTCAGAAAAAAATGCAGGTTATGGCTCAAGGATAATTAGCCTGCTTGACGGAAGGATCGAAAACTAATAACAATTACCGGGCTTAAAACTCCGGAAGAATAAATAATATTAAACATCAAGATATGCGGATCGTAGTTTTATTTTTTATTGTAGCAACATATTCTGTTCAACTGTATTCACAGGAAAACAAAATGACGCTGAAGCAATGTATTGAAACAGGTATAAATAATAATATACGTGTAAAACAATCGGGCTTGCAAACAGAAGCTGCGGCCATTAACAGCCAGCAGGCAAAATCTGATATGCTTCCAAACCTAAATGGAAGTTTTGGATATGGACTTAACAAGGGACGAAATGTTGACCCACTGACCAACAGTTACATCAATCAACAACTCACATCATCCAATATTGGATTGAGCAGCGGCGTTGTTTTATTTAACGGTATGCGTCTGCAGAATTTGATCAAACAAAACAACCTGACTTATGAAGCTACCAAAATGGATCTGCAGCAATCGAAAGATAATTTAACGCTTAATATTATTCTTGCTTACCTGCAGGTGTTAAGCAATGAAGATATTCTTGTTATAAGTAAAGGACAGGCTGATGTAACTAAAAAACAAGTGGAGAGAATGGATGTAATGGTAAAGGAAGGCGCATCTGGAAACTATTTGCTGGCAGATCTAAAAGGACAACTGGCAACTGAGGAAATTTCTATCATTAATTCTGCAAATGCTGTAGAACAAGCCAAATTGAATCTGTGCCAGTTGATGAATATCGATTATAATTCAAAACTGCAATTAGAAAGAGATGAAGCATCATTATCTATTACAAGCTATGCGGCTAGTTCATCAGATATATATAATACAGCCTTGCAGCAGTTTGCTTTGATACGGGCAAATGAATTAAGAGTAAAAAGCGCTGAAAAAGCACTCAAGGTTTCACGATCCGGTTTTTACCCCACTATCAGCCTTAACGGAAATCTTTTCAGCAGTTATTCCAGTCTTGCAGAAACATTAACACCAACAACAACTAATGAAGTACAAACCGGTAGTTATGTGATCATTAATGGAATTCATAACCCGGTATTAAAACAGGAGCAAAATTACTCATCAACTAAAACAGCTTATACCAAACAGCTTAATAATAACATTGGTACTTACTTCGGGGTTAATATGCAGATACCATTATTCAATAGTTTTCAATCAAGGAACCAGGTGAAGCTATCTAATCTCAGTTTGAAGAACACAGAACTTGAATCAGAAAATTCTAAAACTCAGCTGAAACGTGAAATTGAACAGGCGCATCTTAATATGACTTCTTCCTATGACAGGTATAAAATTTTAACAGAGCAGGTCAGGGATTTTGAAGAATCATTCCGTGCTGCAGAGGTACGTTTTGAGAACGGTGTAATTAATTCTGCTGAATACCTCATCAGTAAAAATAATCTTGACAGAACAAAGGTCAATTTAACACAGGCACGGTATGAATATGTTTTCCGTACCCGTTTGCTGGATTATTTCCAGGGAGTTTTGAAGATCTAGAATAGAACTATACCCCGAATCACTTTCGGTTTCATTTACTAATTTTAGTAAATGGAAAAAGTCAATCTATCCGAAAAGTTTTCTCTCTTCTCCGAATATTGGAATCCAAAGATCGCCGGTAAGCTGAATGGCCAGCAAGTAAAGCTTGTGAAGTTCAAAGGCCCATTTGTCTGGCATCATCATGAGCAGGAGGATGAATTGTTTTATGTAGTGAAAGGAAGTTTTGATATGGAGTTCCTGGATAAAACAGTTACTGTCAATGAAGGTGAATTTATAATAGTGCCCAGGGGTGTTGAACATAGGCCCAATGCAAAAGACGAAGTGCATGTTGTTTTGTTTGAACCAGGAACCACATTGAACACTGGAAATATTAAGAATGAAATGACTATGGAGAATTTGGGGAGGGTTTGATGCTACGCTAAATATACAGACTCACCACAGTGGTGTAAAAGCATCATCTACTTTCTGCCAAGTTCGAGCTTATCGAGAATAGTATTGATCGTCTTCATGCTGAATGGTTTTCTGAGAAAGTAGTTGATACCTTCTGCCTTTGCTTTTTCTTCTATCCATTTCGCTGACTCGGCTGTCATCATAATAATTTTTATCTCTTCATCTGCGAGATGAATATTGCGAATAAAGTTTATACCTAATCCTTCCGGAAAACTATTGTCGAGAAAGATAACAGTAGGCTTCATATAACTCAGGTATTCTTCAGCTTCGTGTAACGAATAGACAGGTAAAGTCAATATCTTCCTTGCTTCGAGCATCGGAATTAACAGACGGCCAAGGTCTTCATCATCATCAATTATCATCGCGGTTTTAGCTAACATTAGTAGGGGTCGATTAGTGTAATGTTTGCAGAACAAAAATTCGGCCTCATTTTAATACTGGCTGTTTTTTGACTTGCCACATTCCCTTTCTTATAAGATGAGGATAATTCTCCACTATCAATAAATATTGGGGGTTTTATGTCACAGGTAAAGTTGCTACATGTAACGGGGGAAGTACTATCGTAATAGTTATATAGGAATATAAATTTCTGTTCAGTCGGCGCCTTCACAAAAAAGAGACTCCGATAAAACGGACTTAGATAAACTTTTTTTGCCACCGCATCAAGATCCGGCTGTTACTGGAAGTTTGATCGAATGAATTCAATTGCATTTTTATGCGTTCGTAATCTATCATTGTTTTCAATTTAACAAAAAACTATTTACATACAAAAGCCAAATCAACCCGAAACTTGCTTAAAAATAAACGTCGCCGTGGTATAAATTTTAATTTCTGCATCTTTGCTTTCCCAAAAATTTGCTATATGAAAGTTGCAGTGTTAGGCGCTGGAATGGTTGGCAGTGCTATCGCAATGGATCTTGCTTCCCGTCATCATGTTTCTGCATTTGATGTAAGCAATACTAATCTCGATATGCTGAAAAAAAGAAACCCAAGAATTGAAACACAGCAGGCAGATCTCAGTGATTATTCATCTTACCCGCAACATCTTTCTTCATTTGATATAATTGTTAACGCGGTTCCGGGCTTTATGGGCTATAAAGTACTGGAAGCTTCGATCAATTGCGGAAAGAATATTGTTGATATTTCTTTTTTTCCTGAAGATGTTTTGCAACTGGATAAACTGGCAAAAGAAAAAAGGGTTACAGTTATTACTGATTGTGGCGTAGCACCAGGTATGAGCAATTTCATTGTCGGCCGATATAATGAAGAAATGAAAATTGATGCGATTGAAATATATGTCGGTGGTTTACCGAAAGTGAGAAAGAAACCATTTCAATACAAAGCTCCGTTTTCACCGGCAGATGTAATTGAAGAATACATAAGACCAGCAAGGTTAATGGAAAATGGGTTTATTTTTACCAAGCCTGCTTTAAGCGAAGTAGAGTGGTTGCAGTTTGATGAAGTAGGCACATTGGAAGCATTTAACACAGATGGGTTGCGTTCTTTATTATATACAATGCCACATATCAAAAACCAAAAAGAGAAAACAATGCGATATCCGGGTCATGTTGATATAATTATTTCTTTGAAGGAAAGTAATTTCTTTAGTGAAAAGCCGATCCAGGTAAATGGAGTAGAAATTTCACCTTTAAAAGTCACTTCACAGATTTTATTTAATGAATGGAAGTTGGGCCTGGAAGAAGAAGAACTGACTGTGATGAAAGTGATATTGCATGGAGAAGGTAAAACGATTGAGTGGAGCCTGCTTGATTATTACGACAAGGAAACAAAAACATCCTCTATGGCACGTACTACAGGATACACCTGTACCGCTGTTGTGAACTTACTGGCGCAAGATCTTTTTTCAGAGAAAGGAGTTTTTCCACCTGAACTGGTTGGTAAATATAAAAACTGTTTTGATTTTGTGTTGAATTACCTGAATGAAAGAAATGTAAACTGGAAAACAAAAACAATAGGCAATTCATGAAATTCAGATCGATCTGCGATTATGCTTCACACATTTTTTTCAAATTACGCAGTCCTGCTTCAAACTGTTGATTGAGTTGTTTATTGATCATCGGACCCATCAATCTCGCCATTGGCCAGGGTAATTCACCACTGTTTTGCCAGGTTACTTTTACTTCGCTGCCATCGCCCCACTCTTCAAACAACCAGTTATCTTTTGCTTTGCTGCTCCATGGTTTTATAAATTCCAGATCGAAGTGAATATGTTTGTCGTCAATAGAATTGAGAGTTAAAAATCCGACCCCTGTTTTCTTTCCCACCCATCCATATTTATGTCCGGGTGTTTTGGGTGTACCCGTTATCGTTCCTTTGGCTGTCGGATCCGCCTGCTGCCAGGGATTCCATTGACTGTAAAAATTAAGATTGCCAACTTTGTCCATTACTTCGGCCACTGATTTTTTTATGATCGTTGTTTTTTCAACCATGAACTTTGAAGGCATTAAGTAAGCAAGCAGTAAAATGCCGAGGATAATACCTAAAATAATATACACTACTAACATAGCCTTGTTTTTTGAAAGTTAAACAATAATGCCCGGACTAAAAACCTTTTTCCATCAATGGATAGCCCGGTAAAATTTTGATGGCCGCAGGTATTTAATTCCTTTCTTTGTTTTAAAACGTGTAGCCAATTGTTTGTAATTGCCACTTACATCATTGCCCACAACTTCAAAATGTAAATGAGGAAATGCAGAGTAACCCGTGTTGCCGCTTTCACCAATCAGTTGACCGGCAGAAACAGTATCACCAACATTAACCTCTGCTCCTTCTTTTTTCAAATGCCAGTAATGCGCAACAGACCCATCTTTGTGTTGTATAGAAATATAATTACCATCAGAAAGATTTTCCGGTTTTAGTCCGCCTTCATCAGAATCTTCTCTTGCTGCAATAACCACACCATCTCTTGCTGCACAAATTTTTGTTCCTTTCTTTACTTTAAAATCTAATGCCCGTTCACCCTTATGGCTCATCTTGCTTTCATAGGCTTGTATTAAAAAAACTTTCTTTTTGTTTTCAAAAGGAAGCAAATAAATATAACTGCTGTCTTCTTTAAATTTTCCTGACTTCAGATCCTGAATAGAATATTCTTCCTGTGCAACACAGCAATAGAAACTTAAAAATGAAATAAGAATAAAAAAGAAATGTTTCATCTCTTATAAGCTTGTAAATCCGGGAATTTCTCTTTTTAATAACTCTATAAAAGCAGGGTTACCTGGTTCGGGCATTTGTGCATTCAATATCTTACCATCCGGGTCTAATAAAATATAACGAGGCATATAATCAACGCCATAAGATCTGCTAAACTGGTCCTTATTATTACTACGCAAATGCAACACCCGCATTGATCTTTGACTAGCTTCATTTTGCCATTCCCATCTACTATCGTCAATGGATAATGCAACAAATGCAACCGAAGGACTTGTATATTGTTCTGCAATCTTTTCAAAGATGGCCGATTGCCCAGTACAAGTTCTGCACCAGGTCGCCCATACATCTATCACCACATAACGTCCTTTAAAATTTTTAAGAGAGAAAGAGTCTTTATTTAATGCTGTAGTAGTAAAATCAGGAGCGGCACTTCCACGAGTTAAACTATTTAACGTGTAATGCAGCGCCAGTATTTGCTGCTGTGTTTTTTGTTGTGAGATAACCGGAAGATATTTTTCGATCAGCATTTCCCTGCTTGCACTATCCCTTGTTCTGCCAACAAGTCCTTTTATTTTATTATAAACAAGATAATCTCTTAATGTGCTTGCTGGTAATACGGTTGCTACTTTTGAGATATAAGCCGTATCATTGGAAGGATTCAATTTATATTTCTGCTGATAATAGTCAGCAATGTTATCACGATACATAGAGTAACTAAGAAGAGTGCTATCATTATAACTAACTGCATTCCTGATCGCATCAACAGATTTTGGAAATTCCAATGTTTCGGTTGGATGATACACTTTGAACCACTGTGCATACTTACCATCGAGTAACTTTATGTAGTATAGAGAAAGTAATTTTTTCTGTAAAGCAATAAAATCATTGTTTGGTTTAAAATTATCTGCTGTTTTATAATTATCCAGGTTATCAACCTCGTCATTCCAAAGCCGCATGACCTCAGCCGCAAATGCTTTTGGTGTCATTTCAGAACCATAATGTTCCAGCCTATATTTATCACTACCATTGTCATTATTATCGGTTCCATTTCTTAAATACTCATTTTCGGGGATCCTGGTTCCTGATGAAGTAAGCCGATTACTAATGCCATCAATTTTTACCTTAAGGAACAAACTATCCTTGTTTCCAAAAAAGATCTTTTGATTGATGGCACCCAGTCTAAATGAATAAACACCCGCAGGAATATTTTTTTCCGTGCTTGCACTAAATCGATTATCAGTTATGGGAATTTCAAGAACAGTATCCATCAGGGGCTCAGCAAACAAATATGCCGTTTGGAATTTATCTTTTGATTCAACAGTTCCGGCAATTACAGTACGACTATGTGAAGGGAGCTGAATTGGCTTATTTATATATAAAAAGACTGCGACGAACAAACCCAAGGGCACAAGCATATAAAGGATCCTTGGAATGGGTTTAAAGAAAGCTCTTTTAAAAGTTTTTCGCACATACCATTGATAGCCAAGCCATAATGCAGTCACCATCCACGCAATACTTAGCCATTCATAATACATCAGAAAATTTCCTGCACTACTGCCATCCGGATTTAGTACCGTAAGCCCCGGAGCCATGTATGGCCACCATAATACTTTACGCATTGCAAAAAATATTGATCCTGCAATTGTGCCAACCAACCCTATAGAAAAGGGGAATAGAAATCCGCTGATGACAACAGAAAATAAATATTGAATACCCAAAACACCCAAGCCCGCAACGAGTAATCTTAGTCCGAAACGAGTGATGAATTCAAGTGGAATTGAATGTTGGGTGAAACCCGGACTGTTTTTTACCAACATAATAATAGTGCCACCTAGTAAACTAAAAAATAAAAGGGCAACTATACATAGGAATGCCACCAGTACAGATATGCTGAATTTGCTCAGGTAAAGTGAAGGTTTAGAAATTGGTTGTACTTCTATCAACTTCCACCCACCTCCGCGATGTTCCATTTGTGTAAGACGTATCACAAGAAGTGTAAGAAAAATTGGAAAGAGAAAAAGACCAAAACCTTGAAAGCAACTGGTGACAAGCCTTTTCCATGAATTTTCCGAAGCAACAAATGTAAAATCACTTTCAGTTGTTAATAAACCGACCAATGTAAAGATCGCAGGAATAAACGCAGCCATGAGCAGTACCAACCAAAATGTTCCAGAGTTTCTCAACTTTAACCACTCTGCTTTAAATGCTTTTATATAATCAGAAAAGAAATTCATAACAATTAGTTTGATGTCATTTTAATAAACCATTCTTCCAATCCTTCATTAGTGCGAACCCCTCTTACCGGAACTCCCTGCATCACCAATTCACGGGTGATGTTTGTAATATCATCACTATTCTCAACCGGCAAAACAAATTCGTTACTTAATAAAGCTGTTGCCTGCGGATATTTTTCTGTAAACAAATTTTTCCATCTTGCTGTATCATCCACTTTTATCGTTACCAGTTTACCATGACCGGCACTTTCCTGCAAGTCAGCCATTGTTCCCTGGAATTGCATGACACCTTTATGTATGATACCAACATGTGTACAGGTTTTTTCTACTTCATTCAATAAATGGCTCGATACAAAAATTGTTTTACCATGATCCTTATTCAGTCTTTTCAGCAGTTCTCTTATTTCAATGATACCTGCAGGATCAAGCCCATTTGCTGGTTCATCAAGAATTAGTAAGGATGGATCAGGCAACAAGGCCATTGCAAGGCCCAATCTTTGCTTCATACCAAGTGAATATTCTTTCGCCTTTCTTTTGCGGTCATTGTAAAGACCAACAACCTGTAAAACTTCATCAACTTTTTTTTCATCCATTTTTCTTAAACGGGTGATCACTTTTAAATTGTCACGGGCATTCAAATGAAGATAGAGTGAAGGAGTTTCTATCAACGAACCGATTCCTTCAAAAATGCCGGGAAGATTTTTCTTTAATGATTTGCCGTAAATAGTAATATTGTCACGATCATTTTCAAGCATACCGGTAAGCAGTCGTATAGTAGTTGTTTTACCGGCGCCATTCGGACCCAGGAATCCGAATATACTTCCTACGGGAACTTTTAAACTTACATTGTTCACCACCTTTCTTCCGTGGCGAAACATGTAATTGAGTTCTGAAGTCTCAATTGCATGAGCATTTGTTTGGTTCATGGCTATTTATTATCCGGTAAACATATTAAAATAAAAAAAGCGAACACCAGGTTCGCTCCGTTATTTCTTAAAATCTTTATGAATGGTTATTCTGCTTCTGCAACAACTTCTTTCACTTCCGGTATCATTCTCTTCATCATTCCTTCAATTCCGGATTTTAATGTGATCATACTCGAAGGACATCCGCTGCAGCTTCCCTGCAACATCAGGTTTACCACGCCATCATCATAACTTTTAAATTGAATAGCACCACCGTCCATTTCAACAGCAGGCTTTACATAATTTTCCAGTAGTTCTTTTATACGTTTTACCACGTCATCATCATCGGCACTTATTTCGTTGCTGCTTTCTTTTTTTATGCTCACAACCTCATCTTCATTGATCACCGCTTTTCCTTCTTCCAGGTAATCTTTCAAAAATTGTCGGATAGAAGGAATTACATCTTGCCAGTCAGTGTCAGGTGTTTTGCTCAGCGTAACAAAATTGCTGGCAATAAAAACAGCTTTGATAAAAGGAAAACCAAACAATTCTACCGCAAGTGGTGAAGGCTTGGCGCTTTCTGCATCAGGAAAATCAATGCTCTTGCCAGGGTATAAAAGTTTGTTGGCCACAAACTTCATTGTTTCCGGGTTAGGCGTCATTTCTGTATAAATGCTGATAATTGGATTACCTGTCTTGATCATAACTCACTGAATTTTTATAGATACAAATATACAAACCCATTCCGGCCTGTATTTACGAAGAAAGGAAAGAGACCCGTTGCTTTTGTTAACGAAGCAACGGGTGAAGACTTTTCGGCCTAATCCGCCTTTTTAGCGAGAAGAGTGTTGTTTACCACCCCAATATCCACGCAAAGATCAACGGACACACAATTGTAGCATCGCTTTCTACTATGAATTTGGGCGTATTAATATCCAACTTGCCCCAGGTAATTTTTTCGTTAGGCACAGCCCCTGAGTATGAACCATAAGAAGTAGTAGAGTCGCTTATCTGGCAGAAATAGCTCCAGAAAGGAACGTCATGCCATTCCAGGTCCTGATACATCATAGGCACTACACATATCGGGAAATCGCCGGCAATACCCCCACCAATCTGAAAAAAACCTACCCCTTTACCGGATGAATTATTGCGGTACCATTCTGTCAGCCATACCATATATTCAATTCCGCTTTTTACAGTACTGGCTTTCAGTTCGCCTTTTACTACATAGCTGGCAAAAATATTTCCGGTAGTACTGTCTTCCCAACCCGGTACAACGATCGGAATATTTTTTTCAGCAGCCGCTACGATCCAACTATCCTTAGGATCAATTTCATAATACTGTTTCAGATCGCCGCTTAAAACGGTTTTGTATAAAAATTCATGTGGAAAATAACGTTCGCCTTTTGCTTCCGCCTCTGCCCATTGCCTGTGTAAGTGTTTTTGTAAACGACGGAATGCTTCTTCTTCCGGAATACATGTATCAGTTACACGGTTAAAATGATTCTCTAATAGATCCCATTCTTCCTGTGGGGTTAGGTCACGATAATTGGGCACTCTTTTATAATGTGAATGTGCAACAAGGTTCATTACATCTTCTTCCAGGTTAGCCCCGGTACAACTAAGAATATGCACTTTATCCTGGCGGATCATTTCAGCAAGCGAAATACCGAGTTCTGCAGTACTCATAGCACCTGCAAGAGATACAAGCATTTTACCGCCTTCAAGCAAATGCGTTTCATAGCCTTTGGCTGCATCTACCAGGGCGGCAGCGTTGAAGTGACGATAATGATGTTCAACAAATTTGGAAACGGGTCCTTTGTTCATAATTGATTTTTTTAAAAGACCGCCTTCAGATCGAAATAAACCGAGACATTGCGGGGCTGCAAAAATAAATGATTTGGACTGACTGTATAAAACAAAACCCTGACTGCCATTGGCACATCAGGGCTTGTTTTACCACACACCAAAACTACTGTTTATGCTTTCGCATAGAATATATAAAAACTAACTGCTAAACTTTACCTGTTTTCTTGTGTTGAGTCCATACACTTCCGTTTGAAGACTTCAATACAATTTTCTGATCGGCATTTTCAAGTGTTACATAATAGCTGCTCCCTTCCTCTTTTGACATTTCATACAGATCGCTTACCCAAAAAGAGGAATAATCTTTTTTCAAATTTGCCTGCAACAATACCGGCAGGTCAACAGATGAAATATTGCGGAGGGTGGCGAGAAAATTTCCTTCGGGTGAATAATAAGCGTTCACATAATTGTTATTATAAAGGAAACTTGCTTTATAATAATTACTTCCTGTTGACCACTCTGTTTCTGTAGCTGAGGGAAACTGGTTTTTAAATGCTGCGACTACCTGGGCGGTTATTTCCGGCACTCCTGCAAAAACTGTAGTGATGCCTGTACTTATCAGCAGCGCTGCTGCTAAAACAATCTTTTTCATGATTCTGGTTTAAGGTTTTATGGTTTTAGATCCTTTCTTAGTTAGACGATACAAAACTATCCTGTGTTACACCTATACACAAGACAAATTTGATTAACGGTAGCATCTGTTAATCATAGTTAACAGAACTGTCATTTACTTAACATTTGGCTCATTAACTTTAAAGCTTAATTCTCTATTTTGAATTATCTCGGTCATGCATATTTCTCCTACAACAACCCCGAAATACTGGTGGGCAATATGATCAGTGATTTTGTAAAAGGGAAAAAGAAATTTGCTTACCCCCCCGGTATTCAACATGGTATTCAATTACACCGGGAAATAGATGAGTTCACAGACACACACGAAGCAACCCGGCAGGCTAAGGAAATTTTCCGGCCGCATTACCGTTTATACGCAGCTGCTTTTGTAGATGTGGTATATGATTATTTTATTGCAAACGATGAGCAACTGTTTAATGAAAAATCGCTTCTTGAATTTACCCAACACACCTACCAGCAACTTGAGGAGAGACAAAACTGGTTTCCTGAAAAATTTGCCCGGATGTTTCCTTATATGAAATCACAAAACTGGTTATTTAACTACAGGCAAGCCTGGGGTATTGAAAAAAGTTTTGGCGGGCTGGTAAGAAGGGCCAGCTATATTTCAGAAAGTGAAACTGCTTTCCGGCTTTTTGAAACACATATTGAAACATTTCAGAAATGCTATGACCTGTTTGAAAAGGATATTAAGAAATTTACCGAAAGCAGGTTCAAGGCATTGCTGGAAAACAAATGATTTAGATAAATGGTTTTATTCTGAAAGGGGTTTCAGTTATTTTTGAATCTTATAATTTCTATACACATGAAAAAAGTCTTGTTATTAAGCTGCGTTTTGTTATCGATGGTTGTCATTTCAACAGCGCAAACAGAAGGAACCAAATTGCCGGCGGTTGATAAATCGCCAATGGACATTTCTTACTACCCGGATAATTACCCGGTACTGAAAATAAGGGATAAGGCCGCTGATTACCCTATAGCAAGGGTTATTTACAGTCGTCCTCAAAAGGCAGGGCGTATCGTATTTGGTGAGCTGGTGGAGTATGGAAAAGTGTGGAGAATGGGTGCCAATGAAGCAACAGAGATCGAACTATATCAAAATGTAAAAATAGCCGGGAAAAAAATACAGAAAGGACGATATACTTTGTACGCCATAGTGGAAAAAGATAAATGGACGATTATTCTCAATAAGGACACCGATATATGGGGTGCATTTAAATATGATGCCAAAAAAGATGTGTTGCGGACAGATGTAGTTGTGGAAAAAACAACTGAGGTGATCGAATCGCTTTCAATGGTTTTTGATAAAACATTTACCGGGGCTAACCTGGTTGTTGCCTGGGATAATGTAAAAATTTCAATACCGATGACATTTTAATTAAGTGTATGAAAAATTATAAGACTGCTTTTTGGGTATTTATTTGCATGATGATCCTGAGTTGTAATAACAACAAACCAACGGATGAAACTATTCCAAAAGAAAAAGAGGAAACGCCAAAGGTTGATAGCATACCAGTCACTCAGCACAATCATAATTATGGTGTCAATGTATATGCTACAGTTGATGTGTCACCAATGGACATGAGTTATTTTCCGGTTGAGTATTATAAACTCAATATGAGTCGTGAGCCTACCACTCCTTTGGTCGTAAGGGTTATTTATAGCAGGCCACATCTGAACGGACGAAAATTATTTACTGATATTTTAAAATACGGCGAACCCTGGCGTTTAGGAGCCAATGAATCTACCGAAATACAATTCTTTAAGGAAGTAACTATCCAGAATAAAAAGATAAAGCCCGGACGTTACATCATGTATTGCATTCCTAATGAAAAAACATGGACGATTGTCTTTAATTCCAACGTCGATACATGGGGGCTTCACCCCGATATTTCAAAAGACCTATTCCGCTTTGAAGCGCCGGTTAAAATGGTAGATCATCAAACAGAGTACTTCACCATTATATTTGATAAAAGTGATAAAGGTGCTGATATGCTGGTGGGCTGGGATAACTACGAGATAAATTTGCCTATCGATTTTATATTTGAATAACTGTCATTCCGCAATGATTGTTACCTTCATTGCATGTGTGGTATTGCAGGTATAATTCAATCTTCTCCTGAAAGAAATGATGATAACAAGTTATTGCTGAAAAAAAGTATTCAGCAAATGACTGACGCCTTGGCGCACAGAGGACCGGATGGTGAAGGGCATTGGATAAATGAAAAAGCAAACGCAGCACTTGGTCACAGGCGATTATCAATTATCGACCTATCCGATGCAGGCTCACAACCGATGCATTATCTCAACCGCTACACAATTATTCATAATGGTGAGATCTATAATTATATTGAACTGCGTGAGGAGTTACAGAAGAACGGTTACAGCTTTCACTCGAAAACAGATACTGAAGTAATTGCTGCTGCTTATGATTACTGGCAGGATGAATGTGTAGAGCATTTCGATGGGATGTTTTCATTTGCTATCTGGGATAGTGAAGACGAGGTATTGTTTGCTGCCCGTGACCGGTTTGGCGAGAAGCCATTTTTTTATCATTACCAGGATTCAATATTCACATTTGCCAGCGAAATGAAGGGGCTATGGGCAGCCGGCATTGAACGTACCTCCAACCTGAAGCTGCTTTTCAATTTTATTACGATCGGGTATACAGATAATCCTGATAAACCGGAAGAAACCTTCTATGAAAATATTTTTAAACTGCCACCGGCACACCGATTGAATTTTTATGCGCATCAAAATGAATTAAGCATTGATCAGTATTGGGAGGTAGATGCTGAAATTATAAATGACAAGATCAGTGATAAAGATGCAGTTGAACAGTTCAACTATTTGTTACAGGCTTCTGTTAAAAAAAGATTGAGAAGTGATGTTGCTATCGGCAGCTCCTTAAGTGGCGGACTGGATAGTTCATCAATTGTTTCACTGATTAATCCACTTACTTCATTCACCGCCGTATTTCCCGGTTTTGAAAGAGATGAATTTAAGTATGCAAAATTGATCGCTGAAAAATTTAATCTTCAGCAATACACTACAGAAGTAAATGAATCAGATATTGTAAATGATTTTGAAAAACTTTGTTATCACCAGGAAGAACCTTTTGGAAGTGCAAGTATAATGGCACAGTATAAAGTATATGGCCTGGCAAAGCAACATAACATAAAGGTTTTACTAGATGGACAAGGCGCAGATGAAATATTAGCAGGTTATCCGAAATACTATAAATGGTACTGGCAGGAGTTGTTCAGAAAGCTAAAACTCTTTCGGAGTGGAGAATTGAAAGCGGCTCATCAACTGGGAATAAATGAAAAATTTGGTTTTAAAAATGCTATTGCAGCCTGGTTTCCTGATTTTGCTTCTATTGTTTTAGAAAGACAGTACCTGCTCAATGCACTGCGCCAGCCTGATTTGTCAAAAGAATTTGTGCAACTGCAAAGCAAGGAGGCTTATTATACCACTCCGGCACATTACAATCTCAATGGTGTGTTGCGGTTTAATACATTCACTCATGGTCTTGAAGAATTATTGCGTTATGCAGATCGTAACAGCATGGCACATGGAAGAGAAGTTCGCTTGCCTTTTTTAAGTCATGAGCTGGTTGAGTTTTTATTTGCACTGCCATCAAAGTTTAAAATACGAAAAGGAAGAACAAAATGGCTGCTGCGGGAAAGCATGAAGGAAAAACTACCTGCAGAAATTGTATGGCGGACAGATAAGGTAGGTTTTGAACCACCTCAAAAAAAATGGATGCAACATTCCGTCGTTCAGCAAATGATACAGGATGCAAAAGCAAAACTGGTGGAACAGAGAATTCTGAAACCGGAAGTGCTGAATAAAAAAATTCAGCCGCATGATGCACATGCGGCTGAGAGTTTTGACTGGCGTTATCTTTCTGCTGCCAGTCTTTTCAATAAGTAGCCACTATGCTTTTTTGAATTTTTCATAAATCTCATAATCACCCTGCACATCGGCTTTTATTTTCATCCAGGTTTTTTCACCTTCAAGAGTAATGTAGTACTGCATGCCTGTTTTATTGGTAATTTCTGTTACACCCAAAACTTTTTGATCCGGTAGTTCGGTACTCAGCTTGTTTAAAATCATCGGAGGCAATTTGGAGGCATCATAATTTCTGTGTGTGAGGACCAGGATTCCTTTTTTATTATACCAGACAATTGTTCTTATTCCATCAGATGCAAAACGGGCTTCAAAACTATTTTCATTTTCATACCAGGTTACTTCCTGTGGCGTATTAAATGTTTTCTTAAAAGCCTCCAGAACTTTTTCATTTACTTCGGGAGGATTGTTAGCGAAGCTGGCGTTGATGAACAATAATACTGCTGCTGATAATAAGATTTTTTTCATGGCTGAAGGTTTTATAATGAACAAATATTTACTTAAATATACCTGCTATACAAAGCGATAACAAGCGAATATCAATAACCGGTATCTGTCACAGCTCCCGAAAACAGGTTAATAAAGGTTAAGGCCGATGAAGCCTGAAACTTGAGCGATGAAAGAATAAGCAAAGCTGCTGAAGCATGATTACTCAATTTTAAACATAGGGTTAACTAACTGTTAAAGGAAATTTGTCACTGATGAGTGGTAAATGAATACAACAATCAGCAAGTCAAATGATCTTTTAAATTATAATTTCTCATCTTTGCCGCTCTGAAATAATTAAATATGAAGTCAGCAACAAAATACGTCCATGCAGGAATGAGCCCTGATCCTTCAACGGGTGCTATTATTCCGCCCATTTATCAAACCAGTACTTATGTACAGGAAGCACCGGCAGTAAATAAAGGATACGAATATGCAAGAAGCCAAAACCCTACCCGCAAAGCATTGGAAGATGCTTATGCAATGATCGAGAACGGGAAATATGCATTAGCATTCAGCAGTGGTGTGGCAGCAACGGATGCAGTGATCAAATTATTGGAACCCGGAAACGAAGTGATTTGTGCTAATGATATGTATGGCGGCACCTATCGCTTATTCACAAAAGTGTTTGAAAAATTCGGGATCAAATTCGTTTATGTAGATACGACAAATGCAGATAATATAAAGAATGCTGTTACCGCCAACACAAAACTCATCTGGATTGAAACACCAACCAATCCATTGATGAATATTACAGATATTACCGCTGTTGCATCAATTGCCAAATCAAAAAATATTTTACTGGCAGTTGATAACACTTTTGCTTCTCCAGCTTTGCAAAATCCGCTTGATATGGGAGCAGATATTGTAATGCATTCCGCTACCAAGTATCTCGGTGGTCATAGTGATGTAATACAGGGCTCATTAATGATGAATGATAAAGACCTGCGTGATAAATTATACTTTATACAAAAAAGCTGTGGCGCTGTACCCGGCCCAATGGATTGTTTTTTAGTATTGCGGGGAATAAAAACACTGGGACTTCGCATGAAAGCGCATAGTGAGAATGGGGCGAAAATTGCACACTGGTTAAAAGCACATCCTAAAGTTGCAAAAGTTTACTGGCCCGGTTTTGAAGATCATCCAGGATATGCGGTTGCAAAAAGGCAAATGAAAGATTTTGGCGGGATGATTTCTTTTGAATTAAAAAACGACAGTGTAGAGGAGGCCAGGAGAGTTTTATCATCAACCCATTTATTTTCACTGGCAGAAAGCCTTGGCGGTGTAGAAAGTTTGATCAATCACCCAGCCTCAATGACACATGCTTCTATTCCAAGAGAAGAAAGAATAAAGAATGGCTTACACGATTCTTTGATCCGGTTAAGTGTAGGCATTGAAGATGCAGATGATCTTATTGAAGATTTAAGGAAAGCAATTGGGTAAACATCAATCCTCAACTTTGGCATTATATTAGTAAATCCTATCAGGTGTAAGGAAATTGTGTATTTGATAACGCTAAAATTGCAGGCTATGCTATATTTAATTGCAGTGATTTTAATAATCGGATGGCTTCTTGGGTTTTTTGTTTTTTCAGCAGGAAACTTAATTCATGTGTTACTTGTAGTTGCAATAATTGCAATAATATTGCGGCTTATCAGAGGCGATAGAGTTGTCGAGTAGTTCGTATGTAATTGACGGGTGTCTTACTTTTGCGTATGACATTAAGGGAGCTGAAAACATATCTTGATAAGAAGGTTGATGAATACAATCAACCTTCTTTTATTAAAAACGATCCCATTTCCATTCCTCACCTGTTTACAAAAAAACAGGATATAGAAATTGCCGGATTCTTCGCGGCTATATTTTCATGGGGTAACCGCACCACAATTATCAATAAAAGCAGAGAGTTGTTGAACCTGATGGGTAAGCAACCTTATGAATTTTGCATTAATCACAGTCCAACCGATTTAAAAAAATTAAGATCATTTAAGCACAGAACATTTAATACAGATGATCTGTATTATTTCATTGATTTCTTTTGCCGGCATTTTAAAGAACATGATTCGCTGGAAACAGCGTTCTTTCCAAAAGTCGATATGAGTACAGAAGAAGGTTTAAATCATTTTAAACAATACTTCTTTGCATATGATCATTTGAAAAGAACAGAGAAACATATTTCCTCCCCGCTACAAAAATCAACTTGTAAAAGGGTAAATATGTTTTTAAGATGGATGATAAGAAATGATAAGAGGGGAGTTGATTTTGGTCTTTGGAAAAATATTAAACCTTCAGCATTGATCTGCCCTATAGATGTGCATGTGGCAAGAGTGGCCAGAAAAATGGGTTTGATAAAAAGAAAACAGACGGACTGGCAAACAGCCCTTGAACTCACAGAAGCTTTGCGTAAATTGGATAAAGATGACCCGGTGAAATATGATTTTGCCTTGTTTAGTCTCGGGGTGATAGAAAAATTTTAACTACAGATGACACAGATTAGCGCAGATCTGATACCAGCATTAAGCCAGACATTGAATATTGATTTGCCTGAATCCATTTCAATGGATGAGCTGAGGGAAAAACTTTCTGCGCATCTTAACCACCTGATTCAAACTGATTTTGAAAAACTGGTTGGTATACTTTACCGGATGGATATAAGCGAACCTAAACTCAAGTTGCTACTGAAAGAAAACACGGATAGCAATGCCGGACTTATTATTGCTGACTTGATGATTGAAAGGCAAGTGCAAAAAATAAAATCCCGCCAACAATTCAGTAAGCGGGATAATAATATTAATGATGAAGAAAAATGGTAATTAGTCTTTCTTTTCAAACATCAGCTCCTTCACTTTCTCTTTATCTTCCTTTTCATTTTTCAGATCGAACATAGTACCGAATATATGGTCCCAGATGGTAGAGCTTACGCCATAACCATTATGTTCGTTTTTATAATGATGCAGGTGATGATTTCTCCAAAGTGGTTTCATCCATTTGAATGGCGGGTTCCATGCATGGATAGCATAGTGCATGGTGCCATACATAAGGTAGCCAAGAATAAAACCCGGGAAGAACATAAAAGTAGTTTGACGCATGATGAGGTACATCAAACCAAAAATGACGGAAGCCAAAATAATGCTTGGAACCGGCGGCATAAAAAGTCGCTGCTTGTCTCTAGGATAATGATGGTGATTGCCGTGAAGTGTATAAACAAATTTCTTTGCACGGCCGCTATTAGCTATCATATGGAATAAAAACCTATGAGCAATGTATTCAAACAGGGTCCAGAAAAACATACCGCCCAAAAATGTAAGAAGGATCCACGTAGTTGTAAAACCGAGACTGTTACCACTATAGTATAACATATAAATTATAACAGGTGTGTACATACCCCAGATAACCAACGGATGGGTTTTGGTAAGCATTTCCAGCCAGGGATTTTTAAAGAGTTGGGCCTGGCCTTTGTTGTGAATTTTTTCGAACTGCATAAGTTGAACTTGAAGGCGCAAAGATAAGGAATGGAGAGTGGTAAGTAGTGAGGGGATAGCGGGGTTTTGTTAAATCACTGATATGATTTTAATCAGTCTTAAGAAGCTTGTCAACTGTTTGAAACTGATAACCTTTTAATTTTAAATATTTTATCAGCTCAGGCAAATGATCATAAAATTTATCAGTTCTTCCAGGCCCTGCGCCGATATGCATAAGCAGAATAAATCCATTCAGCCCGGCTTGTTTTGTTTTTTCATAATTAATAATAGAGTTGTAAATGGTTTCGCTGTTGCGGTAATTTTTATCGTTTTCATTGGTATAGTCTGTATGACTGAGTGTACCGGGGGTGTAATTGATAAGTTGAAGCCCCATTTTTTTTGTCCAGGTAGAAATAGTGTCGTTATACCATTCATACGGTGGCAGAAAAAAGGGTGCATCTTCTCTTTCGACTTTAAACATCGTCATCTGCCCATAATTATTCAACAGGTCGATCATAAACTGATCTTTTGTAACGAGTAGTTTTTTTCTGTCCTGCCAGTCGCAATACAATAGATGATCATCACTATGTGCACCCAGGTATTGACTGTCTTTTTTCAATTGCCGGATAACAGGCCAGAACTGAGGGTTTCTGTAAAAGCTACCGGTAAAAAAGAAAGACGCTTTTATATTTTCTTCTTTTAATTTCCTGGCAATAAAATCGCCGCCTTCGGCAAACTCATGGCCGGTAAAAACCAATGCAATTTTCTTTTGTGTTGAATCGCCTCTTATGATTCCGCCATTACTATAGCTAAGGCCTCCTGTACCGGAGGCAGTTACTTTTTTGTTTTGCTTTGTGCCTCCTTCGCAGCTAGTAAATAAATTAATGATGCAGTTCCATCCATTGTCGGTTCATTAGTACTGTAATCACCATAATCGTCATGATAAACAGCAAGATCACTTTGAAACTCTGCATATTCATCGGGTTCATACAATTTGATGCCGATAAGATTTTTATAAATGCTTGTATATACAGGGCCATCAATCAATCCACCATCTATCGGGTAGTTTTTTAAATGCGTAAATGCAGAATGCGGATCAACAGGCGTATCACCCCATGATGGTAAACCATATACCATTGAAGTTCCCCAGGGATTGCAACCAAACAACCAGTCGAAATTGGCCTGTTCCAGCTCATCAAATATTTTATCACAAGTGAGTTGTTTGTACCAATAGCATTGAATAGCAAATGAAGTTGTAAGATTATTACTGCACCAGATAAAAGGAATGCCGCGATAAAAAGCGTTTTGTTTTGCTTTGTTCCATACACGTTGTATTCCTTCTTTGTAAAAGCCAATGATCGTATCTGAATTGTTCCAGAAATTATCTACAAAACTTTTATAATAACCTCCCTCCTGTTTAGGCCCATTTTTTTTAGTCTTTAATTCTTTTGCTAATTCATAATGACCCACATTAATAAAAGGGTACCATTGATAATGTTTGGCTGTATCTGCACCCAACCAGGGTGTGATCTTTTCTTGTTTTGCATAATCAACTGACTGAACGAGGTACCACCCGTGGGCACCTGTGCTATTCTTTTCTTTTGAAAGCATCGAATGCATAGATGCAGCGGCTAACTCCATATCATCAGTCCAGTTATCTTCTGCGTATATATAAGGCGATCTGACAGAAGCTGTTTGTGTTGTGCCGGTTTTCTTCTTTGCATAATTGTATGCCTCCATTACTCTATCATAGTATCCATTGATTCTTGCATTTCTTTTAAATAAGCTATCAGTGATATATAAAGTCTGGGCTAAAGCAAATACGCTTGTAAACTTTCCAGCAGTAGATGAAGTACCAGTTGTGTTGTTCATAAACTTTCCCCGCTGCTGTGGTTCACCACTTAAAAAATATACAGGTCTTTCCAATCCTTTTCCATAAAAGTTTGTGTCTTCTTTTGGTATGCGCATGCCCATATGGTCACGGTCGTCACCGAGTTGGTTGAACATCCAATTTGATTTTGGATTCATTTTTAATAACCAATCGAGCCCCCATTTCGCTTCATCTAATACATCAGGTAAATTGTTTTTCCCATCCAGGCCATTAGCCAGTTTTTCATCAGCAAACACAGTTGGAAAATCCCTGTATGCCGCAAGTAAATGATATGTTGCATTGGCAGAAGTTGAACTGTATTGTAAATAATCACTTGCATCATGCCAGCCGCCGGTAACATCTATATATGTACTGTCAAGTATACCTGCTTTTTCACCATACAACACATAACCATCATGTGTATGACAACTATCTTTTAAAAAAGGATTGAATCCGCTACGCTGCTGTCGCATATAACGTAAACAAAAATCAGCGGCTCCTTTATATACGTCTTCGTCAATTTCAAATTCCGGGGATTTTGCCCCGCCCGCCTGTAAATAATATCTACCCGGTTTTTTAAATGATGAAAAATTGAGGCGATAAGTTTGTTTGAATGGACCGTATTTACCAAATGCTTTTCTTGTGCTGTCTGTAAGCACTATCTTTTTTGTATTTGCATCTATTAATTGAAATATTTTAAGCCGCACACTATCCTTGCTACACCATACAGCTACTTTCACTCCGTTGGGTTGATAGCCGAGTTGATTGATACGAATCCACGAGTTGGTTTCTTCCCGTTTTTGAGAGAAAGCAAAGAGAATTATTGCGACAATAGCCAGTTTTAATCTCATGGGATTAAGATACTATTAAAATTGCTGAGTAGAATTGTTTCAGTACAAGAGTGTCCTTCGACAAGCTCAGGATAAACTTGCAACATCAGCCCAATCAAGGCTTAACAATTTGATACATAATAAACATCTCCTTTTTCTTCGCTGCCCCGCTGATTTGGCGTACCTTCGCCGCTCGTTTAAAAATGAGTATGGATATTAGAAATATTGCAATTATAGCCCACGTTGACCACGGTAAAACTACCCTGGTAGATAAGATCTTACATGCTACTAAAGTGTTCCGCGATAACCAGGAAACTGGTGAGCTTATCATGGACAGTAACGATCTGGAAAGGGAACGTGGTATCACCATTTTCAGTAAGAATGCAGCGGTGGTGTACAAGGATGTTAAAATTAATGTTATTGATACTCCCGGTCACTCCGATTTCGGCGGTGAAGTAGAAAGGGTTTTGAAAATGGCTGATGGCGTGCTGCTGCTGGTGGATGCTTTTGAAGGTCCGATGCCGCAAACACGTTTTGTACTGCAGAAGGCCTTGCAGTTAAATCTTCACCCGATCGTTGTAATCAATAAAGTTGACAAACCAAATTGTCGTCCAGATGAAGTGCATGATGCGGTGTTTGAATTATTCTTCAGCCTTGATGCAACAGAAGAACAATTGCATTTTCCTACTTATTATGGTTCGGGTAAAAATGGCTGGTTCAATGATACGCTGACGCAGATCGAAGGAATCGATCCGCTGCTCGATGGTATTTTGAAACATGTGCCTCCACCAAAAGTGAATGAAGGTTATTTGCAAATGCAGATCACTTCACTGGATTATTCTTCTTTTTTAGGCCGTATTGCGATTGGTAAAGTAAGTCGTGGAGTAATAAAAGAAAATCAGCAGGTGGTATTGATGCAGGCAGATGGCTCAATCAAAAAGACGAAAGTTAAAGAGCTGTATGTGTTTGAAGGAATGGGCAAGAAAAGAGTAACTGAAGTAATAGCAGGTGATCTTTGTGCGGTAGTAGGAATAGAAGATTTTAATATCGGCGATACAATTGCTGATGCGGAGAACCCTGAAGCATTGCCGGTTATCAGTGTGGACGAACCAACGATGAGTATGCTGTTCAGCATTAACAACTCACCCTTCTATGGTAAAGACGGAAAGTTTGTTACCAGCCGTCACTTACGTGACAGGCTTATGAAGGAAACAGAAAAGAATCTTGCATTAAAAGTAGAAGACACAGATAGCGGCGATAGTTTTAATGTATATGGTCGTGGTATCCTGCACTTAGGAATATTAGTTGAAACTATGCGCCGTGAAGGATATGAGTTGACAGTAGGTCAGCCGCAGGTATTGGTAAAAACGATCAACGGTGTGAAAAGTGAACCGTATGAGAATTTAGTAGTGGATGTGCCGCAGGCATTTGCCAGCAAAGTAATTGATCTCGTAACAAGACGTAAAGGCGAGATGCATGTAATGGAAACAAAAGGTGAAATGCAGCATCTTGAATTTGAAATTCCTTCAAGAGGATTGATCGGTCTACGTTCACAAATGCTCACAAATACGGCTGGTGAAGCAGTAATGGCTCACCGCTTTACTGAATACAAACCATGGAAAGGCCCGATTCCCGGAAGAAATAACGGTGTATTACTTTCAAAACTTCAAGATAGAACGACCGGCTATTCAATAGATAAGCTTCAGGATAGGGGAACCTTTTTTGTGGATCCGGGTGAAGAAGTGTATGCTGGACAGATCATCGCAGAAAATATTAAACCTGGTGACCTGGTAGTAAATGCTACAGAAGGAAAAAAACTGACCAACCACCGTGCAAGCGGCAGTGATGATGCTACACGCATTGCTCCTAAAACTTTAATGACACTGGAAGAATGCATGGAATACATTCAGCAGGATGAGTGTATTGAAGTAACTCCAAACTTCATCCGTATGCGGAAGGTGATACTGAATGAAGATGACAGAAAGAAAGTGCAGAAAAAAATGGAAGCGCAGGCAGTATAAATTATTCACGAAAAGAAGTCCACGGACTTCTTTTTTTATTTCATCATATTCTTTCCAGCACTTTCATAAAATCCTGCTTACGGCTACGGGCTACAGGGATATTTTTTCCATTGCTCATGATCACTTCACCACCTTCACCACGAATGTACTTTTGTACAAATTTTAAATTAATAAGAAATGAATGGTGAACACGGAAAAATTCGCCGCTGCCCTGTAACACTTCTTCCGCTTCCTTCAGTGTTTTGGAAGTAAGCAGTGGTTTTGTTTGTGTGGTAAAATGAAAAGTGCAGTAAGGACCATCACTTTCGCAGTATAAGATCTCTTCGGAGTTCAACATAATTAACCCTTCGAGTGTAGGTACAGCAAAACGTTTGGATTCTTTTTTTAGGTTTAATGAAGAAAGCAACTGCTCTACACGAGATGATGTTTTCTGTGCATTCTGTTGTTTTGCTTTTTCAACAGCTTCAATCAGTTCATTTTTATCGATAGGCTTTAACAGATAATCCAGTGCACTGTGCTTGATTGCTTTTATGGCGTATTCGTTATAAGCAGTGGTAAAAACAATTCCAAAGTTTTTATGCGTAGTACGTTCAAGAAACTCAAAACCATTCATGCCTGGCATTTCAATATCAAGAAATAAAATATCAGGACTATTTTTATCCATTGACTCCAAAGCTTCTGCACCGTTTGAAAAAGTAGCTGTTATTTCCACATCGGAGCAGTATTTGCCCAATAATGTAGTTAGTACTTCCCGGCAATGTTTTTCATCATCAATTATAACTGCTTTCATAACTTCTATTTTAATCATTGTGACTTGTCTTGTATTTCAATTGTAACAGGACTGATGTTCCAATCGTTTTTTCATTACCATTTTTTAAATCTTCGATCTTTACCCGTGCATCTACATTATATATCTTATTTACCATATCCAACCGCTTGGCGGTGATCTTCATGCCATGTGATTTTTTATGACTGCTGAATTTACTTTTTAAATGCTCAGCTTCTTCCCTTCCTACACCGTTATCTTCAACTTTAATAAATAACTCACCGTTATTTTTCCAGATATCAATTTCCAATTTGCTGCCCGGCTCCTTGCGATGTAATAATCCGTGCCAGATGGCATTTTCCACATAAGGCTGAACGATCATCGGCGGAACGATTACGGATGAAGGATTAACGTCTAATGCAGTGCTTATTTTATATTCAAATACATTATCAAAACGAATTGCTTCCATTTCAACATACAGTTGTAATGCTTTGATCTCGTTTTCCAGTAATACCCATTCTTCTCTTGAGTTGTCAAGTATCAATCTCATCAATCTTGAAAAACGGGTAAGATATTGCGATGCATTATCAGGATCGTTCTTTAAAATAAAGTTATTGATGGAGTTCAGGCTATTGAACATAAAATGCGGATTCATTTGTGCTCTTAAAGCCTGCATTTCCATTTCAGCTGTTTGTCGTTGTGTTTCCAGTAGACTTTTTTCTGCTTTTTGTTTTTCTGCTTCGGCTTTTGCCCGAACGATACGGTTAGCACATAAAGAAGCAATAGTTGATAAAATGAAAAGATGTTTATGTGTAAAGAAATTCCTTTTTGAATTTTCACTGTCAATTACACCATATACTTTTCCATCGGAAATAAGTGGCACGGCGATCTCTGAAAAACGCCTCACATCATCTACAATATACCTTTCGTCTTTTGAAGTATCATGAATAACTTCTGCTTTACCTGTTTTCGCTACATGACCTACAATACCTTCCCCGATCGGGACTTCAATGGGGTTAAGAATTTTATTTTCTTTCGTTGTCTTGGGTCCCCATGCTGCTTTTTGCACTAACACATTTCTTTTTTCATCCAGTAAATAGATCACACAATCTTCAAAATTCAATCGGCCAATACAATTACGGGCAACATCCCATAAGGTATCATCAATCGTACTTTGTTCATTTAAAGAAGTAGCAAAATAATTTATTGCCTGTTCGGTCTCTAGCTGTTCTTTCTGTTGTTTAATTTTATTCGTTCGGCTACGGATGAAGAAATAGATAATGCTTGCCAGCAAAAAAATATAAGCTGCAATAAAACCCGTGCTCTTCCACCAGGGTGTTTTTATTATAATGGAAAATGAATTGGACGCTTCAATCCATTTGACACCATCCCTTGTAGCACGAACAAAAAATGTATAAGTGCCGGGCGACAGGTTTGTGTAAGCCACCTGTTGCGGAGATGTCGTTCTTTTCCAGTCTTTATCAGCACCGGTTAATTTATACTCATATAAAATATTCTTATTGCTGTATAAATCAACAGCCGAAAAGCCGAACAATAAATTATTCTGTGAATAGGGTAATGCAATTTTTTCGTTGCCTGAAAAACTCATCGTTTCATTACCTGCGATGAATGAACTGATATTAACAGAAAGCGGAATACTCAGTTTTTCCAATTCATCAGGTTTGAAATAGCTTAACCCCAGGTCACTTCCCCAAAACTGTTCACCATCTGTGGATTGGTAATATGAAAGCAAACGAAAGCCGCCCGGATTAAGCCCTGCGCTTTCATCATATTTTGTAAAGCTGCTGTCTTTGGCGTTATACCTGAGCAATGTATTATCATTACCGATCCAGATATTATTTTTATCATCATTTAGTAAACCAAAACAACGGTCATTGGCTAATCCGTTTTGCCTTCTATAAATTTTAATAATTGAATCGCCTTTTATCAAATTCAGACCATTACTTGTTCCTGCATAAACAACTTCATTTTTATCTTCAGCAAAACATAAGACACCATTAAAGGATAAACCATTTTCTGTAGAAAATTTAGTCAATTGATCTGTGTTTTGACGATAACGAAATGCTCCCCTGTTCGTTCCAATCCATGTTTCAGAAGGATTACGAAACCAAACATTGTAGCAATAAATCTTTTCAAGTTGTTTTAATGCATGTTGTTCATCTGCCTTTTCTACAGCCATCTTATCAGGATCAATGATACATAACCCGCCTGCAGTTGCTACCCACAATTTATTATCGGGTGATAAAACGATATTATTTACCCAGTTTCCGGGCAGATTATTGGGAGCTGTTTTTTTATCCGCACTAAAATACTTTATCACTTCTCTTTTTTTGTTCAACACCACAATTCCGTAACGGTTTAGTCCAACCCAGAGATTATCATTCTTATCAAAACATAATGCCCGTACTTCTTCAACCCCGTTTAAAGGGGCATTATTAATAATACCATATTCATGAAATTTTGCTGTATTCATTTCACGGTTCCACTCTATCAGACCGGTTTGTGTGCCCAACCAGTAATTGCCATTTTTATGACGGGTTATATAATTTACAAAGCCATGAAATATTTTACCTGTAACTGTTTCCTGGAATGCAGAACGATAACCGGCTAGTTGATAGTTGATATTAAAATAATTTAAACCTGCAGAACGGGTAGTGATATAAACATATCCTCCGCTGTCAGTAAATACATGTGCGGTATTGTTGGCAGAAATGCTTCTCACATTAAGCGGATCATGACCGTAGCGATAGATCTTTTCATGTTCAGCATCGAAAATGTACACACCACCATATCCGCTGGTCATGATGAATCTTCCATCAGCCAATTTTCTCATATGGCGCAGGTAGCCAAATATATCCTGACCATACTGGTCTTTTAGATCTCCATAATTATGGACAACTTCGTTTTTACCGAGATCCACTTTCAACAACTCTCTGTCATGTCCAGTTGTTACCAATAGTTCGTTATTATTTAGCCACGCAGCACCGATGATATCGTGTATAAATACAGAATTTAAAACCTTCAATTGTCCTATATCAAATACACATAACCTGTCAGCGCCTACAAGAATTACGGTATCATTATTATCGCTCTTTACCTGTACATAACCTTTCAGCAAGGCCGTGTCTTCATTCCATTGTAATTTTTCAAATGTGTGAGGTTTCTGTTTGCTGAGTGTAAAAATCTTACTACCGGATACGGCACAGAAACCCCGTTGCTTGGTTTTAAAAAAAGTAATGGGGGTTATTTCTTTGCCATCTTCCAAAATAGAAATAGGAATGAAATTTCTTTTTTCGTCAATCAATGTAATTTTTCCTGCTATATCACGGACCCATATCTGGTTATAATCATCCATGTACAATGAAGAAATATTGTTGCTGCTTAGCGTAGGGTAATCTTCTTTATAGTATTTTTTTATTGTGTATCCGTCGTAGCTATTCAAACCTTCGGCCGTACCGATCCATAAGATGCCATTTTTGTCTCTTGCTGCTGAAGACACAAGATTATCGCTAAGCCCGTTTGAAGTGTTGAGGTGAAAAAATGAAATATCCTGTGCCGGTATATTGTTTATACATACCAGCAAAGCAACTACCAAAATGAGCCGCGGAAAAACGAGTTGGAACCTGATTGTAGCCAGAAAAAATGTTTTTGTTTGGGTTTATAAGTTAGTAAAATATTTTGGTTACCTCTTATCTGATAACTAATTCCTGCATATGTTCAACTCTTTTGTCCAGCATTATACTGAGATAATACAATCCCGGCTGTAAACCCGTAGTACTTATTGTATTATTCCATTTGCCCGTTTGAGTCGATGGAAAGTTTTTAGTACTGACAATTGCCCCTGCTTCATTAGTAATTACTACATCCGTTTCACCATTATATTTCTGATTTACTTCAAATTGTATTAAGCCATTAGATACAGAGTGAATATGTATCATTGATCTTTTACCACCAGGTGGAGGAAGGAAGTGTTTTGCCGGCAATTTAGTTAATGAATTAATTTCCGATACAAAAAAGCCTGCCACACCACCGCTACCACAAGGGCCGATTGCTGCACGAAATGAAGTCATCTCTCTTGCTGTAAAACCCGGTTGTAATAAAACTTCATTTCCTCCACGCATTTGTACCTTACTTCCTTCTGATGTAAGCAATGATGCTGTTGATGAAATATTGTTAGATGCTTCATGAAATTCCTGCCCCTCGAGTGTACCTGTAATATTTAGATCAGTTACACAGGTACTATATAGGTCGCTGCTCCATACTCCACGGCCAAATGTTGATGCCCGTATCCTGTTATCTGCTTCGGAAAGAATAAGATCGGTTATAGGAACATAAGGAAGATTATTATAAAAAGGAACCCAATCAGTCATCGTTGTACTGCGATAGTAAACACCGTTATCAGTTCCGATATAGGCATTGTTGTTAATATCAATTGCAATACAATTTATCGGCAGGTTTGGTAATGTTCCATTTCGTGGAAACCAATTAGCGCCGGCATCATTGGAATAATAAACTTTCACTCCATCCATATAACCACCAAAAGTGACCCATACATTATTTGAATTATTGGGATCAACATTAATGGAAGTGATTTTTGGATAACTATTCGGGAACCCCGGGTTATTACTTATTATTCCTGCTCCTGCCCAGGTTGCACCACCATCATCACTTCTTCTTAAGACACCAGATGTAGCCTGGTAACTATTACCACCGGCCATATATACACGGTTGCCATTACTTGGGCAGGTGCGTATAAACCATCCGCCATTCAGGTTAGGAGTCATTGTCCAGGTATTCGGTGATATTGCATTGGTTGTTCTCCAGAAAGAATCGGCAGCAAAGAAAAGTGCATTGCCTAATGAAGTATGTACAGCCATACTCGGTGCAAAATTATTTGTGTTCGGTGGAGTGATATCAATTGAATTGGAACCTCCATTTGTAAATCTTGTAATGGTTGAATTGATCACCGCATAAAAAATCGAAGAGTTTGCATTATCATACCCTACTGTAAAACCATCTGCCCCGCTGGTGCGGTCAAATGTAGAAGTGTTGCCATTTCTTTTCTTAGTACCATTGTCTTGCAAGCCGCCAATTATTTCAATATAGTCATCTGGGTTTACATCTATCCGGTAAAACTGGCTATTACTCATTCCTTCAAAATGGGTGGTCCAGTTAGCACCATTATCAGTACTGCTAAAAACGCCACCATCATTGGCTACCCATAATTTATTATCTGCCGGATGAAAACCAACTTCATGAACATCTTCATGTATTCCAGTACCACGAAAGGCCCAGTTGGCACCGGCATCTAAACTGCGCCATGTTTCAATGGCACCAACTACAACCGTATTACTTGTAATATTGCTTACTGCAACTGTAAGATCGTAGGATGACTGGCTTGCATTATCACTTCCGTCACTGGCCCTGCCCAGTATATTAGGTGAATTGCTTTGCGATACAAAACTATCACCTGAGTCCCCACTTCTGAACAATCCTTTATACGTACCGCCTGCATTTTGTACGCCGCCACATAATATATATACAACCGATGAATTAGAAGGGGCTACTGCCAAGTCCACTCTTGAAGTAGGATTGTTTATCTGTCCTGTAATGACAGGATCATCAACAAAGGTGTTACCTGAGTTTGTGCTTTTAAAAAATTTGGCTGTATTTCCATCTAATGAAACAGCATAACAAATAGTTGAACTGCCGGGTTTGAATTTAAGATTATAGAAACGGCCTTCATCTTCAACCAATGTCCAACTTGTACCCCCATCACCTGTTCTGAAAATACCCTGGTTAGTACAGGCAAATAATGTATCAGGATTAGTAGGATGCATTGTAAGACGATAACCTACTAATGTAGAATAATTAGCTCCGGGAAATACTCCCATCTTTGTCCAGCTTGCTCCGCCATTGGTTGTTTTTAAAACACCAATTGATAAACGCATATATCCAAAATCATCTACTAATCCGCTTGTATTGCTGTCACCATCACCTGTAAGTATATAAATGTTATTTGTATTTTCCGGGTTGATAGCAATACCACTTATACCAAGACAAGGAATATCAGGTGTAAGATTTGACCAGCTTGTTCCAGCATTTGTTGTTCTCCATAATCCACCGCCTGCACTGCCTGCATAAACAATATCTGCATCTGTTGGATGAAAAGCGAGACGATCGACACGACCAATTCCAACTGTTGTATTGTTAGGCCCTACCAATGTCCAGTTACCGGAAGCTGTTTGTGTAGCATTTGAAAGATTATTACTTGTACCTGCTGAACGTAAAGAACGATTTTGTTGCAAGCCTGTTGCTTCTATTAATTTTTGATTGATGTTTACAAAATCTCCGTTAATGCCAATACGACTGCTCATATACCATTCCCATCTTTTCCAATGTTTAAGATCACGGTTTGCATTTCTTTGCCCCAGCCGGTTGATGGTTTCAGGATTTTTGTAATAAGTATTTATCACACTCATTACATCATTTAAATTAGTTTTTCCTTGTAGTTGTTGTTTCAATACAAGATCTTCCTGTGCATCGGCAGCTGAAATAAAAATCAGCAATAAACTAAAAAGAGTTAAAAGTCTTTTTTTCATACAGATTGTTTTGCAGTTTTTTAAAAGCGATGATTTAATTTGCTGCTTTTAATTTTTCGATCTCTTTTTTCAGTTCAATAATGTATAAAGTGAGTTCTTCGATCTTTTCCATTTGTAATTTTTGCATTTCACCCACATTGACGCCGTTTGATTCTACTTCTTTTGCGGAAGGAATACCCGGTAAGTGATTATTCTTTTTTATAAACTCTTCCACTTCATTTAAACCACGCAGCTTGTATTGATTATTGAAAACATAATCAGGCCAGTTGGGAACTAACCGAACAAGCAATTCAGTACATATAGCTTTGCCATCTACAGCTAATTTGTAACCACCGGGTGTTACTGTTTCACCGATCCTTACAGCGCCAAGGATAACGGCATTGCCATCTACACCAAGGCGGTGTGAGCTGTTGAAGTTGGTTGCATCACCAATGAAAACATTACCACCACCATTTTGTAAATACAAATGGCCACCAGCTCCATTATTACGAACCTGGATTTCATTATTATCCAAAACCATATTTGTACTTCCTTGCGTACCCATCATCATGTATCCGCTTTGAGCATCGGGTAGCCCCACATCATTACCTGAAGTGATCTGTAGTTTGGTGCCTGCCTCATCAGCTCCATTCCCTAACTGCACTTTACTTCCATCTCTTCCGAGAAATAAAGTAGAAACGACCCCATTATTACGAGCAAGAATTTCATTATTATCAATTACAAGATTTTCGGCTGTTTCAATTCCAAGCATTATAAATCCGTGTTGTGTAGAACTGGCATCAGTACCACCCACTATTTGAAGTTTGCTTATTGGATCCGCTTGGCTAATACCTATATTACCAGCCGGTGAAATATACATCCGGCTTATACTGCTGGTTTCAAGGATAAGCTTACCAGTAGGGTTACTATTATAAGTACCCAGTTTAAAATCATTGCCATCAATCATCATAAACCCTTTTGATGTTAATGCCTTACGAAACCGGATAGTTGGGTTATCGGCATCATCATCGTCAATTAATATGGCAAAATTTGTTGCCGCACCGGTCAGGTCTATATGCAATTTGCCGGCAGGAGCAGTAGTACCTATCCCAACATTTTGGGCTTTAACTGAAATAACAAAGAACACAGGGATAACAAAAAGTAACGAGCTTTTGAATGATTTAATAAGCATGGTCTGGAATTTTCAACAAATTCAGGCAGAAAATCCGCATTATTCAGCTACGGTTACTGTTTGGTGATGCCCGGTTAATAATCTGCGGTAAATAGGCTGCTAAAAATCCGGTTGGCTTATCTTTGTCAAAATTTCTATAGTGAAAAAGATTGTGCTGATACTATTGTTTATTGTTTTCAATTCCCTGTTCCTTGTTCAGGATTCATCAGCCCAATGCTCTATCTGTACCAAAACAGCACAACAAATGGGTGATAAACCTGCAAAAGGGATGAACTCGGGGATACTTTACCTGGCGGCTGCGCCATTTCTTATTGCTGGTTTTATTTATTACCAGGCAAGAAAAAATAACCGTGAGGTATAGCCTTTTGTCCAAAACCATTTTTTCATCTTTCACATTTCATAACTTCAGCAGCTAAACTGCTATTATGAAAAAATTACTGCTGCTAATATTCTTATTCCCATTATCCATATTTTCTCAAAAGCTTCCTTCAATAGAAGAAAAAACCAAAGACCTGAAGAGGTATGAAGGCTTTTTAAATTTTTATTGGGATGAAAACGCCGGAAAGATTTTTCTTGAAGTCGATAAGCTGGATACAGAAGTCCTATACGTTACATCATTGCCGGCTGGCTTAGGTTCCAACGATATTGGTCTCGACCGCGGTTTGCTTGGTGGCGAACGCATTGTTAAGTTTTCAAAAGTTGGAAGGAAAATTTTACTGATACAGCCTAACTATAATTATCGGGCAATAACAAATGATAATGCTGAGAAAAGAGCCGTTGAACAATCTTTTGCCCAATCAACTATCTGGGGTTTTACAGCAGAAGCGGAAACAGGCACTCATATTTTAGTTGACGCAACTGATTTTTTATTACGTGATGCAATGCAGGTAGCCAACCGTATTCGGGGTAGCCAGCAGGGAAATTATTCTTTCGATAAAAACCGCTCAGCATTTTATTTACCACGTACAAAAAATTTTCCGCAGAATACAGAGTTTGAAGCAACGGTCACATTTGTAAATAATGACGGCAATACCGGGAATTTCGTGAACTCAGTTACCCCATCATCTGAAGCTATTACATTGCGCATTCATCATTCCTTTGTGCAATTACCGGATAATGATTACAAACCAAGAGTGTTCGATCCCCGCAGTAGTTTTATTCCTGTTTCTTATTTTGATTATAGTACACCTGTATCAGAGCCGATTGAAAAATATTTTATCATGCGGCATCGGCTGAAGAAAAAAGACCCGAATGCTGCTGTAAGTGAAGCGGTAAAACCAATTATTTATTATTTAGATAACGGAACGCCAGAACCGATACGCAGTGCGCTGCTTGAAGGGGCAAGTTGGTGGAACCAAGCATTTGAAGCAGCTGGATATAAAAATGCTTTCCAGGTAAAATTGTTGCCAGAGGACGCAGACCCGATGGATGTAAGATATAATGTGATCAACTGGGTACACCGCAGCACAAGAGGGTGGAGTTATGGTGCATCAGTGACTGATCCGCGGACAGGAGAAATAATAAAAGGTCATGTATCATTGGGTTCATTACGGGTAAGACAAGATTATTTAATAGCAACAGGATTATTGGCACCGTTTGAAAACGGAACTCCTGTTGATGATAAAATGCTTAAAATGGCATTAGCAAGGTTGAAACAATTATCGGCACACGAAGTGGGACATACAATTGGACTTATGCATAATTATGCAGCAAGTGTAAGTAATCGTGCAAGTGTGATGGATTATCCACACCCGATGGCAAAACTGAATGCGGCAGGGCAAATAGATTTAAGTGATGCGTATGATAATAAGATTGGCGATTGGGATAAGGTAGCAGTTACATTCGGTTACCAGGATTTTTCTTCTGGTACAAATGAAGCGAGTGCATTGAATAAAATTCTAGCCGATGGTGAGAAAAAAGGATTACAGTTTATTTCTGACCAGGATGCAAGAGCACCCGGTGGCTTACACCCGCAGGCACATTTATGGGATAACGGCAACGATGCCGTGACAGAATTAAAAGATGTAATGAAAGTTCGTGCAAAAGCATTATCTGATTTTGGAGAAAAAAATATAAGACCCGGTATGCCAATGGCAATGCTTGAAGATGTGCTGGTGCCAATTTATTTTTATCATCGTTATCAAATTGAGGCCGCTACTAAACTTGTTGGCGGCATGAATTATACATATGCATTACGTGGAGATGGACAGCTCATTACAAAAGCATTGACAAAAGATGAACAACGAAGAGCTTTGAATGCTGTAATAGATTGCTTAGACCCGAAATTTTTATTGTTGCCGGATCGAATAGCACAATTGATTCCTCCACGACCGGCAGGATATGATTTTACAAGAGAATTATTTAAGAAAAAAACAGGATTAGCATTTGATATTTTATCACCAGCTGAAACAGCAGCTGATCTGCCACTGTCATTTTTATTTAATTCAGAACGTTTGAATAGAATGGTACAGTATGAGGCGGTGAATAACGGCTTAGGAGTTGGAGAAATGATGAATATTCTTATTTTAAAAACATGGAAAGCAAGCAGGATGACCGGAGTAGAAAAATTAATTCAGCTACAGACCGAGCAGGTGTTGTTGACTTATTTATTATCAGCAAGTGTAAATGATAATAATTCTTTTGCTGTAAAATCAGTTTTAACCAAATCGCTGAAAGATCTCAAAACATTTATAGAATCTTCCCTTAAAACTGTAACAGATGAAACCTATAAAGGGCATTTGATGCTAGCATTGGAAAGAATGAATAAGCCTGCTGATGCAAAACCAACAATTCACCGTGCCATTCCGCCCGGCGCACCGATTGGATGTGACTGGGATTAATGAATGATCAATTTTTTATTTACCCCTGCTGATTGAAGGATATAAACACCCGGGGCTAACGAAGGAAGATAAATTGTAGTTTGAAGATCGGTTAATTGTTTTTGCAAAATAAGATTACCTGTTAAGCTCAACACTCTCAAATTTACCGGGGCCGTGTTATTTCTGCTGATGGTAATAGTATGCTGTGCAGGATTCGGAAAAACAGAGAACTCAGTTGCTCTACTACTAAAATCAACCAATCGTACAGATGAGTAAGTTTGTTTATTATCGTTCTCAATTATTTTGATGCGATAATAATTTTTTCCCATCGCGGGATATAGATCTTCTGCTTTGTAAATCTCTGAAAGACGGGATGCGGGTATTGTTTGAATAGTTGCCCAATCATTATTTGTAATTTGTTTTTCAATAACAAAATGGTTGATTGATTCGGCTCCTGTTATTCTCCATTCCAATGAAACTTTTTGTTGCGCAGCTTTTGCAGTGAAATAGGAAAACTTAAAGGGTAAAGCACCCCCGCAATTAGAAGCAGGTTCAGTAGATCGTTTATAAAAATAATTCTGAATGATTTGCCCATTATTGCCTGGACCGGCTGCAACGGCCGCCGCACAACCTGCACTCCTTCCTGTTTCAGTGCCTGCATTTCCACCATTATTATTAACAGTAATACCAGGAGTTGTTGCAGAAAAATAAATAACACCTCCACTGCCGCCACCCCCTCCGCCATAACAACGGTCCACAGTACCACCGTCATCAGAGTTACCTCCATTTCCGCCATTTACTTGTAAGGTTATACTGCCTGTAAAATTTGTTATATCAGAAATGATGGTTCCCCCGGCGCCACCACCACCTGCACCATCGGATAATGATTGCCCACCACTACCGCCATTAGCGGAAATTTTATAACCGTTACCAATTACATTTTCCGCATGAATAAAAATAATTCCGCCACCATTGCCACCACCTTTTATAAAAATTCCTCCGTTGGAATGACCGGCACCGCCACCGCCACCAAAAAAAACCTTTTGACCACTCCAATTACTCAACGCTTTTCCTGCTAATCCGCGGAGCATAGTTGTACATCCGGCTGTACTTGAATTACCGCCACCGATTCCACCTCCATTTAAATTGGCACCACCACCACCGCTGTTGTTATGATTATTACCCCCACCGCCACCATTAGCTGGTGCACCGCGGCCACCACTTTGTGATGCAACAACTGCTGTAATACCCTCACCTTTCCATGCCCCGCTTTGTGGAGAAGTGGATGATGCTGTATAATAATAGGCGCTGGCCGGAAAAAAGTTTGAACAGGTACCACTGCTTGCAACAAATGCTCCACCTCGATAGCCCGATGAATCTGCATAGATTGGCGCATTCAATGTAAGGTTCATATCACAGAAGATTGCGATGACACCACCGGTACCCGATGTATTATTCCAGGATGTTGCTTTGATAGTATCCGTAACATTGGCTGAATAATATTCTGCCATCTTTACCATTTGAACTTTACCAGTTACGGGTGAGTAAGTATTCAAAAATGTATGATGGAAATAAATGGTATCTGTTTTTATTTTACAGATTACCGCTGTTTCATAATTGCCCGCTTCATTCAGTGTAGTTGTATCACCAAATCCGGTGTCGTTGGCAGTATTAACCGAAGCCCCTTTCATTTGAACGATCAGTACCCTGTTATTTACACCTAAGCCGGCGGGGTTACTTACTTTCAAGGCATAAATAGTGGGCATTACCTCAATCACCTGGTAATAGGAATTGACCACCCCGCTGATATTAGTGGTCTGTGCAATACTTAATTGACTGTATAAGCATGCGGCTATCAAAAAAAGTGTTGCTTTATTTAAATGCCTGACAATTGATGATATGTTTAAACAGCCTGCTTTCACAGGGATAAAAAATAGAAAGAATTCCTTAGTAATAGAAGTAAAGTGCCGTATTAATCCTGCAATTGACGTAAACCTCTTATAACAGGTGTTGGGATTCTACGAAAAAGAGAATTGCTAAATAGTAGAAACAGTAAAACCGGTCGAACGGTTAAGTTGCCTTTCTTTCAAATTTTGAAAAAAAATCATCACTATATGTAGCACCTATGGGAATATCTTTTTCAGCAATTCGTATAAAATTTCCTTCAATGTATTTAATTCTGTTGATAGCTACAATAAAGCCCTTGTGTACCCGTATAAATTTATTTGCAGGAAGATTTTCCAGCATTTTTTTCATAGTTTCATTTACCAATAACGTTTCCGATTCAGTCATCACTTTCATATAGTCCCCCACTGCTTCAATATAGAGAATGCTATCAAGATTAATTTTATGTAATTTTTTATCTGCTTTCAGAAAAGCAAAAGATGGAGGAGACGGCTCAATTCTTTGAGATGGGGTCACGGAGGAATTTATTTTTTCAATTGCTTTATTTACAGCTTTCAGAAAGCGTTCAAATGAAAATGGTTTTAATAAATAGTCAACCGCATTTAATTCAAATCCTTCTACCGCAAATTCCGGGTAAGCTGTTGTAAAAATTATGTGCGGAGGATGAATAAGCGTTTTAATAAAATTGATCCCTGATAGTTTTGGCAGATTGATATCAAGAAAAAGCAATTGAATATTTTGCTGTGATAATATTGGCTGCGCTTCCAATGCATCGGCACATACTGCAACCAGTTCTAGTGAAGGATGGTCAGAAATATATTTTTTAAGGATATTCTGTGCCAAGGGTTCATCTTCTATTATTAGGCATTTATATCGGCTCATAAACTTAATTGTAATGCGACAACAAAACGATCCTGTTCATCTTTTATGTTCAGCAAATGTTTGCCCGGATACAATAACTCTAACTGGCGTTTTACATTTTCAAGCCCAAGGCCATTATGATCGCCTGTTTTTACATCATCAATGTAGCCTTTATTATTTTCCACTGTAAAATTCAGCTTATTCTTCTCCACTTTTATATCAAGCTTTATAAATGTATTTTCTGAACTTCCTTTAGCGCCATGCTTGAATGCATTTTCAAGAAATGTAATAAGAAGCAATGGTGCAATTTGCTGATCGTTGATCTCTCCGGATATTTTTGTTTCAATATCTAATTGTGCATCCGAACGCAGCTTTTGGAGAGCAATATACTCCTTCACAACGGTCAGATCTTTTTCTAACGGAATAAAATTGTCTCTGGACCCATAAAGAAAATATCGCATCAGGTCCGACAGTTGTAATACTGTACCGGGTAATCGCTCATCTTTATCCAGCGCCATGGAATAGATGCTGTTCAGTGTATTAAAAAAGAAATGCGGATTGATCTGCGCTTTCAGCGCTTTTAGTTCCACTTCAGTTTTTTGTTTTTCTTTTTCCAGCAATTCTTTTTGTAATTCGCTTACCAGGAACCATGATTTTGAAAGCTTGAGCAGCATTGTGATGATAGTGTAAACAATAAAAAAAAGAACAATCTCACGGTAAGTAAAATAGGAGATAAAAAAATAATCAGGGAATAGTTTTGCAGACCAGTCGTCAAAAAAACTATAATTGATCCATGCAAAAAGAATGATAAGGACAACTAATGAAAATAAATAAAACAGGATTCGTTTCTTGTTTCCCAGCTTTGGTAAAAGCAATTCTATATTTAAATAAACAGCCGGTAAGAGTGTAAGCTGGAATAGGATTGTATAGATGTAATCTATCTTTTCAGGCTTAGCCCCAGTTTTAAAAAGATAAAGGAACACAAAGAATGATAGCACCCAGAATGCCAGGTGCTGAATAATTCTCAATATCGGATGATTGAGTTCCCAATACTTTTTCTTCATTCCTCAGCTTTTACGAATCAAGGTAACAGAATTTTCTTTGGTAAAGAAACGACTATCATTACCATACTTTTCAAGAAACTTTTGCAATTCTGTGGTGGAGGCAGTGATCAAGAAGGTATCATAGAACTCATCGGTTTCATTTTTTATTTTCATCCGACCTGACTTTATCTGGTCATGCAGATAACCTCCATCAATAAAATCAAATTGCAGTGTGTTCGTATTGCTGAAATGTATACGGGCAATAGTATAAGAATTGATTCGGTTAGGAAGATCGATTACAGCTTCATTATTGGCACTATCTGTATTTGTCATAACCACAGGTGTGAAGTTCATAAATAAAAGACCGTTCAGTTTGATCATGCTTCCAAACAACAGATATCGTATTCCATTTTTAGTATATTCTATCATATAAGATTTGGAAAAAAGAGCGGAATCTTCTTTATCTTTTTTCGATAATTGACCATTATTTTCATTACGACTCTTTTCAAGGTCTTTTTGGTTCTTTTTGTAGAAGTCACTATTGAAAACATTTTGAACAATATATTCCTGCCCGTCTTGCGTCCATGCCCCCTCAAGCCTCCTATCAGCAATGGCTGTATTATAGGTGACAAGAGGCTGAAGAGAAGTAACGCAGGAAGAAGCCGTAACAACCAGGATGGATAAAGCGAAGAATATCTTTTTCATTTTCTAAAAATTTATATTTAGATATAATAGTTATTTTTTAAAAGCTGTTTTTTCACTTCTGTAAGCCGAAGGCTCATCACCATATTTAAGAAGATATTGCTGAAGCTCTTTAGTAGAAGCAGTTATTGTTATATTATCATCAGCATCTGTTTCATGACTGATCCGGATCTTTTTTTCATCGATCAGGTTTTTTACATACGATCCATCTAATTGGCTTAATTCAAAACTTCCGTCATTTAAAATTTCGACACGATAAGATGTATGCATTTTTACTAAATGCACTCCGAAGAATTCATCGATCTTCCGGTCTTCTTTTTTATCAGCCGGATAATAATCAAAATAAAGGTGTTTACCGATCCGTGCAAGAAAGGCAATATACTGTTCTGAAACTTTTCCATTCTCATCCCGGTAACTGATAAAATAGCCTTTTTGCTTAATAGAAGAAATAGTTCCCGGGATATCTAAAGAGCTTTCTGTAGTAAGATTGCTGATAACTGCGCTGCCTTTATTTCCCTGGTTCTCGATTTTCCAGGTACCGATAAGTTTTGGATCGTAAGCCAGGTCTTTTTCAGTAAAAATGGGATGAAGGGTGTTAAGGCAACCGCTTAAGAAAATAATTAGAAAAGTGAAACCGAGAATTATAGCTACTTTTTTCATATTTCAATTTTTATAATTCAAAACTATTGGTATCCCTGAGAGAAGGGAAATTATTTCGTTGTACATGGGCATTTTGACGACGAATTAAAAGTAGAGTATCATTTCTGATCAGTTTCTGATCCCCTGAGTAATTCAGTGACCAATTCTTTACGAAACTCGAGAAACATTTCTTTGAAGGGTGAATCCGTACCAATACCACAATTCATCATTAAAACATACATAATATCCTGGGCTGGGAACCAAAACAGGTCAGCAGTATAGGCCGCTTCTCTTCCCCTATGGCCATAAGCAAATTTGTCAGTTCCTGTATCCTGGAAATCTTTCCAAATGCCCAACCCAAATGCTACTGCTTTTTCTTCAGTATCCTGCGTAAAGCTCAGCATTTGCTTTAAGCTGCTATCATTCAACAAGGTCTTTTTGATCAATAGCGCATCCAAAAACTTAGATAGATCTGCAACGGTACTAAACATTCCACTGAACCCATTCCCTGATCCACCGATATTCAGGTGTGTGAGATTAATAAGATGGTTATTGCTGTACAGGTCGGCATAACCTTGGGCCAAATTTTTTGGGGGAGCCTTGCGATCAATATAATGTGTATGATCTAAAAGAAGTGGGTCAATGATATCTCTCTGGATCAAGGATGCATGATCGATCGAGTCCTTAAATCCTTCATCAAGTATTACCGATAATAATAAAAAATTCGAGTTGCTATACATTCCTTTTTCTCCGGGAATAAATTCAGGCTTTGTGTTCGCCAGAAATTTCAACAGGTCATTCTTTTTCCAGTTATTTAAAGGATGATCAAGCAGGTTGGTAACAAAACGACTGGTTTTGATAAAATCAGGTAACCCACTTGTATGATTCAATAGATGCCGGATGGTGATTTTCTCTGCATTTGGAATGTCTTTAAATCTATACCCGCACTTAAAAGTATTGATCGGTTTGTCAATATCCAGTTTTCCATCTTCCTGCAACCTGAGCGTAACAACAGCTACAAACATTTTGGTAATACTGGCGATCATTAATTTATTCGTGGTTTCCATAGCGACCCCTTTTTCTATATCAGAAAATCCGGCGGCTGTTTGCCAGGTGGAATCACCATTCTTTACCAATAGTATCATCCCGGGTAAACCTTTATTTACGTAATCATTTACCAATCCTTGAAGCTTCGAAGTTTTGAAAACAGAGTTCTGGTTTTTAATAATATTTTGAACGGATGGTTGTGCTTGGAGCACTGTGTGTCCTGTAAGTAAAACTGCCACTACCAGGAAAAATAAATTTTTCATAATAAAATATTTATAGATGAAAAGAGGATGAAAAAGAAAAGGACTGATGTGGTAATAGGGGAGCACGTTTGGGAATGAACGGCCCCTGTAACCAGAAATGATATTGCAAGGTATTTTGTAATTCTGCAGAAACATTTTGAAAACGATGACCGGCACCCAGCATAATTCCACCTGTAAATTGTCCTCTGCCGTTTCGATCAATATAATTTTTTCCCTGTTGCCTGCTGATCATACCACCTTTGGGGTAAACTCTCATATAGCCCAGTTGTAAGCCCGTTTGCAGAATTTGAGAGTTTTCAAAAGATAATTTGTATAAAAGTGTTGGCTCTGTATACAATCTGAATGCATGTTGAATTCCGGGGTTATTAAGATATCCTGCCCGAAAACTTTGACTCCACTGGAAATGGTTAGAATTGTTTTTTGAAAATGGTATATCTACGCCGGCTGATATTCCCCATCCTCTATGCAGAGAATGCCGGGGGTACTCAGTATGTTTAGGCCGGTACTTTTTATTACCCGGGTAAGAAATATGATCAATACTAACCGTAATATTATAAAGAAGGCGGTTGGCAATTTCATTCTTTTGCGCCGAGCTTTGTGACGCTATTAATAAAAGAAGGATTGATAAGATTCGCATTTTGAAGATTTTGGTTCATGCCACCAAAGTATCTTCTGTAAATGCCGAGGAGAAACTTTTTCGATAAACAGTATTGCAGAATCGATGAACATGCAATTATGGAAGTGTTTGCAGGGTTCAAACATGTTAAATCAAACAAACTATTTTTTAAAGCGTAGATTTTATTTCGTCGGTTCATTAAGATATTTCAATGATTTAGAATTATGAGAATAAGTAAGCTTAAAGGAATCCTGAACACTCCCATGATTCAATATATTTACCAGGCACACGGAATCCGATTCCCACTTATAATAGGCTAAATCAGATTTAGATGATATACTCCCCCATATAACTGGAAACGGTTCATTTATGATCTTGCCAGCAGAGTCCCTCACAAAAATATTGAACGCATAAGCTTGATTTTTATCCTGAAATGAAAATGGTTGATTTATAATCTCGCCAGCAGAATCCCGAGAAGGAAAACCTTGAATCTTGATAACAAATAGTTCTTTATCCTTTTTATTTATGGTTGATGTATCCAATCGTGAAACTATAGTCGTTCGTTGCCAGCCTTGTTTTTCGAGTTGGGTTTGACAAGAAAAGTAAAGTATAAGCAAAAGTAAAAAAATGATTTTCTTTAAGATGGACATACTGGTGTTAAATAATTTGAATCTACAGTATTAAGTTAACAACGCAAAATTTATAGTTACGTCAAGACGGTTATGTTGAGCCCTGAGGTTTTGATCAACTATTATGACTACTTCAGACTTTTGTGAGTATCATCACAAAACGGAGGTGTTTTAGTGTGCTTACATTGGCAAAACCAGACAGTTTCGGCTTTGTCAAACTGAACTTTTATACTTCGGTAAGGCTCATCTTCAATATCACGATGAGCATTATCACAAAAGGGAGTTGTTGCAGTCAATCCACAACTACACCAGGAATAAACCTTCCCGGGTACCACATCGATACCAATAGGTTCACAGTCTGTTGATTTAGGTAAATTTTCATTTGGTATTTTTTCCATACGGTATAATTAGAATTGCTTAATGAATTGGTACAGGTTGAATGATTTAGTTTTTACGAATTCTTCTTCAATATTTTTTTTCAGATCATCTTTAGAAACACCCTTCATTCGTTTTTGTTGAATAAGCCAGTAAGCTTTTTCTGCCAGCAGCCAGAAACGTTTATCTGTTAAATGGGATTTGTGTAACTGGTTCAAAATAATTTCAGCCAGTTCCTTTACTCCTGTTTTTTGTGAAGCCACCGTTTTTACTACCGGCACTTCATTATAATGTTTGCTGAATGTTGGTGCCAGCATCTGCATTAAGTTTTTTACAAACAGATCAGCATCGGGCCGGTCTGCTTTATTCACAACAAATACATCTGCTATTTCCATCAGCCCTGCTTTCATTGTTTGTATTTCATCGCCACCCTCCGGTACCATCACAACAACAGTTACATCAGCAAGCCCGGCGATCTCAATTTCACTTTGGCCTACACCCACTGTTTCAATAATGATATGATCAAATGGTGCCGCTTTTAACAGATCACTTATCTCAATAATTTTCGGGTGCAAGCCGCCCATGCTTCCCCTGGTAGCTAATGATCGGATAAAAACATTGGGATTTACATACCAGTCACTCATACGTATACGGTCACCCAGTACAGCACCCAAATTAAATGGAGAGGAGGGATCAACACATAGTACTGCAACTTTTTTCCCTGTGGAGGTCAATACACCGATCAATGAATCAACCAATGTGCTTTTGCCTGCACCCGGCGGACCAGTGATGCCGATGATCTTTGTAGGATGGTGTGCAGTAATATTTTCCAGCAATTTATGATAACCCTCCTGCTCATTTTCTATCAGCGAAATTGCCCTAGCCAGCGATTTTATATCGCCCTGTTTGATTTGATTAAGTAATTCCTGCCACATAATAATCGGGTGGTAAGTTACTGAATCTGGGCACTAATTACACCAATATAAATTATACTTGCACCATGTTTCAGTTTTCTGTGGTCATAGTTTGTAAAAACGAAGAAGCTATTATCGGAAAGACATTGCAGTCTTTGCAGGGCTTTGCGCCGGATATAGTTGTATATGATAATGGCAGCACAGATAATACAATTGAAATTGTAAAAACATACCCGGCGAATTTAGTACAAGGTCCTTGGGAAGGTTTTGGTAAAACAAAAAACAAAGCCAACAGCTATGCAAAGCATGACTGGATACTTGGCCTTGATGCAGATGAAATACCGGATGAAGAAATGAAAAAAATAATATCAAATCTTTCTGGTGCTGATGAAGCAGCGGTTTTTAAATTCAGGTTTAAAAATTTTCTCCAGAATAAATGGATACGTTATGGTGAATGGGGCAATGATAAACATATCCGCCTCTTTAACCGCAAACAGGTAAAATGGAACGACGCAGAAGTGCATGAGCAATTGATATTTCCAGCCAATGTAAAGATAAAAGAATTGAATGGCTTCGTACTTCATTACACTATGAAGGATGAAACAGATTACAAAAACAAAATGGAAAACTATGCACGGCTGAATGCGGAGAAATATTTCCGACAAGGAAAAAGATCTTCAATGTTGAAGCAATGGTTATCGCCGGCATTTTCATTTATACAGAACTATATTTTTAAACTCGGTATTTTGGATGGCCGGGCTGGATTTACTTGTGCAAAGATGACAGCTTATTATACTTTTTTAAAATACAAACGATTAAATGAACTCAGGAATATTGAACAAGGAACAAAGAATACTGAATAATAGAATTTTAAGCAATCCTTTTCAATTGGACATTCCCTGTTCCTTGTTCAATATTCAATAATTTTTACCTTGCATTGAAATGACCAATTTCATTCCCATATTCCCTCTCGGCATCGTTGTTTATCCCGGTGAAAAACTAAACCTGCACATTTTTGAGCCTCGTTATAAACAACTGATCACTGAATGTCACCAGGCAAAAAAACCATTTGGCATTCCTACGGTAATTGAAAATAAAGTGCAGGAGTATGGTTCGATGGTGCAGATAACTGAACTGAGTAAACTGTATGACAATGGCGAGATGGATATAAAAACCGCCGGCGTAAGAATATTCAGAACCCTGGAACTTATAAAAGAAATACCGGATAAACTCTACAGTGGCGCTATTGTAAACTATCCCGATAATATTGACAATGGTAACCGTGAACTGATGCGCAAAGTAATGAGCAGCATTGTTGAATTGCATAAACTGCTTGAGGTGGATAAGGATTTTAAAAAAGCTGATGAAGTGATCAATGCATATGATGTGGCCCATCATATCGGCCTGAGCCTGCGGGAGGAATATGAATTATTGCAATTAATGCAAGAACTACAGCGGCAGGAATACCTGAAACGATATTTAACCAAAGTAATACCGATGGTGGCAGAAATGGAAGGCTTAAAACTTAAAGTAAAACAGAACGGCCACTTTAAAAACCTGAAGGGATTTAATTTTGAAGGATAGCTTTTCCGATTAAAGTAAGTTGTGGAGTACTCTTTTTCTCTATCATTTAATAAACTCCTTTTGCCTTCTTTAATGTAATGCAATTCCAAGACTCCTTTTTCACCAAGACCCTCAATTGCTTTTACGCCATCTAAAACGCATAAAAAACCAAAAACACTAGCATTGACAGCTTCCTTAATTACCTTTTGAACCATTTCTTGATCATCTTCAGTTAAGCTGTTATACCAATTTGATAGTTTTATTGTTTCTTTATTCGGGCTTCTTCCTGCTGGTTTGGTTAAAACAGATTTTAATCCTTCAATTGAAGAATCAACTACTACTACTTTTATTGATTCAATAAATTCTTGTGTGGTCATCTGATTTGATTTAAGTGTGTTCGATAAAGCTATTTAATTCTATTTATAGTTTAAATTATTGGATACTTTCTAAATTCTTATTTTTAATCCCGAATTCAACTTGATCATGCAAATCACCCTCTGCCTCGATTTTGGTAATACAAGAAAAAAAGCCGGTATATTTCACAACGATGAAATAAAAGAAGCTATCGTATTGAATGATGATACAAATGACTCGGTTCAATCACTCATTGATCAATTCAAACCACAGAAATCAATTCTTTCATCAGTTATTAATCATAACGCTGAGATCGAAACAATTTTATCATCACAAACTAAATTTCACAAACTCAGTCATCTTACCAAACTTTCTTTTACTACACCTGTTGGTAAACCTGAAACGATTGGCGCCGATCGTTTAGCATTGGCAGCAGCTGCCGTTCATTTTTATCCAAAGAAAAACAATCTCATCATCGGGCTGGGTACCTGCATTACTTACAACTTCATCAATAAATATCATGAGTTCATAGGAGGAGGCATTTCTCCCGGTATGGAAATGCGGTTGAAGTCGTTGAATTATTACACAGCAAAATTGCCATTAATAAAAGCCGATAGCAATGCACCGTTGATCGGCTATGATACAAACACCAATATTTTAAGCGGAGTGGTCATTGGTATGGCAATGGAAATCGATGGAATGATAGATGCTTACCAGCAAAAGTTCGGGAACTTTAACGTGGCCTTAACCGGGGGTGATTTATCGCATTTGGCTCCCCACCTTAAAAACAAGATATTTGCAGACCCTGATTTAATCTTTAAAGGTTTGTATGCAATTAGTGAAACTAACAATTGAGAAAAATTTTTCCCTTAGGATAGCTCTTATCGGTTTATTATCAATGGCTTACTGTCAGTTCGCCACCGCCCAGGACAACTCACCCTATAGCCGTTATGGTATTGGTGACCTGTCTCCTTCTACGAATGTTATTAGCCGTGGTATGGGACGTATCTCTGCAGGATACACCGATTTTTTGGCTATCAATTTCAGCAATCCAGCATCGTATGCCCACTTTCAATCATTAAAAGAAGCAAGGTCAAACAAGTTGCAATCGGGCCGGGTATTATTTGATGTTGGAATTAACTATGATCGCAGGACACTGCGTGAGGCTGATGGCCCCGAAAAATTTGTAGCACAAAATGCTTTTTTCTCCTATATGCAGGTTGGTATGCCGTTGAGTTCAAAGTGGGGGCTTACATTTGGTATACGTCCTGTATCACGGATCAGTTACGAAATTGAAATGCGGGAAAGAGTACAACTGACCAATACCACCGACAGCGTACTTACTGTTTACAAAGGTGATGGTGGGGCTTATCTTCCTAATATTGGTACAGCCGTAAAATTGGGAAAATTTAGTATCGGTGTCAATACTGGTTATTTGTTTGGCAAAAAAGAATACAGTACCCGTCGCGGTTTTGTGAATGATACGATTGAATACAACCCGTCCAATCACGAGTCAAATGCAACGTATGGAAGTATTTTCCTTCAGGGCGGTTTGCAATACAAACATACAACCAAGAACAAAATCAATATTACTCTTGGCGCTACAGGTAACTTAGGTACTACATTAAATGCGCATGAAGATCGTGTTGTTGAAACATTTACACGTACAACTGTAGGTCTCGATCTAAGGCTGGATAGTGTATATACACGATCTGATGTAAAAGGAACCATGCAATATCCAGGCTCATTCACCTTTGGATTTACAATAGGTAGCGAACCTGAGTATAAAAGATCTAATTGGATGTTTGGTGCAGACTTCACTGCCACAGCATGGGGTGATTACCGTTATTATGGGCAAACAGATTTTACCCAGGACACATGGCAGGCAAATATTGGTGGTCAATTTCGTCCGGCTGCAGGTAATGGCTATTTCAGTAATGTTACCTACCGTGCAGGATTATTTGGCGGCCCTGATTATATCAATACCGGCAAAAGCCTTACACAGTTTGGCGCTACATTCGGAATGGGACTGCCGATCGCCAATTACAACCGTCTTGCAGGAACACAGGCAACCATCATTAATTTTGCTTTTGAATACACTAAAAGAGGAAACAACAGTAATGTGTTGAAAGAAGATGTAATGCGCATATCATTTGGACTTTCACTCAGCGACCTTTGGTTTACTAAGCAGAAATATGAATAAGGACATTGTCATTTAACCCGAAATAATTTTTATTTGATTACCGGCTGCAACAATACTATTAAACTTTGTTGCAAGTTTATCCTGAGCTTGCCGAAGGACTCCGTTCGGAGTTCAATTCTCTGTTTAGCTGTTTTCATTACGATATTTTTTAATAGCTGCGAAAATGATAGAAAGGCAGTAGATGCATTGACAAAAAATGTTGTGCTGAAAGATGTGGCAATAAATGTACAAACTCTTTTCAGTCAGAATGGAAAGATGAAAGCAAATCTAACGGCTCCGTTAATGATCAAAGTACCTGCATCAGACAGTCCTTATGTTGAGTTTCCCAAAAACCTGCATGTTGATTTTTATAATGACAGTATGGAAATTGAAACCTTTCTTGATTGTAAGTATGCGAAGTATTTTGAAACACTCGGCAAAGTTTACCTCAGGGATAGTGTAATTGCAATTACGATGCAGGGAGATACATTAAAAACTCCTGACCTGTGGTGGGACCAAAATGAAAAAATATTTTACACTGATAAATACGCAGAATATTATAGCAGCACCAAAACGATCTACGGCGGCAAAGGGCTACGTGCCACACAGGATATGCGTAGCGTTCAGTTCAAATATCCAACCGGAACTATTAAATCATCTGGAAGCGGGTTTCCTCAATAGTGTTTTTCTTTCAAGCATTTATCATAATCACCATTTAACGGCATAGCTGCATTTGGACGAGTTCCCTTAACTTCAAACTTCAAATCATAAATGAAGATGGAATACAGGCGAATGGGCAAAACCGGTTTACAGCTAAGCGTACTGAGTTATGGAAGCTGGGTTAGTTTTCACAAACAAATTGATGATAGCACAGCAGACGAACTGATGAGCATTGCTTACGACAATGGCGTAAATTTTTTTGATAATGCAGAAGTATATGCGTTGGGCGAAAGCGAAAAAATGATGGGCCGGATATTAAAAAAGAAAAACTGGGATCGTACTTCATTAGTCATTTCTTCAAAAGCATTCTGGGGCTGGCGTGGTAAAAATAATAAACCCAATCAGCTTGGGCTTAGTCGTAAGCATTTAACTGAAGCATGCAACGAGGCATTACAACGATTACAGCTCGATTACCTTGATCTATTTTTCTGTCACCGGCCTGATAAAAATGTTCCGATAGAAGAAGTGGTTTGGACAATGAACATTTTATTACAGCAGGGAAAAATTTTATACTGGGGCACCAGTGAATGGAGTGCACAGGAAATAATGGAAGCACATATGGTTGCTGAAAAAAATCATTTGATCGGTCCTGCAATGGAACAGCCGGAGTATAATATGTTTCATCGGAATAAAATAGAGAATGAGTTCCTCCAGATCTTTAAAACAGTTGGTCTGGGCACTACCATCTGGAGTCCGCTTGCAAGTGGATTGCTTACGGGAAAATATAATGACGGCGTTCCGGAAGGTTCCCGCATGGCAATTGCTGGGTTTGACTGGCTGGCGGATAAAACACTAACAGAAGAAAAACTCAACAAAGTAAAAAAACTGAAAGCTGTTGCTGATAAGCTCGGTACTTCATTAGCAGTATTGGCTGTTTCATGGTGTATAAAAAACCCGAATGTAACTACCGCAATTCTTGGTGCCACTAAGAAAGAACAACTGACTGAAAATTTAAAGGCATTAGATATTTATCCAAAGCTTTCTGAAGAACTCATGAACGAGATAGAAAATATTATTCAAACCAAACCGGTATTGCCGGAGTATTAAAATTTACTTATGTCATTTAAAAATAAAACAGTTTTTATTACCGGCGCAACAAGAGGCATTGGTAAAGCTATTGGCCTGCGTTTAGCAAAAGAAGGCGCCAACATAGTTATTGCTGCGAAAAGTGTAGAAGAAAACCCCAAATTGGGAGGAACAATTTTTACAGCTGCAAAAGAAATGGAAGACGCAGGTGGTAAAGCACTGGCTGTGCAATGTGATATTCGGATGGAAGATATGATACAAAATGCTGTTAGTAAAGCAGTAGAAACCTTTGGTGGTATTGATATTTTGATCAATAATGCATCAGCCATCTATCTTACCAATACAGAACAAACAGAACCCAAACGTTTTGACCTGATGCATGACATTAATGTACGGGGAACTTATTTTGTAACGAAGTTTTGTATTGAACATTTAAAAAAAGCAGAGAATCCTCATATACTTACACTTTCGCCGCCAATAAATATGAACTCGAAATGGTTTGCCAATCATTTGGCGTATACATTGGCAAAATATAACATGAGTATGATGGCACTTGGCTGGGCCGCAGAATTGAAAAAATATAAAATTGCATCCAATGCATTGTGGCCAAAGACAACAATTGATACAGCAGCAGTAAGAAACTTATTGGGCGGCTCAACGCTTGCAAACATGAGCCGCACGGTCGACATTATGGCTGATACAGCACATGCCATTTTAAGTAAACCATCAACTGAATGTACCGGCAATACTTTTTTAGATGAAGATGTGCTGGCTAAAGAAGGAATTACTGATCTAAGTAAATATTCTGTTGTGCCCGGAGCCAAATTGTATACTGATTTATTTACTGAGTAAAATGGTCTTACAACAAAAGAGGATTGAACTATATAGTTCAATCCTCTTTCTATTTTTGGGTGATATCATTTTGCAACCGGTGGCGGCGGTGGCAACAAATCTGCTTCCGGAATAACATTTTTAATCGGGGGTGTTGATTTGAGATAAGCAAAAATTGCTTTAAGCTCATCATCACTCATTTCAGTCGCAGGCATCATAGACATAGGCGGCATGAGAGGCCTTGTGCCTTCAAGACCCATCCATTTTTTTTCATGCAGGCATTTCAGAAATTGTTCTTCTTTCCAACCACCAATTCCTGATGCATCAGATGTAAGATTGGCCGCATAAGTTATTCCCCATGGTCCGGTCCATGCAGTAAATGTTTGGGTAATTATGAGACCTTTTTTTGCTGCTTCATTTTTATTAAAATCAGCTGGAGGCATTTGCGAAGGATGCCCCGAAAGCAACAGGCTCATATCAGGCTCTGGACCGTTAGGTCCCATTTTTTTTGGGGTGTGGCAATCATTACAACCGGCTACCTTAACAAGATGTTCGCCCCATTTTAGCTGGCTTTCAAAACTGCCAAAACTTTGTTTTGCTTCAGCAGCAGGTTCTTTTTTTGAATCGTTGCATGCTGTTATTACTAAAAAGGAAATAGCAATAACGCATGAACATAAAATCCATTTTTTCATAATAAAAAATAATTTAAAGATGAATAAAAATGAATTCAGAGGGTGGAATAGATTAAGCAAAAAAGTGACTGTGGATAATGAAAGATAAGAAGATTTTCATGATAGCAAAAAAAAGTTCTGTCAAAGACAGAACTTTAATAACAAGATTTATTCCAATGCTTACTCTTCAAATTTTTCTGGCCTCATCTGCGGAAATAATAATACATCCTGAATTGAAGGCTGATTAGTGATAAGCATACACAACCTGTCAATACCAATACCGATTCCTGATGTTGGAGGCATACCATATTCTAATGCACGGAGAAAATCGTAATCAATATACATCGCTTCATCATCGCCACGTTTCATCAGGTTTGTTTGTTCTTCAAACCGTTCACGTTGATCGATCGGGTCATTCAACTCACTATAAGCATTAGCTACTTCTTTACCATTGATCATTAGTTCAAATCTTTCCACCAGTCCAGGTTTACTTCTGTGCTTTTTGGTAAGTGGGCTCATTTCTACCGGGTAATCAATAATAAAAGTTGGTTGTATATATTTTTTCTCACAGGTTTCACCGAACAATACATCAATTAATTTTCCCTTACCCATGCTTGCTTCTGTATGTATATGCAGTTGTTTACAAACAGCCCTCAATCCGTCTTCATCCATTTCACTTACATCAATCCCTGTATGTTCTTTTATAGCATCAAAAATAGAAATACGTTTGAATGGCGCTTTGAATGAAATGTTTTTATCTCCTACCGGCAGATCAGTAGTGCCGCAAACATCCAATGCTGCTTTTTCCAATAGTTGCTCAGTTGTTTCCATCATCCAGAAATAATCTTTGTACGCTGTATAGAATTCAAGAATAGTAAATTCAGGATTATGCGTACGATCCATTCCTTCGTTACGGAAGTTGCGGCTGAACTCGTACACCCAATCAAATCCTCCAACGATCAAACGTTTTAGGTATAGTTCATTTGCGATGCGCAAATAGAACGGAACATCCAGTGCATTATGATGTGTTTTGAAAGGTCTTGCAGCGGCACCGCCGGGTATTGCCTGGAGCACAGGTGTATCCACTTCTATAGCGCCATGATCATTTAAAAACTCACGAATGGAATTGATCAGCTTTGTTCTTTTCAGGAAAGTTTCTTTTACATCAGCATTGATGATCAGGTCTGCATAACGCTGACGGTATTTAAATTCCGGATCTGTTACTTCATCAAACACATTACCTTCTTCATCCCGTTTTACAACAGGCAAAGGTTTCAATGACTTTGAAAGTAGCATAAGTGTTTTTGCATGTATGGAAGTCTCCCCGGTTTTTGTAATAAATACAAAACCGGATACACCAATAATATCTCCGAGGTCAAGAAGGTGTTTAACAAGCTTATCAAAGAAAGATTTATCCTCGCCTGGACAAATTTCATCCCGCTTTACATATAATTGAATGATCCCTGTTGTATCCTGGATCTTAATAAAGCAAACTTTTCCTTTATCATTTATGCTCATGATACGTCCCGCTACATTTACTGTTGCAAACTCATCTTTTCTTTCTTCTGTGAAATTTGATTTAATAAATGCAGATTGATGACTAACCGGGTATAATGCCGCAGGGTATGGATCAATGCCCATCTCTTTTATAGAATTCAGTTTTTCCCTTCTTAATAGTTCCTGTTCTGACAAATTTGTACTCATTGCGATTGCTTTTTCTGAAAGTGCAGGCAAAGGTACTGGTTGAAGGGAGAAGCGCAAAACATAACAGGTATTAACAGCTAAGTGTTATCCTGTTGCCTATCGTATTTTGTGTAAACTGGATACTGCCTACTTCGCTTCCATTTCTTTTGATCGTATAAACAAGTGTTTTAGCCTGTGAAAAAGTTCCGGTAGCAAGGCCAAGACAAATGAGAATAAGGAAAAAACATTTGCTGCACTTGTTGATGAATGATTGTAACACTTCTGCTTTTTCCGGATGCTGACGTTTGTAACGTTTCATCATCAGGTAAATAATTGTAGGGATCATAAAATAGGTTTTAAAAGTTAATGGTCTTTGTTAAAGACCGTCCCGCATCCGGCGGGACGGTGCTTGTTTGGAAGGTTTAAGGTTCTTATAAATTATAAATAAAGCTTGCATAGTATAATCCGCCTATCATAGGGTTTGCATATGCATTCTTATAATGATTATTTAAAATGTTAGTACCACCCAGCCGTATTGTAGTTTTTACTTTTGGAAATTTATAACTCACCTGTGCGTCTACTGTTACAAAAGAATTAACCGGGCCATTGGCTAATTCGCCTTCCCAATCGAAGCTATCCTGCCAGCGCATCAATGTATTAAAGCTCAGGCGATCGTCTTTTCCAAAACCTGAGTTTCCAAGGCCTGCGTTGAAACGGTATTTGGGTGTATTGAAATAAGATTTAAAACCGGTTGGTACATCTGTTATTTCATCAGAATAAACATTAAAGAACACCGAGTAATTGTTTTTCATCCGGTAATCCATGCTTAAGCCGAAGCCATAAGTGTTTACTTTATTATCACTGTTTACAACAATGGAAAAGGCTTCACCTGTTCCCGGTTGATATAAACCTATGCGACCGATGAAATCTTTATAGTTGCCGGCATATGCATAAGCGTCAACCAACAATTTATTTTTTATAAGGCCTTTATAGCCTACTTCAAAAGAATGCATGGTTTCCGGTTTGAATTCATTAAACACATAAGGAGTAGACTGAACTGTGCCGTCAGCGTTAAACAAATGAACCGGGTTTTTAGCAACATTCATATACTGTTGTACCCAGGGTAAACCACCGAGCAGTAAAAAATCACCACCAACATCAAGACGTATCCATTGTGTAAGATTGCCGGGAAAACGGTAAGCTGTTTGGTAAGACAAACGCAGGTTGTTATCTTTTGCTACATTGATCAACGCTGCAATGCGTGGTGTGAACTGCGGTTTGAAGTTTTCATTTTTATCCATCCTACCTGATCCAACCAAAGTCAGCTTCTGATCAAACAATTTTTTAGTTAATTGAATATAGCCGCCAACTTCATTCGAAGAAATAGGTTTTAATGTATCAATAAATAAAGTGCCGCCGCTGTTTAGAATATAATTTTTATAATTTCCACCAACTATTATTTCAGCGGATTTTACTGCATCACCAAATGTGTATTGACCCTCGCTCATCCACAGTTGAGATTTTTCTTTGAACAACCCGCCATCAGGTATTGGTGTTTTTCTTACCTGGTCAAAAATTTGATTGAATTGTTCTGAACCGGCTGCGGGACGACCTTGATCTGCAAAATCCCTTGCGATATTTAAAGCATTTTGCTTATCAATGCCAGCACCCCTTGCCATAAGATAAGCACCGGTAAATTGAGGATACCAACTGCCATTAATATTTGATGGATTAAAACTTCTTTTCCATGCTTCATTCAGGTATTGTGTAGCTACAGTTGCACTATATGCTTCTCCTGCATCTTCCTGTGTTGTATAAGTTCTGATGAACCAGTTTTTATGTTTAAGTTCAAGTTTATATTGACCGATTTTAATTCCTTTCAGAGCATAGCGGTTATCATCTGTATAAACGGAATTTCCTGTTGCCCAGTTGGCCATGAACTGCGCTTCAATCTTATCATTAATTTTATAATGTAATGCACCAAACAGTTTGAGGTTTTTTGTTACTGGATCAATCACATCTTTTTCAGCGTAGCCTGTTCTTGATACATCAATATGTTCAACAAGCGGATGGTTGGTTGTACCTATAGCACCGGCGAGAAAAGGAAAAATATCAACGGAGGTCTCATCACCATATACATTCACTCCATCATAATTAGGATCGGTTCTGCGATTTCCACCGATCAATTTGCCCGATGTACCACTGCGTAAATAATTTGTTGAATCGTTGGCCAGCCAGTCAGTAGCATTCAGCAATTGTGCACCAACTTTAAAAGCAAATTTGTTGTTGATGTTTTTTGCATAACGAAATGAATAATCATGATAAATCCCGGTTTCACCTCTCGGACTATTCCCTACATGCATCATTCCGGTTTTTGTCACTACACTTAACCCTTCGTATTTAAAAGGATTTTTGCTGTTGATAAGAATAGTGCCATTCATACCGCCGGGCCCATATAATGCAGATGATGCTCCGGGTAACAGTTCAATACTTTCCATATCGACATCTGAAAGGCCAGCAAAATTGCCGACAAAAAAATTCAAACCCGGCGCCTGGTTATCCATTCCATCAACGATCTGGTTTATCCTTGTACTGCCGCTGCCATTAAAGCCACGGGTGCTGGGTGTTTTGAAAGTGAGGCTGGATGATGTCAGGTCAATTCCTTTTAAATAAACCGTGGCATCATAAACGCTTGATGTAGGTAGCTGGCTGATCTGCCTGGGGCCAAGGCGTTCTGCTGAACCCGCATACTCAAGGATCCTAGTAGGAATGCCTTTGGACGACATGATAATCATAGGATCTAAAACATCTGCTTTTTCTAATAGCTGAACAGAAATTTCATTTGCGTTTTCTACAACTACTTCCTTGTTGGAGTAATTGACATGTGAAATGATCAATGTAACAGGTAAGGAACCTGCCGACAGCCGAAAACCACCACTAGTATCGCTAATGGTTCCCGCTTTGTTGTTTTTGATTTTAATAGAAGCATTACCCAACGGTTCATTTTTTTCACCGTTAATTTTTCCATGAATAATAACTGGTGCGTTTTGCGAATACATAGAAGATGTAATGCAAGTGGTTAATAGCAGTAAAAGAATTTGTCTTTTCATAATTAACAGTTTTGAGTTATATAATTGGTTTACTATTTACAGTTTTAGTTTTCTGATAAATGATCATAAAAGAAATAAGGGTCTAGTGAGGATTTATCATCAGCAATGAATGGCGTTGCACCCATATTGATCATTAAAAAATGTTTGCCATGCAGTACCTGCCAGGTAAAAATTGCAGGAGGATAAATATTATTTTGGAATAGCTCCGGCAGCAGTTCACCGATCAATCCATCCCAGCAAACCATTTCAAGTTCTTCGGCGGCAGAATGGTTTTTGCTATTATCGTTTTCTTTGTTTTTACTGCAGAATCCACGGTTGCTAAAACCAGTACCGGTGAGTAGCAGGATCTCGTAGTGGATGGATTGTTGTTTCATATGCTCTTGTTTCATGATGCCAAACTACTATCCTGCACAAGCGGTTTATAATTGAATTTTGCATTAACATCCCCTTGATTTGCAATTTTTACTTCCGCGTTTTTTAGGGATAGTCCAAAGGGAGTAGTGGTCCGGAAAGTGGGAGTTGGGAGAAACCTGTTGCAATTTTTACTTGAGATTAACAGCCGGAGGTGGATTTTAGCGCAAATAACAGTAACTTTCAAACGCAGGATTTGAAAAAAACGGGGAAACGAACCACCAACCACCAAATCAACATGCCCGACTACAAATCACAGGAGTTTTTGTTCCAGCGGATCAAGGAGATTTTGCCGCCGCATGCTTCCTTAGTGGATACTGTAGCCGAAATATTGCACCTAAGCAGCGACAGTGCTTATCGCCGCATACGAGGCGAAACCCCCCTTGTGCTGGATGAAGCCAGGGATCTTTGCCGGCATTTTAAGTTATCACTCGACCATATGCTGAATGTAAAGAGTGGTGCAACGCTTTTCCAGGATGTAAGGGTTGATCTGCAGAATAATAGTTATGAAAAATACCTGACTGGCTTAGTAATGCAGCTTCAGTATATCGGGAGCTTTATACAAAAAGAAGTTATCTATCTCACCAAGGATGTACCGTTGTTTCATAGTTTCTATTATAAACCACTGATAGCTTTCCGGTATTTTTTCTGGATGAAAACAATTATTCAACACCCCGATTTTCGGGATAAGCAATTTGATACTAATTGCCTGACCCCTGAGATTGAAAGACTGAGCCGGGAAATAAGTATGGCCTATAATAAAGTACCTTCTATTGAGATTTGGAATACTGAAGCAATTAATGCTGCAATTCTGCAAATAGAGTTTTATAGGGACTCAGGATATTTTTCTTCGGCAGCGGAAATAAAAGCAATTTACCAGGCATTAGAGGAAACAATGCTGCACCTGAAAAACCAGGTAGAGTACGGCGCTAAGTTTATGCCGGATGAAAACCCGGAACTGAAGAAACAAAATTTCAAATTCTTTTATAACCGGGTGATACTAGGTAATAATATGATCATGGTGGTAACTGATAGGATAAAAACAGTATTTATAAATTACGATGTGCTGAATTATATGTCAACTCGTGATGAAAAGTTTTGCGATACCAGTTATGACGATCTCCAGAACATCGTAAAAAAATCGACCCAGATAAGCCAAACCAGCGAAAAGCAACGGAATATTTTTTTTAATATTATGTTGAATAAAATAAAGGAAAGGATTAAAAGTATTTAACTAACAACTGATATGAGTATAACAGAATTACAACAACAACTTTTTCAATTTATCAAAAGAAAACTACCAGCTGAAGCCTCAGTAGCTGATGAAGTAGCGAAGCTGCTAAACATAAGCAGCGACAGTGCTTACCGGCGGATGCGGGGAGAAAAACCTGTAACAATAGAGGAGCTCTATACACTGGCCACACATTTCCGCATATCAGTTGACCAGTTAATGAATATTCAAACCGGGGGCTTTATGTTCCAGGGCAATTTATTGAATCCGAGCACATACAGATATAATGAATATCTTACTGGCATGATAAATAATCTTGCTTATTTCAACAGCTTTAAGGAAAAAGAATTTATTTATCTCTGTAAGGATACCCCGATATTTCATTATTTCAATTCGCCGGACCTTGCTGCATTCAAATATTTTTTCTGGATGGGAACACTTGTTTTTTTCCCGGAGTTCAGAAACCGGAAAGTGAAATTTGATGAATACCCGGAAGAATTAAAAACCCTGGGAGAAAAAGCAATTAGTATCTATTCACAAATGGATTCGATTGAAATCTGGAATATTGAAAGCTGGAATACTACCCTTCACCAGATAGAATATTATCTTGATAATGACATGTTTCACTCCGATGAGGATGCTTTACGTGTATATGAAGGAACGGAAAAAATATTGACCCATTTGGAAGAGCAGGCAAAGCGGGGTTATAAGTTTGACATTAATGATCCTGAGAAAAAACCACTTGGTAAATACCGCATGTACTTTAACGAAATCGTGATAATGGATAACAGCATGATGGTTTTGCTTGACAATACAAAGATGGCATTGCTCTCACATACATCCATCAATTATATAATGACAAGAGATGTGAACTATTGTGAACACTACTACCAATATGTACTCAACCTGATCAAACGTTCTACGCTTATTAGCGAAGTGAGTGAAAAAGAACGGTCAAGGTATTTCCGTCGAATGCGTGAAAGAATAGACCGTCGAAAGGAAGGACTAAAGGTTTAACGTTCTATTTTTCGAAATAGAGCGAATCTCCTTTTTTCGGCAAGTATTTTGAGTAATTTGCAGAAAAATACCCATGAAGAAAATTATTTACTCTCTTTCCCTCATTGCAATCCTATTTAATTCCTGCGATACTCTTTCCCAATTACCAATCAAAACCGGTAATGGTGTAACTGAAGCTGAAGCGGGCCAGGGCATTAAAGAGGCATTAAGCCAGGGCCTGGTAAATGCTGTATTGAAATTGAATAAAGAAGATGGTTTTTTCAAAGACGCATTTTATAAAGTACTGTTACCACCTGAAGCTAAAAAGATAGAAAACACTTTACGTAGTCTTGGCCTGAACAGTATGGTTGATAAAGCCATTCTCCAGATCAACCGTGCAGCAGAAGATGCAGCAGGTACTGCCAAACCTATTTTTATTGATGCGGTAAAAAGCATGAGTATCAGCGATGCCATTGGACTTATAAAAAATGGTGATACCAGCGCCACACATTTCTTTCGTGTAAAAACAACTGAGAAACTGATCGCTGCATTTTTACCTGTTATTAAAGCATCACTGGATAAAGTGGACGCAACAAAATATTATGGGGACATGGTAAATAAGTATAACAGTCTGCCTACAACGTTTAAAAAACTAAATCCCGATTTGCCAGGCTATGTTACCGATAGGGCAACTTTTGCATTATTTGATCTTGTAGGACATGAAGAAAAAAACATCAGGCAAAATGTGACAGCCAGGTCAACGGATCTACTTAAGAAAGTCTTTGGAGCGAAGTGGTAAGCTTTGTTATTGTTTTTATACTATTATAAAAAACAGGATTACTAGTTATTAGTAATCCTGTTTTATTTTCCAACTGGTCCCGGCTATTTTGCCACACTGAAAATTTAAAAACTTACATAAAACATTCCATTCGTTAACGTCTCCGTGCTCCCCGAACCAAGTTTCAACTCTCCTTTAAAAGTCCCTTTTACATAAGAGCTTGTAATTTCTGTAATAGTTATGTTGACAGGATTGGTAGGGCTTCCATAATTGTTAGCCTGGTAAACACAAGGAACAATGACCTCGGTGCAATGTTTCATCATTACTAAAGGATTGCTGGCTACTTTTTCAGTATAACTGCCACTGGTAATCGTGGTTGGTCTTACTACAGTGAAACTTAAATTGGTTGTGGAGCCGGTTCTATAATTTCCCTCGATCTGAATTCCATATCCTCCGGTTACCTGTGGCCGGGTTGCTTTGGCCTGCACACTAAATGTGTAGGCTGAGCCACCAATATCTACTTTAATGGTACCTATTGGAATATTATCAACAGAATCTTTCTTGCAACCGCAGAAAAGAAAGACAGATAAGAATGCAATTAATATATTTTTCATAACTGTTGTTTTATTATCGTTTGGTATGAAACTTATTTTCTTCATCGGTTTTTTATTTAGTTTATTAATTTCTTTTTACATAAAACTCCCCGTCTGTAATATTTTTAGCAAGACCAGTGGCTGGGCTTATTTCTGAAGTAAATGAAAATGTTCCCTTTACTGCGTTTTTACTTACTTCTGAAATTGTAATACTGCCATTTCCATGCAAAGCAGAAGGCATAAAAGTGCCACTTGGGCCAGCATAGTATCCCTCAATACCGATATAAAGAGTAGCAGACCGGTTTTTATCGGCCTGGAAAGTATATGTAGTTGTCGCAATACTGGAACTTTCACTTATCAACATAAGTTTGATTGAATTATTCAGCCAGTTACCGGTTACTCTGATAGTTGGGTCAGCAGGCCCGGATATAGGTTCAGGTGTGTTGGCTGTTATATTGGATGTGCACTCAAAAGCGACACCATCCAATTTCCCTTTAAAGTAACTCTGAATCTGGGGGTCATTATTTTTACTGCATCCTGAAAAAAAACTGAGCAATAAAAAAAGTACTGTGATTTGCCTGGTAATTGATTTCATAAATAAGATTTATTGTATTTTTTGATTTGTCCTTTTAATGCTCCCGGAATAATTATTTCCTGATTTAATAAACTATTTTATTATTAGTCTTTTCATCAGGTCCCCCTGTAAGTCTCTGTACACTTCTTTTTTTCCACCAATAATAAATTTTTTCTTTGCCAGTTTACCGATAACAAAGCCGGTAATTGCACCGGTTAATCCAAGGGCTATGCCATCGGCTACAGCCTTTTCTTCAGCAGTCATAGCAAATGAATTTCCTAGTGCAATAAATACATCTGCAAATGTTCCTGTATAAGGCGCTACCGGATCATCGCCACTTGCATAACCCATAATAACACCTGTCAGAACACCAGTACCCAGCCCAATTAATGCTCCTTTCAAACCTGAATTTTTCTTTTGGGTTGATATCGTATTGATCTGTGATATATCAAAATTCAGGGCCGATATATTCAAATCTTTAGATTTGAGTTCTGCTGCGCTTAATTTTTTACGGGAGGAGGCAGGCAGGAGGTAAATATTATTATCATCAATTTTATATAACCACCCTTTTGTTTTACCACCATCCATGGTATGGATGATAGCATGATAAGGAACTATTTTTTTTGTGTTGGAGGCAGAGTCAGTTTGACCAAAGGCGGAAATAGCCATAGCTGAAAATGCGATAAGCAGTAACTTTTTCATAATTGTTGTTTTTTGATGTTAAATAAATCTGGACTAAACATACAATGCCTGCTTAGGGGTAAATAATTGAATTTTGCTTATGAGTTGTGATGATTATTAATAAATGCAACAGAGCAAGAATTGTCCTTTGATGGGATGTATTTGTTTGCAATAAATCATTGCATTTAGCTTTTGACTAGTGTTTTTTGCAAAAAACCTTTAAAATAATAGCCATGAAAGCTAAAACAGTATGTAAAAAAACCGGGGAATTAAAAAGACTTATTCAGGGAAAACACTCCAATATAGTAATACTACTCTTCTTCTTGGATCATCGGGTTTATAATCAGCGATTTTTGGATTGGGCAACTCATCACCTTTGCCTTCGAAGGTGAATAGGGTGGTTTGTATATTTTTACCTGGTTGGAAACGGGTGTCAAAATATTTTTTAAATAGACCAATTACTTCTTCAGCACGTAGACGGGAAAGTTCCTTATTCAATTCTTTATCCGATGCAGATGATTTGATCCTTGATCTCAGATCTTTGTATAAAGCTGTGCCTTCAGCAATGGAAGTGCCATCGGCAAAACCGTTTGCATTAACGATCAGTGAAAGGTCGTAATCAGGATATTTTTTGATGAAAGATTCGATCTCTTTAACAGCAGGCTCAAAAATCTTTGAAATATTTTGTTCCAGCGAAGCTGCTACTTTATACTTGCCTGGTTCAAAGATGATGTCCTCGTCAATTTTGATCACCAGTGAACGGCTTAGCAGGTCAGCTATCATTTCTAATTTACCGGCAGCTGCTTTTAATGTTTCATCTGTAAGTTCAAGGTTGTTACGGATAGCCGGCCAGTCTTCTTTATTCATCGTTGTTTTACCGGCCAGTATTTCATTTTGTGCCTGTATTTTATCGATCTCTTTTTTAGATATACCAATAAAGCGTTGGATACGTGCCGCGGTTGTATCGTCAATCTGGTTCTGTTGCGCCTTTTGCTGAACTGATATGCTTAGTGAATCCAGCGATTTTTCTTTAGCATCCAATTGCGCTTCTTTTTCTCTTAATTCTTCCCATTTGGTAGTTACTTTCTTCTGTGAAACGCAGGAAACAAAATATACATTGGTGAAAATAATAATGAGATAAAAGAACGTTCTGTTTTTGGACATAATATTTTATTGAGGAGTGGCTCTTTTAAAATTAGACAAGTTTTTAGCAGAAAACAAATTATACAACGGATAGTAGTACCTGCCACGCTTCTTTCACTTTATTTTCATCCAATAATTTTTTGGCATAGCTGTGTAATTCTTTCTCCATCTCATCAGGATTGATAGAATAATACTGAATAATATTTTTCAGGTGAGTATCATCAAAAGAAGGTTCTATCACGGGCATTTCATTTACATTGGCCAGTTGCCCGAGATTATTACCGGTAAGTATTTTACTGGTACGTACAGATTCGGGCAAGGCATCAATACCAATTCCTAGTTCAGTATTCGGTTTTGGCACATGAAATAGATTTGTTTCATCTACTTTACAATACCAGTCGCCACCCAATCTTGCTACGTGATTAATTTTTCGCTGATCTATCTTTTTATTTTCATCCAGTAATGAATCATCAATATGCATTCGCATTACTTCGCAGATAATAAGATTACCGGCTCCGCCTTCGGTGCCCAGCGGTTTCACCTCAATCACTTTGCATTCCAGTTGAACCTTACTTTCTTTTACCATCGGTGGCTTTACTAATGTAGCAGGTTCGGGAGTAAAACCGGCTTTTATAAACTCATTCGTTCCTTTCGGGTATTCGCAGCTGGATAACGAAGCCTGTTGTACCATATCATAGGTAACAATGTTGATCACAACTTCCGGTACTTCCAAAACGTTTTGTAATGTATGCTTGGTGGTATTATCCCTCACCCTTCTTGCCGGAGAAAAAATTACGATCGGTGGATTGGATGAAAACAAGTTAAAAAAACTGAAGGGGCTCAGGTTTACATTGCCTGCTTTATCAATGGTTGAAGCAAAACAAATTGGCCTTGGAGCAATTACATGCTGCAGGTAGTATTGTCTTTCGGCGGTTTTTAGATCTTTTAAATCAAGGATCATTGTTATCGATTATTTCTTCAGCTTCAATATACTCCAATCTGTTTCTTCAGCTATAATTGTGTTGCTCAATTTTCCTAATCCGTCAATTTCCATCTCTACCAAATCATTTGCTTGCAGCCATTGCTCAGTATAATCAGGGTTGTTTAGTTTTCCGGTTCCATTCAATTCTAAAAAACATCCTGTTCCAACAGTGCCGCTGCCAATCACATCACCGGGGTTTAGATCCACCCCATATGATGCCCGTTCAATGATCTCTGCAAATGTCCAATCCATATCACTTACACTTCCTTCACTCACCTGCACGCCATTAACCCAACATTTCATTTTTAAATTCCAGTTTTTACCTGTGTGATTTTCTTTGCAAGGCACAACAAGTTCTTCCAGTTCGTCAGTTGTTACCAGCCACGGACCGATGACGGTAGAAAAATCCTTTCCTTTTGCCGGGCCAAGATTCAGTAACATCTCTTCCATCTGCAATCTTCTTGCACTTAGATCATTCATGATCATAAGGCCACCAATATATTCATCCGCTTCTTCAGCTTTTATATTTCTTCCATGTTTACAAATAACGATCGCTGCTTCCAGTTCAAAATCCAGTTTTTCAAGATGATCAGGCATACATTTTATTTCACCCGGGCCCTGAATGCTGTGGTGATTGGTGAAATAAAAGATCGGGTATTGATCAAACTCCGGTATCATATCCACTTTACGGTTTCTTCTTGCTGCAGCCACATGTTGCCTGAAAGCATATCCATCACGACAGGAAGAAGGAAATGGTATCGGAGCGATCAACTCAACCTCACTTAACGGAATTCCTTTGTTGCTGCTTTTAGTTCCTTCCTTCATCATCAGGTTCCAGGCCTGGGCCAGCGGAAATGCATCTTCCCAGTAATTTAAAAACATACTCATTGTGTTTGGTAGTTCCGGGTGAATGCCCTCCATATCGTACACCAAATTATCAATCAGCACCGCCAATTGTTCATGTCCATCTTTTACATAAGTCACTAATTTCATCGTTACAGTATTTGTGTCGCAAGATAATATTTAAAGTGGATGGTGAATCGTGAATGGTCAATTGGCAATAAGAGACTTTAAAATTCACCATTCACCATTGCCAATTCACTTGTTTTTACTTTAGCTTTATACAAAATCACACAATGCGGTTTCTCAAATGGCTTGGTATCATATTGATTCTTTTGATCGTCGTTTATTTTTTCGGACCACAACCTTCCACACCAAAATACAGCAACCAATTACCAGCAGTACCCCCTGACGCAGCACAACTGGAAAAATATATTTCTGATCATGAAGCAAAACATAAACTGAAACCCGATAACGAAGCAAGAATTTTATGGTTCAATGATTCCACCAAAGAAAAAACTGAATACGCTGTTGTTTACCTGCATGGTTTTAGTGCTTCTCAGGAAGAAGGTGACCCTGTGCATTATGAGTTTGCCCGAAAATTTGGCTGTAATTTATATTTATCAAGATTAGCAGATCATGGAATCGATACTACAGAATCACTTGCCAACTTCACAGCAGAAAGATTATGGAACTCTGCTCTTGAGGCGTATGCAATAGGAAAACAGTTAGGCAATAAGGTGATCTTAATGTCAACCTCAACCGGCGGCACACTGGCATTAAAGCTTTGCGCTGAGTTTCCTGAAATAGCCGGCAACATTATGCTTTCTCCAAATATTGCTATTAACGATCCCAATGCCTGGCTCTTGAATAATCATTGGGGTGGACAAATTGCCGAACTGATAGAAGGCAAGCATCATACAATAAGTGACACAACGGCCATTTATGCCCGGTATTGGAATAATCGTTATGTAACAAGATCTTTAGTGCAATTGGAGGAGCTGCTGGAGTCAACTATGAAAGAATCTGTTTTTGAAAAAGTAAAACAGCCATCGCTGCTACTCTATTATTTTAAAGATGATGATCACCAGGATGAGGTAGTAAAAGTTTCTGCTATGAAAAGAATGTTTACACAGATCGCAACACCGGTCGAATTAAAAAGACAAGTAGCTATACCCAATGCAGGCAACCATGTTATCGGCTCTTATATAAGATCAAAAGACATTGAAGCAGTAAAAAATGAAGTATATAAATTTACTACTGAAATTTTAAAACTTACGCCAGTACAACAATAAAACCCGTTTTTTAAGCAATGTGTGCCAGGTATTTTCTGTTTATTTTTATTCTACTAGCCTTTTCATTTTCAAAGAAAAGATTTAAGGAGTCAAACCCTCCCGGAACGGTTCAGTTTAATGATACTTTATTTATAGACAAGTTTGAACTTGGAAATGTTCATTGGAGGGAGTACCTCTCTTACTTATCAGAGGTAAGGAAAGATGAAAATGTGTTGACCAGGGCAAGACCCGATACTTCAGTCTGGAACTCCGCCGGGTACTACCATGAATTGAGTGTAATCTATATGAGGCATCCGGGATATAATTATTATCCTGTTGTAGGTGTATCTTATGATCAGGTGATTGAGTTTTGTAAATGGAGAACCTTTATTGTAAATTTTGGATATTATCTGCAAGAAAACAAGTTTAAAGAGTTCAAAGAACATCTTCAGGATTCATTCCCAATTAAAGTTGTTTACAGGCTTCCGACAGAAAAAGAATGGGAAATGGTTGCTTCAGGAAAATTTGAAATTAAGAAATATCCTTATGGATATGACACAATCTATCGGAAATGGAAACGTAAATACTGGCCAATATTTAATTGCAATTACCCCGGTGAAACCATTAATGATAGTGCACTCAAACGACATTCTTATACGGTAGCAATAGAATCCTTTTATCCTAATTCATCAGGTTGTTATAATATGATTGGTAATGTGGCCGAAATGGTTTTGGAAAAAGGAATAGCAAAAGGCGGAGGTTTTGTTCATCCACTTGACACCTGTAAAATACCTATGCAGCAGATTTATACCAAGCCAGAAAGATGGCTGGGCTTTAGATGTGTGGCAATTAAAATAAAAAAGGTATTTAATTCTACACTAGCTCAATATCAAAACTGACCAATTGTTTAAATAACCTGATCCTGGCATCAATATCTTCTTTATTTATTTCTTTCAGCCTGTTAGGTCCAAATTTCTCAACACAAAAACTTGCCATTGCAGAGCCAACAATAATAGCAGTCTTCATGTTCTCAAAGCTGATATCTTTTGTTTTGGCTAAATAACCGATAAAGCCACCCGCAAAAGTATCTCCGGCACCAGTAGGGTCAAACACTTCTTCAAGCGGCAATGCTGGTGCATTAAAAACCGCATCGCCATGAAACAGCAAAGCACCGTGTTCTCCTTTTTTAATGATCAGGTATTTAGGCCCCATCTTCATAATTTCTTTGGCAGCCTTTACGATTGAGAATTGACCTGTCAGTTGCCTCGCTTCCGCATCGTTTACCAGCAACATGTCAACATACTTCAATACAATTTTCAAGTCAGCCATTGCCGATTCCATCCAGTAGTTCATCGTATCCATAATGATGAGCTTCGGTCTTTGCTTCAGCTCCTGTATTACGTTCAATTGAATTTTCGGCTGTAGGTTGCCCAGCATCAGGAACTCTGAGCCCTGGTAACTATCAGGAATATGCGGATCAAAATCGGCCAGTACATTCAGGTCGGTTACCAGCGTATCACGGCTATTCATATCTTCATGATAAGAGCCGCTCCAAAAAAAAGATTTTTTATCCTTTACTACTTCTACGCCGTCAAGCATAATACCTCGGCTGCGCATTTCATCCATCTCTTCTTGTGGAAAGTCGAAGCCAACGATTGAGATTTGCTGAACAGGTTTAATAAAATTTGCTGCTGCATATGCTGCATAGGTAGCCGATCCGCCAACTATCTGGTTTACTTTTCCGAAAGGGGTCTGAATGGCATCAAAAGCCATGGTGCCGACTACGATTAATGACATGATTTCAATTTAGTATTTAACTGGTTTCAACGGCCGCAAACCTACATGAAAATTGAATTCATAAGCGATAAAACACAATATTATTATCTTTGGCTATGTCAACGATTAAACGCAAAAAGGCCAGTCGCAAAAGTCTCATTCTGCAAAAGGCCGCAGCCATGTTCCGCGAAAAGGGCTATGCCGCCACCAGTATGCGTGACCTGGCTGATACTGTAGGCATTGAAGCCGCCAGTTTATACAATCATATCAAGAGTAAAGCAGAAATGCTGCAGGAAATTATTTTCCGTATTGCCAATGATGCTTATGTGCAGCTCGATGATCTCGAAGATGAAGGACTGTCGCCACTGCAAAAGATCGAATCTATTATGCGGTTTCATATAAAAATGAATGTTGAACGCTTTGAAGAATATCATGTGATGGTTACGGAGTGGATTCATCTGGAAGATCCTTATCTCGCCAATTTCACATCACAGCGTCGCAATTATGTGCAGAAGCTGGAAGCGATCATTCAACAGGGTATTGATAATAAAGAAATGCAACCCGTGTTGCCTTATGTTGCCGTGTTAAATATTCTTTCCTCTATTCGTGGTATAGAATTTTGGCACCGCAGCCGCAAAACCTATTCAGCCGAACAGATAGAAGAAAACATGGTGTCGCATCTGTTGAATGGCTTGAAGAAGTAATATTTTGTAATCAACCGCATTGCTACTATTAAACTTCTGTTGCGTCGCACTCTTGTACTGCATCAATGCTACTGGAAAGCGCAACCGAAACCTCATGAAATCAGTTTATGTCAATCCATTTTCACAAGCTTGTCATTAAAGAAATAAGAAAGGAAACCAGTGAATGCGTTTCTGTTTTATTTGATCTCCCCCAAACACTACAAAAAGATTTTCAGTTCAAGCAGGGACAAAGCCTGACCATGCGGACAATGATCGGCGGGGAGGAAGTACGCCGAACTTATTCATTATGCAGTTCACCGTTAGATGGGCAATTGAGAGTAGCTATAAAAAAAGTTGATGGTGGATTGTTTTCTTCATTTGCCAACGATAACCTGAAGTCAGGGGACCTGCTGGAAGTGATGGAGCCGGTTGGAAAATTTTATGTTGAACTGAACCCTGCCAATAAAAAGAATTATCTCGCCTTTGCATCAGGCAGCGGCATCACTCCTGTAATGTCGATCATTAAAACAACAATAAGGACAGAGCCGCATAGCAACTTTACTTTAGTGTATGGAAACCGTAGCCGTTCTTCTATTATTTTCTTTGAAGAGTTGGAAGGTTTAAAAAATACATTTATTGATCGCTTTAATCTTATTAATATTCTCAGTCGTGAAAGAACCGAAAGCCAGATCAATTTTGGCAGGATCGATATCGGAAAACTTACTGAATTAGAAAAGCTTGTTGATTATAAAAAAATGGATGAGATATTTATTTGCGGACCGGAAGAAATGATCTTTTGTGTGAAAAATTTTTTGGAGCAAAAAGAGATCAGCGAAAAGAAGATACATTTTGAGTTATTTACTACTTCGGGACAAAAGGCGACAAATGTCAAACGTCAAGCGTCAAATGTTTCAAGTGGCCCCGCAAGTAAGATCACTGTAAAAGTGGATGGAAGAAGTTTTGATTTTGATCTTCCTCTCAATAGCGATAAAACAATTTTAGATGCAGCATTAAAACAAGGCGCTGATCTTCCCTATGCCTGCAAAGGCGGCATGTGCTGCACTTGCAAAGCCAAACTCCTCGAAGGTGAAGTGGAAATGGATGTGCATTGGGGTCTTGAACATGAAGAAATTGAAAAAGGATATATCCTTACTTGTCAATCACATCCTAAAACAGAAAAAGTGGTTGTTGACTTCGACATCAAATAAACAACCATTGTTATCTTGTATTAAGAGAGTACGTATTTGAAATACTTTTTGAGATAAGACTATTAATCCACTTTCTTCATCTGTTTCCACGCCTGGTCTTTAAAAGCAAAAGCTGCATCAAAATTGGGATTGTCGGATAGAACAAACGATGTTCCATCGCCCCGGCTCCACGCATGATCATAACCTGATGTCATTTCGTACTTACCTGTTTCATCACGAAAGTTTTCCACCTCTCGGATGGTTTTTATAAAATCAGTATGCATTTTGTCCTGTGATGATTGTTTTGCTTCCCAGGTTCGCATCTGGTTGTCCATGTCTTTCAATCGTTGGTTGCCTTTCGCAATTGTCTGTTCGCCTATTTGTCTTGTTTGCTCATCCATCAATCTTATTTTTTCCCAATGCGCACGGTTTTTATCCTGTCTTACCTGCCGCCAGAAATTATTGATGGCATCGGTGTAAGCGATGTTGCTGCGCATACTGGCCATTATAACAGCAAACAACGATTTTGCTTTTTCTTTTTCCGCTGCAGGATACTTAAACACTGTCTTCTTGGTAATAGAGGTCGTATATGTTTTATCGTAAGTGCCATTATATGTATTGGCTATGGTAGTTTCATAGACCATGGTACCCAGTATCACAAAACCTTCCGTGCCATCCTTCCATTTCACTTCTGCATTCACTGCCGATGCGTAGCCCTGAACATCTGCGGCGCCATACTGCATCAATTCAGCTTTACCTTTATCAAACATTTTTTGAAGTTCTGTTACGACTGCACCGTTGGATTCCACTTTTACAATCTGCGGGTTTCCCAACTCCTGCATAAAACCACTACGCAAATATTGTTCAGCTCCGATAGGTTGGTTAAAAAGACAATATTGGGAATTACCCTGGTTTGTCATATTCCATTGCAATAATTGTTGATTTGTCATCCAACTTAGAATAAGATTTGGCAAAAACTCCAATGAATATTTATTATCAGCCGATGTTGCTTTGAGCCACGCATTGTTACCTGCACAAGTCTGACCCGGCATTGTCCACATCACTTCGCCCTGGTGTTGCCAGCCTTTTGGCAGCAACAGGCTATAAGCTTCTACGGGTTGTGTAAAGCCCTGGTTGTCCATCATGCGTACCCGATCAAACACAGTGTAGTCCTTTCCTTCAATAAAATTTTGCGCTGGTTGCTGTTCCGTTGTTCCTGGTTTTTTTTGCGTTGCCGTTGTTTGTTTATTTGAATTTGATGATTGTCCGCTGCAGCCAGCATGGAAAAGCTGAAACAGGCAAACAAACAGAATTAAGATAGATTGCTTTTTCATGTTGTTTATTTTTTGTGAAGCAGATCTGAATATTGAAGATATTTAAAAAAAAGGTGTGGTTGAATTTGATTTAAAATGACAAATATCATGGCAACTATATACCAGTTGGGATAAACTTCGAATATATTAAAACTAATGTTGTGAAAAATCGGGGGGTGGTGTTATAGAAGTTTGGTCTGAAATATTACCTTGATTAATCTTTCTTATCTCGATTTCTGATTGTATCGCTTTTAATTTCAGCTTACATTTTTCATAGTCTTCGCCTGTAATATTCTTAGTAATCATCTTTGTATAATCAGAAGTGACTTGCACTAATAAATCCATTAGCTGGGTACTATCCAATGTATGAAGCTCTTGCATAGATTATTAGTTATTTGATGACTTGTTGTGACAGCAAAAAGCGTACGAGGTTCGTGAAATGGTTATGAAACTTCGTCTTTTTTTGCCAAATCATTCCCTGACACCCGTTAGTTTTCTTTAAATTTGCTTTCTAATTCGAAAGCGATGCCTACACTTGATTTTGAAAAAATATTCCAGGACAAAATTGATAAGGAGAACAAGATTGAACCTAAAGACTGGATGCCGGATGCCTATCGTAAAACGAATATCCGGCAGATAAGCCAACATGCACATAGTGAAATTGTTGGCATGCTGCCTGAGGGTAACTGGATCTCAAGGGCTCCTTCACTAAAACGTAAAGCAATATTGATCGCAAAAGTTCAGGACGAAGCCGGTCATGGCTTGTATTTATATTCTGCCTGTGAAACTTTAGGTATAACAAGAGAAGAAACAATTAATGATCTGCATAGCGGTAAAGCAAAATACTCTTCCATTTTTAATTACCCTACAATTACATGGGCTGATATGGGAACGATCGGCTGGCTGGTTGATGGTGCTGCGATCATGAACCAGGTGATGCTTACAAGAACATCATATGGTCCATATGCAAGAGCAATGGTAAGAATTTGCAAAGAAGAAAGTTTTCACCAACGGCAGGGGTTTGAAATTTTATTAGTGTTAAGCAAAGGAACTGATGAACAAAAAGCAATGTGCCAGGATGCTATTAACCGTTGGTGGTGGCCGGCGTTGATGATGTTTGGGCCCAAAGATTCTGAAAGCACCAACAGCGACCAGAGCATGAAATGGAAAATAAAAAGAAAGACCAATGATGAATTGCGGCAAAGTTTTGTAGATATGTGTGCAGAGCAGGTAAAAATTTTAGGAATGACATTACCCGATCCGAAATTAAAATGGAATGAGAAGAGGATGCATTATGATTTTGGTGAAATAGACTGGAGCGAATTCTGGAATGTAGTGAAAGGAAATGGGCCTTGCAATAAGCAACGGTTACAGGCAAGAAAAGATGCATGGGAAAAAGGTGAGTGGGTGAGAGAAGCCGCTGCAGCTCATGCTGAAAAAAGAAAAGCAAAACAGAAGGCTGCTTAATTATTTTATTATTAATTATTGATTCATGAATATTCAAATCAGAAAACTCTATTACGGAGACATTCCGGAAGATAAAGCCGGAGGAAATATTGTTTCAAGTAATTCAAAGAGTGACTGGCCTTTGTGGGAAGTGTTTATCCGTAGCAAACAAGGCCTGGATCATAAACATGTCGGCAGCCTGCATGCAGCAGATGAGCAAATGGCAATTGAAAACGCAAGAGATGTTTATACAAGAAGAATGGAGGGAGTTAGTATCTGGGTGGTTGAATCAAAACATATTCATGCATCAAAGCCTGATGAAGCAGGGGAATTATTTGAACCTGCTGAGGATAAAATATATCGTCATCCTACTTTTTATGATCTTCCTGATGAAGTGAATCATATGTAATGAACAACCTTATTAATTATACTTTATACTTAGCAGATAATTCACTCATTCTCGGTCAGCGAAACAGTGAGTGGTGCGGACATGGACCGGTGCTTGAACAGGATATTGCTATTACCAATATTTCACTTGACCTTATAGGGCAGGCAAGAAATTTCTATCAATATGCTGCAACGCTGATCGGCAATGATGCAACCGAAGATTCATTAGCTTATTTACGAAAAGAAAGAGAATTTAAAAATTGTTTGCTTGTCGAGCAATCCAATGGTGATTGGGCACAAACGATCTTGAGGCAATATTTTTTTAGCCAGTATCAATACCTGTTATATCAACAACTCCAGCAAAGCAGCGATGAACAACTTGCAGCAATTGCTACAAAAGCTTTAAAAGAAGTTGCTTACCATCTTCGCTGGAGCAGTGAGTGGGTAATAAGATTAGGTGATGGAACAGAGGAAAGTCATAACCGTATGTTGAAAGCCGTTGATGAATTATGGAGATATACGGGAGAACTGTTTGTTCCTGCAGATTTTGAAAATGACGCCGGAGTTGATTTTAATAAAATTAAAGAGGAATGGTTTTTAAAAGTGAAGGAAGTGTTTGATGAAGCAAATTTATTCGTACCAGAAAAAACATTTATGCAAACCGGCGGTAAAGAAGGAAAACATACAGAATATTTAGGATATATTCTTACAGAGTTGCAATACATGCAAAGGACTTATCCGGGCTGTGAATGGTAAATCATGATAACACACTCAATAAATAAAAATGCTATCTATGCTTACCTGGAAGAGATAAAAGATCCGGAGGTTCCTGTATTATCTATTATTGACTTAGGAATTGTAAGAGATGTAAAAATGAATGATGGTGAAATTGAGGTAGTAATCACACCCACTTATACCGGCTGTCCTGCTATGGACATGATTGCTGCAACCATAAAAATCGAACTTGCTACACTAGGGTTTACTAAAATAAAAGTTACACAGGTACTTTCTCCTGCATGGACAACCGACTGGATGAGTGAAGAAGGAAAAAGAAAATTGAAAGAATATGGTATTGCGCCGCCCAATGTCAAACAACAGGTTTGTGATCAGAAATTATTTGCCGAAGCAGAAGCCGTTCAATGCCCCCTTTGTAATTCTTACCATACACATCGTATCAGTGAGTTTGGTAGCACAGCCTGCAAAGCATTATACCAATGTGATGATTGTAAAGAACCATTTGATTATTTCAAGTGTCATTAATATTTAATTTAGATTTGAATTAAATAAAGATTCATGTCATCTATTCTTTTTGAAATAAAGGACTCTATCGGAATCATTACTCTTAATCGTCCTGATAAACTCAACTCATTTAATCGTGAAATGGCTTTGCTGATGCAAGAGAAATTAGATGAATGCAAAAACTCAGCAATAAGATGTGTTTATATCACTGGTGCAGGCAAAGGGTTTAGTGCAGGACAAGATCTGGCAGAAGTAGTTGATCCGAACGGGCCGGGAATGGGAAAGATCCTGAGTGAACATTATAATCCCATTATTACAAGAATTAAAAATTTAGAAAAACCTGTAGTAGCTGCTATAAATGGCGTAGCTGCAGGTGCGGGGGCAAATATTGCTTTGAGTTGTGATATTGTTGTAGCGGCTGAATCTGCTTCTTTCATTCAGGCTTTTTCAAAGATCGGGTTGATACCAGATAGCGGAGGTACTTATCATTTACCAAGATTAATTGGCTGGCAAAAAGCAAGCGCATTAATGATGCTTGGCGAAAAGGTTTCTGCTCTTGATGCCGAAAAGATGGGAATGATCTATAAAATTTTTCCTGATGGAACATTTGCCGAAAATGCAATGCATATTGCTATCTATCTTTCCCAGATGCCGACAAAAGGATTGGCTTATACCAAACAGGTATTAAGTAAATCATTAACTAATTCACTGGAAGAACAACTAAAAACAGAAGATGTTTTTCAGCAATATGCGGCGAAGACTAAGGATTATGAAGAAGGTGTGAAGGCCTTCCTGGAAAAACGTAAACCCGATTTTAAAGGAGAATAATAACCGATATATGCCAACAATTCATGAAGATGTTGTTAACCACATGATGGAAAATGATTTTTTCAGTCAGTGGCTGGGTATAGAAGTGCTGGAGGTGAAAGAAGGATACAGCAAAATAAAAATGACCATCCGGAAGGAAATGGTAAACGGTTTTGGAATTGTGCATGGTGGTATCCCTTTTTCATTGGCGGATTCCGCTTTTGCATTTGCATGTAACAATAGAAATAACTTATCGGTAGCATTAGATACTTCTATCAATTTTATAAAACCGGTGCATGTAGGAGATATATTGACAGCAGAAGCAAAGGAATTACACAACGGAAGATCTACTGGCCTGTATCATATTTCTATTACAAATCAAAACAACCATGAAGTTGCGGTTTTCAAAGGACTTTGTTTTCGTACAGACAAAAAGTTGATAAGTAAATAGGTATATATTGTAATATAAGTTATGGAAAACAGCAATTTTGGTTTTGAAGAACTTGAATTGTGGAAGAAAGTGAGGGAATTTAAAATTGAAGTTTGTAAAGAGCGAGAAAATTTCCTCCAGAAGAAAAATTCAGACTCACAGATCAAACCATCCGTAGTGTAAGGTCTGTAAATGATCTTATTTCTGAGGGTCACGGAAGGTTTACCTGGCCCGATCAGATTCATTACTGTGTGCAGGCAAGAGGTTCTTTAGCAGAAACAATTAATCATCTGATTGATGCCTTTGATGATGGGTACATTACAGCGGAGAAGCTGGATTATTACAAGAGTAAAGGCAAAGAAATTGAACGAATGCTGAATGGCTACCTGAACTACCTTAGAAAAAGGAGAGATGAGCCAAAGCAAAGCAACTTATAGCCGCACTTTATTTACATTGTATACTTTTTTTACTTAACCATGATTTATCAATTCAAAAAATTTATACCTGTCATTCACGAATCCTCATTTATACATCCATTAGCAGCAGTAACAGGCAATGTCATCATCGGCAAAGATTGTTATATCGGCCCCGGCGCAGCACTCCGTGGCGATTGGGGTCAGATCATTCTCGAAGATGGATGCAATGTGCAGGAGAATTGTACCATTCATATGTTTCCGGGAGTTACTGTTTTATTAAAAGCCGGTGCACATATAGGGCATGGCGCAGTGATACATGGAGCAACGATCGGAAAAAACTGTTTAGTAGGAATGAATGCAGTGATAATGGATAATGTTATTTTAGGTGATGAATGTATTGTCGGCGCACTAAGTTTTGTAAAAGAAGGTGAAGTATTTGAAAACAGAAGCCTTATTGTAGGCAACCCGGCTAAAAAACTAAAAGAGGTATCTGATGAAATGATAGCCTGGAAAACGGAAGGCACAAAACTCTACCAGGCTTTGCCAAAAGAACTATTTGAAAGCCTGAAAGAAACGGAGCCCTTACGTAAAATCCCTGATTCACTTCCCATTCAAAGCGCAGATTATAAGCCCCGGAAAGGATAACAAGCCAGTTGTAATTTTTTTTCACCACGTAAAGGAATAGTTGTAACTTAATTCTTCGTTTTTAATCCTTTAATTAAATCAATTCGCCATGAGAAAAAGTTTACACACTGCTGTATTACTTACCACAACCTTATTAAGTTCTGCTGTATTCTCTCAATCCGCCGATCGTTTCGCTTATGCTGTTACCGATGTGCAAAAAGACGGTGCTGGCTGGAACTTCCTGCGTAAGATCGATTTTAAGTCAGGCAAGTTTTCCGAAGTTCTGCTTGATGGAAATAATTTTAACCAGGTAGCGTATGATGCCACTACCAAAACCCAGATCAGTCAATTCCCGGTAGAAGCGCAGTATCGGTTTAATACCCAACCTGCATTTAGCAGTGGTGTTGCTGCTATGGCTTATGACAGAAAAAACAATCGTATCTGGTATACTCCTATGTTTATTGACCAACTCCGTTATGTTGATCTTAAAACAATGAAAGTGTTTTATGTTACGGATAATGCATTGACCGGAATGGCCACAAAGAATAATGACCAAAGCAATATTGTAACAAGAATGGTGATCGCTGATGATGGAGACGGTTATGCACTTACTAATGACGGTAATAAACTGATCCGCTTTAATACAAAAAAAGCAATTATCACTGACCTGGGACCGCTTACTGATGATCCGAAAAACAACGGCGTTTCCATTCATAATTACTGCAGTAGCTTTGGTGGTGATATGATCGCTGATGATGATGGCAACCTGATCATTGTTTCTGCACGCAATACAGTATACAAAGTAAAAATTGAAACTAAAGTAGCTACGCTCCTGGGAACTGTAAAAGATTTACCGCAAAACTTTACTTCAAACGGAGTAGTTGTGAATGATGAAAACCAGATCCTGTTAAGCAGTGCCAGCAATGGAGATTCATGGGCTATTCTTAATTTATCAAACATGACAGCTACGCCTTACAAACCTGAAGGCGGTATCTGGCGTAGCTCTGACCTGGGCAATAGCAATATTTTACAAACAAGAAATAGTGCAACACCGGCGCAGGAAGTACTTACTAGAACAGATATAGCTGATGATAACCGCATCATGGTTTATCCAAACCCGGTAATGGATGATCAATTCACTGTTCAGTTCAGCCAGTTGCAGGCTGGTAATTATACAATGACATTAAATGATGTAATGGGCCGCCAGGTGCTGAACCGCAATATTGTTATCAATGGTGTGGAGCATGCTGAAAAAATAAATCTGAACAGGGCATCAGCAAGAGGTGTATATATGATCAAACTTACTTCTCAACAAAGCAGCAAAATGGTTTATACCAAAAAGATAGTAGTGCAATAAACCTAATCGTTAATTGCGTTACAGCGCCGGCCCCGTAAGGCCGGCGTTTTTTATTTCCTCTCATCTTTCCAAACTACTTTCACAAGTTTTGCTTTTTCTGTAAAATCAGTACACTTCATATCTCCTTTACCTGTAAAACCACCAGAAGGAGCGCAGATATAATTACAATTTTCATCAAGCAGGACATTGTAATTATCACAACAATCGCTGCTGAAGAGAAATGCCCGTTTGCCATTGTAATTGTATTCATTTACTTCAGCAGGAGGATTGAAACGAGGCACTTTTTTTAGAGAGTCGATTTTCGTTTGTATACATTTTGGAACTACAATTTCCGTATCCTCAGCTGTTTTATCCTGTTTTTTCTTTTTATCGCAGGTTTCGCTGGCAAAAATGGTAAATGATAGTAACAGCAATATTGTTTTCATCTGTATATTTTATTGTTTTTATGTCTAATTACATGCCGGTTGTTAAGCTGTGAAGGTATATTTTTGCCACTTCACAAGAAAACAGCGTTTTGGAAAAATCAAATTTTGTTGACCAGATAAGAATATTCTGTAGAAGCGGACATGGTGGTGCCGGTAACAAGCATTTTATGCGCAATAAATTTACCGCACTGGGCGGTCCCGATGGTGGTGATGGTGGCCGCGGGGCACATATTATCTTAAAAGGCAATAGCAATCTCTGGACCTTGTTGCACCTCCGTTATTATAAAAATGTATTGGCAGAAGATGGTGAAAAAGGCGGCAGTAATAACCGACACGGCCGAGATGGAAAAGACATCATTATTGAAGTACCGCTGGGTACTATTGCAAGAGACGAGGGATCTGGAGAAAAAGAAGTTGAGATACTTGAAGACGGGCAGGAAGTAGTCTGGATATCGGGTGGTAAAGGAGGGTTAGGCAATTCTCATTTTGCAACACCCACCAACCAGGCGCCTGAACATGCACAACCCGGCTTGCCCGGATCTGAAGCATGGAAAGTTTTGGAATTAAAAGTGCTGGCTGATGTGGGGCTGGTTGGTTTTCCAAACGCTGGTAAATCAACTTTGCTTTCTGTAATTACAGCCGCTAAACCGAAGATCGCTGATTATGCATTTACTACTATCACACCGAATCTTGGAATAGTTGAATACCGTGAGGGAAAAAGTTTTTGTATTGCCGATCTGCCCGGCATTATTGAAGGAGCTGCAGAAGGAAAAGGACTGGGCCATCGTTTCTTAAGACATATAGAACGCAATCCTGTTTTATTATTTTTAATTCCTGCGGATTGCGATGATCATAAAAAAGAATTTGAGATACTGGTAAATGAACTGGAGAAATACAATGCTGAATTATTGCACAAGCAATTCGTAATTGCCATCAGCAAAAGCGATATGCTGGATGATGAATTGAAGAATGCCATTGAAAAAGTTATGCCAGCCAATATTCCGCACTTGTTTATTTCATCTGTTGCAAATAAGGGTCTTACAGAATTGAAAGATCTGTTGTGGAAGACGTTGAATGAAAAGAAATAAACTGTTTACATCATTAATCTTTTTTCTGCTTTCTTTGTAAATGTTTTCGCCGCAAAATAAGATCATCATTATAGCTGCTCCATCTGGAGCCGGCAAAACTTCTATCACCAAACATTTGCTGAAAACATTTCCTGAGAAACTTGCTTTTTCCGTGAGTTGCGCTACCCGGCAACCCCGTAGTTATGAGCAGCACAGCACAGATTATTATTTTATGTCACCGGAAGAGTTTAGAAAGAAGATCGACAATAATGAATTTGCTGAATGGGAAATGGTATACGAAGGAAAATATTATGGCACACTAAAAAGCGAACTACAACGCATCTGGAATGAAAATAAAGTTCCGCTATTGGATGTAGATGTAAAGGGTGGATTGAATGTACAGGATCAATACCGAAATCTGACTTTATCGTTATTTATTGAACCGCCATCGCTGGAAGAATTGAGAAGAAGGTTAGAAAAAAGAGGCACCGAAACTCCTGAAAGCCTTGAAGCAAGGATCAGCAAAGCCTCTTTCGAGCTTTCCTTCAAGCCGAAATTTAATAAACCGATCGTAAATGATGATTTAGCAAAGGCTTGCAAAGAAGCTGAAGAAGCTGTCAGGAATTTTTTAGATACTAAGACGGGGATTTGATAAAAATTACCTTCTATTTTTAGTAAGCCTATTCGCAACCGCCAACTGCCATTCATTATCTTTACCTCATGTTTAACCTGAACCCGATCATATTTTTTGTCATAACCATTTTACTGATGGGTTTTTTCTCAGGGATTGAAATGGCCTTTTACAGCGCCAACAGGCTGACCATTGAAGTACGAAAAAAACAGGGCGGCATGTCCGGCCGTATTCTTGCACAGTTTGTTGAATCACCGGATCATTTTTTAGGCACCACATTGATCGGCTATAATATTTTTCTTATTTTTTTTAGTCTTATCCTCAGTTATGTGATGGAGGATTTTGTGTGGGAACGGTTTCATATTCAATCGGGCCTGGTGAAAGTGATTTGCGAGATCGCATTAGCTACTGTTGTTATTTTAATTTTTGCGGAGTTTATTCCCCGTGCCATTTTCCGTGCAAGAAGTACTACACTGCTTACCCGCTTAGCCATTGTTACTGATTTTTTTTACCAGATGTTTTATCCCATTGCAGCAGGCTTGATCAATTTAGCAGGCTGGATATTAAAATACCTTTTCAATATCCGCATAAATAAAAATAAAAAAGCACTTAAGCGGAGTGACCTGAAAAACCTGTTCCTTCAAAATGCAGATGATGAAGAAAAGCAGGAACGCAATACACAATTGCTGGAAAATGCACAGGAACTGCCAAGAATAAAAATTCGTCAATGCCTGGTGCCGCGAAAGGAAATTGTTGGAGCCGAACTGACCTCAACAATGCAGGACATAAAAAATAAGTTTGCTGAAACCAAGCTGAGCAAGCTGATCGTTTATGATAAAAATATAGATCACATTGTTGGCTATGTTCACCAGTTGGACCTGTTTAAAAAACCGGAATCGATCCAATCATTACTATTACCTATACCTGCGGTACCTGAAAGTATGAGTGCAGCAGATCTTATCAGCAAATTTACCCGGGAAAGAAAAAGTATAGCATGGGTAGTAGATGAGTTTGGTGGTACAGCCGGCATCATTACCATGGAAGATGTGCTGGAAGAACTATTTGGTGAGATAGAAGACGAATACGATACAGAAGAGTTTATAGAAAAACAAATTGCGGAAAATGAATACATCTTCAGCGGAAGGATGGAACTGGATTATATAGAAGAAAAATATGGATTGACATTTACGGATAATGACGCAGAAACTCTTTCAGGATATATCATCGGTTATCATGAAACGATCCCCCGACAGAAAGAACGCATCATCATTGATGATTACGAATTCGACATCATTAATGTAGGCGATACAAGAATCGAAATGGTGAAAGTGAAAAAATTAAAATAAAGGAAGTAGTAAGTGGCGGGAAGGAGAGATGGCAATTTTTCCTTTCTTGAATGCTCCATAAATCGCTTTTGCAAATTCAATTGCATATTTTCCGTCGCCATGCAGGCAGATCGTTTCTGCTTTTAGCTTTATTTTTTTTCTGGATGCAGTAGTTACTACTCCATCATTAACCAGTTGCAAAGCTTGTTGAACGGCTTTATCTATATCTTCTATTACAGCACCGGTTTGAGAACGGGGCATCAGGCTTCCATCATCCATATAAGATCTGTCAGCAAAAACTTCATTACAGGTTTTTAATCCAATTTTTTCTGCTTCTTTTATTGAATGACTTCCACTTAATCCGATCAAAGTAAGTTCATGATTAAAATCTTTAACGGCACGGGCAATTGTATTAGCAATCGTTTTATCTTTTGCTGAAAGATTGTATAAGGCGCCATGTGGTTTTACATAATGAAACACAGTATTAAGGTTCACAGTAATTTCATCCATGATAACTAATTGCTGGGTTATTAATTCATAAATATCCGCAACATCTAAATTCATCTCTGTCCTGCCAAAATTTTCCCGGTCTAAAAATGAAGGATGTGCACCAATGGCAACTTTATGTTTGATACATAACTCAACGGTATTCCAAATAGTTTTTTCATCGCCTGCATGATAGCCGCAGGCAATATTTGCGGAGGATATAAAAGGCATTATCGCTTCTTCATTGCCGATACCTTCTCCCAAATCACAATTGATGTCAATGGTTTTCATTTTAAGATATCCTGTAGTCTGAAATTACAAGCATTTTTCAACTGCTGCAAGTGTAGCTTTTGTTTCATCATCAAACTCTCAGCAATTGCCTGATTTACGATAGTAAATTTTATAGCCGAACCAGGTTGTTTTTGCGCAAGCTTTGGCAAGTGCGCAGAAATAACATGGGCAATGCGGGGATAGCCACCGGTTGTCTGGCTGTCTGCCATCAGCACAATCAACTCGCCATTTGGCAACAACTGAATGGTGCCTGAATTCACTGCAGCAGATACCAGTTCTATATTATTTTCCGAAATAAGTTTATTGCCACTCAGTCTGTATCCCATCCTGTCTGATGATAAAGCAACTTGGAAATTATTATTGCAAAAAATATTCCTTGATTGCTCAGCTAAATAACTCCACTCGTTTCCGGGCAATACAAATATTTCTTCATCACCCGATTCATCTGTAAACGGTGCAGCCCGCCAATGCAGTTTAATAATATCTGCATCTTTCAATCTTTCGTGACAAAAATCTTTATTGAATTCAATACAATCACCCCGCTGTAATTTTCTTCCTTCAAAACCGCCGGCAACTGCTTTCAAATTAGTGCTGCAACTATTAAGCCATGGTGTTATTTTAAAACCACCATGTATAGCGAGATAACAACATTGCCCTTTTTTATTTTGCGGAAATTGGATCACAGTATTTTTTTTCACCATTACGGGGCGACCAGTTTTTATTCCATCGCCATTTATCATAGGTGAAAAATTTGCACCGGTAATAGTGATCAATGCATTTTGTTCAAACAAAATATCAGGGGATGGAAAAAAAATTTCAAGAACTGGCTCATTCAGTTTATTTCCTATCAGTAAGTTGGCTGTTTTCATGGCAAACTTATCCATTGCACCACTGGGATTGATCCCGAGATGCTGATAACCATACCTGCCTTCATCCTGTATGGTATCAAGTATTCCCGGCTTTAATATCTTCAAACTCATCTTTGGTAATAGAATAGAATTGAACAGAATCTCCTGCGCTCAATAAAGTCAGCTGATCGTTTTTTTTATTAAAAAGTTCTAAGGGAGTACGGCCGATAATTTGCCAGCCGCCCGGAGAATCCAAAGGGTAAATTCCTGTTTGCCGGCCAGCAATGCCTACACTGCCTGCTTTCAACATTTCAGGTTTTGGTTTTCTTGCATAACTTATTTTTTCATCTACTTCTCCCATGTATGCAAAGCCGGGAAGAAAACCGAGCATAAATACTTTGTAGGCTGTAGAAGTATGAATACTAATGACATCCTCAGCAGCAATTCCGTTTGCCTCAGCAATTGTTTTAATATCAGGTCCAAATTCTTCAGTGTAACAAACAGGGATACGCATATTATTTCCAGCAGAAACTTTTATTTCAAATCCTTCGGTTATCATTTGCTCTACCTGTTGCTTCATCCATTCAAACACGGTTTGATCAGGTTCTTTGCATTTATTAGCTTCAAAGAAATTATAATGAATGGTAAGAGAACTGTATGCGGGTATAGCTTCCTTCATGGCAGCTAGTGGCCGGTTGGTTAAATGATGAAACAGGGAAATAACCTGCTCATTGATGCCGAAGTCAATCACATTTCCAAAATCAATTGTCAATGCCGAATCCCCCAGCGGAAAAATGGTATAAGATGGCAAGCCCTGCATAATAATTTCATTTGAAGATACAGACTTAACTTTACAGTTCATGTCAAGGCTAAACAGAAACGATACCATCAATCTTTTTTCGAAACTTACTCCAAACCGTGCCTGGAATGGGATAAGGGTACTAAGCAGTTATTATATCAGCAAATGGTTTAAAAAACCTGTGCAGTGGGGTTATCCGATTTCTATTTCATTTGAACCAACCACCAGTTGTAATCTGCGCTGCCCGGAATGCCCCAGCGGGTTAAGAGCATTTACACGGCCAACGGGTATGTTGCAACAAAATTTTTTCAAAGACACGATCGACCAGTTGGCTAAAGAACTCTGGTATCTTGTTTTTTATTTCCAGGGAGAGCCTTATCTCAATCCCGATTTCCTGGATATGGTAAAATATGCTTCATCAAAGAAAATTTATACGGCTACCTCCACGAATGCCCATTATCTGAATGATGCAAATGCAAAACGGACTATTGAAAGTGGGCTTGACCGTTTGATCATTTCAATAGATGGAACTACGCAGGATGTGTATGAACAATATCGTGTAGGCGGAAACCTTAATAAAGTGATTGAAGGAGCAAAGAATATTGTGAAATGGAAAAAAGAAATGAAAAGCAAAACGCCGTTCATTGTTTTCCAGTTTTTGGTTGTTAAGCCGAATGAACACCAGATAGATGAAGTAAAAAAACTTGCAGATGAAATTGGTGTTGATGATGTCTGGTTTAAAACAGCGCAGATATATGATTTTGAAAACGATCCTAACCAGTTAATTCCCTCAATTGATAAATTCAGCCGTTATCGCAAAACAAATAAAGGCTATGAATTCAAAGGAAAACTCGCCAATCACTGCTGGCGCCTCTGGCATGATCCCGTAATAACCTGGGATGGTCTTGTTGCTCCCTGTTGCTTTGATAAAGATGCTCAGCACAAATTGGGCGATTTAAAAACAAAATCATTTAAAGAGATATGGAACAACGGTGAGTATAAAAAATTCCGCACCGCATTGTTAAGCGGAAGAAAAAACATTGACATCTGCAGCAATTGCAGTGAGGGAACAAAAGTCTGGGAATCTTAACAAATCCTTACCGGCCAATTATTTCATCGTAGATAGAGGTATAAAACGAGGAAAAACCTTCCCAAAAATGGCGGAATGATTCTACTAATACTTTCATGGTGTTTGCAGTTGAATTGGTAATTGAAATTACGGTGGTTTCCGTATTCTTCGCAAAAGATTTTCCCACAAGGCTGAATATCTGGCACAGTTTTTTTAGGGTTGCAACTGTTAAATCATAAAAATTACGACTATGCTAACATACTCAATTACCGATATGGGAATAGAAAAAGACATCCACCAGGAAAGCTTCCGGAATGATTTTCATCGTGCCTATGTAAACCTTTTTTATACATATGGCTGGCTAATGGAAAGAGTGAAAAAGGTTCTAAGCAAATCGGATATTACTCCGCAGCAGTACAATATTCTCCGCATATTGAGGGGTAGTCACCCCACTCCGTTATCAACCTTACAGATCCGCGACAGGATGCTGGATAAAATGAGTGATACAAGCCGCATCGTGGATCGGCTGGTGGCTAAAAATCTTGTTTCCAAGAAAACAAACGACAACGATAAAAGACTTGTCGATGTAACGATTACAGAATCCGGCCTTGAGTTGCTGGTAGCAATGGATGAAAAAAATGATGAGCTGGATTCAATACTTGAAAACCTGAACATCGAAGAAGCTATTCAGCTTAATAATATGCTGGATAAAATAAGAGAGAAGAAATAATTTTTATTTACCAGCCCAATAACCCTGATTAGGCACCTGTTGTGTCACACTCTTGTAGTGCAGCAAGTCTATTCATCATTCATTAGCTACACCCGTTTTTATCAATACTCTTTAATAACTTCATCATTCTTTATGTTCAATTAGAATGATGAAGTTATTTTAGCGCAGCTACCATCACAGGAATTCCCCAAATTGCGATAATTGAGTAATTACCAGCTAAAAAATGAATCAATTATCTTTGCTTTCAATCTAAAATCTTAATTACTCATGCCTGGTTTTGAACTTTGGGGCGCCGAAGAACGCAAAGAAGTAAATGATGTATTGGAAACAGGAATCCTGATGCGCTATGGATTTGACGGCCCACGCAAAGGGATCTGGAAAAGTAAAGAACTGGAGGAAGCTATTTGCAAAACATTTGGCAGTAAGTACGCACAACTTACTTCAAGCGGCACATCAGCATTAACGACAGCAATGGCAGCGTTGGGTATCGGTGCAGGCGATGAGGTTATCATGCCTTCATTTACTTTCGTCGCAAGTTTTGAGGCCGTATTAAGCGTCGGAGCCATTCCTGTAATGGTGGATGTGGATGATACACTGACATTGAATCCAGATGCTGTAAGAAAAGCGATCACTCCAAATACAAAATGCGTGATGCCGGTACATATGTGTGGCAGTATGGCTGATATGGATGCGTTAGTTTCAATTTGTAAAGAACATAACCTGATCTTATTGGAAGATGCCTGCCAAAGTATTGGTGCAAGTTATAAAGGAAAAATGCTTGGCACTATTGGCGCTGCAGGCACATTCAGTTTTGATTTTGTAAAAACAATTACCTGTGCCGAAGGTGGTGTGGTAATGACGAATAATGAAGAAGTATATGTAAAATGCGATGGATATACCGATCATGGCCATGATCATAAGGGTGTCGACCGTGGTGCCGACCTGCATCCTTTTATTGGATATAATTTCCGCATATCAGAATTACATGCAGCCGTTGGTTTAGCACAAATAAGAAAGCTGGATAAGTTTCTTTCTATTCAAAAGAAGAATCAAACGGCGCTAAAAAATATTTTATCACAGCTTCCGGAAGTTTCATTCAGAAGAATACCCGATCCGGCGGGAGATAGTTGCACTTTCTTAAGTTGGTTTTTACCCACTGAGGAAATAACAAAGGCAGTTGTTTCCGAATTAAAAGCACAAGGAATATTAGCAGGTAATTTTTACTGGTTCGATAATAACTGGCATTATATCCGCAAATGGGATCACTTAAAACAAAACATAACGCTAAATGCATTAAGTGAAGCACAACATGCCGCAGTTCTTCAACATGCTAATAAAGATTTCAGTGCAAGTGATGCAATAATGAGCCGTTGTATTTCCTCCGCCATCAGTTTATTGTGGACGGAAGAGCAGATCAAAGAAAAAGGAGAGAAGATCGTTGAGGCAATAAAAAAGGTATTGAGTGAAATGTCGGTGACTCACTAACTTTTTAACTGGCTAACAATATCGTTTACATGCTTTTCATGTAATACCTGGTGGCCGCTTTCAATTACTGATACATTGCAATGCAGTTCAATTCCTTTGCGGAATTTTTCTCCATGTTCAGGAAGAATAATGCGGTCATGTTTGCCATACACTAAACGAAATGGTGTTTTATGTTTTAATACCATCAATCTTATTTTTGAAAGCTCTGGACTTAAGTTTCTAAATGTGATCCAGCGGTTATATAGTTCATGTCTTACAGTTTTATTATCGATATAATATTTCACAAACTTGAAGACACTGTTATTTACAATGCCTATTGATTTAAGTATTTTGAGAAAGCCAAAAAACCAACCGGGGTTTTGCATCGTAAAATAAAACAGCTTTCTTCCGGCCCATGTTTGTGTGCCCAGCCAATACCAAAAATTTATTTTCAATCCATCAGGTGCAAGCAGCACAACTTTTTCAATCTTACCAGGCATGGCTTGGTAAAGACTTAATGAAATTCTGCCACCAAGACTGAAACCAAGAAGGATGGGTTTATAGTTCAGGATTTCTTTTTTATCGTTATCGATGGCGAGAATGGCATCAGTAATTTTCTTCAAATCTTCGCATTCAAAATTCAATCCCTCATTCCACTCCGTCTCGCCATGAAAGGGCAGGTCAATTGCAAAAAAACTGAATTGCTGATCTGCTGGCTGTTCCAAAAAACTGAAATGTCTTCCGGATTCACCATATCCATGAAAGCAAATAACTGGCTGTAAACCGCTTCCAAAGCGGTACCAGCTAACCTGGGAATTTTTATAAGTAAGAAACCGATGTTCCAATAGAGTTCACAGAATTTATTCAAAAAATATTTGGCTTCTTCAAAGTTATAGCTAATTTTGGATAGTTGTATAAACAACTATATGCCAAACAACCAATTTAAAAAAGGCGAACTCTACAGTTTTGTTACGGGCAAGGCATCCACCGCTATTGCACGAAGATTGCAGAAGAAATTCAATAATGCCAGCCTGAACATTACAATTGAGCAATGGAGTGTGTTGTATCATTTATGGAAACAGGATGGCATCAGCCAGCAGGAATTATGCAATGCAACATTCAGAGATAAACCGAGTATTACAAGACTGGTTGATAATTTAGAAAAACTGGAACTGGTAAAAAGAGTAGCATCTGAATCGGACAGGCGCATCAATAAAATATATGTAACAAAACATTCTTTAAAACTGCAGGAACAAACGATGGAGCTGGCAGAAGAAACTTTGAATGAAGCTTTGGAATCTGTGCCTGCTGATAAAATTGATGTCTGTAAGGAAGTGTTGCAGGTGGTGTATGATAATTTGAAGTAACCCCCTGTCCCCCTAAAGGGGAAACTTAAGTTGAATAGTTCTTCTTATAGCAACATTTAAAACAGGATGTGTTGAGTATGCAGAATAGAATTATGGAACGTAAAAGTGTGCGACGCAACAGACGATGATAGTAGTAATGCAGTCGACTCCATAAACATTAGACTTTAAACTCTTAAACTTTTTAAACGTATAATCATGAGCACCGAAGTAAAAAAATCAGCAGTACTGAAAGGCGGCGAATGGCTGATCAAAGAATCAGTTCCATTCGAAACTTTTACACCGGAAGATTTTGTGGAAGAGCAACTGATGATAAAGGATATGTGTAACCAGTTTCTCGATAAGGAAGTGTATCCCAATATCGAACGTATCGATAACCTTGAGCCGGGATTAATGAAAAGCCTGGTAGCAAAAGCCGGCGAACAGGGTCTTCTTTCCGTTTCTTTTCCAGAGGAATTTGGTGGGTTGGGTAAAGATTTTGTAACATCAACTATCGTAAATGAATTTCTTGGTGCTGGTCATTCGTTTTCAGTTGCTATTGCTGCACACACAGGTATCGGTACATTGCCCATCTTATATTTCGGTACGCCGGAACAAAAACAAAAATATATCCCTAAACTGATTACTGGCGAATGGACAGGAGCTTATGGTCTTACTGAACCTAACAGCGGTAGTGATGCACTGGGAGCAAAGACAACTGCTAAGCTGAGTGAAGATGGCAAGCATTATATCCTTAACGGACAGAAGTGCTGGATCACCAATGGTGGTTTTGCTAATGTATATACTGTGTTTGCAAAAATTGATGGTAAAGATTTTACAGGCTTTATTGTTGAAAGAGGAACAGAAGGATTTACACAAGGACCTGAAGAACATAAAATGGGTATCAAAGGTTCTTCAACTGTGCAGTTGTACTTCCAGGATTGTAAAGTGCCGGTTGAAAATTTATTAGGTGAAGCTGGAAAGGGTCACAAGATTGCATTTAATATTTTAAATATCGGAAGATTGAAATTGGCTGCAGCTGCATTAGGAGGTTCAAAACGCAGTATCACTAATTCAATTGAATATGCGAAAACAAGAGAGCAGTTTCAACAGCCGATTGCAAATTTCGGTGCAATAAAATTCAAGCTGGCTGAAATGGCCATTCGTGTATTTGTTTGTGAAAGTGCTTTATACAGAACAGCGCAGTGGATCTCTGATAAAGAGCATGAGTTATTTGCAGCAGGTAAACCTTTTAATGAAGCAATGTTAGGTGGCGCTGAAGAATATGCCATTGAATGTGCCATGTTGAAAGTAGATGGAAGTGAAGCCCTGGATTATGTAGTAGATGAAGGTGTGCAGATACATGGAGGTAATGGTTTCAGCGCTGAGTATAATGCATCAAGAGCTTATCGTGATTCAAGGATCAACCGGATCTATGAAGGCACGAATGAAATTAATCGTTTGCTTACGCTGGACATGACTTTGAAAAGAGCGATGCAAGGAAGATTGAACCTGATGGGTCCCGCAATGGAAGTTTCGAAAGAGCTGATGAGCATTCCTGATTTTGGCAGCGATGAGGATACACCGTTTGCAAAAGAAAAGAAACTGATCGCAAATCTTAAGAAAGCAATATTGATGACATCCGGCGCTGCTGTGCAGAAGCTGATGATGAAAATAGACAGCGAACAGGAAATACTAATGAATATTGCTGATATGGCGATCCATACTTACAATGCAGAGAGTGTATTGTTGCGTGTAATGAAAATGGTTGATAAGAAAGGTGAAGCAGCATGCGGCATCCAGCTTGATATTATGCGCACATACCTGTATGATGCTGCCGATGCTGTAAACAAAGCCGGTAAGGATGCGATCAATTCATTTGCTGATGGTGATGAGCAAAGAATGATACTCCTGGGATTGAAACGATTTACAAAAGCAGAACCATTTAATTGTAAAGATGCAAGAAGAAGGATCGCTGATAAATTAATTGCGGAATCCCGGTATTATCTCTGATGGATCAAAACCGAATAGATCGTCCAGGGACCTGGCTTTTTTCCTTTTGGAGTTATCTTTATCGGCTTCATATAAAACGGCCAGTTCTTTTCTCATTACCTGCACTTCCTCAATTTTGCGCCATCTTAAAACCTTTTTGTAAAGACCTACACTCATGCAGCTGACTGAGAATATTGTTAAAAGGCAATAAACAATATAAGCATCAATCATCGGGTTAGTTTGCAATACATAGTAAATGAGGTAAACAAACATATATGCGGAGTAGCTTGCAGCTAATGCACCCGAGATAAGTGTTTTGCCATTATCACTCCCTCTACGACGGAGATTGATTTTTGAATAGTATATGAAATACCGGATACTAAGGATAAGACAAATTAATAAGGAAGGACCTAAGCTTATCCGGATGGTCGTATTTGTGAAACCTGTTATTGATAGTACAGTGAAATTATAAATGAGTAGTGCAGCAGCCAGTCCTTTAATTGTTTTTTTCTCCCTGCTGTTATAACCAAGCAATATCATAAAGCAGAGCATCAACGGACCATCAAGGAGGTTGTTAAGAATCGCTGAAATCCTTATTACCTCTGAACTCACCTTTACGAATTCAATTGTCATAAGATTGAAAACAAAAGTGGTCAGGTAATAGACCATTAAAAAAGCATATGTTTTTTTCGTCAACAACCGTGAGAAAAGAATAATAGTGATGGGTACAATGAGTGCAATCGTTGTCAGTAGGTTTAAAAGGTAGATCAGGTTCATTGGGTCAATGGTTTTCCTAGGGTTAGCGGTAAAAAGGCCGCCCGATTTAATTACAATATTAACGACTTGAATCAGCTAGTTATATATCTGGCCACCTGTTTACAGAAAATCTCAGGAAAAATGCAAACGATGGATTGTAGTTTTACGTAAAGCTGAAAGATATTTTCTTTGCATACTGGAAGGGGGAACTACTATAGCTCTGAACCTTGCTAACAACTTAATCATCAACTAAATTAAAAACATTATTATGTCAGTACTTGTAAAAGAATTCAATGATTACCGTGCCCGAATGAATGAGGTTATCCTTAGCAAAAACAACCTGGTAATGAAACGCCTCTGGAATCTTGACACTAATACTTATGAAGAAGGCGCTATCGATAAAAAAACGAAGGAAATGCTTGGTCTTGTAGCAAGTATGGTGCTCCGTTGCGACGACTGTATAAAGTATCACCTCGGTAAGAGTCATGAACTGGGAATAACAACCGAGCAGATGTATGAGATCTTTGCCGTAGCCAATATTGTAGGAGGTACAATTGTAATTCCACATACCCGCCGGGCGGCTGAGTATTGGGAAGAGCTGGTGAGCAATGATTAAAGAACAAAGAATGGTGCTCAGGAGTGGTTGTAGGACCCAACTCAACCTTCATGATTTTTTGCTTTTTGTTCAACATTCTTTTCCTTGTTCCTTGTTCGATATTCTTTAAATTTGCTATCCAAATAAACAGCATGAGTTCTGCAGCAACAGCCCCCGTTTTAACAGCCAAAGATTTTGTAACCGACCAGGAAGTACGTTGGTGTCCCGGTTGTGGTGATTATTCTATCCTTGCACAGGTACAGAAAATAATGCCCACTTTGGGAATTCCTAAAGAGAATATTGTTATCATTTCAGGTATTGGCTGTAGCAGCCGCTTTCCATACTACATGAATGTATATGGTATGCATTCGATCCATGGTCGTGCTACTGCAGTAGCCAGCGGGTTGAAAGCTTCAAGACCAGAACTCAGTGTTTGGATCGTAACAGGAGATGGAGATGGATTGAGCATCGGAGGTAATCATACAATTCATTTATTGCGCAGAAATTTTGATGTAAATGTGTTGTTGTTCAATAACCAGATTTATGGTTTAACGAAAGGTCAATACTCTCCAACATCAGAAGTGAATAAGGTAACGAAGTCAACTCCGTATGGAAGCATTGATCATCCGTTTAATCCATTAGCATTAGCATTGGGTGCTGATGCAACATTTGTTGCGAGAACAATGGACCGTGATCCCAAACATTTGCAGGCAATGCTGCTAAGGGCACAGCAACATAAAGGCGCATCGTTTCTTGAGATATACCAGAACTGCAACATCTTTAATGATGGTGCATTTGAAACTTTTACAGAGAAAGGAACAAAAGCAAATGAAGTATTATTTCTTGAGCAGGGCAAACCATTTGTGTTTGGTGCAAATAATGACAAAGGAATTAAGCTCGATGGCTTTACTCCGAAAGTTGTAAACTTCAGTGATGGCTTTAGCGCAGATGATTGTTGGGTACATGATGAAAAAGATGTTTACAAAGCACAGATCCTTGTCCGCATATTTGATAATCCCTCAACAGAAGGTCATTTGCCAAGGCCATTCGGCGTATTTTATCAAACAGACCGCAGTTGCTATGAAGATATAATGGCGATGCAGATCGAAGAAGCCATCGCAAAAAAACCTGCTGATCTGGATAAATTACTTAAAGGAAATGAAGTGTGGGTGATAAATTAAACTCAAACAAGCTGTAACTCTTTTTCTGCGGCAGCCTTGCTTTTCTTTTCTTTCCAGCTATACCATTTTTGAGGCATTGTTTTTTTCAAAAGCGTATCGATGTTACGCATAGCTGCAATATTCCATAGCCCCTTTACTTTTTTAGCCAGCGAAGGATGCATGGCCCGAAGACTCATAGCAAATCCACTTTCAAGATATTCCATATGATGCCAGTAACCGCCAGGCATAAACAAGGTGTCTCCATGCTCCAGCACACCTTCAAAACCATTGGCCAGTTTTACAGCCGGGTAATTTTCATAATTTAATTTACTCCGGTTGGTGTCATTATAGTTACTGAAGTCAGCAAGACATAATACTTCAAATGGTTTACGATAGAGTTTATGCTGCTCCGTAAAAGGAAACAGGAGGACTCTTTTTTTGCCAATGAACTGAGTATGCAAAATATGAGAGAGGTCAATATCGAAGTGCATATGTGTAATGCTGCCGGCGCCACCAACAAATAGCATCGGGAATTTTTTGACAAATCCCTTCATGTATTCATCAGGCCAGTTAAAATCTGCTGTTAGCTGCGGTGCATGGTTAAAAATATTAAACAAGAAAATGCGTAGCTCTACCGGGCCTTTTTTTACCATATCCAGGTACTCGCCAAACTTCATGTAGGCATCAGCTTTATTGATTGGCGTATAAGCATCGCTTTTAACATTGTTATATACGCCGACTTCCTGTTCACCTACAATGGATTTAAAATAATCCCAATCCCATTTTTCTTTGGCAACCTGGATGTGTTTGAAATTCTTTATAATACAGGGAAGCTGTGGAAGATAAAAATCCCGCTTAAAACTTTCTGCATCAGGTGCATCAAGAACAGGTAATGAGCGAAGCTGCATGAACTAATGTTTTTGGTTTCGGTGATGAAGACAAAAATAGTAGATAAAGATAAATGGAAATGTATGGGAATTGATAAAAATAAAACGTCCCTTTTTGAGGGACGTTTTGCACTACTGCACAAATTCTTACATGATTTATAGATAACTGACAGATATTATATAACCCGGCGATTCATCTGGTGGCGGCGCTGCATCATTTTACGGTGCTGCTGCATTCTGCCCTGCACCCCCGCTCTTTGCTGCGGCATGGCCCGCTGGCGCATCATTCGTTGCTTCATCATGCGATGCCTCATCATTTCATGCCTTTGGTTCATCATACGAGGCTGTCTGAACTGATCACTCCTGTTATGCTGCATTCTCTGTTCAACTCTGGGTCTTTGGAGACGCTCTGTTTTTTGATCCTGCGCTGTGGCAGAAATGGTAAACAAGGCAAAAACCAGGGAAAGGGCTAATACTTTTTTCATAATTCAAATTTTAGTAGTTACATAGACGATTATAAATACTCAAGGTTTAATCTTTAAAAGACCGGTATGTGCAACATTCAGTTATATTAAGTTGTCAGTTAATAAACCTCTGTGTATGACGGCGAAACAATCTATAACCTTCTGCCTGGTAGCTATTGTTTTTATCATTAATGCCTGTTGTAAAGCAGGATGCATTAACAGAACTGTTAACATTAGTTTTTACAAACTTAGAGCCAACAATGCCGACTCCATAAGTATGATCAGTTATGTTGCAGGTTCAAACTATACCCAACAGGTCGACAGCCATTTTATTCATTTGCCTGTAACTACCAATGATACCAGCTATTCAAGGTTATTTGAAACAGTCTTTGCTGAACGTGACTGGAAAATTATAAACCATTCGCTGCATACAGAATACCGCCTGAATGATTTTGAAATAGAAAAAGTTTTTATCGTTCGTTCTTATTCATTAAATGGCAGCAGAAAAGGTGGTGACTTTATTGAAATAGAATGATCAGAGATCGATATCAATCTGTAATGACTGGCATTGAAATGATTTACGGTGTAATTCAGTCAAACCATATTTTGCAATAGCATTCCGGTGTGCTTCTGTGCCATAGCCTTTATTATTAGCCCAATTGTAGTACGGGAAAGATTCATGCATTTGCAGCATATATTCATCCCGGTAAGTTTTAGCAAGGATACTTGCGGCCGCGATGCTTGCGTATATAGCGTCGCCTTTTATGATGCATTGATGCGGTATTCTTTTGTATTTAATAAAACGGTTTCCGTCGATCAGCAGTAGTTGTGGTTTTTTCTTCAAACTATCAAGTGAAAGATGCATGGCTTTGAAAGATGCACGGAGAATATTGATAGAATCAATTTCATTATTGTCAATATTGGCTACTGCAAAAGCCTCTGCCTCTGCTTCGATTATTGTGCGAAGTTCATTCCTGTTTTTTTCATTTACCTGTTTCGAGTCGTTGAGTAAGGGGTGAAAGAAGTTTTTTGGTAAAATAACTGCTGCAGCAAATACAGGGCCTGCAAGGCAACCACGTCCGGCTTCATCAAGACCGGCTTCAATGAGTCCATTTTGAAAAAAAGGTTTGAGCAGAAAATTGTTTTGCCTAAAATTAAAGTTTAAATAGCATTATAAAATTAAAAATACTCCTTCAGGATATCTTTCTTTTGTAATAAACAAATTTGATTAAATATTTTGCGCAGACCTACCTTTGCGGCCGTCATGTTAGGAACAGAATCGAAAAAGCATAGCCGCGCCGTTGCCTGGTGGGTATTATTAGGTGTAGTAATGCTTATGATACAAGTATTGCTTGGCGGTATTACGCGATTAACAGGTTCTGGTCTGTCTATAACTGAATGGAAGCCTATTTTAGGAGCATTGCCGCCCATGAACGATGCTGATTGGAATGAGGCATTTGAAAAATACAAGCAAATAGCACAGTATAAAAAACTAAACTCTTCTTTTGATCTTGCTGATTTTAAATCAATTTATTTCTGGGAATGGTTTCACAGGCTCTGGGCCAGGTTGATAGCGGTAGCATTTGTTATTCCTTTTATTTTTTTCATTTTTAAAAAGATGATCAAAAAGGAAATGATCAATGGTTTGATCATTCTTTTCCTGCTGGGATTATTACAGGGTTTAGTAGGATGGATCATGGTGATGAGCGGACTTGAAGATTCTGAACGGGTTTATGTAAGCCATTATAAATTGGCGATTCATTTTATTCTTGCAATGGGAATTATCTGCTATGCCCTATGGTTTGCATTGCAGTTGCTGGTGCCAAAAGAAAAAATAATTGTTGATAGTGGTATCCGAAAATATTACTTGTGGGTATTAGCATTATTAACCCTGCAGTTGATCTATGGTGCTTTTATGGCTGGTCTGAAAGCGGCCCCCTATGCTCCTACCTGGCCGGATATAAATGGAAAGTTCTTTCCCGAATACCAGCATCATGTTTCAAATATTACGTTGTTCGATAATCCTTTTATTGTTCATTTCATTCACCGGGGCCTGGCTTATATTATTGCTTTTACCGTTTTATATGGTTGGTGGAAATATCGTTTATCCCATCCCGCCTCGTTGTTTAGTAAAACCCATTGGGTATTAACTGCACTTACCCTGCTACAAGTGATCTTAGGGATATTTACTGTATTAAACGCTTCGAACACTCAAATGCTGGTATGGCTTGGCACTGCTCATCAGTTTGTGGCCATGCTTCTGCTACTGGCATTGACATGGGTTATCTATATTGTTCGCAACAGGGCTGTTGTTCACAGCGTATGATAAATACTGTTTGAACAACACCTAAACTGTATTACTTTTATTGCCACCATTAGTGCTGTCAATGAAAGCATGGCTCCGCGGTTTTTATTATTCATTCCCCATTCAATTGTTATTTCTTCATTTTAAGAAATACCAGGCCCTGCTTATTTTCTGGTTTGTATTGTTCAGCACCATCAACGGTTCGTTTATGAAGATCTTTGGCGCTGACTCATTGTTCCTGGCGCCGGAATACCTCGGAACGGTAAATACATTCGGCTATGCCATCACGGGTATCGCTATCGGAATGTTTATTGTAAGCTGGAACATTACCACATTTGTTTTGTTCAGTAAAAATTTTCGTTTTCTCGCTGCAACCACTAATCCCTTTTTAAAGTATTGCATTAATAATTGTATCATACCTGTTTTATTTCTTCTCTATTATGCTTATAAAGCCTGGACTTTTTTGTATGTAAAAGAACTCGTTCCTCCAATAGAAATTATTTTTTATGGAGGGGGCTTTATTGCCGGGCTGATCTTTATACTTGCGGTATCCTTTATTTATTTTTTCCGGGCAGACAGGAACATCATTCGCCGGATGATGCCGGTATATAATAACCCAAAAGAATATATTACCCATTTGCATGAAGCACAATTGCAGCAACATGAAGAATCGATACTGAAAGTGGAATGGTATTTTGAAACACCCCGCAAACTGAAGCCAGTACGCAGCGTTTCGCATTATACCCGCCAGTTTGTTGATTCTATTTTTAAACGTCATCACTTTGCAGCCATACTTTCTGTTTTCTTTGCCTTCCTGTTTTTGATCATTGTTGGTTTCTTTCTTGAAGAACCCCTATTTCAGATACCGGCTGCAGCAAGTATTACTATCTTCTTTTCTATTTTCATTGGTGTAGCAGGAGCTTTTGCTTATTTCCTTCAAGGGTGGACGATTCTTTACCTCGTATTACTCGGAATACTTTTAAATGTATTTTATAAACTGGAATGGATCGATCCCCGCAACAAAGCTTTTGGCCTGGATTATAAAACCAAAACGGAACGACCATTTTACAGCCGCGAAGGATTGCTGAAACTGGCAAGTGAGGAAAATATGAGTGCTGACAGGAAAAACATGATGGAAGTAATGGGCCGGTGGAAAGCAAAACAAAAAAATAAAAAACCATTACTCACCTTGATTGCAGTAAGTGGTGGTGGTCATCGGAGTGCAACATTTACGTTAAGCATGCTGCAACAACTTGATAGCATTACTAACGGCGAGATCATGAAAAACACTTTCCTTGTTACCGGCGCATCAGGTGGTATGATTGGCGCGGCTTATTTCAGGGAACTTTATCTGCATAAATTAAAGGGAGAGAATATACGACTGCAAGACAAAAAATATATTGAAGATATCTCAGGTGACCTGCTGAATCCATTGTTTTCTTCTTTTGTTGCAAGAGACCTGATCTCGCCTGCACAAAAATTTCATGTAGGAGATTATAGTTATGTAAAAGACCGGGGTTATGCTTTTGAAGAAAAACTGAATGAAAACACAAGAGGTTTTTTTGATAAGCGACTGAAAGATTATATAGCCGATGAAACGGCGGCTAACATTCCTCTCATTTTTTTTAGTTCGGTAATAACCCGTGATGCAAAAAGAATGATGATCAGTACGCAACCAATCCGATTTATGATGCAGCGCCTGCAGGACACGTTGAGAATGCCTGCCACCGACCCCGATGCAGTTGACTTCAGAAGTTTTTTTGAAAAGCAAAACCCGGATAATCTTCGTGTGTTAACTGCCTTGCGGATGAATGCCACCTTTCCCGTCGTATTACCCAATGTATGGTTGCCATCCGACCCGGTAATTGATGTAATGGATGCCGGTCTGCGGGATAATTTTGGTGTAGAGACTGCACTGCGTTTTCTCGAAAACTTTGATCAATGGATCGAAGAAAATACTTCCGGTGTTTTATTGATACAGATACGTGACCGTGATGCCGGTGGGTGGGAACAACCTTATATCTCTGATGATCTAAGTGATCATTTGACAAGGCCTTTCTTTTTATTGCAACATAACTGGTATAAGATCATGGAATACGATCAGAATAACCAATTGGCCTATTACACAGAAAATAAAATGCATAATATTTATAAGATCAATTTTCAATACGCTTCTTCACGTGAAGAAGGAAAAGCCGCGTTGAACTTTCATCTTACACAAAGAGAAAAGAATGATATTTTGAGATCACTGAACTCGGGGTTTAATCGACGGAGCATTCAACTGTATAAACAATTACTGGCAACAGTTGATTCGGTAAACACTAAGGTTGAATAAGCCGGAAGCATTTCTTTTTTATATCAACTGTTATTTCAGTAGCTGTTTCAGCAGGATCGCCATCAATATGTAATAAAGCATTTGAATGATTGCGGATATGAATTTTTTCTGTCTGAAAATAAATAACCCCCTGCTGTTCGGATACCTCTTCAGCAGTCAGCAATTTTATTTTTCCTCTTATCTGGCTCAGCGTACTCAGCAACACATTTAACTTATTCTGTTTGGTAACGATCACCACATCCAGCAAGCCATCTCTTAAACTGGCTTTAGGCGCAATCGTAAAATTGTTTCCGTACTGGTTGCTATTAGCAATACTGATAAAGAAAGCATCAGTTTCAAATTTCCTGTTTCCTGTTTCAATACTAAAGCGATGAGTTTTGGCCGAAAAAAAATTCTTTACCACTTGCTGAATATAAGTAGTAAGCCCCCGCTTCGGTTGCTGTGCAAAATCATGCGCCACTTTTGCATCGAACCCAAGGCCACAGAGCATACAGGCAAATTGTTTGTTTACATAAAACCCATCTATTTCAACTGCATTGTCTTTAAAAATCATATCTAATGCTTTTTCCACCTGGGTGGGAATCTTAGCTGTATGAGCCAAACCATTCCCGGAGCCACAGGGAATGATGCCGAAATTGATGTCCAGTTTCATTAGACTGCCTACAACAGGGCTCACTGTGCCATCTCCACCGGCAATTACTACATCTGTTATTTTCTGTTCTTTAATGATGGAGTGTAGAAAAGAATAATCGCCGTCTGCTACTGAGCGAAAAACCTGGAATTGAATGCCTGCCTGTTTTGTTTTTGCTTCAATAATTTCCTGGATACCTTTTTTAGTGCGGGTACCAGATATAGGGTTAATGATATAGATGACGTGGCGGGGCATTGGGAGGCAAAAGTAGGATGTACAATCCTATTTTAAAATATCTTTGATATATACACTTAGCAAATTAAGAAATGAGACTTACTTCATGTTTATTAGGGTTATTATCTCTGATATTTATATCATGTTCTCATTATAACTTCCATAATGAGAAAAACTACCAATACAGAGCAAAAGACTTGGCATGTTACCTAGGAAATTGCAAACCTGATTTTAATAGGATAGAAATTGAAATACGATTATGGTGGACTACTTCTATTTTTGATAGTGTTCATAATCTCGTTGTAATTAACCAAAGCAATACAGGTACATGGAAATTGATTTCATATGCTTTTCCAAATGAGGGTTATAAAAACAATAAACCCTTTAAATCACTTTCAAAGGAATTATCTCAAAACTGGCAATCTAAATGGGATACAATTTTAGCAGCGAAGCTATTGAACATCCCTGATCAAATGAACGTTAGGAAAAAATGGACATCAACTAAAGGAGGAAGAATTGGAATTACCGACGGTTCAATGTATGCATTTGAAATTTTGACTAAAAAAAGAAAACGTTCTTTCGAATATTCAAATCCTCATGAATATTTAAGCTTCTATGACCTTAAAAACGATGGTTTAAATGAAACCGTGATGTTTATAAGAATGATTCTAAGTGAAATTAATTAATTTATTTTCATCTACCACTTCAACAAAGCACTTGCCCATGTAAACCCACTGCCGAAGGCAGCCAAACAAATAAGATCACCTTCTTTTATTTTTCCCATTTCATATGCTTCGCATAATGCAATGGGAACTGAAGCCGCCGTTGTGTTTCCGTATTTCTGAATATTATTATATACCTGGTCATCATTCAGTCGAAGTTTCTTTTGAACAAACTGTGCAATGCGCAGGTTGGCCTGGTGGGGTATGAGTAGTTTAAGATCGGATGGCTGAAGATCATTTGCTTTCAACGATTCCATTATCACTTCAGGAAATTTTTCAACTGCTACTTTAAAAACGGCCGGGCCATCCATGTTTGGAAAATTCTGAGCATTGTCAATCATTTCATGACTCATAAACATTTCACCTATTTCAGCCTCTTTAAAATCAGCAAGCTTTTTATCTTTTACCCAATGATTAGCATGTGTGCCGGGATTGAACATCGCTAAGATCTCAGCATTGTTACCATCACTATGTAAATGCGTACTTAAAATTCCACTGTTATCATCTTTTGTTGGCTGCAATACAACAGCACCTGCACCATCGCCAAATATTACAGATATATTTCTGCCTCTTGTACTAAAATCCAAACCGAAAGAATGTTTCTCTGCGCCTACAACAAGAATATTTTTATACATCCCTGTTTTTATAAATTGATCGGCTACACTAAGAGCATATACAAATCCGCTGCATTGATTACGTACATCCAATGCTCCGATCTCTTTCATTTGCATTGCACGTTGTAGTAATACACCACATCCCGGAAAATAATAATCAGGAGATAGTGTTGCGAAAACAATAAAGTCAATATCCTGTGGAGTAATGCCGGCTCTTTCAATAGCGATCTTTGAGGCTTCAACACCCATGGTAGTAGTAGTTTCCCCTGTCCGATCGGCATATCGTCTTTCTTTAATACCAGTACGTTCCTGCACCCACTCGTCACTGGTGTCCATAAATTTCGTCAGATCGTTATTAGTAAAAACATTTTTGGGGAGATACATCCCTATTCCGGCAATCTTTGAGCGGTTCATTTGACAAGCGATTTTAAAAAAGAAAGATAGCAAATGTGGGTGAAAACTAACTTTTGAGGTCATTTTAAAGAGATATCGGCCTCCTTAAGGGAAAAAGGTTAACTTAAGAAATACTCAGTTTTTCTCTTCTCTATTTATAGCACGATATTTTCTATGGTCAGACGGGGATGCAGGTCAGGTGAGTTTCAAACAGAAATGAAGATAATTTCATGAACCCGGAAAAAAAGAAAAAAAATCCCTGGAAACGGGCAGGACGAATAGTATTAAAAACTGTTCTGTTTATTGTTTTATTTTTTGTAATCATCATCTTATTAATACAAACTCCTCCTGTTCAAAATTTACTTCGCAAAAAAGCAGTAGCCTATCTTGAAAAAAAACTACAAACAAAGGTTGAGATTGGAAGAGTACATATCGGGCTTCCGAAAAATATTGTTCTTGAAAATGTTTATATAGAAGACAGGCAAAAAGATACTTTGCTTTCAGGTGGTAGTATTAAAGCTAATCTGAATTTGTGGCGTTTAATATTTAAAAACGAATTGGATGTTAAAAGCATTGCTCTCGAAAATATTACAGCAAAAGTTAAACGTCAGCTTCCCGATACTCTATTTAATTTCCAGTTTGTAGTTGATGCTTTCGCAGCAAAAGATACTACCAGTACGATCGTTGCTGATACATCTTCTTATTCTATTTCAATTCCTTCAGTGGAATTAAACAAGATCCGGTTGATCTATAAAGACACGATTACTGGCAGCGATATGGATGCCTGGATCGATCACCTTGATACCCGAATTGATAAAATGGATTATGATCATTTATATTTTGATATACCTAAAACAAATATCAATGGATTGACAGCAAGAATATACCAGTCAAAACCATTGGCAAAACTGGAGCCGGAGATAAAAGATATTATAGAAGCAAAACAGCCTTCTCCATTACAGCTGTTTTTTAAAGAGCTGAACCTCCAAAATATCAGGGTGGATTACCGTAATGATGTATCTGCCGCCTATTCTACTATCGATCTTGGTGCAATGAATATTAAACCAAACAAAATTGATTTTAATAACCGCATCATTGAACTACAGAATATTTCTTTGGATAATACAATCGCCACAATAAGGTTAGGCAAAAAGCAAGAAGCAAAAATTGTAATAAAAGAAGTAAAACAGGAAGCAAAGAGTCAGGTGGAAGCAGGCTGGCGTATAAGTGCCGCCACTGTGAGCCTTGGAAATAATAGTTTGCAATATGATAACGATAACAATCCGCGAATGAGATCCGGAATAGATTATGGCCACATGAAAGGAGATTCGTTGACTTTGGAAATAAATGATCTTTTATTAACTCCTGATTCTATTGCAGCTAAAATAAAAAAAGGTGAATTCAAAGAACAAAGTGGATTTGTATTAAATGAATTACAAACTGATTTTCTTTATGCCAATAACCAGGCTTATGTAAAAGACCTGCTCATTAAAACTCCGGGTACTGAATTAAAACGATATGCTTTACTCCGTTATGCATCTTATAAAGACCTCGGTGAGAATTTTTCTGAAACTCAAATGGATGCGGATATATCAAACAGCTATGTGCAGGTAAAAGATATACTTGCATTTGCACCGCAATTGCATTCTGAACCTGCATTTTCAAATCCTAATGATACATGGTATATAAACCTGCAAGGGAATGGTACACTTAAATCAATGCATCTTGCGAACCTGCAGTTTCGAGGATTAAAAAATACACAGATAGATGCAAAAGGTTCATTGGCGACAAGCAATGATCCAAGACGCACCGGAGGAACGTTGTCAATAAGAAAACTTCATACTACTCAATCTGATATTGCTTTGTTTACCGGCCAGCGTTTAACTAATGAGCAAGTTAATTTGCCGGAAGAATTTGATGCCCATGGCACACTTGCCGGTTCTATCAATAACCTGTCAACAAACCTTATCGTTAATACTTCTATTGGTGCTGCGTCAGTAAAGGGCAGGTTTATTAATCTTACTAAACCTGCTGCTGCAACTTATACAGCATCAGTAAAAACAAATTCGCTTAATCTTGGTTCTATTTTAAGAAATAACCAGGTAGGAAATATTAGTGCCAATGTTCTTGTGTCAGGAGATGTATTTCCATCTGATAAAATGAATACAAATTTTAAAGGAGATATTTATGCTTTAGCTTACAATAGTTATGTGTACAGAAATATTAATATTAATGGAACGCTTCGGGGAACATCACTAAATGTAATAACAGACGTCAGGGATCCTAATATTAATTTAAATGGAGTACTCACAGGTACTTTATCATCCTCAAATCCTTCATATCACTTTGAAGGAATGATAGACAGCATCAAAACACTTCCATTAGGTTTCACTACACAACCTGTAGTAATACGTGGAAAGATAAATGCAAGTATACCTGTGATGAATGAAAATTATCTGGAAGCAAATATTTTAATGACAAATGCTTTGTTAGTATCGGCGTCGCAGAGATTACCACTGGATACGATCCATTTTATTTCAGGAAGAAATGATACAGCCCAGTTTATGACCCTTAAAAGTGATGTTGCTACTGCAAGACTTGATGGTCAATACCGGTATACAGATCTCAGTAATATTTTTCAAAAAAGCATTGAACCCTATTTCTCAGTTGCTCCTGTAGGTACAATCGCCAATGTGCAACCCTATGATTTTTCATTCACTGCTGATATTTCAAATGCACCAGTGCTGACGGCTTTTGTTCCGGGTTTGAAATCATTCGAGCCAATACATATAGATGGAAGAGCAGCGACAGGCATGGGCCTAACCGCCACTATGACTACCCCGCATATCTTATATGATGGTAATGAAATAAACGGCCTTAACGTAAAAATAAATACAACCGATAGAGGATTAGAGTTTACAGGCGATATGCAACGGCTGAAAGGAATGGGCTTTAATCTTTATCATACCAAGCTAAATGGTATTGCATTAAATAATAAAATTGATTTCAATTTAAACATTGATGATATCAACGGAAGAGATAAATATTATTTAAGTGGGGTACTGACTCAACCTTCGCAGGGAAACTATGCATTGAGTTTAAGACCTGACAGTTTAATGCTTAATTATGATAAATGGACTGTTTCTCCCAATAACTCTCTCACTATAACAAAGGATAATATTATTGCGAGCAATTTTACGCTTCAAAAAAATGAGCAAAGATTATCGCTTCAAAGTGAAGGACAACTATTAAATGTTGGGTTTACAAGTTTCCAGTTGTCCACGATCACAGCTTTTATGAAATCAGACTCATTATTGTTTAATGGGTCCATGACAGGAAAAGTAGCCTTTAAAAATATTTTAAGACAACCTGTTTTCACCAGCGATCTTGCGATCAATGACCTGAGCATGAAAGGCGATACAATTGGTAACGCAATTATAAAAGTTGATAACACTTCCGGCGATCATTATAATACAAATGCAACAATAACCGGGCGGGGCAATGATATTTCATTGACCGGTTCATTTGCACCACAGGGCGAAAAAGATATTGCATTGAACCTGGATCTTACGATCCATCAAATGCAGCTTGCAACTATGGAAGGTGCCTTTGCCGGGATGATAAAAAATGCATCGGGTGGTGTGAATGGAAATATTAGTATCAACGGAACGGCGAATAAACCAATAATCAATGGACCGCTCAATTTTGACAAGGCAAGTTTTGCTATTACAGCATTAGGAAGCCAGTTCAGAATAGATGGGGAAAAGATCAATGTTACAGAAAATGGTTTTCAATTTGATGATTTTGTGATCCGGGATACTACCAATAACGAACTCAGGATAAATGGGAATATTAAAACTTCCAATTTTATCAATTACAATTTCAATTTTGATGTAAATGCCACCAATTTCCAGGTTCTGAATACTACAAAAAAAGATAATAAGATCTATTATGGAAAGTTGGTCACTACTTCCACGTTGCATATTGAAGGAACAGAAAATAAGCCAACTGTTGATGGCAATATAACTGTAAACGACGGAACGAATCTTAGCATTGTAATTCCACAAAAAGAACCGGGTGTTGTTGCAAGAGAAGGGATCGTTGAATTTGTGGATATCGATGCACCTGAAAATGATTCACTTTTCCTTGCTTACGATTCACTCAATATATCTCCCTTCAAAGGAATGGATATAATAACCAATATTGAAATAAAAAAGGAAGCCATTTTTAATATTATAATTGATGAAGCTAATGGTGATTTTATCAATGTACAGGGTGAAGCGCTTTTATCTACAGGCATTGATGCAAGTGGGAAAATTACATTGGTTGGAAATTATGAATTGGAAAAAGGGTCTTATGAAATTACATTCAACTTCCTGCGTCGTCGTTTTGATATTCAAAAAGGAAGCCGCATCACCTGGTTAAATGAACCTACCAAAGCAACACTTGATGTGAGCGCAGTATATATTGCTAATACTGCACCAATAGATCTGGTACAAAACCAGATCACTGCATCTTCACAGGCAATTCGTAATACTTACCTGCAGAAACTTCCATTTGAAGTGAGGTTGGCTATGACAGGTGAGTTAATGCAGCCTAAACTTGAATTCGATATTGTACTGCCCCTAAATAAAAATTATGGAGTTTCTAATGACATCATTACACAGGTAGATAGCAGGCTTGAACAAGTCAGGCAGGAACCTGGAGAGACCAACAGGCAGGTATTTGCTTTATTATTATTAAACCGTTTTGTAGGACAAAATCCTCTTGCAAGCAGCTCACCTGTTTTCAATGCTTCATCATATGCCCGTCAAAGCATAAGTAAATTAATGACGGAACAACTTAACAAACTTGCTGCCGGACTTATTGATGGTGTGGATCTGACATTTGATGTAACCTCAACAGATGATTACACAACCGGCGAGCAACGAAAAAGGACTGATCTAAATATAGGGGTAAGCAAGCGGTTACTCAATGAAAGATTGACGGTTTCCGTTGGAAGCAATTTTGAACTGGAAGGTCCGAAGAACAGTAACCAGAAGGCAAGTAATTTAATTGGCGATCTTAACATCAGCTATATGCTTAGCAGGGATGGCCGTTATATGTTGCGCTTCTACCAAAAAAATGAATATGAAGGAATCGTTGATGGTTATATAATTGAATCAGGATTGAGTTTTATGATCAGTGTAGATTATAATCGCTTTAAAGAACTGTTCCGAAAAAGAAAAAATCAGCGGGTAGAAGGAGTAAATTATACAAAGGAGCCAAGATGAATAACGATAAATTTTATATCATCTTTTTAGTAAGCATTTATTTTTTAATAGCTGCATGTAGCAATACAAGACACTTACCCGCAAATGATAAACTTTATACAGGTGCTAATGTAATAGTAGGCGGCACATCAACAGTACGTGAAAAGAAAGTTTTGCAGGAAGATCTTGGAGGACTAACAAGACCGAAGCCGAACACAAAATTTCTTGGCATTCCCATCAAACTTTCTATTTATAATTTATTCCGGAATAAAAAGGAGAATTCATTCTTTGGAAAAATAAGAGATAAGAATGGTGAACCCCCGGTATTGTTGAGCCAGCTTGATCTTCCGCATAATATTTTAGTACTGCAAAGTCACATGGAAAATAAAGGATATTTCCAGGCAAAGGTTACAGGCGATACAATTGTACGGCGCAGGAAGGCACATGCTACTTATAAAGCTGAAGCGGGGGCTCAGTATAAGATCAATGCAATACATTTTCCCGGGGATAGTGGAACAGCTCTTATTTCGGCTATTCATGAAAGCAGTGATAATACATTATTAAAGGTCGGGACACCATTTGACCTTGATGTGATCAAAGCGGAACGTATACGTATTGATGCTTTCCTGAAAGAAAGAGGATTTTATTTTTTTAGCCCTGAGTTTATCCTGTTAAAGACAGACACTACCTTAGGCAATCATCTTGTAAATATGTATGTAACAGTAAAACCGGATATCCCGATTGAATCGAGAGAAATTTATAGGATCAAAAATGTTCAGATCTATTCCGGTTATGCTTTGAATATGGAAAGAATTGATAGTATCAAAAAACAGGAAGATTATTACAATGGCTATTATATTATTGACAGGAGAAAAAGATTCAAACCTTCCCTATTCACTGAAACAATGAAATTTAAAACTGGTGATGTATACAACCGGACCAATCATAATTTTACACTCAGCCGGTTGATAAATCTTGATCTTTTCAAATTTGTAAAAAACCGATTTGAGATCAATACTGAAACAGATTCAGCTTACCTCGATGCGTTTTATTATCTCACTCCTTTACCGAGAAAATCATTGCGTGCAGAAGTGACGACTATAACCCGTTCAAGTAATCTCAATGGCTCGTTAATATCAGTTAAATGGAAGGATAGAAATCTTTTCAGAGGCGGTGAACATTTCACCCTGAATCTTTATGCCGGATCAGATATTCAATTTAGCGGAGGATTAAAAGGATATAATGTAGTTCGCTATGGTGCAGAAATGAATTATGCAATACCAAGAGTGCTTATGCCTTTTGGAGATTTTGGAATTAAGGGAGGGTATATGCCCAGGACAAATATGCTGATAGGATATGATATGTTTAATCGTATTGATTTATATACACTTAATTCTTTCAGGGCTGGTTACGGGTATTTATGGAAAGAGAGCATTCAAAAACAACATGAATTTTATCCTATTGGTATCAATTATATACACCCAAGTAATGTTACTGCTAAATACCATGCCCTTATTAGCCAGGATACATTACTTGCCCGTGCTATACAAGAACAATTTATTCTTGGATCTACTTACGAGTTTAATTATAATCAAACGATAAACGGATTGCAGCGAAATAATGCTTATTATTTCAACGGGCTCATTGATCTTTCTGGAAATTTAGCTGGCTTATTCTCTGGTGCAGATGTAAAGAACGGAAAACAAGTAACCATTAACGGTGTGCCTTTTGCTCAATACATAAAATTTGAACTGGACGGACGTCATTATAAAAAACTCGGCTTGTATTCTACCTGGGCAAACAGGGTTATTCTCGGTGTTGGTATTCCTTATGGAAATTCAGTGCAGCTTCCATTTGTTAAACAATTTTTTATTGGAGGAACTAATAGCCTGCGTGGATTCAGGAGCCGTTCACTAGGCCCAGGCACTTACAAGTATACAGATACTACTGATTTTTTACCGGATGAAACAGGAGATATCAAACTTGAGATGAATACGGAATTCCGTTTCAGACTTAGTGGACCCTTGTATGGTGCTTTATTTCTAGATGCAGGGAATATCTGGCTGGTGAATGACAGTCTATATACTCATAAGCCAGGCTCAAAATTTACCAGCAAATTTTTAAATCAGTTAGCTGTTGATGCAGGGATTGGCTTTCGGTTAGACATCACTCTTTTTGTTATACGACTGGATATTGCATTTCCATTACGTAAACCATGGGAGCAAAATCCCTGGGTTGTTGACCAGATAAAGTTTCATGAAAAACAATGGAGAAGAGACAATATTATTTATAATTTGGGCATTGGGTTCCCATTCTGATAACATAGTAATTGAACTTTAATAGTAACGACCAATATTACGCCATCATTGTGGTCTTGTCGTTAAATTGTGTGATAGTTGAACATTATTCCTTTATCTTAAAGGACATTTTTTATTTTCAGGAAACAAACTACAGCTTATGAACCTGGTTCAACGCTTTACAGCTCTTGATGTTTTCCGCGGCATGACAATATGTTTTATGATCATTGTTAATACGCCGGGTAATGGAGATACAAGTTATGCGCCACTCCAACATGCAAGCTGGCATGGATTTACCCCAACTGATCTTGTCTTTCCTTCTTTTTTATTTGCTGTAGGTAATGCTATGAGTTTTGTAATGAAAAGATGGACAGGCATGAGTGATGCAGCTGTATTGGGAAAGATCTTCAAAAGAACTGCGATCATTTTTATACTTGGTTACCTGATGTACTGGTTCCCATTTGTGCATTGGAATGAAAATGGTGAACTGGCGGCTAACCCGATCAGTCATACCAGGATATTTGGTGTGCTACAGCGCATTGCTTTATGTTATGGTGCAGCCGCATTGATGATACGTTATCTCAAACTGAATACTGTTTTGAGATTATCACTCATTTTTCTTTTAGTCTATTGGTTTATTCTTTTGCAATTTGGAGGAAGCGATGATCCCTATGATATGCTGACGAACGCCGGAACAAGACTCGATTTATTTTTGTTTGGGCCGAATCATTTGTATCATGGAGAAGGAGTTGCCTTTGATCCCGAAGGCTTGCTGAGTACATTGCCTGCTATTGCAAATGTTACATTTGGATATGCTGCCGGTAAATGGATACAGGAAAAAGGTGGCAGTTATGAAGGACTTACAAAATTATTACTGGCAGGAGTTGTGCTGATTTTCCTTGCACTCTGCTGGAATAATTTTCATCCCATCAATAAAAAACTCTGGACAGGCAGTTATGTTTTTCTTACTGTTGGTATTGATTGTGTATTGCTGGCTGCATTAGTTTACATTATCGACTTTGTACAAATAAAGAGATTCAATTATTTCTTTGAAGTATTTGGAAAAAACCCACTACTTATTTACCTGCTGAGCGAATTGATGGCAATACTCATGTGGTTTATTCCTGTTGGCGCCAGCCGCGAGCCTTTATACTCCTGGATATTTCAAAATATCTATAAGCATGCAGGAATGTATTTTGGTTCCTTCCTGTTTGCAATATCAGTTATGTTGGTTTGCTGGTTGGTTGGCTACCTGCTTGATAAAAGAAAAATTTATGTCAGAGTGTAATTTTAAAAACAAAACCCAACCTGGAATGGTTGGGTTTATATTTTTATTGTTGCAATGATTGATCAGATCTTTACTTCTTTCCACTTGCCTTTTCTGAAATAATACCAGGCGGCTAATGCAAGAAATGTTTCAGCAACGGGGATTGCAATGAATGCGCCGATTGGTCCCATATTAAATCCTTTGGCAAGTATCCATGCCAATGGGATCTGGAAAAACCAGAAACCAACAAGATTTATCAGTGTAGGGGTTTTGGTATCACCGGCTCCGTTCAATGCTTGTATCATCACCATTCCTATTCCATAAAAAATATAACCAGCTCCGATTATCTGTAATGCAGAAACACCATAAGCATGCACTTTAGCCTCATTGGTAAAAATGCTCATGATAGGAGACGAGAAAAACAGGAACAATAACATAACCACGGCCATAAAAAGAGCATTATATTTTGTTGTCAGCAATACACTCTTTTCTGCACGGTCAGGTTGTTTAGCCCCCAGGTTTTGCCCTACTAATGTAGCAGCCGCATTACTTAATCCCCATGCAGGTAAAATAAAGAATACAACATTGCGTATGGCCACCTGGTAACCTGCACTTGCATCTGTACTTCCGGTTATGGAAACGAGATAAGCCAGAATGATCCAGCTTCCGCTTTGAATAAAAAACTGTGAGGTGGCAGGCCATGCTACTTCAAACAAGGTTTTTATTATCGGCAAGTCCCATTTAAAATGTGATCGTTTGATATGAATACTTCTTTTACCTGCGAATAAATGATAACATTGATAAACGACACCGATACCACGTCCGATAGTGGTTGCAATTGCAGCACCCTTCAATCCCAGTTCAGGAAAAGGACCATAACCATAGATCAGCATCGGGCAAAGAAAAATATTTATGGCGCTGGCTATCCATAAACTGCGCATGGCCATTGTTGCATCACCGGCGCCACGGAATATACCATTGATAAGGAACAGTAAAATAATTACAATGCTTCCGCCAAGCATGATGCGGGCAAATGTTGTTCCTTCTTTAATTACATCCGGCGCTGCACCCATTAATTTTAAAATATCAGGAGCGAAGATGGCGCCTGCAATACTTATGACTACAGTCACACCCATTGCTATTAGTATTGATTGGGCACCGGCATGTGCTGCAGCATCAGGATTTTTTTCGCCAATCCTTCTTGATACCATAGCTGTAGCCGCCGTACTTAACCCGATTGCCAGTGTATAAACAATTGCAATTACAGATTCGGTAAGACCAACAGTGGCCATTGCTTCTTTTGCACCGGTTTTAAGATGACTTACGAAATACATATCCACAACAGCAAATATGCTTTCGAGACTGAGTTCAAGAATCATTGGTATGGCGAGTAGCACAATAGCTTTTCGAATGCTTCCTTGTGTATAGTCATATTCCCCGCCTTTTAATGACTGGCCAACTAACGAGAAAAAATGAGACAATTTATTTTTATATACAGTTGATTGCTGCATGATTGAAAAGACTTTAAAATTAAGTAAATGAAAAATAAAACAGAAGCAACTTGTGTTGCTTTTCGGTTAACGACAATAAAATCTCAGGTTCTATCCCGAATCGATCGGGAATTACAATGGGAGGCGAACCTTACAAATTTTCATATTCTTTAATTGAAGGAGGACAAAAATAGGAGAATGTTTTTATCCGGCAAGATTTAGTGCTGATAAATATTGATGAATGTACTATCCGTCTGTTTACGCCAGTATTAAAGGATAAGGCAGCAGATCAAAATTTCACCACTTCCCAGTATGCTTTTTTGGGTTTTAATTCCCTGTCAAAAAGTAAAGGATAATCTTTTCTTCCTCTTACCGGGAAATTATCCAGCCAACTGCTGCGGTCAGAAATATTCCAAAATGTAACGGCAGAGATATGTTTGCGGTATTTGCGGAAGAGATCAAAACATGTTTTATAAACTTCAATTTGCTTTTGTTCTTTTTCGGCTGAAAAAATTGTATCATAGTCTTCAGGTTTTCTATCTCTTGCATTATGCTCTTTTGGATAAACAGAAATATCCAGTTCGGTTATCTGCATCTTCAGCCCAAGTTTTGAGAAACCGTACAGCGTTTGTTCCAACTGTTCCTTTGATGGTTCATTTAAAGCCCAATGTCCTTGCAGCCCGATACCGTGAATGGGAACTCCTTTTGCCTTCATATCTTTTACCATGCGTATTATCTTCTCCCTTTTTACTGCGTTAATTTCATTATAGTCATTATAAAATAACAAAGCATCCGGATCAGCTTCGTGTGCCCATTGAAATGCTTTGGCTACAAATTCTTCGCCGCATATCTTATACCACAACGATGGCCGGAAGTATTCATCTTGCTTATCTGATATCACTTCATTTACCACATCCCATGCATAGATGGTTCCTTTGTAGCGGCTTACTACTGCAGTGATATGTTCTTTCAATCGCTGGAGCAAAACTTCTTTTGTTACTTCTTTACCTTCTGCATCTTTAAATAACCAGCCGGGAGTTTGATTATGCCAGCATAAAGTATGCCCCCGCATTTTTAGATTATTTCTTTTAGCAAATGCAGCAATCGAATCACCGCCGGCCCAGTTGTAAACTGTTTCCTGTGGATGAATGGGACCCATCTTCATTGCATTTTCAGGCGTCATACTATTAAACTGTTTCAGTATAAGTTGCGCCTCATCTGTTTTCAGTGCACGGGGAGAAACGGCTACCCCGATATCGAAATAATCTTTATAATAATTTTTCAGACCTTTTGTTTCATCAGTAACAACAGGTTCCCATTCTGATCTTTTTAGTGAAGAGCATAAAACAAAAAAACTTATAAGTGTAAAAGCAGATAAAGCAATAAAAGACCTTTTCATATTTAAATGATTATGGTTAGACAATCGCATTAAGAAAAAGAACACCAATCAGCCCGATTATCGAGATCGTAGTTTCCATTACCGTCCATGATAAAAAAGTTTGCTTCAATGACAATTTGAAAAATTCTTTAAACATCCAGAACCCCGAATCATTGATATGCGAACCAAATACACTGCCACTTCCAACTGCCAACACCATCAATTCAGGTGATACATTGCTTTGGGCTAATAATGGTGCAACTACACCGGCAGCAGTGATAGCTGCTACTGTTGCGGAGCCAATTGTCACCCTCAATAAAGCAGTGACAACCCAGGCAAAAAATAATGGTGGCATTTCTAATTTCTTACTGAAAGAAGAAATATAATCATCCGTGCCACTATCATCGAGTACTTGTTTAAATACACCACCGGCTGTAATGATGAGTAAGATGACAGCAATGCCGCTTATCGCATCGTTCAGCCATTTCATCTGCGTATCCATTTTCACTTTATTCCTTATGCCGAAATAGGCAAAAGCAGCGAGTACTGTTAACAACAGGGCAATATTGGAATTGCCGATGAACAATAAAATAGTTTGTAACAATCCTTTATTCAAAAAATTTTCAGCAATTACAGAAGCGGTTATGAGCAACACAGGCATCAAGGCAATCAAAAAACTTGGTAATGCGGCAGGCAGTTTTACCGGTAACGATGATTCTGCAGATGAAAACAAATTTAATCCTGTGATATTTATTTTCTTCATCCTTCTGCCTAACAATGGCCCTGCAATTATAACTGCAGGTATCGCAATGCAAAGTCCATAGATCAATGTTCTTCCCATATCAGCTCTAAATGCATTTACCAAAAGAGAAGGCCCGGGATGGGGTGGTAAAAAACAATGCGTAGTACTTAATCCTGCTGCCATGGGAATAGCTATGTATAGAAGTGGTAAACCTGTTTTTTTTGCCAGCATAAACACTAATGGAACGAGAATGATGAAGCCTGCATTATAGTAAAGCGGAATGCCAATTAAAAAACCAGTAAGCAATACAGCCCACTGAATATTTTTTTCACCAAAACTGTTGATAAGAGTAACAGCAATTTTTTCTGCTGCACCGGATACTTCCAATATTTTACCCAGCACTGCGCCAAGACAAATGATTAGTGCAACCCCACCCAATGTACTGCCTACACCCTTTTCAATTGACTTTAATAGATCAACCGGCTGCATGCCCAAACATAAACCTGTGAGTATAGCTACAAATAACAGGGATATAAACGGGCTGACTTTTTTTACAGAAAGAAAGATCTGTAATGCAATTGCAAGTATGATTATTAAAAATGTCATTTGTTAACGAACCGTGTTTATAAGTGTTCCGATATTGTCAATTGAAATTTTTATTTCATCCCCTCCTTTTAATGTAAAATCACTGCCGGGTACAATACCGGTACCTGTCATGATCAAACAACCATGCGGAAAACTACATTCACGATAAACAAATGAAACGAGTTCCTGCAGACTTCTTTTGATCTGGTTGATAGCGATAGAGCCTTCAAATACTTTTTTATTATCACGGTTGATTTCAAGAGCTATCAAGGTATTGCTGTCAAGCGGTTTGTCAGTAATATAAATACATGGCCCCAACGCAGCACATTCATCATAAGTTTTTGCCTGGGGTAAATACAATGGGTTTTCTCCTTCAATACTCCGGCTGCTCATATCATTGCCGATCGTATACCCAATTATTTTTCCTGATGAAGTAACCACCAGCGTCAGTTCCGGTTCAGGCACATCCCATGTTGAATCTTTTCTTATACGCACAAACGCATTGTGACCAACAATACGATGTGGTGTAGACTTAAAAAAAACTTCCGGTCGCTCCGCTTCATACACTTTTGCATAAAAATCAGCACCGCCAGATGCTTTGCTTTCTTCTTGTCTTCCGACTTTGCTGCGTAAATAGGTAACACCGCAGGCCCACAACTCCTGGTTGTTTCCGATTGGTGGCAACAATTCATTAAGCAACGACGCATCGCTGGGCTTTAATGTGCTGATCAGTTGTTCTGCTTTCTGCAACACATCATCGTCATTGATGAAGTTTTCCCACCCGATAGCTATCGGGTTTTCATTTGAGAAGTAAAACTGTGCATCCTTTTCAATAATAATTCCGTTTTTTGTTTTGTAGAGTCTCATGTATTAATTTCTTAGTTTTATTCTCAATACATACATATCATTTGTCACATACAACATCTTTTCATCAGGTGATAAGGCACAATTACTGGCTGAGTTCTCCAGTTTTATCATGCCCAATTTTTTTCCTTCTTTGTTAAATATATAAATGCCACCTGGTCCGGTGGCAAATACATTTCCATTTTTATCAATCTTTAAACCATCAGGTAAGCCGCCCATTGTTTTTGCTTCTTCGGCTGCACTGTAAAATATTTTACCATTAATTAAACTATCTCCCTTTACATCCCAAATATACCAGTTGGGTTTATTAGGATCAGAGCATGAAACAATTAGTTTTTGTCCAAAGGGTAAAAAGGCCAAACCATTTGGTCTCGTAATAGAATCTGTAAGGAGGACAACAGTTCCCCTTTCGCCTGGGTCATCCGAGTGTCCTTGTTGTTTTATTTTATAAACTCCATTGTGTTTAATTTCTTTTTTTGAATCGTTATCATCTTGGGTTTGTAATCCGTAAGGGGGATCGGTAAAATATAATTCCCCCCAGAAGTCGTAGACTGCATCATTTGGGCTACTGAAACGTTTACCATCATGTTTATCAGCTAATGTTATAAATTTTGCTTCAGGTTTATCCAATGGCGCATCCATTCTTGCCATTCTTCTATCACCATGCTGGCATAAAACAAGTTTGCCGTAATGGTCAAGTGTTAAACCATTACTGCCGGGTTCTTTACTTACAGGTGGTTCGATGCCTGTATAGCCCGATGGTTTCAGATAAACTTCTTTTCCTTTTGCCTCTGTCCATTTATAAATAGTATTCATTGGTACGTCGCTGAACAGTAACATTTGATGGGCTTCTACCCACAATGGCCCTTCGCTCCATTCAAAACCATCTGCGATGATCTCTATCTTAGCATCTTTGGAAATTATATTATCCAATTCTGCATCTAGTCGCTCAATGTTGCCCATTGGTTTAAATTTTTGTTCACTCTTTTCATTTTGCTGATTGTTATTGCATGACAACACAGCAATACTGAATATTAAACCGAAGATCGTTTTTATATACATAACTATTCTTTAGTGTGAATCCCTTGTTACAACTGAACCGGAACTTCCTTGCAGGAAATCGAGGTCAGCTCCTTTATCAGCACCCATTACATGTTTAATATACATACTCACATAACCCCTATCAGTAGCCGGTTTGGGAGGTATCCAATTCTTTCTTCTTTTTTCAAGTTCTTCATCAGAAACATCAAGATGCAATTTTCTTTGTTCAACATCCAGTTCAATCATATCACCATTTTGTACCAATGCAAGATTGCCTCCAATAGCTGACTCAGGTGATACATGCAGTACAGCAGTTCCATATGCAGTACCACTCATTCTGCCATCACTGATGCGGACCATATCTTTAATTCCTTTCTGTAATATCTTTTTAGGTAAAGCCATATTACCAACTTCCGGCATACCAGGATAACCTACTGGCCCTACATATTTCAATACCATTACACAGTTCTCGTCAATATCAAGATCAGGATCATCTACCCTTTTATTATAATCTTCTATGCTTTCAAATACAACAGCTCTTCCTTTATGTTTCATTAATGCAGGAGTTGCAGCTGATGGTTTCATGACGGCACCATTAAAGGCAAGATTGCCCTTTACCACCACGCAACCAGCTTCTGGTTTTATTGGCGAATCATATTTTGCAATTACGTCTTCATTGTAGCAGTCGGTGTTGCCAGTAATATTATCATGGTGATTTTTTCCGGTAACAGTAACTATATTTTTATGTAAATGATCTTTTAGTTCATTCAAAATAACCGGTAAGCCACCTGCATAATAGAAATCTTCCATTAGATATTTTCCTGAAGGCATCAGGTTTAACAGCAAAGGAATTTTGCTGCCGAGTGTATCAAAGTCTTCTAATTTTAAGCTAACGCCAATCCTTCCTGCAATTGCTGTTAAATGAATAATGAAATTAGATGAGCCACCAATAGCAGCATTTACTTTAATGGCGTTCTCAAATGCTTCTCTTGTCAAAATTTTATCAATTGTTAAATTCTCTTTTACCATTTCCACAATTCTTCTTCCACTGAGTTGCGCCATTTGTTTTTTTCTTGAATCAGCAGCAGGTATTGCAGAAGCTCCTGATAATGTTAATCCCAATGACTCTACCATACAAGCCATTGTTGATGCAGTGCCCATCGTCATGCAATGTCCAATGCTACGGCTCATACAACTTTCTGCAAACTCACAATCTTCCTGTGTCATCTTACCCGTCTTCATATCTTCATCAAACTTCCACACATGTGTTCCGCTGCCGATGGTTTGTCCTTTATATCTTCCATTCAGCATCGGCCCACCAGGAACAACAATCGTTGGCAAGCCCACACTTGCGGCACCCATCACAGTTGAGGGAGTTGTTTTATCACAACCAGTCAACAGCACCACACCATCAATCGGATTTCCACGGATAGATTCTTCCGCATCCATACTTGCAAGGTTGCGGAATAACATTGCTGTTGGTTTCAATAATGTTTCACCCAAACTCATGATCGGAAATTCAACAGGAAATCCGCCGGCTTCAAGCACACCACGTTTTACCATCTCAGCATGTTCACGAAAATGAGCATTGCATGGCGTCAGTTCACTGAATGTGTTACAGATCCCAATAACAGGCCGACCGTCAAACAGATCCGTTGGCATGCCCTGGTTCTTCATCCAGCTTCTATAAATAATTCCGTCTTTATCTTTTTTGCCAAACCAATCGTGACTTCGGAGTTTCTGACTCATATACTGTTTTGTTATTGTTAGTGAATGATTAAAGGTTATTTAAGTTTATAATTGTAATACTGCTTTATCCATTATCTGCATTGTAACCAATGCTTCCTCAAGACTGCAGGGATTATCAGTTTCTCCCCGAAAGAACTTTACCACCGTAGCTATATGCGGTTGCTGAATATGTACAGGATATTCCAGCTCGAAAACTTTTGTGCCTGCATCGGTCTTCAATTCAATTTTACTTATCTTAAAAAAACTAAAAAGGATACTTCCTTTATCGCCAATAATTTCACAAGAATCATCTGTAGCTGATTCGGCGATATTAAAATTCCAAACTCCATCAAAATAAATATCGTTATCAAAAGCAATATGTACCATCGTTAAATCCGGTGCATTATAATTCTTCCCCTGGTTGGCAGTCTGAATATTCACATGCTGCGGCATTCCGAATATCCAATATAAAATATCCAGCTGATGTGGTGACAGGTCATGAAACAAACCACCGCCTGATATTTCAGGATTGATGCGCCAGTTATCTTTTGTTTGTGTAATGATATTACTGGCTGGTGGTTGTAATGTTTTTAAAAGTATCAGTTTAATCTTCCCTATTGAACCATCCTGCACCAATTGCTTTATTGTTTTAAATAATGACAAACCTCTCCGGTAATGTGCCACACTTACTTTGCCACCATAATTTTTTTCCATTGCCATCATTCTTTCTACGGAAGAAGAGTTGATGGAAACAGGTTTTTCAATATAAACCGGTTTGCCGGCTTTTAACGACATTTCTGTATACAACTCATGTGATGATGGCGGTGTAGCTATATAAATTGCATTTACTTCTCTATCATTTATAAGTTCTGCAGCATCAGAATAATATTTTAACACGCCATGCCGTTGTGCAAAATCTTTTGCCTTATCAGCGTCACGCCGCATTACGGCAACCAATTTTGAATCGGGGACTTTATTAAATGCAGGCCCGCTTTTTACTTCGCAAACATCACCGCAACCGATAATGCCCCAATTAATTATTCCTGGTACAGCGTTCATAAATATTTAATGTCAATAAATCCTTTATTTATTTTTTCTCAACAAGGCTGTTGCACACCACAATACAGGAGACTGACCGTGCATATCACCAGTTATTTTTTTCCTGTCGAGATAATATTGCTGGCTTTTGCCGGCCCCCGTTCCCTCACAAACCTCTGTGATCTCACTTTTATTATTTATATATTCAATCAGTGTAAGCCACGCTTTGCGTGCAGCATTACCATACAGTTTTTTATCTAACCATCCATTTTTTACTCCTGTTATCATTGCAAAAGCAAACATACCAGTTGATGAGGTTTCTTTCCATGATGCGGGATCATCAACTAATTGCCGCCACATACCATCATCGGCTTGAAATTTTAGCAATGACTCCATCATCGTTTTATAACCCTGCATTATTCTTGGCCGGTCAGGATTATTTTTTGGTAATGCTCTTAATAATTCACTCATTCCTGCAGCCATCCAACCATTCCCTCTTCCCCAAAAGAATGGTGAGGCCGGTGCATGATAGAATAAACCATTTGGTTTTTGTAGTGAATCAAGATATAAAACCATTTCTCTTGCTGCCCGGTTTATGTACTGTACTTCACTTGTTGCACGGTATGCTTGTGCCTGCACCATTGTTATCATATACATATCATCGATCCACAATCTTGTTTGCCAGGTAAAACCATTATTATAAAACCGGTAAGATGCTGGAACTACTCTTGGACCAACAGGTGCTTTCCATTGAGTATCGGCGTACATTTTTCCTAGTGTAAAATATTTCTTTTCCTTTGTTTGCAAGTAGATCTCTAAAGGTACTGCCCCAAATACATTGTAATCTACATGATCAGGTACGGGAAGCAATGAGTCTTCTTTATCAAACAAGGGAACAAATCTCTCAACCAGCTTTTTTCTGAGCAGATCGTTTTTTGTTTCATTTGCAAACGTCAATGCACCGTACCAGTTACATACTTCAAAATAAGGAATATGCGGTATAGCGCCGAAGCCATACACACCATGAGAAGATGATAGAAATTGTTCAGCAACGCGTAACCCGATCTCTTCCGGCGATTTTTCTTTTGGCCAATTTTTAAAAACTCGTTGTGCCTGGGTGTACTCATCTATGAATAACACAAACATTGTTATTATTAAAACTCGGTTGAACATTTCTGTATAATAATTATGGTAAATTTTATTTTATCCCAACTCTCTTTCCTGTCCGCATTGCTTCATAGATCGCTTCGATAATTTTTACATCCCTTCTTCCCATTTCACCGGGCACAATGGATGGTTGATTGTTTTTTATTGATAAAGCAAATCCATCCATTTGTTTTGCTTGTTGTGATAACCGCGGATATTCAATAACACCGTCAGTTGTTTTACCATGTAAACCGGAATAGTTATAAGCGGGTTGTAGTTCAAAAAATCCCTTTTCAGCTTCTGCTCTTAAAAAATTTGCATTTTCAGAATAACTGGTTCTGCATTCAGCAATCAATCCATTTGGCATTTCCATTTGAAAAGATAAGGTTTCTTCTACTCCGAGAAATTTTTCGGGATCAGAAACAGGAGGAGATTGAGCAGTGATAGCCACCGGCTCCATACCTGTTGTGTACATCACTCCCTGCATGCAATAAACGCCAAGATCCATTAAAGGGCCACCGCCTGCCAGCTTTTTATCCAGCCGCCAAATACCTTTTGATGCTACAAAAGAAAATGCGGCAGTCATCTTTTTTATTTCACCATATACTTTTTCTTTTCCCAGCCTTACCATTTCTAAATTATAAGGATCAAAATGCAAACGATAGCCAATTGACAAAAGCTTGCCTGCTTTTTTCGAAGCAGCGATCATCTTATCACAATCGGCAACGGTTACTGCCATTGGTTTTTCACAAATGACATGTTTGCCTGCCTGTGCTGCACGGATAGTATACTCCGCATGCATGGAATTGGGAAGTACTACATATACAATATCAATATCAGGATTATCTTTTATTGAATCATAGTTCTGGTAGTTATAAACATTTTTATCAGCGATCCCATATTTTTCTTTCCAAACGGGAATTTTGGAAGGAGTGCCGGTAACAATGCCGGCGAGATAGCAATGCTCTGTTTCTTGTAGCGCTGGGGCTAACTGGCCGCCGGCATAACCGCCCAGGCCAACTAATGCAATACCGAGTTTACCATTTTTATTCTTTTGCATAGCTTTTTGTTTTGATTCTTCATCGCTACACCGACTGTTTGATGAAATTAATGGAATACTTAATCCTGCAAGTCCAAGATTGTATAAAAACTTTCTTCTTGAGTTGTTGTTATCATTCATAAAAGATGTTTTATTATTAGTTTAATTAGCCCGGGACTGATATTTTTTTATATACTCCGCCGCACCGATCATAGGGGTGATCCAGATATCTTTTTCATTTTGCTTCAGGTAGTTTAAAAATTCACGATGAGCTGGAATTGATACATTCAATCCATTGCCACCACCTACGCCATGAAAAAGTATAACAAGTAATGAATTTGTTTCCATTGCCTTCTTCGCCCATTCTATCATTTGAGCACTGGTTTCGCCATTCACCATATAACAATCTACGTTGAGCAGATCGATCTCATTTATTTTATGCATCTCTGCTCTCACTGCTCTTGCTGCAACAAAATCATCTTTCATTGAATAAATAAAAGAGGAATCGCCGATCTTCATATCGCCACAGGTAAAAGCAAATGTTCTTTTTGTTTTTCCATCCAGGGCCTGCAGAAACAAGTTTGTCATTCTCGTTTCATCAACCATTCTTTTCACTGTATAATTATTCATATCATATTCCGGTTTCACCCATTCTCTTCCTTTGCCACCAATACAGGGGTGATATAATGTATGATTACCTAATTCATGACCTTTTGCAGCAAGTTTTTTCCAATCATTCATTCTCGTCTGCATTGATGATGAAAAAGCAGTGATGTAGAAAGTTGCTTTTAGTCCTAACGAATCAAGAACAGGAATTGCATTATCTAAATGCTCATTGATGGCATCATCGTAAGTAAGTACTACTGCACATTTTTTTCCATGCCAGGGCAGGCTAACTTGCGAATGGCAAATCTGTGACGACAGCAATGTTATGAACAGGAGTATCTTTTTCATATTCTTATTTTTTAAGCGGAACATTTAATACCGCATGTAAAGCTGGTTTAGCCTGCAGCTGCCGATTCCATAGTAAAGGATAATTAGTCCTGTTGGGTATTGGATAGCCATTCTTCCAACTCATACCGTCGTGGATACCCCAAAGGGTAACTCTATCTATTTTGTTTCTTTTGTTATAAAAAATCCTGAATAATTCTTCATATCTCTTTGCCAGTACGGTTTGCATACTATCTGGTAAGCCTTTTTGATAAGGATCAAAGAACTCTTTAAACTCTTCCAGTTGAAATTGCCTTTCAGACATGCTTTGACCGATGATCTGTCCTTCTTTTGTTAATGGAAGTACATCAACATCCAGTTCAGTGATCATTACTTTCACCCCACATGCGGCAAAAGAATCTATTGCTTTTTCAATGTATTTGTTCTTTGGATAATTTAATCCCCAATGGCACTGCATACCAATACCATCGATGCGAATGCCTTCTTTCTTTAGCATCTTTACCAGGCGTACTATGCCATCTCTTTTTGCAGGCCGCCATTCATTAAAATCATTGTAGTATAGTTCTGTGTTGGGCGCATATTTCGCAGCAAACATGAATGCATACTTGACAAGTGTATCACCATTACCAAAAGCATTCACCCATGTGGTAGGACGATAGTTACCGTCTTCACCGATCACTTCATTAACGACATCCCAGGCATGCACCCGACCAGCATATCTTCCGGCTACAGCTTCTATATGACTTCTTAATCGTTCAATTTGTTCTTCTTTTGTATTAGGTTTCCCTGAGGCATTGGTAAAAAACCATGGAGGACATTGATTATGCCAAACCAACGTGTGACCAATAATGAACATTTTATTTTTTTCACCAAACGAAACAAATTCATCGGCAGGGCCAAAGTTGTAAACACCAGGTTCTGGATTGATCAATGCAGCTTTCATTACATTTTCAACTGTGATCGAGTTGAAATGCTTTAACACAATATCCTGGGTTGCTTTATCTCTTCCTGACGTTGTTCCAGGATTGACGGCAGTACCAATAAGAAATGCATCCTTATAGACGTCCTTTAGTGTAGTTTGCGCCGTTGCAATTGTTGAAACAAAGTTCCATAACGCTAAAAACGATATTATTTTAAAACTGCGATCTTTCATATTTTAAAAACTTATTTGCCCATGGAATAAAAAATTTAAAGTTGGGAGCATCGGTATGTCCGCCATCATGTTGGCGCCATGCTAATTCACCATTAAGCATATCGGTTAGCATTGGTGGCATTTTCTCTTTCATATAATCATTAGAAACACCAATATCTTTTGCTCCAAGTAACTTAAATACTGAACCAGCGGCAACAGTAGCCATATAACTGCCAACCTGGTCAAGCCATTTTGCATCGCCTTTTTCAGGAATACCATAACTGATAAATGTAAGTCGTGGTGCACACAATGCAATTAAGTCATGCGAATCAACCGGCAGATCGCAACCAGTCTTCTTTCCAAATGATGATTCATCTGTTCCATATTTTAAGTAATTGCCGGCCATCCAATGATACTCGCCACTGCCGGTAAGGCTTTCCACTGCTTCTCCAAATACCCGACGATGAAGTGTGGCGCCACCTTTACCTGATGAACCGATCAATCCAATTGCGAAACGTTGTTCAAATGCCAGTGTTACTAATGCAGCTTTGCCATAACGAGATACTCCTTCGATGCCTACTTGTTTTGCATTTACTAATGTATCTGTTTCTAAATAATCCAATCCTCTTGCTGCGCCCCATGCCCATGCCCGAAGTGATCCCCAATCGTCTGGCTTACGAGGCTGCCCTTTATTTGCTAAACCAATAATTCCTCTTGTAAGACCTGCTCCATTATCAGCTTGTATGCTGTTTGTTTCAATGGTTACATAACCCCAACCTGCAGCCAGTAATCTTTCCTGTGGAGTTAGTTCTTCGTCAGGTTTTGGAGGAGCAAAAAAATTAGGTGCTGGAAGTCTTGTGATCGGTTGATATGCTGGATATTTTTCAAAAATTGTTTTCAGGCTCGGATCATTTTTTATCATCAACTCTTTGAATGCCGCATTAAGTTTTTCCATTTCATCAGGCGCAGGTTGTGCCGGAGCCGGGAATGAAGGACGACCGCTAAACATCATTAACACAGGAACCGGGCCTTTCACATTTGCAGGTACCACCAACATCATATTAATATCAACGTTTATCAACGGATATTCACTGTTGTCAACATGCCCTACGAGCATTTTAGCAATTACAGGAATACGATTAACGATCTCTCTGTCAACCACCTTTACTGTCCATGTAACTTTCGGAATATTTTTTGGAAGACGACCATAAACTTCTTTTTCCAGATCTTCTATCAACTCAGGCCGGCGTTGATTCCACCAGGCATCTGCTGTTGTTACTTTATTGCCATTTTTTGTTGTTAACACATCTGGTAGTTGTGGACATGGATTTGCAATTGATTCATCATAATTAGCATGATTGGGAGCAGACTCATTACCACTTGGGCCTGGTCTTAATTTTTTTATACCCAACTGCTGTTTCATGTTATCATGATCCTGCTGAGCTGTGAATGTTGTGAGCTTTGGGTATTTCGTGCTGTCAATCTTTGTCATTTGCGCTGTTGATGCATACGCAAGACATAATGCCAGGAAAAAAAATGAGTTCTTTTTCATTTTTATTTATTGTTTGTTATTTATCAGTTCTGAATGGCGAAGCAGGTAAACCTTCTTTGTTATACAAATTCGGATTCACGGGATTATCCGCCCATGCATAACGGACATACATTGGACTCGCAACATTATCATTCCATACAACAATTTTATCTCCATCAATTTTTGCTTTTGCCCAGACAAATTTTTTATCTGCACCGGCAATCGCAAACTCGCTTAATTCTTCACCGTCATTTGTAATTAATCCACTTCCAACATTACTGAAACTGATCGTTATTTTATTTCCTTCAATGGTTGCAGATTGATAGATTGGACCTGAATAAACAATGGTTTCACCGTATGCAATTTTTTCTGCGGCAAGCGCCAGCCTGTCTCCGACAGCTTTTTTATTATCAGGATGAATGTCATTCCATTCACCAACATCAATGGCGACAGCCATTGCCGTATTTGGAACGGATAGTGATTTTAATTGAGCTTCTCTTAAGCCAGCCCATTGGCTTTCTGATGGCAGGTAATTATAATCCATAAATCCCGGAAGCTGCACGAATAAAAACGGAGCACCTGGTTGTTTCCATTTATTTCGCCAATCTATAATCTGTGCAGGCTGGAGTTTTGCATATTCATCAGCTCTGCCTGAATTACTTTCACCCTGATACCATAGAAATCCTTTGACGGAATAGTTTGTCAATGGGGCCACCATTGCGTTGTATAATGCGGCTGGTTGATTTTGAGCACTGATGCCACCCCCTCCGCCACCAAATCCGCCACTAGGTATGAATACTTCACCAACCTTATATTGCCAGTAGCCTTTCAGATCAATAGTATCATTACCTGCAAACAAGCAATAAGGTTTATCAGGAACAAAGCCTCCCTTGCCGTTATTGTTGGTTACTTTAACCACCAAAATATTCTTACCAGTCTTTAACAAATCTGCAGGTACATTATATCTTCTTTGCGGATACATATATGTTGTATTGCCTACCTGCTTTCCATTGATATATAAAATATCCGCATCAACAATCCTTCCTAAAAAAACTTTAGCCGCTTTGCCAGTCATAGATGCAGGTATATTGACTTCTTTTCTGTACCAAACAACTCCATTCAGGTCTTTGATACCCTGGTCTTCCCAATAACCAGGTACAGAGATCGTTTTCCAGTTTTTAGGAACATATGAAATATCATACCATGTTTTCGGCCCTGTTAATCCTTTATCCTGCGGGGGCGGAGCTTGCCTGTTTGTATTATTGGCAAATGATCTTCTGCTTAATCCATTTATATAGGCAGTGTCTTTATTTTTTTGAATGGTACTGATCAAAGCAGGAAAATCTTTTAATCCCTCCTCACTTGTCCATGCTTCAATAGGAGTGCCCCCGACACTTGCATTAATTAAACCAATGGGCACATGATATTTTTCATAGATCTTTAATGCAAAAAAATAAGCGATAGCAGAAAATGGTCTTACATCTTCTGGGTTGGCCCATTTCCAATAACCAGTTGGAAGATCTTCCTGGGGACCTTGCAGGTTGGTGATTGTAGGTATCCAAAAATGTCTTATCTGCGGATAATTTGCTTCAGAAATATCCTTTGCATAAGTCACATCATGAATATTCATTTGATGCACCATATTGGATTGGCCACTACAAAACCATACATCACCAATCAGAATTTCTTTCAAGGTAATTTTATTCTTTCCGGTAATATCCATTGTGTAAGGCCCTCCTGCTTTCATAGGAGAAAGAATCACCAACCAATTACCGGCTGCATCTGCTTTTGTTTTATAAGTTTTGTTATTAAACTTTATCGAAATCTTTTCATCTTTTGATGCCCATCCCCAGATCTTTATGTTGGCATCTCTTTGCAAGATCATACTATCTCTTACAAGACGTGGTAATTGTATCTGTCCATTGGCAAAAGACAGAATCAATGAAGCCGTTATTGTGTATAAAATCTTTTTCATTTTAATTTCTCCATTGAAAAGCGAAATACTCACATTGTTCTTTTCCTGTATTCAATAAAGCATGCGGTATCAGTGATGGAAGAAATACCACATCACCTGGCGCTGCAGGAATTAGTTTTCCATCGATATGCATAGTTACATTACCACGTAAGATCAAAACAATTTCTTCCTGCACATGTGTATGTGGTGCATGACTAACAGAATCTGCATTCAAAGCAGTAGTGTGCATTTCAAACTGCGCCAATTGTGAGGTGGCACGGTTAAAAAAATCTCTTCGAAATCCTTTGCTTGTATTATTTGTTTTTAATTCTTTCCAGTCGAGCATAAATGAACCGCCGGCCTGTTTGCCACGTTCGTGATTTGGAATCCTGCCTTTATATTTTAAAATATAGTAAGTAGCAGTTGTGGCTCCTGCATTCTCAATTCCATGTTCATCGCCGGGCATGACAAAAGCTATGCTGCCCGGGCCGAGTATTTTGCTTGTATTGCCAATTGTAATTTTTACCGTTCCCTCTTTTACAATCATCAATTCTTCCTGGTCAGTATGTGTATGAGGTGGATGCGGGGCTTTGCCCGGTTCCAATGTTGACGTATGTATTTCAAAATAGGATAGCGATGTAGTGCTTCCTTCCAAAATTTGCCTTCTTATTCTTGTGTCTTCTTTTTTGGGTTCCAGTTTATTCCAGTTATAAACTGCCGGTGCCAATGAATCCGTTTGTTGCCCTATCAATGATGATGTACAAAAAATAAGTAAGATGTATAGTATATGCTTCATATCAGTTTACTTTCTTTATGAACTGTGAATTGCCATACGTGTTGAGTTGAAATCCTTGCGGCTTTCCGTCTGTATTTTTAAATTCAAGATTGAAAAACTCAGCCGTAGAATAATAAGCAGTTTCACTTGATGCGTATAACAGGTATTTATTGTTGGCAGAAAAGTATAAAGCCAGCCTGCCATCTTCGTTCTTTATTTCAATCTTATTTCCATTTGTTGCTTCATAAGTGCCCGTATACTTATTTAAAACTGCCGCATTAAGATCTAGTTTTGGTTTTTCAAAAATATATTGCATGCCCCGGCTGAATGTTTCGCTTTTGGTTCCGGAGTGACCGGTGTTCTCCAGGATTTTTGATTTGAGTGACGCAGAGCTGTAATTACTGGCGGCCATTTGCGCAGCAAATTTTTCATAAACGGGACGGCTTCTTTCCACATCACCAATGGTCATGTATACTCTAACAGGGTTAGATAATTTTTTTTGAGCAAATTCTTTTTCATACTTCGATAATACTTCACCACCCCAGCCGACCGAAGGGCTTGCAGCCGCATAACCCGTGAACATATCTGTATGTGTAAATAAAGCATATAAAGTAAACAATCCACCCAGCGAGCAACCCATCAATGTTCTGTTTTCAGATGAAGCTTTATAGTTTGTTTCAATGAAAGGGAATAATTCATTTTTCATAAACGAAAGAAATTGATCAGCGCCGCCGCTTTGCGGTAACCTGTTTTCTTTAGTTGGTGTATAATCTCTTGCTCTTAAACTATCCGGGTTGGGATTGATGCCGCCCCATGTAACCCCAACAATAATCAACTCGGGAATAAAACCATCATAGTAATGCTGACCGTATAATGATTTAAGTAAAGGAAAATCCCATTGCGAATCCATGAGATAAACAACAGGATATTTTTTATTACTGTTTTTATAACCGCCGGGCAACAAGATCTGTAATTCATATTCCTGCCCTGCAACAATGGAAGAAGTTATTTTTCTTACTTCCGAACCGGGAATATCTACACGGGGATATTGTGCAGATGACCTTACATAGGCTACAATAAAAAAAATGGTAAGAATCTTTTTCATTATTTATTTTTTAAAGCCAGTTCCAATGCTTTAGTTGTTGTATAATATTTTGCCAGCATGTTTGGTACCTCCCATGCAGGCATATTTTTGTTTTTTAAATAATCAAGAAATTTTTCTGTTACCCTTGCGAAGTGTGCTTCGTGACCTTCTTTCAGCTTTTCCGGAATAAGTAGCTGCCAGCCATTTTTACTTCCGGTTATTTCAATGCCGGGATACTTTATTTTAAGTTTTTCTATTGCTTTAATCAGCTCAGCATTCCTATCAGAAAGAATCAATGGTTCAATATATAAAACCGGTTTGTAATTTTCCTCTTTACCCTGGCGAATGATCAAGTTAGCTTTAGTGCCTCTCATAATAGAATAATGTGTATCACTTCCGCTGGCGGTTTGATACATCCATACAACAGTAACTTTTGCGTGAACACCTTTTATTATATAGTTGATCTCGCCATTCGACCACACCTGTAGCAAAGAATCGGTTTGTTTGTCTCTTTCAATAAAAGATGGGACCTCATTCAGCTTAGTAATTGTTTTGAATTGCGTTGGAGTCATTGTAGTCGGCCATCTCCTTGCTGCCACCAAAGTAATATCTTTTGTATAATCCAGGCTTTGTTCTGGAAAACATTCCCATTGTACCAGGTCCACCAAATGCGTTGTTACATCTACGATGCCATTGCCTTGTTGTGATGCATCCATAAACCAGGCTGGTCTTACAACTATATTGCCTGAAATGTTTTTATAAAAATTATGATCACTAAACATTTCTACAGCAGGATTCTCAGGTGTTCCTTTTTCTAGCTCGCCAAATACTTCAGGTATCATGGAAAGTTCCCGCTGAAGTATTGATGTTATTTCATAGCGTTCGGTCATTATATCGTATAGCAACAAATTATTCTTTGATGCTACTTCAAATGCCTGCTTTAATTTTTCAAATCCGGTCGGATCAATTGCCATTGGCTTATCAGCATATACATTAAGTCCATTTTGAAGTGATTGTAAAATATAGCCTGTCTTCTTTTGATTGTTGCCAGATAGCATAACCACATTCCCTTTTTTCTCTGCAATCATCTTTTCAAAAAAATCAGCACCAGTATAAACCTCTTCTTTCCATCGGGTAGGTGATTCTGCTATAGAATTGTAAGAGTTGATCCTGTCAAGATGCAATTTCAAGTCATTCCCATCAGGGGCATAAACATAAACAACTGAGTCTACATCATTATACATTGTTTTTTGTACCAATGCTGCATGAAAATGACCGGGGTCGAGTGTAACTAACCGAACAGGTTTTTTATTTTCAGTATGATGATTGGTGCAGGAGATTAAAACTGCCAGTAATACAAATATGTTTGATACCCTTTTCATTGCTCATTAGAGTTTTAAATGTTGAACGGAGCGTCGCAAGGGACACCCAACCAGGGAACAAAAGCTTATTACACAAATAAAACCTTACGCTACTATTTCATATCCCTTTCTTTGCTTGCGACTCAACATTGCATTTGCCTCATTATCATTTTTGAATTTTTCTGTTTTTGGATCCCAATGCAATTTTCTTTTCAACTTCATTGAAATATGATGCAGCAAACAGGCTGAGCAGGCACGATGTGCTTCTTCCACCGGTGCGATAGGTGCTTTATTATCCCTTATTGCTTCGAGCCAGTTGCCATGATGTTCCTTACTCACTGTAAAATGAAATTCATTTGGACCAATAACTGATGTAAGCATATTTGGATCACTTGCATCAATTTTTTTTGCTCTTTCGCCTGGTTTTGTTGGATCGCTTGCTGTAACATTGTAGTCACCTCTTGAAACAAACACCCAACCATTAGTACCTTCGAACTTTATTCCATTTGGAAATTCATTACTAACGATCATCGTAACTCCATTGGCATATTTTGCTTCTGTTTTAAAGATGCCATGCACATCCCACAATCCACCAGTTGCAAACTCAACTTTATCACACCAGATCTCAACAGGGCCGCTGCGTTCCATTCCCATTCCCCAATGTGCACTGTCAATATGATGTGCCCCCCAACCTGTGATCATGCCAGCGCCAAACTGTTCGCACCGTAACCAGCCCGGACGATCATAACCAGACTGCGGATGTACCCGATCAATTGTATAATAAACTTCAGGAGTTGATGCAAGCCACATATCATAGTTGAGATTTTTCGGAACAGGCATTTCATCTTTTTTTCCACCCGGAGGATCACCCGGCAAGCCAACATAAACAGTTTTCAATTCACCAATGCGGCCATTACGAACTAACTCTGCCGCATAACGAAACTGTTCACTGCTCCGTTGCTGGCTTCCTATCTGGAACTTCACACCACTTTTTGTAACTACATCAGCGATCAATCTTCCTTCAGCGATCGTCAGCGATGCCGGCTTCTGCATATAGATATGTTTTTTAGCACGGGCAGCTGCTGCACCGATCATTGCATGTGTATGATCAGGCGTGCTGATCAGCACCGCATCAATATCTTTATTCTGCAGCAACTCACGATAATCAGTGTACGGTTTCACACCATCAAATGGTTTGCCATCACGTTTGGTGTAAAAATCATTCACGAATTTTTTTCCTTCTTCAGCCCGATTTGAGTCGAGATCACAAACAGCCATTACTTGTGCATAATCATATTGCAAAACACCGGGCATATCATGAACACGGGAAATACGTCCCGTACCGATCGCTGCAACATTAATACGATTGCTTGGCGCATTTCTTCCAAACACACTTGAAGGCACTATTGAAGGAAGTGCCAGGAACGCCGATGCTTTAAGGGAGTTACTCAAAAACTCTCGACGAGATTGATTTCTTTTTTTCATCAGCTTTAATTTTTATGATGAATATTTTTAAGTTATCAACTTTTGAAATTCTATTTAGCTTCTGTTGCGTCGCACTCTTGTACATTCAGTAATTCTATTCAGCTATCCCGTCAAACGTGAAATGTGAAAAGTGAGACAGGGCCTTTCACGTTTGACGTTTCACTTTTCATGTACGCTATTTCACCTCTTTCACAAATGTCTTCCATGCATTCTCTGCCTTTGCTGCATCAAATTTTCCATTGAATACAACCAGCCTATATTTTAATGTATATGTTTTACCAGGTTCTAAAAGCCAATCTTTATCTTTTGTAGGAGCAAAGCTGGCAAAAACATCGCCGCGTCCACCGTTTTGTTTTTTGTCCCATATTCTCATTGGTTCAGGATCATTGTAGTTTGTCGGGTGTGATAACATCACAATTCCACCTTCATCATTACCCGGTAGGGAGCCATAAACCACTATCCATCTTCCTTTAGTATTATCTGTATTATCTCTTGTTTTGCCTTCCGATGTCAGCATTTCAGAATTATTCTTGTCCCAATATTCAGTGGCCCGCCAACCAAAGCCGGCATATCGATAAGCAACGATCAATAAAGGGCTTTGTGAAGCACACTGCATTTTTGAAGTAATGTCGACTATATAGTAATCACCATCCTTTACGGGATCATATACTCTTACAGTTTGCCATTCATTCAGCGCAACCTTTTCAGTTTTATCTTTTTTGAATACTACATGCTCCTGCAAAGCGGTGTACTCTGCGTATTTTTCGTTGCTTGTTTTGGAAGTAAATTTTACAAACCTCACTGTACCTTGCCTGCCCTTTATATTCCAGAAATCAACGGTATCGCCTTCGAAGAAAGTATGTGTCCATGCATTCCAGATACCATAATGATGATAATGATCGGGTGGTTGAATCCTTGTCAGTACCTGCCCGTGCGGAGTATAAAGCGGATGAATAAAGCCACTTCGTTTATAATTTGTATCCTGTCCGGCTGGAGGATAAACTGTTTTAAATTGATAAGTCAGTAACTTTTGATCTCCTGATGATATTGTCAAAACACTATCGATGGTTATCTTAACCGACGATTTTGACTGTTTTGTTTTTACCTGCTGACCAAAACAAAAAGTGGCTGCTACCAAAAAAGATATTAGAACAAATATTTTTTTGACATTTCTCATTTTAATTCAAGTACTACCACGCTATAAGGCGGAATATTTAAGTTTAGTTTTGAGCCATTAAGTTGTGCTCCATTATAAACAGCAGGAACAATTTTATTCGGATTTTCAAAGCTGTTATAGTTCTGTAATTTGTCAGACGTTAAAATTCTTCCACTAACTGTTTTATAATCCGCCCCGTTAATGTTGATAGAAACCGATTGTGCTTTATTCGCATCAATATTCACCAGGGAAATATGTGTCAGGCCATTTTTATCTCTTGATGCAGATGCAGAAATAGCTTTTAGTTTTTCTTTCCCCATTGTATAATTATCGCTTGTTAAAGTAATAGGCAGCATTACCGCATCCTGGTGTACATTATACATTTCCATTACATGGTAAGTGGGAGTTAAAATTATTTTTTCTTCCCGGGTAAGAATTACCGCCTGCAAAACATTAATGATCTGAGCAAGGTTTGCCATTTTTACCCTTTCACAATGATTATTAAAAATATTAAGCGTAGTGCCTGCAATCATTGCATCCCGCATTGTGTTTTGCTGAAAGAGGAAAGCACCATTTGTACCTGGTTCTACATCATACCATCCGCCCCATTCATCTACCACCATCGCTACTCTTTTTGCAGGATCATATTTATCCATGACAGCGCTGTGTTTGGTGACTAATTCTTCCATTTGCAAAGCCTTTTGCATAGTTGAATAATATTCTTCTTCTGAAAATGCCGTAGCAGATCCTTTTTTGCTCCAATCAATTACAGAATAATGATGAACACCTACAGCATCAAGCATGTTTAACGGAATATCCCGCATTAAAACTTCTGTCCAGTTATAATCTGCGTCACTTGCACCTGATGCTATCCGGAATATCCGCTCTTTAGGATCGCCATTGGTCATGAAAGTGACATACTGACGATAGATGTTTGCATAATACTCAGGTTTCATATTTCCGCCGCAACCCCAGGCTTCATTTCCCAATCCCCAGTATTTTACATGCCATGGATTGGCACGTCCATTTTTCAAACGTAAATCCGGCATCGGGCTGCTTCCATTAGGATGAATAGTATATTTTACCCAATCACTTAATTCCTGTGGTGTGCCGCTTCCTACATTTCCACTGAGGTAAGGTTCTGCACCAAGCATTTCACACATGTTCAAAAATTCATTGGTGCCAAAACTGTTATCTTCTTTTACATTTCCCCACCATACATTCAGCATTGATGGCCTTTCTTTTTTGGGGCCCACACCATCTTTCCAATGATATGTATCTGCAAAACATCCACCCGGCCAACGAAGCACTGGTATTTTTAATTTTTTTAATGCATCGACAACATCAAGCCTTATACCATTTTTATTCGGAATGGTTGTATTACTATCACCAACATAAAATCCACCATATATGCAATGACCAAGATGCTCTGCAAAATGGCCGTAGATGTTTTTGTTGATGATGTCTTTGCCTTTGTCAGCATTCAAAACAATAGTGTTTTGCGCAGAAAGGATCTTTACACAGAATAAACTGATTAGAACAAATATTTTTTTCATACTCATTTATTATAATACAGTAATGATTGAATTTGCAACATTACTTGTTGTTTTATTTTTTATTCCCGGCTGACCACCACCAACACTTATCAAAATTTTTCCGGCTGGCTGATATATTGACCCGGCTTCATTCACTAATGACAATTGTTCCGGTGTCAATTCAAAATTTATCGTTTTGCTTTCTCCTTTCTTTAAACTAATTCTCTGAAACCCTTTTAATGCCTGGATTGGCGATTTCGCTTTAAGGTTTTGATGCTGCAAATACAATTGCACTACTTCTTCTCCATCCCTTTTACCTGTATTGGTCACTCTGACACTAACTGTGATATTCTTGCCCCTTGTAATGGTTGCAGGAATTTTTAGTTGATCATATTTAAACGTCGTATAGCTTAACCCATATCCAAAAGGATATAACGCTTCACCTTTGAAATAACGATAAGTCCTGTTGTTCATAGAGTAGTCGCTAAAGTCTGGCAGATCGTTGTCACTTTTATAAAAAGTAACCGGCAATCTTCCCGCGGGATTATAATCGCCAAACAAAACATCCGCAATTGCAGTGCCAGCACTTTGTCCGCCATACCATGCATTGATGATCGCAGGAATGTTTTCATTCTCCCATGGAATAGCGATCGCACTTCCAGTCATCATTACAAATACAACCGGTTTGCCGGTTGACTTCAATGCTTTCATTGCTTTGGTTTGTATTTGGGGTAGAAGAATTGAAGTTCTGTCGCCGCCTTTAAAACCAGGAAAATCAACTCTCATTTCTTCACCTTCCAGTTGCGGAGAAATTCCACCTACATAAATGATAGCGTCTACATCTTTAATACGTTTCAAAAATGCATTCATGTCGAACCGTTCAAAATTTCCGGCTCTTAATCTTATATTGGCCTTGCCTTCTCCCTGCCAGTATTCCACTACTATTTTATATTGCTGGCCCCTCACAATTTTCTGGCGATATTGCCTTGCTCCCCAGCGGTTGCGCAACCATGAATTATATATTTCTTTATCATTGATAAAAAATTTATACCCATCATCACCTTCTATTTCAAAAGTTATCTCTCCATCTTTGTCTGACGAGTAATAGGTGGTGTAACGAGCCGAAAAATTATTAGCCCTGATATCGCCAACTACTGCTTGACCTTCCTGCCAGAAATGATCAAGATTGTTTTCTGTTTGTACGATCGGTTCACCCTTTAGCTCCGTGTTATTGTAATATTCAGCCCTGAATCCCGGAGTGCCTTCTCCAATAGTATATTGCCTGCTTACATCTGTATAAGCCAATAAAGTATCATTGGTGAAATTCAACGCCTTTTCATATACCACCTCCACATCTTTTCCCAACTTTTCTTTTATTCCTTTTAATGCAGTAACAATTTCCGACGGCATTCCATTGTAATTTCCAAGAACAGCAATAGTGTTATCAGCGTTTGGACCGACCACTGCAATCTTTTTTATTTTTTTACTAAGTGGCAACAAGTTTTTGTCATTCTTTAATAGTACAATTGATTGCTGCGCCATCTTTAAAGCAAGAGCTTTATGCTCCGGCGCTTCTAAAGCTGATGCTGGTGTTTGCGCATATTTTACCATAGAAGGAGGATCAAACATGCCCAGGCGATAACGGATCATAAATAATCTTCTCAATGAAATATCAAGCTGCTCTTCTTTTATCAAGCCGCTTTTTACTCCGTTATATAATGTATAATAAACCGAAGTGCCACATTCGATATCGGTACCATGAACAACTCCATCCACCGCAGCTGTTACAGAATCTTTGTGCGTTTTATGATATTTAAAGAAATCATCGATTGCCCAACAGTCACTGGTAACATAACCGGTAAACTTCCATTGCTTGCGGAGAATATCTGTCATCAACAAATCATTTGCACAACAAGGTTGTGTATTAACTGCATTGTAGGCGCACATCACCCCTGCAACATTTGCATTGGTGACCAATTCTCTGAATGCCGGTAAATAAGTATCCCAGAGATCATATGTAGTGGGATTAAAATTATCAATATGTCGTGATGGCTCCGGACCGCTATGCACTGCAAAGTGTTTAGCACATGCTGCTGCTTTCAAATATTTTGGATCATCTCCCTGCAAGCCACGAACAAATGCACGGGCCATCATTGCTGTTAAGAAAGGATCTTCACCATACGTTTCCTGTCCACGGCCCCAACGAGGATCACGAAAGATGTTAATGTTTGGTGTCCAGTATGTCAATCCTAAATATCTTTCTTTTGTTCTTCCTAATTCCATCGCTTTGTTATATATCGCTCTTCCTTCGAGTGCTGAATAATCAGCCATGTGAAATAGTGAAGTAGAGTCCCATGTTGCCGCCATGGCTATCGCTTGAGGATATGATGTTACTTTAAATGGTGTTCTTGCAACGCCATGCAATGTCTCATTCCACCAGTCATAAGCGGGGATACCTAATCGCGGAATGGCTGGTGTTGCATTGAGCATTTGTTTTACTTTTTCTTCCAACGTTAAACGACTTACCACATCATTCACTCTTTGTTCCATCGGTAAGGAAGGATCCCACATTGGGAATGATTTGTAATCCTGTGCAAAAGCACTATAAGAGATCACTAGCAGAATCGAAAAGAAAATTTTCTTCATAACTATTTATTAAGCATTCGTCATAAATATGTCTTATTTATAGGGATCAATGGTTTTTATCTTTCCATTCGCATCATGTACCAGTTCTGTTACTTTTACCGATCTTAAATGAGTTACTCCTTGTGATAAACTACTGTCATGATAAAACAAATACCATTTACTGTTGAACTCCACTATTGAATGATGCGATGTCCAGCCAACAACAGGATTTAAAATTCTTCCGGCATAAGTGAATGGCCCGTACGGATTGTCACCAATTGCATAACATACATAATGCGTATCACCGGTAGAATAAGAGAAATAGTATTTGCCTTTATACTTATGCATCCATGATGCTTCAAAAAATCTTCTCTCCGTATCACCTGCAAGGAGTGATTTGCCATTTTCATCGAGTAGCACAACATCTTTAACATCTTCAGCAAATTCGAGCAAGTCATTTGTCAATCTTGCAACTTTTGCACATAAAGCTGTCTCGTTATCACTTGGTAAATGAAAAAGCGGACCATCACCTTCTGCTTTAAACGACCCTGTTCTCCAACGTTGTAACTGGCCTCCCCAAATTCCACCGAAATACATATAATAAGATCCATCATCATCTTTGAATACCGCTGGATCGATTGAAAAACTTTTTTTGATTGGTGTTGGTTGAGATGTGAAAGGGCCTACGGGTGACGAACTTGTCGCTACACCAATACGAAATATTCCCTCATAATCTTTTGCAGGAAAAAATAAATAATAGGCCCCATCTTTTTCTGTTGCATCAGGAGCCCACATTTGCTTATCAGCCCAGGGAACATCTTTTACATGTAATGCTTCACCATGATCAGTTGCTGTTTCATCCAAAGGTGAGTTCATTGACAAAATATGATAATCTTCCATTGCAAAATGACTTCCAAGATCGTCAAATGAAATATCATTCTCTATATCATGAGAAGGGTAGATATAAATTTTTCCATTAAATACATGTGCAGATGGATCAGCCGTATAAATATGTGAAACGACTGGTTGGGAAATTGCCTTCTTATTTAGTTCTTCAAAATCTATATGTGCAATACTTTCTTCAGGCATATTATTACGTTTTCAATTAAAATATGTTCAATAAAATCAGTTTGTCCAACCGTTTTTTATGCAACAGCTGTGGCTAATTTTCTTCTTTCTTTGAGATCGGTTTCAATTGTTGTTTCCATTTTTTTATCGATCGCATACCCGAAAAGCAAAACAGCACCAATGATAAAAATGATCCCCGGATATATACTCACTGACATCCTGATCCCATTAATTGCTTCCGTAGTTTGTTGCGCCGCATCTGCAACGTAGCCGTATTTACTTAAAAGGAATGCTCCAAGGCCGCCCCCGAGACTCAATCCCACTTTTAAGCCAAATATCATAGCTGAAAAGATGATGGCGGTTGCTCTTCGGTTGTTTTTCCATTCACTGAAATCTGCCACGTCGGCGATCATAGCCCAAAGAATAGGAATAGTTATTCCATATAAAAATCCATGAAAAATATGTGTAAGTATCACCAACCCGACTGATTCAGGTGAAAAGAAATAGAACATCACCAGGCATAAAGCAGACAGTACAAGAAAAATTCCGAATATATTCCGTTTACCAAACTTGTCAGCTAGTGGTTTGCTGAACATGATCCCAACGATCATAAAAATGATACTGCCTGCATTGAATAAACTATTGGCAGATGACGGCGGGTCCTGTGGCCATTCAAAATTTCCAAGGCCAATACCAGTAAGAGTTCTATTCAAACCAGCAATAAAGTTATTGAAGCCGATATTCTCCAGGAATTGTGACTCCGCATCATGATTCAAATAGTATTTAAAGAAATAGATATTCATGCCACCTTTTAATGCCAGCGTAACAAACACAAGAATAGTGAGGAATAGCATGATGATCCATGGTTTATTCTTCGTTAGATCTTTTAAGTCGCTGGAAATGGAATTTTTCTGTTCGACAATCGGCTTCACTCTTTCCCTTGTAGTTAAAAATGTAATGATGAAACAGACGACACCAACAATAGCAAAGAACAACATTACACTTTCAAAACCTTTTTGTTTGTCGCCATGGCCAATTGATAGTGCCAACGGAAGCAATAAAGCTTGAATAATAAATTGTGCCACCATTACGGCAACAAACCGATAGGAAGAAAGACTGTTTCTTTCTTTCATATCACCTGTAAGTACGCCACTTAAAGCAGAGTAGGGAAGATTGTTTGCGGAATAAATAATTACTAAAAAGAAATAGGTAACTGCGGCATAAATAAGTTTCCCGGACTCATTGAAATCAGGTGTACTGAATGCGAGAAGAGAAATGACACCAAAGGGAACTGCTGTCCACAATATCCACGGACGATATTTTCCCCAACGTGTATTTGTTCTGTCGGCAATAATTCCCATGATGACATTAAAAAATGCACCAGCAAAACCAAAGAATGTAATTATAAAACTTGCTTTGCCTGCAGGTATTTTATAAACATCTGTATAGAAGAATGCAAGAAAAGTGACGAGGGTCTGAAAAATAAGATTTGCAGCAAGATCGCCCAGGCTATAGCCAATCTTTTCAATGACGGAAAGTTTTTGGGAAGCATTCGTATTCATGATTTTGTTTTAGTTTGTTAGAATGGTTTTTTAGCACTTTCTCCTGATCCGGAATTTGTTTTCAGCTCAATCACTTTGTAGTACGCAGGTTTGGGTTTGTATTGCCTGTCAAATAATAAAGGATAATTAGTTCTTCCTCTTACAGGCCAGCCATTCAGCCAGCTTTGTCCGTCGTTTACTCCCCAGAATGTAACACGTGTAACTTTATCTTTATATTTTAAAAAGAGTTTAAATAAATTTTCGTAATCATTTGCCAATTGCACTTGCACGCTATCCGGCAAACCGTTAACATAAGGATTTAATTCAGGATTTGAAGCGACCCTTTGGCTAACATCGGCGCCCTGGAAATCACGTTTCAGCACTTCAATATCGAGTTCAGTGAACATTACTTTTATCCCAAGTGCTGAAAATTGCTGGATGCTTTCTTCAATTTCTTTAAAAGGTACCTTGTTCAAATGCCAATGACCCTGGATACCTACACCATCAATACGTACACCGGCTGCTTGTATTTTTTTTATTATAGCAATCGCACCGGCTCTTTTCTTTGGTTGTTCGATATTATAATCATTGTAATACAATTTAGTATCCGGAGCGGCTTTTTGTGCTAAACGAAATGCCTCTGTTATAAAATCATCTCCAAGTTTGTCAAGGAAAATTGATTTACGCATAGTACCATCTTCATTTAATGCTTCGTTCACAACATCCCAGGAATACATTTTGCCATTATAGCGGCTGGCGATCGTGGTAATGTGATTGTTAAAAAAAGTTTTAAATGAATCAACATCCTTAATATTTCTTGCATAAGCCGGCAGTTGACTATGCCAGATAAGCGTATGACCATTGATAAGAATATTGTGCTTCTTTCCATATTCTACCATCTTGTCCGCAAGGTCAAAATTATATTTGTCCCATTGTGGATGAATGATCTCCGCTTTCATAATATTCTCAGGAGTCGCAGCACTAAACTGTTCCGGAACCAGTTTAGCTGCATTGGAATCTTTTTCTTCTATCTGCTGGGAGTTAAGGGCAGTGCCGATCAAAAAGTCGTTTTTGTAGGCTTCCCTTAGTGTGGAAGAACCAGATGATCCCGTTACTTTCTTACTGCTGCTGCAGGAAATAAAAGTAACAGAGATCGCAACAACGCATAAGCCCAACAAGAGGTTTCTTTTCGTATCCATTGTTTTTATTTATTTAATAGTTCTTGTTTCCGGCGGGCCCAGGTAACTGGGTTTTACCTCACCGAAGTCCAACACAATTTTTTGTAATACTACACCTGAATTCACCATCCAGTATTTTACAATATGTTTACCCGGTGAATTTATCTTATGATTTGTGGTTTTTGCAATGATACTTTCACCAACCCACTTGTTCCAGATCCCGGCGCCGGTGTTCCGATCTTCTTTATTGATGCTGATAATTTGCGGAGTTTCATCATCAATTGAAATTGCAAACTGCAAACCATCCTCGGAATTATAATAATTAAGAGTAGGGGAGAAGTAAGCGTTTATTTTCAAACTGTCTTTACTATAGGTGTATACTTCATATTCAAGATGAGCAGAAGTTGGTGTTGCCTTTTGTATAGATGCCGTTACAGGGAAAGTTGTTACCGCATCGCCGGTTCTGCCAAGGTCGGGAAGAATAGCCCACTTAATAGAAGCTGCGTTAATCGCTTTCGTATAATGTGATGCTTCAATTGATACATAGCCATCCTGTTCATAAAAAATATTGCCTTTGCTGCCTGAAGAAATAAGTTTTTCAGAGGTTTTGGGTAAAACATCAATTTTTACGATATCCTTTTCTATAGAATCTTTCGGCAGGTATTTTACGTCAGGCATTTTTTGCCGGTTTGGTTGCTGCCAGTAAGTATAACCAATATGTGTTTGATCCATCATATGGTTCCATTTGCCATTGTTGAGACGATTGTATTCAAGAGAGATTAATGAATCCCTCGCATAAAGCTCTTTTACTTTATCAGCCAGGAAATTGGTATTTGACTGTTTTGCTTTTGCGGCCCTGTTATTCAATGCCACATAAAAATACATTTCGTTCAGATTGGCGCAGGCTTTTATTGGATGAAGCACTAATTGAAAGAAAGCATCTTTATACTGTGTAGGTAGTTCTGCATTTATTTTTTCTGCAATACGTAAAAGGGCATTATAATCATTAACGACATTTTCCCATTCATTATAATTGAAACTATACGTATTGGCATCCAGCATTTCGGGTTTTCTTCTGCCATTATATTTTGCATACTTGGATAACAACTCTGCAATTTCTTTTGCATGCTCATTTCCAAATTGCGATGCTGCCCACCCCTCGGTATATTTTTTTATATCGTCTGCGCCGATCTTGTCGGGGTTCCATGCATAATCCAAAAAGAAAGAAATGGGGAATTCCATTGGTTTGATGTCACCAACGTTGACGATCCATATTTGACGAACATTGTATTCATAGGCCATGTGCATTTGTTCCCTCACTTTCGGAATCGGATTTGTATTTAGCCATTTATAATTTCTCGGCCCTCCTACATAATCGAAGTGATAATAAATTCCGTAACCACCTTTTCGTGGCATTTCATCCAGTTTGGGAAGTTTACGGATATTGCCCCAGTTATCATCACATAATAATAAAGTAACGTCATCCGGCACCCTCATCCCTTTATCATAATAATCCTGTACTTCTTTATACAAGGCCCATAACTGAGGGGTTTCGCTAGCGGGTTTCTTAGTTATTTCTTCAAGAATTTTTCGCTGATCGGTCACAATTCTTTCCAGCAGGCCGGTTGCTGTTTCGCGGCTCATCGGCATATCACCATCGCCTCTCATGCCTACAGTAATTATACTTTCATGTGAACCCTTATTTTCTATTCCCTTTCTCCAGAAATTTTTTAGCACAACCTGGTTGCTATCATAATCCCACTTGCCTTTTCCGTATCGCTTCCATTCCTGCTGTGCTCTCAGCATCGGTTCGTGGTGTGATGTGCCCATCACAATTCCATATTTATCGGCCAATATGGGATTTAAAGTATCATCATCGTTGAATGCATTGCCCCACATTGCCGGCCAGAGATAATTTCCTTTCAATCGAAGAATGAGCTCAAAAACTTTTTCATAAGCCAGGTGATTAACGCCACCGAATTTTTCTTTTGTCCAACCGGAAAATGCCGGCGCTTCATCATTAATAAAAATACCGCGGTATTTTACTTTAGGGGCATCGGTTATAAAGACATTAGTGGTAACAAAAATTTCTTTCTTCTTTTTCACAGGAACATCTGCCCACCAATACCAGGGAGATACACCAATTTGTTTTGAGAATTCAAAAACTCCATAAGCAGTTCCTCTTCTATCACTACCAGCAATGACCAAAGCGTTTGGCAACGACTGTAATTGGTATGCTTCCCATTTGGCACTTATATTTTTTGTATTGATCTTTTTCTGTTTGATCAATTGAGAAATTCCAGGCGATCTTTGAAGAGAGCCAATAATAATGGCAACCGATGACGAAGAAGGAAGTTTATTTACTAATTGCAGTTTTTTACCAGTTACCATTTCAATATCCTGTTGTAATAGTTCGGCTGCTTTTTTTACAAGTGCATGATCAGCATCATCAACATAGATTACTGAAGCGGATAGTGAAAATGAATTTAGGGTTTTGGCACCTATTACAAGCTGAGCTTTTCCTGTAACAGCTATGACATAAAAAAATAAAAAAAACTTTACTTGTTTCATTGCTAAATAGAATTTATACAGTTGAACACTTTGCTTCACTCTGTCCAAGCTATGCATCGCACAGTAAACTTACTCTTGGCGACCTGCATGCCGGCAGGCAGGTGCGGCCAGTTAACAAAATTAAAAACCGATACTATTGCCACCATCTACCGGCAACACAACACCTGTAATGTATTTCGCGGCATCACTTGCTAAAAACAAAGCTGCATCACCTATATCCGAAGCTTGCCCCATTACTCCCATTGGTGTTCTTGAGAATACTTTTGCTTTTCGTTCCGGATCACTGTCCAGTGCTTTTGCTGTCATGTCTGAATAAATAAAACCTGGTGCAATTGCATTTACACGAATTCCTTTTGGTGATAGTTCAACTGCCATGGCCCTTGTCATTCCATCAATTGCAGTTTTGCTGGCACTGTAAGCAATCACTTTTGGTAAACCATACTGTGCTGCCATCGAGCTGATATTAATAATGCATCCGCTTTTTTTATCAAGCATATGTTTCACCACTTCACGGCTTATGGAAAAAACAGAAGTAAGATTGGTTGTAATGATCTTCTGAAAATCTTCATCAGTTACTTCTATGAATTCTTTTTTCATATTAATGCCTGCGTTATTCACCAGGATATCTATTTGCCCGAATTGTTTAATAATAGCATTAATAAATCCAGGGATGGAGGAAAGATCACTCAAGTCACAACTCATGGGATGACACAACAGACCCAGTTTTTCTTTTGCTGTATTTAATTTTTCTTTATCCCTTCCTGCAATAATGGTTTCAATGCCTGATTGTGTAAACTTTTCTGCAATAGCATAGCCCAGACCCGAACCACCACCTGTTACAATAGCAATTTTTTTTGTGTTATTACTCATTTTATTTTTTTATCAAAGGTTAATCTGGTTTCTAATTACCCGGTGCAAATAAAACTCTTATGCTTTTATAATACTCCAGTGTTTTATCTGGTTGTTCATAGTTGGCGGGTATCGGCATTTTAGAAAAAGTCTGGAAATACAATAAGCAGGCATTGCGCCACCATATTGCATCTTTCAATTGAATATTCAGCAATTGCTTTACCTGTGCGAATCGTTCTTTATCGATGTTCTTTTCCAGTTTGCTCCATTGTTGCTGAAATGATTTAACTGAATCCACGCCGGTATAATATTTATAACAGAGTTCATTCCACAATGTTCTTCCACTTTTCATTTTATGATCCCATGATGCATGATGAAACCATAAGAGATATTCATCCGGACATTTATTTATATCAGAGAAAGCATTATTTATTTCTGTTTTATATTGAGCCAATGCATTTGTTCCTTTTACTGTTCTGTCAAAACCAATTCCAATTGAATCAGCTTTATGATAATATACTGGGTTCCAGTCAGGGCGGTTCAATGAATTACCCCATGGCATTGGTCCATAATGATGGCCGTTGTACATAATATGTGTAAGACCAATTGGAGTCATATAGTTTACCAATGCTTCACGTGAATTAAGCATGATGTTCTTTATAACTGTAACAGATTTCTTGTCATTAGTAATTGTTTGTCTTATCCATTCATCTGCTATTTGATCAGATGACAAATTATAATCCCAGCTTAGCCTTCCTAAGGCATACCAATTGGCCTGTGCAAAAGGATGGCCACACCAGTTAATATCATTACCGATATTACTTACTCCGGCCATGCCAGTCAAGGTATGATTATCCAAACTGCCATCTATTACTTTTGCGACTGTTGAAGATTTTCCTTTTGAATAAGTATCAGCACTCAGCACTTCTTTAAACAAAGGGGCTTCGTAAACTAAATGAGTTCCCTGTCCCAGGTACTCCTGTGTCAATTGAAGCTCCATCATCAAAGGAGTTTGTGGCATTGCACCGAATAAAGGAGAAAAAGGTTCTCTCGGTTGAAAATCGATCGGTCCGTTTTTCACTTGAACTAAAACATTCTTTCTGAACTTGCCATCAAGCGGTTGGAATTCTTCATAAGCTTGTTTGAACCGGTCGTTTGACTCGGGATTATAAACAAATGCCCGCCACATAATAATTCCTCCGAATGGTGCTACTGCATCAGCCAGCATATTTGCGCCATCTGCATGATTTCTTTTATAATCTTGCGGACCTGGCTGCCCTTCGCTGTTTGCTTTTACAAGGAAGCCGCCAAAATCAGGGATGATCGAATAAATTTCTTTTACTTTTTCTTTCCACCATTGCTGAACTGTATCATTCAGTGGATCAGCTGAGTTTAATTTTCCTAATTCTATCGGTGCACTGAATCTTGCCGTGAGATAAACTTTTATTCCATACGGACGAAAAAGATCTGCCAATGCTTTTACTTTTTCTAACCAGGGTTTTGTAAGTATCGTTGCATTGGCATTCACATTTGTAAGAACTGTTCCGTTAATACCAATCGATGCATTTGCTCTTGCATAATCAATATAGCGCTGATCTATATAGTCGGGTAAAGTATGCCAGTTCCATATGGAAAAACCCGCATAACCTCTTTCTACAGTTCTGTTGAGATTATCCCAATGATTCAGTAAACGTAGCTTCAGATAGGGAATGGAGACAAAAGGCTTGGGGCTCCAAACGTCCTGCCTTGTTTGCATAAGCCTGAGAATATGAAATGCTCCATACAATAATCCAACTTCAGAGCCAGAGTAAACCATTACCTGACCTTCTACACCTCTTTTTATCAGAAAGCCCTCGTCTCCAAGTTTTAAAACTTTGTTTTCAGATTGTGGATCATAAACTGCAAGTGGTGAATTGTTTTTAATGAACTGGAGTGTAACCTTATTCTGATAACCTTGAATGAATAATGGTTTCTGATTTAGCATGCCTAATGAAGCTTTTGTAAGCTCATCTTTAATAATTTGTACAGTAACAGAATTTCCTGATATTGAAATTTTACTAAAAAGTGATTTGTATTCGGTTAATCGTTTGGCATCCTCTACTGGCTTATACCTAAGCCATAAATCATATCCATCTTCCGCTTTTGTTAAGGAAGCAGTTAATAATAATATGATGAATAATACAAGCTTCATAAATTGATCTACAACTTAGGGATGCCTTTTTTTTTTAAGGAGGATTTTCTTATGATCAGGTCCGAACGTATCACTATCGTTTGAGTATGTTTGATATTGGATAATCCCTTGAGGTGGTTGATCAAGTTACGGGCAGCAATTTCACCCATATCAATACCCGGATAATCGATAGTAGTAAGCTGTGGCTCTACAATTTTTCCGATCGCATCATTATTGAAACCAACAATTGCAATATCCTCTGGGATATTTATTCCATGTTCCTTCAGTGTTTGCATACACACAGCCGCAGAGAAATCATTAGTAATAAATGCTCCGTCAGGCAGAGGTTTCATTTTTAAAATTTGTAAAGCAGCTTCTACACCGCATTGTTCACTCAAATCCTTAATTAGAACTTTTTCTTTGTCATAAGCAATTCCATTATCAAATAAAGCATCCACATATCCTTTATGCCGCTGGGCATAAACGTTACGTTTCAGGTTGGCTGTAACAAGAACAATTCGTCTACACCCTTGTTCAATTAAATGCTGTGTTGCCTGGTAGCCGCATTTATAATTATCTATTATAACCTTTGTGCTGTCACTGTTTTCTTCCACACGATCAAAAAAGATAATAGGAATGGACCTGTCGGAAAAAGATTTATAGTGTTCCAGTCCTTCTGTGTCAAAAGCAAGTGAAGCGATCAGCCCGTCTACTCTTTTATGAAAAAGATTCAAGGCATTTGCCGCTTCCTTATCATAGCTCTCCGATGAGTGGGCAATGATAAGATCATAGCCGGCTTCTGTTGTTACTTTTTCAATACCTGCCAGAACAGATGTAATGAAGTTACTGTTCAATTCATGCACAATAACACCGATGGTATTTGTTTTTTGTTTCCTGAGATTGCTGGCAAACGTATTGTGGCGATAGCCCAGTTCTTTTGCTGCGTCCTGTATCTTCTTCCGGGTATTTTTATTAATGGCTGGGTGGTTCTTTAATGCACGGCTTACAGTGGCTGATGAAAGCTCCAGTTTCTGGGCAATATCATAAATAGTAACTTCTTTTTTAGGCTTCATGTTGCAATCGGTTGCATAAAAATCGTAAAAAAAATGAAATTAGGAAGATTTGTTTTTTAAAGAGGATTCGCGGATCACAAGATCTGCACGGAGCACAATTGTATTGGTGGTTTTTGTACTTGATAAACCTTTAAGATGGTTGATAAGATTCATTACTGCTACCTCACCTACCTGGAACCCTGAATAATTTACAGTAGTAAGATTAGGTTCAATGACCTTGCTGATAGGGTCATTATTAAAGCCCGCAAAAGCAATATCATCCGGAATATTTATGCCCGCTGTTTTTAACCGCATCATGCAGTGAACTGCTGCTGTATCGTTAGCGGCAAAGACTGCATCGGGGCGGTTTGCAACTTTCATTTTTAATATATGTTCGGCAGCATCGGTACCAGCCTGTTCATTAAGTTCGCTGATATAATGAAGCGTATCGTCAAACGGAATATCAAAGTCCTGCAAGGCCTTTTTATACCCTCTTAAACGTTCAGAATAGACATCCCGAAGCAGGTTGCCACCGAGATGCATGATTCGCTTACAACCCTGTTCCAGCAAGTGTTTAGTCACATCGTATGCAGCTAAAAAGTTATCAATAATAATGCTTGTGCTTTCGCTATGTGGAAAGGTTCTGTCAAAAAAAACGACCGGTATTCCCTTATTAAAAAAAGCCTGGAGATGGGAGATATTCTCAGTATCATAAGCCAGCGATATCAGTAACCCATCCACTCGTTTATTGAACAAAGTATGAGCATTGATCTTTTCTTTTTCCCGCTTTTCAAGAGATTGGGTTATAATAAGATTATAATGTTCACGGGTGGCCACATCTTCCATTCCGGCAAGAACGGAGGACATAAAACTACTGTTAAGCCGGGGTACGATCACACCAATAGCATGGGTGCGTTTGCTACGTAAGCTACTAGCAAACATGTTTGAACGATATCCCAATTCCTGCGCTGCTTCAGCAATTTTTTTTCGGGTATTCTTATTAATGGCAGGATGATTCTTAAGACCCCTGCTCACTGTAGTGGCTGAAATATTAAGATGTTTAGCAATATCATAGATCGTTATTTCCTTTTGCTCTGCCATAATTTATACCCCACTGCAAATAAAAGTAGGTTTTTTTGAAAAAAAAATTGCAATCGGTTGCAATTTTCTGAAAATCCCCTATATTCGTAATCAGAAATTTAGTTGAGGAGTTTAAAAATAAGTTTTCTGGATCTAATAACTGCTTCCGCTGTATGAGAAATAATGTATCGTCTTCCGACATGCCCAATAAGCATTTTTCAATTGCTGGCACACTGTATACTTCTATTACCACCATTAAGCCTAATTACCACTGCATTATTTTACAAAACAGAATTTATTTTTTCTTTTTTTTATTACAGGCAGAAGCACTAAAAATTCAAATAGTAAGACCCTTAAAAAGAGTTATCCAGGTTAATTATAGATTTTTTCGTTTGAAGGCAACGGCATAAGTGAATAGAGAGATATAAGAGATATAGTTATATAAAAGATCTTTTTCCAAATGAAAAACAGAGACTAAACGATAGTCTGTCGATAAAAGTTGATTGCTAATTTTTTAAAATTCAAAATTTAAAACTGCTGATTATGAAAGTATCATTACAACGAGCCAGAAAAGTCCTCGTTTGGCAAAACCGGTCCATGCAAAAGTTACTATCTTTTGCATTTTCAGGTTTCCTCATTTTGAGTCTCTCTCTTCCCGGTCTGACCCAAAATAACATCCAGGTGAAAGGACGTGTTGCGGATGAAACCGGTCACGGTGTTGCCAAGGCTTCAATTTCTGTCAAAGGCACTACGATCGGTGCCACCGCAGATGAAAATGGTAACTATGAGATCACAGCACCTTCCAATGGTACGCTGGTGATTTCTGCGATAAATTTTGCAACTCAGGAGGTAAAAATAAACGGCAGGCCAACATTGAATGTTGACCTCGCTTCAATAGAAAAGGTCGAAAGCGAAGTAATTGTAACCGGTTATGGGATTACCCAAAGAAAAAAAGATGTTACAGGTTCTATAGTATCTGTAAAAGGAGAAACGCTAAACGAGATCAAAGCACCTAATGTCATTAATCAGTTACAGGGTCGTGCAGCCGGTGTAGACATTGTTACTAATGGTAATACTATTGGAACAGCAGGTCAAATTCGTATTCGTGGCAACCGCTCAATAACTGGTAACAATAATCCATTGATCGTTGTAGATGGAATGGCATACGGAGGAAGCATCAACGATATTAATCCGGACAACGTGGCAAGTCTTGACGTATTGAAAGATGCTTCTGCAACAGCCATATATGGCTCACGCGGTTCAAATGGCGTTATTATCATCACAACAAAACGAGGCACAAACGGCAAAGCAGTTACAAGCTATAATGGTTATGTAGGCGTGGTCAATCCAATTGGCACTTACAGGCTGTTTAATGGAACGGAATATGCACAGTTTAAAGCGGATGCCGCTGCAGGTAATTCCGTTACCGCCGGTGCAAGTCTTTATTCGCTCAGAGCCATCGAGCAAACTAACCTGGCAGCGGGAGTAAGTACAGATTGGCAGGACCTGTTGCTGACTGAAGGTATCAGAACAAGCCATGATTTAAGTGTTAAAGGAGGTACAGATAGAACACAATATTTCTTCGGTTTAGGTTATTACAGGGAAACGGGGGTCACACACGACCAGGATCTGGATCGTTATTCTTTCAGTGTCAATATCGATCACAAATTGTCTGAACGTTTTAAAGTCGGGTTTACCAGTTTCAACACTATTCTAAAATCAAATAGGCTCGGCACCAATGCTTATGGCTCCGCAACAAGGCTCGGCCCTCTGTTTAAGCCCTATAACGATGATGGTACTTTAAATTTTAAGCCTGCAAGCTCCCAGGGTGTGGATGATGCACAAATAAATCCACTTACTTCCATAGGTAATGATGATTTGATCAAAGCATATCAACGCAGACTTCAGATACAGGATAATTTTTACCTGGAGCTGAAAATATTAAAAGAGCTGAAGTTCAAAACGAGTTTTGGTTTTGGCTGGTCTCAGACTTTAGGCCAGAATTATACAGGGCCGAACACCGTATTTAACAATAACACTACAACAGCAAATTCAAGTCTTAGCCAGTCCAATGCAGAAGGCTGGCAATATACCATCAACAACTCTTTTGAGTATGCTAAGACCTTTGCCCAAAAACATAAACTGCAGGCACAGGTTTTACAAGAAATACAAAAGAATCATTTCCAGTCCCAGCAATTCAATGGAGTTGGCGTACCTGCCGACTTTCTGCAGGATTATAACTGGCAGCAGGTAAATACGATCAATCCACAAGGCGGAGCCTATAGCGAATCTGCTTTGATTGGTTATATGGCTAGAGCGATTTATTCATTCGATGATAAATATTTACTGACCGCGACGGTGAGAACGGATGGCGCCTCTGTATTAGCACCGGGTCATCAATGGGTGACTTATCCAGCCTTCAATGTTGGTTGGAATATCGATAGAGAGAACTTCATGAGTGGTATAAATGTGATTTCAAGCCTCAAACTGAGAGGAGGTTGGGGGGTCAGTTCTAACGCTGGTATAAATCCTTATACTACCTTAGGTAGCCTTACTGCCAATTTCTATAATTATGGTCAGGGTTCTACAGTCGGCACCAATTACGCAAACGGTTATCTTATTAATTCAGCTCCTAACCCTGATCTCACCTGGGAAAAAACGGCGGGTCTGAATATTGGCGTTGACTTTGGTCTTTTTAAAAACCGTCTGACGGGTTCAATAGATTATTATGACACCAAAACAACTGATATCTTGTTGCAGAAAAGGATTCCAGGCAGTCTCGGTGTTCCCGGTGGTCAATTGACCAACGTGGGTGAGACAGCATCTCATGGTTTGGAAGTTGTTTTGAGCAGCCGGAATATCGAGACCAAAGGCGGATTTACATGGCGCACTGATTTCAATGTGTTCTACAACAGGGAAAAGATCGTGGCCCTGCAGAATAATCTTAAACAAGATTTGGGGAATGGATGGTTCGTAGGTCAACCAGTTACTACGATCTATGATTACAAAAAAATTGGTATCTGGCAAACAAGCGAAGCAGCACAGGCTACAATATATGGAGTAAAGCCAGGTGATATTAAGATAGAGGATATGACCAAGGATAATTCAATTACTTCTGCGGATCGGCAAATAATAGGGAATTTTCAACCCGATTTCATAGCAGGCATGACCAACTATTTCAAATATAAGGATTTTGACCTGAGCTTTGTCCTGTTCGGACGCTTTGGCCAGACCGTGGTGTGTACTTATCTATCTGCAGATGGCGGTGGTAATGGGTATCCATTTTTCCTGAACAGCCGCGTAGAGCAGTTAAAGGTAGATTACTGGACCCCGACCAATCCCACTAATGATTTTCCCCAGCCCGATGCCGGTGTCGATGGATTGCAATACACATCAACGCTGACCTACCGGGACGGCTCTTTTATTAAGATAAGAACTATCGACTTGGGATATAATTTACCTACAAGGTTGGTTAGTAAGGCAGGTATTCAATCATTAAGGGTATATGTATCAGCACAGAATCCTTTTATCCTCTGGGCCCCACTCGTAAGAGATAATTTGGGTCTTGATCCGGAAGGTAATGGTGTAGGAAATTCAATCGGCACACAGGGTGGTGGTGCAACCTCAGTAGCTAACGATCGGGCGATAACTGTCGGAATGGGTGTGCCACCAACACGCCAAATTATTCTTGGAGTAAACCTTAAATTCTAATTCTTTAAATATTATTTTAATGAAACATAGAAAAATTATACAAAGCCTATTTTTAATCGCAATAATATTTGCGAACACAGGGTGTAAAAAGCTATTGGAAGAACAGCCCAGGACGAGTTTCACACCTCCTTTCTTCGCCACGAGTGATGGTCTCCAGGGTGGTATTGCCGGCATTTACACTAGTTTTCGAACTCAGTGGTCAAATCAAATTTGGACTCAATTGTTCGATGGAGGTACCGATGAAGCCCTTCGGGGCGGGTCTGTTGACGCCGGCGCAGCCAGCTGGATGATCTACAATAACCCGGTAATAAAAAGTAATACCAGCAATTATGAAGGTTTCTGGAACACGTTGTATACTGATATCAATACAGCAAATGGAGTTTTGCAATATGGAGTCGATGCAGATATACCGGCGGCTACCAAAACCCAGCTCCTGGCCCAGGCTAAATTCCTACGGGGCTTCTGTTATTTTTATCTTGTAACAACATTTGGCCAGGTTCCTTTGCACACAACTCTTAATACATCTGCATCAACGGCCGATGCTCCTGCTCCCCTTGCCGATTTATATGCGCAAATTATCAAAGACTTCACTGAAGCATCTGCTGATTTGCCGAATATCCCGAATGCAGCAATGGGTAAGCCAGCATTCAAAGCAACAGCGTTATTCCTGCTTGCCAAAACATATCTCTGGCGCGGTTGGTCGACTGCTGCACAGCCCAACGACTACCAGCAGGCATACACCATATCTAAAGCTATCATTGATAATAAGGCAACATATGGCTTGAACCTTTTGCCTAGTTTCAGTACGGTGTTTAGGGAAGGACAGGAATATAGCTCTGAAATATTGATGGTAATAGATCATACAAAGGACCTTAAATTCGGACAGAACTCTCCAGTAGGCAACGGTGCCACAAGTTTTAGTGAGAACAAATCGAATTTCATGTGGCGCCCCAACTATCCGACTATGAATGCAAACTACCCTGCAACCGGGGGGAGCAATGTTTGTTTGAGAGATACTCGGAATGGTCGTCCTTTTGTTCGCCTCAGACCAAATACAAAATATGTGATGGATCAGGCATTTGCCAACAGGGCCACAGACTCCAGGTATGATGGCACATTTGAGACGATATGGCTGTCCAACAGCATACCTGAATCAGTAAAAGGAACCACGGGTGTCACTACTCCAAGAGGTACACTGATCAATGGTGTAGACACAGCCATTTGGATGGCGGATAGAGTAGTGACTGCGGCTGAAAGAGCTGCCTTCAAAGGAATAATTCTCGAACCGGACCATTTGGCTGGAGCCACCGTAAAATATACAGCAGCCTTCTTCCCCAGCGTGAGAAAATTTGATGACTCAACAAGAGGCCACATGAATGATTATTCAGATAGGCCATACATTCTTTTCCGTTTTGCTGAAGTGTATCTGATAGCCGCCGAAGCAGCCATCAAAGGCGGTGCAACAGCCCAGGACGCTGCAAACATGATAAACGTCCTTAGAACAAGGGCTGCGTTAAAGGACAATCAAACTCCGGCACAATATGCAGCTGCAGTTGCAGCACAACAGATTACCTCTGGCCAGGCGACATTAGATTTTCTGTTGGACGAACGTAGCCGAGAACTATTTGCAGAGGATTGCCGGTGGTGGGACCTTTCGCGAACAAAGACTCTTGTCTCACGAGTTCAGCTACACAATACAGAAGCTGCGGCTGGAGTACAACCATTTAATATGCTAAGACCAATTCCGCAATCGCAGATCGATTTGGTCACCGAAGGTCCGGTTTATCCGCAAAACCCAGGATATCAATAAACGTAAGCAAGCAAGTAGTAGTTTATATTTTGACAATTATCAATTTACAAGACCGGGGAAAGGTTATTCATCCCCGGTCTTCAATTTCAAATACCAGGCATTGATAATTAATAAGCATTAATTTGCTCAAGTTTTATAATATCATTTAATCTTTATTATTAGTGAATAATCCCTTGTGTTCAAAGAATTAATTCAAGTGTTATGTGCAGTGCCACGGAAAGATTTTTCAGTTTCTTGGTTTTATTTTTTTTTCTCTCTGGTTGCAAACAAATAGAAAGTTCAACTTATGAACCGATTGGAGAACAAAATCTGGCTTATAAGTGGGGTGATGTAGCAATGACGGCTACAGCAAACAATACCGAACAATTCTCCCCCCGTCCAACAGTTACTTCAAGGTTCTTAGGTCTCATCTGGACTGCTGTGTTCGATGCATGGTCAAGATATGACTCTATAGCTACTCCTGTTTATTTGCAAAACGTAGATCGTCGTCCGGCACCCGAAAGAACATTGGCTAATAAAGAAAAAGCAATTAGCTACGCAGCATATAAAACAATGATGGAGTATTACTCCTCCGATTCAGTAATGCTTACTGAAAAAATGAGATCATTTGGGTTTGATCCTTATAACAATTCACTGGATACTAAAACACCTGAGGGAATAGGAAATCTTGCGGCAAAAACTGTCATGGAAGCAAGAATGAATGACGGCTCCAATCAAGGCGGCCGCATAAGTAGATCAAACGGAAAGCCTTATTCTGATTATACTGGCTATTATCCTGTTAATTCCGCTGACACTATGAATGATATTAAGCATTGGCAGCCGAAATATTTTTCTGATGGTAAAGGAGGGAGGTTTGCTCCCGGCTGTCTTACCCCACACTGGGGCTTGGTAAAGCCTTTGTTCATAGATTCAGCTAATCAATTCAGGTCCCCTCCACCTCCACCACTTATATCAGAAGAGTTGAAAAAAGAAGTTACGGCTGTGGTGGATTACCAAGCAAATCTTACAAATGAACAGAAAGCCCTTGTTGAGTTTATGAGGGACGGTCCCCGGTCTGTCCAGCAAGCCGGACATTGGTTCATATTTTCTCAAGAAGTTTCAAAGAAAGATAAACACACATTGGATGATGATGTCAAAATGTACTTTTCAGTTGAGGCAGCAGCTATGGATGCTTTTATCGCTTGCTGGGATACTAAAATGCATTATGACTTTGCAAGACCATATACCTTGGTGCATTATTATTTTAAAGACAAGAATATAAAAGGATGGTCCGGTCCACAGAAAGGGTGGGGTGAAATAAAGGGACAGGATTGGAGACCTTACTCTCCTGATGCATTTTTATGTCCTGCATTTCCAAGCTATGTTTCAGGACATAGTACTGTTAGCGGAGCTTGCTCAGAAGTGCTACGGCTTTTCACAGGAAGTGATAAATTTGGGTTTGAGGTTAAAAGAACCCCGGGTGAATTGACAGAACCTGATAATTTAGGTCAACCAATATTCCTAAAATTCGAAACGTTTTCACAAACAGCGGACATGGCAGGCATCTCCCGTGTTATGGGGGGATACCATATACCGATAGAAAATGTCGAAGGTTTAAAACTTGGACGGAGTGTAGGAAATATTGTATTTAATAAATGCCAGTCTTATATAAATGGAACAAAGTAGTGTTTAAAAAAATCTTGATTGATGAAAAACAAGACAACGAGTTGCCTATTTCGATTTTATGCTTTCGCTATCCTTATTTGTCTTATTGTGATAAGTTGCAATAACAATAATAATGAGACCGTGACCCCTGGTTCACCATTTTTCAAAAAAATTTCTTCAAAGCAAAGCGGTATTACATTTATCAATGCTGTCGACGAAAATTATGATAAAAATTATTTTGACAAGTTTGCTTACGTGTACAATGGCGCAGGTGTAGCTGTTGGTGATATTAACAATGATGGGTTACAGGATATTTATTTTACTGGGAATGAAGTTCAAAATAGGTTATACCTGAATGAAGGAGGAATGAAGTTTAAGGATATTACAGTTTCGGCGGGTGTAGATGGCGGTAAAGGATGGGATAATGGAGTTACTATGGTTGATATTAACAATGATGGACTGCTGGACATTTATGTTTGTAAGGGTGGGTTTGAAGATTCTGACGATGAAAGAAGGAATTTGCTATATGTAAACCAGGGTAACAACACATTTAAAGACGAAGCCAAAACATATGGCTTAGATGATGATGGATATTCCCAACACTCAGCTTTTTTCGATATGGACAATGATAATGATCTGGATCTGTTTCTTACCAGCAGGCCGGATTCATTTTACCTTGGTTTGTCAAGAATGGTATCTGGTAAAAGAGAACCAAAAGATAAATGCAGGGCTAAGCTTTATCGTAATGATGACGGTAAGTTTACTGAAATTGGAAAAAAAGCAGGGATCAATCACACATTCGGATATGCACTTTCAGTACTGACAGCTGATTTGAACAATGACGGGTATGCTGACATTTTTGTCTCCAATGATTATGCAGATAACGATTATATTTTTATCAATCAGAAAAACGGCACTTTTAAAGACGAAGTAAAAAGTTTGACGAACCATTTGTCACTTTTTTCGATGGGAGCTGACATTGCTGATATCAACAACGATGGCTATGAAGATATTTATGTAACTGAGATGTTGCCTGAAAATTATAAACGATCAAAGGTTTCGATGCCAAGAATGGATGTTGAAGGCTTTTGGGCTATCGTTGATAGTGGATTTCAGAAGCAATACATGCATAATGCATTGCATCTGAACCAGGGAAATGGATTTTTTAGTGAAATATCACAATTGGCAGGTGTAGCGAAAACGGAGTGGAGCTGGGCTACATTATTATCTGATTTTGATAACGACGGAAAGCGGGATATCTATGTAGCGAATGGTTACCGTCGTGATCTTTTTGATGGGGATATTTTAAAAAAACAAGATGAATACGTAAAAGCAAACATGCACAAGTATTCATCCGGCGAAGAGATGTTTGAAAAAGGATTCAAGGACTATATGGAAATATACAATCCCATCAAAGTCAGAAACTATTTATTCAGAAACAAAGGCGATCTGCAATTTGAAAACGTTTCAGAAGCATGGGGTTTAACAGATAGTACATTTTCTAACGGTGCTGCAATTGCAGATTTTGACAATGACGGAGATATTGATCTGGTCGTAAATAATCTTGACCAGGAAGCTTTGCTTTATGAAAATGCTACTGACAAAAAAAATAATTATATAAGAATAAAACTGGAAGGTCCTGAAAAGAACCATGATGGAATTGGTGCCAAGGTCTCGCTTTACTATGACGGTAAAATGCGTCAATTCTTTCAGCAAAAAACAGTTCGGGGGTATATGTCTTGCAATGAGCCCATTGTACATTTTGGTCTCGGTCAAACGACCAAAATTGACAGCATTGTCATCAAATGGCCTGATGGGAAAGAGAACTCTCTAAAGGAAATCACTTCGAACCAGGTTATAAAAGCAGTGTATAAAAATGCAGAAACAAATCACTATTCATCACCGGTGTTTAATTCTTCTTTTATCGAAGCAACAAACCAGTTTTTAAGACAACCATTTGTACATAAGGAAAACAAGTATGATGAATACGTAGACCAGATCTTATTGCCTCATGAATTTTCAGTTAGCGGACCTTTTATTGCTACAGGCGATGTAAATGGTGACGGCGAAGAAGATTTTTATGTTGGAGGAGCAAAAAACCAGGCCGGTGCTTTATACAGGTTTCAAAATGGAGGGTTTGTTAAGCAAGTTGAACCTGCATTTGAAGCTGACAAAGATTATGAAGATCTTGGTACAACTCTCTTTGATGTTGATGGTGACGGTGATCTCGATCTGTATGTTGTCAGTGGCGGCAGCGAATTTCCAGATGGGTCAAAGATGTACCAGGATAGATTATATGTGAATGATGGAAAAGGAAACTTTTCAAAGTCATCACTTCCGCTAACAGTAAGCAGCGGGTCTTGTGTCATTGCATTTGATGTTGATGGTGATAATGATCTTGACATTTTCAGGGGTGGGGAAGTCTTGCCACATCAATATCCCAAGCCACCTCAAAGTTATTTACTCATTAATGAAAACGGCAAACTGATCGATAAAACCAAAGAATTAGCTCCCGATCTATTGCAGATTGGTATGGTTAAAACAGCAGTAGCGGCGGATCTGAATGGAGATAAAAAGCCAGAACTGGTTATTTCAGGCGAATGGATGCCTATAAAAATTTATGAATATACCGCTGGGAAGATGACAGATATTTCAAATAAATATGGCCTTGAAAAAACAGAAGGTTGGTGGAATAAAATTGTTGCAGATGACATTGATGGTGATGGCGACCTTGACCTGATTGCAGGCAACCTTGGCGAGAACTATAAATTTTCAGCGAGCAAAGAAAAACCTTTTGAAATTTATGCAAAGGATTTTGACAACAATGGCACTAATGACATTTTTCTGGCAAAGCATCTTGGCGATATCACTGTTCCAATTCGCGGCCGTGAATGCACTTCGCAACAGTGCCCGATAATAGCAAAGAAATTCCCTACTTACCTTTCATTTGCCGAAAGTGACCTGAAGGGTATTCTGGGCGAAGAGATCGAAAATGCCTATCACAATCAAGCCTATCTTTTTTCTTCCGTAATTTTTATCAATGACAAAGGAAAGTTTACAATAAAGAAATTACCAGTTGAAGCGCAACTATCAACTGTAAATGGCATATTGGTAAATGATTTTGATGGCGATGGCAAAAAAGATATACTGATTGCGGGAAATAAATTCAATGTGGAAGTAGAAACGACACCGGCAGATGCATCAGTTGGTTTGTTTTTGAAAGGGACGGCGGATGGAAGTTTCATCAGCAGAAACCCGGCAGAAAGTGGCTTTTTTGCACCTTATAATGTAAAGGACATTAAGACGATCAAAACAAAAGTCGGAGTTGCCGTACTGGTAAGTTCAAATAATGATTCATTGCGAATTTTTAAGAACAAAAAATAGGTCAGTTTATAAAAAATCTTTTTTCAATACTGTTCATTATTCTTCTTTCTGCATGCAGTAGTGGCGGTAAGAAGAACAGGTTAGCAACAGCTTCCAGTCCTTACCTGCAACAACATGCTGATAATCCTGTTAATTGGTATGAATGGAATGATGAAGCACTTACAATTGCGAAAAAAGAAAACAAGCCACTTCTTATAAGTATTGGATATGCTTCCTGTCATTGGTGTCATGTAATGGAGAAGGAGTCATTCATGGATACTGCAGTTGCGAGGATAATGAATGAGAATTTTATTTGTATAAAAGTAGACAGAGAAGAAAGGCCCGATATTGATAATATATATATGTATGCTTGCCAGTTGATCTCCGGTGGCGGGGGATGGCCTTTGAATGCGTTTGCCTTGCCTGATGGTAAACCTTTTTTTGCAGGCACCTATTATAGCAAAGCCGGGTGGATGAGTTTGCTGACAAATATTTCAAAAGCATATAAAGAAAAACATGGCCTGGTAGTTAAACAAGCTAATGAATTGACAAAAGGAATTGCTGACGAAGAATTCTCTTTTAATAGAGTTGATAGTACAGCTACTGTAATGAACAACCAGGAGTATCAAAATTTATTTGACAGCGTTTACTCAAAAACAGATACTGTAAATGGAGGTTTAAAAGGTTCGCCAAAATTCCCAATGCCTGCAGTAACTGAATTTTTACTTCAGCATTACTATTTCACCGGGAATAAAAAAGCTCTCAATGCAGCATCAATGACATTGTACAAAATGGCTCTCGGCGGAATTTATGACCATCTCGATGGAGGATTCGCCCGGTATGCAACAGATAATGAGTGGCACATTCCTCATTTTGAAAAAATGCTTTATGATAATGCACAGTTGATAAGTTTATATGCACACGCATATCAAATAACACAAAATGATTTTTATAAAACTATAATTACTGAAACAATTTCTTTTATTGAAAGAAACCTGGCTTCTTCACATGGTGGTTATTACAGCTCGTTAAATGCCGATACAGAAGATGGTGAAGGTGATTTTTATACATGGAAAGAATCCGATTTTAAAAAAATTACAGGCAATGAAAATTTATTGACAGAATATTTCAATGTGAGCCCGATGGGTAATTGGAATAAGGGAAATAATATATTATTCGCAAATTACACTCCACAGGAATTTGCAGTTTTTAAAAAACAAACACCGGGTCAATTCATTTCTCTTTTAAATAAAACTAAAAAGGTATTACTTGAAGAAAGAAATAAACGAAATAAACCGGCCGCTGATACAAAAACTTTAACTGCCTGGAATGCCATGATGCTTAAGGCCTATGCCGATGCTTATATTGCAACTAGTACAGAAGATTATTTAGCTAAAGCAATGATAATCGCAAAATTTCTTGAAAAAAATATGCTTGGCAATGATGGTAGCTTAAAAAGAAATTTTAAAGACGGAAAAACCTCAATTAATGGTTTCCTTGATGATTATGCATTGACAGCTTCTGCGTTCATAAAACTTTATAGCGTCAGTTTTGACATAAATTGGATCACCCTTGCAAAACAAATTACTGATCATGCTATCAAAAATTTTTACAGTAAGGATGCCGGATTGTTTTATTACACAGCATCAAATGAATCAAAACTTGCTGTAAGGAAAATGGAGATTGATGACGACGCAATTCCTTCTTCCAATTCAATAATGGCGGGTGTACTTTATTCGCTTGGCGTTATTTATGACGACAGTTCTTATAGTGATATATCCAAGGGGATGCTGACATCAGTAATAACCAAAGTAAATCTATTCCCGGTTTATCATGCCCAATGGTGCAGCCTGGCCGGGCTCTTTTCGCAAGGTACTTATGAAGTAGTAGTGATGGGTAAGGAAGCAAATACAAAGAATAAGGAACTACAAAAAAAATATTTGCCGGATTGTGTGTTCATGGGTGAGACAGATAAAGAGAATCTTCCTTTGTTGGAAGATAAGTTACCGGTAAATAAGACATTAATATATGTATGTACAAATAAGGTATGTAAAAGGCCTCTTGAAGATGTATCTCTGGCATTGAATCAAATAAAATAAAAACCAAGGAAATTGATTTTGTTTTTTTTCAATAGATTTCGGTTACTCATATTAGTAGTTGTATTGGCTTTATTGAGATAAAAAGTAAATAAGTTTATTTTTAATACTATGAGACAAAAAATTATTTCTTCAAATACATTAAATCAAATATTGCTACAACTGATTTTGTTTTTGTGTCTATTGTCATGCTCTAAAAAAAGCAATAATAATACAGGTGGAGGCAATACAAATGTTATTGAAGCAGAGGTGACCATTTTAGCAAATGAAAACAACCAAGTGATACAGGGCTTTGGTTGTGCTACAGTTTTTGCTCCGTCTAATACCACGCCTTTAACTACCGATGAGTTTGACAAGCTTTTTGGCTCTGACAATAACCAGGTTGGATTGAACTTTCTTAGAATAAGAATTGCGTCAGATGATGCATGGAGAGCAACGGAATTGAACCATGCTAAAGCCGCCATACTGCGAGGAGCAAAAGTATTTGCCAGTCCGTGGAGTCCTCCGGCAAGAATGAAAACAAATAACAACATTATTGGTGGTAAACTTATTCCGGATAGTGGAGCCGCATATGCAAAATATTTGAATGACTTTGCTCTTTATATGGAAACAAACGGAGCTCCATTATATGCTGTATCTGTTCAAAATGAGCCCGACTGGGATCCAAGCTATGAAGGCTGTGTTTGGACTGCCTCAGAAATGAGAGATTTCATAAAGAACCAGGGAGGCTTAATCACAGCTACCCGTTTAATAGCCCCTGAGTTGGTTAATAATAATCAGACCTATGTGAATACAATTTTATCTGATGACGCCGCGGTAGCAAATTTAGATATTGTAGGAACACACTTGTACGGCGGAGGTATTGTAGAAAATGCATTGGCTAAAACAAAAAGCAAAGAAGTATGGATGACAGAACACTTAGACACCCTAACGACTTATGCGGCTAATATGAATACGGCTGTTGAAATTCATGATTGCTTTACCAAAGCAAATTTCAGTGCATATATCTGGTGGTATGGCAAACGATTTTATGGTCTTATCGGACAGGATGGAAGTGTTACAAAGCGGGGATATATGATGTCCCAATTTGCCAGGTTTATTAAACAAGGTTCGGTTCGGTTAGGAACAACAACAAACTCCTTGTCAAATGTTTTAATATCTGCATATAAGAGTGGCAGCAAAAAAGTTATTGTAGTAATAAACAACCTGCAGGCAGATGTAAAGCAAAAAATTACGGTAACTAATGCATCTTTGGGGAATGTTATACCATATACCACAACATTCCTCAAAAATGCAGAGCCGGGAACAAGCATAGCGGTTTCAAATAATTCTTTTGTTTATACACTTCCATCGTCGAGTGTAGTAACATTTGTTGAACAATAAAAAATGATACATATGTTCTTTGATGCAAAATATTATAAATGAAGTTTTTTAAGTAGGTATAAGCAGTGTTAAAAGGGAGGGTGAAAATACATCCTCCCAATTTTAAATTTTTAAAATTAATATATATGTCAGTAGTTACAGGCAACAAGGTTTTTTTTAAAAGTATTGGTATTATCAAATACGAAGGTGTTGAGTCAGACAATCCTTTTGCGTTTCGTTGGTATGATGAAACCAAAATTGTGGCAGGTAAATCAATGAAAGATCATTTGCGGTTTGCTTGTGCCTATTGGCACTCATTCTGTGGTAGCGGTGCTGATCCGTTTGGTGAGCCTACTCATTTATTTCCATGGAATGAAAAAAAAGATGCAGTAGAAAGAGCAAAAGATAAAGCAGATGCTGCTTTTGAATTCATCACAAAACTCGGATTACCTTATTACTGCTTTCATGATGTAGATGCAGTTGATTATACAAATGATGTAAATGAAAACGACAGGAGATTGCAGGCAATTACTGCTTATCTCGGTGAAAAACAAAAAGCAAGTGGTGTAAAACTATTATGGGGTACAGCCAACTTATTTTCCAACAGGAGGTATATGAATGGCGCTGCTACCAACCCTGATTTTCATGTACTGGCTCATGCAGCTGCACAAGTGAAAGCAGCATTGGATGCAACGATTGCATTAGGCGGCGAGAATTATGTTTTCTGGGGCGGAAGAGAAGGATACATGAGTTTATTGAATACAAACATGAAAAGAGAGAAAGAACATCTTGCAAAATTTTTACATACGGCTAAAGATTATGCAAGAAAGAATGGCTTCAAAGGAACTTTCTTTATTGAGCCTAAGCCTTGCGAGCCCAGCAAGCATCAATACGATTATGATTGCGAAACGGTGATTGGTTTTTTACGCCAATATGATCTATTGAATGATTTTAAATTAAATATTGAAGTAAACCATGCAACATTAGCAGGTCATACATTTCAACATGAGTTGCAGGTGGCTGCTGATACAGGACTGCTCGGTAGCATGGATGCTAACCGAGGCGATTATCAAAATGGATGGGATACCGACCAGTTTCCCAATAATATTAATGAACTGGCGGAAGCAATGGTGGTGATCATAGAAGCAGGAGGATTTAAGGGTGGTGGTATCAACTTCGATGCAAAGATCCGCCGTAACTCAACTGATGCCGAAGATCTGTTCCATGCGCATATCGGCGGTATGGATACATTTGCAAGAGCATTGCTCATCGCAGATAATGTTTTACAAAGATCCGACTATAAAAAAATACGCAGCGACAGGTATTCATCATTCGATAGCGGAAAAGGAAAAGAATTTGAAGAAGGAAAACTATCTTTAACTGACCTGAGAACCTATGCCGTTGAAAATGGTGAACCTCCTGTGAAAAGTGGCAAGCAGGAATATTTGGAAAATATCATCAACCGGTTTATCTAAGACTTATTATTTATAATCAAAACAGATTGCTATGCTTACATGGTTAGACTGGATCATCATCTTATTTTACTTTGCAATTATTGCAGGTATTTCATGGTGGGCAGTAAAAAAGAAAGACAAAAATTCTGCTGATGATTATTTTCTTGCCGGCCGTCACTTAGGATGGTTTGTTGTCGGTGCTTCCATTTTTGCATCTAATATAGGATCGGAACATCTGGTTGGGCTTGCAGGTTCAGGCGCAACAGATGGTGTTGCATTAGCACACTATGAATTACATGCATGGTGTTTGTTAGTATTAGGTTGGGTAATGGGACCCTTTTTTATGCGTTCCAAAGTGTTTACCATGCCGGAGTTCCTGGAAAGAAGATTTACCCCAACGGCAAGAACAGTTCTGTCACTTATTTCATTGTTTGCATATATCCTTACTAAAATTGCAGTTGGCATTTTTGCAGGTGGTGTTGTATTCAGGGCACTCTTACCGGACGTAAACATCATGGGTATGGATTCATTCTGGATCGGTTCAATCCTGCTTATTATTTTAACCGGTATCTATACTATTATTGGCGGATTAAGAGCAGTTGTTTATACTGAAACACTTCAAACATTTGTAAAAATCATCGGGGCTATTCTTGTAACGTATTATGGACTGCAAGCTTTGGGCGGTTGGGACAGGCTGAAAGAAATATGCGGTGCTGAGATGTTTAATTTATGGAAACCTGTTGTACCAGATGGAGTAGAAAGTACATGGGCCCCTGTAAAAGAGACAGCAAAACAAGCATGGTATTTTAATGATAAATATCCATGGCCTGCTATGTTGTTGTGTGCACCGATTATTGGTTTGTGGTATTGGTGTACTGACCAGTATATAGTACAGCGTATTTTAGGTGCTCGTGATGATAAACAAGCAAGACGTGGTACCATCTTCGCCGGCTTTTTAAAACTCACTCCTGTTTTTCTTTTCATTATTCCCGGTATGATTTGTTTTGCTTTGGCAAAAAGCGGAATGAATGCCGATATACAACAACGCTTGATGAATACAGATGGAACTGTGAACCGCGAAGCTGCGCAAGGAGCATTCACTATGTTAGTGACGCATGTACTTCCTGTTGGTGTAAGAGGTATTGTAGTTGCAGGTCTACTTGCTGCATTAATGAGTGCATTGGCAGGTGTATTCAACGCATCATCTTCATTGTTCACGATGGATTTTTATTCAAGGTTCAGACCCAATGCATCACAGGAAAAATTAGTACGGGTTGGAAGAATAGCTACTGTTGTTATGGTAGTTATCGGGTTACTTTGGATACCAGTAATACAGGGTGCAAAAGGGTTATACGATTATTTGCAGGGTATACAGGCATATCTGGCGCCGCCCATATTTGTTGTTTTCTTCTTTGGAGTATTTATGAAACGGCTCAACGGTCCCGGTTGTATAGCAACATTACTAACCGGTTTTGCAATGGGCTTATTCCGCCTGATCGTTGATACACCAGTTAAACTGGGAGGAGCTGCATATACAGAAGGCTCTTTCCTTTGGATCGTTAATAATATTTTCTTCCAGTATTATAGTCTTTTAATAACTATTGTCTGCATCCTTGTATTTATAATAGTAAGCTATGTGACCAAGCCACCGGAACTTGCTAAGATCAGTGGACTTACTTTTTCTACTTTGTCGGAACAAGACAGGTTGGAAAATCGTTCATCATGGAATTGGAAAGATGTTGTGCTTTCAATATTAATGGTTGCAGCGATCATAGCGATTTATATGTACTTCACCGGATAGCCAGTAGCTAGTGGTAAGTAGCAAGTGAGTTAAAACTTCCCACTTGCTACTCGCTACTTCCGACTCCCCTTATTTGAATTACTTTTACAAAAAATCTATCAGCATGTTGATGCATCAAACCATGCGTTGGTATGGCCCACACGACCCGGTAAGTTTATCAGATATACGCCAGGCGGGCTGCGAAGGTGTGGTAACAGCATTGCACCAGATACCTGTTGGCGATATATGGCCGGCAGATGAAATTTATGAAAGAAAAGAACTGATTGAAGATGCAGGTATGACATGGACTGTGATCGAGAGCCTGCCGGTAAGCGATGATATAAAGAGACAAACAGGAAATTATAAGTTTCATATTGAAAGTTATAAACAAAGCCTTCGCCATATTGCTGAATGCGGGTTAAAAGTTGTTACATATAATTTTATGCCGGTACTCGATTGGCTGCGTACAGATATCTATTATGAATTACCGGATAAAAGCACAGCACTGTATTTTAACAGGCTGGATTATTTAGTGTTTGATTTGTTTTTGCTTCAACGACCCAATGCTGAAAAAGATTATTCAGCAACTGAAATTGAAAAAGCAAAACAACATTTTGCAAAAATGCCCGAAGAACGCAAAATAATTCTTTTTGGCAATATGATGTTGGGTCTGCCGGGTAGTGATGATGCATTTACACCAGAACAAGTATTAACTGAATTAAAAAAATATGAAGGCATCGATAAACAAAAATTAAAACAACATTTGTTTTATTTCTTGCAGCAAGTTATTCCTGTAGCAGAAGAATGCGGATTAAAAATGGCCATTCATCCGGATGATCCACCTTACCCTGTTTTGGGTTTGCCAAGAATTGTAAGCACTGAGCAGGATGCAGCCGATTTGATCAACGCTGCTCCATCACCTGCAAACGGATTATGCTTTTGCACCGGATCATATGGCGCAAGAGCTGATAATGATATTCCGAAAATGCTCAAACGTTTTGGTGATAATGTTCATTTTCTTCACCTGCGCAATACAAAACGTGATGCAGACGGTAATTTTTATGAAGCGGATCATCTTGCTGGTGATACAGATATGTATGCAGTAATAAAAGAAGTGTTGGAAATTCAGAAACGCAGAAATATTTCCATTCCCATGCGACCCGATCACGGTCATCAAATGCTTGATGACTTGAAAAAGAAAACCTATCCCGGTTATTCTGCTATCGGTCGATTAAAAGGACTGGCTGAGTTGAGGGGGGTAGAGTATGCGTTGAGCAGGAGTTAATTTTTACAAATAAAAAGGCTCGGAAAATTCAGAACCTTTTGCTCCCCTTATTTACGAAAGATGCAGCTACAAAAAGCTATCTGATATTACAATTAAGTATCTATTTTTTGTAAATGGTATCTGTCCTAGAAGTCGATCTGTTCCAAATAATTCTGGAAGGCTAAATCTAACTGCGAACCGAACTAGCCCGACTACAAGTAAACATACTACCCGTTTCAGCAATCATTTTCCTCAGAAATATTTTTGTATTTTTTTGATGACGATATTGGTCTTGGCATTTATTGATTGGTTTCAACCTGATCTTTTGGATCTATAAACGATGGCTAGCTACTTTGACAAAACTGTAGGACTTCATCACATTGCTTTAGGCACTCCTCCCTTTGATTGTCAAGTAGCGTATCCAAGCCAATTTGTCTAAAGGCGGACTCCAACTCTTCTTCACTCAGCTTTAAGTCATCAGCCTTCAGCAATTCATCACACAATTTTTCCACCATGGACCAAACTTCCTTATTGCTAAGAAAATCGATCAAAAATCGCAGACAGAATTCTTTTAGCTTATCCCCATCGATCTGATAGAAAAGTGTAAAAACATAAGCATTGTCCCGGAACGAAGAAATATCGCCGCCCGCAAACAGCCAATCTATAATCGTATTATCAGCTATTATCTCCCCTTTTCTATCTCTTATCGCGTCAGCACCCTGTAGATACATATTCTCACCTATCACTCCAGCAAACAAGGTTATCGCTAATGCTGTGTGATCCTGCTCATCATTCAATAGAGGTCCGTTAATATACAATGTTCCATTGTCCTCACCATTCATAACTGAATCTGCATTCACAACAACTTTTTCAATTTTAATTTTTTGACGAAATAGTCGCGCAATAATAGCGTGACAACATTCGTGAATGCAAACCCTTTTTATGTCGATATTAGTCATGAGAAAATCAGTTATTAGAAAATTATTAAAAAGGCAATTCAACAATAACTTACCTTAAATTTAATGGAAGACTAGAAAATCAAAAAAGGGTTACACTTATCAAAGTATAACCCTTTTACTTTTATATCGCTCCTCAGTCAGGACTTGAACCTGAGACCCTCTGATTAACAGTCAGATGCTCTAACCAACTGAGCTACTGAGGAAGATCTTCCCTTTGTTATTGGGGCAGCAAAAATAGGGAAAAATCGTTTTGGGAAAAACAGAAATCTCAATTGATTTTAGCCGAATAACCAGCTTTTATTTTCCATACCCACAAAAACCCCGTCTTCCCTAATCTCTACCGGCCAGTGTTTCAGGTAGTAACCTTCGCCGGTTACATTGCGGCCATTATTCATATCATATTTATAACGATGAAGTGGACAAACCACATTTCCTAAGGAGTCAATGGATCCTTCTGCAAGTATGCCTCCGGCATGAGGGCATTTGTAAGCAAATGCAAAAACAGCGTCTTTAAATTTTCCAAGGCATATCTTTTTGCCTTTTATTTCCACTACCGCAATATTATTAGAAGCGAATTCAATTTCGTTCACATGATTGGCTGTTTTATACCAGGTATAATCTTTTTCAGACATTAATAGAAAAACTCAGCTTTATAAGGATAGCGTATCCGGTAAAGCTCTCTTACCTTATTTAAAATTGTATTACGCAGTTGATCAATATTTTTCTTTTCAGTAGCAGAAATAAAAACGGTGTTACCATTTGTCTCCCGTTGCCAGCGTTCCTTCAGATCATTGAGGATCTCTGTTTTTGTTTCTTCATTCAGCCATTCGTCAAATGTATATCGTTCATACAAGTCCATCTTATTGAAAATGGTAATGACGGGCTTGTCATATGCTTTCAGGTCCTGCAAAGTTTTATTTACCACACCCATCTGATCTTCATAATTCGGATGTGATATATCCACCATATGCAAAAGAATATCTGCTTCTCTCACTTCATCCAAAGTACTTTTAAAACTTTCAACTAAATGATGCGGTAGTTTGCGGATAAAACCAACCGTATCACTTAACAAGAACGGAGTGTTTTCAAAAACGATTTTGCTTGTTGTAGTATCAAGTGTAGCAAACAATTTATTTTCGGCAAAAACATTTCGTTTGCTCAGGAGGTTCATCACGGTTGATTTACCGACGTTGGTATAGCCTACCAATGCAACACGGATAAACTCACCTCGGTCCTTACGTTGTGTATAAGATTGTTTATCGATCTCTGCAAGTTTTCTCTTTAGCAAAGAAATTTTCTCCCGTACAATACGACGGTCAGTTTCAATCTCAGTTTCACCGGGGCCTCTTGTACCAATACCACCACCCAATCGTTCAAGGTGTTTCCACATCCCTCGCAATCTTGGCAATAAATATTGGTATTGTGCCAGCTCCACCTGTGCTTTGGCCTGCGCCGTTTTTGCACGTCTCGCAAAAATGTCAAGTATCAGATCGCTTCTATCAATTGTTTTTGCATCAATTGCTTTTTCAATATTATTGATCTGTGCGCCGGAAAGTTCATCATCAAATATTACAACACGGATATTTTTTCCCGAGATATAATCTTTTATTTCTTCCAGTTTTCCTTTGCCAACAAATGTGCGGCTATCAGGATGCTGCAATTTTTGTGTAAATCTTTTTACTGCTACTGCACCTGCTGTTTCTGCAAGAAATGCAAGTTCATCAAGATACTCCTGTACCTGCTGATCAGTTTGATCTTTATGAATCAATCCAACTAGTACTGCCCGCTCTTCGTTTTCGAATATTTTTTTCTTTTCAATCATGTAGTTACTTTAATCAGCCGCAAAAATAAAGAAGCAATCCCGCTAATATGGGATTGCTTCTTTATTTTATATCACAAATAATTTTATAAACCGCTAATCTGTAAACCGACTGCCCACGGATTTACCTTTGGTGCTAACCCGTCTTTGAACAACTGACTGATCTGGTAACTTCCAAACAAACTGAAAATTCCATATCCAACACGGGCAGTAGCAACGAACCGGGTCTTATTGATAAATCTTTTGCTCAGTTCTTTTTGAATGTACTCGTTTGTCCCTCCGGCGGCACCAACATAATCTTTGCCACGGGTATGTGCATTGGTAACTGTTCCCACCTTCATACCAATTGCTGCTTTGAATGATCTGTTGCTTTGCATCGGGTTTTTTGTATACCGCAATTCAAGTGGGGCCTCAAGATATGACACGGCTAATTTATATTTATCAAAATAAGCGGTGTCACTTCTGTCATCGATCGTTAATGTAGTAGTGAGGTCTTTGATGCCGAGGTACATTTTATCAAAATAGATATGATCACTACCGAAACCCGCACCAATGCCAATGCTTATTTTCTGGTTTGTCTTTACCGGGAAATCAAACATAAAGTACAAATTAACCGATTTAGGAAACCCCTTGGTGTTAATGCTATCTGGTTTGCCGGCCCACCCAGCCCAACCAAACTGAAACATCAGGTGGTCATTAGCACGACCCGAAAGGTCGATAACAGGTTTTTTCTTAGGGTTAACAGGGTATACAATTTTTGTACTGTCCTGGGCATTTAATGTTATTAGCATTATACAGCAAAACAAAGAGAGAACTGATTTCTTCATAAACAATGAGTAAAAAACAAATGTATTTTCAATGCGGTTAACAAAAGGTTAAAGAACCTGATTGAAAATAGGATGAATAAAAAAGCGGAAACATGTTCCGCAGTTTGATAAGTGGACCCTGTTGGGATCGAACCAACGACCCTCCCGATATGCATCGGGATGCTCTTGCCGCTGAGCTAAGGATTCAGAAAACACAAAGAACTAAAATAACTGTGGACCCTGTTGGGATCGAACCAACGACCCCCTGATTATGAGTCAGGTGCTCTAACCGTCTGAGCTAAGGGTCCTCGGATTTTATCTCCGGGCGGCAAAAATATAGAATTAATGCGAAGCCAGAACTATTTTATCTCTTCGAATTCTATATAATCTCCGGGCTTGTCTTTTGTTATTTGAGGTTCTTTTTCAGGTGCAGATTGTTCCCCTTGCTGCTTTGCGTACTCGTTCATCCGCTCATTCATTTCCCTGAATTGTTTTTTTACCTGCCGGGTAGTGCGGTAAACAGGAATGATGAATTGAAATATGATTTTGTATCCCAGGTAAATCAGGAAGGCATACAACAGAATTTTGAAAACTGACATGGGGCAAAGTTATTCGCAGCAGGTAAATAAGCCCAGCTTCTTTTCATAAATGGTAATTAAAATATCATGATTCTTTTTTACTAAATTTTGGCAGGTATGAGCCTCATCCTTACATTTGCAGCGGAATTAGAACACAGAAGGGAACGGAATCGTTCCCTTCTTCATTTTCCGGTTATGAACGAAGGCACCCAGTTTAAGGCTATTGAGCAGTTGGTAGAAGCTGTAATTGATTCAGCAGCAGGTGATTTTCTTGTTGAGCTCAAATTCCTGCCCGGCAATAACATTAAAGTATTTGTGGACGGTGACCAGGCTATAGCCATTGCCAGGCTGGTTCAATATAACAGGGGCTTGTACAAAAAAATCGAAGAAAGCGGCCTGTTTCCGAATGGAGATTTCGCATTAGAGGTTTCTTCTCCGGGGCTTGACGAACCTTTGAAAATGCACCGGCAATATGTAAAGAATATTAACCGGTTTGTGGAAGTGATAAAAAAGGATGGACTGAAAACTGAGGGTCAGCTTATTGATGTACAGGAAAATGAAATGGTGATACAGGAAGAAAAAGGCAAGGGAAAAAAGAAAGAGTTGGTGTTACACACCATTCCATTTACAGAAGTTAAATCAACAAAAATTCAAATAAAGTTTTAAGAAAGCTACAACTATGGCAAGTATCAACTTAATTGAAGCGTTCCAGGAGTTTAAGGATGCAGAAAACATTGACCGCCCCACAATGATGAAAGTCGTGGAAGATGTGTTTAAAACATTGCTTCGTAAAAAGTATGGAAGTGATGAAAATTTTGACGTGATCGTGAATGCTGAAAAGGGTGACCTCGAGATCATTCGCCGCCGCATGATCGTGGAAGATGGGCAGGTAGAAGATCCTTTAGCGCAGATAGCTTACAGCGATGCAATAAAAATTGAACCTGATTTTGAAGTAGGTGAAGAACTTTACCAGGAAATTGACCTTTATGATTTTGGTCGTCGTGCCATCCTTGCTGCCAAGCAAACACTGGCTAGTCGTATCAGCGATCTGAAGAAAAATTTACTGGCCAAAAAATATGGCGAACGTGTAGGAGAGATCACTAGCGCAGAAGTATACCAGGTTTGGAAAAAAGAAATATTGCTTCTGGATGAAGAAGGTAATGAACTGATACTTCCTAAAAGCGAACAGATACCACAGGATTATTTCAAAAAAGGTGAATCGATTCGTGCCGTTGTAAGGAAAGTGGATATGAAAAATAACACACCAGTTATTATTCTTTCCCGTACTTCACCTGAGTTTCTTGCTAAACTCCTTGAAATTGAAGTGCCTGAAATCTTCGACGGATTGATAGTGATTAAAAAGATCGTCCGTGATCCAGGTGAAAGAGCTAAGGTTGCGGTTGAATCTTTTGATGACCGTATCGATCCGGTGGGTGCCTGCGTAGGTATGAAAGGAAGCCGTATTCATGGCATTGTTCGTGAATTGAAAAATGAAAATATTGATGTGATCAACTGGACAGCTAATACACAGCTGCTGATCCAGCGTTCATTAACACCGGCGAAGATCACCAGTATGGATCTTGATACTGAAGGCAAACATGCAAGTGTCTTCCTGAAACCTGATCAAGTATCATTGGCTATTGGTCGCCGTGGTGTAAACATCAAACTGGCCTGTGAACTTACCGGTTATGAAATTGATGTATTCCGTGATAATGAAGGTGAAGTAAACGAATTTGATATCGACCTTGATGAATTTAGCGATGAGATAGAAACATGGGTGATAGATGAACTGAAGCGCATCGGTTGTGATACCGGAAGAAGTGTGTTGAATTTAACACCTGAAGAACTGGAGCGTCGTACCGATCTGGAGAAAGAGACAATTGATGAAGTAAGAAGAGTATTGAAAGAAGAATTTGAAAAGGAATAATGAGGTTGGAAAAGTCATATTAGTCAAACAAGTCAAATGAGTGACATACTAATATGATAGATATGACTCATTTGATTTTTACTGATAAGACTTAATGACAATTAAATAAACTGAATGGCAGAACTTAAATTACCAAGATTATTAGCCGCCGCAAAGGAATTCAACATCGGGCAGGATACGTTGATCGATTTTCTCATTGGTAAAGGATTTGGAAAAGATGACCTTAAACCAACATCCAAACTGACTGAGGATATGTACCGTTCCCTGCAAAATGAATTCTCAAGCGACAAAGCTGCAAAAATCAAGAGTGATTTGGTGGATTTACCTAAAGGCGGTGTGGCTGAAGCAAAGAAGAAAAAAGAGGAAGAAGAAATTGTTTTCAAAAAAGAAACAAAGAAAACAAAAGTCGAAGAGCCTGCACTAGCACCTGCACCCGTTGTAGAAGAAGTAAAACCCGCCAAAGAAATTAAAGAAGAACCTAAGCAGGAAGAAATAACAAAAGTAGAAGCTCCTGAAATTGAAACTCCAAAGGTTTTAGATAAAATTGATCTATCAACTATTGATTCATCCACCCGCCCTAAAAAAGGTGTGAAGAAAAAAACAGAGGAAGTTGAAGCGAAAGAAGAAAAACCGGTAGAAGAAAAAAAGCCTGAAAAGAAAAAACCAAAGAAGACCGAAGTTGTTGTAGAACCCGTGATAGAAGAAATAAAGGAGAAAATTGAGGAGGAAGCGCCGCCAATGATCGAAAATATCAAGGCGGATAAATTAGAAGGACCAAAGATCTTAGGAAAAATAAATTTACCTGTAGATAACGATACAAGACCAAAGAAAGATGAGAAACGTAAACGCAAACGTATTCCCATCGAAAAGAAAGATGTACCACAGCAGGAGAATCGTGATAGACCCCGTCCTCCGCAGCAAGGTGGTGGAATGGATAGAAGACCGGGACAAGGACACGGTCAACAGGGTGGTGGTCGTCGTGATCAACATCAGCATAGACCGGCTGGCGGTCATGGGCATCGTCGGGAGGACAAAATAATTGACGAAAAAGAAATACAGGAAAAGATAAGAGAGACGCAAGCCAAACTAACCGGCGGTGGTGGCCGCGGCAAAAGCATGAAGGCAAAAATGCGCCGTGAAAAGAGAAATGAAATGGCTGATGCTGCAGGTGAAATGGTAGACGATAAGAAACTGCAGCTAACAGAATTTATCAGCGTAAGTGAGTTGGCAAGTTTGATGGATGTAAGTTTTGCTGATGTTATCAGTAAGTGTATGGGCCTTGGTATCATGGTATCCATCAATCAGCGTCTTGATGCAGAGGTAATTGAACTGGTAGCAAGTGAATTCGGATATACGGTAGAGTTCATCGATATGGAAAAACAAATGGAGATGGAAGAGGAAGCTGATGAAGACGATGATGAAGATCTTGTATTCCGTTCACCAATTGTTACCATCATGGGTCACGTTGACCATGGTAAAACATCTTTGCTTGACTATATCCGTCGTGAAAATGTAGTAGCAGGTGAAGCAGGTGGTATCACCCAGCACATCGGTGCCTATAAAGTTTCATTGCCTAATGGAAAAGAAATAACATTCCTTGATACCCCTGGTCACGAAGCTTTTACTGCCATGCGTGCAAGAGGTGCAAAGGTTACCGATATCGCAGTGATTGTTGTAGCTGCAGATGATGCAGTGATGCCACAAACCCGTGAAGCGATCAGCCATGCGCAGGCAGCAGGTGTGCCAATGATCTTTGCAATAAATAAAATTGATAAAGACGGGGCCAACTCTCAAAAAATATACGAGCAGCTTTCACAAATGAATTTATTGGTGGAAGAATGGGGTGGTAAATTTCAAAGCCAGGAAATTTCTGCGAAGAAAGGATTGAATGTTGATCTGCTGCTTGAAAAAATATTACTTGAAGCTGAATTGCTTGACTTGAAAGCAAATCCGGACCGCGAAGCATCGGGTACTATCATTGAAGCTTCGTTGGATAAAGGACGTGGATATGTAGCAACCATACTGGTTGAAAACGGAACATTAAGCAATGGTGATCTTGTTGTCAGCGGTCAATACTATGGTCGTGTAAAAGCGATGTTTAATGAAAGGAATAAAAAACAAGACGAAGCCGGTCCTGCATCACCGATATTATTACTCGGTTTGAATGGTGCCCCGCAGGCTGGAGAAAAATTCCGTGTGTATGATGATGAGTCAGAAGCAAAAGAAGTAGCCAACCGCCGTGCACAGATCTTACGTGAGCAAGGTATACGTACCAAAAAACATATTACACTTGATGAAATAGGAAGACGTTTGGCTCTTGGAAATTTCAAAGAATTGAATGTGATCATCAAAGGTGATGTGGATGGTTCGGTTGAAGCATTGAGTGATAGCTTACAGAAATTAAGTACACAAGAGATCGTGGTAAAAGTGATTCATAAAGGGGTTGGTCAAATTACAGAGAGTGATGTTACACTCGCCAATGCATCAGATGCGATCATTATCGGCTTTAATGTGCGTCCATCATTGCAGGCTGCAAGAATGGCGGAGAATGAAGCAATCGAGATCAAGATGTACTCTATCATTTATAATGCTATTGAAGAGATCAAGAGTGCGATGGAAGGAATGCTGGAGCCAACTGTACAGGAAAAGATTGTTGCCAATGTAGAAATACGGGATGTGTTCAAGTTTGATAAGGCTACTGTTGCAGGTTGTTATGTGAGGGATGGAAAAATAAAACGTGATTCTAAGATCCGTTTGATACGTGATGGTATCGTTATTTACCCGACTGCTGAAGGCGTTAGTGCCGAGCTGGGCTCTTTAAAACGATTTAAGGATGATGCCAAAGATGTACAGGCTGGTATGGAATGCGGATTGACAGTTAAAAATTATAATGATATAAAAGTGGGTGATGTGGTGGAAGCGTATGAGGAAGAGGAAGTAAAGAGAACACTTTAGTTCGGAATTTAGGAGTTCGGAGTACTATTAACTCCGAACTACCGACTATTAACTCCCAACTCAAATCAAACTTTTGTTAAATACACTGTCGCCTACTCGATTGCTGAAATAGTGAATTTATTTTTGAATTTATGCGAATGCTGAAAAATATCCTGGCTGCTATTATTTGCTTTTTATTTATTGCAACTATAGCAAATGCGCAACCGCAAAAAGTGGTGGCAGATAAAGTAGTAGCTGTTGTAGGCGATAGGCCTATTTTATATTCAGATATTATGAATTCCATCCTGGATGCAAAACGTCAGGGACAGGAAGTGCCGGAAGATGCAGAGTGTATGTTGCTGGAACAGGCACTGATCTCAAAAGTGTTGATGTTGCAGGCGGAAAAAGATTCATTGCCGGTAACTGACGAAGAAGTAGAAGCAGAACTGGAACAGCGTATCCGTTATTTCGTTGGGCAGGTAGGAACTATTGAAGCATTGGAAGAAATGGCTGGTAAAACGGTTTACCAGATAAAAGACGATGCAAGAGAAAGTGTAAAAGAAAGAAAACTGGCTGACGCCATGCAGAAGAAAATTGTTGAGAATGTAAAGATCACTCCAAGTGAAGTACGGGCCTTTTTTGATAAGATCCCCAAAGACAGTTTACCATTTTTTGAATCAGAGTTAGAGGTTGGGCAGATCATTGCATGGCCAAAGCCATCCCGTGACCTCGAAAGATATATCATTGATGAATTGAATAACTATCGCCGGCAGATATTGAATAAGTCGGCAAGCTTTGACCAGATGGCGAAGCGTTTTTCAGAAGACCCGGGAACAAAAGACAGGGGCGGCATCTTTCAATTGAACCTGAAAGACAAAAATGTTGACCCGGTATTTTTATCTACCACTTTTCGTTTGAAAGTGGACTCTATATCACCACCGGTAAAATCCAAATTTGGTTTCCATATAATTCAACTGGTAGAGCGCAATGGTGATGATGCAGTAGTAAGGCATATACTTCGGTTTGTACCTATAACTAACGAAGAAATTGCACAAGCAAAAGCAAAACTGGATACCGTTCGCAGCAAGATCATAAGCAAAAACGTAGAATTTAGTGAAGCGGCTTTGAGATACAGCGATGCGGAAGATATAAAGTTCAATGGTGCGTATTTCAAAAGTGGTGATGGCTCTACTTATGTTACCATCGACCAGCTGGATAAAGAGATCATAGCGCTGCTACGTACCATGAAGCCCGGCGACCTTTCAAAGTCGATGGAGTTTACAGAGGAAGGAAGTAATAAGAAAGGTGTACGTGTTATTTATTTCAAAAGCCGCACCGAGCCCCACCGTTTGAACATGAAGGATGATTATAGCCGCATTTCTCAATCAGCACTCGAACAAAAAAAGCAGGAAGTTTTGCAGAAATGGTTTAAAAAGAATTTGCCGGCTTATAATATTGTTGTGGATGAAGACAACCGTTCGGCCTGCCCCAATCTTGAAAGAATATTGAGTAAGGATATGAAAGGATTTTAATAAGAAATATTTAAAAACTTTAATGTGAACCCGACGATCCTGTCGGGTTTTTTATTGGGACTAATTATTACCGATAACGACAATTATATTTCATGATGCTACCCTACCTTTGCGCCTTCCATGAGTGACCCGATAAAACACGAATGCGGTCTTGCATTCATCCGTCTGAGAAAAAACTTCCCGTATTACCAAAAGAAATATGGTACCGTGATGTGGGGGCTAAACAAGCTGTACCTGCTGATGGAAAAACAACACAACCGCGGACAAGACGGCGCCGGAATAGCTTCAGTAAAACTAAATGTTGAACCGGGATATCCTTTTATGAACCGCATGCGCAGCAATGCCAACCAGGCAATTGCAGATATTTTTCAGCGGGTGGGTAAAGAGGTAGAAGAACTGCAGGAATATCATCCCGATATTAAAAGCCATCCCGGTTTGATGAAAGGCCATGTAAATTTTTTAGGAGAGCTTTTACTTGGTCACCTGCGTTATGGTACACAGGGAAAAAATAAAGTAGAATATTGTCATCCGTTCATCAATCGTGATACAATTCCTGCACGCAATCTTGCACTGGCAGGTAATTTCAATCTTGTAAATACTGACGAGTTGTTTACACTTGTTGGCAAAGAGCCGGGCGAAACAATGCGATTCAGTGATCTGGCTGCTATGATCGAGATGATGCATGTGTACCTGTGCAAAGAAGATGAAGCATCACCGGGTAAAGTGGATATAAAAAAAGTATTGAAAAAAACAGTACCAAAATTCGATGGTGGCTTTCATGTAGCTGGTATGACGGGTAGTGGTATCGGTTTTGTTTTTCGTGATGCACATGGTATTCGTCCTTCTTATTATTATATTAATGATGAAGTAGTTGTTGCTGCAAGTGAGAGAGCTGCTATCCGTACATCTTTTAATGTAGGCGAAAATGAAGTAAAGGAACTGATGCCGGGGCAGGCATTGATAGTAGATGAAAATGGAGAAATAGTAATAGAACAAATACTGGAACCCAAAGAAAGAAAGGCCTGCAGTTTTGAACGCATTTATTTCAGCCGGGGTAGCGATGAAAAAATTTACAAGGAAAGAAAAGCATTAGGATATAACCTGAGTGAGCCGGTGTTGAATGCAATTGAGCATGATTTAAAAAACACTATTTTTTCTTTTATACCTAATACTGCCGAAACTGCTTTTTACGGAATGGTAAAAGGAATGGAAGCGTACTTGAATAAAGTAAAGATCGAACGAATACTAAGCTGGGGCAAAGATTATGATGCAGAGAAATTGAGTGAGATGATCAATCGGCGAATCCGCATTGAGAAGATCGCTATTAAGGATGTGAAGATGCGGACCTTTATTACCGAAGATGCAAGTCGCAATGAAATGGTGCAACACGTTTATGATATAACGTATGGTACTGTGCGACCAGGTATTGATACATTAGTCGTGATTGATGATTCGATTGTAAGAGGAACAACATTGAGAGAAAGTATCATACGTATGCTGTCGCGACTTCAACCGAAAAAGATCATTGTAGTTTCTTCATCACCACAGATACGTTACCCGGATTGTTACGGAATTGATATGAGCAAGATGGGAGAATTCATTGCTTTTAATGCAGCGGTAGAACTGGCGAAAGAAAAAGGAAAGATGGAATGCATGAAAGAGCTGCATGAAAAATGTAAAGAGCTGCTGCGCACAAATCAACTGCATACAGAAAACGTGGTGCAACATTTTTATAAATTATTTACTGCGGATGAAATATCTAAGAAGATCGCTGAATTGATCACTCCTTCGGATCTGAATATCCCGGTTGAAGTTATTTTTCAAAACATTGAAGGCCTGCACAAAGCTTGCCCCAATAATCTTGGCGACTGGTATTTTACCGGCGACTATCCTACACCCGGCGGTAATAAAGTAGTGAACCGTGCCTTTATGAATTACATGGAAGGAAAAAAAGTGAGGGGATATTAGAAATTTGGAATTGGTTAATTAGGAAATTGAACGAACTTTCAATTTCAAAATTCTTCAATGAAATCTCTTTTACTTGTTCGTCATGCAAAAAGCGACTGGGAAAACTTGGAGCTTGATGATTTCGAAAGACCGCTGAACGATAGAGGCAAACGTGATGCTCCTGCAATGGCCCATCGTCTTCTTGATAAAAAAGTAAAACCCGATGCGTTTATCGCAAGCCCGGCAAAACGTGCAGCAAAAACAGCCAAGATCTTTGCTGAAGAAATGAAGGTTAAAAAAGAGGGAATCATTTTTAAACCTGAACTCTATCTCGCCGGACCAGAAGTTTTTTATACGGTGATAGAAAATGCTGATGATTCATTTGAAACGATAGCGGTTTTTTCACATAACGAGGGCATTACTCATTTTGCCAATATGCTTACCAATGCAAGAGTGGATAATATTCCTACTTGTGGTGTATTTGCAATCAGAATAAATGCAAATAGCTGGAAAGATTTCAGAAAGGCTGCAAAGGAATTCTGGTTTTTTGATTATCCTAAAAATTCGGCTTAGTAGATTGATCTTTGTCTCTAGTTTTTTACTAAACTTTTTACGGCCTGCTTTAGCAGGGCATCATCATACTGTTGCAGTGGCTGGTATGAAAAGGTTTCTGCTTTTGCAATTGCATCTATCAATGAAAAATCATTTTGATCAATACAAAGTGCAAGGTTCTTCGTAGAAAGATTTTTTGCAAGATACAATTGCTCTGTTTGGCCCGGTGTGGGAATAAGAATTGATTTTTTCTGCAACCGTGCAAGATCCATAATAGTACTGTAACCACTTCTGCTAATGACAAATTCAGCTTTTCCCATCTCGCGGTTAAGACCTTCTGCATTTAAGTAATTAAAGAATTTAATATTTTCTTTTGATGGAATAGAGTTTACTTCTCCCGGAAGACCTCTTACTACTGTGGCAGTATAAGGATAGCTGAGAATATCTTTTAATATTATTTTTTCCAAAATGGTACGTTGTGGTTCCGGACCAGAAAGAACAATAAGAATATGCTTTTTTATTTCAGGGATTGATTGAGACTTAAATCTTGATAGCATGCCAATATATTGCACCTGTGTTTTCGGCATTTTTTCCGGATGCGATAGTTCACCGGCCAGGCTATTTTTGTTTTCAATATCCGGAACCCAGCATTGATCAAACTTGTTTATATACCTGTAATGGAATGAACGTAAAATAATATCTGCCAGTTTCCCAAGTCCTGATTTGATCTCAAGTTGATGTGTGATAAAGATTGAAAATGTTTTTTTACTGTAAAACCCAAAACGATTATCAGAGATAATCGCATCAAAATCATAGACAGGGATCTTCGTTTTCAACCAATGGTTTTCATAGCGGATCATGTTCAGTAGTTTTGGTAGTTGTTTTAACATACCCCAAAAAAGACCCGTTCCTGATCTTGAGTATTTAATATTGTAGCCCGGTATTTCAAGTATCGTTAATTGGGGAAATTCATCTGCAAGCAATCGATTAGTATTGCCATCGCATGCCAGCCATACATCAAAATCGAGTCTAAGCAGTTCACGGATTATAGGAATACACCGGGTGGCGTGGCCAAGCCCCCAGTCGAGCGGCGATATTAAAATGCGTGGTTTACGCATCTGTTTGTGCAGATTTTCAGCATGCATAGGAAATTTGTGGCTTTTTTGACGACCGGAATACTAAAATAAGCCGAAAATAGTTTTAATTTAGAACTCAGAAATTATGAAAACAACTCCATATAAAGCATTGTTTGCAGTATTATTACTTACAATGATAATAGCATCATCATGTAGTAAAAATTATTATGCCGGCGGCCGCAAAGGAAATAGTTGCGGATGCCCGTCAAACCCCAGGTAGAGCCTATTGGTTATGAAACGGACCAACCACGAAATACTGATACTTGCAAAAAGCCATTACACCAATGAATCGGCTATTGAAAAAGAAATGGGATGGCTTGATAATTTGCTTACGATGATCGAATCACCCCGAAGTTTCTGCACAGCATATGAACTGGTAAACAGGAACAGTATTACACAAAATAGTCGCAAGATTCTCAAAGCAATAAAATACCTGGAGTTGAAACCGTTCAGGTTCCTGATCGGGAAGAATTAATTTATTTTCTTTAGAGCTTCTCTTAGTTTACCAATCATTTCACCAATCTCTTCTTTTTTACAAGTGCCAACACTTAATCGATACCACGGATTATTCCGGCTGGTTCCAAATGCATAAAAAGGAACGATTGCAAGTTTTGCTTCGTTAAGAACATAAGCTGTTACATCAGACTGTGTTTCTAATATTTTACCATCTGCTGTTTTTCTTCCGGCCAGGTCAATTTTTATAGTGAGATAAATTGCTGCTTCAGGGGCAATGGCATCAACGGGTAATCCTTCATTTTTCAACTTACTAAAGCCTTCAAATATTTTACGTAGTCTTTCTTCAATTTCTTTTTTAAAATGTACAAGGTATTGTTGGATATCATCTCGTTTTGAAAGATAACCCGCTACTGCTTTTTGTTCAGCCATTGGCGCCCATGCACCTACATGGGTAAGTATGGCTTTCATTTTTGCAATTACCTTTTGTGGTCCCATACTCCATCCCACCCGTACACCTGTAGCAGCAAACACTTTACTGATGGCATCAATGAAAATTGTGTAGTCACGCATCGCAGGTCTGAGTGAAACAGGATTGTAATGTTTGATATCACCATAAGTAAGATGCCAGTACATCTGGTCATACATTACATAGAGTTTTTTTTCACTATCACCCCGTCTTGTATTTTCTTCAAGCACTAAATCGCAAATTGCTTCCAGCTCCTCTTTGCGGAAAGTTGTACCAGTTGGGTTTTGAGGTGAGCATAACGAAATAAGAGTTGCGTCTTTTATAAAAGGTCTTATTTCATCTGCTGTAGGCATAAAATTATTTTCTGCTTTTGCATCGATCACTACATGCTGGCCTTCTACAAAATGAGTGTAATGATTATTGTTCCAGGAAGGTGTCGCATAAATGATCTTATCACCTTTATCACAAACGGCTCTAAAGGTGGCATAGATCAATGGACGGCCCCCGGATGCTACCAATATTTCGTTGAGGCCGTAATCAAGCCCTTCTGTGTCTTTTATAAAAGAGATAATACCTTCTCTTAGATCAAGGTTTCCTTCTGCCGCCGGGTAATTGGTAAAATGTTTTCGATAAGCATCTACAATTGCATCTTCCAGTTCTTTAGGTATGGGAAAGATGGAGGGATCAAAATCACCTACAGTAAAATTGAAAATTCGTTCACCCTGCCTGATTTTTTCTCTTATTTCGCCGCCAAGTTTTACTATTTCAGAGCCGATCAGTGTTTCGGAAAGTTGTGAGAGCTTCATTTGCTGCAATAATCGTTGTTTAAAAATATCAGCGGCAAATGTAAGCGGATTGCAGCAAAACAGTCCGGTTTGAGGTCTATAATTCATATTGACCGGCGGTAGGTTTTCTTTAGCTAATTTGACCTATTTTTCCGCCCCGATTGGGAATGCTTTGATTTATTCGAAAACAACTAACATGAAACAGTCTGCTTTATTCCTCGCTACTATTTTTTTAACTATTTCAATATTTGCACAGGACCCGATAAAAGTGCTTAACCGACACCGCGATAGTATACCCACCGAACAATTGTATATGCACTTTGATAAGCAGGCATATGTGGCAGGAGAAACGGCCTGGTTCAAAGCTTATGTGCGGACGGCAGGAACCGATGGTCTTGTAAGTACTAATTTTTTTGCAGAACTCCTGAATGAGAAAGGCGAAGTACTGCAGTCGAAAAAATTACCTGTTATAGTCGATGGCAGCATCAACGGGCAATTTGATATACCGACTACAGCTCCGCAAGGAATTTATATGGTTAGGGCCTGGACAAACTATACTCGTTTTTTTGACCCTACTTATTTATTTAAAAAAGCAGTGCCTGTTTTTAATCCCTCTACTACTGCTGCTTCGGCAGATGCGGGTGCAGGTTATATTTTTGAATGGTTTCCTGAAGGTGGCAGGCTTTTAAATGGTGTAAGTAATGTACTTGCTTACCGCTGTACAGATAAAAAAATGCAACCAGCTTTAGTAAGCGGTAACCTGCTAAGTTCCAAAGGCGAAGATCTCGGATCGTTTTCTACTAATAAATATGGTTTAGGTTATTTCAGTTTTCCACCGGTAAAAGGAGAAAAATATTTTGCTGAATTATTATTTCCTGACCGCACAAAACAAAAAATTGAATTACCTGCCGGAATAGATAATGGCATAGCACTGAATGTAGCAGATCATGAAGAAGGAAAAGTGTTTACTCTGCTTAGTTCGCCCAGTGATCCTGCTGCTCCTAAAGAAGTGTTGCTACTGGCCGTAATGAATAACTTAATTGTATTAAAAGCGAATGTAGAATTAAAAGAAAATGAAGCACAGGGTTTAGTAAGTACAGCAAATCTTAGTGAGGGCATTTTAAGATTGTATGCATTTGATAAATCAAATAATCTGTTGGCTCAAAGAGCCTGTTATGTGACGCTAGAAAGCAGTCATGTGCCGGTTGAGTTTAAAGCCCTCCAAAAAAGCAGCGGACCAAAAACACTAAATGAGTGGAGTTTTGTTTTACCAGCAAATACGAAAGGAAACTTTTCAATTGCTGTTACCGATGCTGACAAAGAGATCCTTTCTGTAAATGAAGAAAACATTTTTACATCCTTATTGACACAGCCGGGAAAAAAACAATTCGGAAATATGCAGGTGAAAGATGAAGAAGTAAGAGACTTGATAATGCTCACCAGCAGCTGGGTAAATGATGATTGGGCCTTTTTTGCAAAAACAAAAGCCCCCAGGTTAGTTGATGAACTGCACCTGCCATTCAAAGGAAAAATATTTCAAGAAGGAAACAACAAGCTGCTTACCGGTGGACAGTTGGATATTTTAGTAAGAACAAAAGACTCAACCGATCATACTTATACCGTGCCTGTAATGGATGATGGAAGTTTTAAACTCTATGAACTGGCTTTTCAAGATACAGCTCGTATTTATTACCGCTGGGCAGGCAGTAAAGAAGAACGCCCTACAAATTCTGAAATTGAATTTGACAGGGATAACAGTGATTATTCAGCGTTGTTGAAAAATTTTTCCGTACAGCAATGGGTTGCTTCCAAAAAGAATTTGCTCAATACACCATCTGCATCAATAGCTGCTCAATTGATCGCTGATTTAAAAACAACCGAAGGGTTGGCAAGTCGCATTACACAAAAAGAAAAAGAAGAACCACAAAAGAAAAATCCGGTAGGTGGAACAAAAGACGTAAATAATAGATATGCAACAGGTGCTTTCAGCGGCATGTCCAGTGCCCGTGTACTCGACCTTGTTACCGAACCGCCGTCAAATATCCAGGGAAACATTTTTGATTATATCGTTGGTAAAATGAGTGGCTTTACAATTGAAAAAGCTGCTGGCAATTATGCTATTTACAGCAGCCGCAGCACATCCACCCGTGAAGCATTGAGCGGAAACAGCAGGGGTCTTGTACCCGGTAAAGTTTACCTGGATGAACAAGAGACCAGCATGGATATGATTTCCCGTATAACGCTTGACCAGATCGCATTGGTAAAATATTTTGCACCGGGCTCTATTACGTTGCCGGGTATTGGCTTGTCTTGTGTACTGTGTGTTTATACCCGCAAGCCTGAAGACTTAAATAACTCAAAAAAGAAATATACTAACAGCTTAATATTCCCGGGTTATGTTTCGGGTAAAATATTTACAGCCCCAGACTATAGCATTGATGATAAAAAAAGAAAGGATACCCGCAGTACGATTTACTGGAACCCGGATGTAAAAGCAAACTCAGAGACCGGTGAGATACGTATAAAATTTTATAGCAATGATACAGGTAAACGCTTTCATGTGGTATTCGAAGGTGTTACTACCGACGGGCGGCTTGTAAGCTTTGATAAGGTCATCGAATAATCTTTACAATTTATTTGACATCTTAAATTTTCCTTTACAGGGAAAGTAATCTAATTTAGTTACGTCTCATTACGGGTTCAGGTACTGAAGCAGCAAGCAAATTTACCCATATCATTACTAATAAGTATTACTTATGAAAAAGCCTGTTTTGCTTTTCTGCTTTCTCCTTATTGGTTTTTATTCATACACCCAATCTGCACAGGAAGATGACAAAGCTGTATCAGAAAGGATTTTTATTCATACAGATAAATCAACTTGTATAGCTGGTGATACCATCTGGTATAAAGCTTATTTGTTCGATGGCCATGTGCCCGGTTCATTCAGCACCAATCTTTTTGTGGAACTAATAGATGAAAAAGGGATTGTCCTCTTCACACATAAGCTTCCGGTATTTGAAGGAATGGCTTACGGTAATTTTGAAGTAGGTGATTCATTACAGCATGGCTATTATTTTCTGCGGGCCTACACACCTCAATTATTGCAATCAGGAAAGCAAATTTTACCATCAAAACTGATCGCAGTATTAAACCCTTCTTTTATTCCCGAAAAATATACGACTAACCCCATTACATCTTATAATGTTCAGTTTTATCCTGAAAGCGGTCAGCTTGTTTCAGGTTTAACTAATACTGTTGCGTTTACATTAATAACTCCGACTGCGCAACTTAGCAATGCTGCATTGTTGGTGTCTAATTCAAAAAATGATACGGTAGTGTTTGCCGCCAATAACATAAATGGAACAGGAAGTTTTAGTTTTGTGCCATCAATAAATGAAAAGTATAAAGCAGAATTAGTTTTACAGGGAAATGAAAAGAAAGAATTCAATTTGCCGGCTATTCAAAGCAGTGGCGTATTATTAAGCGTAGCGGATAATTCAAAAGGAAAGATCTATCTCGTTCAGAAGACATCTGATCTGTTTAAAAACAATGAAGCTATGTTAACAGGTGTGATGTTTGATAAAATTGTTTTTCGGCAGCCATTAAAATTTGATAACAATGAATCAAACGGGATCATTCCGCTGACAAAACTACCACCTGGCATTTTACATCTTTCAGTAACTGATGCAGACGAAAAAGCATATGCCATGCGCCATGTAGTAATATATAAACCCGATATGCAGGCAGAACTTATTTTTAAAAAGGATACGATCAATCTTTCATCTAAAGCTAAAAATGTAATTACTGTCGGCTTGCCTGATTCAACAGAAGGCAATTTTTCAGTAGCTGTAACAGTTGTAGATAATATAGATGCTGTAAACGGGAATAACAGCATTATTAATTCAGTTTTGATAAATGCTGAATCTTCATCCCCCGAATTGGATTTACGAGGCATACAAGCAAACCCCGAAGAAAAATCAGCGAATGATCTTGTTGCTATTACAGGAAACTGGATTCAACCCATAGTTAAGAAAGCTACAGAGGCTCCTTTGCAGGATAATTATATCACTCACTCTGGAAGAGTATTTAAATATGGCAGCAAAAAACTGGTAACAAAGGGAAATCTCGTAGTGATGATGCGTACAAAGGATTCCTCAAGTTCATTTATTAAACTACCGGTAAGCAACGATGGTCGGTTTGTTATGGATGGATTGGTGTATGATGATACGGCACGGTTTCATTTTCAACCGGATGATAAGAAGACTGGTAAAGTAGAAGTGACACTGGATAAAGTAGTAGAATTAAAAGTTCCGGCGTTTACGGCACCGTCACTTGCATCATCGTTAACAGAGAGACTGTCGTTTACAAAACCTGAGATCAAAAAGGAAATTGCGGCTGTAAAAACTTATATCGAAAAAACAAAAGAAGAATACAAGCTGCTGGAGAATGTAACGGTACGTGCGGTAAGAAAAAAACCGGCCGAAATGGTGAATAGAAAATATGCAAGCGGGCTGTTTAATTCTATGGGTAATGTTAGGCTTTTTGATTTTGTAAACGAACCACCGCAAGGCGGGGCACAGAATATATTTCAATACCTGCAGGGAAGAGTCCCCGGCCTGAGAATCGACTGGCGTGGCGGTTCAAATTACTCTCTTACTACATCAAGGGCCATGTCACTGACAGGAGGTCCGATACCAGTGCAGGTTTACCTGAATGAAGTAGAAGTAGATGTTCAGGCTTTACTTTCTGTTTCTATAAAAGATATTGCACTGGTAAAATATTTTCCGGCAGGTACCAATGCGATGTTTGGTTTTGGAGTTGCAGGAAGACTCGCTATATGGACAAAACAACCAGATGATTACAGCGTTGCTGAACTCGGACATGATAATTTCTTTCTCGCCCCGGGTTATACAGCATCGCAGCAATTCACACAACCGGATTATTCTAATGGAGTTTTTACAAAGGAAGATAAACGTAAAACAGTTTACTGGAACCCTAATATAAATATCACATCCGAAGAAAGAGAAGTAAAGATCCGGTTCTTTAACTCTGATAATGCAAAAAAATTAAGAGTAGTTATCCAGGGCTTTACCTACGATGGGCGGTTTATTGATTTTGAAAAGATCATTGAATAAAAAAACGGGACTTTGTAAGTCCCGTTTTTTTATTAAGCAACCGTTTATTCAATCGGCTTATAATCCTTAAACAAATTCACTTTCGTTCCTTCTACCTGCTGGCGATAATCTTTCCATTTGCCACTGTAGAAAGCATTGATCTTATCTACTGCTTCCTTTATCGATTTTTCAGCATTCTCCACTAATTTTTCAGGTTGCGCACCCGGAGCCACCATTTTACTTCCTATCGATTGCGTTGCAGTTTGCATCTGTGTCATTACAGTTATTTCAAACGGGTTTCTTGACAGACCTTGTTTATCAGAAGTCTTACCGCTAATTAACTCACGAATAGCTTTTATTTCGTCCTGCATCTTTGTGGTTGACTTTCTTAATGAATCAGCGTCTTTTCCTTCTACACCCCGTAGCTGAGCCTGCATTTTAGTAAGTAACTCTTCGCTCTCAGTTAACTGATCCATTCCAGCAGTTAACTTATCAGCACTCTTTCTTAAGCGATCATACATTTTACGCTGAGCAATTTTTATATCATTACGATTGCCCAATCTCGGATCATCTTTTATAACTATAAATGTTGAATCGGATACTCTTGAATAGGTCATTACTAATTTATATGTGCCGGGCAATACAGTAAAGCCTCCCGGTTCTTGTGCCCCCGGTGCAGGTTTTGGTGAACCGGGCTGACGAAATCCCTTTTCTTCCATTCCCCAGTAGTTTCTGTTGAAACCAGTATCAACACCCCAACGTAATGTTCTTATCAGTTCATTACTGGAGTTATAAATTCTCACCATTGCACTATCACCTCTTCTGCCCCCTCCACCACCTTGTCCGAATCCGCCCCCACCAAAACCACCGCCGCCGCGGCCTCCACTACCACCTCCTCCGCCTCCACCTTGTGGAGCTGCAGCAGGTTGTACTGGTGCTGCTGCCGGTTGTTGCCTGTTTGCAGTATCTGCACCTTTTGGTTTGTTGATAAAGAATGAAACTTCGGCACCTCGTCTCCTGTTTTCTGCATCATATAAACCTAGTACACTCCACTCATAGCCGTTCGCCGCTTTGTATTGTGCCTGGTATGCTTCCGGCGCTGCAAAAACAGTAATGGGAGATGTGAATGCTTTGCCACTATTTGCTGCGGCTTTTCTTAATGGACGAATATCATCCAGCACCCATAATGCACGGCCGAATGTTGCAATCACCAAATCAGCTTCACGTTCTTGTATTGCAAAATCATAAGTGGATACAGATGGATAACCATTTTTAAATTGTTGAAAAGAAGTTCCATTATCAAAACTTATCCATAATCCATTTTCTGTACCAACAAAAATTAAATTCGGCTCAACAACATCTTGCTGTACACAGAGTGCATATCCTTTCACTTTATTTTCATCTACTAATCTTGTCCATGTTTTTCCATAATCTGTTGTGCGAAAAATATAAGGTTTCATATCTCCGCGACGATAATCATTGGCAACAACAAATGCTTCGCCTGCATTATGTACCGATGCTTTTATCTGGGGTATCCAGCAATCTGCAGGTAAGCCCGGGATTTTTCCGCGGAAACTTGTCCATGTTTTTCCACCATCTCTTGTCAGTTGCACATTACCATCATCTGTACCTGCCCATAATAATCCTTGTTCTTTCCTGGATGGCTCCAATGTAAGAATAGTACAATGTGTTTCTGCACCGGTTACGTCCATTGTTAATCCACCCGTATTTTTAAAAGCAGCAATTTTTATTGAATCATTTGTAGTAAGATCAGGTGAAATGATCTCCCAATTCACGCCTTTATCAGGGCTCTTATGTACAAACTGGCTACCGAAGTAAATTGTTTTTTTATCAAACGGGTCTTGTGCTAAGGCAGAGTTCCAGTTAAAACGCAATATCAAATTAGGATCTAATGATGGAGGACGAACAAACCAGCTTTCACCTGTTTTCCAGTTTCTTCTTCCAACACTACCACCCTGGCTCTGACTATATACCCAGCTTGCATCTTCTGCATCGGGCATAGCATCGAATCCATCACCTCCGCCAACATTATTCCAATAATAATTTTTTATGCCGCCATTGATCCATGTATAAGCAGGGCCATGCCAGGTTCCATTATCCTGCATACCACCCATTACATTGTAAGGAATTTCATTGTCAACATTTATATGATAAAATTGGCCCGCAGGAATTTTATCATCAAAGGTCCAGTTTTTACCACGGTCATGTGTAATACCAATTCCACCATCATTTCCTTCGATCATAAAATTAGGATCCTTCGGACTGATCCACCATGCGTGATGATCGGGGTGAATGCCGGCATAAGGTAAGAAATCGTTGAATGTTTTTCCTCCGTCTTCACTCATTTCAACACGGTCATGAATATTGTAAATACGATTTTCGTTTTTAGTATCAACTCTTATATCCTGGAAATAAAAAGGACGATTAGTTACCCATCTCGCATCATTCGTTACCAACTCCCATTTCATGCCGCCGTCATCGCTTTTATAAAAACCATTTTTTGTCGCTTCCACCATTGCATACACACGGCGTGGATCATTGGTGGCAAATGCCAATCCAATTCTTCCGAAATTACCATCTGGTAATCCATCGTCCTTGCCCAGCTTTTTCCATTTTTTGCCTCCATCAATTGTGATATATAAACCGCTGCCGGGTCCACCACTTTTAAAATCCCAAGGTGTTCTGCGGTGTTGCCACATAGAAGCAATGATCCGGTTAGGGTTTGAAGGGTCCATTACCATATCGGCACAACCAGAACTATCCGTTGTATATAAAACCTTTGTCCATGTATCACCACCATCAGTTGTTTTAAAAACACCACGTTCAGGATGTGCTGCAAAAGGATTACCGATTGCTGCTACATATACTGTATTTGAATTAGCAGGATCGATAATAATGCGATGAATATTTTTTGTTTTCTCAAGGCCCATGCATTTCCATGTTTTGCCGGCATCCAGACTTTTGTAGATACCCTCACCAAGATTAAGAGAGTTGCGAGGGTTTCCTTCACCCGTTCCTACCCAAACAATATTCGGATTAGATTGCTGAACCGCTACAGAGCCTATATTCTGAGTAGGTTGTTCATCAAACACAGCCGCCCATGAATTACCACTGTTCTCGGTTTTCCATACGCCACCGGAAGCTGAGCCCAGGTAAATAATATTAGGATTATCCTCAACTACGTCAACAGATGTGATGCGTCCGCTCATACCGGCCGGGCCAATATTACGGGGTTTAAGATTTTTAAATTGTTCTAAAGAAACTTTTTGTGCGGTAACACTGATGCAAACGAATATAGTTGCGATCATCAACAGGAATCTTCTCATAATTAAATTTGTTTGGGAGGCTAAACTTAAGGATAAGATGGCGAGCGGAAAAAACTTTTTACAGATGGCTGTAAATGCGGGAAATAAAAAAACTCCTTCTATTGGGAAGGAGTTTTTTATCAGAGATAATCATCAGATCTTATTGAGGATTTTCCTTTTCATTATACTTTTTCTCCGCCTCTTTTGCTTTTTCAAAATCCAGTACTACGCCATTGATACAATAACGCAAACCCGTTGGCGGAGGGCCATCATCAAACACATGGCCTAAATGTGCTTTGCAGCGGCCGCATTGTGTTTCTGTTCTCGTCATGCCATATGTGTTATCCGGCGTATAAATAATACTTCCTTTGGAAATAGGTTCATAAAAACTTGGCCAGCCGCAACCGCTGTCAAATTTGGTATCGCTTTTAAATAAAGGATTACCGCAGGCAGCACAATAGTAAGTGCCTGTATCACTAAAGTTTTCAAACTTACTTGTCCAGGCTCTTTCTGTACCTTTTAACCGGGCAATAGAATAAACATCTTTTGGCAGCACTTTTTTCCATTCATCTTCACTCATATTCACTTTTGATGTATCAGTTCTTGAATAGGCAGGGTTTTTCTTTTCATTATTTTCCATAGTCGTTGTTTTTTTATTTTCTTTTGATGAATTCTGCGAGTAGCTGCACTGCTGAAACAGGCCAGCCATGAGAATTATTACCAGGTTCCACTTTTTCATGTTCATTTATTTGATTAAACAAATTTACGTAATCATTGGTTGGCTGGTTTGCGGGGCTGCTGACAGGGCTAAAGCCTTAACAATCCTTTACAAACCCCCTTTTGGGGCTTTATTTTGGCAATCAGGGCTCTATTCTGAGAATTTTAAAAGCCGGTTATTATATTTGTCATTCACCCAAGGTTAGTAAGTTAAATGTTCAATCTTATTTTATTCGGCCCGCCTGGCAGCGGGAAGGGAACACAGTCTGAGCGGCTGGTGGAGAAATATAAACTGGTGCATCTTTCAACCGGTAACTTATTGCGCAGCGAAATAACTGAAAAGACACCGCTGGGGATGGAAGCAAAACATTTTATTGATAAAGGCCAACTGGTTCCAGACGAAGTGGTGATCGGTATGGTGGATTCTTTTTTTGATAAACATGCAGAAGCCATTGGTTTTTTGTTTGATGGATTTCCCCGTACAAAAGCACAGGCAGAAGCATTGGATAAATTGTTATCATTAAAAAAAACAGAAATATCTTCCGTGCTTTTGCTGGAAGTAAACGAAGAGGAGCTAATAAAACGTTTATTAAACCGCGGCAAAACTTCGGGTCGTAGCGATGATACAGATGAGACTGTGATCCGTAAACGATTTGATGTTTACAAGAAGGAAACCAGCCCGGTTGCAGAGCATTATAAAAAAGCAGGGAAATTTAAAATATTAGAAGGCGAAGGCTCGGTGGATGATATATTTGACCGCTTATCAGCAACTATCGATAAAAAAATGAAATAAAAGTTACATTCATAAAGTTCGTCCCGTCCCGATAGCTATCGGGACGGGACTTTTTGTTTAAAAGAATGCGAAAGTCGTAATCTTGCAAATCCAAAACACACTAATGAGCCTGGAAAAAGAGAATTTTCTTCGGACTAAATTTATTTCCCTGCTTCAAAGACTGGAAGCAAATACACCGGCCCGTTGGGGTAAAATGAATTTGCAACAGATGATTGAGCATTTTACAGATGTAACAATGGTTGCAAGTGGCAAAATACAATTGCCTATAGCAACACCTGCCGATAAACTCCCGAAATTTCGTGAATTCATGCTCAGCGAAAAACAGTTCAAAGAAAACACCAAAAGCCCCGTATTGCCACCTGAGCCGTTGCCTTTAAAAAAGCATACTAAGGAAGCTGCCATTGGAAAATTACAGGAAGAGCTGATCTATTTTTTTGAGGCTTTCGAAAATGAGCCAACCAAAAAAACAATACATCCCGCATTTGGTGAATTGAATTTTGAAGAGAATATCCAGATCATGCACAAGCATGCCCTTCACCACCTGCGCCAGTTTGGAATAGAAGTATTATAACTTGCCGGTATATTTTATACAGGAGCTTTCATTATTGAAAGCTCTTTTTATTTTCGGTTACCTTTATAAAAATTTGCTTGCTGATGCTCAAACTTGAAAACTATATTGCGGGGAAATGGATAACGGGAGATGGAGACGGCCAACTATTATTCAATGCTGTTACTGGTGAACCGGTGGGTGCTGCTACGTCAAAGGGACTTGACTTTAAATCAATGACTGATTATGCAAGGACAGTTGGCAATCCTGCTTTGCGCAAAATGACATTTCACCAGCGGGGCAATATGCTTAAAGCATTGGCATTGCATTTAAGAAATCACCTGGATAAATTTTATAAGATCAGTTACCTGACCGGGGCAACCAAAGCAGATAGCTGGGTGGATATAGAAGGCGGCATTGGAAACTTATTTGCCAATGCTTCGCTGCGTCGGAAATTCCCTGATGAAGTTTTTTGTATTGATGGCGATAGTCATAACCTCAGTAAGAACAACACTTTTATGGGAACGCATATTCTTGTTCCTAAAGAAGGCGTGGCTATTCATATCAATGCATTTAATTTTCCTGTTTGGGGAATGCTGGAAAAGATTGCAGTGAACTTATTAGCGGGAATGCCGGCGATCGTAAAACCAGCAACCATCACTTCTTTTTTGACGGAAGCAGTAGTAAAAGAAATTATCGCTTCAAAAATTTTACCAGAAGGTTCGCTTCAATTGATCTGTGGCAGTGCAGGTGATTTATTAAATCATGTAACATCACAGGATGTAATAACATTTACCGGCAGTGCGTCAACAGGATTAATGCTAAAATCGAACCCTGTAATATTAAAAGAGAATGTTCCTTTTAATATGGAAGCCGATTCGTTAAACTGTATTGTACTCGGTGAAGATGTAACACCGGATAAACCGGAGTGGGATATTTTTATAAAAGAGATAAGAAAGGAGATGACACTCAAAGCTGGTCAGCGCTGTACAGGAGTACGCCGCATATTTGTGCCGGAAAATAAATTGGATGAAATGCGGAAAGCTATCAGCACTTCGTTAGCACAAACTGTAATTGGTAATCCGCTGAATGAAAAAGTAAGGATGGGAAGTTTGGCAGGAGAAAGTCAGAGAGAAGAGGTTAGGATGCAGGTTCAGAAACTACTTGCATCTTCTCAAATTATACATGGCAGCCTTGATAGTGTGGAAGTAATAGATGCAGATTCTATCAAAGGGGCATTTATGTCGCCGGTGTTATTGATGAATAAAAACCCTTTTGCAGCAAAAGAAGTACATGAGATTGAAGCCTTCGGCCCCGTGAGCACATTGATGCCGTATAAAAATTTAGATGAGGCAATTACTTTGAGTAAAATGGGTAAAGGAAGTTTAGTTACAACGATTGTAACAGCAGATTATGCTATTGCAAAAAAATATGTGATTGAAACTGCCACACATCATGGAAGAATACTGGTGCTGAATAATGAATGTGCCAAAGAGAACACAGGTCATGGTTCGCCGCTGCCATTGCTTGTACATGGCGGGCCGGGTCGTGCAGGGGGCGGTGAAGAAATGGGTGGTTTGAGAGGGGTAAAACATTATTTGCAAAGAACAGCATTGCAGGGTTCGCCAACGACTATTACTGCCATCACTAACGTTTACCAGCAAAACGCTAAAGGGAGAGATCCGGGTAAGCATCCTTTCAAAAAATATTTTGAAGAGCTACAGGTCGGCGATCAGATCATTACTGAGAAAAGAATAATTACATCAGAAGATATTGACCGGTTTGCTGATCTGAGTGGTGACCATTTTTATGCCCATATAAAAACAACAGATTTTACCGGAACTATGTTTGAGCAGCAGGTAGCACATGGTTATTTTATCATGAGCATTGCAGCAGGGTTATTTGTTGACAGTTATGAAAAGAACCCCGTACTGCTGAATTATGGTATTGATGAGTTACGTTTTACAAAACCAGTTTATCCGGGTGCTGAAATTCATATCCGTTTCACCTGCAAAGAAAAATTACCCAATGATAAACGGGTGATAGAAAAACCGGAAGATCTTAAAAGAGGCGATGATATTGATAAAGGAATTGTAAAATGGTTGGTTGAATTCTTAGATGAAACAAATGAAGTGACCGGTGTAGCGACGATATTGACGATGGTACAAAGAAAAGACTAAGAGGATAAAAGAGAAAAGGAGAAAAAGCACTGGTTGTTTTTATTGACTAAATCTATGCTTACGTGGATATAAATAAACTCACTGGAATAGTGGTCGATTTGTGTGTAAAGATTCATTCCAGAATTGGTCCGGGTTGTTTTGAAAGAGTTTATGAAGAGATTTTGTATCATGAACTCATCAAACTTGGAATTTATACTGAAAGACAAATCCTTCTGCCAATAGAATATGATGAAATAATTGTAAAGGATGCTTATAAGCTCGATTTATTTTTAGAAAAGAAACTCGTACTTGAGCTAAAGTCGATTCATCCATTGCCGCCTGTTTATTTTAAACAATTAAGAACACAGTTGTCTCTTTTAAATTTAAAGCATGGTATGCTTATCAATTTTAAGGTTGATTTAATGAAAGATGGAATTCATCGTGTGTTTAATAACTTTGGACAGGAATCTTTTTGACTCATTTTCTTATTTAATCTCTTAGCTATGACTGAGCCGTATGTAAAATCGGAAACACATAAAGGAATAACTTCAATAGAGTTTTATCATCCGCAAAGCAATTCATTGCCCGGAAGTATATTGGAGGATCTGGCAAAGCGGATTCACCGTTATGCTATTGACCCGGAAACAAAAGTGATCATACTCCGGTCCGGAGGTGAAAAAAATTTTTGTGCCGGGGCATCGTTTGATGAACTGCTAGCAATTACAAATGAGAAAGAGGGGCTAAAGTTCTTTAGCGGATTCGCCCATTTGATAAATTCAATTCGGGAATGTAATAAGTTTATTATTGGTCGCATTCAAGGAAAATGTGTAGGAGGTGGCGTAGGGCTTGCAGCGGCCTGTGATTATGCAATTGCAACCGAATCCGCTGAAATTAAATTAAGTGAACTCGCTGTTGGCATCGGACCATTTGTGGTAGGCCCTGCCGTTGAAAGAAAAATGGGCACGGCTGCTTTCAGCGCATTAGCTATTGATGCAACTATGTGGCGCAATGCCGAATGGGCAAGAAGAAAAGGCTTGTTTTCTGAAGTACATACTACGATTGAGGGAATGGACGAATCACTACAACGGCTGGCGGATACACTGGCACATTCATCTCCACAGGCAATGACCGAAATGAAAAAAATATTTTGGAAAGGAACCGAGCATTGGGATAAATTATTGTTGGAAAGGGCAGCTATCAGCGGTAAACTGGTGTTGAGTGAATTTACAAAAAACGCTATCAGCAAATTCAAAGCAAAAGCATAAATAAGGAAGAAATGTTTGAAAGATTTCACGAACAGAATTTTTCCGCATTCTGTGATAAGCTTAGCAAAAAGGATAAAGATCTTAAGAAAATAATCAAGCAACATGGCTACCCGCCAATGTGGACAAGGCCCGCCTCATTCCAATCATTAATACTTTTTATTCTTGAACAGCAGGTTTCACTGGCATCGGCATATGCTGCGTTTAAAAAACTAAAAGAAAAAATTGGCTTTGTTACTCCATCAAAAATTTTATCGTTGTCGGATGCAGAGTTGAGGGCTTGTTATTTCAGTCGGCAAAAGATCGTATATGCAAGGGAGCTGGCTGCGATTGTTCAAAGCAAAAAACTGGTATTAAAACGACTTGCCAATAAGCACGAAGACGAAATACGACACGAGTTGAAAAAAATAAAAGGTATTGGTGACTGGACAGTAGATGTTTATCTCATGCATTCCCTGCAACGAACAGATTTATTTCCTTTGGGTGATATTGCTTTAGTGAATAGTTTGAAAGAAGTAAAACAATTGCATCCTCATATAAGCAAAGAAGAAATGTTGGTTATTGCTGAATCCTGGCGACCCTATAGGACTATTGCATCCATGATCTTGTGGCATGCGTATATTAAAAAAAGAGGAATAAAACTACAGGGCTAAGAGAAGAAAAAGAGAAAAGGAGAAAAAAGAGGCGATACAAGCTTCAATACTTTTATTCAATCACTTCTCTGCTGAAGTTGTTAAATACACGGTGAATTCCGTCTTTCATTAATTCAACTTTAAAATTTATAAGCATTCCATGTTTCAGATTAAGAAGAGATAAATGTGTACGAATCTGATTAAAATAGACAGTCGGTAACGGATGAACGGATTTTAACTCAAGCACCAACTTGTCTTCAATCAGCAAATCGATTTTATAAGCATCCTTTATAAACAGCTCGTCATATTCAATTGGGAGTAATAGCTGCCTTTCAACTTTAATACCCAGCTTTGTCAGTTCATAATATAAAATCTCCTCATACACCCTCTCAAAACAGCTGGCCCGATTCGAGAATGAATTTTGATACACAAATCGACTACAATTCCAGTGAGTTCATTAATATTCATGTATCGATTTTCAAGTTAATTCTTTCAATCTCCTTTTCTCTTTTTTCTTCTCTTAGTTATATATTCAATCCCCCACAAACACTGATCGTTTGTCCCGTAATATAATTTCCCCAATCACTTGCAAGAAATAATGCTGTATTGGCAATTTCTTCTCCTGATGCAAAACGGCCCAACGGAATACCGGCTTTATATTTATCAGCTGCCTCACCTTCTTTTAAATAACTGGTCATATCTGTTTCAACAAAACCAGGAGCAATAGCATTGCAACGGATATTACGGCTGCCGAGTTCTTTTGCAACAGATTTTGTAAAACCAATTACACCGGCTTTACTTGCTGCATAACTTCCCTGTCCCGCATTTCCCATTTCACCGATTATAGAGCTCATGTTAATGATAGCACCATTTCTTGCTTTCATCATGGGGCGGATCACCTGCTTGGTCATATAAAATACACCATTGAGGTTTACCTGTATCACATCATTCCATTGTTCAGGGGTCATCCGCATCAACAAATTATCTTTTGATATACCCGCATTGTTTACTAATATATCAACAGTACCAAATTCTTTCAATACGTCATTTACAAATGCTTCACACTGTGCAAAATCACCAGCATTACTTTTATAAGCTTTTGCTTTTACACCCATACCCTGAAGTTTTGTTTCCAATGCTGCAGCTTTTTCTGCACTGCTGGCACTTACATAGGTAAAAGCGACGTTAGCTCCGTGTTCTGCAAACTTAATAGCTATTGCTTCACCAATACCACGGGCTGCGCCGGTTACTATTGCAGATTTTCCTTCGAGTAGTTTCATATTAGTTAGTTTATATAAAAATCATTGTGGTAAAAAATAAAATGATCCTGTAGATCGGAAGAATAACAATTAAAAAGATGATCAAAAATAGCAATGATTTTACAATCGTCCACAGCCAATTTTGCTTATAAAATCTTTTCAAAGCGAAAACTATGATCAAAAGAAAACCACCTTCGATAATGAACTCGATTGCCGCATTACTAATGGGAAGATGGAAATCATTGCTTATAAAATGACCCAAACGGTCAATTAAATACAATGATAATGGAAGAATTAAAAAACCAAAAGCCACCAGGAAAGAATTCAATTCAGCAGAAAGAATAAAATGATCAAAAAAATATTTTCGTTGTTTAAAATATAAGAGGGATAATAGAAGTGCTGTAAGCGGGAGATAAAGAAGCAGTAAGATCTTTGAAACTTTGGCAGATTTTTCATCATACTTTTTTGCCAGTATTTCAAAGCTTAAATTCTTGTTTATTGCCTTTTGCCTGGCAACCGGCATTGTTATCCGCTGATATTCGGAGTTCTTGTTTGTATATGAATAAAACTCCATATTCAGCCCCCTGAAGAACGGGAAAAGCAAATAGACTACAACACATAAGAGGTAGAGTGAAACAGGTTTAAAATATTTTTTCCTGATCCCTGCAACGTATTCTGATGATAAAAGTCCCGGGCGGGTAAAGACTAATCTTATTGTCTTAAAGAATGCTCCGTCAAAATGGGTGATAAAGTGAACTGCCTCATGCAGTATGTGATGAAGGGATTTATCATGAGCCTGATAAATTTTTTCGCCACAATTACTACAATAATTACCAGTAAACGAAATACCGCAGTTTTTACAAATGATTACTTCGCTCAATAGTTAAAATTTTATTGCCAGGATTTCTTCAAGTAGTGTTCTTTCATTACTAAGCCTTGGCACTTTATGCTGCCCGCCCAGTTTTCCTTTGCTTCGCAGCCATTCCGTAAATACTCCTTTCTTCATCATACGTACAACTGGTTTCCGTAAAGCAATGTCTTTATGCCGCTTTGCTTCGTAATCACTATTTATACTTTTCAATGCTGCATCCAATTCATCAGCAAACATATTTATATCGGCAGGTTCTTTTTCAAATTCTACCAACCATTCATGTGCACCATTTGAAGAATCGGAAAAATAAATAGGCGCAGCAGTATAATCGTTTACAATGGCCCCGGTTTTTTCTGAAGCAATAGCAATTGATTGGTCAGAATTATCAACTATCAGTTCTTCGCCAAACGCATTTATAAAATGTTTCAGCCTTCCCGACACTTTTATGCGAAAAGGTTTTAAGGAAGTAAACTGTATTGTATCACCTAATTGGTAGCGCCACAACCCTCCGTTAGTAGAAATAATGAGTGCATAATTTTTTCCAATCTCAACATCTTCTAACCCAATTGTATTTGGCTCTTTCTTGCCATATTCACCTGCTGGCATGAATTCATAAAATATTCCATGATCCAAAAACAATAACAAGCCATCATCACCAGGATGTTCCCCGCCCTGGCGGGGCTGGCCCTGCGCAGCAAAAAAACCTTCACTGGCATTATACATTTCAAGGTAATGAATATCTTTTCCTATCAGTTTTTTAAACTGCTCCCGGTAAGGGGAGAATGAAACTCCGCCATGCATGTATAGTTCAAGCGAAGGCCAAACCTCAGCCATTGTTTTTTTACCGGTTATTTCAAGTATGCGTTTAAATAATACAAGGGTCCATGTAGGCACACCTGAAATAGAAGTTACATTTTCTTTAATGGTACTTTCTGCAAGCTTTTCAATTTTACTTTCCCATTCATCCATCAGCGCAATACTTAGATCAGGAGTACGTAACCAGTGCCCCCAGAAGGGAGTGTTTTGTAACAGCACAGCACTTAAATCACCAAACTGAGCTTCATCATTTACCGGGTTAATAGTATGACTGCCACCGATCACTAATCCTTTACCTGTCAGTAATTCGGAATCAGGATTAAAATTGTAATACATCGTAAGCACATCCTTAGCTGCTTTGTAATGACAATCTTCAAGGCTTTCTTCACTGATGGGAATAAACTTGCTTTTATCACTTGTGGTACCGCTGCTTTTCGCAAACCAATATACCGGGGTATTCCAGAGCAGGTTTTGCTCGCCATTCATAATACGGGTTATATAAGGTTTCAGATCTTCATATTCATGAACAGGAACAGTTTGTTTGAATGAACGGATGGTAAACAATTTGGAGAAATTATATTTTTTGCCAAACTCAGTATATTGTGCGGCAGTAACCAATCCCTGCAATACATCCCGCTGGGCTTCTACAGGATTATTCATCCAGGCTTCGATACGCCACATACGCATACGGGCAAGAGATGATATGGCAGGAGAAAGAATTTTCATTGTTACGCCAAAATAAATAATATTTCGGGATTACCGGCTATTATAAGCAGCAATGATTTTCTGTTTTAGTTTTTGCTTTAAGGAATCTTCACAGAAAGAGTGGGCAATAGCTTCGAGATTGCATTTCAGGAAGTGTTCTTTATTCCAGCTAAATGTTTTTTCGAGTAATGCGTATTCGCTGCTGAGTGTAACCGGGCTCACAGTTCTCGCATCTGTATTAATACTCATGGATACTCCGTGCTTATAAATTTTATTGGCAGGATGTTCTTGTATTATATCTACTACATTCGTTTGCACATTACTGGTAGGACATACTTCGAGATGTATATTTTCTTTTTTTAAATGATTAAGCAACTTTTCATCTTCAGCACTTCTAACGCCATGCCCGATACGTGAAGGATGAAAATGCTCCAGTGTTTCCCAAACACTTTCCGGTCCTTTGGCTTCTCCAGCATGTGAAGTGATATGAATATTATTTGCTTTTGCAAATTCAAACGCTTTGATATGATTCTTTACCGGGCACCCGGCTTCATCACCAGCGATATCAAATGCAACAACATTCGTTCCTTTGAATTCTTTTACCAACTCAACTGTTTCCATGCTTTGTTCTTCTGTATAATGACGGAGTGTACAAAGGATCAATCTTAGCTCAACGCCTGTTTTTGCTATTCCTTCACTTATTGTATCATTAATTGTTTGCACAACTTCAGTTGGAGTTAATCCTTTTGCAATATGCAGTAATGGTGCAAAACGGATCTCTGCATAGATCAAACCATCAGCTTTTAACTGGTCGCATACATCCAGCGTTACTAACTGCAGTTGTTCTTTGGTCTGCATCAGCTCAAACCCTTTTACAGCTCTTTTTAAATAATCAACCAGGTCGGTGCATTTAGGAGGAGCAACAAATGAGTCCTGATATTCTTCGTAAGTAATGGAAGGTTGTATTTGTTTTACAACTTTATAACTAAGGCTGCAATCAAGATGCAGGTGCAATTCAATTTTTGGTAAGGCCTGGTAATCCATAATGCACAATTCGTTTCAATAAGAAGGCTACAAAATAAGCAGAAAAAATCAGTGGAGTAAATCCGGGAGAATATCTTTTATGGTCGCTGCCTGCCGGAAATTTGGATGTTCAATGGTTTGCTCCACCACTTCGTGTGCCCAGGTGGTGTGATAAGGAATATGAACAGCATGGCCACCCAGTGCCAGTACCGGCATCACATCCGATTTCAACGAATTACCGATCATGAGAAATTCATCAGGATTAATATCAAGATGTTTGATCAGTTTTGTATAATCAGCCTCCTGCTTTTCACTCATAATTTCTATATGGTGAAAATAATGTTCGAGCCCGGACTTTTTCAGCTTTCTTTCCTGATCTACGAGATCTCCTTTTGTCGCAACCACCAACTTGTATTTCTTTTTTAATGAATGCAAGGCTTCTTCCATCCCTTCCAGCATTTCGATGGGGTGTTCCATCTGATCTTTTCCATACTGAATTATTTTTTCAATAATATCAAGGCTCACATTATTATTGGAAACCCGCAAAGCTGTTTCGATCATGGACAATACAAAACCTTTAATGCCGTATCCATACAAAGACAAGGTCTGCATCTCTGTTTTGAATAATTCCTGCATTATAGTATGATGTGGGAGATAGTCTTCCAGCAATGCACAGAATTTTTTTCTGTTTCCTGGAAATAAGGTTCATTTACCCAAAGGGTATCATCTGCATCGAAGGCAATTACTTTGAGGGGCATTGCGATTAATTCTTATCACTTTTTAAATAAACCAGGATCATGTTTAAGTTACTGTCTAATGCTTCAGGTTCAAGAAAAAGGGTTTCTGCCCGGTCCAATACTTCCTTATTATTATTTTCCTGTCCATATTTTATCAAGGAATTCCTTATCTCTGCCAGGAACGTATTATAATCGTCAAGGCCCAGGTCACTGGTCGAATTCAATGGTGCAAGCTTTTCTCCGAAACCGGAGCGTCTGTCAATATCAGCAGCATCAATTTTCTTACCCCAGTCCAAAGCACTTTCAACCGAAAGGATCAGGTTGTCTAAAGTTGGTTTTCGTTCGCCCCTTGCTTCTTCATGCAAATAATCCTTACGTTTCAATACGAAATTTCTTCCGAGATATAATCTTTTTACTTCATCATCATCAGAAAGTTCTTCAGCCGTTCCATGTTTATAAATTTTTCCTTCGATAAGCAAATAAGCCCGGTCGCAGATAGAAAGTGTTTCCGTTACATTATGGTCAGTAATAAGAATGCCGATGTTTTTGTATTTCAATTTGGCAACAATAGCCTGGATATCTTCTACGGCGATCGGGTCAATACCCGCAAAAGGCTCGTCCAGTAAAATAAATTTCGGATCAACAGCCAATGCTCTTGCTATTTCTGTTCTTCTTCTTTCGCCACCGCTCAGCACATCTCCATTGTTTTTGCGTACATGACCCAAACGAAATTCACTGATCAATGTTTCCAGTTTAGCTCGCTGTTCATGTTTACTGAGGTTAGTCATTTCCAGGATAGCTGCAATATTATCTTCTACACTCAGTTTACGGAATACAGATGCTTCCTGTGGCAGATAACCCAATCCCATTTTAGCCCTTTTATACATAGCCTGGCTGGTTATATCTTCCTCATCCAAAAAAACTTTTCCTTCATCGGGTTTTATCAAACCTACGACCTGGTAAAATGTTGTTGTTTTGCCAGCGCCATTCGGCCCGAGCAAACCAACGATCTCTCCTTGTTTTACTTCAATGGAAACATGATCTACTACGACACGTTGGCCGTATTTTTTTACCAGGTTCTTTGTATGGATGGTATGCAGCATTGTGGGCAAAAATAAGGGTTCAATAAGAATATGCAGGAACGATAGCAAACGATTTAACAAAGACTGAATTTATTTTTATATTTAGTGCAGTTGATATGAACCTGAAACTTCTTCCACTGCTATTGTTAATTCTGCCTGTGCACATAAATGCTCAGCCAGATCTTCCGCTGCGGTTTGAAAATATACCGGGTCTTTCACAAAATACCGTGTATGCTATCTTAAAGGACAAGCAGGGTTTTATGTGGATCGCAACTGCTAATGGCCTCAATCGGTTTGATGGTTTAGAAATGAGAGCTTATAAGCCTGCTTATGAACCATCTAAAAGACAGATGGAAGGAAGGATTATCCGTAGCGCTTTACTTGAAGATGAGCAGGAGCAGATATGGTTTGGATCAGATAGAGTGGTCAATTGCTTCAAAAAGAGACAACAGGTTTTTACACAGCATAAACTATACTGGAACAGGAATCGAAAAGGAGGGGCGGAAGGTGTTCCTCAAACTAAATTGTTTGCCAATCCATTAATTGTACAAAATGGTTATACCTGGTTTGCTTCTGCGGCCGAAGGATTGTTTGCTTTGAATACAGGAACAGATAAATGTTTTAACTACCCGGTTACTATAAAAGATGAAGAAGGAAACAGTATTCCGTTAATGTATAATGGAGTTTTTGATGGAAAAAGTAAACTCTGGTTTGCTTCACGAAAAGGAGTATTATGTTTTGACATAATAAGCCGGTCATGGAGTCGGTTCATATCCAGTCAAAGTTTTTTCTCAATCTCATTATGTCGTGATATACTTTACCTCGGAAGTGATAATAGAATAGACTGGTTTGATACGAAGACATTAGAAACCGGAAATTGTATTAAGACCAATACGCCGCAAACTATAAAGCAAGGAATGATAAGACGTATCATTACCGATGAAAAAAGAAATATATGGGCAGGTGACCAGGAAGGTAATGTTTATTATAAACCGGAAGATGCGAATGAATTTATATGGCGGGGTAACATAAACGGCAATGCCCGTACTAATTATCCTGTGTATTGTATGTATGTTGATACAACAGGTAATCTCTGGATCGGTGCTGATGTGCTGGGCTTATTAAAAGCAGATATATCCACGAATCGGTTTAAAAAATACCCGGATGCATTAACCGGGAATAATATTAACCAGGATCTGTTTGTTTACTCTATTTATGAAGATGAGGAAGACAATATGTGGCTTGGTACTTTTCAAAATGGAGTTTTTATTGTAAATAAGAAAACGAGGAGAGGAGAGTCATTGCTATTTCCTTATTTCGATCCTAAGCTTCCTTATGGAAAATCTGTTCCTCTCATTGCTAAAGACAGCAGTGGTAATCTCTGGACGAGCTATTCAGGCTACCTGTATATAAAAGAAAAAGGGAAGAAAAATTTTATCTCGCTTAAAATGCCGGTTCCGGTAAGTGCATTACAAACTCCGCAATTAAGCAGTATGTCAGAATATAATAATAGTTGGTTGATTGGGACCAATATTGGATTATACAGTGTTACAAAAAAAGAAAACAACTATTCAATCAGTTATATTACAAATTTTGGTCAATCGAGAGTAATTAATATCTGGCAATCGCCGGAAGGAAAAATCTGGATTGTGCCAGAATCCGGAGGGGTTATGATATTTAATAGACCAGATGACGTGTCCCCTGAAAAAAGAATATTCACAGGACTAAATGTAAAATCAATTCTGTATGACGGACAGAGCCGCTTAGTTTGGATATCAACAACAGATGGTTTACTTGCTTACCATTCATCAACTGACCAGTACCGGTTTTATACTGAACAGGATGGGTTGCTCAGCAGTTTTGTATATGGAGTGATAAATACCAAAGATGAATTATGGGCCAGCACTAATAATGGTTTATCAAAAGGAAAATTGATATTTAAAGAAGGATCTGTTTTTCCGGAAATTAATTTTATTAATTATACAGTATCTGAAGGTTTACCTGTAAACGAGTTCAATACCGGTGCTTTTTATAAAGGAAGCAGTGGTAGTTTATATTTTGGCAGCGTAAAAGGGGTAGTATGGTTCAGGCCGGAGGATATTCAATCAAACGCTACACAACCCAACCTTCAACTTACCCGGTTTATGGTGAACGAAGAAGAAGCCGATAGTTCAGTTGCTGCTGAGTTCATCAGCACAGTAAATCTTCCTTATTACAAAAACAATTTATTCTTTCAATTCCGCGGAATCGATTTTAACAATGCCAATAAAGTCCGCTATAAATATCAACTTGAAGGTTGGGATAAAGATTGGGTTTACAGTAATACATTAAATGAAGTGAGGTATAATAATTTGCCCAATGGAAACTATACTTTTAAAATAAAAGCAGAAGGTAGCCTGGGCGTGTGGAGTGATGCTGCAAGAACTGTTACAATATTTATTCATCCACCTTTCTGGAAAACATGGTGGTTCTATACACTAGCTGCTCTTGCAGTGTTGCTTACAATTGTTTTAATCACCCGTTTTTTTGTGCAGGAAAAATTAAAAACCAAAATAGCTGAGTTAGAAAAGCAGAAGGAACTTGATAAAGAAAGGCAGCGTATTTCAAGGGAAATGCATGATGATATTGGAGCAGGACTTACGCAAATAACATTAATGAGTGAATCAGCAAAAAACAAACTGGGGGCTACAGGAAATAAGGAATTGGATGATATCGGCGGTACCAGCCGCAAGTTGGTAAGTAATATGAGTGAAATTATCTGGAGCCTTAACCCGGAAAATAAGACGCTTGATCAGTTATTCTCCTACTTGCGGGAACAATTAAATAAACAGCTTGAATATTCAGGAATGGAATACAGCATTCAGTTGCCCGAGCAAAATGAAAACATTACATTGTCAAATGAACAACGCAGAAATATCTTACTGGTGACAAAAGAAATAGTCAATAATGCCATTAAATACAGCAAGGCAACTAGTATTGATATAAAAGCGAGTTTGGAAAATGGAAAAATCAGTTTTTCAATACAGGATGATGGTGTGGGATTTGATACCAGCAGGAAATTAACAGGTAATGGCTTAAAAAATATCCATCACCGTATAAAAGAACTGGATGGTGAACTTAAAGCTGAATCAGAGTCCGGAAAGGGAAGCTCCTTTATTTATAGTATTCCATTAAAACGGCGTACTACTTAAATCACATTCTTTCAAAAAATAACAAATTGCAAATTTGAATGGTGAAAATTGAGTCCATAGCAATTATTGAAGATGATGAAAAAGTGCGCCACTACCTGGCTGAGCAGATACAGCTGAATATTGATGTAAAAGAGCTGCGCATGTTTGCAGATGCTGAAACAGCATTGAAAGAGCTGACTGCCTATCCGGTTGAGATTGCACTTTTCGATATCAATCTTCCGGGCATGAATGGTATCGATTGCATACAACGATTAAAAATGCTTCATCCCCGCATGCAGATGATGGTATTGACAGTGTATGATAACCCGGATAATATTTTTAATGCATTAAAAGCAGGCGCTACCAGCTATTTATTAAAAGGAACGCCGCCTGAAAAAGTAATTGAAGCAATAAGCGAAGTGTATCATGGGGGCAGCCCTATCAGCAGCCAGATCGCAAGAAAAGTAATTGAGGCATTTGCCATACGTGAAAAAACAAATGAGTACTTCCAGGACCTGAGCCGTAGAGAACAGGAAATGCTGGAACATCTTAGTAAGGGATACCGCTACAAAGAGATCGCAGATAAACTATATGTAAGTCTTGAAACTGTTCGTACACATATTCGCAATATTTACGAGAAGCTACAGGTAAACTCAAGAGCAGAGGCATTGCGGAAAACCGGTCTACTCTGAGGCACTACTACTTTTTTACTACTTTTTTTTACCGGGGCTATTTTTATTTTCAATTCTACAAGCCATCATTCTTTTAATTTTTTTTGTAAAAATTTTAGTTTGATTAAAAAAGCCGCTCATGATTTCATGAAGCGGCTTTTTAATACATGATCTTCTGGATATGTCTTTTACTACTTTTTTCACATTGTCTGCTTTCAAATAAAGAAAGAAGTTTGAAAAAAACTGCAATGAAATTAAGCCGCCCCCTCCTCCACCTTTTCTTTTTATTATTAACCAGCTCTGCCACCACCGGGCAGAAGCTGGTGCCTTGTAATGAAGTCGATCCCCAAACTAAAAAGAAAACATGGGGTTTTTGTGATTGCTATTATGCGACTACAGTCATCAAATGCCAATATGATACCACGTTTGCATTTACCGAAGGCTTAGGCAGAGTAAGACAGGCCGGTAAATATGGGTTTGTTGACAAAACAGGGAAACTGATTATCCCTGTAAAGTATGATGGAGCTATGGAGTTCTCAGAAGGTCTTGCTCCCGTCTTTCTTGATGGCAAAGCATTTTTCATTGATAAGAAAGGGGTAGATATTTTTAAAAAAACTTTTAAATCAGTTTCTTCATTTAGTTATGGAGTAGCCATGTGTGCAGGAGAAGATGGCAAAAGAGGGTTTATAGATACAAAAGGGAATATTGTGGTGCCACTAACATTGGAGGCCGCTTTCCCATTCCAGGATAAGTTGACTGCTGTTCGCTTTGATGGAGAAAAAGTATGGAAGGCTATTAATACGAAAGGAGAAGTTGTATTTACATTCAACGATAAAGTGAAAACGGTAATGGGAGGCTTCAGCGATGGTATGGCAATGGTATATGTGGATGGTCCGGCTGGTTATAATGTACATTATGATTTTGTAAATGAAAAAGGAGAGTTTGTTTGTGATGCACCTTATGCATCAGCCAAACCATTTCAGAATGGCCGGGCTATCATTACTTATGAAAACAAAAACCGTAAATCCGGTGACATGCAGTATTTCAAATACGGACTGATAAAAAAAGGAGGTCGTGAAATTGTTCCTGCCCAATATGCATGTCTTGAGGAAAGTGCCATTCCAGGCATCTACTATTATGGCAGTACATCTGCTTCTATCAGTGGCTGCAGTGGTTTTGGTTTGCTTGATAGTAATGGTAAAGAAATAACCCGTCCGATCTATTCGAGTTTTTACCGTCTGAATGATACCACCTTTTTATGTAAAGAAACCGGCAAATATGAATCTCTGAATTATTACCTCTTACTTACCACCCAGGGAAAAAACCTGCTTAGTTTAAATCACAGAAATAAATATTTTGAAATAGCAGGTGCTGATACATTGTTAGTGCTGTATACAGAAACCAGCAACTCCATTGCTATGACTGTGTACAATATACAAAAAGGCCTTTTGAAGGAAAATGCTTTTAAAGGGATTGAAATTTTCAACAAGCAACAGCTTTTGCTGATTGAAGCCTGGGAAAATGCCAATGGTGTATTGATGACAACTGATGGAAAAATTATTATGGATAAAATTCAGACACATACTTTCAGAAGAGATACCACCATGAAAGGGGATATCCCATTTATCCTGGTGAGTACTAATGAGGATAAGGATTTTAAAATGTATAACATCAGTACAAAAAAGATGATGGTTAACGATTATGGGTTTAAAAATAATGGCAATCCATATTATTCCGGCCAGTTTACAGAGGGGTTGTTACCTGTAAGACAAAAAGGGAAGTGGGGATTTATGGATACTGCCGGAAAAATAAAATTGCCGGCAATATATGAGAGTGCAGAAAATTTTCATGAAGGTTTGGCTGTTGTCGGGAAAAAAGATAAAGATGGAGAGACATATGAAGTCTATATCAATAAAACGGGAAAAGAACTTGCTGGAATAAAGGCTAGCTACTTAAATGCAAGTGAGTTTAAAGAGGGGTTTGCCTTTTATCATAAAGGGTATTCAGATCCTATACGGTATATTAATAAAGCCGGAAAAGAAATTTTTAAGTCTGAGTCAGATGACTTCTTTGATCATGGCGATTTTTCAAATGGGTTGGCTGCTGTGCCCAATAAAGAAGGTGTATACGGATATATTAATACAAAAGGAGAGTTGGTGATTCCTTACCAGTTTACTATTCCCAAGACCCAGTATTCAACTGTCAATTCCATTGCCTTCAGCAAAAACGGAAAAGCAACAGTGATGAAGGACGGCAAAACGATTACTATCGACAAAAGCGGCAAATAAGGTAAATATTCATAATAACCTATTACTAAGCAAAAACAGCTAAAGCTAACAGCCTTTCATTCCTTTTGCCAGTACTCTCTACTGCCCTATTTTTGCAGCCAATTTAGCAGAATGAAAATAATTGACCACATTAACAAGGCACAAGGAACTTTAGTATCGTTTGAAGTATTACCACCATTGAAAGGCAAAGGCATTGATGCCTTATACAAGCATTTGGATCCTTTAATGGAATTTAAACCTGCTTATATTAATGTTACTTATCACCGCAGTGAGCATGTTTTTAAAAAAAGAACTGACGGCAGCTTCGAAAAAGTAGTTGTAAGAAAGCGACCCGGCACCGAAGCCATCTGTGCTTCAATTATGAATAGGTATAATGTAGATACAGTACCGCATTTGATCTGCGGCGGTTTCTCCAAACAGGATACGGAAGATGCATTGCTTACGCTAAGCTATCTCGGCATTGATAATGTGCTGGTGCTTCGGGGTGATGCGGCAAAAAATGAAACTGCTTTTGAACCAGAACCTGGTGGCCATAAGTATGCAAGTGATCTTTTAAAACAAGTTGTAAACCTGAACCATGGTATTTACCTGGAGGAAGAATTAAAAGGAACAAACGGCACAAAGTTTTGCATTGGTGTAGCCGGTTATCCGGAAAAACATTTCGAAGCAGCCAATATGGAAGCAGATATTAAATACCTGAAAGCAAAAGTGGATACAGGGGCGGATTATATTGTTACCCAAATGTTTTTCGACAATAAAAAATTCTTCTCATTTGTAGATAATTGCCGTGCCGCAGGTATTACTGTTCCAATCATACCGGGATTAAAACCGCTTACTTCAAAAAAACAGCTTGCTATAATTCCCCGTACATTTTATGTCGATCTTCCAACTGACCTGTTAAATGCAATTATTCAATGTAAAACAGATGAGGATTGCGAAAAGGTTGGTGAAGAATGGTTGCTGGCTCAATCAAAAGAGTTGAAAGCTGCCGGTGTACCCGTGTTGCATTATTATACATTAGGAAAACCGCAGGTAGTGGCAAACGTAGTAAAGCAGCTTTAATTAAAAGTTGTGGTCAATGTTGCAGTAATTCCACTTGCAGCAGGAACAAACCGGCAAACACCACCTACACAAAGCAAACCAGCACGTTGTCTTCCATAACTAAGACCAAACCGGGTTCCGCTTTTTGAATAACTTCCGCCAACAACAGGATAGTGCAGATCTGTTTTACCATAGTTATAAAGATCGCTTGCATAAACGATCCATTTCGGAGCAAATGAAAATTCTGCAACAGCAGCTGCCCAGTTCCCATTATCCTGCTCGGTTGATAAATGCTGCAATTCAAAACGGAATGATTTTGTTCTTGCATATTTATAAGTTGCGTTCAGCAATACAATATTTGCTTTAATATTATCATACACCCCTCCTTCAATTACTGATTTGTTATGAAATACATTATGGAATGCTAATATCGTATTCCATTTGCTGTTCCATTTCTTTTTCCACTCCACGTTCAGGTCCTGGAAATATTTTTCGTCACCAAAACTTAAGATGTTATTCGGGTCGTCCAGTGAACGATAATGAGAAAAATTGAATGCAAGTTTTGAACTCTTACTGGGTTTCTTTGAAAAATTGTAAAACAATTCGAACTGCCCGCCTATTTCGCCATATACCTGCGGATTATACAAATAGATATTAGTGGTGAGATAATCATGCTGTCTCGTTAAAGCAGGAATATAATTTACCAGCATACTTGAGCCGGTAGCTTCCCGTTCACCACGGAAATCCATGTTCTCCATTCCGCGGAAATTTAAATTGATACCCAGTTTGTTTTTTGCATAGGAAGCATTCACCAAAAATGCTTTACCAGTTGTCATATCAAAATTATTCTGCACATGCGGATCTTTCTGCTTGTGTACATATTCTAATGAAAGAGATGCAACTTGTCCCTGTATATCCATTCGTACAGAAGCAGCTTTTGCTGTCGGCGGAAAATTTGGATCAGGCCCTGTATATTGTTGATAGCGGCTCACATAACTGAAACCTAATGCAAATTTTGTTTTAGCCGGGATCTCTGATTTTTTTATTTGTGAAAGATCAAATTCAACATCAGCTCCCCTGATCACCGAATTAGAGTAACTAAAAACATTTCGCATACGTCCATATACAACTTTTAGTTTTATAAAATCCACTGGCTTCAGTTGTACATTTACTCCTTCCAATGCATTATTAATACCAATCTGGCGGTTTTCCCAGCTACGATAGATCAGCCCACTGCCGAATTGCTCATAAAAATCTCCAACCTGTAGAGAGAATTTTTTTGCAGTGTATTTAAAATATTTATTGGCAATCTTGCTTTCATTAATTGAAAATGGATAACCAGCAACAGTAGGCAAATAAGATTCAAACTGTATACCAACTGTAAACTGTTTGTAGTTATAGTCGAGTTTCAGGTAGTTGTTCGAGCCGACCCGGTCCTGCGGTAAAATAGCATTGATCTTTTCGTCTTTCTGGTAAAGTTGAGTGTATGATTCAAAGCTTCCACTTAAATTTCCGCTTAAAATATTTTGCTGTGCAAAGCTGGTATTAATAATTCCTATACAGATAAGAGTATAAAAAAAGGACTTCATATTGGGTTGAGATAATAATTAAAGTGATTTCAGTTTTTCGAATAACTCAATTTCATTGCCGGGTACATAGCCATTATGCTGGTAAACTATTTTCCCTTTTTTAATGATCAGTATATGCGGTACGTCATTAATATTAAGTGCTCTTTTTAAATCGCTGTTTACATCAAGGTAAATATCAAAAGTCCATCCGCGGCCGGCCACAAATGACTTTACACGGGATGATGTTCGTGAATCATCAATTGAAATGGCAGCGATCTTGAAGGGAGTTTCTTTCTGGATTTCTTCGTACTGTTCATTGATATTTTCCAGCTCGTTGATGCAGGGAATGCACCAGGTGGCCCATAAACTTATTATAACTGCGGTATCACCGGTATTTCCAAGGCTATTAAAATTTACTTCTTTTCCTGTTAGTGTTTTGATCCTTACCTCAGGCAGGTCGTTCTGTGCCAAAGAGTTAAGGCAAAATACCGTTACAAAAAAACTAAAGATGCTTATTTTCTTCATTGCGTATTGTTGTAGAATTAATGCTACATTTTGGAGGCGGAAAAATAATACTTTTGGCATCCTCGATTGTAGAACAAATTCATATTAAACCAGAATTTTAAAAAATGAGAAAATTATTTTCACTAATCATTGCTGCTACAGCATTGACCGTAATCACACTCCAATCCTGTTCAAAAGGCGGTTCAGGCGGCGGCACTCCTGCAGCGGGTGGATTAACTGTTTCTGTTAATAAGAGTTCGATCCGGGCTGATAATTTTGATGAACTGGTAATAACTGTAAAAGACCTAAACGGTACGGATGTAACTTCCGGGTCAACTATCAAGATAAATGGTACTCCCAGCGCAAGTAATAAATTTTACAGCAGCACACCGGGAAACATTACAATTAAAGCAACAAAAAGTGGCGCCTCATCACCGGATGTAACAGTAACAGCTACTGATCCGGGTCCTTCACCTTTTACTCAAAAATTACTTACAGAAGATTACACTGGTACCTGGTGTGGCTATTGCCCGAGAGTAGGGACTTCTTTAAAAACTTATTCTAGCTCAAACCCAAATTGCATTGTTGTGGGAATACACGGACCTTCTGGAAGCTCCGATCCGTATAATTATTTATATATATCGCAATTGGCCTCTGCTTTTGGCATAAGCAGTTTCCCGACCGTGATCGTAAACCGTGATGCAAAGTGGCTTGAAACTTCAACAGAATTAAATACACAACTTTCCAAAAGGGCCCCGGTAGGAGTAGGCTTGGAAACAACTGTAAGCGGCAGTACCATTACTATTAAAGCAAAAGTGAAATTTGATATTACTACGGAAATGCCATTAAAACTGGTTGTAATGCTGGTGGAAGATAACCTCGTTGCGTCACAGGTAAATTATTATGCGCCTACCTATGGTCCAGATCCGATAGCAGGTTACATTCATAAAAATACACTTCGTTCAGCAGGTACCGATATTTTCGGAGATGATATTCCTGTTGCGCAACAGGTAAGCGGCACTACATGGGAAAAGGATCTCACAATAAATGCTGCTGGTTATAATATTTCAAATTGTAAAATAATTGCCACTGTTGTTTATGGAACAAATGGTCTTCGCAGGGGTTCATTAAATACCCAGATTGTAACTGCAGGACAAACTAAAAATTTTGATTGACGATTGTTTGCCTTATATAAAAGCCTCCCGATACAGGAGGCTTTTTATTTACTTCAATGTTTGGAATACTTTCTGGTTTATAACTACCGGGTATTTCTTTTTTAATTGCGCTATCCATTTTTCATCCAGCATATTCTGATAGTCGGTTATAACCAGGCCCTTTGCTTCTTCATATGAACGGGGGCTGGTAGTATTATGTAGTTTTATAACCCATGCGAATGAAGCTGATTTATCATTGGGATTGATCAGCGGCGTAGTCACCATTCCTTCTTTAAATGCTATTTTGTTTTTATTGGAAATATTTTCCAACTCTGTTCTTGATGAATCGGCAGATACTTGTTCTTCAAACAGGGTAATTGTAGTTTGCCAGCCTTCGGGCTTTTCTTTTATTTTATTGAATAGGTCAGTTGCAGTTGTTTCATTGTTGCAATAAAAAATAACTGCATCTGCGCTGGGTTTCCAATTATACTTTAACTGGTTACTTTCATAATATTTTTTCAACCCAGCTTCATCAGTTTGTGCTTTATTCCAGATATCCCGTTGCATGATCTCAAAAAACAGGTTGCCATCTTTAAACTCAGTCATCTGGTTACGAAAATCTGCATTATACTTTTCAAGATTTTCACGGTAGTACTGCATCACATTTGCCTGTACAAATTCTTCCATCAACTCATCCTGTGATTTTACATGACCCTGGCTGTTGATGCGAAATACTTGTACATAACCGATCCAGTCAGGTATCCGGAATGTACTGTCGCCGATCTTAAACAGTGGCGCATTTTTATCCTGTTGCGAACCGATGCCCAAACGGGAATTGGTAACTATGCTATCCGTATATGCTTTCAGTACATCAGCTTTATAAGGGAAACTTTTAAAGCCTGCCTGTTTTTTTACTTTTTCTACCAGGTTTTTTTGAGAAGCAGAAGTTCTATCAAGTTGATTCACCAATGCTTTTAGCCGGGTCATATTTTCTTTATTGTTACTGTCCTTTACAACAGGTTCAGTTCCGGTTCTTTTAATGATATGGTATCCGTGTGAAGTGGAAAACGGCATGCTCATATCATTATCTTTTTTAAGGCTAAAAGCAATTTTTTCAAACTCAGGTTCAAATTGTCCAATGCCGAAAGCCTGTACATTTCCACCTGCCATCGCCGATACATAATCATTGCTATAACTCATGGCAAGAGTTGAAAATTCAGCACCCGCAACTGCAAGTTGATAAACAGAATCAGCCCTTCTTTTTACGGCAGCCCTTTCATTTTCACCTGAACCGGGAGGATATGCGAATAAGATCTGCTGAATTTTTAATTTACCTATCGCCGGTCTTTCTCCTAAGTTTTTAAAAATATGATAACCACTTTTGCTTCTGAAAGCAATTGAATGTTTTCCTGCCGGGGTTGTGTATATTATATTTTCTAAAAAATAAGGGAGGGTGAATACTGTTATATAACCCAGGTCACCTTTATTGCTTTTAGCTGAAGGATCATCAGATAGATCAGCAGCTACTTTCATAAAATCTTCGCCGGCACTGAGTCGTTTTATTGCTTCATCTTTCTTTTTATCTGCGGCAGCCATATCATTTGCAAAAGCAATAAAAATATGTGCAGCATGAATATCTTTCTGACTGCGTTTAAAAGCTTCTTTGGCTAGTTTATCCAATGCCTGCGGATCGGTCATATAGTTGTCTACGATCTGTAGCCTGAGGTTTTGTGTTTCGCTTACAATGGATGGCAGCGTATCATAACGTCTTGCATAGGCTTCACGTATTTTCAGTTTGGAGCGGATGTATACTTCAAGATATTCTTTCATAGCAGCCTTACGTGTGGCTCCCGGGATAAGGGAATTATTTTTATCAAATGCTTTTAAGAACTCTTTTGAAGTGACCGAATACTTTCCGTAAGTAAATAATGATTGGGAGTGAGCAGCTGTGAAGAAAAAAAACAGGACTGCTGAAAACAAAATTTTTTTCATACAATATGAATTTAGGTGTGGGTTAGTTGCCCTTCTTCAGTTTCAGATCAAGTATATCATCCATTTGCTCCCATGTGAGCTTTTTGGCAATGATGCGCTTGTCTTTGTCAAGCAAATATAATGTAGGAAAGCTCTGCACATCATATAACTGTGAATAACCCGGAATGTTTGCAGTAATCCGCTCCCGTTCCGCTACTCTTGAATAAAACACATTTACCCAGTTCAGTTTATGCTCACGGATAAACTCTTTCCAGTCTTTTATATTGCCTGTAGTTTCCTTGGAAACAGAAAAGATCTTTACACCAGTCGCCTTCCATTTTGCATTATAGATGCTGTCGATCCTTGGGATCATTTCTTTACAATGCCCGCAAGTAGCATCCCAGAAACATAACAGGGTGTAGGGAGCTTTAACAGAGTAGAGGGATACTTTTTTACCTGTACTATCCGGTAATTCAATATCCGCTGCAGGCGTACCAAGAATATTTGACATTAAGTTGTAAGCCCTGTCTGTAACCATTTTCTTACCATTTGCATTCATCCACGGATATTCTTTATTGGCAAGGTATTTTTCATACAGGTGTACAAATACAGCATCTTCCCACATGTATTTCTGGTTATAATAGCGGTTAATAAATTTTGCCAGCATAAATCTCGTCATGTCGGGGCTGATGGTAGCAAAGCCCATCATATAGTCAATCTCTTTTATTACCGAATCGGCCGAAGGAACCACGACGGTTTCAAAATACTTGTCCAATTTACCTTCAAAGAAGGTGGTACGGGCAAACATGTCATCCCAGAAATCTACTCCATCCCAGAAATGTGATTTGTAATAACGGTAAGCATATGCAGTATCATATTTTCCTTTGGGGTGGAGGTTAGCCGGTGGTATAATAGGTTCTTCCATTCCTTTCAGCAGGCGGGCCAATATTCCTGTTGGATTTTTTTTGATAAGACTGTCCCGGTATTTAGCAACCTCTATATCTAATTTTAAGATCTCATTGTTCAGTAAGGTTGAATCTGCTTTATTAATAGCAACAGCCAGTCGGTTTTTAGTACCGTTAATAATTGAACCCTTTTCGCCCATGTACCGCTGGTAAAGATTAAACTCTGTGTTGTAGTCTGAATTTTCAAACGACAAACCGGTAATTTTATTAGAGGTATCTATATTTATAGAAAACCGCTGATTAAAATCCATGAGGAATTCATAAAAACCACTTTTGTTAGGAAAGCCCAGCAGGTAAATGCCACGACCTAATTTATTGTTTCCCCTGAAAACTCCCTCGCTTTTGTCATCCAGCAAAACAGAATCAACGATCGGGTATTGTTTAGCACCAAAATAATGGCCGAGATAGATATACTGCTGTTTAAAGGGTTTGAACGTGACCTTTATTTCATACCCATCGGTTTGGGCAGAAGCGGATAAAAAAACAAAAAGAAAAAGGACTGATAAAAATTGTTTCATAAGTATGAATAGCTGGATAGCAGGTAAAGATATAAAATCAGGAATTACAAGTTTAATGTTTAAGGAGTTTAACGTTTAAAGTTGATGATGTATGCAAGAGGCGGATTGCATAGTAAAGGTTGTATTACAGGTAACTTTTTACATTGAACCTTAAACCTTAAACGGTTAGCTTTGCGCCGTGGCAAGAAAAAAGAACAGAAATATCGTATTGGAGAAAGTGTTAGTAGAGGACTATGCAGCCGAAGGCAAAAGCCTGGCGAGAGTGGATGGCAAAGTGGTATTTATTGAACGGGTTGTGCCAGGCGATATAGTAGATGTCCGGCTTTTAAAAAGCAAAAAGGATTGGGCGGAAGGCTATCCGCTTCAGTTTCATGATTATTCCAAAGACAGGGTACAGCCCTTCTGCTCTCATTTTGGGGTATGCGGCGGCTGCCAGTGGCAGATGTTGCCATATGATAAGCAGCTTTCTTATAAACAGAAACAGGTGTCCGACAATCTTACAAGGATCGGAAAAATACCATTGCCGGAAATGATGCCGATACTCGGCGCAGCGGAAACAACATTGTATCGGAACAAGTTGGAATTTACATTCAGCTCTAAACGGTTTGTACCTGAAAAAGAGTTTGTAAAAGGAGAAAAAATAAATGAAGAAGGAGCCTCGGGTTTTCATGCAAAAGGAATGTTTGATAAAGTAGTGGAGATAGAGCATTGCCACCTGCAGGCCGAACCTTCCAATGCCATACGAAAAGCTATAACCGGTTTTGCAAGAAAAAATAATTATAGTTTTTATGATTATAAACTGCACACTGGTTTTTTAAGAACCCTCTTATTGCGCATTACCACCACCGGCGAAGTAATGGTAAACCTGGTAATGGGTGAGGATGATGAAGCAAAAAGAAAACCGCTGCTGGAGCATTTAATGAAAGAGGTGCCGGGAATTACCACATTGCTTTATACCATTAATACAAAATTCAATGACAGCCTTTATGATCTGGATCCTGTTGTAGTAAAAGGCAATGGCTATGTAATGGAAACGCTGGAAGATTTTAAATTCAAGATAAGCCCTAAATCTTTTTTTCAAACCAATACCAAACAAGCGGAGAACCTGTACCGGGTCGCAAGAAATTTTGCAGAGCTAACAGGTAAAGAAACTGTTTATGATTTGTATTGCGGTACCGGCAGCATTGGCATATTTGTAAGTAAACAGGCAAAGAAAATAATAGGAGTAGAATTGATAGCTGAAGCAATTGAAGATGCAAAGCAAAATGCTGCTTTGAATAGTTTAACTAATACCTCTTTTGTTGCAGGCGATGTCATCAAAGTTTGCGACGATGATTTTTTTGCAACGCATGGCAAACCGGATGTTATCATTACCGATCCGCCGCGGGCAGGCATGCATGATAAATTAGTTCAAAAAATTCTGGATATAGCTGCGCCAACAGTGGTGTATGTAAGTTGCAACCCCTCCACGCAGGCAAGAGACCTGAATAGGCTGGGCGAAAAATATATAGTTACAAAAATTCAACCCGTAGATATGTTTCCGCATACACATCATATAGAAAATGTGGTGCAATTGAAACTAAGAGATTAAAAGAGTAAAGGAGAAAAAGAGAAATTGTAAAACTCTTTAACTCTTTTTCTCCTTTGCCCTCTTAGCTTAACTTTACCATTTATGAGCAATTTCCGTTTTACAAAGCCCGAAGCATTTCCCCCGATAATAAAAAACCTCATCATCATTAATGTGCTGGTATGGCTGGCACAACTGATGTATGACAAACAATTTGACCTGACAAGTAAATTGGGCTTATGGACAATACAAGTCGATCAATTCAAGCCTTACCAGTTTGCCACACATATGTTTGCGCATGCATCTTATGATCCATTTGGAAGGATCGTTTTCTTACATATTTTCTTCAATATGTTTACGCTTTGGATGTTTGGCCGGATATTGGAAAATGTATGGGGAGCTAAACGTTTTTTATTTTTTTACCTCGCCTGTGGTATCGGCGCAGCTATTTGTCACGAGGCAGTTCAGTATTTCAGGTATGAAGATGTAATGGCGCAGATAAATACTGCATTTCAAAATGGGAATATGGAAAGAGCACAGGAAATTGTAAATCAAAATGGGATTGGTCCTGCCGTTGGTGCCTCCGGTGCTGTTATGGGAGTGATGGTGGCATTTGCATTACTCTTTCCGAATACTGAACTGTACATGATGTTTATTCCTATCCCTATCAAAGCGAAATGGGCCATAATGGCATTTGTTGCTTTGGATCTTTTTGGTGGTTTTGGCCGTTTCAGCGGCGATAACATTGCTCACTTTGCCCATCTTGGTGGGGCATTGACCGGATTTATAATTGTAATGATCTGGAACAAAGGGAACCGGAAAACGTTATACTAAAGTCAATAAAGAATTGTTTAAATTATTTGTCCTCACTTATGACTATTGACTATTCACTAATTTTACATTCCTATGGGCATTTACGACCGAGATTATAATTCAGAGTACGATAGTTATGTAAGGCGCAGGACATTTGATATCTCCGGCAATTCAGTATTTATGCTGATCGCCATCAATATGCTTGTTTTTGTTTTCTTACAGATGATCAGTCTGGTTTATTTTTTTGTGCATGGAAAAGAAACCGGTGGAGCTATGTTTGAGAAACAGGTATTAGATCAGTTGATGCTTCCTGCAAATGCAAATAGCCTTTTACACAAACCGTGGACAATCATTACTTATATGTTCACGCATTTCGGTCTGATGCATATTTTGGGAAATATGCTTTGGCTCTGGGGTTTTGGTACTATCTTAAAAGATCTGTGTGGCGATAAGATCATTATCCCGATTTATATCTACGGTGCATTTGCAGGGGCCTTATTCTTTTTTCTTTCATACAATTTTCTTCCGGTTTTTAAAGAACATACGGATAGTTCTGTACTGTTAGGAGCCTCTGCCGGTATCATGGCATTGGTAATGGCAGCAACAACTATGTCGCCGGGCTATAGAATATTTCCAATGCTGGCAGGCGGTATTCCGCTTTGGATACTTACCACCTTATACCTGCTCATTGATATTGCTACAATACCGAAAGACAATCCTGGTGGACGCATTGCACATCTTGCCGGTGCATTGATAGGGTTTATTTATATGTACTGGTATAGAAAAAATAAAGATATCGGCGCATGGATCAATAATTTCTTTGCATGGGTCAATAATCTTTTCAATCCTTCAAAACCCAAACGAGGGAAAGTAATTAAGAGCGAATTGTTTTATAAATCAAAAGGCGAGCCTTATTCAAAAAAACCGAACCTCACACAGCAACGTATCGATGCGATTCTTGACAAGATCACCCATAAAGGCTACAGTTCCCTGACTGAGGAAGAAAAGGAATTGCTGAAGAAAGCAGGAGAAGAGTTGTAATTAGCTAGTAGCGAGTAGTGAATGGCGAGTGGGGTAAACCCACTAACTACTCGCCACTTACCACTCACCATTCACCACTGACTTTTGTAACTTGCACCAATGCCCACCCGCTTCCGACTTTTTACAAAAAGATTTTTTATCTATGCCCATATTGCAGTGGTATTTTTCTTTTTATTGTCCTGCCTTGTACCGCTGCTGAACCCTCAAAAATGGTGGTGGATCACATTTTTGGGTTTAGGTTTTCCAATATTGCTGCTGCTGGTGATCTTCTTTATGATCTTATGGCTTGTTTTTAAACCTCGCCTTGCATGGATAAGTGTTATTGCATTGCTGATCGCTTTTAAAAACATCACTGTGTTTTTTGCATTTAATAACCCTGGCACATTTACTAATAAAAAGGGAGCAGATACCTTAAGAATTGCAAGTTGGAATGTGGCCCGGTTTATTGAGATAAAAAAGAATAATAACAAGGGCAGCCAGACCCGCCTGAAGATGATGGAGCTGATCAAACAGCAGCAGGCTGATATTTTATGCTTACAGGAGTTTCAAACTTCTTTTAACCCGGAGTATTATGATAATATTTCCTATATAAAACAGGAACTCGGTTACCCGTTTTATTATTTCTCGTATGATGAAGATGGGGGTAATCATTTTTACAGCACTGTTATTTTTTCCATGTATCCAATTATTGACAGTGGGATAGTCCACTATCCCCGCCCTTCTATACCCGAAGCGCTGATACATGCTGATATAAAGTTGAATGATGATACGATCAGGGTTTATTCAACCCATCTGCAATCATTACAACTGAAAAAAACTGATTATGAAAATATTAATGAGCTCACAAAGGGTGATAGAGTTATTGATAATTCAAGATCAATTTTTTCAAAATTGAGTAGAGGTTCTGCGTTGCGTAGTACACAAGCTGAAGTGATAAAAATGCTGGTTAAGGACAGTCCCTACCCGGTCCTATTTGCCGGCGATCTGAATGATGTGCCCAATAGCTACACTTATTTCACTGTGAAGGGCAATATGCAGGATGCTTTTCTTAAAAAAGGGTTTGGCATGGGCCGTACTTTCACTGGGCTGGCTCCTACACTACGTATCGATTATATTTTTGCAGATAAAGATTTTAAAATAATACAGTTTAACCGCCTTGTAAAAAATCTAAGTGACCATTATATGCTGGTGGCGGATGTTAAACTTTCTGCAGGGCGGAAAAGAAACGAATAAATAACTACATTTACCTTATGAAGCCACGCTATTATAATCTGCGATGTTGTTAAATTCCCTTTCTCAGGGCAGTGCCCTATTTTTGCCACAGTTTTTTATTTAAATGAAACGGGAGACGTAAAACGTCAAACCGCATAATTATCGTTTCACTTTTCACATTTGACGTTTCACTATTGCTGAATAGAATTACCAAAGTACAAGAGTGCGACGCAACAGATGATGATAGCAGCACAAGAGCTGGTAACAAAAAATATCATGAGCGAACTAAAAATATACAACTCGTATTCAAGACAGAAAGAAGTATTTAAATCCATCACACCCGGCCACGTGGGTATGTATGTGTGCGGACCTACCGTAAGCGGTGAATCACATCTTGGGCATGCAAGACCATATATCACATTCGATGTGGTATATCGTTATTTAACCTACCTGGGTTACAAGGTCCGCTATGTACGCAATATCACTGATGCCGGGCATTTTGAAGAAGAAGGTCGTGAAGCGGAAGATAAAATTTCGAAGAAAGCTGTACTGGAAAAACTGGAACCGATGGAGTTGGTGCAGAAATACACCAATCTCTATCATTGGGCGATGGAACAATTCAATACACTGAAACCTTCTATTGAACCAACGGCTACAGGTCATATTGTTGAACAGATCGGAATGATCGAAGAGATCATTAAAGCAGGATATGCATATGAGTCGAAAGGCTCTGTTTATTTTGATGTAAAAAAATATGCAGCATCGCATGATTATGGAAAGCTGAGCGGAAGAGTGATCGACGATCTGTTGGAAACAACAAGAGATTTAGATGGGCAGGAGGAAAAAAGAGATGTAGCCGATTTTGCCTTATGGAAAAATGCAGCACCAGAACACATCATGCGTTGGAAAAGTCCCTGGGGTGTTGGTTTTCCCGGCTGGCATATTGAATGCTCGGCAATGGCAACAAAATATCTCGGTGCCCAATTCGATATTCATGGTGGCGGTATGGATCTTTTATTTCCGCATCATGAAAGTGAGATTGCGCAAAGCACCATCTGCAATCATGTAAGCCCGGTTCGTTACTGGATCCACAATAATATGATCACCATTAACGGCAAGAAAATGGGTAAGAGCTACAATAATGTTATTAAACTTACCGAATTATTCAGCGGCGATAACCCGGGGTTAGAAAAAGCTTATCACCCGATGGTAGTGCGGTTTTTTATTTTGCAGACACATTATACCAGCACTCTTGATTTTAGTAATGAAGCTTTACAAGCAGCTGAGAAGGGATTGAAAAGACTGTGGGATGCTTATGAGAAGTTAGGAGTTATGAGTTGGGAGTCAGGAGGTGAGGTTGATGCTGAATTGGATGCTAAAGTGAAAAAACTGATTGGAGAGTTTGATGAGTTTATGAATGACGATTTCGGTACGGCAAAAGTAATGGCAAGCATGTTTGAGATCGTACCGGTGATCAATTCAATAAAGGATAAATTGATTCCGGTATCGGCATTGAGTAAAGAAACATTTGAGCTGTTGCAAAAGCAGATGAAAGTGTATGTGGAAGATATTTTGGGATTGAAGAGTGTGACCGAAGCTGATAATGAAAAGCTAAAAGGGGTAATGGAGTTGCTTATTGATATTCGCAAAGAAGCAAAGGGTAAAAAAGATTTTGCCACTTCTGATAAAATAAGAAATCAGTTGACCAGGCTGGGGATCAATTTAAAAGATGAAAAAGGTGGCGAGATGAGCTGGGGCATTGATTAAATTTTTTTCTTTAATTCACGAACTCATAATTCAGTACATGCATTATATAGCTCACTTATCAAAAGACCAAAAGCTAAAGAAACTGATAGAGCAGCATGGCACGTTCAAACTAAAGAAACAAAAAAGCCTTTACCTCTATCTCTGCTATTCTATCATGAGCCAGCAGTTGAGTACTAAAGTGGCCAGTGTTATTAAAAAACGTTTCCTGGCTTTATATGAAGTTGAGCCAACAGCACAGCAGATCGTGGATACACCTTTTGAAAAACTAAGGGGCATTGGTATGAGCAATGCCAAAGTAAATTATGTACAAAATGTAGCCCGGTTTGAATTGGAACATGGAATGGGTTTTGATAAACTGAAAAAAATGAGCAATGAAGAAGTGATTGCTTATTTAACACAGATAAAAGGAGTGGGCCGCTGGACAACGGAAATGTTGCTGATGTTTGCCCTCTGCCGCGAAGATCTGTTTGCTATTGATGATTTGGGTTTACAACAGGCAGTAATTGGGCTGTATGAATTAAAGCACAGGAAAAAGAAAACAAAGAACGCTGCAATATTAAAAATTGCAGATCAATGGGCGCCTTACCGCACTTATGCATGCCTCTATCTTTGGCGATGGAAGGATAATCCACCTGCTATAAATAGCAAAAAATAAAATAGTTTTTATTTATAAATTAATAATCTATCAGAAAGGCTTTGCCGGCGTTTCTTTTGCTTTTTGTTTTAGCTTATCTTATTGAGATACACCATCGGTGATCCATTTTTCTGGTAATCAGTTTGATTTTCTTTTTTTATTTTAGAATCGATTAGTTTAACTTTAGTTACCATTAATTATTAAACCTAAAAGAATTTTTATGAAAAAACTACTTGTACTCACAGCTTTTGCTCTTTTTAGTTGCAGTGTCTTTTCCCAGGAACTTGGTGTTCGTGGTGGTTCGGTATTGGGAAATAATATCGCAATAGATGCGATGTTAAGATCGGGAAAAGCTAACCGTCTTCACCTGGATGTCTCTTTTGGAGACGATAACGGAAACGGTAACGAGGCTAACGGTGGTGTTGGTGTTGAGCTCTTATGGGATTTTTTACACAAGCCTTTAGGAGGGGAAGCCTTTTATTGGTATTTAGGTGCAGGACCCTCTCTGTTATTCTCTGATCCCTTCTGGTTAGGTATCAGTGGTGAAGCCGGACTTGAATACCGTTTTAAAACTGTACCGATAGTACTTGGTGCAGACTGGCGACCAACATTCTGGATAATCGATAACACAGACTTCAGTGGCGGTGGGTTCGGATTTATGGCCAGGTTTGTTTTTGGGCATAAGAAAAAATAAAATTTAAAACATACTACTTAAAAAAACGACCATTATTAAATGGTCGTTTTTATTTATATCTATAATGCATACCAACAACGGGTTAAAAAATATTAGTCATAAATCTGTTGGAATTATGGATTTGGACGTCCAAAGTATAACATATATCCGTCAGCATCCTTGACTTCAAATCCCCGCAAGCCATCATCGTTGTTTTGGAGAGGTGTAACAAACTCGACATTACGTGACAAGAATTCTGCGGACAGTGCATCGGGATCTGGAACATACATGTAAGCATCCCATCGGGCAATACCTTGTTTAATATCTCGTGTATAGTTCGGTACGGGATCGACACCAATTTCCTTCATCATGATCATTGCTGCCCCTCGTTGTACAATGCCGAAAAAGATGTCATCATCAGTGGGTCCTTGAAATGTGATGTCGAACCCGAGACGGTCACGATAAAATGACAGTGCCGCGGGAACATTCTTTACGATGAAGAATGGAGCGATGCCGGAAATTTCTGGTTTATTCATGTGGTTAATAAAGGGTCAGTTGTTGGTGTAGTTTACTAATCTTGAAACAAGTTTTAAACTTGAACACCAACAACTGAGTAAAAATTTATCAGAATGGTTTTGCAGGAGTTTCTTTTGCTTTTTGCTTTAGCTTCTCTTGTTGCGAAACACCATCAGTGATCCATTTTTCAGCCGACTTGCCAAGCAAGTAATGATCAAAAAATTCCCGCTGACGTTTCTGGTAATCAATTTGGTTTTCCTTTTTTGCCAATCCATGATTTTCATCTGCATATACCAGCATGATATGTGGCTTCTGCATACGACGCATAGTACTATACATTTCTATTCCCTGGTGCCAGTCAACAGCACCGTCTTTATCACCGAACGCAACAAGCAACGGCGTTTTTATATTAGCCGCCTGGTACATAGGCGAGTTGCGCATATGATCTTCCATCTTTTCATACCAAGGGCCATCAAAACGTCCCTGGCTGGTTTCAAAAATCTTACTGTCAGGTGTACCACTATTCCAGTAAATAGAATTGGACATACTGATCAAATTGGTAAGTGGTGCACCGGCGCATGCAGCACTGAAAAGATCTGTTTGAGTAATAATAAAAGATGTTTGATAAGCACCCCAGCTATGACCCATCAATCCAACCTTGGTTTTATCGATCATGCCAGTCTTTAATACTTCTTCCACAGCGGGCACAACGCAATTGACTGCACTTACACCCGGATCATTTATATCATATACAATATCCGGCCGGAAAACAAAATAACCGCTGCTTGTAAAATTGGCAGTATTGTAAGCACTGCGTTGTGAGGGGGATGAATAGGAGTGAACAGTATTAGAAAGTGTTTCATAAATATAGGTGATCATCGGGTATTGTTTTCCCGGTTCATAATTGGCGGGATAGAACAATGCACCCTGCATCTTCTTTCCGTTTTTATTTGTGTAAGAGATCAATTCACTTTTACCCCAGTAATAATCTTTTTGTTGAGGGTTAGTGTTTGCTATCAATTTTTCACCGGAGAAATTATCGGTCACAAATAAAGAAGGTGATTTATCAAAATCTTCCTTTGTATAAATAAAAGTGTTTGCATCTTTTGCTTTTGATAACCGACCGATCTGTGCATCTTCAAAAAGAAGTTTATCCAGTTTGTTCTTTTCATATTTAAAGAAGCCATACTTTTTTGACTTGTCTCCATATGCGCTGAACAGAACAGGTTTGCTATCATCAAGAAAAGGGTCTTCAAAATCGGTACGATAAACACGATACATTGTTTCATCCTTTTCTCCTTCAGTCAATTTTCTTGCACCCGTTCCATCAGGTTTTACTGCCCAAACATTGTATTCATCATACAATAGTATTGCTTTATCGTCTTTTAGCCAGCCACCGCTACCAACTGCCGGCCTGCTGGCGGGGTGATCATCTCTTGTATTCCAGAAATCAGTTTTAATATTTGCAGTGATGTTGGTGTTATGACCTGTTTGTATATTATAGGTCCACCAATGGTTGTCTTTAAAATAAGCCAGCCACTTTCCATCCGGTGAAGTGCGGGGAAAAGTATTAAACCCAGACATTGTTTTTTCAAAGGCGAGTTTTTCTGTACCTGTTTTTACATTTACCACCCAGGCATCAGCAAAATCTTCTTTGAAAGCAGGTTTATATTTATTATCAGTATACACTACTGCATATTTCTGGTTGCCTGTAAGCTGGGTAAGCGGGGCTTCTTCTTTGGCCAACTGGAAAAATGTATTGTTATCCGTATTCCATACACTTAAATAACCACGGCTGGTATCCTGTCCCAATGTCATTTTCTGACGCGGTTGAATCTCCGGATCTTTCCAATGCCATACATCTACATTCGCTGTTTTAGCAGGTGGAGTTTCTTTCTTAACAGCAACTGTTGCTTTGGTTGAATCTGTTTTCACACTGTCTTTTTTCGGTGGTGCATTATAAGTCCATTTATCTAATGCAAAGAAAACCGATGTCATATCATCACTCATGCTCACCACAGCTTTATTAGAAATACGCATGCCTGCCGGAAATCCTTTTGCTGTTTCGGGGTCAAATGTTTTTAATACGGGTGTTTTATAAATATCGGTGTAAGAATATACCACAGCATTTTCTTCGTCATACTTATCTTTCTTATATGATTTAATAAAGGCAAGCCCGTCACCTTCTTTCTGCCAGGTGAGCTTGGAAAATTTTAATGTATCACTGGCCAGTATCTTCAATGAATAATTCTGCAGGTTGAAAAGCTCGACCGAATTGCCCGCTGCATTAGCCGATTCAACAATATAAACGAGATAATCACTTTTTTTATTAAAACTATATTCTGTTACGTTACCGATAGTACGTGTTGTTCCATCTGATAAATTCTTTAACAGCAATACAGCGCCTTTATCTTTATTCTCTTTTGGAGGAGTGAGATAGGAAACAATAAATTTACCATTGCGGGAAAAACCAAAACTGCCAATATTTTGAATTGATTCTTTTTTACCGGTAACAAGATTCAGCAACCCCATTTTGTATTCAATGGGTTTTGTTTGCTCCCGCAGTTTTTCTGCTTCTTTAAATGGAACACCAATGCGATAAGCGATCCACTGGTTGTCTTTGGAAAATTCCGGTGAAGAGGCAAACTCTAATTTATAGCTGGTTTGTGTTTGTTTGTTAAGGATAAACAGCGTGTCATTATCTTCTTGTACAGTTACCTGGTAAGCTACCCATTCGCCATTGGGCGAAATAGTAGTAGCACCCAAACTTTGCCATTTGCCATAATCATCTGGTGAAAGATATTTTTTTGACTGTGCGTTTGTAGTTGAAGTAAACAAACAGAACAGGCACAGGCAAAAAAAGGAAATAGTGTGCTTTGTCATGATGGTAGAGTTTATTTCAAGGTAAGGAAATAAAAACTTTTTCCGTTTGGAATTGTTATAACCGGCATTTTTTATGTTTTGGATCAGCTAACTAAAAAAGCTATGCTAGTTCGCAAATGAGACTGAGGATCTTTCTTCTTTTTTTTGAAGGAGTTGCAATATTTTTTTTGATGCAGCCTTTACCTGTACCAGGTCCTTTTCTACGTCAGCTTCATTAAGAAAATTAAATGGTGTAAATGTTTCCCTTGTAATGCGATCAAGACTGCGGAAAGGCTGGCCTGCTTTCCATGTAGCATTGGCAAAGCGGGCAAATAATAATTTTTCATCGGTGGAAATGGTATTGTCAACTAATTCTTGCAGTACTGACGATGGCAATACTTTCCTTGTTGTTACCATGTAATTCATAGCACATTCTGCTGCATAAAAACCGGCGATATTCATGGCTATCTTTTCTTCTCTATAACTTTTCATTTTTATTGCATTCATTTCTTCCGGCGAAATAAAAGGCACCACGGGTTTGTTTTCACCTGTATAATAAGAGGAATCCAAATAAGCAGCGATGCGATAAGCAAAGTCTTTATCACGCAATAAACTGCGTAATTGTTCCAATTGTGCTTGCTTGCTATCTGGTTTCATTACGGTTTTCAGTAACGAAGCTGCATTCATTACCTGGCGATGATCTTTCTCTACTTCCTCAATTGATAAAGCAGATGCACTAATAAAATTGGAACGTTTTATTCTTTCAAGACTACGGAACGGCTGACCGGCTTTCCAGGTAGCATTAGCAAAACGGTTTAGAATTAATATGTTTGAATCATCAGCGTGTTTGTCAAGGATTTTTTCTATCCATTGCAATGGAGTAAGATCGCTGCGGCTGCATAAATAATTTATACCACATTCCAATGCATAAAAACCGGCAACATTTGTTGCGATCTTTTCTTCCTTCACAGATTTATCTATCAGTAAACTATCTTCATTCGGTTTAAAAAAGGGCGGAATTGTTTGCCCGGCACCAACATAATAAGCAGCTTCGAGTTCCATTGCCATTTCCAACGCAAACTTTTCGTTTTGCAGTAATGAGTCTATTTGCTTCAGTTCATTTTTTATTTTTTCTTCATTGTTCATAAGAGGCTCTCTAGGAGTTTTACTGTTGTTATTGCATGCTGCAAGAGCTATTACTACAACAATGAGGCCCGGTTTTAGAATGGGTTTCATTAAAAAGCAGGTTTTTGGGTGATTGAAATTACAACAATGAATGAGAAACATTTTGCAGTAAAGAAAGTTCAGCAGGAGTTTTATTATCAGCAAGTATTACTTATATCTTTCTGTTCAGGAGAATTGCAGGCCTATAAAGTCTTAAACTAATGTGTGAACTGCATTTGTAAAAGAAACACTAGTATACCTGCAACAAAACCGATCAATGCCAGCCAACTGATTTTTTTCAGATACCACATAAAATCAATATGCTCAATTCCCATCACTGCAACCCCTGCCGCTGAACCAATTATAATAGCACTTCCTCCTGTTCCTGTTGTTAATGCAAGAAACTCCCAAAAAGGATGATCCGTTGGATAGGTTGATAGATCATACATGCCTTGTGATGCTGCAACCAAAGGCACATTATCCACGATGGCAGAAAGTAACCCCAATGTGCTACCTATTAAATAATCATTTTTAAAAGTGGAGTTAAGTATGTCTGCCATTTCTTTTAATAAACCAAAAGATTGAAGGGCTGATACAGCTAACAATATCCCCAAAAAAAATAAAATACTTGGCGTATCTACTTTCTTTAATGCTTTAGCTACTGTAAATCTTGCTGCAATTTCTGCCTCTTTGCTTTTATGGACGATTGTTGTAATTACCCACATAAATCCCAACGCAAGCAGCATGCCCATAAAAGGCGGTAAATGGGTCAGTGTTTTAAAAATGGGCACAAAAATTAAAAAACCCACGCCGAAAAAAAGAATGATCTTACCATCTTTTTTTTCTTTTGGTGTACAAGTTGATTCAGGAATAGCACTGAATTTTTTCCCTTTAAAACGATATGCTACAATTAATGCAGGGATAATACAAACGGCAATACTCGGCAGTATGAGTTGCTTCATAATATTCAATGCAGTGATCTGCCCTCCGATCCAAAGCATGGTCGTAGTAACATCACCTAATGGCGACCATGCACCACCTGCATTGGCTGCAATTACGATCATACCGGCAAACCAAAGTCTGTCTTCTTTCTCATTTAATATTTTGGAACAAAGAGATGTCATCACGATCGCTGTAGTTAAATTATCCAGCAAGGCAGAAAGAAAAAATGTAAGTGCTGTTACAATCAGCAATAGCTTTCGCTTACTGGTGGTTTTTATTTGTTCAGTAATAATGTCGAAGCCATCGTGTGAGTCTATAAGTTCTACAATGGTCATAGCCCCTAACAAAAAGAAAAGAATGGATGCGATTTCTCCTAAGTGATGCAGCAGTTCCTCATTTACCGTATGAGTTGAATCACTTTGGAGGATATAAATTGTCCAGCAAAGTACTCCTGTAATTAAAGCAGAAGCAGCTTTATTGAGTTTTAGCGGATGTTCAAAAGCAATGGCAATGTATCCTAAAATAAAAACACTAATTATAATAGTTGTGATCATCTGCTAAGGTTTAATTTAAGTTATCTCAAATGTAACCAATAAAAACCTGCAGTCAGGGGCTTAGTTCATGTTGCCGGGAAATATGTCAAACCGAAAAATGTTTGCAGTGTGTTGGCGAGGTCATGATTATTCAAATTATCTGAACATCAAGAAAGGTGAACGGTGTTTACTCTAGGGATGCTGCATTGGGCCAGGAGCTTGGGATCAGGATAAATACCCATATGATAGAAAGCGATAAAATGTTTTTGGCTTGCAAAACCTGCAAAAGGCAGGGATCCGAAGGTGTACAATGATAACCCGCAGGATAAATGGAATGGGGAACCACATAATCCATCGCTCCGTAACCCATCACTTCTTTGAAACCTTTCGGAAGATTTTTCAACACCTCCTTGCGCAATTTTATAATTGCTTCTTTTCTATCCGCCGGTAATTCAGCAATATAGTCATCTGGTGTTTTGGCTTTCGATTGCATGGTTGTTTTGGTTTATTTTGTCAATGCGATGCCTTTATACTCTTTTGGTTGAGAATAAATTGTCGCACCAATACTTATCTATTATTTAACCTTCTTGACAGGTCTTTAATTTTCGATTTGTTGCTCGAATAGTTTATTGCTTGTCTGTTTTCGACTATTTGCACCGTATGTTCTTTTTAATGTCAAATGAAAAACAAGAAATGCAAAAATAATTGACAAATAATTTTAAAATCAGCAACAAACCAAGCCTAATTTTGTGCGTTCGTACTTATAGTTAATATATTCTTTCAAAAGACTTGCCAGTGAAACGATACACACCATTGGGACCTCCACCAAACCACAATTCACCTGTTTTGCTTTTGTAAATAATCCAAATAAAGTCACCATCGAGACCATCTTTTTTGGTAAAATTTTTCACGGAATTGCCATCATATCTCCATACACCAGATTCTACGGTCCCAAACCAAATATTCCCTGAAGCATCCTCTCCAATGGAAAAAACTCTGTCCAGGGAATTACCTTTGGTGTCTTCTTTTCTTAATTGATGTTGTTTTGTAAAATGGATGAATTCTTTACCATCATATTTTAATACTCCGATGCCCCCAATTGTACTGCCACCAGAATTATTTCCAATCCATAGATTACCCTTGCTGTCTTCCATTATGCATCGAATATGCAAAGATTCGGTTGTGCCATTTAATCCTAATGAGTCATTATTAAACACTTTTAATTGCTTACCATTGTACCCAATCAATGCACCATAAGTTCCAAACCAAACCGTTCCATTTTTACTTCTGACAAAATTTGTTGAAATTGAATAGTGATTCTCTTGCCCTGATTTTGTTTTGACAGGAAATGTGCGATACGAAAGTTTTTTTCCGTCATACTGATACGCCCCTGGATTCCCTTCAAGTTTGTTGTAGCCAGCTGTTTCATCACCTTTAAACCAAAGGTCACTGTCATTTAGTTTCCACTCGTTTTTTGAATTATAATTTCTTTCTTTGTAAACAGTTATTTTTTGACCATCATAAATACTTAATCCTTTGCCACATTCAAACCAGATTATGCCATTTTTATCTTCATAAATACTCCTGACCTGGTTGTCACTTAATCCGTTTTCTGTTGTGAAATATTGGAGATCACCATTATGAAGCAAACACACACCTTCGTTATAACTACCAAACCAAATATTTCCTTTACTATCTTCTAAAATTGAACGAACCCCGGTTGTGTACTTCAACAATTTGCTGTCAGTTTTAGTCTGTACTACCTGATTTTCTTTATTTGATTCACTTTGACTGATGCAAGAGTTTGATACAATAATCAAAAATGTGCAGCAAAGGATAAATATGTTTTGCCTATCTGATTTTACTTTCATTCTGCCGTTATTTTTTTGTAGGACGCACAGCACTTAAATATGTGCAATTTTGGTCATTTGCTTTATTAATTTTTTCCTGTTTATTCTACATCAGGGTTAATATACAAGCAAACTTTAATCTTACTAACCTTATCCGCCACTTGAGGTAATTTTAAACAACGGATGAATGTTAACCTGAGTTTTTCAGCATCCTTTATTTGTGGGTATGGCATAGATCACGTTGCCTGAAATAGATAAATTGAAGGACTTACCTTCTATAAAAGGAAAACGCCACTGCATTAATCCTTAAATTTATCATTGATGTTTTTCAAAAACACTTCATACATCCCCGACTCAATTTTTAAACCATTAAATTTTGCTAAAGCTAATTCTGCCTTAGCCTTTGACAATTCCTTTTCTAATTTCTTAGAAAGCTTCTTATTCACTTCACCATTATCACGCATTTGCGATAGAGTTTTAGTACAATAATCCCGCATGGCCGTTGAATAAGTAAATTCGTGCAAATCGTTATGATAAGGCGACGTAGAGTTATAAATCGTTCCATCCTCGATTGCTTTAGCAAGTCCGGCTTTGGTTGGGCCGTTCGGTTCCCGATCGATAACAACTTTAGCTTTTACCGAATCCACAGTTCCTACATAAACGGAATCTGTACTGCTTTGCCCGAAGCAAAAAAATCCTGTTGTAACCAACATCAATATCATTATACTTTTTTTCATCGTTTTTATTTTTTTTCAGCTTGGGCATAACTAATCATATCCGCCACCTGCGGTAATTTTAAACAATGCATGAATGTTAACCTGAGTTTTCAACATCCTCCACCTCTGGTTATGGAAATGGCATAAATGGCGTTGCCTGAAACAAATAAATTGAAGCCCTTATCTTCTACAGCAGGAAGTAATAATTTCCATGTTTTTCCCTTGTCTGATGATCTGAAAATGCCGTCAGGATGAGTACAAATGAAGTTTTCACCAACCTGGGTAATTGAAGTCTGGAAGGCTTGCACAAGAGGGCGATCATTCCAGGTCCGAAATATTGAATCAATAACAACTTTGTCCTGACGGCCGGCATCACCGGGCTGCCAGGTTTTACCGCCGTCGTAGGATGTACTTACCCCCCTGATATTCGCTGAAGTGGGAGTCAAAGCAGCGAATCCACCGTTGACCTGTTTTACATCGAAAACCGCACCACCCTCACTGGTCACAAACTCCCAGTTTTCGCCATTATCAGTCGATCTTATTATCCTTCTATTACTGATCGCCACCAGTACGCCATTCGACTCTGCCAAATGCCCTACCAAGTCTCCGGCATGGACATGTTTCCAGGTTTTTCCATTGTTATCAGTTTTAAAAAAGCCTCTGTCGGTGCCGATGAAAAGTGTACCTCCGGCAGTCTCAAAAGTGGTGCGTATTCCTGGTCTCTGAAAAATTTCGAATATCGGCGACCATACACTCGTTCCGTTTGTTTTTTTCAGATTTGCACCCCAGTAAAATATCCCGGACTTACCAGGGGGAATGCTGCTATGTTCGTCAGCGAAAATCTCTTTGGTCCAAAAAGGAGCTGTAGCATTTGGTGTACTGTGATAGAGTCCGTTTTCAACCCTTAAAAACAGCCCTTTATCATTTGCAAAGAAGCTATTTCCCCGGATACTATCTTTCTGCAAATTTTCCGGCAGCCCTTTGCTGATGTCCTGCCAGCTTTGTCCGCCATCAGTAGATTTAAAAACGATGTTTGCAACCCCCGGCTTATTATTATTTAGTTTTTGCTCACTATCCGTGATCGGAAATACAAAGGGGTAAAGAAAAAGGAGTAAAAACGAAAGGCTAAAGATTTTCATGACTATACTTTATTTGGTTAAAGAATAAAGTAAAGGTATTGGGCGTCAACTATCTTCAAGCTTTTTAATAGTAAAGAGATGTAAAGGATGCGTAAAACGTTTGTAAAACGACCGAAAACTGGGGTTTAATATATTATTTTGCATAATGAAGCCATTTGTTCTTTTCGGATATTCAATCATGATAATTGCTATTTTGATCTCTGCTGTTGCATTTATCAATAAAAAGAATGAGATCCCCGGGAAGCATGTAGAAGTTGTATTGCGTGATTTAGGACATCAACTTTTGCTTACAGCTAAAGATTCTTCATCCCGGGTGATGCCGGTTAAGAAATTAAATTCAACTACATACCAGATCTCCTTTCAAAATGACTTTGGTTTTATTTCAGACACACTCATCAATTTAGTTCAACGAACATTTCAAAAAAATGCCCTGGCAAATGATTATATAGTGAATTTGAGGAATTGTAAACAAAATGAAACTGTCTTTGCATTCGAAATAAATAGCCAGACAGGCGATCTAACACCTTGCAGAGGTCGTACGCTGGAGGTTAGTTGTTATGTTGTTGAAATTGAACTTTTGAAGAAAACTCAATTTAATTTCTTTTTGTTATTGCTGTTCATTATTCCTTTGATTTTTGTTGGTTATTATGTGAAAGATAAGTTTCGGAAAAAAGAAGAGGCAGCATCAATCGTCGATAATAGTGATTACATACAATTAGGAAACTTTAAGTTCCATACAGATAATAATGTTCTTAAAAGTGAGAATAAAACTATTGAGCTTTCGGAAAAAGAAACAAAAGCTCTAAAAATATTTGCAGAAAATATAAACCAGATCGTAGACAGGGAAAAACTGATGAAAGAAATTTGGGAAGATGAAGGTATAGTTGTGATCAGTAGAAATGTCGATGTATTGGTGTCTAAATTACGTAAGAAATTAAGCGATGATAACTCCTTTAAATTTATTAACGTACATGGTAGGGGTTACAAATTTATTATTGAGTAGATACCAGGTAAAATTCTAAAGTGTAAAACAAATTAGACGTGTGATCAATACTTTGTCAATGTCATGAATTGTCTGATTTAGATTTACACGATTTCGTGTCAACGAGCAGGGCTTGCTGCTGTGCTGGAAATTATTTTCGTCCAGCTCGGAACTGAAGCCCAATACAATTACTAATGATGAAGTTAAGAACAAAAGTCGAATAGAATTACGTATGACCGGACTGCAGCTGATAGCGAACAAAAAGATGAGAATTTATTCGTAGGCCAGCATAGCAACAAACCCCATGTTGCCTGCAGTTGCAATCGTTTAAGCCGTTAACTCTTTTAATAAATCTTCTGTTTGTCGGATTGTTTTGTTGTAACTTTTCATTACCCATTTGGAGAAGAATAGCAAAAAGATAAAGCAGCAAGAAAATGAAAATGTATAAAAATATATGCTGTATGGTATCCCGTTTTTTGAAAAAAACTTTGGCAATAAAAGCACGACAATCACTAACTGCAGGTAGCTAAACCTTAGATTTAGTTTTTGAAGTTTGTGAAATTTTATTTTTTGAGTTGCGAAATCTTTCAAGGTTTCCACATATGGTTTGCCAACATCTCCCACTTTGTTCAAATTTTGAAGACTGAGCAAACTAATTGTCGTCACTATTACAAAAATTGAAATTCCTAATACACCGATAATTTGATAGAAGACTCCATTCAATTTGTCAAAATTGAATCCTATAAAAAAAGCACTGCTGATACAAATAAGACTTCCCAATATTTCTGGCAATATTATCTTGTATAGTTTTGAATGAAATTTCCGTTTGCTCATTTTGTCAAATGTTTTAAGAGTTAAATTTTGTTTCCCTTTTACTTGGTTGTCCATTTCATTCCAAGTGTTTTTTAAGTCGTCAAGTTCCATAATTAGAATTTTTTTAAAATTTGCTGTTTCAATTTTTCTTTAATTCTGGAAAGTTTTGTCCCTACATTACTTGTTGAAAGACCAATGATTTCTCCAATTTCATCATAGTTTTTATTGTCAAGGTAAAGCATAACAATTCCTTTGTCCAATAAATTTAACTTGTCAATTTGTTGTTTGAATAAAAGCCATTTTTCTTCATTTTCTGTATTGTCATTATTGGGATGTTCTGAAACTTCCTCATCAATAGGAACTGTTGCTATTCTTTTCTTAGATATTTTTAGTTGGTAAATTGCAACATTTAGGGCAACTCTATAAACCCAAGTACTTAAACTTGATTTTTGATTAAAAGTGTCAAAAGACTTCCAAAGCTGGTAAAATATTTCTTGAACTAAATCCTTCTTGTCATCACTATTGTTGGTATATAAAGAGGCGATTTTATAGATAAATTTTTCTTTCTCTTTTATAGCCGCTATAAATTTTTCTTTTTTTTCCACTAATTTTTATACATTTTTGAATCTCTACTATATTAGTGTACCACATTGCGAAAAAGTCACAACTTAGTTGAATTATTTTTGAAGGATGATGTCGGTCGGTGAATTGCAGGCAACACTCTAATTTATACTATAAGACGCAATATGAAAAATTTTCGACTCGATCTCATTGTGAAGTAAGCAACAGCTTGATGAATGAGCAATTTAATACACCGACACCTTCTCCATCTTTTCCAATCTTGCTGAATCAATCGTTGCCCCAAGTCCGGGAGTTTCAGTTACAGTTACTAAACCATTTTCTCCGTACACTGCACCACCGCTTACCGGGTCTTCGGTAAACATAAGCGGGGTATCAAAATCATAATATAAAATATTATTGGCTACATGTGCAAGATGTGCTTCGGCTGTTATTCCTAATCTTGATTCAGTAAATCCGCCGATCTGTAATGGCATTGCATTGGCTTCGGCAATATTTATAATTTTAAGAGCATTGTATAAGCCACCGCATTTACCGAGTTTAATATTAAACATATCACAGGCACCCAGTTCAACCAATCTTGCTGCATCATGTTCATCACCACATGTTTCGTCTGACATGATAGGTATCGGACTATTCTTTCTTAGTTTGCGAAGCTTCATATAATTCCATCTTGCTATCGGTTCTTCACAAAATTGTATATCGCAACCTTTCACTCCATTCAATACTTTAATGGCGCCTTTTAAATTCCATCCCTGGTTTGCATCGATGCGTAATGGTATCTCTTTACCAATGGCTTTGCGAATTGCTTTTACTCGTTCAATATCTTTTTTTGGTTCGCCACCTACTTTTACTTTTATCACCGGGAAACCCATATTAGCAAAACGTAAAGCATCTGCCGCCATTTTATCTGGTTCGCCTAGGCTGATAGTATAATCGGTATATATTTCTTTTTTCGGTTTATCATCATCCGGTACTTTCCATTTATCTTCTTTCGATCTCATTTCTCTACGCAGTTTCCGCAGGTATTTGTATAAAGGTAATCCTGCATGCTGTGATGCAATATCCAGCAAAGCCATATCAAATGCACTTTTGATGCTGCTGTTGCCATAGATAACAGCATCCATTACACGCAAACATTTTTTTATATCCAGTGGATCTTCAGGTTTCAGAATTTTTGCAAGCAGTTGCCCGACCACCATACAAGTATTCACTACTTCGCCATTGATAAATGCATAAGGGCTGCATTCACCAAAGCCAGTAATACCTTCTTTTGTTTTGATAACGACAATTACACTTTGTGCATCGTATTCGGCGCCGAGGGAAATAATAAATGGTTCTTTAAGTGGGATCAGCAATTTGTAAAGATCTACCCGGTCGATATGTAATTTATTTTCACTCATAATGGTGGTTTGGCTGAAAGATAATTTGAAAATGGGAAATTCCTGCACGGTTTTGGCAGGATACGAAAATCAAAAGCCATTCATTTTATCTTAAATCCTTATTTATGAAAATTGTTCCAGTCCTGGTAGTCTTGATCCTGTTTTCCTGTAAAAAAGAAGTGACCGAACTGCCTCCCGCTACTCAAACCGGGGCTAATACATTTGGTTGCCGCATAGATGGAACGATTTGGGGCCCGCAAAAGAATCCTGTGTTTCCCGGTGCTGCAATACTTGAAGCAAGGCAAGAACCTGATAAGGATCTTTATATAAATGCAAGAAATTTTATTTCCTCACCTAACGAAACAGAGTTTGATATCTTTATTAAGAATATGAATGCTACCGGCACTTATAATTTTAATACCACGATGTCTGCACCTAACGCCGGGGCCAGCTATGTTTATTATGTAAAAAGAAATATAACCCCGCAAAATGAATGGATGACGTCTGCTTCTTATACCGGTACAGTTACAATAACAACTTATGATACTGTTCAGCGTTTTGTCTCAGGAATTTTTCAGATGCAAATGATCAATCTTTACAACGACCCGCAACCCATTAGAGTTACAGAAGGAAGATTTGATGTAAAGATCCAATAAGCTTAGTCAATATACACCCGTAAGCCAATGCTAACAGAAAGCAATAAAGGAACATAACGATTGGCGAGTAAATAATTATTTGGATAATCTGTTGTAGGAATGGATGCGTTGAACTCATTATAAAGAAAAATATCACCGGAAAGTTGCATATCCCAACCAATGCCAGCATCAATCGTCAGTCGTTTAAATCTTGAATGACCGTATAAAAGAGGCACCTTGTATAAAGCAGTATCAACAGCCGGAGTAAATGTATTTTCTATTTCTCCACCCGAAACCCCGAATCCGACCGTTCCATAGAGGCTCCATCCTTCTTCCTTATTGCATTGGCCAAGAAAATAATGTTTCCAACCAATACTAAGGTGCCTATGGTCCATTTTAGTTTTGTTGTGGAAAGAGATGGATTGCGGCGCTGTAGTTGTTGATTTTGCATCTGCAGTAAGATCATTGGTAAACTCGCCATTTAAAAAATAGGAAGCTAAAACGTAGGGACCAGATCTCGGTGTGATATTAAAGTCCACTTTAATGGTATGCCCGAATATCCAGAACTGCTGAGTTTCTTTCTGGCTTCTTATTAAACTGAAATCAGTAGCCAGACTCCAGGGACTTTGGGCATTGGTATCGCCTGAGATAATAAGCAACAAAAAGAATAGTATGACAGAATTTTTTCTCACAGTAAAATATATGATAAAAATAATAAAGCCATCCGTAATACTAAGGATGGCTTTATAAATACTGAGAAATATTTTATTTCACCAGTTTCAGCTCGCTGATGATATGCGAAGCCCCGCCCAGTTTATCAATACACCAAAGTACATAGCGGATATCGACACAAATAGTGCGGTTAAGGTCTTTGTCAAAGGCCAGCTTATGGCTAAGCGCTTCATAATTGCCATCGAAAGCAAGCCCCATTAATGCACCGCTACCATTTAATACTGGTGAACCTGAATTGCCCCCTGTAATATCATTAGTGGTAATAAAACCGATCACCAGGTCTTTGCGAACCGGATCAGCATATTGACCAAAATCTTTTTTCTTCAGTAGCTCAATTTGCTTTTCTGGCAGATCAAATTCATAATCGCCATCCTTATATTTTTCAAGCAGGCCTTTACTGGTTGTTACATAATCATAAAATACTGCGTCTCTCGGCCGGTAGCTTTTTACAGCACCATAACTTACCCGCATAGTAGAAGTAGCATCCGGGTACATCATCTTTGCTTTAACCGGATCCATTTCCATGATCCCTTTCAGGTATAATCTTCCGGCTTCATTATTCTTTGTCGTAAACTGGGTGAAATAAGGAAGATATTTTCCCATGTAATTTTTATAAAATGCGCTTGCATGTGCAAAAGCAGGATCATCCTGAAGTTTCAATGCATCGGGTTTGTTTACAAAATCTTTCCATTTAGCATCATCCAGCAGCATTGTTTTACTGAAAACATCAGCAGCATATTTTTTATAAGTGTCTTCATTATCCAGCGGGCCATACATATTTTTCAATGTGGAATAAAAACCGATCGGGTGTTGATCTTTTGAAATGTCTTTGTAGAATAGCATAGTAATAGTAGCAAGAATGTTCCGGTCAGACGTTATGTTCTCTGTTTTTATAAAACTTGCTCTTGCCTGTATGGCGGCATCTAATGCTCTTTTTACATCAGCTTGTTTTGCATCTGTTTTTACCAATGCTGCTTCCAGCATTTGCAATGTTCCTGCGAATGCAATAAGAGGGGAACCGCTGATCCCTTCCATCATATACACCCGGTGCATAGCATAAGGCCGCCATGCATCATATGCTTTTCCCAGGTCAGCCAATAGGTTTTCATATTCCGGTTTTCCTTTTGCCCATGTGTTGAATTTAGTTTCAAATGTTTTCTTTTGCCCATACACATCATACTTCAGCAATTGTTTTGTTTCACCATCATAAAATTTCCAGTAATTGGCAATGCTTGCATAATCTGAGGCAAGTTGAAGTTTGATCTCCGGGTCTTTCTTCATTTCCTCAAACATATACTTCAGTCTTGCATCACGCAGCTTCACGAGTGTCGGATTATTAATGTCGGTTGAGAGTTTTATTCCGTAAGAAGTTTCATAGCGATTGGTGCTACCGGGATAGCCCCAGATCATTGCAAAGTCGCCATCTTTTAAGGGCTTTAATGAAACAGGCAAATACCATTTTGGTTTCAGCGGAACATTTTGTGCATTGTATTTTGCAGGTTTGCCATCAGCTGTTGAGTATACGCGGAAAACAGAAAAATCACCTGTATGCCGCGGCCATTCCCAGTTGTCAGTATCGCCACCGAACTTACCAACACTCTCAGGCGGTGCCCCGACCAATCTTACATCTTTATAACGCTGGTAAACGAATGCGAGAAACTGGTTGCCTTTGAACAAAGGGCTTACTCTTGTTTCAATAGACTGCAGCGTGTCAGTCATTCTTTTATTGATGGCTGCCAGTACATCGGCTTGTTTTTTCCAGCGATCAGCACCGGTTAGCCCTTTCAAGCTATCCATCACTTCTGCAGTTACATCATCTATCCGCATCAGGAACTGGATAGTTAATGTTGTTGGTATTTCCTCGTCTTTATTTTTCGCATAGAAACCATCAGCGAGATAGTTATGATCTACTGTGCTGGCGCCAGCAATTGCATTGTAGCCGCAATGATGGTTGGTAAAAATTAATCCCTGGTTGCTTACAATTTCGCCGGTACAGCCGCTGCCGAAAATAATAATGGCATCTTTCAACGATGCTTTGTTGATATTATAGAGTTGATCTTTAGTAAGCTTCAATCCTTTTTTTACCATATCATTATATACCTGTTGCCCGAGTAATAGCGGCAACCACATACCCTCATCAGCCACCGACTTTATACTGATGCTAATCAGTAGGATGAAAGAGATAAAAAACCTTTTCATGTGTGTTATTTTGCGCAAACGTAACTTAAAAATAGCATTTCCGGAATGACTGTTCATCCTAGCAAATCAATTTTAAGAATTTAATTAAAACCCGGCGCAAAAATGCCCCCAGTGTTTGTTATTTTTAAATAAAATAAACAATATGATTGTTTCAACAACATCGACATTACAGGGAAAAAATGTAGAGGAGTATATCGGCATTGTAACAGCCGAAGTAATCATCGGCGCAAACTTTTTAAAAGATATCATGGGCGGCCTGCGTGATTTCTTCGGTGGACGTAGTGGTACTTATGAGAAAGTGCTTCAGGAAGCGAGGCAAAATGCAATTACCGAACTGATGCAGAGAGCTCAGGGCATGGGTGCCAATGCAGTAATTGGTGTTGATCTTGATTTTGAAACCGTAGGTAGCGGTGGCAGTATGCTGATGGTGGTAGCATCAGGAACTTCTGTACGTATCAGCAATTAATTTTTTGGTTTAAGATCATTAATAAATTTTGCTACTGCAGCTGAATGTTCAAGTCTTGTATTCATACTGTCAAGGGTTCTTTTTGAGATCACCCAATTCATAGAAAAGCTCATTTTATCTTTGACCTTATATAGGTTGAACGGAATATAATGTCCTTCGCCAAAATTATTCAGCATATAACTTTTCAGTCTTGAATCATTAATGCTGGTCTGGCTGGCGTAGGAGCCGACCATTGTTTGTAATGGGGCCGCCAAATCATTCACCAGTGGATTTATTTTGTGCAGGATTGGATCGCCACCGGGAAAAGGATCGTTGGTCATATGCAAGACAAAGAAATCAAGTTTGTCTTTAAATGTTTTCAGGTAGGCATCAGTTTCCAACATCTGGCGCATAGCAATGATCATTTCATTTACTACACCGGCACCAGAATTATCAAAGTATCCACCATCAACAAAATAATGCGGCTCATAGTAACTCTTTATAGTGCTGTCTTCGTTTATTACTTTTATTAGTTTGTCAATCCGTCCGGCTGGACTTACATAAGGAAAACTTGCACCCAACACAACTGCTGAACTGAGTCTTAAATCTTCTTCTTCACTTAATAAGGTCAATACATCTACCCGTTTATTAAAAAACCGTTCGTTCATATTAATGGTGCTAATAACAGCCGGTGCACCATCCTGCATCCGGGTAGTGTTCACGCAAAATATCGGGAGGTTAGCTGGTTGACCAGTTTGTGTAATTAACGAAGACATACCAACAGAAAATGAATTATCTAAAACAGTGCTGTCATCGGAAACTTTTTCCAATGCAGTAGTTAATGCATCGGCCCGGTCTTTCACACCGGTTAAAAATGGAAAGAAAACATAACGGAAAAAATCAGGGCCTAACATACGAGCCAGGGTATAACTCAAAAAATCTGAACCGAGATAAGCTTTTGATTCATCCTGGAAAGAAGAAAATTCTTTTCCTCCGTTCTTTTTAAAACGAAGTAAGTTGTAAAATGCAGCATTGCCTACACTGCCGCCGGATGCACCCGAGAGACAAAAAAGATTATCAGAAAATTTGTTACCGATACTATCTTCTATTCTCGACAAAACACTCGCCACCCAATAACCCGAACGTGATGCACCGCCATCGGCCAATACAAAATAAACGGGCTGTTTTGTTCCGGCTGCAACTGAATCTTTAAACCGTTCTTTTACCCAATTACTAAAATATTCTTTCAATAATTGCCGCTTTGAATAGAATACTGCCGGATTTTCTTTTTTCACCAATCCAACTTTGTGCGGTTCCTGCAAATTGCCAAAAATAAATGCAGCTACCAGATAGATAATATGAAAATTGAAGCGGGAAAAAACCGAAACAGTGGAAATAAAATTGATAAAACCGACCAGCACACCAAAAGCAAGAAATATAAAAGGGAACGATCCTAAAAAAACAGCCGTATCAACCCTTGCAATGGCTATAATGTAAATAATGAATGCGGCAACCGCTATGTAATTAAAAATCTTGAAAGTAGATTTTTCTTCAGGATCATTAAACAACTGTCTGAAACTGGCTAGTAAAAATTTAAAACCTTTCAGTTTGTCGAGATCTTTTGGCGCTTCTGCATATTTGCCGCTGGTTTCTAAATATCTGCGCCGGAAAATAAAAAAGACCACCATTGCTAATTGTAATACCAATAGCATTGCGATAAGGCCTGTGAATGCATTTAATGTAAATATTGCCAGCATACAAACAGCCAGCAGGCAGATAATAACTAACCAGAGTGCTTTTCCCGAAACCTTTTTTACAAACACCAAATAGTAACTAATATAATCAAGCAGGTAATAATAAGGTATGCTGAGAAGAAATAAAATATATGCCCAGCCACGGCTTGTTTGAGGTGACTCATCAATTTTTAATTGTAAGAAAGCAAGAATGATGATGGTAAATGAAGTAAAACCCAGTAACCGCGGCATGTGTACTCTTAATTTCAGCCATAAGTAATATTTATTTTGCCAGAACTTGGCCTTAGCTACCAGCCGCGATGAATACCAGATAGTGAATGCAAAAAATAAAATGGCAATAAAGAAAAAGATAAACACCATCGGGTGTTCGATTGTGTAAACCATCAGGTCTTTGCCTTGCGAAATATTCCAGAATGCAACCCAGCATAGGAATAAAAAAATAAATGAAGGAAAGAACAGCCAGAGTGTACGTAAAGTAAAGCGGTAAACATCAGGATTGGTAATAAGCTTCCACAAAAATTTCAATCCTTGCAGAATGTATTTCATAAGAAATTGTTTGATGCAGGCTTAAAGATATTTAATAAGCCGACGGCAAACAATACTACTTAAGGGGTAAATATGCTATAAGGTTTTTGCGATGAGCTTTTCTTTGACTCCGTTCAGCCATTCATTTTTCAAAATGCTTAGCACAACACTATCTCTTCTTTCACCGGACACGGTGGGCATATGACTACGCAGTGTGCCTTCCATTGTACAACCAATCGCTTTCATCGCTTCAATGCTTTTATAGTTTTGTGCATGTGCACGGAACTCAAGTCGCTCTAATTCCCATTCTTCAAAAACAAAACTCAGCAGCAACAATTTGCAATGCCGGTTCAATCCCGTACGCTGAAAATCTTTTCCATACCAGGTATAACCAAGTTGTGCTGATAAAAAAGATTGCTGGATATCATAAAAACGGGTACTGCCTGCATAGACCTTTGCTTTTTTATCAAAAACGATAAATGTATATTCCTTTTTCTCGTTGCGGTTATTTACAGCCAGCTTTAAATAATTGCGAAGGTTATCTTCTCCGGCTGCAGTAAGTAAGCCGTATTTCCAAATTTCCGGTTCGTTCAATGAAAAGGGAAGAAGATCGTTGAAATCATTTTCTTCAATAGGCCTTAGTAAAGCTCTTTCGTTTTCAAGAGTGATATGTTGAGAGAAAATATCAGTGATCATGGTTAATGGACTTAACAGGGTTGCTTACTGAATACGTTTGATATCTGCTCCTAATTTTTTTAATCGTTCATCAATATATTGATAGCCGCGGTCGATCTGTTCTATATTTTGAATCACACTTTTTCCTTCTGCACTCAATGCAGCAATAAGTAACGCAACGCCGGCACGTATATCGGGGCTGCTCATCGTTATACCTCTTAATGATTGTTGCCGCTCCAAACCAATAACAACAGCACGATGAGGATCGCAAAGAATTATCCGTGCACCCATATCGATGAGCTTATCTACAAAGAACAAACGGCTTTCAAACATTTTCTGGTGAATCAATACACTACCGTTGGCTTGTATAGCCGTTACCAAAACGATACTCAAGAGATCAGGAGTAAAGCCAGGCCACGGATGATCATAAATAGTAAGCACTCCGCCATCTAAGTATTTCTGTATTTCATAAGATTCCTGTGAAGGGATATGAATATCATCATCAACAAAATTCATTTTAATACCCAGCTGCTGAAATTTCTCAGGAATAATTCCGAGATGATCAATACCAGCATTCTTAATGGTGATATCGCTTTGAGTCATTGCCGCCAGTCCGATAAATGAACCCACTTCGATCATATCGGGTAACATGCGGTGTTCCGTTCCTGCGAGATATTTTACACCTTCAATAATTATAAGATTACTGCCGACGCCGGTGATCTTTGCGCCCATCCTGTTCAGCATTCTGCAGAGTTGCTGTATATAAGGTTCACAGGCTGCATTATAGATCCTTGTAATCCCTTCAGCCATTGATGCTGCCATTACAATATTAGCAGTTCCTGTTACTGATGGCTCATCAAGCAAAAGGTTTGTACCCATTAAGTTTTTTGCATCCAAATGAAAGAAACCATCTTCTGCATGATAATTAAATGCAGCGCCTAATTTTTCAAAACCGATAATATGTGTATCTAATCTTCTTCTTCCGATTTTATCGCCACCGGGTTTTGGTATAAATGCTTTTTTAAAACGTGCCAGCATCGGGCCGGCTAACATAACAGAACCACGAAGCTTTCCGCTTTTCTTTTTAAATGCATCGCTATGCAGGTAATCAACATTTACATCATTTGCCTGGAATATGCAGGTATCCCGTTGTGGTCTTTCAATTTTTACATTCATCTCGCCCAGCAGTTCAATCAGGAGATTTACATCGAGAATATCAGGGATATTAGTAATAGTAATTTTTTCCGGCGTTAATAAAACAGCGCTGATGATCTGCAACGCTTCATTCTTTGCTCCCTGTGGTGTTATTTCTCCGGATAATTTTTTCCCGCCTCGTACTTCGAATGAGTTCATGCTTAAAATTTGAATGTTCGCAAGGTAATAATAAAAAAAGGTTGATCAGGAAACCCGATCAACCAATCAATGTATTAATCAAATAACTTAATATCTCTTCTTCTTAAATCCTCCGCCACCGCCGCCACGATTATCTCTGCCATCCCTGCGACCACCACCATTACTACCACCACGATGCTGAAATTTTCCTTTTGGTTTTCCATATCCCCCACGGCCTCCTCTGCTGTCCTCAGGTTGATGCCTGTAAGCTTTTACAAAAGGAGTATTGGTAAATGTCAATTGACCTTCGGTGATATTTGTAAGTTCACTTTGAATAGCATCATCATGCACCAGTTCTTTATGCCAGGTGTTATACGCTAGCTTCATGTAATAAGCGATCACATTTGCAAAACCCAAACGTTTATCAGGATCAGTTTCGTTCAGCGCTTTCTGAATGATCACTTCAAGGTTTTTTCCAAGATGTGAAAATTTAGGATGACGTTTCGGATATTTTAACGGGTGTGGTTTTGCTTTCAGCGTTTCCTCAGTAGGAATCGGGTAAGGAGATCTTACATCCAGTTTAAAATCCGAGATCAGAAAAAGATGATCCCAAAGTTTATGACGAAAGTCTTCTACATTTTTCAGGTGGGGGTTTAAAAAACCCATCAGTTCAATTACAGATTGTGCATTCCGCTGACGACGTTCAGCATCTTCAATAGTTAGCACATGTTCTATCATTTTTTGTACATGTCTACCATATTCACGCATTATTAATTCGTTCCTCGTGGTATTGTACTCCATATCTTCTATCATAGATAATAATTGAGGCAAATGTAGCTATTCGTGTTTAATGTTTAAAGTTTAATAACCTTAAGCTGGAGACTGCATAAATTCTGTTGAGGTATTTAAAAAGGAAGGGGCCCCGAACCCGGGCCCCTTTTACAAGCCACCATCCTCTTCCACCTAAGAGGTCGTTTATAGAAAGTTGATTGACACAGGAAAGGACAGACGACCTGTTTTTATTTTAGCCTTATCCTTTTTTCAATCGTATTCTTATCAAATTGTTTTTAGTAAATCGCCGCCGGAATTGTGCAAATATGATACCAACAGTTAGGTTTGATCACATTTTATTTTGGGCTTTATTTCGGTAACGATTAATGGTACTGTAAATGTAGTGAACGAATCAATTCATTCCAATTGAAAAATCTCCATATTCCGCTTATCGTAATTCGTGCAAACAAACTGTAATTATATCTTTAAATCATGACTCATATGAATATGTTTTACCTGATAAAAATCTAAGTAGAATAGCCCGTATGAACTTGCAGGAAATACGTACGATTTTTTTTCATGAGTGTTGAGAGCTAATAATTTAATTACAGTCAGGGTTGACGATTAACTTTGTCAAATGCGGATCGCTGTTTACAATAAAATATTCCCGGCCGGTTTCAATAAAGGGTATAGTGATTTTATTGAAGAAACAACCCGAAACGTAATTGCCGCACACCCTGAACATGAATTTATTTTACTAACTGATGACACAGAAGGCGACCTGGCAAAACCGTTTTCTAACTGTAGCACAGTTTATCTTCAATACCCATCTGATAATTCCCTGCTATGGAAATGGTGGCTGAACATTACAGTTCCGGCTGTTTTAAAAAAAATTAAGGCAGATGTTTTTATCGCTTCAGGTCTTGTTTCAGCAAAACTAAAAATTCCTCAATGTATGATACTACCCGGTTTACAACACATGCATTATCCGGGTATGTTCAGTAAAACACAATTGTTTTTTTTAAGAAGATATATGCGTGGGTTTTTAAAAAAAGCAAACACAGTTGTAGTGCCTTCGTTGCAAATGCAGAAAATTTTAAAAGATAAATTTGGTATAGAACCTGGTAAAATTTTTACTCTTCATTGCACACCGGGTAAAAATATTTCGCCTGGTAAGCAAAAGAAAACACAGCTTATAAAAAAACTGGCGGGTGATAAATCATTTTTCCTGGCACAAGGTGAACATCATACGGATGAAGAACTGCTTAACCTGCTGAAAGCATTTTCAGGGTTTAAAAAAATGCAGCAAAGCAATATGCTTTTGATCATCACTGGCCAAGCGGAAAATAGTTTTAATAAACATCTTGATAATTATAAATACAGGAAAGATGTATTATTATATCAACCAACATCGCATGAGGAGGAACTTATGCTTGCTGAAACTGCTTATGCTATAGTAATTCCATCTTATTATGATGATTCTGCTTTTTATACCGTAAGAGCTATGCAATGCGCAACTCCAGTAATAGTTGCTGCAAAAACCGCTTCACAGGAAATAGCAGGTGATGCAGCATTATATTTTAACCCAGGTGACTTTTCTGAGTTGGCTTCTAAGATGATGTATCTATTTAAAGACGAATCAGCAAGAAAAAAAGTCATTGAAAAAGAAAAACTGGTAATTACGGGGTATACAGCTGAAAAATCCGCTACATTATTATGGCAGGCAATTGAAAAAGCGATGGCCTGATTCTGTTACCTTTGCCCCCACAAAAAATACTATGAGTACTTCAACTATAAAGATCAATGTTGGGCTAGATGAGAATAAAGTCCCGGCATCAATTACATGGTCAGCTTCGGATACAACAATCGAGAATGCCCAAAAAGCAAAAGCATTTATGCTGGCATTGTGGGATGGGGCTGACAAAACCGCTTTACGGATCGATCTCTGGACAAAAGATATGATGGTAGATGAAATGGCTGATTTTTTTTACCAGACCATGATGACCATGGCGGATACATATGGCCGTGCTACTAACCATCATGAAATGGTGGATGAAATGAAAGTATTTGCAAAAGATTTTTACAATAAGTTTCGTGAAAAGCAGTTGAAAGAAAATAAGGCAGATTAAAAAATCAATTCACATTTTAAATAACTAAGTTATGTCACTCGAGCAAAAAATAATGACCGAATTGAAAACAGCCATGCTGGCTAAAGATGAAAAAGGATTGCGCAGCCTTCGGGCTGTGAAGGCTGCGATCCTGCTTGCAAAAACATCAGAAGGCGGAGGGGGTGAATTGAAAGAAGAAGATGAAATAAAACTGTTACAGAAATTGGTAAAGCAACGGAAAGATTCATTGGAAATTTTTACACAGCAAAACCGGGCAGACCTTGCGCAAAAAGAAAAAGAAGAAATTGATGTGATTGAAAAATTTTTACCAAAACAAATGTCACCAGATGAATTAAAGGCTGAGCTGAAACTAATCATTGCAGAAGTAGGAGCATCATCACCGGCGGATATGGGAAAAATAATGGGAGCAGCTACTAAAAAATTTGCTGGCAAAGCAGATGGTAAAACGATTTCAGCATTGGTAAAAGAATTGCTGTCGTAATTTTTAGTGTTAAATGTTTCTGTTACCAGAATAAGTTCGTCAAATCAGGCGTTAAACAGCAAATCAATAAATGGTTTTAGATATCATCTTCTCTATAATTATTGTGTTTGCTGTTATCAAAGGGTTTCAGAAAGGATTGATAGTTGCCGTATTTTCCTTTGTTGCTTTTTTTGTTGGGTTGGCGGCAGCATTAAAATTATCAGCAGTGGTGGCGGGTTATATCGGAAAAACGGTAAAAGTTTCTGATCAATGGCTACCGGTAATTTCCTTTATTGTTGTTTTTATAATTGTAATTATTCTTGTTCATCTTGGTGCCAAAGCAATCGAAAAATCAGTACAGGCTGTAATGCTCGGATGGGTGAACCGGATCGGTGGTATTATATTCTACCTGTTGCTGTACATTACGGTTTTTAGTGTATTGCTTTTTTATGCTGAGCAAGTGAAGTTGATAAAACCAGAGACATTGAAGGAGTCTGTAACTTACGAATATGTTCAGCCCTGGGGACCCAAAGCCATCAATGCATTTGGGAAAATTATTCCAATTTTTAGGGATATGTTTTCACAGTTGGAAGAATTTTTTGGCAAAGTGTCAACCGATATTCCAAAGCCTTAAATTTTTTATTTCATCCCGGTTTTACAACTCATTTTCATTTACAAAAAACAGTCTTTGATTATTCCTTCAATACAACTTATTATTGCAGCAAATAAGCTATTTTAGCAGAAATTAACTGCCATACGGAATGCAATTCGAAATCAAACAACAGGATAAGTTCAGATTTGTAGAAGAAGGGGAGGGTGAGCCGCTCATCCTGCTGCATGGCCTGTTTGGTGCACTCAGCAATTTTGAACCGCTTATTAGTTATTTCAAAAACTATAATAAGGTTATAGTACCCCTGTTGCCTTTATACGATCTTGATATTTTACATACATCAGTTGGTGGGTTGGCGAAATTCGTGCTTAAGTTTATTGATGCAAGAGGCTATGAAAATATTCACCTGCTTGGTAACTCAATGGGTGGCCATGTTGGGCTGATTCATGTACTGAAGCATCCGGAAAAAATAAAATCATTGATACTTACCGGCAGTTCTGGTTTATTTGAAAACGGAATGGGAGACAGCTATCCCAAACGTGGCGATTATGAATACATCAAAACCAAAACAGAACTGACTTTTCATGATCCGAAAACAGCCTCCAAGGAATTGGTAGATGAAGTTTATGCTATTGTGAACAACCGGATAAAAGCAATAAAAATTATTGCACTGGCAAAAAGTGCAATCCGCAATAATCTCGGCTCCGAATTAAGTAAAGTAAAACTGCCGACATTGCTGATATGGGGAAATAATGATACCATCACACCGCCTTTTGTAGCCAAGGAGTTTAATAAGCTGATGCCAAACAGCGAACTGTATTTTATTGATAAATGCGGGCATGCCCCTATGATGGAAGTTCCGGATGAGTTCAATGCCATCCTGCACAAATTTTTGAAAAAACTGAATGAGCCTGCAACAATTAGCTAAGTGTAGGTGTCTCATATAATATAAATGCCGCTATCCATGTTATCCCGTGATTTGCTTACGCAAACATTACCCCATCTGAAAATGCATGATACAATCTATCATGCACTGCAAATGATGAATGACTATCATATTGCTCATCTGCCGGTAGTGGAGGATGAAAAATTTGCAGGGCTGGTAAGTGAAGAAATATTGTTACATGCAGAAGATGATAATGCAGCCGTGGAAACTCTTCAACAGGGCTTTGTCAATATATCAGTTAAAGACAATGAACACCTGCTTTCTGCTATCCAGGAAACAGTGGAAAATGACCTTTCAATAATGCCAGTCGTTAATGAGGATAATGAACTGCTCGGTTGTATTACTAAAACGGATTTATTGAAAAATGCTTCCGCCTTTATGAGCCTGAACGAACCCGGCGGTATTGTGGTGCTGGAAATGGATCCCAAACAATATTCATTTAATGAGCTGAGCCGCCTGGTGGAAAACAATGATGCACAGATCACACAATTAAATACCTCTACTGACAGCTCAACCGGGCTGATGATGGTTACCATAAAGATCAATAAAGCTGATGTGGCCGATCTGGTATCATCCTTGCAAAGACATGAGTATAATGTAAAGTATTACTTCGGCGAGGAATTGTACGAAAACGAAGTGCGGAGTAACTATGAAAACCTCATGAATTACCTTAAAATCTGATGGCTTTACTTATCTATTAAGCCATTAAAATTCATATCCACCTATAGGGTATGGAATCTGAACAAAAGCCGGTAATTTAGTCGCCAGTGTAGAAAACCAATGCTTGGACTTTATAAATATCTTTTTGCGATTGTTATCGTTTTTTCCGGGGCCTATGTAAATGCGCAGTCGCAGTTAGGGCAGCCGGCAGAAGACTCATCTGCAACAACAGCCAGGCTTGTTAAAGATGCCCAACCATATTCCAACACCATTTTTACCGTAAGAAATATTTTTATAACGGGTAATAAAAAAACAAGGGAAAGCATTATCCTTCGGGAGCTGGTATTTAAAAAAGACGAACAATATACGCTGCAGGACCTGACAAATAAGTTTGAGTTGTCTAAAAGTCTTTTAATGAACACAGCTTTATTTCATGATGCAATTATTTCATTAAAAGAATTTGAAGGAAGTGAAATAGATGTGCTGGTTGCAGTAACAGAACGATGGTATATATTTCCATTACCTTACCTGAAGCCAGTTGATCGGAATCTTAATCAATGGCTATTTGAACAACATGCAAGGCTTGATAGGACAAACTACGGTTTCAAAATAAATTATAATAATATTACCGGCCGAAATGATAAGCTGAAGACAACCTTTATGACAGGATATACAAAACAGGCGTCATTTAGTTATGAAAGACCTTTCATAGATAAAAAAATGAGATTCGGGTTAAAAGTTTCTGCATCAACCGGTAAAACAAGAGAAGTAAATTATTCTACACTGAATAATAAACAACAGTTCCTGAATGACAATGACAATTATCTCTATCATTTTACAAGGGCTGGGTTTGAACTCAGTTATCGCAAAGCGATCCGAACTAAACATCGTTTTGGGTTCAATTTTATTAGTGAAAAAGTAAATGATACTATACTAACGTTAAACCCCTCTTATTATCCGAATGAAAGAAATGAAATAGCCTACCCGGAATTTTATTACATCATGCAGTATTTTAATCTCGATTATAATCCTTACCCGACAAAAGGATATGCCACAGAATTTTCATTATACAAAAAAGGACTGAACCAGCAAATCAACCTCTGGCAACTGGCATTAAAAGCATCTGGCTATTGGCCGCTGAATAATAAAACCTTTATTAATCTCAGGAGTTTTGCTGCGATAAAACTACCCTTCAAGCAACCGTTCTCCAATCAACAGATGCTTGGTTACAGTGATGTATTTATGCAGGGCTATGAATATTATGTGATAGATGGTGTGGCCGGCGTTTATATTAAAGCAAGTTTTACAAAAGAGTTACTCAGGTTCAATATCGGCATCCCGCAAAATAAATTGACAGATAATAAAAGGATACCCTTCCGAATTTATGGAAAAGTATTCGGCAATACCGGGTATGTTCATCACCCTGATGCGAAGGAAAATGTATTATCCAACCGCCTGTTAAGCTCCGCAGGTTTCGGTATTGATATCGTTACATTTTATGATTTTGTACTCAAACTCGAATGGTCATTCAACCAATTAGGCCAAAACGGGCTATTTTTACACAGGCGAACAACTTTTTAGTAGAAAAATTTCTACATCCACTATAATTAATAAATAACATATTGTTCGCTATTCACCTAATTCTGATAAATGAAAGCAGCAATATACAGCCGGGTAATGATCGATGAACAGCATGATGATGTGCAATTGTTTTTTGATGAGCTCGACAAACAAAAAATTACTCCGGTCGTTTTTCTTCCTTTTTTTAATGAGATACACGGAAAAATAAATTTTCCTTCTACCACAGAAACATTTTCTGCATCAGCCGACCTGAATGCAGATGTGGAATTCATTATTAGCCTTGGTGGTGATGGGACCCTGCTCGATACCATCACTCTGGTTCGTGATAAAAAGATATCGATTATGGGAATCAATTTCGGCCGCCTCGGCTTTCTCGCAGGTATTGGTCGAAATGAAGTGGCGACTGCAGTAAAGGCAATTGCCAAACGTACACATGTGGTAGATAAGCGGAGCCTTATTCATCTCGATGCCGATGCGCCGCTATTCGGAGAAATACCCTATGCCTTAAATGAATTTGCAATTCATAAAAGAGATGTAGCTTCTATGATAAAAATTCATACTTACGTCAATGGCGAATTTTTAAATACTTATTGGGCTGATGGTTTGATCGTAGCGACACCAACGGGTAGTACAGGTTATTCATTAAGCTGTAATGGCCCCATCATATTTCCTGACAGCGGCAATTTTGTAATTACCCCCGTAGCACCGCACAACCTTAATGTACGTCCGATAGTAGTGCCTGATTCTAATATCATATCCTTTGAAGTGGAAAGCCGGGATGAAAACATTATAGTGGCGATGGATAGCCGCCGTGAGATCATCAACCGGAATATTCAACTGGCGGTACGCAAAGAAGAGTTTACAGTTCAACTGGTGCGGCTCAGCGAGAATAACTTTCTGCAAACCCTCCGCAATAAACTCACCTGGGGCCTGGATAAAAGAAATTAACCCCTCAAAGGGCAGTTTAGCTGTGGCCATTTTCAATTTTTAACAGGTAAAATTTGCTACCCGATAAAAGAAAATAGCTATTTTTATCGTTCTTAGAAATACGGTATTTCAATTCAGGATATGAGAAATTTTTTTGCTACGCTTATTGTTGGTTTATGTTGTTTTGCTTCCACACAAATGCAGGCTCAGGATGCTGTAAAGCAGGAAGGTGAATTTGGCCTCGGCCTTGGTGTCGGCCATTATTTTGGCGACCTGAACACGAGGGCAAAAATTAACCGGCCTAAAATGGCCGGCACTGTTTTTTTTCGTAAAAATTTTGGTAACTATATCGCAGCAAGAGTAAGTGCCAGCTATGCGAGACTGGGTTATTCTGACCGTTACAATACACATAATACGACCATGCTTACCCGCAACCTGAGTTTCAATACCAATGTATGGGAACTTTCACTGCAGGGTGATTTTAATTTTTTCCGCTTTATGCCCGGTGAGCCGGAGTACAGTTTTACTCCTTATATCACAATAGGTGTAGGTGTATTCAGTTACGATCCCTTTGCCTATCTGCGTGGCGAAAAAGTTCTGCTGCGCCAGTTAGGAACGGAAGGGCAGGGGAGCTCATTATATCCAGACCGCAAGCAATATGGTTCTACAGCTATGTGTATTCCTCTTGGCGTGGGTATAAAATATGCACTCAACGACCGTATCAATATTGGTTTTGAGATCTTACACCGATTTACAAATACGGATTACCTTGATGATGTAAGCATGACTTATGTGAATGCTGCGGCGGTATTTCCTGCTAATCCGGATGGTAGTGCTTCCAATGGTTATTTACTCCATGACCGTTCTTACGAATTGGGCGAACCAATCGGCATTGACGGCCGTCAGCGTGGTAATGACCAGCAAAAAGATCAGTTTGTAACTGCCATGTTCCATGTTACATTCAACCTCCAATCGTATAAATGTCCTACGGCAAATTGAGTTACTGATTATTTGATGGATAGATTATAGCGTATTAAACGATTATAATAAAAGTAGCCACGGCAATGATCGCCGGTTTTTTTGATTATATCTTTTAACTAAACACAAATTCAATTCTCTTTACTTTTGCGTTCATAGCATCATGTCTCAGTTATTAGAACATATCGATAAGTCATATTTGCCCCGCCATATCGCTATCATTATGGATGGAAATGGTCGCTGGGCAAAAGAGAAAGGAGAGGACAGGCTTTTTGGCCATTTTCATGGAGTAGAAAGTGTACGCAATATTGTAGAGGGTTGTGCTGAACTTGGGATTGGATATCTCACCCTTTATGCTTTCAGTACCGAAAATTGGGACCGTCCTGAGTATGAAGTAGTAGGGTTGATGGAATTATTGGTGACGACGATCAGAAAGGAAGTTGAAAGCCTGGATAAAAATAATATCCGTCTGCATGTGATCGGAGATATGAATATGCTGCCCGATTATGCCCGTAAGGAACTCAATGAAGCATTGGAATTTACCAAAGACAATACAGGGCTCAACCTCATTATGGCGCTTAGCTATAGCGGCCGTTGGGAATTGCTTAATGCTGTAAAGTCAATTGCCCACGAAGTAAAAAAAGGCAACCTGAAAGTGGAGGAAATAGACCAGGATATTCTTCAGAAACACCTGACCACCAGTGCTTTTCCTGACCCAGAATTGATGATACGAACCAGCGGCGAATACCGCATCAGCAATTTCCTTTTGTATCAACTTGCCTATGCTGAACTTTATTTTACCAATGTTCGCTGGCCCGACTTTCGGAAAGAAAATCTTTACGAAGCTATACTTGACTATCAAGGTCGTGAGCGGAGATTTGGTAAAACAAGTGAACAATTGGTGAGTTAGTCATGAGCCAAAATGAAACTTCAATTTGAATAATTTTACAATCCTGACCTCGGTCATTAATTTGAAAGATTTGACCAATGTGACCACAATGACCATTTTACTAATCTTCTTTAACAAACACTTCAACTTTTTACCGTTATTTTGCCGCCTGAACTGAAAATGCTCAGACCAGAACACTTATTATGCATAAATTTTTACTGAGAATCGGCTTTTTACTGTTGATCACCGTGTCCGCAGGACCACAGCTATTAGCCCAGGACCCTACTTCTGTGGATGTGAACCTACTGAATTGGCCGAATCAAAAGATAGCTCGTGAATATACCATCGCTGAAATAACAATTACCGGTGTACGTTATTTGGATACTGCAATTGTAAGTTCTATATCAGGCCTTCATCCCGGTGATAAATTCGTTCATCCCGGTAATGATGTTTTTGCAAAAGCGATCAACAATCTTTGGCGCCAGAAATTATTTTCTAGTGTAAGAATTTATATCACAAAAATTGTTGAGGATAAAGTCTGGATTGAAGTTAATCTTACAGAACGTCCGCGACTGGGTGATTTTAAATTTCATGGCGTAAAAAAATCTGAACTGGAAGACCTGCTTGGAAAAGTACAGTTGGCAAAACAAACAATTCTTACCGATGAAACCCGCCAGCGTATAAAAGAACAATCCATCAAGTTTTATAAAGAAAAAGGATATAATAATACTACGGTAGATATAGAGGAAAGAACTGACTCGGGATATGTGAATTCTATTTATCTCGATATTTATGTGCTGAGAGGAATAAAAGTAAAAGTTGACAACATTTCATTTTTTAACAACTACTCTGCACCTGACCTGAAGTTGAAAAAACAAATGAAGGGAACAAAAGAAATGACAAAGATCACTTTGTTTCCTTCTCATGAGCCCAGTCCTTATGGAGAAAGAAAAACTCCTTCTTACAAGGAGTACATGAAGGATAATGGTTATCTCTCTATATCTAAAACAAAGAATTTTTTGGATCCTTATTTCCGATTCAAGCTATTCAGTTCAGCAAAATATGATGCAAAGAAATATGCAGAGGATAAAGAAAAGATCCTGAACTACTATAACTCTATTGGCCATCGTGATGCACAAATTGTTGCCGATACCTCTTATCCAACGTTGAAAGGTACACTGAACATCGACCTTAAAATAGAGGAAGGCCGCAGGTATTATTTCGGCAATATTGTGTGGAAGGGTAATGCCAAATACGGAGACTCTTTGCTGAACATGATCCTCGGCATACGAAAAGGTGATGTTTATAATATTGACATCCTCAACAAGCGACTTGGAAAAGAACTTGCGCAGGATGCTCAGGACATCAGCAGCCTGTATATGGATGATGGTTATCTTTTTTTTCGTGCCGATGCGATAGAAACTGCTGTTTATAACGACACTATAGATCATGAAATACGAATCATCGAAGGCCCGCAGGCAAGAATAAAAAATATAACTATTGCCGGTAATGATCGTACCAAGGATTATGTTATTCGTCGTGAATTGAGAACCGTACCCGGTGAATTGTTCCGCCGTTCAGACCTTATCCGTTCTCAACGTGAACTGGCTGCATTGAACTATTTTAACCAGGAAACAATCAACCCCGGGGTAGTTCCCAATGCTGATGACGGAACGGTTGATATTAACTGGTCATTGGAAGAAAAATCAAGCGACCAATTGGAATTATCTGCTGGTTGGGGTGGTAATTTTGGATTGACAGGAACACTTGGTGTTTCATTCAACAATTTCTCCATTAAAAACTTTTTCAAAAAATCGGCGTGGGATCCATTACCACAGGGCGATGGGCAAAAACTGAGTGTACGTTATCAATCGAACGGAAGTGTTTTCCACTCTTATAGTTTTTCATTTACTGAGCCCTGGCTGGGTGGTAAAAAAAGAAATTCCTTTACTGTTGCTTATAATGCCAGTAAGTATTCAAATGGCTATAATTATCTAACCGGTCAAGTTGACAAGAAAAAATCTGATACCAATTATTTAAAAACAAATGGTATTACGATGTCACTTAGTAAACAATTGAAATGGCCAGATGATTATTTCAGCCTCATCTATGCATTTAACTATACAGAATATAAAATGCGGAATTATCCCATCTTCCCCGGAATGGATAATGGGGTTTCGCATAATGTCAGTTTTAAGATAGGCTTGCAGCGTTCATCCGTTTTTGATCCTATTTTCCCAAGGAGCGGATCTACAATGGCGATGAGTGTTCAGTTCACGCCACCTTATACTGCTATCGATAAAGATCTGGTCAACTCAACCAATCCTTACGAAACACCTGAGTATCATAAATGGCGTTTCAGCGGTGACTGGTATGTACCGATCGGCCGTGCATTAGGTGCTGAAAAGAACAGGCAGTTAGTAATGCGTATCGCAGCCAAATATGGTTTTATGGGCCGTTATAATCGCAAAATTGATTATTCGCCATTCGAACGTTTCCAGGTGGGTGATGCAGGCCTGACCAATAACTTTGGTATGCTGGGTTATGATATCATTGCACATCGTGGTTATCCTGTTTATGAGTCATCTGATCCTACAGTGAATCCCGATCAACAACAAGCATCCCGCTTCTTTACTATTTTTAATAAATATACATTGGAGATGCGTTATCCATTGGTGATAAACCAGAGCAGCACCATTTATGGATTAACGTTTTTTGAAGCAGCCAACGGATGGTATGATTTTAAAGAGTATAACCCATTCCAACTACGTCGCAGTGTTGGTGTAGGTATGCGTTTCTATTTGCCAATGTTTGGCTTGCTGGGCTTTGATTACGGAATTGGATTAGATGTATTGCCGGGTAGTAATACAAAGCGTAACAGGTTTACATTTATGTTGGGCTATGAACCGGAATAAAAATTTAGTTTAACAATAATTAATTTGATTGTAAATACCACGGCGTTATTATTGATGTAACCAACAACATTGCTTCTATTAAGCTTTCGTTGCGTCGCACTTTTTTACGTTCGGTAATTCTATTCATCTAAAATTGTCTACCATGAAAAAGTTAGTACTTGCATTGGGTTTTGTAATCATGTCTTGTGCCGCTGTTCTGGCTCAGAAATACGCCATCATTGATACAAGATATATCCTTGATAAAATGCCAGAGTATAAAACTGCACAAAAAAAGTTGGATGATATTGCTGCTGACTGGCAAAAAGATATTGATACCAAACAAGCAGACTTAGATAAAATGTATAAGGATTTTGAAGCCGAGCAGGTTATGTTAAGTGACGAGTTGAAGAAAAAAAGAGAGGACCAGCTCTTTATGAAAGAAAAAGAACTCCGTGACCTTCAGCGCAAACGCTTTGGTTTTGAGGGGGATCTGTTTAAGAAAAGACAGGAATTGATCAAACCGATACAGGATAAAGTGTTTAATGCCGTACAGAAAATGGCCGTGTCAAGAGGCTACGATTTTGTATTGGACAAAAGTGAGGGAATTACCATTATATTTGCCGACCCAAAACTGGACAGGAGTGAAGATGTACTGAAAGACCTGGGGGTGAAATAGGGTGTTAAAAAAAACTAAAGCAAGCAACTAAATCCTTTTTAAAGGACTCTTAATAAGCAAACAATAAAAAACAAAATGAAAAGAATTTTTACAGTACTGATGGTAGCAATGGGCCTGATCGCAGGTTCTGCAAGTGCACAGATCAAAATTGGTTATATCCGTATCGATGATATGGTTTCTCTTATGCCTGAAACAGCTAAAGTGGATACAATGCTTCAGAAATACCAGATCGATTCATTAAACCCAAGGTTAAAACTGGAAGTTGAAAGTTTTCAATATAAAGACAGTATTCTTTCAAAAACGGATACTTTTAAAACTCCGAAATCAGTATTGAACCAAATGAAACTCGAAAGAGATAATCATTTATACTTCATTAATAATTTTCAGCAATTAGCACAGCAGGCAGTACAATCAAAGCAGGATGAACTGCTCTCGCCAATTTATTCTAAAGTATATGATGCTATCAAAGCTGTGGCAAAAGAAAAAGCCTACACACATGTGCTTAGCCAGGATGCATTTCTTGTTGCACCAGAGGGAGATAATTTGCTTATCGCTGTCGCAACAAAGTTGAAAGTGAAACTGCCTCCTCAATTACAGGCACCGGGTGGAGCAAAGCCAGCAGGAAGCAAGCCTAACTAATATTATAAGTGCTGAATAAATAATTGATCCTCCCGATACCATCGGGAGGATTTTTCTTTTAATACTAAACCATCCGCTTATTTTTGTTTTATGAAAATGCAGGGTCCAATAGGTGTTTTTGATTCAGGCTATGGCGGTCTCACCGTCATGAAAGAAATTGTAAAAAAGCTGCCGCAGTATGATTATTTATATCTCGGTGATAATGCACGGACGCCTTATGGCAACCGCTCTTTCGAAACAGTTTATGAATATACCCTGCAAGCTGTAAAATGGTTTTTCAGCAAAGGATGTCCATTGGTGGTGCTTGCATGCAATACTGCATCAGCAAAAGCCTTGCGCAGCATACAGCAAAAAGATTTACCGGCATTGAATCCTTCAAAAAGAGTATTGGGTGTAATAAGACCAACCACAGAAGTTATAGGAAGTTATTCTCAAACCAAACATGTCGGGCTGCTGGCAACATCGGGCACAGTTGCTTCGGATTCTTATAAAATTGAAACGGATAAATTTTTTCCTGAGGTAAAATTATTTCAGCAGGCCTGTCCTATGTGGGTGCCATTAGTGGAGAACGATGAATACAATAATGAAGGCGCAGATTATTTCATAAAAAAATGTTTAGATCAGTTGCTTGATCAATCTGATTCAATTGATACTATTCTTCTTGCCTGTACTCATTATCCCTTGCTGATAGATAAGATCAAATCAAATATCCCGGCCGGAATAAAAGTTATTTCGCAGGCAGAGATCATTGCAGACAGTTTAAGGGATTATTTAGACCGTCATTCTGAAATAGAAAATAAGTTATCTAAAAAGGGGAGTAAGAATTTTTATACAACAGATTCTGCAACAGACTTCAACAGACAGGCAAAGAAGTTTTATGGAAGCACTATTAGTTCAGTTCAGGTGCATTTGTAAACTTATTTCTGCTCTGACCTGAAAATATTTCCTATTGCATACAAGCCGGCAAAAAACCAGATGCCTGTTTTGAGAATAAACTTAAAAACACCTTTTGCTCCACCTGAATAATGCTTGTCAACAAAAATGCTCATTGCGCCATAAAAGGGTTTTATATGTGCCATACTTCTTTTTTTTGTGCTGGCACCTTTATAATGTGTAATTGAAGTTTCCGGGAAATAATAGTTTTTATAGCCCGCCTTTTGGATCCGGTAGCTCAGGTCAATATCTTCACCGTACATAAAAAAATCTTCATCAAAACCTTTTACTTCAATAAAGACATTTCTTTTGATCAGCATAAAAGCACCGGATAAGACATCTACTTCATGTATTTCATTTTCGCTGAGATGCCCTGCATAGTAGGCAGCAAATAATTTTGAATGAGGAAATAAAGAAGCCAATCCTGTCATTTTGAAAAGAGAAGCTGATACGGAAGGGAAATTTCGTTTTGATTCTTTTAAATAATTGCCGGAACCATTCAGCATTTTTATACCTAATGCTCCAGCGTCTTTTTTTGTTTGAATAAAATCAAGGCATTTTTTAAAACAATCTGTGGGAACAATAGTATCCGGGTTCAAAAATAAAATATACTCGCCGGATGATTGCTGAAAACCGGTATTACAGGCTGATCCAAAACCTTTGTTTATTGGATTGGCAATAAATTTTACACCCGGAAAAAGAGGCTGCAGGTATTCAATACTGTTATCAGATGAGGCATTATCAACAATAATAATTTCGCCAGGTATATTTCTCAAAGCCGCCTGTACGGAATAAAGGCATTTTTCAAGCAAATACTTTACGTTATAATTTACTATTATGACAGAAATTTCCATGCTGTGCGGCCAAATCTAATCCCGATAAATGTCGGGACTTAAATCTGAAATCTAAAATCAAAATCCCGGTTATCTTTGCCAATGCTTAAAAACACGTTGTATAAGGCGGTACAGGCTGGTGCTGCAGAAGTGGTTCGTTTTTTTAATTCCGAGTTTAAAATCAGTAATAAGGAGGGGGTAAATAACCTGGTAACAGAAGCTGATCATGCTTCGGAAAAAGCAATTATGGATGTGATCCGTAATGATTTTCCCGAACATCAATTACTTGGCGAAGAAAGTGGTAAACTGGTACAGGATTCAAATTATAAATGGATCATTGACCCGATCGATGGTACAGTAAATTTTGCTCACCGCATTCCACTTAACTGTGTTTCTATCGGCATTGAAAAAGATGGCAAGATCATAATGGGTGTTGTCTACAATCCGCATATCAATGAATTCTTTTTTGCTGAAAAAGGAAAAGGAGCTACACTAAATGACCAACCCATTAGTGTAAGTAATGAAACACAGGTCTTAAAATCATGTTTGGTAACAGGGTTTCCCTATACTTATATTAATATGCCTAATGGTCCTTTGGAAATCTTTGATAAACTGATACGAAAAGGTGTACCCGTAAGACGAATTGGTTCTGCTGCCATCGATCTGTGCTGGGTGGCTTGCGGAAGGTTTGATGGTTTTTATGAACATAAGCTGGAGCCGTGGGATAGTGCAGCCGGATTCCTGATAGTGGAAGAAGCAGGAGGCAAAGTAACAAATCATGAGAATGAACCATTCTCAATTTACCAGCACAAAATTCTAGCTACAAATGGAAAAATTCATGATGAACTTTCTGGTATCATAACAAATAAAATAGCGATATGAGTGAACAAAGAACAGAGATCGGGTCGTTGGGTGAATTTGGGTTAATTGATCATTTGACCAAAAATATAGAATTAAAAAATGCTTCATCTATACTTGGTGTAGGTGATGATGCTGCTGTGATCGATCATTTTGGTAAGCAAACAGTTATCACAACAGATTTGCTGGTGGAAGGAATTCATTTCGATCTCATTTATACACCGCTTAAACATTTAGGATATAAAGCTGTAATTGTTAACCTGAGTGATATTTATGCAATGAATGCGGAACCGACACAAATCGTTTTGAGCCTGGGAATAAGCAGCAAATTCAGCGTGGAAGCGTTGGATGAATTTTATGAAGGTGTATATGCTGCTTGTGAAAAATATGATGTTGACCTGGTAGGTGGCGATACTACTTCATCTCAAAAAGGGTTTATCATTTCAGTTACAGCTATTGGTGAAGTAGCGCCGGACAAATTTGTAAAAAGAAGTACTGCTCAAAAAGGCGATTTAATTTGTGTGAGTGGTGATTTAGGCGGAGCATATGCAGGTCTTTTGTTTTTAGAAAGGGAGAAAAAAATATTTCTCGAAAGCCCTGCTGTACAGCCTGACCTTGAAGGAGAAACATATGTGATTGGCCGAATGCTGAAACCTGAAGCAAGAAAAGACATTATTGAATTTTTTGAACAAAGCCAGATAGTACCTACATCCATGATGGATATCAGTGATGGACTTAGTTCTGAAATACTGCATATCTGTAAGCAAAGTAATCTGGGTTGTGTACTGTACGAAGAAAAGATCCCGATACATGAAGAAATGAAGAAAGCTGTTTATAAATTTGAGTTGGACCCAACAGCTTGTGCGTTGAGTGGCGGTGAAGATTATGAGTTACTATTTACGATTCCGCAAACTGAATATGAAAAACTGGTATTGAATGAACAGATCAGTGTGATTGGATATATGACAGAGATGGAACAGGGATCACATATCATAACCAAAGGTGGAAATAAATATGCCATTACAGCGCAGGGCTGGAACCACCTGCAATAAGAACCATTGAACTCCTAACCAATGAAAATAGTATTGTACCTGTTGATCATTCTTATACTGCTTGAAAGTTGCGGTGCATCCCGATCATCTGTTTCAGCTACAAAAAAATATTCGAAGGAACAGTTACTACATGACTATGATGTTTTTCAATCAGCGTTGGAAGAAACACATCCCGGCTTGTACTGGTATACATCGAAGGATAGTATGAATGCTTATTTCGATTGGGGCAGAAAACAAATTATTGATTCTGCAACAGAGCCGGACTTTAGAAAGATCCTTACTTATGTAATAGCTCAGGTTAATTGCGGCCATACTACGGTACGTTCTTCAAAAAAGTTTTCAAGAGCAGCTGATACGATCAGGCCCAAAGTTTTTCCGCTTAGCCTGAAAGTTTGGGGAAGCAGAACAAACGAAGATGGAGATACAGCAGTAATTGCTACCAATCTTTTCAGAAGGGATTCTGTTCTAAGAAGAGGCGTTCGTATTCATTCAGTCAATGGAAAAACAATTGAAGAGCTGATCGATACAATGGGGCGTTATATATCTTCTGATGGTTTCAATAAAACCCACAAGTATCAGACCATCAGCAATACCGGCACTTTTGGGCGAATGTACACTACGTTGTATGGGTTGAATGATAAATATGCTGTTGAATATTTCGACGCAAAAGGTATTATTAAAAAAACAGAAATACCTGTTTATGATCCTTCAAAAGATACTGCACTAAGGAGAGCAATAACAGCGCTAAGACCTCTTTCAAAAAAAGGACAACGTCGTCGCCGGCTGGAAACAACAAGAGTACTGAAAGTGGATACAGCTAATCGTACTGCTTTTATGGAGCTGCATTCATTTGGCAGGGATTATAAGCTGCGTTCTTTTTTCCGTAAGTCATTTCATAATCTTCGGAAGATGGATATCAGCCACCTGATCATTGATGTACGCAGCAATGGGGGCGGCAGCGTAACGAACTCTACCTTGCTTTCCAAATACATTGCAAAACAATCTTTCAAAATTGCTGATTCATTATACGCTACTGATAAGAGTAGTCATTACGGAAAATATATCCAGAATAATTTTTGGAATAAATTATTTATCAGCTTCCTGACCAAAAGGAATAAAAAAGGCGAATATCATTTTGGATATTATGAACGGCATCATTTTGAGCCGAAGCAAAAAAATCATTTCGATGGAGAAGTATATATACTTACAGGAGGCAATTCATTTTCTGCCACGATATTGTTTGCCGAAACAGTAAAAGACCAGGAGAATGTAACCGTAGTAGGAGAGGAAACAGGAGGGGGTGCCTATGGTAATACTGCCTGGCTCATTCCTGATTTCACTTTACCGGTAACTGGTGTTCGGTTCAGACTTCCATTATTCCGTCTTGTTATCAACAATAAAAATCCAAAGGATGGAAGAGGGTTGTTGCCTGAAGTAGAATCGGCACCAACTCAAAAAACAGTAGCTGCCGCTTCAGATTTTAAACTGGATAAAACACTAGAGCTGATAAAAGCAGATAAAGAAAAAGGCAATAGGTAACCTGGCAACTGAGTTGCTCACTCATTCATGATCGTAAAATCGTCTCCATCTTTCAAGAAAGGAAATTTATCACGAATGGCCTGCAGATGTGTTTTATCCAACGTGATGGTAAAAACATCTTCGACATCCTTTACATGATATAATACCTCGCCCAGCGGATCGATCACCATGCTTTCGCCGGAATGATAAACATTGTTTCCATCATTACCTACCCGGTTTACACCTATTACATAAGATTGATTTTCGATTGCCCTTGCACACAGCAAAGTTTTCCATGCATGGCTGCGACGTTCGGGCCAGTTAGCAACATAGATCAACACATCGTATTCTGCATCCTCAGCAATCGGTGATTGTCTTGCCCAAACGGGAAACCGCAGATCATAACATACCTGCAGATTTATTTTCCATCCTTTTACTGAAGCGATCAGCCTTTTATTTCCGGGTGTGTAGTATTTATCTTCTCCTGCAAAACCAAATGTGTGACGTTTATCATAAAAACCATATTCACCATTGGGTAGCATCCAGATCAGGCGGTTATGATAATGTTCACCATCTTTAATGATCAGGCTGCCGGTCAAAACAATCTTTCTTTCTGCAGCAATCCGTTTCATCCACTCCACTGTTTCTCCATCCATTGTTTCAGCAAACTGTTCAGGCTTCATGCTAAATCCTGTGCTGAACATTTCAGGCAGCACAACGATCTCTGTTCTTTCTTTTAACGAACGGATCTTATGCTCCAGCCTATCCAGGTTAACTGTTTTATCTTCCCAGGCAAGGTCGGTTTGGATAAGTGTGATGGTTAAAGACATGCTTTAGTTTTACAATGTAAATTTAAAGCTATTGCTGCATAGTAAGAGTGAACAAGAATTACTCATAAAAAAAAGAAACCCACCAACTGGCGGGTTTCTTTAACACTCCAAAGGGTATGTATTCTTAATTACTTTATGATATCGTAGCGAAGCAGGATCTCATGACCATTGCTGCCTGCATCATATGTGCTGATAGGTGTACTGTAGATATCAAAACCATAACCAATAGTAAATTTCTTATTTACATGCACACCAGCTGAAAGCATAAAGCTTTGATGAGCCCTGTATCCTACTCCCCAGAAAAATGTTTCCTTATGTTCTACTCTTACACCGCCCTGGAATTCCAAAGGGGCATTCGGTAAATAGATAAAGAGGAAATTGGGGGTAACAGTTGTGGTTTCGTCTGTACCCCATTTGTAAGAACCATGAAAAAAGTAGTGCCTGTATAAACGGCCTTCTTCAGTGGGACTCTGGCTGCCACTATAATAATTCAGTTTTGACTGAACCAGTTGAGCTACTGATGCGCCTAACTGTAATTTCTTGCCAGTGTAAGACAATCCGAAACCGGCATCAAACTTCGTACTGTTTTCACTTGATGCTAGTACAGGGTCGTTGCCGAGGGTGTTGGAAAGCTTTGCTTTATCAATTGAGTATTGTAAAACTCTTGCTTCAATTCCCAGCGAAAACACGGCATCATTTTTAACTGCAATATGTTTTGCAAAAGCAAACTGTGCACCTGTTCTGGATGTTGGGCCGGTTTTATCATTATATATATAGGCACCAAGCCCTAGTTGGTGTTCGGATAGTTTGAAATTACCAAACACTGTTGCTGTTTTTGGTGCGCCGCTGATACCACTCCACTGGCTGCGGTAAGAAGCTCCTACCATACTGTTTTTATACACACCTGCAGTAGATGGGTTGTGAAGCACTCCCTGCAGATCATAGAAGGAGGAAGATTGCAATTGCTGTGCATTGATGGTTGCTGCTGCGCCAAGTGATAATGCAATTATAAAAAAACGTTTCATTTTATTTTTAATTTAAATGTTATCTCAAAATTGTTACATCACCTTTCAGAGTAATTGAACGGCCATTGATGAGTTTATATGTTACCACGTAGTAGTAAGTACCATCAGCGACTGGTTTACTATTATAAGTGCCTTCCCAGTTGTTCTGGTAGTTGGCATTTTTATATACTTCGCCACCATAACGGTTAAATACGGATACGGATACTTGAGTGTAACATGCTGTGCCATTTGAAACGATCCATCTGTCGTTTGTACCATCGCCATTTGGTGTAAAGGCATCCATAACCTTTGCACAATAAGGAATAACAGTGACAACCATATCATCTGTGGAAGTACAGTTCTCCCCGTTTCTCACCAGAAGTGTATAGATAGTTGTAATGTTTGGTTTTGCCACTGGGTTCAATGTGTTGGCAAAGGTTAAGGTTGCGCTTGGTGTCCATGTCATGAAAACAGGAGCGATCGCTGCACCCTCAAGGGTGACCTGGTCTCCATCTACGATCGTTTTATCAGGTCCTGCACTAATAATTGGTACTGGCCTTATCAGGATGTTTACTGTATTTGATCTGACACAACCATTAAGTGTTGCAGTCACTGTATATGCAGCATTTGCAGTTACTGTGGCTACAGGGTTGCTGATACCCGGATTTGACAAACCAGCTGTTGGTGTCCAGGCAAAAGAAGCGCCGGTGCCATTAGTAGATGCAAGCATCGGTACAGGTTGTGCAGAACATACCGCCGTATCTCTGTTGGTAGTCAACACAAGGTTATCGGTAAATCCAACGGTCACAGTTTTTGTCAGTGTTCCGCAAAAAGCATCCTTAACTGTTATTGTTTTAGGGCCTTGCGTTAAACCTGTAAATAAATTAGATGATTGGAATGCACCACCATTGATACTGTAAGTATAAGGTGCAAGTCCGCCGGTTGCATTTATTGTAATACTTCCTGCTGTAAGATTGGTACAGGTTGCATTGGTTACAGTTTCAGTAGAGTTTACATTTACATTAAATGGACTTCCGTATTCCATAATTGGCGGCAGTGTGCCAGCACCACCTACACCGCTAACAAATAATTTTCTGTTTGCAAACGGAATAGCGGCAGGTACAGTTTTCGGAGCAAAAGCCATTGTTTCAAAAATGCCACCTGCAGGAGGCAGATCCATTATCCAGTTAGCACCACCATCTGTTGTTTTAAACAGTGAACTACCAGCAGTCACATAAAGGTTATTGGCATCATGTGCCATAAGACCAATAAGATTACCAACCGGAAGTAATGCCGGGATATTGCCTGTGATATCTGTCCAGTTAGCACCCCCATCAGTTGTTTTATAGACTCTTTTTATTCCAGTACTGGTAAACATATTTCCAATAACAAACACGGTATTATCATTCAACGCAAAGATTTCCGTGTAAGTAATAAATGTATTTGGAAAACCTGTTGGTCCTTCATTTAATGATGGGAAAGGATTAATACTTGTCCAGGTAGCACCACCATCAATTGTTTTATAAACGCCATTACGTGTACCTGCTATATAACCTACATTGCGACTTGAGAAAGACATCCTACTTAAGTTTGGCGAAGTTGATCCTACCGGAAACCCGCCAAAGGTTTGAAACGTAGCGCCATTATCAATCGATCTGAGAATTGTAGTGGTGCGGTTTGCAGCAGGAATAGTGAATGCACTATAAGCGGTAGCCCAGATTGTATCATTACCAATAGCAGCCACATCATTTAATTGATAAAGGTTGTTGGCAAATAAGGGGTCCATTGTTTGTGCCTGGTCTGTAGTACGATATAGATTTCCAACACTAGTAGAAAAATAGGCTTTATTAACGGCAGGATATACAACTCCTGTGATTTGAATATTAAGTGCTTGAAAATCGGGTCTGTTTCTGTCAATCCATGTTTTTCCACCATCTTGTGTTACAGTAATAGATGGCCCTCCTGAAGCTATTCCATTGTTACAATCAGCAAATTCAAAATCAACATAACCTGCACCCGGAGCAACAAATTTGTAATCACTTCTCCAAACTCCGCCTGTGGTAGAATCAGCCATCACACCTGCCTGTCCCATCACATAAAATTTACCACCAGGAGTTATGTCCATAGCCCAAACAGCAAATTGATTAAAGTTTGTATTGGCAGGTAAACAGTTCTGCTGAACCCAGTTTCTTCCTGTATCAACAGAAGTCCATAGACGTCCAAAGTTTCCATTTGCATAAAGTTTTCCGTCTGCTGCTCTTAGCATCTGGTAAGGATTAGATGCGTTTAACACCTGTATAGCCGGAATCACCGGATAGCCGGGAGGAGGACCACTAGGGCCAGTATTTAATACTTCATATCTTCCTTTTTCATAAACACCGGGTCTGTTAATATTTTGAGTGCTATCGTTCTTTCCTGTTCTTACTCTTATTACTATATTATTATTGAATGACATCATAACGATCAACGAGTCATTAATAATATTCAAAGCCCTGTATTGCTGAACAGTTTGATTTACGGTTCCGAATTTAGAAGTACAGTTTAATGGAAGAGCAGGGTAGCCGGTATAACCCAATCTCTCTTTACTGATGGAGTAGTCTATTAATGTTCCATTATCAAATTTCCATAGAAGGCTGGCATTTGTTGACCCTGTTGTCTGTGTTCCTGTAAAGGCGCAAGTTGCAGTACTGGTTATGTTGGGTATAGGCAAAGTTGGAAAAATGGTACTATTACCACCACCGGATATGTAACCTATTGAGTTATTCAGGAAAGTGATGCGGAATATCTCTTTTGCTTTAGCATCAACAGGGTAATCAATTCCCGGATAGGTAGCATTATTAACGAACCCGACTTTTGTTGTGCCACTAATACCGGGTGCAGCTAAAGAATCCCATGTAGCACCACCATTATTTGTAACATACAATTTTGGAATTGAATCCAGTGTGTTCCATTGGCCTCCGATATAACCTTTATTTGCGTCTATAAACCAAACAGCATTGATAGATTTTGAATTTGCATAAAGTGGTGTATTCACAAAACTCCAGGTAGTACCGCCATCAGTCGTTTTAACCATACAGCCCGGAGTGCCAACTGCATAAGCAACGGTTGATGTAACAAAATGTACATCATTAAAAACAGGTTTTATTACCAAACCTGCAGGAGTAGTAAAGGTGAATGCACCATATGTCCAGTTAGTTCCTCCATTAGTTGTTTTGGCTATACAGCCATCACTACTAGTAGCAAGAGCTGTATTATTATCAAAATAATCAAGGTCAGTAAAGGTGGCGCCCATTGGCGTAGGATTACTAAACCTCCAGGTAGTTGTGTTGTAATTGCTAGTCTGTGCATGCAATAAAACCGAGGAAAAAAGCAGCACTATTGAAAGAAGAGAATAGTGTAGTTTTCCTAAGCAGCGCTTGTTCATGTTTGTAATTTTTTTGTTATGGTATTTGTGAAAGGGTTCGCAAGGTTATACCAACTATTGAATGCTGCATGTAGAATTTGTTCTACTGTTTAAAAACGATATTCTATTGAATATTGTATCTTGATTCAAATGATGCGTCTCCGGGTCTCAATACTATTAGTCGTTAGTCTTTTATCCTTTGTTTTTTCCTTTTCGCAGGACAAATCAAACAAAGGGAAAGAGTTTTGGTTGGGCTATGGTTATTGCTGGGTGTTTGACATGGAAGCTCCGACCAATACACAGGAGCTTGTATTGTACTTAAGCGCAGAACAACCTGCCACGGTTACTGTATCTGTAAACAGTACCGGTTGGAGTCAAACAGTGAATATTCCTGCCAATACCGTTAATGCAACCATCCGGGTTCCAAAATCGGGAGTTGATGATGCAAGAATTTTCAACGAAGGCTTATTTAACAGGGGAGTTCATATTGTAAGTGATACGCCGATCGTAGTATATGCACATGCATACAATAATATGGTTTCCGGGGCTACAATGCTGATGCCTGTTGAAACTTATGGCTACAAATATTATTCTTTAAACTATTCTCAATCCACTTCAGGATCAAGCCCGCCGAATCCACCCATTACAACAACCCAAAACGGGCCGGCATGGTATTCCTGGTTTTATGTGATCGCATCAGAAGACAACACAAAACTTGAAATTACACCATCTGATACTACAAGAAACGGATGGCTTCCAGGGCAAACTTATACAGTAAACCTGAACAAAGGACAACTGTATAATGTAATGGGAAAATTAGGTCCATCGAACAAAATAGTAGATGCCAGCAAGGATATGTCCGGTAGCAAAGTGTTATCTGTGCCCGGTGCGGATGGCAACTGTCATCCGGTTGCTGTTTTTTCCGGCAGCGGAGGTATCAGGCTTTGTAAAAATGATGGTGGTGAATACATGCAACAACAGGTATTTCCTACACAGGCATGGGGTACCCGTTATCTTACTTATCACACACTAAACAATACAACAACTGATATTAATGATCAATTTAAAAATTTTTACCGCATTGCTGTTTCCGATCCAACCACAGTGGTAAAAAGGAATGGCGTAGTGATGACAGGACTGATCAATAATTTTTATTACGAATATCTTGACAGTTTAGGTGGTGATTATATTGAAGCAGATAAGCCGGTTCTTATGGGGCAGTATACACCCGGTGGTAACCGCTGTTACCTGGCGAGCCAATTTGCGTATGGTGATCCTGAAATGTTTTACCTAAGCCCGGTAGAGCAGGGAAGAAGTGATGTATTGTTTTATGCAACACGTAATGCTAATATCGATTTCAATTATTTAAATGTAATTGTTTCCAATGCAGGTCTTGCATCATTACGTTTGGATGGAGCAGCATTTAATCCGGCAAATATCCGTCCGCATCCTAATCATCCCGGTTATTCAGTTGCGGTAGCAAGAATATTGGGTGCTGCAGCACAACACAGGCTTGTAAGTGATTCTAACTTTACGGCAACAATGTATGGTCTTGGTTTTTTTGAAAGCTATGGTTATAATGTTGGCACCAACATCAACAATCTTAATCATTACAGTACTATAAAAAATACTTTTAATACAACTACCAATATTGATTCATTCACATGTCCAAAATCTCCGGTAAGGTTGTTTGTAAAACTAGGTTACCAGGCCACTTCAATTCATTGGAAGCTGAGCCAGGTAGCAACGATGACACCTAATGCGGATTCAATTATCAATAACCCGGTTCCTGTTACCACTGAGTTGATCAATGGTCGTACTTATTATATTTATACTTTGCAACAGGATTTTAGTTTTGCCACAACCGGAACTTATTTTATCCCTGTTTCATTTACAGCCACTGTAATTGAGAACTGTAGTCAAACTGAGTATGCACAGGTAAAAGTGGTAGTGAAACCGGGGCCAGTTTCAAATTTCAATTTTTCATCTCCTGCTTGTTTAAAGGATAGCGTCTATTTGACCGGAACAGCTGTACCCGGCATATTTACTTTAAATAATTATATCTGGACATTTGATGATGCTACTACACAAACAACCGTAAATGCAGTAAAGAAATTTGCAACAGCGGGTAATCATGATGTACGATATAGGGTAATTGCAACCAATGGTTGCGTAGGGGATACCACTAAAACAATAAACGTCTTTGATTCGCCGGTTGCCAACTTTGGTGTAACTAATCCTATTTGTCAAACCGATTCAGTTTTTCTCACAGATAGCACATTGATCAGCTCAGGAACGATCGCCAGCTGGCAATGGAATTTTGGTGATGGCAATACTATAACAAGAACAAACAATTCACCGTTCTATCATCATTATACAGCTCCCGGGCCATATACCATCTCATTAGTTGTAAACTCAAATAACGGATGCAAGAGTGATACCATGCGCCGTTCAATCAATGTTTTTATATCGCCAATAGCTAAGTTTGGTTACAGTGGAAATATCTGTGTAACCGATTCAATTCGCTTTACAGATACTTCATCAGTTGCTGTCGGAACCATTACAAGCTGGCAATGGAATTTTGGCGATGGCAATACTTTAATAAGGAATAATAATTCGGCGTTCTGGCATCCTTATACAACTACAGGTAATTTTGTTGTTTCATTAGTTGTGTTTTCAAATAACGGATGCAAAAGTGATACATTCAGAAGAACAGTAAGTGTAAATAACCGTCCTTCGGCAACAATGACCAATACCGGCCTGCCTTGTATTGACAGTTTGCAAAGATTTGTATCATCCTATACTGCCGGCGCATCACCAGCAACCTGGTGGTGGGATTTTGGTGATGGGCAAAATTTTAGTTCAACAACAAGCAATACAGCTTCACATAGTTATTCAACCGGGTTAACAAATATTACTATCCGCCATGTGGTAAATCTTGGTGCCGGATGTGTGAGTGACACTGCAACTTTTAGTATTCCTTTGATCAATCCTAATCCTGTTGCATCATTTACAGTAATAGCGGATACGGCTTGTGTAAACAAGCCGGTACAGTTTAATTCATCAAGTACAGGGGTAACAGTATGGAACTGGAATTTTGGAAACGGAACGGGAACAAATGCTCCTCCGTTTATCCGGACATACAGTTCTGCCAACACATATAATATCAGTTTAATAGTTGCGAATGCAGCAGGTTGCCGATCATTGCCTGTAACGAATTCAATCACGATAAATCCTAACCCATCCATAAATGCAGGGCCGGATAAATTCCTTAACACAGGTGGTAGCACTACATTAGATGCAACGATTGCTAATCCTTCGAGTTATAATTTTACGTGGACACCATCCACTTTCCTGAGTGCTTCGAATATTCTGAACCCAACAGCAACACCGGATATTACAACTGATTATTCAATACTTGCAGTTGATAAAATAACCAATTGTACAGATATTGATAATGTAACGGTAAATATCATTACAGGTTTATATGTTCCATCAGGCTTTACTCCTAACCGTGATGGTAAAAATGATGTATGGCAGATACCGGGGCTTGCCTTATATCCGGATGCATTGGTCCAGGTGTTTAACCGGTATGGTGAGATCGTTTATCAAACCAAAGATTATAATAGCCGGCCTTGGGATGGAAAATATAAAGGCACAGATCAGCCCAATGGAGTGTTTGTTTATATCATTCAATTGAATGATGCAGAGAAAAGAATGCTGAAGGGATATGTAACGATTATCCGTTAATCTTTGTTTCCAAAATTAAGATCACTGAAAGCAAAAAATAAAACCCAGCAAATGGAGGTAAAATGATTTTGTGAAGGATCGAATCAGGCTGCTCCACCAATTACCATAAAGAGTATAAGAGAAATGGTAAGTATTAATTTTTCCTGTTTGAATAAAAACTGCTTCATCGCCATCTCTTTTAGTTGACTTGGTTTTATACCACAAAGACGGGAGATTATTAAGAGTGTGAGCATTTTTCGTTTCAGGTTTTTAGGAGTATCACTTTCGAATGAGGATGTAATTTCGGGTGAAATAAAAAAATTCTTGTAGAGTTAATTCTTTTTTCTACGCCATGGATTGCAGACTTTTACACTGTTTCCCCATTAGTGTGGCGACATATTGTTTTAGATAGAAATTGTATACCAATGCGGTTTTTTGCAGGTTTCGTTTAGTTGAAAGACAGTTAAAAAAGAATTTATAAGAATTGCACCCGCAAGCGGACTATTGTAGAACAAATTCTACCTCTGTGAAATATTAAGTAATTTAAATTCGATATTAATTAGAATATGCAGCCTAAAATTTTGATAGCAGACGATCACAGCATGATAAGAAAGGGATTAAAACTCTTCATGCAACTCAATCTTGGATATAATGATATCCATGAAGCAGGTTCATGCGCCCAACTAATGAAAGAGCTCGTTAAAAAAGACTACACACATCTCGTACTCGATATTATTCTTTCTGATGGAAGTACATTGGAGGTAATTCCTAATATCCGCAAAGTATATCCTGATTTATGGATACTTATTTTTTCCATGCAGCCGGCTGAGGTGTATGGCGAAGCATTGAAACAATATGGCATTAATTATTACCTGCACAAAACTGTAGGGGAAGAAGAAATGCAACAGGTATTACAGCGGTTCCTGAACAGCGAAACACCGTTGAAGAGTGCAAATAGTGAACCATTTCACGATAATCCATTCAGGGCACTGGCCCCGCGGGAACTGGAAATACTACATTATGTATTGAAAGGGATCGGTACAAAGGATATTGCTGAAACCCTTAACCTGAAAATGAATACTGTATCTACGATCAAAACCCGCATTTATGAAAAAACAAATGCCGGGAATATAAAAGAGCTGATGGAACTGGCTACACTTTACAATGTGAATTATTAATGTGGATGCAGTAAATTGTAGCAGCAAGACGCTATGAGAGTAGTTTTTCTTTTCCTGTTTTTTTTATTTGCAATAAAGACTGCTGATGCACAGCAGCAGCAGTTTCATGTTCAGTACTATAATACAGAGAACGGATTGCCCTCTAATGGTATAAAAGGATTACAATGGGATAAACAAACTGGCTTTCTCTGGATAGCTACCGAAGCAGGTATGGTTCGATTTAATGGTTTGGAGTTTAAAACATATAATAGCAACGATGAGCCGCACATTAATAATGAAAGAATATTGTTCCTTGTAAGAAACAACCAGGGCAATATTTATACAGCCGATAATACAGGAAATATTTTTAAGGTAAATAAAAACAGGCTTTCATTTCTTGAGACAAGATTTATCAGCGGTAATGCGAGAAGCAAGATTATTTCAATTGCATTTTCTGAACGGTTGTATAAAAGACTAAAGGATTTCGAAAACCCAGGTGCATATTCGATGCAGTTTAGTAAATTGTTGCCGGCAGATGACAGTACAGGGTTCATACTGCATTCTGGTAATTTTTTTTTATTATCAGATAAAATGAGATCACCTACGCCGGGTCAACTTTCATTTCGTCCTGCAAATGCTTTTAAATGTGGAAATGAAATATTCATCACTGACTCTGTGCAGAATATTTATCTTTTTGATAAGACCAGGTACAACTTAAAAAAAACAGAGTTAATTTTTAACAAAAGCTTTTCTACATTCGATAAACAAAAAATTTTTATTACCTGGGAAAATGGAATGGAATTTCCTGTTTTGTTTTATGAAAACGAAGCATGGAAAATTAAATACGAAAACGGAAAACTGGTGGCCGAATTCATTACAAATGAAGTTCCGCAGGATGCACTTATCCGTTACGTGCAGTATGACGATGAACGAAAAATGCTGATAATCGGAACCGATTCTAAAGGAGTAATTATAATCAGTCAAAACAGGGTGGAATCCTTGCGACACACTGAAGCCGGTATCAACCAGCGTACATCTTATTATTCACAAGTGGAGTTGGACAACGGAAATATCCTGACCAATGAATCACATATAATTGGAAAGAACTCAACAAGGTCCTTAACTGGACCTATACAAGGGGAATTCAGTCCAAATATTTTCCAGGCGGGGGACTCATTATTATTTTATTCCCAGCCAAATAGGCAACTAGGTTACTCCTGTCTTCATAGCTACAACTTCAGAACAAAGAGAACTAAAGTTTACGGTAAGATCCGCGAAACATCTCAAATAGTAATGGCGATGTCTGGGGAAAGGATATATTTTGCGGATGACTTGGGTCTTTTCAGGATAAATGCTGATTCTTTGGAAACAGTCTATACTTTTAAAATTATTGATAGACCTACTATCAATTATAATATGATTGAGATTGAACCGGGTGTATTGGGGATAGCCAATTGCAATTCACTTCGACGATACAATATTAAAACAGGGAAACTGGATACATTATTTAATGCCGGCCAGTACTGTGTCCGTACGATCTGGAAGTATAAAGATTATCTTTTCTTCGGCACCTATGGCGGGGGCTTATATATTTCAAAAAACGGAATTACAAGACAATTGCCGCTGGATAAAAACAAGCACCTGCTGTTTACTCATTGCTTTATACAAGATGAAAATGATTATGTATGGATAAGCACTAACCGCGGTCTTTTCAAAGCAAACCTCACAGAGTTAATAGATGTATTTGAGAAAAACAAGCAGGATGTTTATTATTACTATTATGGTAAGAATGATGGAATGAAAATGACTGAGTTGAATGGCGGCTGTACTCCTTGTGCTATAAGGCTTAAGAATAGAATCATTTCTTTTCCTTCCATGGACGGATTGTTATGGGTAAAGCCCGATGGTGCAAAACCTGTTTTGCCTGATGGAGAAATTTTTATTGATGAAGTGGTGGCTGATAGCAAATCAATTAATCCCGATTCAGTCATCTTTAAAAAACTGCCTGCAAAAACCAGTGAAGTTGTTATTCATTTTGTTGTTTCTGGATGGAGTAACAGGGAAAATATTTATATCAGCTACAAGTTGAATGATGAAACAGAATGGCGGCCAGTAAATATTGAGAAGGGAATGGAGATACGTTTTAATAATCTTCCGCCCGGCAAGTACAAACTTACTATTCGTAAACAAAATGGATTTGGAACAGATAATTATACTTATAAGGAAATCGAATTTTATATAACCGTACCCTGGTACAAACAATGGTGGTTTAATATCATCATGCTGGGGCTAATAGCTTTATTATTTATGTGGTATTATAATGTACGTACCCGCCAGTTGCGGCAAAAACAGGAAAGGTTGGAGAAACAGGTAGCTGAAAAAACAAAAGAACTACAACAGAAAACAGAGGTGCTGGAAAAAAGTGATGGTATAAAAACAAGGCTTATTTCTATAATCAGCCATGATATAGTAACGCCATTAAAGTTTATAACCGTAGCCGGAAAAAACCTTGTGGATAAGCGTAAACTGATGACGGATGAAATGCAGGAGGAAACGATACGGGAAATGGTGAACACTACACAGGAACTTCAACTGCTTTCTACAAACATTCTTAACTGGATAAAATATCAGAATGAAAACCGTCGGTTAGCCAAAGAAACATTTAGCCTGCGTGAATTGGTCAACCAGGTGTTGGGTTTATTGCAATCGCTGGCAAAACAAAAAGGTAACACTATACATAATAGAGTGGCTACGAATCTTGAAATTTATCAGCTTTATGAACCCGTAAAGATCTTAGTGTACAACCTGCTAACGAATGCTATCAACTTTACAGAAAAAGGAAATATATATGTGGAAGCAGAATACACATCTGGCAATATAATTATCAGGGTAAAAGATGAGGGGGTGGGTATGACAGTGGACCAAATACAAAGACTGCTGGCAGATGAAGTGGTGATCACTGCAGCAAATGTAGATAACAGGAAAGGTCATGGCCTTGGTTATCTTATCATCAAAGACCTGGTAAAAACAATGAATGCAGTTTTACAAATTGAAAGTGAAAAGGGAGATGGAACAAAAGTTTCGGTTTATTTCCCGGTGAATCATGCTAGTTAAAAAAATTATATACCAGCCCTGATTCATATCCCTTTTGAATTAAATAATCAATCGTTTTCTTTTTTCGTATCAGGTGCTGTTCGCTTTTTAATGCAGCGTATCTTTTTTCTCCCAATTGTTTTAATGTTTCAATATAGCCGGCTTCGTCAATCTGCTGCAATGCTTTTTTAATGCTGTAGTCGCTTACCTGCTTTTGTTTCAACTCGTATTTAATTTTTACCCGGCCCCATTGTTTTTGTCTGTACTTGCCACCGGCAAATTGTATCGCAAACCGCTCCTCGTTCAGGTAGTCATCTTCTATCAGGGTGGCTATAATTTCATCATGATCGGCTTTCTTTACCCCTAGCTGCCATAGCTTTTCTCTTACTTCAGCATGGCACCTTTCCTGGTAACGGCAGTAGTGTCTAAGCTTTTGTAAAGCTTGCTCCTTTGTCAAAGTCTTCCTATACATTATTACAAAATAACATCAAAGACATTGAGTTTCAGCGATAAGCCAATTGTAAAACCGCGACAAAATAAAGTTGATAATCAGCTTTCCCCGAAAGGCTCATTCCCTTACCTTTGCCATCCTTTCACAAACCGGTGGTGTGGTGACTACTGGCGGAAATGAAACCAGGGGTCGTTCTCCCGATCCATATTTCAAAATGTGAAAAATTAAGAATAATGAAACGTACATTTCAACCTCATAGGAAGCGCCGTAAATCAGTGCATGGTTTTCGTAAACGTATGAAAACCGCTAATGGCCGTAAAGTATTGGCAAGTCGCCGTGCAAAAGGCCGCAAGAAATTGAGCATTTCCGATGAAAGCAAGCTGAAATAATTCCTGCCCCGCTGAAAAGATGGGTTAGTTTATTGTAGTCCCGCCTTCTGGCGGGACTATTTTTTTATTCAGAATAATCTGTGTAAATCTGTGAAACCTGTGGCAAAACAATTCACATTAGGAAAAAATGAACGGCTCAAAAGCCGTAAGCAAATTGATCAGTTGTTCAGTGAAGGGAAGAAGTTTTCAGTAACCCCGTTCAGGATATTTTATATAGCACAGATATTGCCTGAAAAAGATCCCCAGACGAAAGCCATTCAGTTTGGTGTCGCGGTATCAACCAAAAACTTTAAACGTGCAGTTGACCGGAACAGGATAAAGCGATTGACAAGAGAAGCATGGCGGTTGCAAAAAAATGAACTGGCCGAAGAGTTAAAAATAACCGGCAAGCAGCTGAATATCTTTTTTGTTTACAACAGTAAGGAGTTGCCTGATTTTAATTCAGTGAAAGACAAAGTAGCCTTAGCTTTGAAAAAGTTATCCAGCATAATCAATGAAAACAATACTTCAGATACTTAGCTTACCCTTTATTGCATTGATAAAAATTTATCAATGGATCATTTCCCCTATTCTTGGCCCCAAGTGCCGCTACACACCTACCTGCTCGCATTATGCTGTAGAAGCATTAAAGAAACATGGATTATTTAAGGGATTTTGGTTAGCTGTGAAAAGGATTAGTCGTTGTCACCCATGGGGAGGCAGTGGGTACGATCCAGTTCCTTAAACACTTGTTTGTATTAAATTAAGTGTCGCTTTATTTAATGTTATATCACCACTGATAAAATTTGTATCTTGTTTATATAAAAAGATTTCATTGGTTAAGGTTTCTATTATTGAAGATGATAAACATTTCCGGGAAGGATTAGAGCAATTGATAAATAATACTTCCCGGTTTAAAGTATTACATAGCTATGCTTCCGCTGAAGCAGCCCTGCCTCATCTTATTAACAATCCTCCTGATATAGCAATTGTTGATATAAAACTTCCTGGAAAAAATGGAATTGATTTGATTGCAAATATTAAATCCGGGTTGCCGGATATACTCTGTATGGTATGTTCTTATTACGACGACAATGAATATATTTTTAATGCATTGAAAAATGGAGCAGTGGGCTATATTATCAAAGATGCAAGACCCAATGAAATACTGGAGTCGCTGGAGGAAATTAGCCAGGGTGGTGCACCCATGAGCCGCTATATTGCCAAAAAGGTAGTGAGTGTTTTTCAGCAAAAAACTGTTCATAAACTGGCAGAACTCTCTGACAGGGAAAACGAAATTCTTAATCTTGTTGCAACGGGTCTACATATAAAAGAAGCCGCGGATAAATTATACATCAGCCAGCTTACAGTGAAATGCCATTTAAGAAATATTTATTCAAAGCTGCATGTTACCAATAAAGTGGAAGCCATCAACAAGCTGAATAATAATAATAATTTCTTTTAATAAAATCAATGCCGCTCAAATGAGCGGCTTTCTGATCTTGCAGATTTTTTTCAAACTGTTAAGTAGGAGTTAAGCTACTTTTTTATTCTTAATAAACTGGCTGCGTATACGGCTGAGTGATTCAGGAGTAATACCGAGATAACTAGCTATTTGTTTAAGAGGTAATCTTTTTTCCATGTCAGCGTATTTGGTAATGAAAGTACAGTAACGTTCATCTGCGGGTTGACTTAAATTCCCAGCTACTCTTTCCTGTAAAGAGACAAATGCGTTTTGTAAAAGATGACGAAAAAATTTTTCAAACTTGGGTACTTTAATATAGAGTTCTTCCAATGCAGATTTTTCGAGACAAAGCAATTCAGAATCTTCTAATGCATCGATTGTATATTTTGCCGGTGTATGAGTTAAAAAACTATACATATCACCGGTCCACCAATCTTCAATAGCAAACTGGATGATATGTTCCTGCCCTTTTTCATCAATTGTATAAGTACGAAGACACCCTTTGTTTACAAAATATTCATGATGACTGATATCACCCTCCTGCAACAGGTATTGTTTTTTCTTTAGTTTTTTTACTTTCAGTATAGAAGTAAAGAATTGTTCTTCTTCCGGAGTAAGGGTAATGAAACGGGAAATATTTTTTAATATGAGATCGTACATTTTTTAAATTTAAAAATAAAGCCGCCCGGTATAAAAGGCAGCTTTAAACAAAGTGATATTGTAAACTAGTTTTGAAAGTTTGGTTTGTTACCTGGCTGCTGCAAATCTTTCCGCTACTTTTTTCCAATCTACTACATTCCAGAATGCGCCTAAATATTCAACACGTCGGTTCTGATATTTTAAATAATAAGCATGCTCCCAAACATCCACTCCCAAAATCGGAGTTCCTTTTACTTCTGCCACATCCATCAGGGGATTATCCTGGTTAGGTGTTGAAGAAACTTCAAGCTTGCCATCTTTTATTATTAACCATGCCCAACCACTCCCGAAACGTGTCATACCTGCATTCGCAAATTTTTCTTTAAACGCCTCAAAAGTTCCAAATGCATCATGAATTGCTTTTGCCAGGTCACCGGCAGGAGGGCCGCCTGCATTTTCATCAAGGCTTTCCCAAAAGAAAGTATGATTCCAATGACCACCGCCATTATTACGAACGGCAGGAGAGATCTTGCCTGCACTCTTTACTAATTCTTCTAAACTCTTATTTTCATGTTCTGTGCCGGCAATTGCTTTATTTAGATTGTCAACATAAGCCTGGTGATGTTTACCATGATGTATTTGCATAGTCGCTGTGTCAATATGAGGTTCCAATGCGTCATGTGCATATGGAAGGGGTGCTAATGTAAATGCCATAAAAATTAAGATTTAATCTGGTGATATAATGTTTTGTCAGGACAACAAATTTACGATTGAAACAATGATGCCAAACAAATTCATTTTTCGAAATATGGAATAAAATTTTACCAGCTTATCCATTTTAATGTAACTTTCTTGCATAATAAAACAAGCATTATGCCGAACGATACTGGAAAATCACGCCGGAGTTTTATACAAAAAATAACCGGCGCTGCCCTGGCGGCATCAACTCCGCAATTACTCAATGCGACTGTAAAAGAAGAGCAACAGGAGATCAAGCTCCGTGAGTATTATTCAGCCAATGATAATATTAATGTGGCCCTGATAGGAGCCGGTGGTATGGGGACAGCTGATGCATTTATGGTTCGCACTATTCCGGGTGTAAAGATCGTTGCTGCCTGTGATCTATTTGATCCGAGATTGGAAGCTGCAAAGAAGAATTTCGGGGCCGACATTTTTACAACAAGAGATTATAAAGAGATTTTATTAAGGAAAGATATAGATGCAGTGATCGTTGGCACACCTGATCATTGGCATAAAGATATTTCGGTGGATGCGATGAATGCGGGTAAACATGTGTACTGCGAAAAACCAATGGTGCAGCAAATAACTGAAGGTGCCGCCATGGTAGAAACACAGCGAAAAACCGGAAAAGTGTTGCAGGTTGGTAGCCAGGGTATGAGTTCTGTTGGAAATGAAAAGGCAAAAGAATTATTTGAAGCAGGTGCAATCGGGCAATTAAATTATGTTGAAGGCTTTTGGGCACGCAATACACCCGGCGGTGCCTGGCAATATGATCTGCCTGCCGATGCTAATGACCAGAATGTTGATTGGAAACGTTTTTTAAAAGATAAACCGCAACTACCTTATGACCCCAAACGGTTTTTCCGCTGGCGTTGCTTCAAAGATTATGGCACAGGAGTAGGTGGTGATTTGTTTGTTCATTTGCTGTCAAGCTTGCATTACATCATTAGTTCGATGGGGCCAACAAGAATTATGTCAACCGGTGGCATACGCTACTGGAAAGATGGGAGAGATGTACCTGATATCTTGTTAGGAATGTTTGATTATCCGAAAACAGATAAACATCCTGCATTTAATTTATCCTTGCGGGTAAATTTTGTTGACAGCAATCCAGATGGTTCTTATTTCCGCTTAGTGGGCAATGAAGGAAGCATGACTGTGGAGTGGGAGAAAGTAACATTGACAAAAAACTTTTCATACCCGCCGGATAATTATGCGCAGGTGCTGAAAGAAAAACAATATGCACCGGATTATGATAGAAAGAAAATTAAAGACCCCGATGTAACTGTATTTAAGGTGCAGGATGGATATAAGGGTGCACATTATGATCATCATTACAACTGGATTCGTGCCATACGTGGTGGAAAAGCAGTTGTTGAAGATGCGTTGTTTGGTTTCCGTGCCGCAGCACCTGCTTTGTTGTGTAACGATAGTTATTTCCAGGAAAAACCTGTTAAATGGGATCCGATTAATTTAAAATTGGTTTAAAAAAAATTATATGAAAAAAACAATTGTAGCATTCGCGGCATTAATTATGATAATGTCTTTTATGCCTAAACAAAAAGATAATACACTTTCAAAAAAAGAAAAAAAAGAGGGCTGGGTTTTATTGTTTGATGGCACATCCATGAATGGATGGCGCAATTATCAAAACCTTGCAGCAGAAGGATGGGCTGTAGCCAATGGCGAACTGTATTGTAAGGAAGCCGGTGTATCTAAACGAGCCGATTTAATTACAGCGAGCCAGTATGAAAACTACGAATTGCAGATCGATTGGAAAATTTCGCCAAAGAAAAACAGCGGCATTGTTTATATGGTGACAGAAGATAATGGGGCCAGCTATGAGTCGGGTCCGGAATATCAACTGATTGATGATCTTGGCTATCCTGAAAAACTACAGGAAAAACAATATAGCGGAGCCAATTATGATATGGAGGCACCTTCAGCTAAAGTTGCGAAACCAGCAGGTGAGTTTAATCATACAAAAATTGTGATCAATAAAGGTCATGTTGAACATTGGCTGAACGGAACTAAAGTTGTTGAGTATGAGTTATGGTCAAAAGAATGGGAGCAACAAAAAGAAAACAGCAAGTGGAAAAATGTAAAGCCCTACGGGATGTCAAAAAAAGGATATATCGCTTTGCAGGATCACGGGGGTGGTATTGCTTTTAAAAATATAAAGATTAAGCCGCTTTGATCATTTTAACCGATTAAGCTTCTTGCCTTTCTCAGTGAATGTTTCTACAATGCCTCTTGTTTGCAGATCAAGGAGAATAGAGATAGTGTACCAAGGAATTGATTTTTTAAATTCCGGCATTTTCTTTTTTATAATTTTTACAACATCATCGGATAGATCAGTAAATGTTTTTCCCCTGCTTCTTTTAAGACTTTGAAGTATAGCTGCTTTGATAGGTTCATAAACTGTCGCATCAATTTTCATTTCCCTGCCGGTGCGGGGATGTGTGGTAGTAGATTTTGTTGCTTTAGCCTTACTCATCTTTTCTTTTTAAAGAAATCTTTCATTAGTTGGGAACATTCTTCTTTTGATACACCACGTATCAATTCTGTTTTTGGATGAAAGGGCCAGTTAGTGCCAGTTGTTTTTTTATAGCCATTCTTTTCATCATCTGCGCCATAAACGATTTTTCCAATTTTGCTCCAGTATAATGCACCGGCACACATCAGGCAGGGTTCAACAGTAATATATAAAGTTGCTTCCGGTAAATATTTTCCGCCAAGATTATTAAATGCTGAAGTGAGTGCAATCATTTCGGCGTGAGCAGTAGGGTCATTCAGTTTCTCTACCATATTATGACCACGGGCAATCAATTTTTCATTCAGCACCACGATTGCGCCAACAGGAACTTCATCTTCTTCAAAAGCTCTTTTGGCTTCCTTCAATGCCAGCATCATAAAATATTCGTCTGTCATGATTTTATTACCTTGTAACAAATTTAACTAAATGGCTTTGATAAATGAGCTGGAAAAAATGCGAGGCTATTATGACAGCGGAGCCACCCGTTCATATGAATTCAGGAAAGGCCAGCTTTTAAAGTTCAAAAAGGGGTTATTGAAATACGAACAGGAAATTTATGATGCATTATATGCTGATTTGAAAAAAAGTAAAGAAGAAGCTTATGCAAGTGAGTTGGGCTTATTACTGGGCGAAATAAAGATGACATTGAATCACCTGAAGCAATGGATGGAGCCAAAAACGGTTGAAACAGAAATGGTGAACCTGCCCGCATCCTGCAAAATATATCGTGACCCCTTTGGCGTTGTGCTGATCATTGCCCCCTGGAATTATCCTTTACAATTGTTGCTGGTTCCTTTTGTTGGTGCCATAGCAGGAGGCAATTGTGTTATTCTTAAACCCTCCGAGTTTTCTTCTGCTACCAGTTTTCTTATTCATAAAATGATCTCAGAAATATTTTCACCGGAATATGTAAAAGTGGTTGAAGGCGACGGCGCAACTGTAATTCCTGAGATGATGAATGCATTCCGTTTCGATTCTGTTTTTTATACCGGAAGCGTACCTGTAGGAAAAATTATTTATAGATCTGCTGCAGAAAAACTCATACCCGTTACGCTGGAGTTAGGAGGGAAAAGTCCTGGTATTGTAGAGGCAGATGCGAATCTGAAAGTAGCAGCAAGAAGATTAGTATTGGGTAAATTTCTGAATGCGGGACAAACCTGTGTCGCACCCGATTATTTACTGGTTCATTCATCTGTTAAAGATGAATTGGTAAAGCAATTGATCATTGCCATTGAAAAATTTTATACGAGTAACTCTGTAGACGATTATAATTATGGAAAAATAATTAATGAAAAAAGGTTTGATAAACTTATCAGCTACCTCCAGCAGGGTAAAATATTGTATGGCGGAAAGCATGATCGCAGTAAGTGCTGGCTTGAACCTACGTTAATAGAAAGCGTTTCTCTTGATTCAGCGGTAATGACAGAAGAAATTTTCGGGCCTGTGCTGCCAATAATTACATTCAATACAACTGAAGAAGCGATGAATGTGGTGAAACAAAACCCTGATCCACTGGCCTTTTATCTTTTTACCAGCAGCACTAATAAACAAAAACAATGGATTGAGAACACTCCGTTTGGTGGGGGCAGCATCAATGAAACAGCTTGGTATTTCGCCAATAAGAGTTTTCCTTTTGGTGGTGTGGGCAATAGCGGTATCGGCGCTTATCACGGGAGATACACATTCAATACTTTTACCCGGGAGAAACCAGTGATGAAGGCGCCAACATGGTTTGATCCATCAATAAAATATCCACCAATGAAAGGAAAGTTGAAAATATTTAAGTGGTTTATCGGGTAGGTTCTATGAAAAAGAAACTAATCACGGTCCTTAAAAAAACATTTATTGTTCTGCTGATGTTATTAATAACATTCAGCGGCTATGTTTATGTGGTAACAGCTAATACAAAAAATATGACTATACGACAACGTGTGTTGAAAGCGGTTTATCCGGCATTTACCTGGTTGGGAAGAGTAACCGGCAAGAACAGTAAAGTGTTCAATAATGATTCAACACTTGCACCTAAGCAATCATTGTATGATCTATCCTTTACGATGAATAACGGAGAAACGATTCCCCTTTCAACTTATAAGGGTAAAAAAATTTTACTGGTAAATACAGCAAGTGACTGTGGCTATACTGATCAGTACGAAGATCTGCAAAAACTTTATGAGGAAAATAAAGATGGCCTTGTGATCATTGGTTTTCCGGCTAATAATTTTAAGGAACAGGAAAAGGGGAGTGATGAAGAGATAGCAGAGTTTTGCAAATTGAATTATGGTGTCACCTTCCCACTGGCGAAAAAAAGTAGTGTGGCTCCCGGCCCGGATCAGCATCCGGTTTTTCAGTGGCTTACTGATAAAAATAAAAATGGCTGGACCAATAAAAAGCCTAGCTGGAATTTTTCAAAATACCTGGTGAATGAAAAAGGAATTCTTGTAAATTATTTTGATCCTTCAATTTCTCCCACAGGAAGCGAAGTAAAAGCTGCCATAAAAAAATAAAGCATGTTTTCAAAAGCTGATATCGAAAAATATTTTAATGCTGAAAAATCAGAAAGCGGTTTGTTCATGACGATCGGAATTGTAGCTATTGTAATATCCATTATCTTTTTCTTTTTTCTGAAAACAGAATTTTATAAAGGTGCAGCCATACCATTGGCGGCAATTGGTTTATTACTTGGCGTTGTTGGTTATACTGTTTACAAAAGAAGCGATAATGATCGTAAACAGAACGTCTATGCTTATGATATGAATCCTTCTGAGCTGAAAGAAAAAGAAATTCCGCGGATGCAAACAGTAATGAAGAATTTCATCTTATATCGCTGGATTGAGATTGTTCTTGCAGCAGCTGGAGTTGGCTTATATTTTTATTTTATCCGAGATATAAAACATGATTTCTGGCGGGGACTAGGGATTGGGCTGGCTGTTATGGCATTACTTGCATTGACAGCTGATTATTTTGCAGAAAAAAGGGGACATGCTTATTTTAAAGGGCTTATATCTTTCACAACAAAAAATTCCTGAGTATGACATACAATGACTGGATCGGCACTCTCGGTGTCGGCATTATATTGCTAGCTTATTTTTTTAATACAATTAAAATGATTCCTGAAAACGGGAGACTGTTTTTTGTTTTAAATACTCTTGGCGGAGCATTGAGTTGTTATGCTGCCGTGCTGATAGACTTTATACCATTTGTTGTGTTGGAAGCTATCTGGACTGTTGTGTCGGTTTATGGATTGTTCAGCCGTCGGGACGCTACAGCGGCCTGACGGTCCAAGTTAATAGAGCTTTTCAATAGTAGCATCATCTAAATCAATCAAGCTACTATGAATCAAATCTTCGGTTGAGATGCCAGATAGTTTGAAAAATTTCTCCTTATTACATAAAGTGCCATTTCTTAGCCCAGCGTAATCAGGATATGATGAATAAGGCCAATCCTTAATTTCCCTGACCAAATCTGCTTTAAGAGGATTTCTATGTATGTAGTGTAAACAATTAATTAGATAACTTTCCTGCTTTTCATCTATTCTCTCAACCAGGATCTTTGCTTTTGTTTTTTGCTGAAATAATGAGCCAGTTGTTTTGTTCTGCTTATTTATAGCCTGCGAGTAACTGCTGAGAAGAATACCGACTTTGTATGCAAATTCCTGCATTGGTTTACCTCCAAACGATGCTCTTTCTATAACCGATTGTTCTGTTGCCATAATGATTAAATGAAAATGATTTGGCATGAGGCAATAAGCAATAACTGATGAAACAGGAGAAAGTTGAGTTCTTATTTTATTTAGAAAAAATAAATAGTTCTCATCTCTGAAAAAAATTCGTTGCTTGTTGTTGCCCCGGTTGTAGACATGATAAAATTCATTTGGAGTAAGATTCATGGTATAGAGTTTTAGTTGTTACTAAAGAACCTCTATAATAAATTTAAATGAAATTTCTCTATTACGGTTCAGGCCGCTTTCAGCGTCCCGACCCTATACCGGGCATTTTTCATGATAGTTCACCAGCTCTATCGCTGATTTTTCAAATTCAAAGCCTGAGTAGGTAACAACAATTTCATTCAGCACTTCATCAATTTCTTCAACTGTTTTTAATGTGACCAGTTTATTGCGGTATTCTTTTATATTGGGAAGACCTTTTAAATAATTTGCATAATGCCTGCGCATTTCATTGATGCCAACTATGGGATTTTTCCATTCTACCGATTTATATAAATGTTTGCGGCATACATCTACCCTGTCTTCAATGGTTGGTGGCGGCAGGTACTCACCTGTTCTTACAAAATGTTTTATTTCATTAAACACCCATGGATAACCAATAGCAGCACGGCCGATCATAATCCCATCCACACCATAACGGTTCTTATATTCCAATGCTTTTTCCGGTGAATCAATATCACCGTTACCAAAAATGGGGATTTTAATTCGTGGATTGTTTTTCACTTTTCCGATCAGTGTCCAGTCAGCTTCACCTTTATACATCTGTGTTCTTGTTCTGCCATGAATAGCTAATGCTTTGATGCCGACATCCTGTAATCGTTCAGCAACCTCTTCAATATTCTTTGTGTTATCATCCCAACCCAATCTTGTTTTTACAGTAACGGGCAACGAAGTTGCTTTTACAACAGCAGAAGTAAGTCGTTCCATCAGGTCAAGATCTTTCAATACGCCGGCACCGGCACCTCGCAATGCTACTTTTTTTACAGGGCAACCGAAATTTATATCCAGCAGATCGGGATTGGTTACTTCCACGATCTTTGCTGCCATTGACAGACTTTCTTCATCACCGCCAAAGATCTGAATACCGACAGGTCTTTCATAATCGAAGATGTCAAGCTTCTTCCGGCTTTTGATAGCATCACGGATCAAACCTTCACTCGAAATAAATTCGGTGTACATCAGGTCAGCGCCTTTGTCCTTACATACAGCACGAAAAGGCGGATCACTTACATCTTCCATGGGGGCAAGAAGCAACGGGAAGTCAGGTAATTGTATGTTATCTATTTTGACCATTTAAGTATTCAATAATCAATGTTAAATGCTCATTGATTACATTTGAGCCTGCAAATTTACAACTCAAACACCAGAGAAACGAATGTCACATCCGGCAACAAAAAAAACAGATTATTGGTCCCAGTTTGCACTATTAGCAGCAATTACCGGCGGCGGATTTATCCTTGCCGCACTTATTTCTGTTATACCTATATTGGTGAGCAGTGATTTGAAAGGGCTTTCAGGGTTATCTTCCAAAGAACTAATGAATAAGATATTAGTACCTGAAAATGCAAACATGCTCAGGTTGGTGCAGTTTGTTTCCACATTCTTTTTGTTTTTTGTTCCGGCATGGGCTTATGCAAAATATTGTCATAAGAAACCATTTACACACCTGGGTTTTAAAAATAAGGTGAGTATCGGGCAGGCAGGAATTGTTATTGTAATTATGATTGCCTGTTTGCCAATGGTAGGCGGCCTTACTGATCTAACAGAGTCATTACCCTTTTCTAAAGAGATGTTTGAAAAATTCAAAGCCGCTGAGGAAGAATACAATGCACAAATAAGCATTATTGGTAAAATGGACAGCTTTCCTGAATTCCTGCTTTCATTATTTATGTTAGCTATTCTACCGGCTTTATTTGAAGAGGTATTGTTCAGGGGTGCAGTACAGAATTTATTCAGCCGCTGGTGGAAGATGCCGATACTTGCAATTATTGTTACTTCCATTTTATTCAGCGCCGTGCATTTTTCTTATCTCGGGTTTTTAAGCAGGGCAGCGTTGGGATTTGTGCTCGGCTGGATGTATTACAGGTCAGGAAATATCTGGCTCAATATCATTGCCCATGGAATTAATAATGCAATAGCATTAACCGCAATGTATTTGTCAGTGGAAGAACCGGAAGCTCCAGGTTGGTTGGGACTTGTATCCGTAGTTGTAGTAATAGGTTTATTTTTCCTTTTTGAGAGGATCAGTAAAAATCAGATCAACAAACCCGGTGAGGAAGTGCTGATAGACTATGAAGACATGAATAAACCTTCCTGGACACAGCAATAGATCAAACGAGTTTATAAGATACGCATGGCTTTCAATCTCCAGACATTTAAAACAAGAACACTTACTGCAATCATTTTTGCAGCGGTAATGCTCGCCGGCTTGCTCTGGAATCATTGGAGTTTTCTGGTTTTATTTTCTATCATTCATTTTGGTTGCTGGTGGGAGTATTTTAACCTGCTGGAAAAAATTCATAACACTATTTATCATCGTTATACTCGTTTTGGTTTTATGCTGATCGGGTATGCACTCATGCTTTGGTTTTGTGGACCGGCGTATGAAATCAATGGCTATAGTCTAAAAGAGAATTTGTCATTCCCGGTTTCAATTGCTGGTTTTGTTTTTTTGATGATGGGGATATTTCAGAAAAATAAAATCAACCTGAAGGCATTTGGAGTTGCAGCATTGGGGTTGGTTTATATTTCTTTGTGTTGGGGGCTGATAATGGATTTGAGAAGTATGGAACTTTTTTATATTCCAGGTAAGGATAATTGGTATGATAAAGGGTGGATTATTCCTGCTATTATAATTGGCAGTATTTGGATAAATGATACAATGGCATACATAGTTGGTTCCTTTATTGGTAAAACACCTTTATCAAAGGTTTCTCCTAAAAAAACATGGGAAGGAACAATAGGAGGAATTTTATTGTGTGTAGGAGTGTTCATATTATTTACTTTAAGCCAATATGAATATGCACATGGGTTTATTTTCAGGAATCAAATAATAATAATATCGGCAGTCTCTTCCATAATTGGCACCTTCGGCGATTTATTTGAAAGCAAACTCAAGAGAATGGCCGGAGTAAAAGACAGTGGCTCGTTTATGCCCGGTCACGGTGGGTTTCTCGATAGATTTGATTCTTTGCTATTTGCAATACCTGCTGTTTGGTTATTTGTTTACTTTGTTCTGTAATAATTTTTTCCTACTCGCTACTTGCCACTAACCACTCCCCATTTCCTATATTTGCCGCATGACAATTCATAAAGAAGGATATAAAACGATTGCTATTGCTACTATCCTGTTTGGAGTAATAAATATTCTTTCATTTTATTATATAAGTCTACCGTCACCAGTTATCAGCTGGATCATTTTTATCGGAACCCTTGGTCTATTACTTTTCCTGATCTCTTTTTTCCGTATCCCCAACAGGCAACTCACGGTTGATGAATCAGCCATCGTTGCTCCTGCAGACGGAACAGTAGTGGCGATAGAAGAAGTACAGGCGGATGAATATTTTACTGACCGTAGAATACAGGTTTCTATTTTTATGAGCCCTTTGAATGTGCATGTGAATCGTAACCCGGTAACAGGCGAAGTGAAATACAGCGAATATCATAAAGGAAAATATCTCGTTGCCTGGCACCCTAAATCATCTACAGAAAATGAAAGGCATTCAGTAGTTTATAATAGGGACGGCAAAGAAATTCTTGTAAAACAAATCGCCGGTGCTTTGGCCAAACGTATCTGCAATTACCTGCAACCCGGCATGCAAATAAAACAAACCGCAGAAATGGGTTTTATTAAATTTGGCTCAAGAGTCGATCTCCTATTACCATTAGATGCAAAAATTGAAGCTAAAATTGGCGATAAGCCACAAGGTGGGGTGACAGTGATAGCGAGATGGTGATTAATGTGCGGATGTGATGATTTGAAAATGTACGAATGAAAGCCAGTTGGTAAATTAATCTGCAAATCCGCACATTGGCTAATTCGCAAATCAAAAAATATCTTCCAATTCTTTTAATGAGTACACAGTATAAGTTGGTTTGATCACAGGCTGAGCATTCACATGGTTTACAAAAACCTGGTCAATACCTGCATTCATTGCGCCAACAATATCTACGTCGATATTATCGCCCAGCATTATACTTTCTTCGGGCTTTGCATTTGATTTAAGGAATGCAAATTCAAAAATTTCTTTATTTGGTTTCAGGCTATTACTTGCTTCGGAGGTTATTACTTCAGTAAAATATTTTGTCAGACCGGAGTATTTCAATTTGCTATGCTGTACTTCTTCGAACCCGTTGGTGATAAGATGAAGAATATATTTTTTATCAATAAGATAATCAAGTATTTCGTAGCAGTAAGGAAATACATGTGTTCGGGTTGGCAATAAATCTATAAATCCTACATTCATTTTCTCGGAAAGTTCTTCATCGGCAATTTTAAAATCCAATAAAGTAAGTCGCATCCGCTTTACCCGCAACACATCTTGTTTTATTATTCCGTTCCGGTATTCTTCCCAGAGTTTATCATTATAAACCGAATAGTTCTTATAAAACAGATCAAAATCATAAACACCTTTTTCTTTTAAATCCAGGTTGTCGTATAAGTATTGAAGACTTGAACGGGCATTGGCTTCATAGTCCCACAGCGTATGATCAAGATCGAAGAAAAGATGTTTGTATTTACCCCCTGCCCCTAAAGGGGAGTTATTAGTTCCCATTATTGTAAATTGCTTATGTAATTTGCAAACCTAAACTAATAAAAGGAATGCCAGAAAATGTGAAGAATATTTCAAACACCCCTTTAGGGGATGGGGGTAAGATAGTTTTTATAACAGGTGCCTCAAGAGGGATTGGTAGATCTATTGCGGATATATTCGCTGCAAATGGATATGATCTCTATCTAACATCCCGCAGTGATGTAGCCTTGTATAAGGCAATGGAAGAACTGCAGAGAAAATATCCTTCTGTTTCAATTAAAGCCAAAGCATTTGATTTAAGCAAGACTGATGAGGCAAAAGCTGCAGGCAGTTGGGTATTGAATTCTGGGATTGTTCCTGATATCCTTGTTAACAATGCCGGTTTGTTTGAGCCGGGAAGTGTACACAATGAGCCAGAAGGATTGCTCGAAAACCAAATGGCCATTAATGTTTACAGTGCTTATCATCTTACCAGAACATTGTTGCCGAAAATGATGGAAAGAAGATCGGGTCACATTTTCAATATGTGTTCTATTGCTTCCCTTCATGCTTATCATAACGGCGGAGCCTACAGTATCAGCAAATATGCGATGCATGGCTTTAGCAAAAACCTGCGGGAAGAAATGAAACCGCATAATATCAAAGTAACTGCCATTCATCCCGGTGCTGTGCTTACCGATTCCTGGGGAGATTATGATAACAGTAAGAAACGGATCATGGAAGCAGGGGATATTGCTAAAATGGTTTATGCTTCATCACAGCTTTCGCCTGCTGCATGCGTGGAAGATATTGTGATCAGGCCGCAATTGGGCGATTTATAATTACTGGTTTCCGCTTATCTATTTCTTTCCTCATTATCCGGCTCGTTTTATATTTTTATCAGTAATGAAAAAATGGATTTTCATAGTATCATTTTTATTTCTGAGTGATCTGCTGATAGCTCAAGTCAGCGTACAAGCCATTGTGCCCGAAAGGCCTGTAACCATCGGAGAACCCTTCCGGATACAGTTTGTGATTGAAAATGCTTTGCCCGATCAACGATTTTCTGCCCCTGATTTTGGCTGGCTAAAAATTGTCCGCGGACCTGAAACATATGCAGGAACACAAAACGTAAATGGGCAAAAGATCGATATAATCAATTATGTATATACAGCAGTAGCAGAAAGAGAAGGAAATTATAAGATCAGCCACGCATTAGTAAAAATTAATGGGCTGAGTTTTATCAGTCCTGAGGTAAACATTGTTGCTATTAGAAAGCAAAAACAGAATTCATTTAATAACCAGGATGGTATTTCGGCTTATACATTATTACCCGGCGAAGATGCTTACCGGAAAATTAAAGAGAATCTTTTTGTAAAATTATTTGTTGATAGAAAAACCTGCCTTGTGGGTGAACCTGTTGTTGCTACTTTCAAATTGTTTTCAAGGCTGCAATCAAAATCCGATATTGTAAAAAACCCGGGCTTCTATGGTTTCAGTGTATATGATATGGTAAATCTTGATGACAAGATAAAAGAGACTCAGCGGATCAATGGAAAGGATTTTGATGTACACACAATACGTAAAGTACAGCTCTATCCATTGCAAGCCGGTGTGTTTACCATTGATGAAATGAAGATCGATAATAAGGTTGAGTTTTCACAGAGCATGGTAAATAAGAAAACCGAACAGCAGATATCTGAAGGCGTTTTAAATGAAAGCAATGATGCGTCAGCAACGCCGGGAACAGAAATTTATGAGACAAGCATGGTAACCGCACCGGTAAGAATTACAGTGAAGGCCTTGCCACAGGTTAATAAACCTGAAACGTTTAATGGTGCAGCAGGGGTATTCACTATCCGGTCAAAAATTGCGAATAACAAACTGGATAAAAATGAGGAAGACTTTTTCGAAATTATCGTGGAAGGCAAAGGAAATTTTACACAAATAACAGCACCGGTCATTCAATGGCCAAAAGAGATCGAAGGGTTTGAACCAACCGTTATAGATTTTTTAGATAAACGCATTGTCCCTTTATCTGGCGGAAGAATTTTCAGGTATCCTTTTATTTCATCTGTTCATGGTAAATGGAAAATTCCCTCTGTGAAGTTTTCTTATTTCAACACAAGTACAAATAGTTATAAAACCATTGGCACGGATAGTGTGATCGTCAGTATTTCTGAAAAAGAATTTAAAAAGATAACCAAGGCAGATGCCCCCCCAGGGGGAAAAAAGATCTCGATAGAAGATGCAAACAAACGGGTGAGTAAAATCGCCTTTATATTGGTGGCATTTATTGTAGCTGGTGCTTTGGTCTATTGGTTGGTGCTTAGTAGGAAAAAAAAGGAAATTGTTGTAGAAGAACCCGTAATTAAATCTCCAACGGTGGAAGAGATCTTCAATTCTATATCTGTTGAGGAATCTATACCAGCTAAGGAGTTTTATACTTCAATATATAATACAGCTTGGAGCTGGTTGTCGCAACATCTTCATGTATCGGGTACTGAAATGAATAAAGGTTTTTTGCAAAACAGGTTAAGACAGGCTGGTACCGATGAAGCAGCGATCACAGAACTTTTAAACCATTTCAATTATATTGAAACTGCTATGTTTACTTCAGTAGAAATGGAATCAACCCGAAGCCAGCTTGTGGAAAAAACGATTTCGATTCTGAATCAGCTAAAAAGATAATTACTCGGTGTATTTATAACCGACCCCTCTTACAGAGTGAAAGTATTTAGGATTGCGACTATCTTCTTCAAAGTATTTACGAAAGTTGAGTATGAAATTATCAATTGTACGGGTAGTAGGATACACATTATAGCCCCAAACGGATTGTAATATCTTTTCCCGCGGCACTACTTCATTTTTATTTTCAATTAATAACTTTAGCAGCATGGTCTCTTTTTTACTGAGCTGAATGGTTTCTCCCTGTTTGTTCACAGCTTCCTGTGCTTTAAAATCAATTGTGTTGCTATCAAAAGTGTAAGTATCTCCTACTGAAGATTTATCTTGTAGTTTTTTATTCTTGTCAATCAATTTATGAATACGCAGTAATAATTCCTCCAGGTTAAAAGGTTTTGTAAGGTAATCATCTGCGCCTTTTTTTAAACCCAGCACCCGGTCTGCGCTACTGTTTTTTGCACTCAGAATGAGAATAGGCACTTCATTATTTTTCAATCTCACTGTTTCAGTGACGCTAATGCCATCCACTTCTGGCAGCATTACATCCAGTATCAGCAGATCAAAATATTCATTCTCTACGGCTTTCAGCGCTGCGGCGCCATCAAATGAAGAAGTAACCTCATAGCCTTCAAGCTCTAAATTTAGCTTCAGCGCTTCATGCAGATTTTCTTCATCTTCTACCAATAATATGGATGGTTTTTTTTCTTCAGTCATAACGATCACGTATGAAAAATGACAGCAAATTTACTTCCACAAGGTTTATTATCTGTCACCATAATGTCGGCATTATGATAACCGGCAATGGATTGGCAAAGATATAACCCCAGCCCGGTACCCTGTGTTTTACGGGTCGATTCATTCCCTACCCGGTAAAACTTATTAAAAACCTTTTTCTTCTCCGGATCAGGTACCCCGGTGCCAAGATCACTTATTATTAAATGCAGGTTGTTGTTCTGTTTGAATAAATGGGCTTTTACCGGCGTTTCTTTCGCAGAATACTTGATTGCGTTTTCCACCAGGTTACTGATCAGCATTTGCAGCAGCAACGCATCACCTTTAAGTTCTATATCAGGTGTTATTTCTTCAATAAAACTTCTTTCAGGAAAACGATTTCTAAAATCCTGCATACTGTCTTTCAGCAAATCGGAAAGATCCAGTTCTTCCATTGATGAGGGGTAGCCGCCACCTTCCAGTTGTGATGATACGAGAATATTATTGGTCAATGAATTCAGCCGGTCTGTTTCATCCAGCGTCATCCGTATCAGTTTTTTTTGTTTCTCAGGATCCAGTTGGTATCTCTGAATTGTTTCAAGATTTAACCTTGCAACAGAGATCGGAGTTTTCAATTCGTGAGTAACAGCCATCATAAAATTCTGCTGCTGCTTCTGCATAATAAACTGCCTGCGAACGGAACGATAAATAAATACGGCGCCAACAACAATGAGTAATAGAAATGTAACCCCTTCACTGATATATTTTCCGGTATTGCGCCTGCTATCAGAATCTATTTTCGCCAACGCATTATATTTTTCCCCGGCACTTAAGTTGGTTTGATCAGAAAGGTTTTTATATTTTAGATCAGTTAATTCGCTGTTTTGTGTTTGCAATGAAACGAACCACCATATCAGTGCAGCTAATATATAAGTAAGCAATATCCAGTAAACAATTGTTGCCCGGCGTAATTGCAACCTGTTATCGGCAGGCATTTTACTCATATTATTTTTTTTCGATCCGGATGCCAACATTCATTACATGCTCCAGTGGTTGTTCCCGCATTATTTGCTCCAGGGTAAAAGTGTAAGTACCTGGTTTTGGAAAAAAAGTTCCTGCTTCTGGACTTAGTTTCATTCTTTGCTCATAAATATCATCCATGCCGGTACCCAGCCAACCCTTTTCATTGGTGGCCAGTGTTACATCAAGCCGTTGTGTAATAGAACTATCTGTTCCTGCTTGTTTACTGCTGAGGTTGATGAAAATATTATTGTAGTTATATTTTTCTGTGTGGCGGATCACAAAAAATACGTTGTAGGGAATAGTATTGTCTTTTATTTCGAACTGGAACTCCGGTTTAAAACTGCCAGCCCACTGATGCCCCGGTACAGCAACTGTTTTTTCATAAATATCAATTGTAGAGCAGGAAGAAATGAAATAGCATATAAATAAAACAAAAGGCAGTCTTTTTAGCTGAACATTGAACATGGAGAGTTGAGTATTGAATATTTACAAATGTACAATGCAGGATTTAAAGTGCATTCAACACCTGTTCTTTTGCTTTTTCTAGTTCATCCTTCATCATCACCACCAGCTTTTGAATGGTTGAATCATAGGCTTTCGAGCCGGTGGTATTTATTTCCCTTCCTATTTCCTGCAGTATAAATGAAAGCTTTTTCCCTTTCGCTTCTTCAGGCTCATTCAGGATCTGCATAAAGTATTCGCAATGGTTTTTCAGCCGTATCTGCTCTTCGCTGATATCCATTTTTTCTATATAATAAATGAGTTCCTGTTCAAGGCGGTTGGGGTCATAGCTTTCTTTACCTACATTTTCTTCCAGCAGTTTTTTCAATCCATCTTTTGTTTTTTGCTGGCGCAGCGGTGCCAGTTTTGCCACCTCCTCCTCGTAATTAACAATATTCTTAATACGGTTTACCAGGTCGGCTTCAAGTGATTTGCCTTCTTCGGCCCGGTGGCGTCCTAATTCCTTGATGGCATCATTTAATGCAGCTTCAAAAGTATCCCATTCTGCATCGGTAAGTGTTTCGCCGGTTGGTGTGATCACTTCGGGCATCTTTAAAAGGGAAGAAAGAATGGATGAAGTGTCTAATTTAAGTTCTGCTGAAAGCTCGGCCAACGGTTTAAAGTAAGCTTTTGCCAGTTCAGTGTTTATTGAAACCGGTTTCGCCTGTCCCGATTCTTTCAGGCTGATAGTGCAATCCACACTACCACGACTTAATTTCTCCGAAAGAATTTTTCGTATATCGAATTCATACGGTCTTAAAAATGCCGGTAGTTTTAAGTTTAGTTCGAATTGTTTTCCGTTAAGAGATTTAATATCTATCAGAAAAGTTTTATCAGTTACGACTCTCTCCACTCTTCCAAAACCGGTCATTGATTTGAGCATGCAATAAAATTTGAATGAAGTAAAGGTATTGTAAAATGATTAATCGAAGGATGAATCTGGAAAGGCTGATATGTTATACGATCTGTAAAAAAAGAAACTCCCCCGTTTCGGAGGAGTCTCTAATATATGGATGGGTTAGTAAGTACGGGAAATAAATTTCCCGACACAATATTAGCAATAATATTTTCTAACAAAAAAATTATTTCAAACTATTTTATTCACATTTTCAGTTGTGTTGTGGATAATGATGAATGATTACATGAATTATAAACTTATTCAATCAATTAAATAGATTTTATTCTTCATTAACGTGTTCATTTATTTTTTCAAACGTTTGAAAAGTATTCAAGCTATTCTCTGTCACAACAGAGATGTTATTGTTCAAAATGTTATTTTCCCAATGAAAATCATTGAAAAAATGTTTTTTTAAAACAAAGTAAGTGAGCATGCAAACGAAGAAGTACGAGTCCTGTTTAACACCGACTTATGATTTTTCTGTATTTGAGCATTGCAGCTTGTTACCTTTGCTTCAAATCAAGTATTATGGAATTTAAACAACCAGTACCGGTAAGTTTTATTGCAGAATTGATCGGCGCAGAACTTGTTGGCAACAAAAATGGAACAGCAACAGGCATTAATGAGTTGCATAAAGTACAAAAAGGTGACCTGGCATTTGTTGATCATCCAAAGTATTACGACAAATGCATCAACTCGGCTGCAAGCTTTATCATAATCAATAAAAGAACCGATTGCCCGGATGGAAAAGCATTACTGGTAGTAGATGAACCTTTTGAAGCATACCTGAAGATCGTTAATCATTATCATCCTTTTATTCCTTCATCAAAATCCATCAGCGATTCAGCATCAATAGGTGAAGGAACAGTGATCATGCCTAATTCTTTTATAGGTAATAATGTATCTATCGGTAAGAATTGCATTATTCATCCTAATGTATCCATCATGGATGATTGTGTTATTGGAAATGATGTCGTCATCCAGGCCTCATCGGTGATCGGAAGCGATGCATTTTACTATAATAAGAAGACCAACCGTTCTATTCATTATAAAAAAATGATCAGTTGCGGTCGTGTAGTGATAGAAGATGGAGTAGAGATCGGCGCAGGCTGTACGATTGATCGTGGTGTAAGCAGCGACACGGTAATTGGCGCAGGTACCAAGATGGACAATATGGTTCATATTGGTCATGATTCAGAAATCGGAAAGAACTGCTTATTTGCGGCACAGGTAGGTATTGCGGGTGCAGTGAAAATTGAAGATAATGTGATACTATGGGGACAAGTAGGTGTAAGTAAAACATTGACGATTGGAAAAGATGCAATAGTATATGCTCAAAGCGGTGTGAAAGACAGCATTGATGGCGGTAAGGTTTATTTTGGCTCGCCGGTAGAAGAGGCAAGGGAAAAAATGAAAGAATTAGTTTGGATAAAACGTATTCCCCAGTTATGGGAAAAGATGATGGGAAAATAAATTAATCCGGTTCGTAATCATAGGGCAAAAGATCCGCTAAATTTTTCCAGCTCCAGTAGCCCTGGTTGATCCAGTCTTTCTGTTCATAATAATATCCGTTTGGCTGAATAGTAATTACATCATTTAGATCAACATAAGAGATCAATGTGCTTACTATCTTAGGGAGTTTGAATTTTTTTAAATATTCAGCCTCCGGTTTTTTCTTTGTATAAATAACGGTTAGTTTCCGCGGATACCAGATATCAACCTCTCTCGTACTATCCGTATAACCATAGAAAGTACTATCATAAGGATCAGTGATGCGGTTGAACTTTTTATCATCTGTTTCATCAAGCATTTCAATCAACCATCCATCTTGAGTGAGGGTACTGTCATAATAGGAACGGACAAATTGCAGGATAGAACCCGAATAAGCTTTCTTGCGGTTGGCCACCCATTTTCTTTTTAGAGAATCAGTTCCATCCATTTCACCAAAAAAACAAAAGCCACGGTAAGTTGAAATATTGGTCTTGTTATAAAAAACAAAACTGTCAAGCTGGTAAGTCAGATTATAACCAAGCGATTCGTTTTTAATTACCAGGGGAGCAGTGGCCAGCACTCTTATCTTATCACTTTTTTTCAGGTAATAAAATTTCAGTACTTCAGGATTCTCCAGTTTGCAATTAGCGGCATTGGGCGTAGTGCCGATAAAATTTTCTGTAAAAAAACTTCCATATTTCGCCCAGCCATCTTTTACCTCATTGCTGGTTTGTATCACCACTTCCATCAGTTCTTTTTCGTTGCGGGCAAGTGCAATTTCCAATTTGCCTTCATCACCACTTATACGTTTTGTTATTGTTTGATAACCAGAGAAAGAAATGATCAGGTCATAACCGCCGCTTTTTAATGCAAGTGAAAACTCACCTTCCTTATTGGTAGTTGTGCCCAGCGTAGTATTCTGACAAAATACAGAAGCACCTCTCAAAGGCTCTTTAGATGTTGAGTCAATTACCTTTCCGGTAATTGTGTATTGAGAAAAAGCAGGACTTGAGATCAGTAAAATAATGAAGGCAATAAATATGGTTTTCATGAAAGGCAAATTAGGGTATTAGTGTTTTGCATTTATTGTGCCAAGGTAAAGTTTGCTTGCTTTTTCGATAGTTTCCTTAAGGGGGGTAAAGGAAAATCCCGGTAAAGCTTTGAGGATTTTAGCATTTTCGAAATAAGTTTTGCTAATGGCAACACGTACACTTTCTTTCGTCAGCAGTGGTTTGCCGTCGGTGAAAAAGCATTTTACAGTTTCCAGCCGGCGGGCAATATTCATTAAAAACGGGCTGGCTATTTTAGTTGGTTTCTTTTTTCCCAATGCATCCGCAATAATGGATTGCAGTTTTTCAAAATGCCAGTTATCGCTATTTACAACATAGCGTTGTTCGGTTATATCATTTTCCATAAACAGGATAACAACTCTTGCTACATCTTCTACATCTACAAAACCATTAATACCTGGTGTCGACCAACTGAATTCTTCATATACTTTTTTAAAAATCGCTGAGCTGCTGTTATTCCAGTCGCCAAAACCCAGTATTGTACTTGGATTTAAAATAACTCCTGATAAACCTTCACTGAAACCCCTCCATACTTCCAGTTCGGCCTTGTTCTTACTACGGCCATAATGTGTATTCACTTTACTTTCTTCCCATTTCTTTTCTTCATCTACATGCCCGCCACCAGCTGTTCTTCCCAATGCCGCTACTGAACTGATATGGATCAAACGTCGAACATTTTTTTCTAATGCAATATTCACCACGTTAGCAGTACCATCCACATTTACATGGTACATATTCTTTCTATCTTTTTTTATAAAGGAAACAACTGCAGCAGAATGAATAACTGTATCCACTCCTTCCATCGCATCTTCCAAAGAGTTTATATCAATCACATCGCCATCTACCCACTGTACCTTATCAAATATATCTTTTGAAATATAGGAGGGTAGTTTAGGGCTGCGTCGGATAGCTCTTACTACATAACCTTTTTCTATAAGGGCTTTAATGATATATGCTCCTAAAAAACCTGTGCCGCCTGTTACAAGAACCATTGATTGATTGAATATTTAATATTGATAATAGCCCTCTCCGGATTTTTTACCCAACTTACCGCTGTCAACTTTTTCTTTTTGTATAAAAGAAGGTTTAAGCCTATCGGGATTTCCTAATTGCTGATGAACAGAACAGCTTACCGCATAATTAATATCATTACCGATCAGGTCCATCAGTTTAAAGGGTCCCATTTTAAAACCTGTTGCTTCCATCAGCCTGTCTGTTTGTTCGAAAGATGAAATTTTCTCTTCTGCAAGACGCAATGCTTCTGTATAATAAGGCCTGGCTACCCGGTTTACAATAAATCCTGGTGCATCTTTACAAAGCACCGGCGTTTTGCCCATTGTCTTCGCTAATTCAATAATTGTATCGGTAGTTTGTTGATTGGTAAATTCTGTGTTCACCACTTCCACCAGTTTCATAATTGTAGCGGGGTTAAAAAAATGCATGCCGATCACTCTTGCAGGGTTAATAACACCTTCAGCAATTTTAGTAACAGATAAAGAAGAAGTATTAGTGGCGAATATGGATTCACCATGGTTCATTTCAGCCAACTGGTTGAACAAGCCGATCTTTATTTCAATCTTTTCAACGATCGCTTCAATAAATACATCAGCTAGCAGACCCTGCACATCATTGCTATACTGAATATGCTGTAGTGCTTTATTTTTTATTTCTTCGTTTATCTTCCCTTTATCTACCAGCATATGGAAGCTTTTTTCAATACCAGCCTTTGCTTTTTCCAGCACTGCTTCGTTGGGTTCATATAATATGGTATATACGCCTGACTGAATAGCAGCCTGCGCAATACCGCTGCCCATCGTTCCTGCCCCGCAAACACAAAGTGTATTAATGCTCATACTTCAATTACTAAAAGGATAAAGATAGAATATACTCCTGAATGGTATTCATTATGGCAGTTTTGAAACCGGGATAAAGTTTATCTTAGGGGAATAGAACTCATCTTTCACCACTAATTAATTGTTTATGGAGACAAATGTTTCAACCACCCCTGTGCCTTCACCGTCACCCGGAATATTAAGTACAAAAATTCCTTCAACAGTTGTTTTTGCTATTGGCATTTTATTGTTCTTAATGCCGTTTGCAGAATTGAAATGCAATCAGTCGGACACTAAAACTGATATGGGTGGTTTTAGTCTGAACCTTGGTGCGCAGACAACAATATCCAATACAGGTGTAGGCCTTGCTTTTGGCAGTGAATGGAAAATAGCTGTGAACGGATTAGGCGGAATGCTGAGTGGTAATGATAGTAATATGAATAAGGAACAACCGAAACAGGACCCAAATTATTATGCTATTGCAGCATTGGCTTTGGGTGTTATAGGGTTGGTATTTTGTTTTGTAAAAATGAATGGCGCATCCTGGATTGGAATGCTTGCAGGTGTGCTATCTGCAGTGGCATTGATTGGTTTAAGATTCGATCTTGATAAAAAAGTAAAAGAGCCCTCGCAGGTAGTAGAGGAGAATGATCATACTTCTAACTGGCTGAGTGGTGGGGTGGATGCTGTGAAGTTTGAATTAAGCTATACATCTTGGTATTATATTGCGGTTCTTGCAATGCTTGCAGCAGCAGTACTTTGTTATTTACGAATTAAAAACAGCAAGGTTGTCTGATTGTGATACAGGATCATTAGTTTCTTCTTCTTTCAGCAAATTATTGGTATTGCAGTTATCTCCATCACAGCAGGGAAGTGCATTGGTATGGCAAACTGGACATTGATAATGTCCATGCACATGTACCAGTTCAATTTTATTTCCGCAGAAAAGACAGATTTGTTGCTGCATGATTTAATTTTTACCGCAAAGACGCTAAGAATAAAGAAACAAGTTCGCAAAGTTGTCTTTGCGTGAAGCCTTTTGATGAATAGAGTTACAACAGTACAAGAGTGCGACGCAACTAAAGATCAATAGTAGTAATGCAGTCTGGTTCATAACCAGCAACAAACAACCAGCAACTTATACTGCCGATGTAAACTGTTTCAAAAATCGCACATCATTCTCACTGAAGAGACGAATGTCATTGATTCCATATTTCAGCAATGCAGGTCGTTCGATACCCATACCCCATGCATAGCCGGAATATTTATTCGGGTCAATACCACAGTTGGATAAGACATTTGGATGTACCATACCGCAACCAAGGATCTCCAGCCAGCCAGTTTTCTTACATACGCTGCATCCTTCGCCATTGCAGAGTGTGCAACTGATATCCATTTCGGCACTGGGCTCAGTAAAAGGAAAATAAGAAGGGCGGAAACGAACCTTTACATCCTTGCCGTACATTTCTTTTACAAAAAAGTAAAGCGTTTGTTTGAGATCGGCGAAAGAAACGTTCTCATCAATATATAATCCTTCCAACTGGTGAAAAAAGCAATGGCTTCTTGCACTCACCGTTTCATTGCGATATACACGACCGGGACAAATGACACGGATCGGCAACTTACCTTTTTCCATTTCACGTATCTGTGTATTGCTGGTATGTGTGCGGAGCAGCCAGTCAGGATTTTGTTGTATATAAAATGTATCCTGCATATCACGGGCGGGATGATGCTCCGGCAGGTTGAGTGCAGTGAAGTTGTGAAAATCATCTTCGATCTCAGGGCCTTCGGCGACAGCAAACCCGAGTCGCTGAAAAATAGAAATAATCCTGTTCTTCATCATCGTGATAGGATGTCTTGCACCCAACGGTAATTCATCACCGGGTAAAGTCAGATCAATATTACTGATAGCAGAGTGTGAACTGCCATTTGCCGACTGTTTCAGTTCTTCATATTTGCTTTCAGTGAAGATCTTGAACTCATTCAGTATTTGTCCGGCTTCTTTTTTTCTTTCATTCGGCACATTCTTCATTTCACCCATAATGGTTTTCACCAGGCCCTTTGTACCGAGCCATTTGATGCGGAATTCTTCCACAGCTTTTGCATCCGCACCATTGAATGCTTCTATTTCTTTTTTATAAGAATCTATTTGTTGTAACAGTTGCTCCATAAGGTGGCAAAGATAAGCTAAGAGGTCAAAGGAGTAAAAAGAGATAAGGGGGTGTTCATGATATCACTAAGCTTCCGGAAATGTAGAAAATTGTATCTCACTCTTTTCCTCCTTTTCTCTTTTAACCTCTTAGCTTTGTAGCTATGTCAGACCATCGCAACCTCTCCGAATTTTTAGACCCGGTCAATCTTCATGAAATCTCTTTTGATGAAGCCTATAAAGACGGTCAGCTGGGTAAGACGATCAATTTGTATGATGAATACTTTCCTGATATTGATGAGGCGGATATAATAATAATAGGCTGCGGAGAACAGCGGGGAAGCGGCCTGATACATGGTCAGAGTAAGGCGCCGGATGTGATACGCAGAAATTTGTACCGTTTGTTTTACTGGCACCCGGATGTACGGGTTGCAGATATTGGAAATATAAAAACCGGGGCCTTATACACCGATTCGTATGCAGCACTGCGTACCGTGGTAAAAGAAATACTTGATGCAGGTAAAACAGCGATCATTCTTGGTGGCTCGCATGATCTTACCTTATCACAGTACTATGCATATGCCGAGAATAAAAAAATTATTGAAGCCTCTTGTGTTGATGCATTGATCGACCTGAATCTCGACTCACCTTTCAAGCATGAAAATTTCCTGATGGAGATGCTGACCGGTGAACCGAATTTTCTGAGACATTATAATCATGTGGCCTTTCAGAGTTTTTATGTGCATCCCCGTATGCTGGAAACAATGGATAAGCTGCGTTTTGATTGTTACCGTGTAGGCAGCGTAAAAGAAAATATTGATGAAATGGAGCCGGTGATACGCAACAGCAATATGCTCAGCTTTGATATCTCGGCGATTGCCAGCGCCTATGCACCAGCAAATACTATTACCCCTAATGGACTGAATGGCGAAGAAGCCTGTGTGCTGATGCGCTATGCAGGGCTGAGTCCCAACATTACCAGCATTGGTGTATATGGCTACGATGCACAGCATGATAAAGATGAACTTACGGCTAAACAGATTGCCCACATGATCTGGTATGTGCTTGATGGCCGCAGCCGCGGCAGAAGAGAAGCGGCGATTGATGAAAAAGATTCTTTCAACGAATACCATACAGCTTTTGCCGAAGTAGAAACCACTTTTCTGCAAAGCAAAAAGACCGGCCGCTGGTGGATGCAATTGCCCGATAAAAAATTCATCGCCTGCAGTTATAAAGATTATTTACTGGCCAGTAGCAATGAAATACCTGAAAGATGGTTGAGGGCACAGGAGAGAAGTTGATTTGCGGATTAACTGATGTGCGGATTTGCGAATGATAAAATTTCAATATTCAATGCCTAGTTTTCAATTTAAAGGATTCTTCTATACCCTACTTGCCACTGGCTACTTGCTACTTGTCTCTTGTGGTGTTACAAAACAAATCTCCAAATCAGCCGAACAATCTGTTATTAATGATAGCTCATTGGTGAATGCACATATCGGTATCAGCATTTACGAACCGAAAATCGGAAAGTATTGGTATAATTATAATGGTGAAAAATATTTTGTACCGGCAAGTAATACTAAAATTCCTACCTGCTATGCAGCGATGAAATATTTGGGGGATAGTTTGGTTGGATTGAAGTATGGCCTTATTGAAGAGACTAGCTATAGTAATAAACTTGTTGCCATTCATCCAACAGGAGATCCAACATTTCTACACAGCGATTTCAAGTATCAACCAGTTTACGAGTTCTTTAAAAAAGAACTTGGAAATGAAAGAATTGAAATCTGTTATATGGATACAGTTTGGAAAGATGAACGGTGGGGTAGTGGATGGAGTTGGAACGATTACGAGGAGCCATACATGGCTGAAAGAAGTTCTTTTCCGATTTATGGCAATACGATTAATGTTAAGTTACATGAAGTAAATGATAGGATTCTAGAAAAGAAAACAGGTTTTTCAAGCGGTAAGATTCAACTATTTAAAACTGGAAGTGTGTATTTTGATTCTATACTTAATAAAATACCTTTAATTCAAGTCTATAATCACGATGTCGTAAAATCTCCTAAATTCAAATTAGAACTTCAGAGAAGTATAGATGGAAATAATTTTAGTATTAAAACACTTCAAACAAATCTTGTTGAACAAAACATCACGTTCGATACAAAATGGTCAACCACCGCTCTTGATATATTAAAAAGTGAGTTTAAGATAAATTGGGGTTTTCTTTTTCGAGGGAAAAATAATGAATATTGGCATGAGTGTGATACCAGACATGATTACCCCATTACTCTTCACATCAATAAATGGAACATCATCCATTCTCAACCCACCGACTCCCTTCTCAAACCCATGATGCATCGTAGTGATAATTTTTTTGCAGAGCAAAGCCTGCTGATGGTAAGCAATGAAATGCTAGGAGTAATGAATGATGCAAAGATCATTGATACTTTACTCAAAACAGATTTTAAAGACCTGCCGCAAAAACCAAGATGGGTAGATGGTTCTGGTCTCAGCCGCTATAATTTATTTACTCCACAGGATTTTGTTGCTATACTCGGTAAAATGGAAAAAGAATTTGGCATGAACCGCATCAAAGAAATTTTTGCAACCGGCGGTGAAGGAACAATCAGCAGTTACTATAAATCAGATAGTGGATTTATTTATGCTAAAACCGGAACACTCAGCGGTGTAGTTGCACTCAGCGGTTTTCTTACTACCAAAAAAGGCAAGCAATTGCTGTTTTCGGTACTGGTAAATAATCACAATGGCTCTGCTACTGCTGTAAGAAGAGCGGTAGAAAAATTTATACAAGGCATTAGGAATACATATTAATTTTTCACGCAAAGTCGCAAAGAAAATAAGACGCAAAGTTTCAGACTCTCTTTGCGACTTAGGTTTTAGTCTTAGCGTCTTTGCGTGAAGCCTTACTTGCCGAACATTTTGTTGATTTGTTCCGACTTGAATTCAAGATAGGTTGGATTACCATCAGGCGAAGAGTTTGGTATAGCACAGTGAAACAAATCATCCACCAGTCCACTCATTTCTTTTTCAGTTAATGAAGTACCTGGCTTAATGGCCTGCTGCCATGCAATGGAACGAACTAACTTTTCCCGTTTGGAGAATTTCAGATCATTACTGAAATGTTTATACTGTTCAAGCAACGAATCAATTGATTTTTTTTCATTGCCTTGCGGTACATCAGCCGGCGTGCCTTGTATTACAAATGTGTTTTTGCCAAAAGGTTCGATTAGAAAGCCGAGTTGCTGAAGATCATTATTCAATTCATTCATCAATGCTGCATCAGCAGGGGCAAACTCAACTGTAACCGGGAACATGGTTCGTTGTGTGGCTACCGGTTTATCCTTTGATGCACTCATCAGTCTTTCATAGATCACTCTTTCATGCGCCGCCTGCTGGTCTATTAATATAAAACCTGCCGGAGTCTGTGCAATGATATATTGATTGTGGAGTTGGGTAAGTGAAGAATTTAGAGCTGCTGGCTGTGAGCTATGAGCTATGAGCAAAGACTCAAATGAATCAATTTTTTCTTCACTTGATAATTGATTATTGAATGTTGATTGTTGAATATTTTCTTTCTCCTGACTCCTGACTCCCGACTCCTGACTACTTCTTCCTTCATAAAATTCCTTCCAATGCTTCAGTTCACTCTTCTTGGATGGCTCAATAAAATGTGCCTGGTGTTTTTGTGTAAACCCTTTGAAGATAGAAGTGGATGCAGCAGAAGATTCTTTTTCTTTAGTGAAAGGTTGCTGTACTGATGGCAGTTGTTGTATATCGGCATTCAACGAAAAATCCAATGTGGGTGAAATGCTGAACTGTGCCAGTGCATGTTTCACTGCTGCCTGCACAAATGCATAGATGATCTTCTCATCTTCAAATTTTATTTCCTGTTTGGTCGGGTGTACATTCACATCTACTACAGCAGGATCCAATTCAATAAACAAACAGTACATCGGGAAACTATCTTTTGCGATCATTTCCTGGTAAGCACTCATCACCGCATGATTCAGGTAAGCACTTTTAATAAACCGGTTGTTTACAAAAAAATACTGGTCACCTCTTGTCTTTTTGGCCGTATCAGGTTTGCCAACAAAACCTGAAATATTCATGTAATCAGTGTCTTCTTTTACCGGAACCAATTTGGCATTGTAATTATTTCCCAACACTTGTAGTATCCGCTGCTTTGTACTACCCGCTTCGAGATGAAATAACTGCTGGTTGTTGGCTGTAAGCGAAAAAAATACATGCGGAAAGGCCAAAGCAACTCTTGTAAACTCATCCACAATATGCCGCATCTCGGCTGCGTTGCTTTTTAAAAAATTGCGCCGGGCAGGAACATTGAAAAATAGATTCTTCATCGCAATGCTGCTACCGTTAGGTGCGGCAATCGGCTCCTGTTTTTTTACGACACTATTTTCAATTTCTATATAAGTTCCTGTTTCATCTTCGGCTCGCTTGGTTTTCAGTTCCACCTGTGCTACCGCGGCAATAGAAGCCAATGCCTCACCACGGAAGCCCATTGTTTTGATATGGAAGAGATCCTCGATGGTGGTGATCTTGGATGTAGCGTGACGTTCAAAACTCATCCTTGCATCTGTTTCACTCATGCCGCTGCCATTGTCAATTACATGGACCAATGATTTGCCCGCATCATTAATGATCAGTTTGATTTCTGTGGCACCTGAGTCGACAGCATTTTCAAGTAGCTCCTTTACCGCGGATGCCGGCCGCTGAATCACTTCACCGGCCGCTATCTGGTTGGCAATATTGTCGGGTAATAAAAGAATCCTGTCCTGCACGTTCAGTTTTTTTCAAAATTAATCCATTCTCAAATGGGCTGGAAAATAGTGGCGCAAGGTAACGGAAACAGGATTGTTAAAAAACTTTTGCAGTTACAACCCTCGCGACTATTACTGCATCTTTTCTACAGTTTGAATGGCCCGTTTTTAAGTCCGGATCAAAATAAAGCCCATGGAAATCCAGCCAATGAGTGTACCCTTTTCAGGCCATAGATTATTATGACACCAGCCGGTAAGTTGATTGCCGGTTTTTTTATTGCCGTACATTGGTCATAAACTTCAAACGACGGGGAAAAATTAATTCCACTGTAAAAATAAGCAGCAGGCTGATGGCAGTATAAAGTACCAGGTGGATAAAAAACTGCATGAAGGTGCCAAACTGCAACCATTGCAGGAATGTAAGCCAGCCATGATGTAATAACGTAAGAACGATTACATAAGTAGCATAAGGTGCTGTGTCAAGCGATTTGATAGAAGGCTCACGGTAGCTGAACTCCTGTACTTCTCTTGATTTTAAAACACCGATCAGCAATGGCCTCACATAAGCTACCATGCTGCAGGCGGCTGCGTGAAAGCCGATTTGCCCGGTGAAGTAATCAATAGTAAGCCCGGTAAGAAAACCGAGTATTAGCAACCACCATTTGGAAACAGAGAATGGCAGCCAGAGAATAAAAACGAAATAGATATACGGCACTACTTCTTTATGCAGGGGATTAATTTCAAACAACACATACACCTGCAGGAAGATCAGCAGTACAAAACGAATAATATTTGAAATAAGAGGGTTCAGTGATTTTAATTTTTAGGTTTCTTTCCGTCCAGTAATTTTTTTGTTTCTCCATCCAGGTTCACCTGCTCATCCCGGAAAATATTTTCTACCACATGTACATATTGCAGCTTGTAAAAATTAGCGGCTGTTTTTATTTTCAGGTTGTAAAAATTTGAAGAGTTGTCTTTTACAATTTCCTGCACCGTGCCGATTATACGACCCGGTGGAATATCGAATGTGTACGTGCTAGTCAATATTGTATCGCCGGGTTTTACTTCCACGCCTTTGGGTATGCCTGTAAGCGTTACATAGCGGGGGTCTTTGCCATCCCAGCTTACAGTACCGAACTCACCGGTTTTTTTCAAGGAACCATTTAATCGTATATCGGCATGCAGTAGGCTCATCACCGAACTAAAGTTGGCACTCACGTTTACTACCCTGCCTACAAAACAATCATCGGAGTTAAAAACGATCATATTGTCTTTTACTCCCTGGTTGCTGCCGCGGTCTAGCTGAATAATGTTTTTATCAAACCGGGTGGAGTTATAAACCACTTTTGCATTACGATAAATATATTTTCTGATGGGGGCGGTAGTATCGTATTGAATTGAATCGGTAATTAATCTTGCGCTGCTATCAGTAGTTACAAAATTTTCTTTCAACAGGTTTAGCAGCGAGTCGTTTAGTTTATGCAACCGTTTATTTTCTTCACCCTGGCTGATAAAGTCATTCATTTTATCAACCCGTTTATTAAAAAAACCTGTTATTTCATTTGCTTTACCACCCAGCAGTGCCCGGTGAAATTTGTTGAAGCGGCTGATCATAAACAAAGCCAGTCCCTGCAGCACTAAAAAAGTGACGAAAGTGAAATAGCGGCGGATAAAAAGGAAGACGTTACGCATTAAAAGGGAAAGCTTAGAGCAGTAACACAAGCTTTAGGCCATGAGCATCGAGCTGCTGTTTTTTTAACTCAAACCTCACAGCTTGTGGCTGAATTTATCTCATCACAAAAGGATACCTGTCATAATTTTTCAGGGCGATACCTGTACCACGTACCACACTTTTCAACGGATCATCAGCAATATGTACAGGCAATTTTATTTTCTGGCTTAAACGTTTGTCCAAACCTCTCAGCAGGGCGCCACCACCAGTAAGGTAAAGACCGCGACGGTAAATATCGGCAGCCAATTCAGGAGGAGTTTGTTCCAATGCTTTCAGAATAGCTTCTTCAATTTTGAAAATACTCTTATCCAACGCTTCAGCAATTTCCTGGTAGCTCACCATAATTTGTTTTGGAATACCAGTTACGAGGTCACGGCCATTCACCGGAATGTCATCGGGTGGTGTTTCCAGATCTTTCATGGCGGCACCGATCTGGATCTTTATCTGCTCGGCAGTACGTTCACCAATCAATAAACTATGATAGCGGCGCAAAGCCTCCATAATATCAGCTGTAAATTCATCACCGGCGATGCGAATACTCTGGTCGCAGACAATACCTGCCAATGCAATAACCGTGATACCAGTAGTACCACCACCGATATCAATGATCATATTACCTACCGGCTCTTCCACATCGATACCGATACCGAGTGCGGCAGCCATCGGCTCGTGGATCAGGTAAACCTCTTTGGCACCCGCCTGTTCGGCACTGTCACGAACAGCTCTTTTTTCTACTTCTGTAATAGAAGAAGGGATACAGATCATCATTCGCCAGCTCGGGGGAAACCAGGGTTTTTTGGGATAAACGAGTTTTATCAACTCACGGATCATCAGCTCGGCAGCGTTGAAATCTGCTATCACACCGTCTTTAAGCGGACGTACCGTACGGATGCTTTCATGGGTTTTTTCATGCATCATCAATGCTCTTTTGCCCACCGCCAACACGTTTTTGGGGTTATTGCGGTCGAGAGCCACGATACTTGGTTCATTCACCACTACTTCATCGTTATGTATAATGAGGGTATTAGCAGTACCCAGGTCGATTGCTATTTCTTGTGTAAACCAGTTAAAAAGTCCCATTAATGATTGTTGGATTTAATGGCGCAAAGTTGGAGTAATTAATTTGAATTATCAAAGTAAAAACCTTGCCAGAAAAAGATTTTTTACGATTTAAATTTTTACCGGGTTAGAGTTGGCTTTGTATTGGATAAATCACTATTCAAAACGTACTGTTAAAAGCCCCGAGCCATTCATCATCATTTTAGTTTTCACTCCTGATGATTGAGTAACTTTCATTGTCAAATTTCTACTATGAAAAAGATACTTGCACTTCTATTTATTATTACTGCTTTACAATTAAACCACTTCCTTAAAAATAACTGACAAAGCCTAAGTGAATTTTCACCCTGCGCAGATTGAAACCGGGATCATCATTACGTTTACCTACTGCTGCTGCCAAATTGAAGATGCCTGCTTTTGCATCAATTGCTAAACCCAACCCCGTTCCGATATAGCTATAGTCGATATTGGTAGTATTAGTTTTGTTTTTTCCCCAGCCACCATCTGCAAATACATTGAAATAAGAGTTTTGAGAAACGAATAAGCGGTATTCAAGTGTTGCTATTATATATTGTGTGAGGTATTGACTCTCCTCATTAAAACCACGCAGCGTTTTATATCCGCCGATCTGAAATAATTCATTACGGAAAATATTTCCACTTTGAAAAATGGCAGTGTTCAATGCAGTTTTAATTGTGCTTTGCCGGCCCACCGGTAAGTATTTTGCAAAAAGGGATTGTATCCTGAATTGATAGGTTTTCAGTTTTACAGTATCATATAAGGTAGCGAAATCAAATGAAGGATCTGACGGGTCTTTGAATTCAGTAACAGTGGTATTCTTTTTTATTTTCTTAGTACCGGCTGATGCAGAAGCAGTCCATTCAAATCCTTTTCTTGGATTGAGACGATAATTGGTTTTATTTATTTCATATTGCAAGCCCAGGTTTTTATAACCGACATCAGCTACATCAGGCAATTGTCTCGTTTGTAACAATAAAGCTTCATTAATACCACCTTCACTCACTATTGTTTGAAACAGCTGAAGAAATATTTTTCCTGCCTGTACCTGCGAAAGAGTATACCTCGCCCCGATCACAGCATTGATATTTAAATACGATGAATCTTTTTTTAGCATATCAAAAGCAAAATCCAGTTCCGCCGCTGATTTAAAAATATACGGGTGTCTGTAAACAATATTGAGTCGTGGTGATTTAGGTTGTATCTGTTGCCATACTAAACCAATCGTTTCGCCTGCGCCCAATACATTTTTCAGATTAATATCTGCTTCACCTGTGATCAATGTTTTCTGATCAGCCAGCTGGTCATTGTTAGGTAATACACCAATAAGTACATTGAAGCGGTTACGTTTCCTGTTTTTCAAATACAAGTTCACTACAGCACCGGTAGCAAGATAGCTAACATCAAAAGGCCGTTCTTCCTCGACATAATCAAGTTGCTGGATCTTCGAAGAAATGGTTTTTAATTTTTGTTTGCTGTAATTGCTGCCATCAGGCATATCAAGATAACGTTGGAAAAACCCATTTGCAATTTTCTCGGTTCCAAAGATGCGAATGCTGTCAATTTTGTAGAGTCCACCCTTATCTGCCTTAAGTTGTGCCGTTATATTTCCTTCTTGTATCTGTATGCTATCAAAATAAACCTTTGCAAAAGGATAGCCGTTATTCTCAAAATAGGACAGCAATTTTTCCTGTGTTTCGGGTATCAGTTCCAGGTTAGCATAGCCACTTGAAACTTGTCTTTCATCCCAACCGATCGCTTCCAATAAATGTGGATCAAGTTTTTTTGTGTCTAAAAATTTCCATTTATACAGGTCGCCAACGAACAATTTCATTGTTGCTTTTATTGTATCAAATGCAAGACTATCGATCGAAGCGGTGATATATCCTTTGGTTTGAAGAAGGGTAATTAGATTATTTGCATAGTCCCTGCATTCAGTGGGAGAAGTGAACTCTTGTTTAAGTTGTAAAGTTTGTGTGGCAAAGCCTGCTGGTTTATCAATACAATTTATTTCAAGCGGATAGTTTTTCTGGGCCTGCAAATACATGTGGCCAAAAAGGAAAATCAAAAAGGATATCAGTAGTCTTATTTTTGTCATTCGCAGGGTGAATCCGGTATAAAAATATTCAATTAAAAACAGAAATTCTAATTAGTCTTGGCTGGCATTTATATACATATCCCTTTTTGCAGGCAGGCCTGTAACTATTGCAATTTCCATTTTGCCACTTCGCTTCACTATAAAAACGAGATGGTTGTTGCTTTATTGAAAGAAATGCAGGTAAGGAAAGATTACTTGCAAGATGAGCAGGTTGAAACTATTTATTTTGGAGGAGGTACGCCAAGTTTATTGAGTATTGAAGATTGTCAATCGCTGATTGATCAATGCAAAACAGTTTTTAATGTAACCGGCGATGCAGAAATTACAATTGAAACAAATCCTGATGATATAACAGAAGAAAAATTAACAGGCTGGAAAACAGCAGGCATAAACAGGCTAAGTATAGGAGTTCAATCATTTTTTGAAGAAGATCTGCAATGGATGAACAGGGCACATAATGCAGAGCAAGCAATCAACAGTTTACAGTTAGCGATCAAACAATTTAATAATATAACAATTGATCTTATTTACGGTCATCCTTTACTGACTGATGAAAAATGGGAAGAGAATGTCAAAACAGTCATTGCAATGGATATACCACATATTTCATGTTATGCCTTAACAGTTGAACCCAAAACTCCATTGGCTAAATTGATACGGGAGCATCAGAAAGAAGATATTGAACCCGGTCAGCAGGCACACCAGTTTTTATTGCTGATGGATTGGTTGGGCGAAGCCGGATATGAACATTATGAAATTTCCAATTTTGCAAAACCGGGTATGAGAAGCAGGCATAATTCATCTTACTGGTCTGGAAAAAAATATTTAGGCATTGGGCCCTCAGCACATTCCTTTGATGGTGTAAGCCGCCAATGGAATATTGCAAATAATAAACTCTATATCGAATCAACAGCAAATGGAATGCTGCCAGAAGAAAAGGAAATATTAACTGATGTACAAAGATTGAATGAGTATATCATGACATCATTACGTACAATGGAAGGATTGGATTTGGAGAAAGCCGGTGGCTCGGACCTGAGAATGAAAAGCCAAAAATTTATTATTACAGGAAAAATGATCGAAGAGAATGGTTTTTTAAAACTAACCCGTGAAGGGAAATTGTTTGCGGACGGAATAGCGGCTGAACTATTTAGTTAGCCACTGAATGATAATATTCAACGCAAGCCCGAGAGCTACCAGTGAAGTAAGAATAAAATTGAACCATTTGATGGAATGTCTTTTGTCCGCAGCTTCTTTTTGGGTTTCCCGCCATTTGTTAAACTCCAGCACATTTAAAACGATCAATACAATAGCAGCAATCAGAAAGACCATCTGGAAAAACTGAACCATAGTTTTGATTTATTCAGGGAAATTAAAACTTTTTCTGTTGACGATGTTTCAGGAATAAATAAAACTGGTGAGCTGCTAATGTCAGGACCATTAAAAAGATGGCTGCAGGTCCAAAGCCGTGGAATATAGAGTTCATAGGGTGGGGTTTAGTTTTTAATTGATCTGATTTTCTCTTCTTATAATCAGACGAGCACATCTTCGATCCGTTTAAACCCTTCAACAGGTTTAACATTTTCCCAAAGTATTTTATATACGGTGTCGGCGATGGTTATGGATGCATCAACAGATTTATTGATCTCGTAAATACACTTAGAGGCGTTATATCCTTCAGCTACCATATTCATTTCCAGTTGTGCAGCTTTTACAGAATAGCCTTTGCCGATCATATTACCAAAACTGCGGTTGCGGCTATAAAGTGAATAGCAGGTAACCAACAAATCACCGAGATAAACAGAAGCAGCGTAGTTGGGGCTTTTACGATGTGTTACCGGGTCTTCGTCTTCATGTTCACCCACTACAATATGCTCAGCTCCGAATTTTTTTAAGAAGCTTGCCATTTCATCAGCAGCATTAGCAATGTAGACGCTGAGGAAATTATCACCATAACCAAGACCATGTGCAATACCTGCGCCTAAAGCGTAAATGTTTTTTAATACAGCTGCATATTGTACACCCAGAATATCATGGTTGATAATGGTATTGATATAATCATTCGATAAAGAAGTGGCAATCCGTGATGCTGCAATAACATCCGTTCCTGAAATAGTGAGATAAGATAATTTTTGTGCAGCTACTTCTTCAGCATGACAAGGACCGAGTACGGCAAAATAATTTTCGAGGGGTACATTAAACTGGCTTTCCAGGTAGTAATTCAATAACACGTTTTTCTCTGGTAATAAACCTTTAATAGCTGAAACTATTTTCTTATCCTTAAGATCATCGGCAGAAAGTTTTTCCAATGCCTGTACTGCATAAGCCGAAGGAACGGCAATAATTAATGTGTCAGATCTTTTTACAACTTCAGAAATATCACTACTCATATTGAGTAACGAGGTATCAAACATAACCGAGTTGAGATAATGCGGGTTGTGCTTACGCTTTTTTATAAGATCAATATTAGCGGTATTCCGTATCCACCAGTTGACAGGCTGTTGTTTATCTGTCAGTATTTTTGTGAGTGCTGTTGCCCAACTTCCACTACCGATTACGCCAAACATAGAACCTTGATTTGTTGGATTAAAATGATTTTCCTGAAATAAAGATAAGCGATTGCCTGCTCAGATATCAACAAAAAGAGGATGCTTTTATACATCCTCTTTCTTTATAAATCAAATCGATCATGGTACTATTCAAATAGTTTATCCTTCGGCACAACTTTTACTTTATTACCATCTTTCAATGTTTTGCTGATCGCATTATAAGGCCCCGTTATCACTTCATCACCTTCTTTCAATCCGCTGATGACTTCTATATAATTGATATCCTGGATGCCTGATCTTACCACAACTTTTTTCACGCTGCCATCTGCCTGTAATACAAAAACAACTTCTTCCAGTTCATCTGCTATGATCGTTCCGTTTTGTTGTTCCGTTCCATCTTCTCCTTTTGCTTTTTTATCATCTTTCTTTTTATCCTCTGCAGTTTTATCGCTTCCTTTTACTCTTGCATTTACTGAGGTAATTGGAACAGACAAAACATTATCTATCCGTTTTGTTTTGATATCTGCGCTGGCATTCATGCCGGGCCGGAAAGGAAATTTTTTAGGTCTTACAGGATCCACCAGGTCTTTATATGATTCAGGGTTCAATCGTATCCGCACCTCGTAGTTTGTAACGTCATTACTTACCTGCGAAGCGGATGATGTTTTTGTGCTACTGGCGATCTGGGTAACTATTCCTTTAAATTTTCTGTTATTGTATGCATCTACTTCTATATCTGCACTGTCGCCGATATTTACTTTTACAATATCATTCTCGCCAACATCCACTCTTAATTCCAATATCTGCATATCGGCTACCCGCATCATCTCCGTACCAATATTAAAACTGTTACCTGCTACCCGTTCACCTTTCTTTACAGTCAACGAAGAAATCACACCATTCATCGGTGCTACTAATGTTGTTCTGCCTAAATTTTTATTGGCAGAGCTCAACCCGGTTTGTGCAGTTTGTACACCGGCCTGTAATGCTTTAATATTTTCCTGCGCTGCATTATAATTTGCTTTTGCAGTACGAAGGTTGGTTTCAAAAGTTTCCAGCTCAGCTTTTGAAATTACTTTATCATCATATAACCTTTTATTCCGGTCATAAGTTTGCTGTGCCTGTTCCATTGTTGCTTTTAATGATTCAAGTGCCGCCGAACTATTACCTACGGTTGCCTGGCTTTGGTTTACTCTTGATGCAGCTTCATCCCTTTGCAACGCATAAATATCAGCATAAATGCGAGCCAGTACCTGTCCACGTTTTACACTGTCGCCTTCTTCTACAGTCAGCTCTACTACTTCACCACTTATATCCGGGCTGATCTTTACTTCCAGTTCAGGATAAATTTTTCCGCTTGCATTTACAGATTCAATGATCGTACGTTTTTGTACTTTTTCAGTTGATACTTTAGTGCCGCCGGTGTCTTTATTCATGAATTTCATGGCACCGAATAATACAACGATTATTACTACCAGGCTTATCAGTATCCATTTTACAGTTTTGTTCATAACTATTTTAAAAAGTATTAAATTAAAATTTTAATCCTTGCCCACGGTAGAATTCCAGCAATTTCATTTTAAACACATAATCATATTGTGAATACAAAGCCTGGATCTTTGCTCGTATCAAATTGTTTTGGCTTGTTATCAGCTCCAGCGTGGTCAGGAGGTTCAGGTCAAATCTTTTTTGAGAAAAACCCAAAGCCTTCTCACTTGTTTCCACCGATTTTTTGTCAGCATAAAATTTTTCCAGTGCAGCAACAGCATCATTATACGCTTTGTAGATATCCTGCTTCAATGTCTGGTTGTCCAGCTCTTTTGTAAGTTCGATCTGTTTTATACGGATCTTACTTTGCTCCCAATTGGTACGGGCAAAGTGGCCATTAAAAATGGGAACAGATAAACCGATACCAAGATTCTGACTGAAATTATTTTTCAATTGCTGGCCATAGGAATCAGACTTCACATAGGTAAGTACAGTAGTACCCTGTACAGTTGTAGGGATCTCTACCGGTAAATAGACACCACCACCTGCATCAGCTCTCAGCTGGGATGTGCTATACCCGGTTAATACCTGGTTATAAATTGGCCTGTCTTTAAAGTATGCATAGTTGCTACTCAATCCCCCAAACATAGTAATGTTGGGATACATCTGTCCCCTCGTAGCTTCAGAAGTTTTAATTGCTGATTGTAATCTCAGGTCATTGATCTTTTGTTGAGGCAGGTTATTTAATGAAAGCTGGTAAACTGCGTCTGGCATCATATCAGCCAATGGCAGAACAGGTATCTGGTCAACCGGCGGTGTTTCTACTTCGAAGGGTGCAGCTGCATCAATATGCAAAATAGATTTCATTTGAAGGATATAATTTACAATGCCCGATTCGGCACTTACATAGGCGGCACTATCTCTTGCTAATTGCGCCTCCAGTTCTGCCGCACTCAATTCAGGTAATAAACCAGCATCTACTTTTTTACGGGTATTGTTTAATTGTTCACGGCTTATTTGTACCTGTACTTTCGCAAGGTTTGCCTGCTCTTTTGCCAATAAGATCTGCAGGTAGGCAGCAGCAATATTTAAAGCGATATCATTTTTTATTTTTTCAGTCATTGCTTTATCAGCATCTGCATTCAGCTTCGCTGCTTCGATGGTATTGCGGCGGCTAAACCAATTGAACAATGTTACACCTGATTGAAGACTATAACCACTGCTTACAAAATTATTATCCTGGTAAACGCCGGTAGTAGGATTTTCTGAACGTCCCAACCGATAGGCTACGTTGCCTGAAAAATTTAACGATGGCAACTGTTCTTTTTTGTTTTGCTCATACACCAGCTCCGACGATTTTTCATTCAACTGGTATTGTTTGATCGAAATATTATTAGCGATCGCATAATCATAACATTTCAACAAACTCCATTTTTCCTGGGCCGATAGCAGGGTTCCTGTTAAAAGGAAAAGGAATACAAAAGCAGACTTTCTCATGATGCCGCAAAATTAGGAGAATTGTCATCTTCCGGGTATGAATTTTGATAGGAGGGAAGGGGTTTTTAGCTGAGAGAATGGCAATATTATTTTTGATGAGAAGCTGGTTGATCAAATAACAACAGGAAAAAGAACCCCACAGAATAAAATTATTTTAATAATCGTGTTATAACGGGGATTAAAATTTGGCGCCGAAACTAAATTAATACTAACTTTATTTATAACTCCGGCTTTAAACAACCGGTATACTCCAATTCCTATAGAACCTCCATTGATCTTATTTTAATACTAAATCTTTTTTATGAAAAAATTTTTATCCTTAAGCTTAGGCTTGATTTTTATCGGTAATTTTTTATCCGCACAGAATTTCACAGCTGTTGCATCCGGAAACTGGAGTAGCAATACCACATGGGGCACCGCACCTGGTGTTTATCCCGGTGCCGCTGCAGGAACACTTACAGTAACAATTCCAGTTGGCTTTGCAGTAACTTTAGATGTAAGCCCGGCTAATTTTATCGGAGCACTTGCCATTGCAGTTGGTAATGGTAATAACACTTTGACTGTTTCCGCTGGTCAGACCCTGAATGTAACGGGTGCGATAGTGATCACTGGAGCAGTTACTGGGGGCGGCGGTGTTACTAAATCTCTTATCATGAATGGAGCCGGTGCAGTTGTGAATGCTGCATCTTTAACTTTAACTCCGGGCAATGCAGTTGATAAGCAAGCAAACGTAGTATTTAACGGTGGCGGTACGATCAATATATCAGGAAATGTAGCTGGGGGCACCCTTGCCAATGCACCGATAACTCAAATTAATTTTAACGGTGGAGGTACATTGTCTGTTGGCGGTGACATTACCGGCACACAAATATCTGTTATTGGTGCTGCTGCTACCAGCACATTAAATATATCAGGCGTTGCTTCAACCGTAGGTAACTTGATAATGAATGGTGCTGCTGCATCCATATTAGATCTGAATGGAAATTTATCTGTGGCCGGTACACTTACACTTACTAATGGCAAAATAGATATTGGGCCCAACCTATTAGCTCTTACCAATGCAACACCCGCTACCCAGCTGGCTGGTGGAAGCGCCACTTCATATGTTTATACTACCGTCAGCGGGGGGCGTCTTATCCGCCAGGGACTTACCGCTGCAACTAATTTTACTTTCCCAATAGGTACACTCACTAATTATATGCCGGTAGTTGTAAACACGGCGGCCGGATTAAGCAATTTTGCAGCGAGTGTTTATTCCCCGGCAGCTGCTGACGCTACAGTAGGCGGTCCGCCATTTAGTGCTGCTACTTTATTAAGAAGTGTAGATGCGATGTGGGTTGTCGAGAGACCCGTTGGCGCCGGTACTTCAACGCTTACACTTCAATGGGTAGCCGGACTTGAAGGAGCTACATTTGCGGCTTTAGCCAATACATCGATTGGCATTAGTCGTTATAATGGTACATCCTGGACCAACCCCCCTATTCAAACTAGTGGAAATAACACTACTAATATTGTAACAGCAAATTTTACTGCATTTGGAACATTTGCAGTAACAGATATCGGGGCAGTCCTGCCAGCTAAGTTCGGATCAATAAAAGCTTATGAAAAACAAACCGGCATACAACTGGATTGGAAAATCTATTCAGAAGATAAAGTAAATAGTTATGAGATCGAAAGGTCAGCCGATGGCCGCTCATATACTACTGTTGGATCATTAGCTGCTTTGCATAACGATGGTGATTATGGCTTTTTTGATGCCAACCCGCTTCCGGGTATAAGTTATTACCGGATAAAAAATAATGACCTTGATGGCAGATCATCTTACAGCATTGTAATGAAGGTAAACAGGAATAAAGCAATCAGAGGATTGAGTCTTTATCCAAATCCTGTATTGAATGGAATTGTAACACTGCAGGGAAGTGATCTTAGCCGTGGTAATTATAAGATAAGCATATTTGGATCCAACGGGCAGGAGATATACAGGCAACAGATCCAACACAATGGAGGAACCCTTTCTCAAACAATAGAACTGCCAACAACTATGAGTAAAGGCATAAATATGTTTTTACTAAAAGATGAGAACGGAAATATTATTTATAAAGAGAAACTGGTTAATCAATAAGAGCAAAGAAATAATCCTTAAAGAATAAAACTATTTTAATACCCGTTTTTAACGGGTATTAAAATTTGTAGTCGGTGCTAAATATTAATAACATTAAATATGCTTCAGCCGGTTTTTAGATAACCGACATTCATCTGCTTTGTTAGGTAAAATTATTTTGTAATCAATCATTGCTGTTTCGGTCATTCCTAAAGGAATAAAATTAGATGGAGGATTGAAATCCTATTATAATCGCAAAGTAGAAGAAGGAAAAAATAAAAGAATCCGTACTGTTTGTTTTAAAAATTGTTTTATTGTATCACTACTTTTTGTGTCGTGGAAATCGTTTTTAACAAATAGGTTCCTTTGGGATACCGGCTTACATCAATGGTTTCAGTACCCACATTTACTTGTTCCTGCCAGAGCAATTTGCCATCGGCTGTGTAAAAAGCCAGGCCGGTTGCCATGTTTATCTGAATGGTCAACACACTATTGTTAACCGGGTTTCCCAGTATGGTAAATGGCTGCAGGGTCCTTGTAAATGATAGCGTTCTTATGGGGCTGTAGCTGTAGCGACTGTCAATATCTGTTTGTATAATACGGTAATAATTAAGACCATTTACCGGGTTGGTATGTACATAATTATAATGGCGGATAGAGTTGCTGTTACCCGCTGCCGGAAGGCTGCCAATGGTAATCCAGTTTATCCCGTCTGCACTGTGCTGTATGTAAAAATCTTTTGTGTTCTGCTCATGTGCTGTGGCCCATTGCAGCAGCGATTGGCTGTTGTTTTGTGCTATAGCCGTAAACGACAACCAGGTAAGTGGAAGCGGGACAGGGTCGGCAAGTGTTAGTTCATTTAAGGTAATGCCGCTAAGGCCGTTTGTCAGAACAAAATTATTGCTGGCATCACGGGTGCCGGCAGTGTATTGACCCCAGTTGGTGCCGTTGTAAATATTAAGGGTAAGATTTGCCTCGGGAATGCCATTCAGTTCCGCACCATCGTTATAGTTTATTTGTACCGATCCTGAAAAAGCATTGCTGGTATTGCTGAACTGGTACACCCGGGAGATATAAATATTAACTGGTGGATGAATAGCGGTAGGCGATTTGCTCAGGACAACATTGCTAAGGATAAAATCAGCCGATGGGATAAGCGTTAAACCATCCGCATGAAGCTGGGTTCCGTTTTGAATGGTTAAACTGGCACCGGGGTCAACGGTTATTATCTGTGCATATGCGTTGCATAAAAACAAAGCGGCAAAAAAAACAAATAAGATTTTTTTCATTTTTTTAGACTTATTGACCAATAACAATCCAGTTGGTGCCATCCGATTGAATAGTAACAAATAGTCCTCTTGATACAGGCCATGTTGCTAAACCATCAATGGTTTCCGCGCCGCTTGGGTCAACGGTTAGGATAGGGTTTCCGGCTGTGGCAGAGTTTTTAATTGTAAATATCTTTCCGCCTAAAACAGCAGCAGCACTTGGCAAATTTATTGTTCCGTTACCATTAGATGAAATTGTACCATCATAAGCAGTGGCCGCATACGGCAAAGCAGGGTTGATCACTAAGGAAGGTGAAATACGCTCAGAGATAACCATCCAATTCGTTCCATCACTTTGTAGTTGCAAATAATCAAATCGCTGATTTAAACGAATAGAAGCTATTCCATCGATCGTTTCACTTCCATTACCGTCAACTATAATTGTGTTGGCACCGGCATTTGTTCGTTTTATGGTATAGGTTTTTCCTGCATCCACAATTGCCGCACCAGGCAAGGTTACTGTAAAACTGGCTGATGTTGCATCTACCAATATGGTTTTATCAGCCTTATTAGGTGTGTAATCCGCAGAAGCTGTACGGACGTCGAATGCTGATTGAACATCTATTTGAGAAATAACCCACCAACTATCAAGCCCACAAACTACATTAAGAGTTGAATTGTCAGAAGCTAAAGTAGCTGTACCATTTACGACTCCGTTTAATTTTTCTCCCAGACCAGGCTTCACAATAATTTTACCTGTACTAGTACCGTTTCTTCTAAATATATACTCTCTGCCCCGGGAGGTAGTCACGGGAGACAATGTCATATCAGTATTAGTATTAGTAGTCTTGTCAATGATCATGATGTGATCATCCTGCTGAATCGTATAAGTAGTAATTCCATTCAGTAACCTTACTTTAGTAGCAATACTACCATTAAGGGTTACAGAACTGGTTAACGGCAAATTGTTTTCACCACCTGGGCTTCCATCTGAAAAACCATTTAAAATATTAAACCCAATACGGCCGTTTAAACCATCAATATGCATGAAGTCATATTTATAAAGTACTCCGGTTCCGAAAGCGTCAAAAAAACCATCTCGAATAAAAAGGTCTTTACCGTCTAAGTACCAATTCACTTCTCCAGATTCCCGGATCTGTAACTTAACCAATTCGTCTACTCCTGGTGTACCACCGTTTAATATAAAAAAGCTGCCGCCTGTGCCAACTTTGGCTTTTACATTTTGGGCTTGTGTTAAAAGTGGAAAAAGGGCTAAGAGTAGTAGTAATTTTTTCATGGTTAATTAAAGTTTAAGGGGATACCGAAATTAACAAAAAAACCTATTCGAATTCGAAGAAAAGATGAGAATGGCAATATTATTTTTAATGAGAAACTGGTTAATCAATAAGAAAAAGGAAAACATGGATTTTGATAAGAGGGAGGTAGTTTTTTAGCTAATTTTTCTTAGTGCCTGTTCAAGATCTTTTATAAGATACTCTGGTTCTTCCAGTCCAACATACATACGGATGTAGCGGTGTTCAATATTGCCGGCATCAAATTCAGAAAGCTGTAGCCCGGAACATTTGGGTATTACGAGGCTTTCATACCCGCCCCAGCTTACAGCCATCATGATATGCTGAAGACTGTTGCAAAATGTTTCAACATCTTCTATTGTTTTTGCTTTTAAAGCAAAGGTGAACAACCCGCAGGCGCCACTCATTTGTTTTTTAGCCAGGTCATATTGTGGAAATGATTCATCAAATGGAAACAGAACTTTTTCAACTTTTGGATGATCCTTTAAAAAGCTTAATACTTGTTGAGTAGAATTATTTATTTGTTTAAATCTTGATGGTAAAGTCCTTAAACCGCGGATCAAAAGCCATGCATTAAAAGGTTGAATACCGCTGCCGATATTCAGGTATTCACTGTCGAATATTTTTTTCATCATGGCTTTTGTACCGGATAGTACACCACCCAATGTATCGCTATGCCCGCCGATATATTTTGTTGCAGTTTGCATGGCCATATCCATACCCATCGTTATGGGTTGCTGGTATAATGGTGTACAATAACTGTTATCGATCATTGTAGTGATGCTTTTTGATCTTGCAAAATCAGCAATGGCTTTTATATCCTGCAATGCAAAATCCCAACTGTTCGGGCTTTCGAGATAGTAAAATGTTGTATTGGGTTTAGTAGCTTCAAAATAATTTTCTTTTTTTCTTCCATCAACATAAGTTGTTGTTACATTAAACCGTGGCAATACAATATCAAACATCCTCTGTGCCCATGTGTAAGGTTTGGCAACTGAAACAATATGATCACCTGCTTTTACATTGGCTAAAACACCTGCAAAGATGGCGGCAGCCCCGCTATTGAATACTAAACAATCTTCTGCACCATCCAGCGCTGCCAGTTTTTTTCTTAAGATATCGACAGTAGGATTGATACCGCGGCTGTATAAATAGCCGGCCATCTCATCTTCAAATGCTTTACGCAGATCGGCTACTGTTTCAAAAGCAAAATTGCTGGTTTGAATAATGGGCGGAGCAATGGCATTGAAATAGTTTTCTCTTTCTTCTCCTAATTCATTGATGATATATGAAATGTCCATTTTATGAATTATTGACAGATGATTTTTTTCTCCCGACGGTTAAAAAATACAATAATATAAAACCAGCGAGTACACAAGTGCCGGTCAATGCAATCATTGGGGTATTAAATATTATACTGATACAAACAAAGACATAAGCCGCAATAAATACCAATGGCAGTAAAGGGAATAGCTTCATTTTATAGATGCCAGTACCATCAAGATGCTTTGTTCTTTTACGTAACATAAAAATAGTAGCAGCAGAAGTGCACATTCCAAACGAATCAAGAAAAATAGAAAAGCTCAGGATCTTTTCAAATGTATCAGCAAAAAATAACACCACAACACAAATGGTGGCAAATACGGTAAGCGAAGTGATCAGCACTTCTTTTTTCTCGCTTTTCTTTTTCAGGAAACCGGGTAGCACACCATCCTCACTCATTGCAAACATTACCCGGGGATTGCTCATCATGGAGCCGTTTACATAAGCCAGTACCGAAAGGAATAATAACAATGAAAAAGCATTGGCACCATTTGGGCCAAACATTTTTCCAACTACTACCGAAGCGATCTCGCCGGTAGTTTTCATGTTTTCGAAACCTACAATTTTATAGTAGGCGATATTTACCGTTAAATACAAAAGAATAATAACCGTTATGCCAATAAAAATAGAGCGGGGAATATTCCTGCTTGCATCTTTTACTTCGTTCCCGAAATTGATCGTTTGCTGATAACCTCCGTAAGTGAATGATACAGCAATCAGGCAAATACCAAACGAAGTGATCCAATCTTTCCAACTTATGCTTTCATTGCTTACAGTAGTACCGGCATTACCATCATAGGCAGCAGGATAGAATAATGAAAAGATCAATAACAATATCATCCCGATTTTAATGATCATTAAAACGGTTTGTGTTTTAGCACTCATTCGCAGGCCTAACATGTTTATTCCATAAAAAATAAAAATTGCCGACATAGCAATTCCAACTTTTATCCAGTTAGCAGCTTCAGGTCCGATCAAAACTTTACTGATATAACCGGCACCGATCAAAGCAACTCCTGAAATAGAAGCAGCATTTGAAATAAGAATGCTACAGTTCAGCGCAAAAGCAATGGAAGGATGAAAGGCATAAGAAAATACTTTGTAATAACCGCCGGTTACAGGATACCGGGAACCAATTTCTGCATAAGTTAATGCACCGCATAAAGCAATGATGCCACCAATGATCCAGGCGCTGAAATAAATAGTAGGATTGATTGCCGCACCTGCAGCATCCTTTGCTGTCCGGAAAATTCCCATTCCGATCACCAACCCGATCACAATCATAGTAAAATCGAAAATCCCCAGCTGTTGTTTTTGTGGTTGGCTCATAGTAAAATTTAGTGCAGTAAGATAGAAGGATTTTTGTTAATAGCTTTTCCACGTTAAGAATATTTTGATTTTGCACTTTGAAATTTTCACATCACATTTGCCACCGGTTTGGTTCCCGGCTTAATAACCGGGATTAAAAGGGAAGTCAGTCAGAATCTGACGCTATCCCCGTAGCTGTAAGGCCCGTGAATGGGCAATTGTCAATTGTGAATGCAAACTCATAGAGTCTTATTCACCACTCACAATTCACCATTCACCATGTTGAATCTTCATACCACTGTTGAAAAACGGGAAGGTGTTCAACAACAAGCTAAGCCAGAAGACCTGCCAGATCAGATAACAACATTTAACGCTTTCGGGTGAAAGGCTGAAATGTAAAAGTCGAAGGACATTTATATTTCTTTTTATTTTCCGGAAGCAGTCACAAAAAAATCTTTTTAAATGAAAAGAAATTTTCTCTTTGTGGCTGCTGCATTTTTTGGCAGTCAGCTTACAGCGCAACAAGACACTACAGTAAAAGCAATGGATGAATTGGTGATCACCGCCAATAAGTATCCGAACAAAACATCTCTTACCGGCAAAGTATTAACCATTATTTCCCGTGAACAATTAGAAAGAAGCGGTGGTAAAGACCTGGCGCAGATCTTAACTGAACAGGCAGGTGTATATATCGGTGGCGCAAACAGCAACCCGGGAAAAGATAAAAGTATTTACCTGCGTGGAGCAAGAATTGATCATACATTAATTACGATCGATGGAGTGCCGGTTTATGATCCGAGTGGTATCGGTGGCAATTTTGATATTCGTAATCTTTCCGCTGCAAATATTGAAAGAATAGAAATACTCAAGGGTAGCCAGTCAACTTTATATGGAAGTGATGCCATTGCAGGTGTTATCAATATCATTACAAAGAAAGCAGGTAATAAAGCCATGAATGGAAATGCAATGCTTGGTTATGGAAGCTTTAATAGTTTTCGCGGCAGTGCTGGTATAAATGGACAAAAAGAAAAGTTTGATTATAACCTTAACTATAGCATTCATAAAACTGATGGTATTAATGAAAGCACAAGTAACAGCAGTAATGCAGATAAGGATGGTTACACGCAGCACAACATAATGGCTGGATTTGGTATTCAACCTTCTAAAAATATCAGGATACAACCTTATATACGATTCTCTAAGATCGATGGCGATCTTGACCAGGGTGCATTTGTTGATGAACTGGATTATACTTATAACCAGGAAAGTTTCCAGGCAGGTGTGAGAAATGAATTCAGTTTCGGGAAAACAAAGCTGAACATCCTGTATAATTATAATACTATAGACCGGGAATATATTGATGACAGTATAAAAAGCCAGAATGGATTTGATACTTACAGCCGTGGTATGTATAAGGGCAATGAACATTTTATTGATGCTTATGCTCATTTTTCTATCAATGATAAAATAAAGCTTACAACAGGAGTCGATTTCCGAAGTTCAGTTTCTGACCAGGAATATTTATCAATTGGATTCTATGGGCCTTATAAAACAAAATACAGCAGCGATAGTTTAAATCAAAACCAGTTAGGGTTATATGCAGCGATGAACTTCAACAGCAGTTGCGGTTTTAATATCGAACTGGGCAACCGGTTGAATATTCATTCTGAGTATGGTAGTTATGATGTGTTTAATATCAATCCATCTTATTTAATAAACAAACGATTTAAATTGTTTGCAAATTTTTCTTCAGCTTACAGAACTCCTTCTTTATACCAATTATTTTCTGAATATGGTAATAAAGACCTGGATCCTGAATCAGGATATACACTGGAGGGAGGCATGCAGTTTTTTTCCAACGATAAAAAATTCACCAGCCGTGCTGTAGCATTTAAAAGAGATGTGAAGGATGTTATCTTCTTTTATTATAACGCATCAACATTTCAATCGCAGTATATCAACCAGGATAAACAAAAAGATAATGGAATAGAGCTGGAAGCATCATACACTATTGCAAAAAATACAACTATAAAAGCTTTTTATACTTATGTAACCGGCGAGATCACTACCAAAAAGAGTTCCGGAAAAGACACCACTTTTTTTAACCTGTTGCGTCGTCCCAAAAACAGTTTTGGGGTTAATATCAGCAGCCAGGTAAATGAAAAACTTTTCGTAAGCAGTAATCTTTCGGCATTTGGAGAAAGAAGCGATCGATATTTTGATTCCAATACATTTCAAACGGTGAATGCAACATTAAAAAGTTATGCATTGTGGGATGTGTATGCCGAGTATGGTTTCTCAAAAAATAAAATAAAACTATTTGCTGATCTAAGAAACATACTGGATAGCAAATACACAGAGATCAGTGGTTTCAATACAACTGGTTTTGCAATTAATGGTGGAGTGAGACTTAATTTTTAATAACTGCCGGGAGAAGTATAATGCTTCTCCCGGGTATTTTTAGTTTATGCATGAACATAAATCCTGTCCAAGGTGCAAAAATAATTTTGAATGCAAGCCTGGAAATATTACCCAGTGCCAGTGTTACGGATTTAAAATAACTGATGAACTGCGTGTTTATATGGAGCAGCGCTATCATGATTGTCTTTGCAGAAATTGCCTCGAGTATCTTTCACATGAGCTCAACTTCTTTAAAGAGAAATATATTTTCAGATAGCTACATTTGCAGAAACCAGTGATTATGCCATTAGGTAAAGCAGGTTTATTAACAGTACGAAAATTTTTTGGTGTAATTTTGCTGACTATTGCCGTGAAAGTGTTTACAACTAATGCACCGGTATTAGTAAAGTAGTTTGGCCTCGTAGTACAATGCCCGCCCGGCTGACACCAGTCGGACGGGGATAGTACAAGGGTTTAAATCAAATCGGTTCTTATTAACCGGCCTCGTAGTACAATGGATAGTATAAGGGTTTCCGAAGCCCCAGATCCCAGTTCGATTCTGGGCGAGGCTACAAAAATTTAAGAATGTATTTTGCTTATGTTATTAAAAGCATTGAGCATGACTATTTGTATAAAGGGCATTGTCAGGATTTAGAAAAAAGAATTCATCAACATAACTCCGGAATGACTGAATCAATCAGGCCCTATATTCCTTTTAAACTTATTTATTGCGAGCAATTTGAGACTGAGAGAGAAGCGATTGAAAGAGAAAAATATTTTAATCTGCAGCTGGTAGAAGATTCCTAAAAATGAAATTGAACTCTTAGTACAATGCCCGCCCGGCTGACGCCAGTCGGACGGGGATAGTATAAGGGTTTCCGAAGCCCCAGATCCCAGTTCGATTCTGGGCGAGGCTACAAGTTTTAGTTCAATAGAGAATAAAATAGAACTTATATAAAGGAAAAGCATTCCGTAAATAACCTTGAGCCTGAACATTCCCGGAACTATTAACTGCTTTTATGTCAAACGGATTAATCAGGTAGTTGTTTTTCCATCCATATTCAATGGAGTTATTGTCATAGGGTGAATCTCCCGCATAATACTTTGCCGAAACAAATAATAATGCAGTTGAAATTATTATCCCTATCAATATGGAAGACTTGCTAACCATTTCTTTTATTCTTCATCTTATATAAGGTTATCATCATTTCCTGGTTTTGAACAGTACAGATCAATCAACGTATTCCAAAATATCTCCGGGTTGACAGTTCAATGCTTTACAAATTGCTTCGAGTGTACTAAAGCGAATGGCTTTTGCTTTACCCGTTTTTAAAATAGACAGGTTTGATAAAGTCAGCCCCACCTTTTCAGAAAGTTCGTTTAACGACATCTTTCTTTTAGCCATCATGACATCTAAGTTTACTATTAGTGGCATAGTTATACGGTTAATTCGTTTTCAGATTGGATTTCGATTCCTCTTTTAAAAATCTGTGCAACTATAAAAAGTGTAATACTCATAAAGAACCAGACATCAGCTCCGCCCAGGCGTAAATGTTCTGTATCGGGCATTTTCACACCTTGCTTAACTAACCACCCGGTATATTTAACTCCCCATGCCGTGAATAAACCTATTCCAAAAGTCAAACAGGATACTTTAATAATAAAAAGTCTCACTTCATTACTGAATGGCTGAGACAGGTTCAACTTTTTATCGTGCAAAATTTTTATGACCAGATAAAATATACATGCCTTAAGTACTCCTGTAATGCTTATCAGCAATGTTTCTGCAAAAAAATGTCCCCGGTCATATTCATAAAGGCCCGACAAATCATTTCCCTCCCAAAATGTTTTTGCATTAATTGGATTTATCACCAGCGTATAAAAAGCACTGAATATAGAACCACCAGCTTCAATGCATACGCCTATAAATATTATCCATGAAAGGATATACAGGACTCTTAAAACCTGTTTTGTTGTAATTGACATTTTAATTAAGTTTTAAAATTAGGACACAAACATAAATAAATATTTATTGATAAACAATAAATATTTTCCTTTTATAGGAAAATATTTTCCGATACCTTAATTTAAGAAAATAAGTGCTTGGATGTCAAGAAAGTAAATATTTATAAAAAAAGTCCCCAGGTATCTGAAGACTTTTTTTATAAATATTTTAGTTAGGCTGATCTATAAGAATAATCTTACAATATGATAAACACCTGCTGCTAACAATGCGCTAACGGGAATGGTAAGTATCCATGCCCAGATAAGATTAATAGTAACACCCCATCTTACTGCAGAAAGACGCTTAGTGGCGCCAACACCCATGATACTGCCTGTGATTGTATGTGTAGTTGAAACTGGTATTCCCATTTGCCCGGTAAAGAATAATGTGAATGCACCTGCTGTTTCTGCAGCCACACCTTCCAGTGGAGTTACTTTTGTAATTTTTGTTCCCATCGTTTTTATGATCTTCCAACCACCGCTCATCGTACCTAATCCGATTGACATATAACAGGCTACCGGTACCCATCCGGGTAAATGACTAAAATCCTGAATATTTCCGCTGGCGATGAGTGCGGCGCCGATAATACCCATTACTTTTTGTGCATCATTACCACCATGACCGATACTGAATGCTGCAGAACTGAACAACTGTAACTTTTTAAACATCTTGCCAATGCGATGGGCCGTTGGTTTTTTTATTTTTTCAGAATACAGGTAAACGAGGGAGAAGAATATAGCTGTAAAAACAATGCCCCAGGCTATCACTTTATTATCTGCTTTCAGAATATCGCCTTTAAAAGATTTTTCTATATTGAAACTGTTGACCTTCTTTTTTACCTCTTCAATATTCTGTGGTTGAATAGGATAAATGGCATTCATGATGATAAGGGCACTATCCAGGGAAACTTCTTTATCCAGGTATTGTTTTACCGGTCCCTTATATTTTTCAGTAAGTTCTTTTGCTTTATCGAATTCCTCTTTTTTCAATTTGTTCTCAACAGATACTGACTCAAGGATCAAATAATCATTCGCATTACGGATATCATCTTTCAGTTTACTTACTTCAATATCTTTCAGCCATCCTTCATCGTAAGATTTTTTTGCGATATACTCTGCTCCCAGTTTATCATAGTCTTCCAAAAGCGGTTTCATTTTATTGAAAATAACTGATGCCTTTTCCAGTTTACCTTTTGTAGAGTTGAGTTCAGCTGTTAAAGTACTGTCGCCCGGTTTCGCTTCCAGTTTGTCAGTAGCTGTTGTTATATCATGTTCGTATTTATCAATCTTTAAAAATTTCTCCGTGGTCTCCATCATTTTATTATTCTCAAACCGGTCGAATAATAAGAAGGTAATGGTGGTAGCCACTGCGATGATCACAATACGTAACCAGATATTACGCATAACTGTAACGATGGTGATAAAAATTGAAATAGCCATACCGATCAAAGGAGCAAGAAAAATGAAGAGCACCGTTTTGATGATGACATCACTTTCTACCACTTTTGCCCATGAAATACCGATACCTTTTATGCTGATAGCATGTGCAATTGCAGCCCCTGCAAAACCACCGATCAAAGTATGAGAAGATGAAGAAGGAATTCCATACCACCATGTCAGCAGGTTCCACATGATCGCTGCAATTAATCCCGATAAAATTACCGGCAGTGTAATGAATTCTTTTGCTACGGTTTTACTGATCGTGTTGGCAACTGCGTGGTCCTGGAAAATCCAGTAAGCAACAACATTAAATATGGCAGCCCATAACACAGCCTGGAAAGGGGTTAACACTTTCGTGGAAACAACAGTGGCGATGGAGTTGGCGGCATCATGAAAGCCATTGATATAGTCGAAAATTAAAGCAAGTATGATGATGACGATAACAAGAGTCATAAGCTTGATTTGCGGATTAGCAGATTTGCGGATATGTTGATTTGGTTATCATGAAGATCTATTCGCAAACCCACATATTGATTCATTCGCACAATTTTATGCGTATTTAATAATGATGGATTCGATCACATTTGCGGCATCCTCACATTTATCAGTGGCAATTTCCATTACCTGGTAGATCTCTCTTTTCTTGATCACTTCTTTTGCATCAGGTTCAGTTTCAAAAAGCCGCTCAATACTCATATCAAACAGGTCATCGGCCTGGTTTTCCAAGCTATTTATTTTTACCAGCGATTCAGTTACTGCTTTCATGTTTTTCATGCCCCGTAATTCTATAACAGCTTTTCTTACTTCCGCGGCACTTATTTGAATTACTTCCGCCAGTTTTTGAATACCCATATCATTGGTATTCACTTTATAGAAATTCATTTTTTTGGCTGAGGCATAAATATAATCAGCAATGTCATCCAGTGATGTGGCGAGATAGTGAATATCTTCACGGTCAAACGGGGTAATAAAATTGCGGCCCAGTTCGGTAAAAATATTGTGGGTGAGATTATCATTTTCATGTTCAAGGTCTTCTATCTGGCTTAGGATCGCTATTTTTTTGTCACCATCGGATTCGGCTACAAGATCCCTCAGTTTATCGCTCATAATGGAAACATTTGCCGCTACTTTTTCGAATAAGTCATAAAATATCTTATTCTTAGGCATGAAGATCGAGAGAATAGAATTGAGGGCCATATATAATCTATTTAGTTGGTTGCGAAGATACCGGGAGCTCTTTGCCCCGGTTGCTGAAGATACAGAGTTAATAATAATTTAATATAGAAGTAATAATTAGATAATGACGAGGTAACACAGGTTTCATATACATACTGCTTACTTTGCTGCCAGATTAATGAATCATTAATTCAATATTATTTAATAATGAAGCTAATATTAAGAGGTTTTATCATTTCGGTTATTTGTCTTCAGTCGATGAGTTCCAGCGGTCAACGCTATCTAACTGATATTGATTCTTCCTTTTTTATTAAAGATACCGTCAGGCCACTGATAAGAAGGTTTGAAAATATAATCATAGCTGGGTATATGCAGCCGCAATTCCAGGTAGCGGAGTCTGAGGGAGCCCCCTCATTTGCGGGTGGTGCTTTTTCTCCTTATTCTAAAAGCCGGTTTATGTTACGAAGGGCTCGGCTAAGAGTTGATTACCTCCTGAAGTCAAAGGAGAATTTCCCGAAAGCGTTATTCGTTTTTCAGATCGATGCTACTGAAAGGGGAGTAATTGTAAGGGATATGTATATACGACTGTTTGAAACCAAAAAGAATAACTTTTCTGTCACTACCGGTTTATTTGCCCGGCCATTTGGATATGAGGTAAACCTGAGTTCTTCCGTACGGGAAACACCCGAAAGAGGACGTATGTCACAAATACTGATGCCGAGTGAAAGAGATCTTGGCGTTATGATCTCATTTGAACCCCTGGACAAAAAGCACAAACTAAAACACGTTAAGCTTGATGGAGGGTTTTTCAATGGACAGGGCGTGGCAGGCACTACTGATTTTGATAATTACAAAGATTTCATAAGCCGTCTTTATATAAAGCCTTATATAATTAAAAGAACTGAGTTGAGCGGTGGAATTTCCTTCTTAAGGGGGGGCTGGCAAAACGGAACAAAATATGTTTATCACAGCGGTACTGCAGTTAATGGCGATAAAATTTTTGTTATTGACTCGTCATCGTCAAACCTGGGAAAGTCTGCCCCACGTCATTATTATGGAGGCGATATGCAATTTAAAATTCATAATAAGTGGGGAGATACGGAATTTAGGGCAGAACATTGGTTTGGAACGCAACCCGGAACGAGTACCAGTACTGCCAACCCAGGCACTTTACCAAATAATAATGGAGTACCATTACCGACCTATGTCCGTCATTTTAATGGCTCATTCTTTTATTTTCTTCAAAATATAGTTAATGCAAAACATCAACTGCTTTTTAAATACGACTGGTACGACCCTAATATCAAAGTAAGTGGCGAGGAAATCGGTAAACCGGGAACCAATCTCACGGCTGCTGATATAAAGTTTTCTACGTTTGGTTTTGGCTATGCTCATTATTTCAGCACGCAAATCAAAGTGATACTTTATTATGATATTGTAAATAATGAAATTACACAGCTTGCTGGTTATACTACCGACCTGGAAGACAACATCTTCACTTGCCGCCTGCAGTTCCGGTTCTGAGTTAACAATTCGGTAATACTGGCTTCACTTTGGCATAACCTTGTGGCAATTCCTTTGCAGCATAATTAACAGATATGCTGAGAAGATGTTTCCCCCTATTGATGAGTTTTCTTTTGGTCTCTTTTCTTTCGGTTTCTCAAACAGTAAAACTTTCAGGTAAAGTATTCGGAGAAAAAAACAATCCTATTTCAGGTGTTTCGATAAAAATTGTTGGAACAAATACAGGAGTCTCAACGAATGTTGACGGCAGGTTTAGTATAAGTATTATAGTTGGAAAAAAATATGAACTGGAATTTTCGAGTGTTGAATATGAAACAAAAATTATTGAAGTAGAAGCCCAAAACGGGCAAGTAGATGAGTTGAATGTAGTATTAACGGTTAAAACAAAAAGTGAAGAAGGGGTCGTTGTTTCTACAAAAGCGATCAGTGCAAGAAAGGAAACTGTAAATGCTGCTATAACTTTTCAAAAAAATACAAATACTGTTGCATCAGTTGTTTCTGCTGAAACCATCCGCAGATCACCCGATAGAAATGCAGGCGATGTTGTAAAACGTACAGCGGGTGCAAGCATACAGGAGGGTAAATTCATTATTGTAAGAGGGTTGGCCGATCGCTACAACCAGGCCATGCTGAATGGTATATTGCTTAGTAGCACCGAGCCTGATAGAAAGACATTTTCATTCGACCTGATCCCGGCACAAATGATCGATCATATTATTATCAATAAAGCGTTTGTTCCGGAATATCCCGGTGAATGGGCAGGCGGATTGATACAGGTAAATACAAAAGATATTCCTTCAAAGAGTTTTTTGAATGTTCAGATCGGTACGGGCTTTAATACACAAACTACCGGCAAAGATTTTTACAAGGATAAAGGTGGCAAATGGGATTGGCTCGGTATTGAAGATGGAACCCGTGCATTACCGTCAAGTTATACAACTAAATCAAATTTTGATACTACAAGCGCTGCAGGAAAAACGGCAATCGGGAAACAAATGCGCAACGCATGGTCACCCACACAGGCTACAGCGCCATTGAATTTTTCATTCCAGGTGGCTGGAGGTTTTACAACTAAACTATTCAAAAAACCATTCGGCGGTACAATTGGTATTATATATAGTAAAACAAACAGGTATCTCAAACTGGTTAACAGGTCAAATTCATTATCCGGAAATGTGTTTAGTGTAAACTATAACATTGCCGATGACCGTTACCAGCAAGATGTTTCAGCGGGTGCACTGGCAAGCCTTACGTACCAGTTTAATTCAAAGAATAAGATCTCATTGAAATCGATCATCAATGTAAACACACCCAATGCAGTTACGAAAAGACAGGGAATAGAGTATACAAGAGATGAGGATGTGAAAGGAACTGAGTTGAGTTTTAAAGAAAATATTTTTTTTACAAGTCAGCTAACCGGGGAGCATATTCTTGCACAACCCCTAAAATTTAAATGGTACGGTGCATTTAATATTTTGGATGGATATATTCCTGACCAGCGTCGTATTGTATATTCAAAGTCAACCAATACACAAAATCCTTATCGCCTTATTCTTTCCAATACACTTTCGCAACAAAGCGGCAGCCGTATTTATCAAAACCTGAGCGATTATATCTATACAGCCGGAGGCGATCTTACCTATGCGATCAATAAGAAGCATACGGTCAAAGGTGGCTATATGCTGCAGATAAAAGACAGGTTGTATGATGCAAAGCTGTTTGCCAATTACCTGAACACTGATAATGATGTGTTGAGACAATTGGCTCCTGATGTTGTTTTTGCCCCGGAAAATTTTGGAACCGGTACGGATAATATGGTTGGATTTGATGCCATTAAAGGAAAAAATTTCCGTTACCTCGCTAATACTATTTTAAATGCAGGCTTTTTGCAAATGGATAATGAATTGTCAAAATCAATTCGCATTGTGTGGGGCTTGCGTGTAGAAAGTTATGATCAATTAGTGGGTAGTGTAAAAGCTTATGATCCACGACATACACATACTCTTGTCACCGATTTTCTACCTGGCGTCAATGCAACTTTCAAACTGAATCCAAAAACGAATTTGCGTATTTCAGGTTCACAAACTGTGATACGTCCTGAGTTGCGTGAATTATCTTATCTGAATCTATACGACTTTGAATTAAATGCTTCTGTACAGGGCAATCCTTCACTGGAAAGAACAAAAGTTACAAATGCTGACATAAGATATGAGCTGTATCCAAGGGCGGGGGAAATGTTAACGGCCGGTGTCTTTTATAAACATTTTAATAAGCCTATTGAACAAATATTTAATGAAGGAAGCGGCGGCGCCAGCACTTTCAATTATCAAAATCCAGAGCAAGCAACTTCTTACGGGGCAGAAATAGAGTTTCGTAGAAAGCTTGATTTTGCACAAGTACTGAAAAATTTCACTTTTAACGCTAATGCTTCTTATATCTATAGCCGCATCCAGGATGCACGGTTTAATGTTGACAGGACTTTGCAGGGCCAGTCTCCTTATATGGTGAATGTTGGACTGATGTATGATCTGGAAAAACTGGGATTGAATTCAACACTTCTTTTTAACAGGATTGGTGAAAGAATTTACCTGGTTGGTGACCTGTCATCAGGCGCAGGTTCACCGGATATTTATGAAGCACCGCGTTCACTGCTCGATTTCCAGATCTCAAAAAAATTCATGAAGAATAAAGCTGAACTGCGGTTGAATATTTCAGATATACTGAATACAACACAGTATTTCTATCAGAATGCAGGGGGTAAAACAAGTTTTCAAAAAGATGAAGATGCTTATCGCTTTACCCGAAAATCCGGAACCACATTCGGCTTGATCTTTAATTACACATTATTATAAACGCTTTAAAATAAAAATAGAAATGAAAAAGAACATTCTTTACCTGGCAGGAATTGCAGCACTCATCAGTACAAGTTGCCGCAAAATAGAAATGGACGGAGAAAAGGAAATCATTATTGTAAATGGTGGTGGCAGCGGGTCTACCGGTCAAACTATTACACTGGAAGGCCGCATTAATGCAGACACACTATTAAAAAAACAAAATGTTTATATCCTGAAAGGACTTGTGTATATGGTAGGCAATCATACCATGACGGTTGAGCCGGGTACGACCGTGAAAGGATCTTTCAACGGTGCAGATGTAGCAGCGTTAATTATTGCACGTGGTTCAAAACTCATAGCGGCGGGTACAGCAACTGAGCCGATCATTTTTACATCAGCAGCGCCAAATCCACAATCGGGTGATTGGGGAGGGATCGTACTTTGTGGTAAAGCGCCTATCAATACAAGTTATAACGGTACAGCCGGACTCTACCAGGTAGAAGGCGGTGTTGATAATGCAAATGGTGATGGATTGGCTGGCTCTGGTGATGCTGTTGCACCGGCGCCTGTTAGTAATGATAACTCAGGAACCTTGCAATATGTACGTATTGAATATGCAGGCTATGCTTATCAACCTGATAAAGAAGTGAACAGTTTAACAATGGCGGCTGTAGGAAGCGGTACAACGATCGACCATGTGCAGGTGGTATATGCGAAAGATGATGCATACGAATGGTTCGGTGGTACTGTAAATTGTAAATACCTGATCGCTTTAAAAACACAGGACGATGATTTTGATACAGACAATGGCTTTAGCGGAAAAATTCAATTTGGTTTGATCCTCCGTGATTCAGTGATCGCAGATATTTCAAATTCTGAAGCATTTGAAAGTGATAATAATGCGAGTGGCACTACTGCTGCTCCCAAAACAACTGCCATATTCAGCAATATAACGGCTATCGGGCCAAAGGCTACTTTAAATAATATTGGCAGCTCATTATTCCGGGGTGCTACACATATCAGGAGGAATACAGGCATTTCAATTTTCAATTCTATTATTATGGGCTGGCCAAGAGGTATTGAAATAGATGCGACTACCGGTACATCAACTGCATTAAATATTGAAGACAGCACGATTCGCCTGAGAAATATAACATTGGCAGGAAATACAGTTAACACAAGATTTTCTGGAACAGCCGGTATTACTATTACCAATGATGCTGCATTTACAAGCTGGTTTACCAACTCTTATTATAATAACGATCTCCTCACCAATACATCGGATGCAAAATTGATTCAGCCGTTTAATTATACTGCACCTGACCCAACACCATTTGCAGGTGCTAATGGGAACCAAAAGATACTTACCGGCGGTTCATTTACAGATCCAAAGTTTACCGGTGATACTTTCTTTGATCAGACTGCTACTTTCCGCGGCGCTGTTGCGCCTGCAGGTATACTGGCTACCTGGTGGAAAGGATGGACGAAGTTTAACTATGAATAAAGATCACAACCTTTGACCATTTCAGCCGGGATATATTTATCCCGGCTTTTTTGTGTCTCTTTTTTTGATTATTAATATAACTGTAACCCTGGAGTAAGAATGAATTAACAAGAGTGAAGCATTTTGCATCCAGTTCTTACAGCTTTCACTTTACCGTCTACATTATTGGGTTAATGTAATTTTTAGGAATTACTTTCAAAGCAAGCCGTGGCAATTCTCAGCCGCGGTTTTTTTATCCCTATACAAATTGTTTCAGTAAATAAAGGTTTGCTGAAAATGTCGATAGAAGTAAAAAGGGTTAAAAAAACAAAAAAGTTAAGCAGCCAATTCTGCTTAACTTTTAATATCATTTCTAATAACTATAGGTTATTGAGCAATTACAGGCTCAGCTATATTTTCTTGTGCAGATGCAGCCTCTTTGTTTTTTAATTTTTCACTCTTAGCCGTTGCTTTTATTATATCATCTGCAAACATGCGGCTGACCTTTTTAAGTTTTGATTTAAATCTTTTCTCTTTGAAGTTATTTCTATACTCTTCCATAACTCCGGAAAGCTTTGCAAAAACTATTTGACGTGTTTCCTTTTTCTTTTGTTTATCTACTTTTCCCATGATTTTATATTTTTTATTAATTCGAATTTAAAATTAAATTAATATTGGCAATGTTAAGTTTTTTCTGAAAGCCACTCAAACTATCAGTAATACTCTGAAAATCAATTGAATATAATTTTTCTGTAAATGGAGCCCACGTAAAAACCCATTGATATCTGTGCTGCTGTTGCACATGGGCTGGTATTTTAGTTTGCCAGTGCTTAAGGCAAATGCTGTAATTTAATCATGATGAGTTTTTGGATTCCGGGGTAGTCGACTTTCTAATTTTGGTTTTGACTTATTGCTTTATAAAAGGCATCCTGGATCTTCCCCCTGATCAGCATTTGTGAAATTTTATTATTGGCCCTTGTCGGATTTACACGATTACTCAGAAAAACATAAACAAGATTTACTTTTGGATCTACCCACACACAAGTTCCTGTAAAACCGGTATGACCAAATGTTTCCAGTGATGCCAATGCAGATGGATAAGGATCTTTTCTTGTAGCATTATCCTTCTCTGGTTTATCAAAACCAAAACCACGCCGGCTGTTTTCACTATGATAAGCTGTAAAATATTTTATGGTTTCCGGATTTAATAATCGTGTCCCATTGATCTCACCACCATTTAGTAGCATTTGATAAAGCATAGCAAGATCATATGCTGATGAAAATAACCCTGCATGGCCGGCTACACCGCCAAACATACTGGCGCCTTCATCATGTACATATCCCTGTATCAGTTGTTGCCTGAAATGTTTTTCCAGTTCTGTTGGAACAACTCTGTTCACAGCAAAACGGGTAAGTGGTTTAAATCCAGTTGTGTTTAATCCGAGTTTACTGTAAAAAGTTTTGCTTACATATTCGTCTAATGTCATGCCGCTAAGTTGTTCAACAATTTTTCCCAGGAAAATAAAATCGTTATCACTGTAAACATATTTTCCATTCGGGCCTAAAGGACTTTTTAAAATGCGGCTGAATATTGTATCGCTCCAGTCCTTGCGCAGGTAAAGATTTTTTGCAACCGGGATCGAAAATTGGGATGATGCAGTCGAAGAATAAATTGCCGGATTAGGAATACCTGTTGTTGTGTCAATTGTTTCTCTGTAAAACGGAATGAATGGTACAAGTCCTGCCTGGTGTAACAGTATTTCCTCTAGTTGTAAATTTTCTTTATCGGTTCCCTTCACCCAGGGCAGGTAATCACCTAATTTCTTTTTTAAATCGAGTTTACCCTGCTCATACAATTTCATTACAGAAATAGTAGTGGCGGAAACTTTTGTAACTGAGGCAAGGTCATAAATATTTTCCAGCGAAACCGGCGAACCATTTTCAAACTGTGTATTGCCAAATGCTTTATCATAAATGATCTCGCCATCTTTTATTGCCAATACTACACAACCCGGAAAAGCTTTTTGTGCAATAGCATCGTTCACGATCGAATCAACAGTATAAAACTTATCAGGAGTTGTTGCTGTCGATTTTTTTTCGGGCCCAGGTATATCAATTCCAAAACCAGCAGCAAAACTGCAAACTCTTACTGGTAATTTACCGGTAGCACCTGTTCTTCCTTCAACAAGATCAGCGGCGGCTTCCTGCGAAATATTATCATCCTGGTGAGCAGCAACTAAAGTGTAAGCATCACAATAATTTTGTGTTGCGAGTACGTTTCCAAAAACAACTGTAACTGTTTTTATGAGATTCAATTTGCGCCAAAGAGCAAAAGAGGCTTTTGTGATCCCATAATTGTTTGCAGGCCGGTTGCTGAAATCATGAATGCCCACTACTACAGCATCATATTTATTTTTTTCTATAGTTTCAAACATCTCCTCTGCTTTATCATCACCGTCCTTCCAGGAATAAAGAAATACATCTGCATTCAGATCGTCTTTCATTCGTTGACCAAAAGGATTGAGTTGTGCAGCTCCGATTCCCACATAAGCAACCTTCATATTGGAATGCAACGGTATTTCTGCATAATCAGTACCTGATGCTTTCGTGCCAGCTTGAGAAAGAACAGTCATTGTCTCTTTTGCTATTTTATAACGGATAGCATTTGTTTTGCTGTTCAAGTCATCTGTAAGATTATTCAGGATTACTTTCTGCTCCTTGTTCATGCCGAGGTTATATTTCGCCAGCAACACTCTTTTTGTTTTTACATATATATCTTCCCATGTCAATCTTTTTTCGGTGATCGCTTTTTTTATTTCTGTTATTGCCATACCTACATCTTCAGGCAGGCAAAGCATATCATTTCCTGCGATCACGGCTTCAACTGCAATAGTACCACCGGGAAAATATTTTGCCACACCCTTCATCTCCAATGCATCGGTGAAAGTGAGGCCGGCAAATTTTAATTCGTTGCGCAGTAAACCCGTTACATTATTTTTTGAAATAGAAGTAGCTACATTTTTTGTATTATCGATGGATGGAATTGAAAGATGCGCCACCATTACACTGCCTACTCCTGCATTAAAGATCTCTTTGAAAGGGTACAGTTCTAATGAATCTAACTGTTCGCGGCTTTTATTTATCACTGGCAGATCAGCATGTGAATCTACTTCTGTATCCCCATGACCGGGAAAATGTTTGGCACAAGCCATGATGCCTGCATCCTGCATACCTTTCATGTAAGCAATGCCAAGTTTTGCTACTTTATATTTATCCTCGCCAAAAGAACGATAACCAATAACAGGATTATTCGGGTTATTATTTACATCCATAACAGGGGCATAGTTCACATGCACACCTAAGCGTTTATGTTGCTCACCCACTGCTTTACCCATTTCATATACCAATGCTTCATTACTCATGGCGCCGAGTGTAAGCTGGTAAGGAAATTTTATCACACTATCCAACCTCATACCAAGCCCCCATTCACCATCGATAGTCATCATCAATGGTGTTTTAGCAATGCTTTGATAGTAATTCGTAAGATTCGCCTGTCTTACAGGTCCACCCTGGAAAAAACATAAAGCCCCGATATTATATTTAGTTATATCACTTACCACTTTTGCTACATGATCTGCTCCTAAGTTAGAATGTGCACGGACAACCATGAGCTGTGCAATTTTTTCATCATTATTTAATGAGTTAAAAACACTATCCACCCATTTGTCAGCGGATAGTTTACTGTTATATTGAGAAAATAAATTGCAGGCAAAGCAAATCATAATCAGGGCCGAAACAGAGATCTTTTTCATGTGGGAATTTTGATGCTACAAATTAACCGAAAAAAGGGAAAGAAGAATTGTAAAAAAGGATGTCTGGTTAATGTGGTTACACACCTTCTGTTTCTGGCTGTTCTGCAGCCGTAATTTTAAATGCTTTATTGACAAGATAAACACCCAATAAAGTAACAATACCGCCGATAGTAAGATAGATAGTGATCTTTTCATTAAAAACAATAGAACCAAGTATTACCGCTACAATCGGATTGATATAAGCATAAATAGAAGCCTGCTCAGTTGGCAGATTTTGTAATGCATAGAGATAACAAATAAATGCTATCAATGAGCCAAAAACAACCAGGTAGCCAATAGCTGCCCATGATTGCCATGGAATTTCTGTTAATGGAATAGCCCTGCCCGTAACCGAAGAAAAAGAATACAATGTAATACCTCCAATCACCATTTGCAAACCAAGACCAAAGTAAGGATTGAAATTAACTGCTTGTTTTTTTGTGTACAAGGTTGCAATGGCCCATGTCCATGTTGCAATGACTGATAATATTATACCCCAACGGAATTGCGTATCAAGAAATTCATTCAGGTGATCATAAAAAATTATACATACACCTCCAAAGCCCAGCAACAAACCCGTAATTGCCATTACAGGAATTTTTGATTTGGAAGAAAATAAACCAATCACCACTATCCACAATGGGAAGATAGCACCAATGATAGCGCCAAGACCCGCAGAAATTTTATATTGCAATGCAAGTGTACTGAGCCCGTTGCTCATAATGAAATTCAAAAAACATAATACAAGGATAGGAATCCATTCTTTTCCTTTTGGCAACGAAACTTTTTTGTAAAGAAAAAAACAAACATAAAAGAAGCCTCCCAAAAATTGGCGGATACCGGCCATCTGCAATGCATCGGGTATATGTTTTACTCCTTCTTTACTTGCAAGCCATGTAGTACCCCAAAGAAAACATACGAGTGCCAATGCAAAAATGGCTTTTGCCCTTGTACCTTTTTTGCGAATGGTCAAAGGGTTGAACGCCGACAAACTTTTTAAAGCATCAGCGGAATCTGATAAGGTTTTATTGAAATCGAATAAGGGCATGAATGTTTCAGAATTCGTGAATCGTGAATGGTGAATTGTGAATCCAAAGTCTGGTAAATTCACCATTCACAATTGCCCATTGACGATCTAATGTTTAAAATGTCTCATTCCCGTAATCACCATGGCCAGTTTATGTTCTACACAATATTCAATCGAATCTTTATCACGGATAGAACCACCAGGCTGAATAAATGATGTAATGCCTGCTTCATGTCCCAGTTTCACGCAATCATTAAACGGAAAAAATGCATCGCTGGCCATTACAGCACCATTCAAATCGAAATTAAACTGTTTTGCTTTTTCAACAGCCTGTCTTAATGAATCGATGCGACTTGTTTGGCCGCAACCTTTTCCAACAAGCTGCTTGTTCTTTATTAATGCAATAGCATTACTCTTTAAATGCTTGCAGACAATGTTTGCAAATTTTAAATCATCTTTTTCTATAGCTGATGTTTCTCTTCCGCCAGCTTCCTTCCATTCTGTATAATTGCCTTCATCAATATTTTGTATTAAAACCCCATTAAGCAATGAACGGAACATTTCAGAATTTTTACTTTTCCCTTCCGACTTATGTTTCAAGAGTATCCTGTTCTTCTTCGATCTCAGTACAGCTAAAGCATCTTCGTCATAAGCCGGTGCTATCAGTACTTCAAAAAATATTTCGTTGATGGCATCAGCTGTTGCTTTGTCAACTGTACCGTTGCAAACCAGTACTCCACCAAAAGCTGATTCAGGGTCACCAGCTAATGCAGCATCCCAGCTTTCTTTTATTGTTGAACGTTGTGCAACGCCGCATACATTAGTGTGTTTAATGATGGCAAATGTGGTATCCGAAAATTCATTTATCAATTGTACGGCAGCATCTACATCAACAAGATTATTATAACTTAATTCTTTACCATTCAATTGTTCAAATATTTCATCCAGGTTACCGAAGAACACAGCTTTCTGATGAGGGTTTTCACCATATCGCATTGATTTTTCTTCCTTATTAAATGGTGTAGTAACTGAAAGCTGGTGAAAATAATTCGAGATAGCAGTATCGTAAGCTGTACATACATCAAATGCTTTGATAGCGAACATTCGCCTTTGTTCTAATGATGTTTCTCCTTTTTGTTCGCTTAAAACTTTTTCCAGTAAAGCATAATCAGCTTTGTTGGCAACTACAGCCACATCTTTATGATTTTTTGCTGCGCCACGTATCATCGATGGTCCGCCGATATCTATTTTTTCAATAATTGCTTTTTCATCTGTAGTAGAAGCAACAGTTTCTTCAAAAGGATAGAGGTCAACGATCACCAAATCAATTTCCGGAATATTGTATTGTTTCATTTCCGTCATATGTGTTTCATCATCTCTTTTTCCGAGGATGCCACCAAACACTGAAGGATGTAATGTCTTTACCCGACCACCAAGAATGGATGGATAGGATGTCAGGTTTTCAACCGGAACTACTTTTACTCCCAGCTTTTCAATAAATGTTTGTGTGCCGCCGGTAGAGTAAATCGTTACACCGAGTTCTGACAGCAATTTTACAATGGGCTCAAGGCCATCTTTGTAAAAAACAGAGATGAGGGCAGACTGAATTCTTTTGTTCATAGTAACTAAAAATTAAAGGCAGGCAATCGCTAAAAGAAGGCGCAAATGTAAGCTATCATAGGTTCATCACAAAAGCCCCTTTTTCACTTACATCATGAAAGGAAATATGCAGGGAATCACAATCTTTTTTCCAGTAGTTTATTTTCCAGGCAGGGCAGGAGCCATCAAACACCACCTGTTTAATAGTAAATGTTTTAATAAGTTTAGTAAAATAGAGTTTAGGATTACCAGAAATAAGTAAAAGATCAACCGGGATTTTATTTTCCGAAGAAATGAAACCGGTTGTTTTGTTTATTCGCAGAATTTTCTTGTCCTTATAAATTAATGTATTGCCCTGTTCACTGAAATTTTCTAAATCGGCTGCTGTCTCAATACGATTCAACACTCTTGAAGGTTTGATATGAAAATTCCTGACAAAATCATCTGTCAGCAGATCTGAATCGCCAACAAATAAATATTTTCTGCCATCAATAAAATCAATGGCTTGTTTTTGAGGAACATTATATACGATGATCTGTTCACGATTATTGGCCTGTATAAATGAAGTTGACCGTAATACAACAAAGCAAATTAAAGCGATAAGCCCATACTTCAATCCTGTTTTGGATTTTTCCATTAACCAAAAACCAAGACCTGAAGCTGCTGCTAGCAGTAAAGCAGCCTGCGGAATAGAGATCTGCAAACCATCCCATAAAGAATATGGCAACAACTCAATTCTCTCTACATAGGTATTCATAGCCCAGAGCATCCAATAAAGAATTTTACCAACAAACAATGCGACAGTTGGAATGAACGAGACTACACATAAAAGTATTTCACCAAGTAGGATCAAACTTGATAATGGCACCGCAACAAAATTGGTAAATATAAAAGAGAGAGGAAACTGGTGAAAATGATAAATGCTTACAGGCACAGTAAGTATTTGTGCTGCCAGTGTTACTGCATTCAGTTTCCAGATAAAATCCAATGCTTTATTTTTTACATAAAACCAATTGTAGATAGGTTTCATGAAAATAACGATACTTAAGACGGCGATATAAGAAAGCTGAAAGCCAACATCCCAAAGCCAGTAAGGATTAATAAAGAGCAACAGGAATGCAGAAAAAGCCAGTGTATTGTAGATGGAAGATTTTCTCGTCCATGTTTCTCCCAATACAATACAGGTAAACATAACTGCTGAACGTATTACGGATGGTTGCATACCTGCGAGCAAACTGAAAAGCCAAAGTCCTGCTATGATCAAAACTGGTCTTAACCACCTAGTGTTTCTTCTTTTCTGCAAGGGCCAGAATAATTTCAGTAACAACCAATAGATCAAGCCGAGATGTAATCCTGAAATAGCGATCACATGTACCACACCGGTATTGGAATAAGATTGTACCAATGTTTTATCGAGGTCATCTTTATAACCGATCAACAATGCTTCAGCTAAGCCCAGCTCTTTTTCACCTTTAATATTTGCTCGCAGTATATTCAATATTTTTTCACGGGTGGAAAAAATGAATTCCTTAAAACGGGTTTTGTTTTCACCCGGCAGTAGAACAAAATCATTTTCTTTTAAATAAGCCTGGTGTGTGATCCCCTGGAATAAGGAATAGCGTTTATAATCAAAGCCACCCGGATTACCAGCGTTTTTGATCTCCTGTAATGATTTTTTTAAAATGAATTGGGAACCATAGTTAAGTTTATTTGCTGCACTATCTTTTTTAAAATAAATAATGAGTGAACCGCTTGTTTTAATACTGGTGTCATCATTCAGAATAAAATCAACTGATGCATTGGCTTTATAGGATTTGGTTTTTTCAACCGGGTTTTCCTGTAACGTGAGAACCAGTGCAACCCGGTTGCTGTAATAGCGGCCAAACCAGTTTTCATCATGCCGGATATCTTTATACCATGCAAGCAATCCGCCAACTGAAATAAATAAAACTGTTATAGCCAACCCGCTTATTGCTGAAAGTTTATAACGTTGGAAAAACGGAAGAAGAAAGAAACTGGTCAGGATTGTTAAACTAATTCCGCATACGATCCATAAAACAATTAACTGAATTTGTAAATGCCATTGCAGAACGATACCTGTCATCAGCGGAATGAGAAATCTTATAAATGGTGCATTTTTCCAAATATGAATGACGGGGGCAGACATCTACAAAAGGTAATGATGTCATTATTTTATAACAATACCACTTTGCGGGTATTCTTTTTAGATTCGTACCTTTCGCACAAGAAAAATTTTATGAGAAAACTTCTTTTTATCCTTCTTTTTTTAATTGCCAGCAACATTTTTTCACAAACTGTTCAGCAGCTTGAATCAAAACGTATTGGTCTTCCCAATGGTTGGAGCCTTACACCGGTTGGTAAAAGTCTTCCGTTGGGTGATCTGCCATTGAATATGGCTATTTCGCCAAACAAAAAAATAATTGCAGTAACTAACAACGGGCAGAGTAAACATTCATTGCAACTCATCGATGCTGTTAATGATAAAGTATTGTCAACAGTTGAAATTAAAAAAGCCTGGTATGGTTTAAAATTTACTGCCGATGGAAAATTCCTATATGCTTCCGGCGGGCACGATAACTGGATATTGAAGTATGCAACTGCTGGTAAGAAACTGGTTTTAAAAGATAGCATTAAACTGGGAGATAAATGGCCGAATAAAATTGCTCCGGCCGGAATTGAAATTAATGATGCAAAGGAAAAAATGTATGTAGTAACAAAAGAAGACAATTCACTTTACATCATTGATATTCCTTCAAAAAAAACTACAAAGAAAATAACGTTAGGCGGCGAAGCATACGGTTGCCTGCTTTCTCCCGACAAAACCAAAATTTATATCAGTTGCTGGGGCTGTGATAAACTGATTGTGGTAGATACAAAGACTGAAAATATAATTACTAAAATCCCGGTCGGCGATAATCCCAATGAATTATGTCTTTCAAAAAACGGAAAAATTCTTTTTGTTGCAAATGCAAATGATAATTCAGTTTCTGTTATCAATACCACAGAACAAAAAGTAATTGAAACATTAAATGCGGCTTTGTTTCCTGATGCACCTCCAGGCTCTACTTCAAACGGGCTTGCATTAAGTGCAGATGAAAAAACATTATACGTTGCGAATGCAGATAATAATTGTCTGGCGGTTTTTGATGTTGCTAAACCCGGCTTTAGCCATAGTGAAGGTTTTATTCCAGTAGGCTGGTACCCTACGAATGTAAAACTGATCGGTAAAAAAATATTTGTTACAAATGGGAAAGGCTTTTCGTCAAAGCCGAATGCAAAAGGACCAAACCCAATCGATAAAAAAGATGAAGTAAGTCACCAGCAGGCAATTTATGATGCGCACCGAAACCGTATTGATTATATCGGTGGTTTGTTCAAAGGGACAATGAGCATTTTTAACGAACCGAATGAACAACAATTGGCTCAATACTCCGGAGTGGTTTATCGCAATACGCCCTATAATAAAGACAAAGAGAAAACTGCAAAAGGAGAAGCAGGTAATCCGATACCTATGAAAGTAGGAGATAAGTCGCCGATCAAATATGTATTTTATGTCGTAAAAGAAAACCGCAGTTACGACCAGGTGCTGGGTGATATGCCCGGTGGCAATGGTGATACAAGCCTGGTATTATTTGGTAAACACATTACACCGAACCAACATAAGTTGGCCGGAGAGTTTGTCTTGCTGGACAATTTTTATGTAGATGGAGAAGTAAGTGCGGATGGACATAACTGGAGCCTCGGTGCATACGCAACAGATTTTTTAGAAAAGAACTGGCCCACAAGCTATGGTGGACGTGGCGGAAGTTATAATGCAGAAGGAACAAGAAAAGTTGCAAATAATAAAGGTGGGTTTATCTGGGATCATTGTAAAAAAGCAGGAGTAACATACAGAACCTACGGCGAATTTGCTGATGATTACAAGGCGAATATTCCTGTGCTGGAGGGACATTTTTGTCCTTACTATACAAGTTGGGACCAGGATGTAAAAGATACTACCCGTTTCCTTCAATGGAAAAGAGAGTTTGATTCATTGTTGGCAAAAAATGCAGTACCACAATTCAACTCATTACGGTTGATCAATGATCATACAGAAGGCTTAAGAAAAAATAAGCCAACACCTTTTGCTCATGTTGCCGATAATGACCTGGCTGTAGGAATGTTTGTTGAATATTTAAGCAAAAGCTCTATTTGGAAAGAGACAGCAATCTTTATAGTAGAAGATGATGCACAAAATGGTCCCGATCATGTGGATGCACACCGCACTACGGCTTATGTAGCTGGAGGTTTTGTAAAAAGAAAATTTATTGATCATACAATGTATTCCACTTCGTCTATGCTGCGTACGATGGAGTTGATTCTCGGCATACCACCAATGACACAATACGATGCAGCAGCAGAACCGATGTGGCGTTGCTTTACTTCAAGACCCGATCTTTCTCCCTTTGTTTCTGTTTCATCTAATATTAATTTGAAAGAACTCAATTCAGTAGTAAACAAATGGCAGCAGAAAAGTGAAACATTTGATTTTACAAAAGAGGATAGTGCACCAGATTTAGAATTCAGCGAAGTGATCTGGTATGCTGTGAAAGGTGAAAGTGTCCCTTTTCCCGGACCAAGACGTTCGGCGTTTTTGAAAGTAAAAAAAGAAGAAGAGGAAGATGATTGATGAATGAAACGTGAAATGTCAAAAGTGAAAAAGCTATCTCACGTTTCACCTTTCACGTTTGACGGTTTAGCTCAATATCTTCTTCAGGTACGCCACTTGCCCTGCATGATAAATATTATGCTGTATTAATCCGTTAAGCATAAAACGGAAATTGTACCGACGGTTAGGAACTATATCACTTAAAAAGTCATCATCTCTTTTATTGAGATTGGCTATGATTTTTTTATGAATGGATCTGAATTGTGCCAACCCTTTTTTCCAGGTATGTTTTTGTTTAATAAGCTCCCGCCAATCATTGGCTTCTATTTCTTTTAATTCATTTTGATTTCTGTTTTCAAGATTGGCTAAAGCAAATTCAGCCCATGTATTCATATGCCAGATCAGTTCGATCAAAGAATGTTCAGTGTTGTTAGGTTTGACAGATGCTTTTGATCCATCAACTTCATCCATCAACTCATACACGGCACGTCCAAACCAGGGTTGACCACTTAGTGTTGTTTCAAAATTTTTAATGATGGATAAGACTTCTTTGTTCATATAAAAAATTATAGCCCGGTTAGTGTTAATGTAAAACCGGGGTTTACAATACAGGATGCACCTGTATTTAAAGTAAGGCTTTTGATTGTTGGGTTACCGGTTATCACTGGATAATTTACCAGCCCGTTACTGATACGTACATCAGTTGTCGGTCCGGGAAGCACTCCACAAGCCCAGTTGCCGGTATTGAACCAATCGGTATTTACTGCACCTGTCCAAAATACTTCACCTGATAATGGGCTACAGGGATAACCTGCTCCGAAACCAGAAAAGCCTGTATTCTTAAATTCACTTTTTATAGAACGGGTTGTGCCAGTCGTACCGGCAGTGGCTCCGGCAATTGTTACATCATCAAGATGCACATTGGAAGGTGTTACATCGGGAATATTAAATCCGTTTGAAACTTTTATGATTTGGTTGTTTGCAAATAGTCGCCCTGTTGGAACCTGCCATCCGCTCACTTCGGCACCAGTATAATAAAGAGTGATCTGATAATTACCAGCAGTGGTATTATTGGTTGGTACTACTTTAATTGATTTTGAAAGAAGATAATTTGATGCATCATTGTTCCAAAACTGTGCAGATGTATTACCCGCCCGGTCAACAGTTACTTGCGTACAGCCATAATCAAACGAAGTAAGGTTTTGTATACGGGTCATTAATTCATTATCAGCTGATGAATAAAAGTATACATCGGCAAAAGGGCCGAGGTATATAGTTTTTGTAGAGTTAAGCACTGTTTCCACAGGTGTTTCAGCAACGGGTTGTTGTTTCAATCTAACATTTGGCCTGAAAGAAGAAATAAAGTTTGCTGTTGGTAATGTACATCCTGCAGCACTAGATGTTGCTGTTCTGTCGTAGTGCATGTTTAGAACACTTGTAATTGTAGTTGCCACTGAGTCGGCTTCCGAATTGCCACCACCGCCGTTTCCATTGTTATAACATATTTCAATTAATAAGTTCTTTGTGCTATCCCATGCAAAGGGTGTGGTAAGCACAAAATTATTTATACCAGCAATGGTGGAATAGCTTACCGGGCCAAACACCGTGGTGGTACCCGTTTCAAATGCACCACCATCTAATGAAGTGGTAGTAGTGTTTTTCATCTTTATAGTAAGCCCATTGTATGGGATCGTACTGTTTTTAGAAACAACATTCAATGCCATTTCAGTAAAGTTGGAAATAGTACCGTCATAAAAACCGGCTGCCATCAGTTCAGAAGAGGTAAGCAGTATTTGAGTTCTGGCATCGTTGAACTCTCCTCTGAAAGGATGCATGAAAGTTGTATTGCCCGAGCCAATTGTTGCCAATGGTGTTACAGCGACGTGTGGCGCAATGTCATTATCGGTTATTGTAAATGTATAGGTTTGATTTTCGGTACCAGTAACTGCATTGGTGCTACCTGCTGCTAATGAATAAGTCAGAGTCAAAAATTCAGTTGTTTCTACCGATGCATCATCATATATGCGAAGTGTAAGGGGTAATATAGTTGAGCCGCCAACAGTAAAGGATAATGTATTGCCTGGTGTTGCAAAGTTTCCATTGGTAGTAAAATCATAGTCTGTGCCGAGAATTGCAGTAGAAGAAACAGATGGATTGATAGTAATAACCGCGGTGCCACTACCAGCCAGGGGCTGGTTTGTTTTCATATTTACGATGTAATCTTTATAGTTTCTGCATCCTGCAGTTGTATTTGTAATTTCTTTTTGTGTGTCGCCAGAAAATTCAAACTGAATATCCGGTGCCGTTATAGTAAAGTTGGTATTATTAATATCAAAAAAGATATTGCCAACCGATTCAACTTTAATTCGGCAAGTGCTGAAGGTGGTTGGCAATGCGGGCAAGGTTACAGATTGTGTTCCATCATTAGGTGTGCTGGCAAGTAGTGTTGTGAAAGTATTTCCGCCATCTGTAGAAAGAGAAATTTTTACATTCGCACAACTCACGGGTGCGGCTGTTGTATTGGCCACATCCCAGGTAATGGTTTGTGCTGAACCGCCGGTCCATATTACACTTGTATTAGGTGATGTAATTTGAAAAGGCCCCGAGGTATTGGTAACGGTTACTACGATATCATCAAATTGTGATTGACCTACTGATTGCGGAACAGTGGAATTAAAAGGAGCATTATCTCTTGCGGTTAGTCTAAAATTCAACGTTCTTGAAACAGAACTTAATGCTTCTGTGTTTGCAATTGCATCGCCACCAGGTAATGGGCCTGATATTAACTGCCCGGCAAGTATGGTAGAAAGTTTAGGAAACAATCTGGTCGGTGAGGTGGTAGGTGAAAAAGAAATCCAGTTTGGGCCTGTGGCTTTTGTGGCGCTTGCCACACTGGCATTGCCTGTTTGTGTGCCGTTGGCATTGTCGTTTTGTTCCCAACTATAGGTAAGCACATCACTTGGATTGGCATCTGTTGCAGAACCCGTTAATGCAAATGGTGTGCTGATGGGAATGGTATAATCGCTTCCTGCATTTACAACAGGTGTTGCATTGGTGGCAGAAATGTTTACTGTAACAGGGCAGGTCTTGGTTGCAAGATTGGCTTGTATTTGTGCAATAGAGGCCTGGTGATAATAAGCAATAGAATGCGGCGCTACATCCTGATCGGTAATACCGGCATAGCCCATAATGGTAATGCCGGAACCAACTTCTTTATTTACACCGGTGCCTTCGATTGCATATGAAAAAGTATGATTGGCCCCTAACTGGTGGCCTATTTCATGCACGACATAATCTATATCAAAATTATCTCCTTGCGGAATGCCATCTGAAGGAGAAGTAAAGCCACTTCCTTTTTGGCCATTCACACAAACACAGCCAATACAACCTGCATTACCACCACCACCGGAGTCGCCAAACAAATGCCCGATGTCATAATTCGCTTCACCAATAACTGATGTCAATGTGTTTTGAACTTCTCCGTTCCATGCACCACCTGAACCTGTAGCAGGGTCAGAATAGGGGTCAGTGGCTGGGTTATAATAAAAAACATTTGTTGTGTTTGCGATTAAGTTCAGGTGAAGAGCCAGATCTTTTTCATATACACCATTACTTCTTGTTAGGGTGGCGTTTACAGCGGCCAATACCAATGCAACCTGTGCAGCGCTGGTAGCGCCAAAATAGTTAGAGTATTCGGCCGTAACAGATTGTGCAAGCCGCATTGTTTTTAACTCGCCTGCCGAACTTAAAATGATATTAGAAGATTGAATGGATGTACTAATACCAGATAATAGTCGCTGATCTTGTGTGCTGCATGTCCATGGTAATTCACCTTTTTTTCTTACTGAGTTAAACACAGCATAAAACGAATGATCTTGGGAATAAGGTTCGACAAATTCATTTTCTGTTCCTGTTCTGAAAATCATGGACTGTACACCCTGAGGTGAAATACTTAACTTAAGCGTTGCTTGTTTGTCTGTAATTCCTTTACCGGAGAAGGCTCTTATATCAGGAAACCTTGTTTGCAGTTCCTGTTCAAAGTTGGATGCTTCATACACTTCAAACTGTTCCATCTCTCCTTGTACATTTGGTATAGTAATGATGGTGGAATGCTGTGCCTGATCACCAACAATGGAAAACAACTGTTGACGGAATGCAATTATGTTTAAGCCAAATAATTTATAGGTGCCGGGAAAAGATTTTCTTTTTACCGCTTTGTCAGGAACTAATGTAGTGGCATCATTATATTGCGACCAATAGCTTTGCTGCGCAGCAGCCTCAAAAGAAATACAACTCACTACACATAATAATAGAGCTGCTTTAAAAAATTTTATCATATTTCATAGTTCGACAACCCAATCTTTGTTCTGGGTTGAATTGGTGAAGGGATTTATTATACAAAGTAGCAAATTCCGCCAAATTTCATCTAAACTTTGTCGCAACCGCCTTTTATTTGCCAAATCTAAAAAAGAACCTGCTACAATTACCACCGGTTGTGGAATTATGATCAGAGCCAGGTGACCCGGATCAATTCTGACAATCAATACTAACAAATAATTTCAGCATCTTTGGCCCTCACCAGATAATTGTTTTAAATGAAATATTTATTGACCCCGATCTTATTATTTTTGTTTACAAGCCTGAATGCACAACAAACAGACTTCCTGGTAAAGCCCTATTTACAAATCGGCAAAAAGCCATCACCACAATCAATGCAACTGCTATGGCATTCAACGGTATCAAACGATGTATGGATTGCAGAATATAAAAATAGTACCAGCAACGACTGGATAAAATCAGAAAACCCAACTACATCAAAAATTGCTGTGGCAGGTATTGACCCTTTTTTGATTTACAGCACATCATTTACATCGCTGAACCCGGGTGGTACATTTCAATATCGTGTTTCAAAAAATGGTAAGATCGTTTTCACCGCAGAAGCAAAAGCTTTGAAAACGCCGGAGCAATCTTACCGGGTTGCTATTTTGGGTGATATGGCTACAGGTACTAAGCAATCCGGCCGAATTGCAAATGGGATCTATAATTCAAATCCTGATCTCGTAGCTGTTGCCGGTGATATTGTGTATAACCGTGGAATGATCTCAGAATATAAAACAAAATACTGGCCGGTATATAATGCTGATCAAATAGATTCATTCAACGTGCCATTATTACGTTCAATACCTTTTGTTGCTGCACCAGGAAATCATGATCTATTGTCAAGGGATCTGGATCAGTATCCTGCGTCATTGGCCTATTATCATTTCTGGGAACAGCCCTTGAACGGTCCCGATGGAAAAGAAGGCGGTGCTTTGGTACCAACATTAAAAGCATCGGATGCAAATCGCAAAGCATTTCTCGATGGGGCGGGTGAAAAATATCCGCGAATGTCTAATTTTTCTTTTGACTATGGCAATGCACACTGGACGGTACTTGATTCAAATCCTTATGTTGAATGGAATGATTCGTTGCTGAAAGACTGGGTGATCAAAGATCTGGCAGTTGCCCAAAATGCTACATGGCGTTTTGTATTGCTGCATCATCCGGGTTTTAATTCTTCCCGTGCACATTATGAGCAGCAGCAAATGCGTTTGCTGGCGCCCATTTTTGAAAAAGGTAATGTTGATATCGTATTTGCAGGGCATGTACATAATTACCAACGCAGTTACCCAATGACATTTAAACCGGATAATATGGGTAGCCAGCTTGTAGCTGGCGCCAGCAATACTAAAACAGGGAGAATAGTAAATGGTCAATGGACATTAGATAAAGATTTTAACGGCAAAGGAAAAACAAAACCCAAAGGTGTTATTTATATAGTTACGGGGGCCGGTGGCCAGAGCTTATACAATCCTGAACAATCAACAGATAAAGATAGCTGGCAGAAATTCACAGTGAAGTTTGAATCAAGGGTTCACACATTTACTATTGTGGATGTATCGGGGAAAACATTAACACTGCGGCAGGTTGATATAAATGGTAAAGAAGTAGACAAAATAAAAATTACAAAGTGATAGTAAAGAGATATAAAATAAAAAGAGCTGCATACGCAGCCCTTTGCTTATAATCATTTTTATATTGTTAATCCCAGTTCTACTTACTCAAATACATACTCCTATCCTTATACAACTGTCTGAAGTAAGGATCTCGCAGGTCTTTTATAAAACGTATTGCTTCACCTGTTGATTTCATTTCTGGTCCTAGTTCTTTATTTACTCCGGGAAATTTATTGAAGGAGAAAACAGGTTCTTTGATTGCGAATCCTTTTAATTTTTTCTCAAACTTAAAATCTTTCAGTTTGTGTGTGCCGATCATTATTTTGGTGGCTACATTCAGGTAAGGTATTTGGTATGCTTTTGCAATAAACGGTGTTGTACGGCTGGCCCTAGGGTTGGCTTCTATCACAAACACTTTATCATTTTTAATAGCAAACTGGATATTGATCAAACCCTGGATCTTTAATTCCCTTGCAATTTTTTCTGCATATTCTTCCATGGTGTGAACGATCAATGGCGTAAGATTAAAAGCTGGCAGTACAGCGTTGCTATCACCACTATGAATACCGGCCGGTTCGATATGTTCCATCACACCCATCACATGAAAATCAGTGCCGTCAAAAATGCCATCTATTTCTGCTTCCTGGCAACGATCAAGAAAGTGATCAACCAGGATCTTGTTGCCGGGTAAATGTTTTAATAAACTCACTACAGCTTTTTCCACTTCATCATCATTGATTACGATCCGCATTCTTTGCCCACCCAAAACATAGGAAGGACGAACCAGAACAGGATAACCAACTTTATTTGCAACAGCTACTGCTTCATCAACTGTTTCAGCTGTTCCGTAATCAGGATAAGGGATGTCAAGTTCTTTCAGCATATCACTGAAACGGCCACGGTCTTCTGCAATGTCTAGGCTATCGTAAGATGTACCGATTATTTTGATTCCTTTTTTATGTAAACGTTCGGCGAGTTTCAAAGCCGTTTGACCGCCCAGCTGAACAATGACACCATAAGGTTGTTCGAGTTCAATTATTTCCCAGAGGTGTTCCCAGTAAACCGGTTCGAAATAGAGTTTATCAGCCATATCAAAATCGGTACTCACTGTTTCCGGGTTGCAATTGATCATGATGGCTTCATAACCACATTCTTTAATTGCTAATAAACCGTGTACGCAGCAGTAGTCGAACTCAATGCCCTGGCCGATCCGGTTAGGGCCGCTTCCTAAAACTATTATTTTCTTTTTATTGGAGGGGATCGATTCGTTGTGCTTCAAAGTCTGATTCATGGTGTGCAAAAATAGGGTTACCACGGGTTTTCGAGGTCAGTTTTTACATATAAGTGGCCTCTGTTAATAAATAATGTTTCGTTGTTTTTATTTCGTTTTTTAAAACTCAGTTTTCCGCTCATTCTGGCAAAAAATGCAATGGGGGTGAGAATGAAAAAGAATACAATGAATAGAATGATACGGCTATTGATCCAGCCCAATATTTTCGCCAGCCCCATCCATGCCCGGTGAATCAAAACAGCCCAGGAGGGTATGAAAAACGCAGGCAGACAAATGCCCGTTACGATAGCTACAGGCCAGTAATTTTTTAGCAAAAAGGAAAGAATTAAGAAACCGGCTACTATTACGATCAGGGATATGGTTTCTTTTTTCAATTTCATTTAAAATAATGAATAAATAAACGGAGCCAGTGCCGATGAACCGCCAACAATCAGTAAAACACCGAGTAGTACTAGAATAATGATGACGGGAGTCAGCCACCATTTTTTCCGTTCTTTCAGAAATAAAAAAAAGTCTTTTAAAAATTCCATTGTCTGCAGATTCACTGCAAAAATACAATGAACAGGCTTAATGGTTGTGTTTTTAATCATCTTCAAATTCTCTTTGTTTCAACTTATCAGAAAGCTCAGGCTGCTTTTCTTTATAAAAAATATAATTATTTATTACAAGTAGATCCATTCCAGTATTCATAAAACACAGGTAAGCCTCTTCAGGTGTATTCACAATCGGTTCGCCTTTCACATTAAAACTTGTATTCACAAGCATCGGGCAGCCGGTCAACCCCTTAAAAGCAGAGATCAACTGATGGAATTGCGGATCGGTTTCTTTATGTACTGTTTGAACTCTCGCTGAAAAATCAACATGGGTGATAGCCGGGAACTGGCTTCTTAGTGTGTTGAGTTTTTCTTTTAACCCCAATGACTGATAATTTTCCGGCAGATCATTTCTGAATTCTTTTTTTAGTGGTTGAACAAGAAGCATGTATGGAGAAACGGATTTCAATTCAAAATAATCAGATGCATATTCTGCCAGCACGGCGGGGGCAAATGGCCGGAAGCTTTCTCGGAATTTTATTTTGAGATTGAGTTGTAGTTGCATGTCTTTATTCCTTGCATCTGCTAATATGCTTCTGCTTCCAAGTGCCCTTGGTCCGAATTCAGTTCTTCCCTGGAACCAACCCACGACTTTCCCATCTTTTAATTGAGTGGCTGTAGCTGTACACAGATCCTCAAATAATTCAAAATCTTCATATACAGCATTGAATTTTTTACACATCAATTCAATTTCACCGGTTGAATAAGATGGTCCGAGAGAATAAGATTCAATTCCAGTATTATTTATATTTTCTCTTTCTTTTTCGAAATAGATATAATAGGATGCCAATGCGGCACCGATAGCTCCGCCGGCATCACCAGCAGCTGGTTGTATGAAAATGTTTTTGAACAGGCCACTGTTTTCAATTTTACCATTGGCAACACAGTTCAATGCAACTCCACCAGCAAGACATAAGTTTTCTGAACCCGTGAGTTGTTTTGCATGTGCCGCCATTTTCAAAACAATTTCTTCGGTTACAATTTGTATGGCTAGTGCAAGATTGCAATGATGTTCATTTAATTCATCTGCCGGTTTTCTTTTTGATAAGCCAAATAATTTTTCAAATACTTCATCCTTCACCATTGTTAAGCCAACCGGGTAATTGAAATAATCCAGGTTGAGTAAAATTGAACCATCATCATAAATTGTTACCAGCTTATTTTTTATTGTTGAAATGAAAGCTACAGTTTCATTGCTTTCAGCATTTCCATAAGGAGCAAGACCCATCAATTTATATTCGCCACTGTTTACTTTAAATCCTAAATAATAAGTGAACGCAGAATAAAGCAAGCCAACTGAGTGAGGGAAGTTTAATTGTTTTAATATTTCAATTTTATTTCCGTTGCCTTTGCAAATGGTAGTGGTAGCCCATTCGCCTACACCATCTATCGTTACAATTGCTGCATCCTTAAAAGGCGAAGGATAAAATGCACTGGCTGCATGGCTCAGGTGATGTTCAGGGAACTGAATTTTTATTTTTTGTGTAAAAGCGGGATCATTTTTTTTCAATTCATTCCTTATCAGTTTCTTCAAAAAGATCTTCTCTTTCATCCATACCGGCATCGCCTTGAAAAAAGAGAGGAAGCCTTTCGGAGCATAAGCGTAATAAGTTTCCAGCAGACGTTCAAATTTCAGCATCGGCTTGTCATAAAAAACAATTGCGTCCAGATCCTGCAAATGCAGACCTGCATGTTGTAAACAAAACTTTATAGAATGAAAAGGAAAAGAAGCGTCATGTTTTTTTCGGGTGAAACGTTCTTCCTGTACTGCAGCAACGATCTTTCCATCGCGGATCAAAGCAGCTGCGGCATCATGATAGTATGCAGATATGCCGAGGATATTCACTCGTTAAATTTATTTTTCAGGTAACTGCTCAATTCAACAGCAATGATTTTTCCAACCGTCTCAGCACCTTTATTGGTAAAATGAATATTATCATAATACAAACTTGTTTGCTTGGGCATTTGCTTTGCGAGGTCAACCACTTTTATTTCAGTCCCAAATGAACGTACTACATCATTATATTTTTCAAGAATCTTTTCAGCCAGCTCATAGTTAGTAATAGGCGAACTACCGGGAACTCGTTTGTTTTTCATGTTCAGCTTCGTATCAGGATCGGTATAGTCACCGTACAGTGAAGGTTGTGTGATCCAGATGGGCTCCATATTATTTTGCCTGCAGAGTTTGATCAGCGAATCAATCCTTGCTTTATATCCTGCTAGAAAAACATCTTGTTTTTTTAGCATTGAATCAATATAAGTTTGTGTAAGAACAGTATCGCCCAACTTTGTAAAGTTGACTTCCTTATGGATCAATCCTTTTTTCCAGGCTTTTTTGATAGCGAGAAAATTCATAATGGTAGAACCTGTTTCTGTTTTATTGGCCACTGATTTTATAAAACTTTTGAAGGAACGGAAATTGATCTTGTTCTCATTCATCAGGTCAAATAACTCGGGCCGTTCTGTTTCTACATCATTGATACCTGTCAGAAAAATAACAAACCGCGGTTTCAGTTTTACCAGGTAATCTTTTGTAAGCAGCAAGTGACCAAATGTAGAATGTCCATCCAACCCTGCATTGTTGAGCCATAAATTGGGAATAGAATCACTAAGCTCTGCCCCCAGTTGTGCAGGCCATGTAAGGCTGTCAGATATAAAGCGACATTCAGTGGTGCTGCCACCCACAACTATTATCGAATTGATCTTATCAATATCACCATTCGGTTCAGCCCCGCGGAAACCCAATGAATTTTTTGAAAAATAGATTACCTGATCGAGTTTGCTTATCCATTTATTGTTGTACTCGGTTTTTATATTAGAAGGTAAAACAAGCTTGCCTCTTTTTAAGGCAAACGGAAATGGATTATAAATGCGAAGAATTATTTCACATAGCAGAAGCCCAAGGAAAATTCCGAAACAGACAGCTTTAAAATTTTTCCATCTGTTTTTTTTCGGGACTGTCATTGTTTATTCAAATGTGGAATAAAAATAAGGAGTCTTGGCCTCAAACTCAGCGCTGCAGGTGTCTACCATTTTATATACACGGGTAATCCCATTTTTTTTGCGGAATTCATACAATTCGTCTTCTGTTCCGTCATTCATAATGCGGCAGATCTGCTCATCACCGAATCCCATTTTCTTTGCTTCTTTCAACAGTTCAACAGGAAGTGTTGCCAATTTATGTTTAGCGATCAATTTTTCCATCTCGCAGATCTTATTGATCTCGTTCAGGAACCATTTGTCAATTCCGTTTGTCGCTTTTGAAATTGTATTGATACTTACACCCATCATCAGCGCATCTTTGATACGGAAGATGCGGTCCCATTTCGGCGTTTTTATATGTTCAAGAATTTCTTCAGCATGCATCATGCTTTTTCCATAATAACCTAAACCAACAGCATTGTTTTCTAAACTCTGACAAGCTTTTTGTACAGCTTCAGTAAAACTTCTGCCAATTCCCATTACTTCACCTACACTTTTCATTTGCAGACCAAGTGTATCATTGGCACCCTTAAACTTATCAAAATTCCAGCGAGGGATCTTGACGATCACATAGTCAAGCGCCGGTTCAAAAAATGCTGAAGTATTTTTAGTGATCTGGTTTTCCAGCTCATCCAGGTTATAACCGATGGCGAGTTTAGCTGCAATTTTTGCAATTGGGTAACCGGTTGCTTTACTTGCCAGCGCCGATGACCGGCTCACTCTCGGGTTGATCTCAATTGCAATGATCTCTTCTGTTTCGGGGTTTAAAGCAAACTGAACATTACAACCACCCGCAAAATTGCCGAGGTCACGCATCATCATGATGGCAGTGTTGCGCATGAGCTGCATAGCTGTATCGCTGAGTGTCATTGCCGGGGCTACAGTAATGGAGTCTCCGGTATGCACACCCATCGGGTCAAAATTTTCAACCGAACAAATGATACACACATTATTATTTGCATCGCGGAGCAATTCTAATTCAAATTCTTTCCAGCCCAACACAGCTTGTTCAACTAATACTTCATGAATAGGTGATGCTTCAAGACCGCGGTTAAGTGCTTCATCTAAAAAATCTTTATTTAGTACAAAACCACCACCTGTACCACCCAACGTAAATGATGGACGTATAACCAACGGGAACCCGATTTGTTGTGCAAATTCTTTTCCTTCCAAAGATGAGTTGGCTGTTTTTGCTATTGCCACCGGCACCCCCAATTGGATCATCCATTGGCGGAATTTTTCCCGGTCTTCAGCTTTATCAATTGCTTTTATATCAACACCGATCAAACGAACATTATACTGTTTCCATATGCCAAGGTCTTCAGCTTCTTTGGCAAGATTGAGTGCTGTTTGTCCACCCATAGTTGGCAACACGGCATCAATCTGGTTTTCCTGTAAGATCTGTTCGATGCTTTCAACATTAAGGGGTAATAAGTAAACACGGTCGGCCATCATCGGGTCGGTCATGATGGTAGCCGGGTTGCTGTTGATGAGGATCACTTTAATGCCTTCTTCCCGAAGGCTTCGGGCGGCCTGTGTACCTGAATAATCAAATTCGCAAGCCTGGCCGATAATAATGGGGCCAGAACCAATAATAAGAACGGATTTTATCGAATTGTCTTTTGGCATTTTTTATTTTTTATTCGCTACCCGGTGAAAATTAGGTGGCTAAAAACAAATTGCGCAAAACTAAGGGAATGGCAGGGTTTTGAAGGAAGAGGGTAAATTTTTTTTTCGATTGTTTTTCCCCAATAATAATGGCTGTTAGCTAAAAGAATTTTTTCGGTTTTTCTATTCTGCGGTATGAGAGCTTGTAAATATCATCATAGATACTTTTATTTTCTGACAGCAGTTGCCTGATCTTCTGCTTCAGTTCTTCGCCGGAATTCCAGCGGGGAGTTCTTCCATAAAAACCATCAGTTATGGTGCGTACCTGCATCGTGTCATGACTAACTGTAAAGGGTGATAAATAATAAATGCGGGTAGTTCTTATTTCGGGTTTTTTATTTTTCCGGGGAATCATTTCAACAATATTTGTTTCAATATTAAAAAACCGCTGCTGATCAATATATGAAATAAACCCGGTGAAATAAGCTGTATCCGGTAACACCATGTCGCCTTTTATAGCTTTGCCATAACGTATAATATTATATGTACTATCGGTTTCTTTTGCAATTTCCAAAGCTTCTATACCGAAATAATCACTGCCATCTTTTACAATACCATACCAAAAGCCTAACAACGAAGTATCAATGGGCTCGGTCGGTTTAGCATCCAGCGGCAAGGGGCTTTCGTACGGACAACCAGTGATAATAAAACTCAGGCATGCGAGTCCTGATAATTGAATAAGCCGCTTCATCCCGAAAAGATAACGATAAATGATAAAGTAAGAAACAGGAATTTTTTAATTACTGTGCAAACTGCGGATCTCTGTTTCATCCAACGGCGCTAAACCATTTTTTTGCCAAAAACTTTTTAACCTGCGCTCTGCTTTTTTGGATTGCTGAACGTACAGGAATTTCTGTTTTGCATTTTCGCCACGGAGTAAACCAATAACGGCTGATGAAAGGTGGGTAAGAATTGTCATGGTTGCTGATTTGTAAACTAAAGATGAGATGTTTTTTAATAATTACCAATACCACGAAGTGGGTAATTGTTATAAAGTTTTCCCAAAGCTATTCACATATCATAAGATTAAATGCAACGAATAGGTTTTAAATTTGCAACTTATATTGTAATGGAGGGAATGATCAGATTCTTTAAAAACTATATCCGTTTAGTATCTTTCACGATCAATTGTTTGTACATCTGTGTTTCTACAGATGCCCAAACAGTAAAATATCCTCAGAACTATTTTCGCAATCCGCTTGATATACCGATGGAGCTGGTAGCCAATTTTGGCGAACTGCGTTCCAATCACTGGCATATGGGTCTGGATATCCGTACCAATCAAAAAGAAAACTTACCAGTGTATGCAGCGGCAGAAGGATATATTGCCTATGTGGGTGTAAGACCGCAGAGCTTTGGTAGGTTCATTATTATTAATCATCCAAACGGTTACTCTACTTTATATGCACACCTGAATGATTTTTATCCGGCATTGCATCAATATGTTTTAGACGAACAATATAAAAATGAATCCTGGCAGGTGGAATTGGATCTACCAAAGGATAAATTCAAAGTAAGCAAAGGACAGTTTATTGCTTATAGTGGAAATACCGGCGGCTCACAAGGACCACATGTACATTTTGAAATAAGAGAAACAAAAACAGATAGAAGTCTTAACCCGCTTTTATTCGGCATGCCAATTAAAGATGATGTGCCTCCAACAATATCAAAGTTAGGGATCTATGACCGGAGCACCAGTACTTATGCGCAGACACCGCAATTATTTTCATTAAAGAATACGGATAGCGGTTATATTATTCCCAAAATACCGGTGATAAAAACAGGATTGAATAAGATCAGTTTTGCTGTTGAAGCTATTGACCGGTTTTCCGGTTCACAAAACCCAAATGGCATTTATACAACAAGAATCTTTTTGGATGATGAAAGAATTGCCGGGTTTACATTGGACCAGATCGATTACAGGGAATCAGAATATATCAATGCACAGATTGATTATCGCTATTACAAAGCAGGTAAAGGGTACTTGCAGCATATATCACCACTGCCCGGTGAAAAAGGAAGAGTCTATCATATATATAATGGTGATGGAATTATAAATCTCAATGATACATCGATTCATGAAATTTTAATAGAAGTTGGCGATGCGGATGAGAATTATTCAAAACTGATTTTCAAAATTCAATACAAGGATAGCCTAGCTGTGAATAAGCCTGGCCTTCCTGGATCGGGTGAATTTGTTCCCAATTTTGTGAATGTTCTTGAGAAACCAGATTTTGAAGCTTATTTGCCGGAGGGTTGTATTTATGATACCATTAAACCTGTTTATTATCGTAGCAATGCAACCAACGAAAATGCAGTATCCGCATTACATCAGTTGAATGATAATTCAATTCCAGTGCATGAAGAGATGACCGTAAAAATCAAACCAAATAAAGAAGTAAGAAAAGAGTGGCAGAATAAAATAATTATTCAACGAAATGGAAGTTATGCAATTCTCAAACCTAAATGGGAAGGCCAATGGCTATCTTTTAAAACAGGGGCATTCGGTACTTTTGTTGCGTTACTTGATCTTTCGTCCCCGATTCTAAATGATCCCGATGTTTATAAGAAGGGAAAAGGCGATACCCTTGATCTGAGTCCAGCTACAAGAATTCTTTTTACACCAACTGATATTTCGGGTATTCGAAAATTCAGAGCAGAGCTTGATAGCAACTGGTTAATGTTCACCAACGACAAAGGAAGAACCTGGATCTATAACTTTGATGAACGATGTCCTTATGGCATTCATCATTTAAAAATAGCAGTCGAAGACCTGGTTGGTAATACGACAACAAAAGAATGGTGGTTTAAGAAATATCCTTATACACCGCCGCCACCAAAGAAGAAGAAAAAAACAAGCAAGAAAAAGACAACAACTTTGAAAAAGAAACCAGTAACAAAAAAGAAATAACCAGGATAATGATCACACTTAAAGAAGGCGACAAAGCACCAGCATTCACCGGTAAAGACCAGGATGGAAAGAAAATTTCTTTAGCCGATTATAAAGGAAAGAAGTTGGTTTTATATTTCTATTCCGAAGCCGGTTCGCCAACCTGCACGATTGAAAGTTGCAATCTGCGGGATAATTATGCGTTGCTAAAGAAAAAGGGATTTGAAGTAGTAGGTGTAAGTCCCGATAATGAAAGCAAACAAAAGAAATTTGAACAGAAATATAAATTGCCATTCCCATTAATTGCTGACTCCGAAAATAAAGTGACCGCAGCTTATGGCGTACATGATATGAAAAAACTCTTCGGCCGTGAATACATGGGCATTCTTCGTACTACATTTATTATCGATGAAAAGGGAATCATCATTAAGATTTTTACCAAACCAAAAAATAAGGCGCATGCAGAAGAGATACTGAGATCACTGCAGGCATTCTGATTTGCAGAAAGATCCTTTTATCATAAGGCTTAGTAATTTTTTAATCAAAGGGTTTATCTTTAATAATCTGTAAAGCAACCAGATGGACTGCTATTCCGATTTACTTTAAAACATACCGACATTATGAAGAAACTATCTGTATTACCATTTTTATTTTTTGTATCTGCACTGAATGCACAAACAACCGATGACTTACTAAAAGAAGGTGAAAAAAAAGAAGAACCTGCAAAAGAGCCTGCTAAAATTTTCAATCATGTAAAAGTTATTAATGCCAACACAACCGAAATGGTTGGAAAAGGCAAAATGGATTTTATTGTAACACATAATTTTGGAGACTTCGCCGGAAGCAAAGGAGGACTTGATAACTTTTTTGGATTGGATGATTCTAAAGACATACGGATCGGGTTTACTGTTGGGGTTGGAAAAAATATGGACCTATCTCTTTCCAGGCTAAAGGGATTTGGCCCCGCAAACCATCTTATCGAAACTTCAATTAAATACCGGTTTTTGCAACAAACTGTAGATAACAGTGTCCCATTCTCGCTTGCTTTTTTTGCAAATAATACTATCTCTACTGCTGATACTGCTTTTTCTCAATATTCAGCCAACGCTATTACGAGTCCGATAGTTTATTATCCTAAAGAAAATCATTTTCAGGATTTCGGCGATCGTACCAGCCAGGTATTTCAATTGATCATCGCAAAAAAGTTCGGGAAAGTCAGTTTGCAATTGAACCCGACATTCCTGACTACCGGGTTTGTATTACCCGATGATGATAAAAATATTTTTGCATTGGGAGGTGCCATCCGGTTTCCAATGAGTAACAGCGTACATATTATCGCGGATTATTTTCATGCATTCAGAAGTAGTCATAGCAAAAATTCCCAGGCACTGAAAGAGGTTTTTGGCTCTGATTTTTATAACGCATTAAGTATAGGTGTTGAAGTACTGACGGGCGGCCACGTATTTCATTTAAATTTTACAAACTCAGAAGCTATTGCCGAAAACCAGTTTTTGAGGAGAACATTATCTACATGGACCAAAGGTCAGTTTCGCTGGGGCTTTAATTTATCGAGAACATTTACTTTGTGGAGGGTGAAAGATTAAGTATTTGTTCAACCAGCATGATTATTTAATCTTTTCAATCACCCATTCCACTGACCCAAAGTCAAACTCTTCATCAACCGCATGAGTAGTCATTAGTTTGCCTGATGGTGAAACATTCTTTATGATAGCATCAAATACTCGATTATCTTTTTTCAATTTTACTTTTTCATTCAGCTTGTATAAGTGGTGGTTGTATTTTTCTATCGCCTCATTTTTGCTTCCACTCATTAAAAAGCTGAATTTTTCATCTAAGCAAACACATAATTCTTTCGCCAGCATAGCAGCATTAAAATCTTTTCCAGTGATCTGTTTTAATGAAACGGGGTTTGGCAGATCATCCGGAAAACTAGTTTGATTAATATTTATTCCTATTCCTATTACCGCCCACTCCCAAATTCCGCCTCCTGACTCCCGGCTGCTAACCACCGACTCAATCAAAATCCCACCCGCCTTTCTGTCACGCCAATACAAATCATTGGGCCATTTGATTTTTGTATCATCCTCCCCGGCATATTTCGAAAAAAATTGATGGACGGCTAAAGCAGTTGCGGCACTTAAGTAAAACTGTTCATGCAGTTTGAGTGGGTCGGGTTTGATGATAACGGATAGTGCAATATTAGTTCCCGGCTCGGAAACCCAGTTCTTACCCCTCTGTCCTTTACCGGCGGTTTGATTTTGGGTAAAAATGGCCATTCCATGCTGTGCCATTCCCGCATGAATCAACCCCATGGCATATTTGTTGGTACTATCAACCGTCTGCAATTCAATAAACGGCGAACCAAGGGAATTTGAAGCTGTCTGTTGTGCCAATTATTGCTATTTTTGACAAAGAAACAAAGAACGGTTTATAGTTTTTGGTTTATCGTTTTCAAATACAACTTAAAAATTGAAAGCCAGCCATAAAACAAGTAAAACCATAAACGAAAAATTAAAAGTATTTGGAACAATTGACCACCCTTACCAACCGCAAAAAGAAAGCTTCAGTTCGGTTAAATAAAAGCTCAAAAATCATAAAGACAATTGTCAAGGCCATCCGGGACAAAAAAGCGGAAAATATCATTTCACTTGATTTACGGAAGATAAAAGAGGCAGTTGCTGATTTCTTTATTATTTGCGAAGCCAGCAACCCTCAACAGGTGCGGGCAATTGCTGAGAATGTAGAACACCAGGTGCTAAGCATTTGTGATGAAAAACCATATCATCATGAAGGCTATCAAAAGATGAACTGGATATTGGTTGACTATGTAAATGTAGTAGTGCATGTAATGCTTTCGGATACAAGAAAATTTTATAAACTGGAAGAAATGTGGAGTGATGCAGTTGAAGAAGAAATTACAGATTAATTGTTAAAAAAACCGGTTACGGCTTGCTTGATGCTGGTTATCGGTTAAAAGAAATATTTTCAGTCCTTAAAAAACTAACAGGCAAAAAGTAATAAGAAACAAAAAATATGTCGCAGCAACAATATAATAAAAACGAGAAAAACCGCCCCGGTCAGCCGGGAGATAATTCAAATACTCCGCCGCCGAAAGGGCCTAGGTTCAGTATCTATTGGGTGTATGTTATCATCGCAGCTTTTTTGATCGGCTTCCAGATATTCGGCAGCTGGAAAGCATCAATGGCGGATACAGACTTCAAAACTTTTAACCAGATGATCATTTCTGGTGATGTAGATCATATCGAAAACGTTGACAATAAAAAAACGATCCGCATTTACCTGAAAAAGGATAGCGTAAAAAAATATGAAAAGCTCATTAAAGATGGTGGCGGAAAAGCTACTGCTGAAGGGCCGCAGTTTTATTTCAAATATTCAGGAGAAGATTTTTCAAAAAGAATGGATGATTTCTATGCCCGTAACAGTATTCCCGACACCAATCGTGTAAGAGAGGAAGTAAAGCCAGAAAGAGATTGGTTTGCACCCATACTAAATTTTCTATTGCCAATCCTTATCATCATAGGTATTTGGGTATTGTTGATGCGGAAAATGGGTGGCGGTGCCGGAAGTGGCGGAGGCCCCGGTGGTATTTTTAATATTGGTAAATCAAAAGCTACATTATTTGACAAAGGAACAAGAGTGAATATAACTTTCGCAGATGTTGCAGGGCTTGATGAAGCAAAGGTGGAAGTGATGGAGATTGTTGACTTCCTTAAGAATCCTAAAAAGTATACTTCACTTGGAGGCAAAATTCCAAAAGGAGCATTGCTGGTTGGCCCTCCGGGTACTGGTAAAACATTATTAGCAAAAGCAATGGCAGGCGAAGCACAGGTTCCATTCTTTAGTTTAAGTGGTTCCGACTTTGTTGAAATGTTTGTTGGTGTTGGTGCAAGCCGTGTAAGAGACCTGTTTAAGCAGGCAAGAGAAAAAGCTCCTTGTATAATTTTTATTGATGAGATAGATGCTATTGGCCGTGCAAGAGGAAAGAATTTAATGATGAGTAATGATGAACGTGAAAGCACATTGAATCAAATGCTCGTAGAGATGGATGGATTTGGAACCGACACCGGCATTATTGTATTGGCTGCAACCAACCGTCCCGATGTGTTGGATAATGCACTGTTACGTCCCGGAAGATTTGACCGGCAGATAACAATTGATAAACCGGATGTAAAAGGAAGAGAAGATATTTTTAAAGTGCATCTGAAACCAATTAAAATTTCTAAAAAACTCGATATACATAAACTGGCAGAGCAAACACCCGGTTTTGCCGGTGCTGATATTGCCAATGTTTGTAATGAAGCTGCACTGATTGCTGCGAGAAAAGGAAAAGAAGCAGTAGATATGGAAGATTTCCAGGATGCAGTAGATCGTGTGATCGGTGGATTGGAAAAGAAAAATAAGATCATTGCACCGCATGAAAAAAGGATCATTGCTTATCATGAAGCTGGTCATGCTATTTGCGGATGGTATCTTGAGCATGCTTATCCTTTATTGAAAGTAACGATTGTGCCAAGAGGCACAGCAGCGCTGGGTTATGCGCAGTATACTCCGAAAGAACAATATCTGTACAACACCGATCAGTTAAATGATCAGATCTGTATGACACTTGGTGGTCGTGCAAGCGAGGAAATTTTCTTTGACAAAATTTCTACCGGTGCACAAAATGACCTGCAGCAGATAACTCGTATGGCTTATGCAATGGTAACTGTGTATGGTATGAACGACAAAGTAGGTAATGTAAGTTTTTATGATCCGATGAATGAAAACGCCTTTACAAAACCTTATAGCGAAGAGACTTCAAAGATCATTGACCAGGAAGTAAGAAAACTGATAGATGTAGCATATGAAAGAACAAAGCAATTACTTACAGATAAAAAAGCACAGGTAGAAAAACTGGCCGAAGCATTATTGGATAAAGAAGTTTTGTTCCAAAGCGATGTAGAAGCATTAATTGGAAAACGTCCTTATGAAGAAAAGAAAACACTTGACGTTGCAGAAGAAACTGTTGCATCTCCGGAAGAACAAGCTGCAGTTCCTGTAAATCCTGCAAAAGAGGATATAAAACCTATAGATGAACAAACCGGCAACGTAGGATTGGCCCCATCGATGTAATCATTAACCATGAGTTTTTCACTTTCAAAGGAAAACATTTTAAGAAAAATACGCCAGGCACTGGCTCAACCCACACCTGTCCCTTTCCCGAAAAGTGAAAACAATGAAAACGTCTTTCAGCCATTATCACAAGAGCCGGAAGTAGAATTTGCAGAACAATTCAGTAAGCTCCAGGGGCGGTTTGTATATTGCGTAAACAGTCAAGAGCTGGCATTTCAGCTGAATAGTCTTATTAATAAACAAGGCTGGCAAAAAGTTTATTGTATCGAAACGCAGCTTGCTGATATGCTCGGTTCGCAGTTTGGTGCAAAAAGAATTACTGATGATTTAGCTGGTTGTGATGTATCAATAACGGGTTGTGAAGCATTAGTAGCCCGTACTGGTAGTATTGTAATGAGTTCTGCACAACCAAGTGGCCGGAATACAAGTGTATATGCGCCAATTCATATCTGTATTGCATTTACCAGCCAGGTAGTAGTGGATATAAAAGATGCACTGCTCTTAGTAAAAGATAAGTATCGAAACAATCCTCCTTCTCTCATCACTTTCGCTACCGGTCCAAGCCGCACGGCTGATATTGAAAAAACGCTGGTGGTCGGCGTACACGGTCCCAAGGAAGTATTTTGTTTTTTGGTGGAAGGTTAAGTATTAAGTGAACTCTCCTTAGTATATTTATAGTAAAGTGTGTGTTATGAACCAGTTGTTTGTTTATGGATTATTGCGGAGCGGTTTCCGCAGTCCAGCCTACGAATACATCAGCCGCTATTTTACATTCGTTGCAAATGCAAAAGTAAGAGGGGAGTTGTTTGATCTCGGTAGTTATCCTGCAGGTATAAAATCAAATGGAAATAAATTTATTATTGGTGAGTTATATCGCATCACAAATGAAAAAGAATTTGCATGGGCTATGGGGCAGTTGGATGACTTTGAAGGAGTATCGGTAGAGCCGGATGAAGTTCAATTATACAAACGTGAATTAACTGAAGTTCATTATGACGATATTGTTACACAAGCATGGATATATTGGTATAACGGTGATGTAAGTGGTAAACCAGTAATTGAATCAGGAGATATAATTGAATATATAGAAACCAAGATGACGAAATAATTCAGAGCTTCATTACAGTTCTTTATGCATTTCAAAATGCGGAATGGTTATCTCAATAAATTCTTCACCTACTGTCTGGTAACCTAGTTTTTCAAAAAAATCTACTGTGTTCTTGCGGGCATGCATGGTTATTTTTTTATAACCGAGATCACGGGCCAGGTTTTCTGAAAACTGGAGAATAGCGGTACCGACACCTTTTCCCTGCAAATTATTTAATACAGCGAGCTGCCGTAACCTTACCACACCCGGTTCCATTTCCACCAGCATACAGCATCCAAGAATATCATCGTCATCAAATGCACCAATCAGTACATCGCTTTTTTCTTTTTCCAGTTCTTCTTTGGTAAATGAAATGCCTAATGGTTTCCGCAGCAGATCTTCCCGCAACTTTAGCATAAGCCGGTACTCATGAGTGCCGTGATCAATAATTTTCAAAGCCATTAAGCAGAGGTTTTAATTCCCGTTTAGCAGGGAATTCAATATACAAAGAAGAATTTAATAAGCAATCACAGACACTGGAAATTGTGGAGAGATAGGTCACTCTAATTACGGCTTTTGATAATGTTCATAAACCATTTAATGTGTATTCGGAGAATTGAAAGCCAGAATAAAGCAGAAATCAGAAGACTAAAATCTTTTTTTTTGAAAATGGCTGATATCCAACGTTTGCAGCTTCATTTTGAGCTTAAAAGGGGCTCCGATAAAAAAACCATACAAAACCTTGCTATTAATTCAAAAATTCTATTTTTGCACCCATAATCAAATTTTATAATCATGTCAGACATTGCATCAAGAGTTAAAAAGATTATTGTTGATAAACTAGGTGTTGACGAAGCAGAAGTAACAAACGAAGCCTCATTTACCAATGATTTAGGTGCCGATTCACTGGACACCGTAGAACTCATTATGGAATTCGAAAAAGAATTCAACATCTCCATCCCTGATGAGCAGGCTGAGACCATTACTACTGTGGGCCAGGCAATTGCTTATCTCGATGAACATGCCAAATAATGAAAGATTCCTGTCTACCTGTGATTACAGGTAGAACGAATGCATAAAATAAAACCGCCTTCTGACTGTGTATACAGCGAAGGCGGTTTTTATTGAAATCAGCGGAAGATCGCTGATTTTTTATTCCCCCCAGCTATCTTATCTTTATTAAAATCTTTCGGCTTTATGGAATTAAAAAGGGTAGTTATAACAGGCATGGGCGCCATCACTCCCGTCGGTAACACACTGAATGACTATTGGAATGGCTTGATCAACGGTGTTAGCGGAGCTGCTAATATTACATTGTTTGATGCGTCAAAATTCAAAACAAAGTTTGCCTGCGAAATAAAAGGTTTTGACCCGCTGAAATTCCTTGATAGAAAAGAAGCAAGAAAAGTTGATCGCTTTACCCAGATTGCTTTAGTGGCAAGTGATGAGGCTGTTGCAGATGCGGGTATCACAAAAGAAAATGCAAATGCTGACCGGGTAGGGGTTGTATTTGCCAGCGGCATCGGCGGGTTGATCACATTCCAGGAAGAGGTGATCAATTTTGCAAAAGGCGATGGCACACCACGTTTCAATCCTTTCTTTATTCCTAAAATGATATTGGATATCGCCGCAGGGCAAATATCTATGCGGCATGGTTTCCGCGGTCCCAACTTCGCTGTTGTGAGTGCCTGCGCTTCATCTACCAATGCAATGATGGAAGCATTTAATCTGATACGATTAGATAAAGCTGATATAATAGTAACAGGCGGAGCCGAAGCAGTGATAAGTGAAGCAGGTGTAGGTGGTTTCAATGCAATGAAAGCTTTAAGCGAAAGAAATGATAGTCCGGAAACAGCCTCCCGCCCTTATGACAAAGAACGGGATGGTTTTGTAATGGGCGAAGGTGCTGGCGTGGTAATCTTTGAAGAACTGGAGCATGCCATTAAACGCGGAGCAAAAATTTATTGTGAAGTGAAAGGTGGTGGTGCTACTGCCGACGCACATCATTTAACTGCACCACATCCTGAAGGATTAGGTGCAAGAAACGTAATGATCGCTGCGCTAAAAGATGCAGGTATGAAGCCATCAGACATTGATTATATCAACACACATGGTACAGCTACACCATTAGGTGATGGTGCTGAAGTAAAGGCCATCGTTGAAGTATTTGGTGAGCATGCTAAAAAAATAAATATCAGTTCTACTAAATCAATGACAGGACATTGTCTCGGCGCAGCCGGGGTAATAGAAGCGATTGCTTGTATTCAATCCGTGGTGCATGATCTGATACCTCCTACTATCAATCATTTTACTGACGATCCTGAATTACCCGATTTGAATTATACTTTCAATAAAGCACAGAAAAGAACAGTGAACGCTGCATTGAGCAACACATTTGGTTTTGGCGGACACAATGCCTGCTTGATAGTAAAAAAGTATAAAAAGTAAAACTTCATTTAGCAAATTCCAATGACAACATTAATGGAATTTAATCTCGCCAATGGCGGGATTGTTTTTTGTGATAATAAAAAGTTGTAGCTTTTGCCCGTGGATTTTTTTAAAAACTTTTTCAAGGAATCGCAGGGTTCTTCGTTTAAAAAGGAACTGAAGAACATACTGGGTTATAAACCCAATAATATCTCTCTTTATAAAACGGCTCTTACACACCGCAGTGTTCGTGAAAGTGCAGATGAAAATAATGAGCGGCTTGAATATCTCGGTGATGCCGTATTGAGTGCAATGGTGGCCGATTATCTTTTCAAACGTTATCCCTACAAAGGTGAGGGGTTCCTTACCGAGATGCGCAGTAAAATGGTAAACCGTACCCAGCTCAATGATATTGCTATTCGCATGGGGTTAAAAAAAGTTACCTACTTCAATAAACTGGATGGCTCGTTAAAAATGAGCCAGATATTTGGCAACACACTGGAAGCATTGGTTGGCGCCGTGTATCTCGACCTCGGCTATAAAAAAGCAAGCAGTTGGGTAATGGATCACATCATACTGCCACATATGTTTATGGATGATCTGGAAAATCTTGAGATCAACCATAAAAACAAACTCTATGGCTGGGCTAATAAGAATGGAAAGAATCTTGAGTTTGAAACACTGGAAGAAAAAATTGAGAATGGCCGTCGCTTATTTACAATTGGCGCTGTAGTAGATGGTGAATTGCTTGCGCAAGGAAAAGCTTTTAATAAAAAAGATGCTTCACAGATCGCTTCACAGATCGCAGTGGAGAAACTTGGCTTGCAGAATGCTGATGGAGTAGAAGAAGGTTTTTAATTAGCCGAGTTTTCCTGATCTTCAGCGCAATTATTTACTCTTATTTTTCTTTATCAGGGCTGATGGATTGACACAACTCGATCAATATTCCATTAGTGGTTTTTGGATGGAGAAAACAAACCAACTTATTATCTGCTCCTTTTTTGGGTTTTTTGTTCAACAGAATAAATCCTTCTTTTTTCATCCGTTCTATCTCCGCCTCTATATCATCCACGTCAAAAGCAATATGATGAACACCCTCGCCTTTTTTTTCTATGAATTTTGCGACCACTCCATCGGGATCAGTACTTTCAAGAAGCTCGATCTTTGTTTCTCCCTGCCTGAAAAAAGCAGTGTTTACATTTTCCGATTCAACCAATTCAGTTTTGTAGCAGTTGGTGTTCAATAGTTTTTCAAACAGTGGGATTGAGCTGGTAAAACTCTTTACTGCTATGCCAATATGTTCTACTTTTTTCATTTAAACCTTTGGGGATAAGGAATGTTAGTTAAGTTAGGGCCTGTGTTAACCTGCTCACTAGGGTTGTTGCAGCACAAGAGTGCGACGCAACAGACGATGATAGTAGCAATTTAGCCGGTCCCATAAAAAAATAATCGTTTGCCTTGCGATTTCGGTAAAATTAGTGTTTCGGCCTAAAATAGGCTGGCTTTGTAGGCAGTTTTGAGCTAATTTTGTTGTCCACAGAAACGAAAACTAGAATAACCATGGTGAAACTTCCTATATATCTTGACCACAATGCAACGACCCCGTGTGATCCCCGAGTAGTGGATGCGATGGTACCTTATTTTACCCAAAGTTTTGGTAATGCAGCAAGCCGTAACCATCCTTTTGGCTGGCAGGCTGAAGGTGCAGTAGATGATGCCCGCGAGCAGGTGGCTAAATTGATCGGTGCCGATCCAAAAGAAATTATTTTTACTTCAGGCGCAACGGAAGCAGACAATCTTGCTATTAAAGGTGTGTATGAAATGTATGCAAGCAAAGGCAATCATATCATCACCTGCAATATCGAACACAAAGCCGTGCTTGATACTTGTAAGCATATAGAAAAAGAAGGTGGTGAAGTAACTTACCTGAAAGTAAATGATGATGGATTGATCGATCTGAAAGAACTGGAAGCAGCAATCAAACCTTCAACAATTCTTATCGCTATCATGTACGCCAATAATGAAATTGGTACAGTGATGCCGATGAAAGAGATCAGCGTTATTGCAAAAAAACATGGAGTACTTGTTTTTACTGATGCTACACAAGCAGTTGGTAAAATACCTGTGGATGTAAATAAAGATGGCATTGACCTGCTGGCTATGACAGCTCATAAAATGTATGGTCCGAAAGGAATTGGTGCTTTATATGTTCGCCGTAAAAATCCAAGAGTGAAAGTAACTGCACAAATGGATGGCGGTGGCCACGAAAGAGGAATGAGAAGCGGAACATTGAATGTACCAGGCATTGTCGGATTTGGTAAAGCTTGTGAACTGGCAATGAATGAAATGGAAGCTGATGCAAAACGTCTCAGCATTTTGCGTGATAAACTGGAGAATGGATTAATGCAACTGGAAGAAGCTTATATAAATGGAAGTAAACAATACAGGTTGCCACATGTAACGAATATTTCGTTCAAATACGTTGAAGGTGAAGGACTTTTGATGGGCTTTAATAAAGACATTGCACTTTCTTCCGGTTCGGCATGTACTTCTGCCTCACTTGAACCGTCTTATGTATTGAAAGCACTGGGGCTGGGAGATGATCTGGCACATAGTTCGCTCCGTTTTGGGTTAGGCAGGTTTACTACAGAAGACCAAATAGATTATACAATTGAAGCAGTTTCTAAAACGGTAACTAAATTAAGAGAGATGAGTCCGCTTTGGGAAATGTTTAAGGAAGGAATAGATATGAATAGCATTGAATGGGCACATCATTAAAAAAATATTCGATTCACAATTTTAAATAAATAATCATGGCATACTCAGAAAAAGTGATTGATCACTACCAGAATCCGAAAAATGTAGGAACACTGGATAAGAGCAAATCAAATGTAGGGACAGGCCTTGTTGGTGCACCTGAGTGCGGTGACGTAATGCGCCTGCAGATCGAAGTAGATGATGCTACCGGTATGATCAAGGATGCCAAGTTCAAAACATTTGGCTGCGGTTCAGCTATTGCATCTTCTTCACTCGCTACTGAGTGGCTGAAAGGTAAATCAGTAGATGATGCTATTAAGATCGATAACATGACCATCGTTGAAGAACTGAATCTTCCCCCGGTAAAAATTCACTGTTCAGTGCTGGCAGAAGATGCTATCAAAGCAGCAGTAAATGATTATCGCAAGAAGAATGGTTTACCTGAGTTGAAGTTTGAAGAGAGTGTTGTACATTAATTTGTTCGTCCCTTATGAGTAGTAATGTAGCATTAGAGAATAGTATTTATGTAAGTGATAAAGCAAAGGCTAAGGTGAAACAACTGATGGCTGATGCAGGCATTGCTGATGATTCTTCTTATTTTTTAAGAGTAGGTGTTGTAGGTGGCGGTTGTTCGGGATTAAGCTATAAACTCGATTTCGATAACGAAACAAAACCGATGGACCAGGTGTTCGAGGATAACGGAACAAAAGTGGTGACAGATCTGAAGAGTTTTTTATATCTCGTAAACACGATGCTTGATTTTAGTGATGGTTTGAATGGAAAAGGGTTTTATTTCAGCAACCCAAATGCAAGCCGTACCTGCGGATGCGGTGAGAGTTTTTCAGTATAAAATTAATTGGACGGTTTTATTATAATAGAAAGGTCCTGCTGCGGCGGGACTTTTTTTATTAACTGATGTAGAGAATTATCCCGCCTGGGGATTCAGTTTTAATACTTTGAAAACCCGAAATCTGGAATCTTCCGTGTATTTTGCACCATCGTCAATTCCTATGTGGTCCATCTGTAAGAAAGAACTCCGTCAATTTTTCAGCAGTCTCACCGGCTATATTGTTATCATTGTTTTTTTATTGGTAAATGGATTGGTATTATTTGTATTTGATAATAATATATTGGATACCGGCTATGCCACACTCGACCGTTTTTTCCAGTTAGCTCCATGGATATTGTTATTACTCGTTCCTGCTACTACTATGCGGAGCTTTTCGGAGGAATTCAAAACAGGGACTTTTGAGATTTTACAGACAAGACCACTCAGCCGCTGGCAGATCGTTTGGGGTAAATATTGGGGTAGCCTTCTTGTAGTGTTTATTGCGTTGCTCCCATCCATCATCTATTTTCTTTCCATTCAGCAACTCTCATCCGGCGAGGGATTAGATACCGGTGCCACGATTGGTTCTTATATTGGTTTGTTCTTTTTGGCTGCTGTTTTTACTGCTATAGGAATTTGTGCAAGCAGCTTTACTAATAATGCTGTTGTAGCTTTTATTATATCATTGATCGGTTGTGCATTGCTGTATTATGGTTTTAATGCCATCAGTAAGTTACCGGCTCTTGAAAACGGTGCTGATTATTATGTGGATATGATCGGTGTGGATTTTCATTATCAGAGTATCAGCCGCGGATTGATTGACACAAGAGATCTGATTTATTTCCTTAGCATAATAATTTTATTCTTAACTATCACGCATCAAAACCTGAAAAAGAAATAATGAACTCAATAGGGAGTAAAATATTGAATTCAAAATTCTGGTGGCTCTGGCTGCTGGTATTTCTTTTTGGAGTAAACTTTTTGGCATCCCAATTTCATTCACGTTATGATCTGACAAAAGAAAAAAGATATACGCTGAGTAAGGCGACAAAAAAAATATTGAGCAGTCTCGATGACGATATATCAATTGAAATTTTTCTGAAAGGGGATTTTCCTACAGGGTTTAGAAAATTGGCAGGAAGTGTAAGAGAGTTCGCCGGTCTGATGAAAGATATCAATGGTTCAAAAGTTCATTATCGGTTTATTTCCCCGCAGGATGATTTTCCGGGAGTAGGGGGAATGCGATATGAAGATACATTAGTTGGAATGGGTGCCATACCAATCAATCTTACTGTGCAGGTAAAAGCAGGGCAGGAGAATAAAAGAATTTATCCGGTAGCACTAATAAAATATAAAGGGAAGCAAGCCCTGGTGAATTTGTATTCCGGTGGTAAACGAATGATCACACCAGTTGAGATTAATAGCGCTGAAGCATTAATGGAATACCAGTTTGCTAAAACACTTAACTCTTTGCTCAATGAAGAAAAGCCATTGGTTGCTTATTCAGTAGGTAATGGCGAACCAGCGAATGCAAGAAGCTATGCCTTGCAGCAGGCATTGCGTACCGATTACCAGTTGTTTACTTTTAATATCAACCAGCAAAAGACAATTCCTGATACTTTTGAAACACTCATTATTGTAAAGCCATCCATTGCATTTTCTGACGAAGAAAAATTCAAAATAGACCAGTATGTTATGCGTGGCGGAAAACTTTTATTATTTATTGATGGATTGAATGCAGAGCAGGATAGTTTAGGTTTCAAACCGGAGCTTGTTGCATATGATAGGAACCTTAATCTTACTGATATTTTATTTCGTTACGGAGTGAGAATAAATCCCGACCTGGTAATGGATCTGCAATGCGATTTTATGCCGTTTGCAGTCGGGGGAAATGCTGAAAATCCGCAGTATGAATATCTGCACTGGAATTATTATCCTTTATTTGAATCGATGGGTAATCATGCCACTAATAAAAATATAGGGTTGGTAGCTGGCCGGTTTGTCAATTCCATTGATACGATAAAAGTCGAAGGTGTTAAAAAAACGCCATTATTATATTCATCTGCTAACTCAAGAAAAATTACAACACCTGCTTTAATAAGTTTAAATGAAAACAGGAACGCACCGCAGGATAATAACTTTAGGGAAAATGCAATTCCAGTTGCCATACTCTTAGAGGGAAAGTTTACTTCTCTTTATAAAGGTCGTACATCAAAGTCAGTGATTGATACAATGGCAGCAATGGGTTTGACTTACCGTGAGTCATCGGATGAAAATAAAATAATTGTAGTAAGTGATGGTGATATTGTACTGAATGACTTTTCACCGAAGGATGGGCCTTTGGAAATGGGAGTGAATTTATTTACTGTAGGCTCACAGTATGAATACCAGTTTGCAAACCGTGAATTTTTATTAAATAGTCTTGAATATCTAACTGGCAATCCTGATATCATTGAAACAAGAAATAAAGAAATTGTACTTCGGCAATTGGATCCCGTTAAAGTAAAAGTCCAAAAGACCACCTGGCAATTCATCAATATTGCTCTGCCGATTTTACTCGTTATTTTATGTGGTTGGGTTTACCAGCAAATCAGGAAGAGAAAATATGCTGCCTGACACAAACCCCTTCCATTATCTTTGAGCAATAAGTAACAGGAATGACAAAAGACCAGCTTACCTATCTCGTTTTCGGCCTTGTATTGATCATTGCATTAGCTTTTGATTTAGGCTTGTTAAGCAAAAGGGGAAGGAAGGTTACCATAAAACAGGCATTATACCAGACATTTTTCTGGGTAGGACTTGCATTGGGCTTTTTTGTTTTTATGTGGATAAACAAAGGCCAAACGCTTGCCCTCGAATACCTCAGCGCCTATTTAATGGAGTGGAGCCTGAGTATTGATAATATTTTTGTTTTCATTCTCATCTTTACTTCATTTTCTGTCAAGGAAAAGTATTATGGCCAGGTTTTGTTGATTGGTATTTTGATGGCTATTGTTTTTAGGGTCATCTTTATTACAGTTGGCGTTGCATTGGTTGACCAATTTTATTGGGTACTTTATTTGTTCGGTGGTTTCCTGATTTTCACCGGTTATAAAATGTTTACTGCAACTGATGATGAAGAGTTTGACCCCCATGAAACCAGGATATTTCGTTTTATGAAAAGATTCCTGCCTTTGGCCACGCATGATGGAGAGGGGAAATTTATTGTAAGGGAAAATGGCAAGCCGCTTTATACTACCTTGTTTGTAGTAGTAGTTATGCTTGCAGCAATCGACTTAGTGTTTGCGTTAGATAGTATTCCGGCAGTAATGGGTATTTCAAGAGATAAACTGGTAATTTATACATCCAATATTTTTGCAGTGCTGGGGCTTCGTTCATTATTCTTTTTATTGCGTGGTGCTATTTCCAAATTTGATTACCTGCAACAAGGTATTGCCATTGTGCTTGTATTTATTGGTTTAAAAATGCTGGGTGAGCACTGGATCAATCAATGGCTAGATAAGACCACACAGGTATTTATTTCCTTAGGTGTTATGATGATTTGTTTAGCTGGTTCTATATTTTATTCCATGTCGGTGCAGAAAAAAGGGGTACCGCCTGAAGTGGGAGATAAAGATATTTACTAAAATTTTTTACTTGAAGTACAGTATTGGTGATATTGCTGCAATCGTCAATGGAAAATTATCCGGACCTTCTGTTGCTGTCATTGATCATCTTTTGATTGATAGCCGGAAAATTGTGTTTCCTGCTTCTTCCTTATTTTTTGCATTAGCAGCTACTCACCGGGATGGGCATCGCTTTATCGCCGATGCTTATAAAAAAGGAGTGAGAAACTTTATTGTAAGTCAAAGTATAAACAGAAATGATTATCCTGAAGCTTCTTTTGTTCAGGTAACCGATACGGTTTCTGCAATGCAGCAATTGGCTGCCCATCATCGTAGACAATTTTCAATACCAACAATCGGAATAACGGGCAGCAATGGTAAAACAATTGTAAAAGATTGGCTCTACCAGTTGCTGTACATGGATTATAACATTGTTCGCAGTCCAAGAAGTTTCAACTCACAGGTAGGTGTGCCGCTTAGTATATGGCAAATAAATGAGAAACATCAGCTGGCAATTTTTGAAGCTGGTATTTCATTGCCGGATGAAATGGAAAAGCTGGAAGCAATTATTCAACCCACAATCGGAATTCTAACTAATATCGGCGAAGCACATAGTGAAGGGTTTGCAGATAAAAAGCAAAAGCTGGAAGAAAAAATTAAATTATTTAGAAATTGTGAGTTAATTATTTTAAATGGAGACAATGAAGAAATAGTTAAAGCTTTTTCAGGTACGGGTAAACAAATATTTACATGGGGAAATCAATCAACTAATCAAGTTCAGGTTGTAGGAATAAATAAAGGAAATCTGCAAACAAAGATTCAGCTCACTACTCACATCCCGATAGCCATCGGGACACAACTTACCATTTCAATTCCTTTCACTGACGATGCCTCAGTAGAAAATGCAATTACCTGTTGCTGTGTGATGTTGCATTTAGGAATAAAACCCTTAGTCATTGCTGAACGAATGCTGATGTTGCAGCCGGTAAATATGCGGCTGGAAATGAAGAAAGGAATTAATAATTGTATTGTTATCAACGATAGCTATAGCGCTGATATAAGCTCCCTGCATATTGCACTCGGTTTTTTACAGCAGCAATCCGGCAAAGGAAATAAAACGGTTATATTATCAGACTTCCTGCAATCAGGAACCGAGGATAAAATTTTATATGAACAAATAGCTCATTTGCTGCTCCAACATAATATCAATCGCCTGATCGGTGTTGGTGGAAAGATCAGTCATCATCTTGCAGTGTTGCTGGATGGCTCATCTATCCGGCAGGATTATTATTTACGTACAGAATCTTTTTTGCAGCAGTTCCGTTCATCTTTATTTAAGGATGAAACTATTCTTGTAAAAGGCGCAAGAAAATTTGAATTTGAACAAATCACTCAACTTTTATCACAAAAAGTACATCAGACAAGACTTGAAATAAATATTGATTCCATCGTTCATAACCTGAAAGAATACCGAAAGTTTTTAAAACCGGGGGTGAAGGTGATGGCAATGGTAAAAGCATTTGCTTATGGAAGTGGTGGTGCTGAGATCGCCGGTGTATTGCAGTATCATGGTGCAGATTATTTAGGTGTTGCCTATGCTGATGAAGGAGTGGAACTGCGTAAAGCGGGTATTCAATTGCCGGTAATGGTAATGAACCCTGAAGAAACCAGTTTTGATGTATTGATAGAAAATAATCTTGAACCGGAAATTTTTTCATTTGACCTGTTGAAAAAATTTGATAGCTACCTGCGAAGTGAGGCATTACAGCAATATCCTATACATCTTGAAATAGAGACCGGGATGAATCGGTTAGGCTTTGGAGTTGAAGAAATTGATGAACTGGGAATTTATCTTTCGAATACGAATTCATTTAAAGTTCAATCCGTATTCTCGCATCTTGCTGCAGCCGAAGAAGCCGTGCAGGATGATTATACTTTACTACAGAATGAGAAATTCATTTTGGCTGCAAACCAGTTGGAAAAAAAATTGGGCTATAGTTTTTTAAAGCATATTGCAAACTCTGCGGCCATCGTTCGCCATCCGCAATTGCATTATGATCTGGTAAGACCGGGCATTGGTTTATACGGCGTGGATAGTTCAGGCATTAAAAAACTAAACCTTCAACCGGTTGCAACGTTAAAGGCTACAATTGCACAAATAAAAAAACTGAAACCCGGTGAATCGGTTAGTTATAACCGTAAAGGGAAAATTGATAAGGAATCAACAATTGCTACTGTACGCATTGGTTATGCAGATGGTTATCCGAGGCGATTGGGCAATGGTACCGGAAAGATGATGGTGAAAGGAAGACTCGCATCGGTGATCGGTACCGTTTGTATGGATATGGTAATGCTGGATGTAACGGATATCAAGGACGCAAAAGAAGGAGATGAAGTGATCATTTTCGGAAAAGAGCTTTCGGTAGAACAATTGGCCATATGGGCCGGAACGATACCCTACGAAATCATGACAGGAGTTTCAGAAAGAGTGAAAAGGGTTTATTTCCAGGAGTAAACATTTATGACTGATTTGACATATATGACTTATTGACTTACCCTATATTTGCTGCTCAATTATGAAACTCAGAACTCCCATAATCATAATAACATTAATAATCCTGGCTGACCAGGCCCTGAAGATTTGGATAAAAACAAATTTTCATTTTGGAGATACGGAGGTTACCGGCGTAAAATGGTTTCAGCTTTACTTTATTGAAAATAAAGGCATGGCATGGGGATGGGAGTTTGGTGGTGAGTGGGGTAAAATGATCCTGACCCTGTTTCGGCTTGCTGCTGTAATTTTTGGTACATGGTATCTCGGCCGTATTGTAAAACAGCAATACACAAAAGGATTTATTGTTTGCGCCGCGTTGATCTATGCAGGTGCATTGGGTAATCTTATCGACAGTATGTTTTACGGAATGATATTCGAAGAAAGTTCTTACTCTCACGTGGCAAAAATTTTCCCTGCTGATGGTTATGCAGGATTTCTGCATGGCCGTGTGGTGGATATGCTTTACTTTCCAATCATTGATACTAAATTCCCCAGTTGGATCCCTTTGATCGGGGGTAATGATTTTGAGTTCTTCAGCCCGATCTTCAATATTGCAGATGCTTCTATCTCTACGGGTGTTATCTCGTTGCTTGTTTTTCAAAAACGTTTTTTCAAAAAACATTCTACTGAAGAAAAACATCCTACCGTTGTTACCAGTTCCGAGGTAAGTGATAAAGCACAAATAATGTAAAAAGCCAGGTCCGGGAAATTATTGTTTTAAAAGTTTTCTGTTGATCATTTCTCCGTTTAGATAAAGACTGAGTATATAAATGCCGGGCGGCATTAAGGAGAGATTATCAATATGCAGATAATTCATTCCCTTTGCCACGTTGAAATAAATATTTTTTACTGGACCACCTGATCCATCAATCAGTTTTGCATTTAAGGTTCCTCTCTTGTCCGAATAAATGTCAAATGATAATACAGAACCAAACGGGTTGTTGATAGAAACAAGATCCGATGATTTATCTGAACTTGTGAATGCAACGATCCGCGAATATTTTATTCTGCCTTTGCTGTTATATATTTTTAAACGGTAATAAACCTTTCCTGTAAAAATATCCGGATCTGTCCAGGTGTAATTATTAACAGCATCGACTCCTTCATTTACACCATCAATAGTTTGTGCAACTACGAAGGCTGAATTATTAATACTTTTTTCAATATCAAATTTTATCGGTTCATCTACTCCTGTTGTTGACCAATCAAGTGTGATTATATTATTTTTGAGAGAACCGGAAAATGACAAAAGATTTATTTCCAAAGGGATATGACAATCAGTTACATTCAATGTAATATTAGTCGTATCAGTATAGCTACATGTAGCACTGGAAAGATTGCCTGATATGCCCGATACGATCACCCTGTAAAGATCACCGCTATCAGCCGGTGTTGTTCTCGCCGGTGTTATATTATGTGAAGCGACATATTCCCACACACTACCATTCCAGTATGGAGAAGCAGGTCCCTGTGCTGTTGTGATATCCGTCCACGAATTGCCATCATTAATACTTCGTTGCCATTTATAATATATGTAGTTGCCGGCAGCAGATCGTATTGTATCATAAATTGTGATAGCATTGTTTTGGCAGACAAAAGCATTTGTAGCCGGAGAATATTTTGGCGCAACAGCTGAAACTACAATATCATCAACTGCCCAGTCATTTCCGCTACCTGCCGGTGCATTATTAAAAATCCGAAAAATAAAACTGGTTTGTGATGGTCCCGTTACATAACTAAATCCTTTTCTTATCCATTGGCCTGTGTATGTCATATTGCCAGTAGTGTAATGGTCAACACCATTTATTTCAAAAATAAGATTGGGTGCAATACCAGATGAATCGCCGGGGCTGGTTGGTATGTAAAAGGGAGAACCTGTGCTATTAGTTGCCGCTTTTCCATTTGAATCGCAACCGCATTTAGAGCACATATTTCTGAACCAACAAGAAACATCATAAAGAGTATTAGGGCATAAGCCGTTTACAGTAGCCTGGAATGCAGAATCAGTTTTATAAGCTGAGTTAACGACAAGCATGTAGCCTGCATTTGAAGCTGAAACTGTATCTGCAGCCGGATTTCCCAATGTAGCAGAGGCAGCTCCCGTATGATCGCCTATAATATCCCATAAACTAAATACACGGTGTGATGGCGAATTTGTATCAGGCCTGGCCCATTTATCGGATGTTGTATAGTTTAATTGTGTTGATGTATTATTCGCAATTCCATAATAGCTATCGTGTGGCGAACCAATATTGAATACCTGGTAAGAATAAGAGGATGGTACATTGGCAGATGCTATTCTGTTACGAGGCTTGCCTCCACCAAAAGTTCCATTTGTTTCTGTAGTAAATAAATTTGGTCCTATACTACCCGTACCTAAGCCATAATCAGAATATACTTTCAATGTGTTTGGCGGAAAGGTATATGTGAATATGGGGTTACTTCCATTTTTGAAACTAATACTTCCTGCACCTGTATTGATATTGACGCCCAATGCTGCTGTTACAGTTACCTGGAATGAAGCAACCATAATACACGCAGTAGTATAATAAGAAGGTTTGTCTGAAGAAGCAACTGTCCCTCTCCTGAAAGCAGTTGCTGGTGTAGTGGATGGGTTATATCCAAGGTTGATACGAATATTGGTTCCACTTATCCATCCGGCATCATCATTTAGTGCATCTGTAAACTGTTTATAGAGTTTCCCTTCGTTGGTAAGTAACCTGAGCGTATTAGGTACATATACTGTTCCGGCAGGCACAATACCATAATAAGCACAACTATCAAAACTGCCTGAACGTACTACAAATGTTGCCCGGATCTCCAGTACATTTCCAGGTTCTATTGTGCCGCCATTTGAGCCTTTTGTGATATTAATATAACTCTTACTGAAATCTGCTACCTGGCAGTAGGAACAGTGATTAATAGCAAAACTGATGCTGATGATTAAAACAACTTTACTATAAAGCCTTATATATAAAGAGGATCGCATAGGTACAGGATTTCAGTATATCAAATGTAATATCATGCCAAATGAATGGCAATCGTATTAATAGTTTACTTGCCGGTAATCGTGTAATAAACTGACGGGTGATTTTCCGGCGAAGCTTATACAGGTTTAAGTCTCATTATGCAAAAGAGTATTTACTATTGGATGAAATAGTGGAAAAGATCAGATTTGAGCAGGTAATCTTATCAATAGTATCTTTTACGAAATCATCTTGAAGAAACTCTTACTTACATTTAACCTGTTTTAAAAAAGAGTCGTATCAGAAACGATGTAGCTTTAGTATTTATAAAAACTGATAACTATTGTTTTATTAGTTTCTTGAAAATTACCTCTTCTTCTTTTTGCATATACATTATATAAGTACCCGGCCGCAGCGAAGAAGTGTTTGTAATTATTAAGCTATTATTTCCTTTTTGCAGGTTGAAGGTATTTTCCTTAACAACAATACCGCTGGGATTAATGAGTTTGACCTTCACAATACCGGGTTTATCTGTTACCACATCTACTGTCAGTTCATCATTAAACGGATTCAATGCAGATACAATATTAAAAGGTTCTTTACCTGCAAACAAGCGGATGATCTTCGAATACTTTATTCCGCCATTGCTGTTTCGGATTTTTATACGGTAAAAAGTCACTTCATTTATTTTATCTGCATCGGGCCATGAGTAACTGTTTATATCACCTGGACTTAGACTTGTGCTGTTCATTATACCTGCTGGTGTAAATAAATTATTGCCTGTACTTTTTTCGATTTCGTAACTGATATTGCCTTCTTCACCGGTAGCAGTCCATTTCAAAATCGCATAACCCTGTTCATTTATGGAACCTGTGAAATTTAACAGTTTCAAGTCTAGCACAATACCACACTCAATAACGTTCAGCGTTATGATATTTGATGGCTCAGTAAAACTGCATTTGACAGAAGAAATATTGGGAACTGTAGTGGCCACCACTACCCGGTACTTATCGCCATTATTCGAAATATTGGTTTGTGAAATAGGAACTGTGTAGGTTGTAACATATTCCCATGCTGATCCATTCCAATATGGCGAAGCCGGCCCGGAAGCCGGAGTTACATCCACCCAGGTAACACCACCATTCGTACTTCTCTGCCATTTGTAATAAGAATAATTATTAAAATAAGAACGAACGGTATCGCTTATTGTTAATGTATTACTGTCGCAAACGGTTGGGGTAAGTGAAGGAGAGTAAACCATGTTCGGTGAACAGGTAGCCACTGTAATATCATCGAGTGCCCAGTCATTACCACCACCACCGGATGCATTATTATTAAATTTCAAATTGATACTTGTATCCGAGGGCCCTGTTAAATAAGTAAATGCTTTTCTCACCCATTGAGAATTATAATTCAATTGCCCGGTTGAGAAATAATCTATACCATTAATTTCAAAGATGATACTAGGCTTCACACCTGATGAGTCACCGGTACCAGTAGGAATATAAAAAGGAGGTCCTGAAGTATTCGTAGCACCTTTACCATTAGAGTCACATCCACATTTGGAACAGATATTCCGCATCCAGCAACTAATCTCATAATAGGTATTGGGACAAAGATTGGATATTGTTTGTTGAAAGGCAGAGTCAATCCGGTAACTGGCATTTATTACCAGCATATAACCTGCATTGGAATTCGCTACCGTATCGGCAGCGGGATTTCCGGCAGTGGGTGATGCAGCCCCGGTATGATCACCTATAATATCCCACACACTAAATACCCGGTGAGAAGGTGATGAGTTATCAGGTTTTGGCCATGCATCACTTGTTGTATAGTTCGTTCTTGTTGATGTGTTGTTGGCAATACCATAATAATAGTCATTGGGAGTATTGGTGGTAAAAGGTGCAAAGGTATAGCTGAATGGAACGTTTGCAGATGTTCCCCTGTTTCTTGGTCGGCCGCTACCGAATGTTCCATTGAACTCTGTGCCTAATGCATTACCTCCAATTTTATTCTGACAGATACCATAATTTGGATAAACCATAACAAGGTTTGATGGGAAACCGGTTATAGTAATTGGATTCGTTCCAAGTTTATATGTTATTGAACCATTTCCCATATTGACGGTTGTTAAATAACCTGCGGTTACTCTTACCCGGTAAGAGCCAACCATAATACAACTGCTACCATAAAAAGAAGGTTTATGAGTATTTCTGATCCTGCCTCTTCGATATACAGTTGAAGGTGCGTCGGTTTGATCAAAACCAAGATTGATGCGGAGATTAGAACCAGTGATCCATCCTTCATCGTAAGGTGTGGCACCAAATTGTGCATCAGTAAACTGTTTATAAATTTTTCCTTCATTGGTGCGGACACATATGCTTCCAGGAATAAAGGCTGTACCTGTAGGTACTATATCAAAAAAAGCACAGCTATCAAAAAATCCCGTTCCTCTTACAATAAATGAAGCTCTTACTTCCAGTGTATCACCAGGGGTTACTGTGCCTCCATTTATTCCTTTGGAAAGATTAAAATAGCTTTTTCCAAAATCAATAGTTTGTGAAAACATATTGACAGTGAAAAAAATAAAAATGGAAATAAAGGAGATGCTATGTTTTGGTACAGTTGTTTTCATAAGCACGGATTTTCTCATCGTCTGACTTCGGCAGTCATTCAGAGATTAAAATTAAGCCTACAAAAACTTATACGAAATAGACATTCTACATGATTTTTTGCTGAAAATAGTAGTGCTTGTAATGTAATGTCTTCGCAACTCTCTTTAGTGTATCATACACTTGAATTAAGAAAAGCCCGATGGTACTTTTAGGAGATAAAAATAAACCGCCCCGGAGACGGGGCGGATTTTTGATTTATAATAGACGGTACGGAAAACAAGTTGGTTTATTCATAATTGCCATACCATCCATTCTTATTCTCATTCAGATCTTCATGTGTGTTGGATGGCTTTATTCTTGGTGTTGGCTTTACATTTTTTTTATAAGGATTCGTCATCGGGTGTACCCGTATGCGACCGATCGCTTTTGTTTTATTAGTAATATGTAAATCTGAATTTTCTGCAGCCGGATCGGGTGAAGAGTCAGTAACTGCTTTTAAGGGATAAGCCGAAAAATACAGTTTGGATTGTGCAGAAGGGTTTTTCATAACGGGCGGTTTGGTTTTAAAAGGATGATGGATTCAGGATGTTAAATTATAACATGGACTTTTATCCTGAAAGGGTTTAGGAAAACAAAAAGAGAAGAATCGTAATTCTTCTCTTCACCTTTATAGAAATAATACGGAGTTACGTAGTCTTACCAACCATATTTGCCGGTACCACCCATTCATCAAACTGCTCAGGAGTAACATAACCCAGTTTCACTGCCATCTCTTTCAACGTTGTTCCTTCCTTATGTGCCTTCTGTGCAATTTCTGCAGCTTTATAATAACCGATCTTTGTATTTAATGATGTAACCAGCATCAGGCTGTTATCAACATGTTTTTTAATATTAGCTTCAATTGGTTCAATACCCACAGCACATTTATCATTGAATGAAACGCAGCCATCACCGATCAACCTTGCACTATGCAGGAAATTATAGATCATTACCGGTTTAAAAACATTTAATTCAAAATGGCCGGTAGCGCCACCAATATTAATGGCTACATCATTTCCCATTACCTGTGCAGCGATCATTGAAAGAGCTTCACATTGTGTAGGGTTTACTTTTCCAGGCATTATGGATGAGCCCGGTTCATTATCAGGAATAAATAGTTCACCGATACCACTACGTGGACCACTTGATAACATGCGGATATCATTGGCGATCTTCATCAGGCTTACTGCAACAGTTTTTAATGCGCCATGTGATTCTACAATTGCATCATGAGCGGCCAATGCTTCAAATTTATTTTCGGCAGTAACAAATGGAAGCCCCGTAAGATTTGCAATATGCTTTGCTACATTCTCAGAATAGTTGGGTGGTGTATTAATTCCTGTACCTACTGCAGTACCGCCCAATGCTAACTCACTCAAATGCGCCAATGTATTTTTAATTGCTTTTAGCCCATGATTCAATTGTGATACATAGCCGCTGAATTCCTGGCCGAGAGTCAATGGCGTTGCATCCATGAAATGCGTACGGCCGATCTTCACCACATTCATAAACTGCTTGCTTTTTTCTGCCAGCGTATTCCTGAGTTTTTCAATACCGGGTATTGTTACTTCCAGTAATATTTTATAAGCTGCAATATGCATCGCTGTCGGAAATGTATCGTTAGATGATTGTGATTTGTTTACATCATCATTTGGATGCAGGAATTTTTCTTTATCAGTAAGCTTTCCGCCATTCATAACATGCCCGCGGTAAGCTATCACTTCATTTACATTCATATTGCTTTGTGTGCCGCTGCCTGTTTGCCATACTACCAACAGGAAAGAATCATCGAGTTTTCCATTCAATATTTCATCACATGCTTTGCCGATCAGGTCTGATTTTTCTTTTGGCAAAACACCGGCATCAAGATTAGTTAATGCAGCTGCTTTTTTGAGATAAGCGAATGCCCTGATAATTTCTTTTGGCATTTTATTGATATCCTGTGCAATTTTAAAATTATCGATACTCCGTTGGGTCTGTGCTCCATAATACGCATCGGCCGGCACCTTTACTTCCCCCATCGTGTCTTTTTCAATTCGGTATTCCATAAATCAGGTTTGTGTCTTAAAATGTTGCGGCGAAGGTACAAGCAAACCTTATTTCAGCATCCTGATTTTGGAAAGATTCTACCTGATTTTTGTTCATAACCCCTACTTTTAGAGCCGGTAAAACAATTGCTATGCTTCGCCGGAAATTTCTTAAACAAGGTTCTGCTGCGTTGCTGATACTGGGCAGCGGTAAAATCATACGCCTTTCAGATTCATATGAAGAATGGTTGAGTAAAAAGCCTGTTCTCCGTTTTGTCGTTGCTTCGGACGGGCATTACGGACAAAAGGATACAGAGTATGAAAAAGATTTTTTTAACCTCACAGAAAAAATAAATCAGTTGCATGCTGATAAACCATTTGAGTTTTGTGTTTTCAATGGTGATATAATTCATGATGATAAAAAATTGTTCCCTGAAGCAAAGAAGGCATTGGATAAACTTACTGTTAAGTATTATGTCAGCCAGGGCAATCATGATCATTGTACGGCTGATGAATGGCAGCAGATCTGGAATATGCCGGTAAATATTGATTTCACAGCTAAAAAGAATACCATATTAATTGGAACAACCGCTAATGAAGCCGGAACTTATTTGCCACCTGATGTTAAATGGTTTGCTGAAAAGCTGGAAGAACATAAAAAACAGCGCAATATTTTCATCTTTATTCATATCAACCCGGTGAAGCAGACAAAGAATGCGGTTGATAGTCCTGAGTTTCTTGCATTGCTTTCAAGGTATAAAAATGTAAGAGCTGTATTTAATGGACATGATCATGACATGGATGATATTAAAATGAAAGACAGTATTCCTTTTATATTTGATTCACATATTGGTGGCAACTGGGGAACAGGTTACAGGGGATTTAGAATTGTAGAGCTGAGAAAAGACAATAGTCTCTTTACATACATATTAAATCCATCCGAAAAATTGAATGAACAAACACTTTAACACATGAGAAAACTATTTTGTCTCACATTGATATCGATTGCTGTTTCAGCAAATGCACAAACTTACCAGCCAAATTGGGAATCGCTGGATAAAAGACCTACGCCACAATGGTTCAAAGATTCGAAATTCGGCATCTTTATTCATTGGGGAGTCTATGCAGTGCCGGGCTGGAGTACAAAGGGAAATTATGCAGAATGGTACCAACAAGGGTTGCAAACAACTGACAGTGCAAGAATGAAATTTCACAAAGCAAAGTTTGGTGAACGTACTTATTATGATCTAGCAAATGATTTCAAAGCCGAATTGTTTAATCCCGATGATTGGGCAAAAGTTTTCGAAAGATCGGGCGCAAAATATATTGTACTTACTTCAAAACATCATGATGGCTTTACTTTATGGCCTAATCAAAATGCAAATAATACATGGGGCTTTAAATGGAATGCAATGGATGTTGGGCCAAAAAGAGATCTGCTTGGTGATTTATTTAAAGCAGTAAGAAAGACTTCAGTTCGTGCAGGTATGTATTATTCGTTATACGAATGGTTCAATCCACTTTGGAAAAGCGATCCAAAAAAATATGCTGCTGAACATGTATGGCCGCAGATGAAAGAACTCATCAATAATTATCAACCTGATGTTTTCTGGACCGATGGTGATTGGGATGCGCCAGCAGAAACATGGAAGAGCCAGGAATTTTTAACATGGCTCTATAATGAGAGTCCTGTGAAAGAAAAAATAGTTGTGAATGACAGATGGGGTAGCGGTGTTCGTTTCAATCATGGTGGCATTTATACTCCGGAGTATCAACCCGATTTGGATTTTGAAGATCATGATTGGGAAGAAAGCCGCGGCATGGGATATAGTTATGGCTACAACAGGGAAGAAGATGCATGGGATTATAACTCTACACAATCACTCATTATTGCCTTAATTGATAAAGTAAGCCGTGGAGGAAATTTTTTATTGGACATAGGACCCGATGAGCATGGAAAAATTCCACCTATCATGCAGGATCGTTTGTTGCAGATGGGAGAGTGGATGAAAATAAACGGTGAAGCAATTTATAATACAAGAAGATGGAAAACACCTTTTCAATGGAGTGCTGGAAGAAGAGATTATAAAGGAACAAATGAACATATAACTGGTGACTGGAAAACCGGCGGAGATATTATGCTCAAGCTTACTATTGATCCTGATCCCGGTTATGCAGTAAAAGAGTTGTTCTTTACATATAACCCTAAAGAAAATAATTTGTATGCCATCTTTCCAAAATATCCCGATAACAAAAAACTTATTTTGAAAGATGTAACGCTGCCTGTCGGAACAAAGATCAGCTTTCTTTCTACCAAAGAAAACTTGTCATGGAAACAAAATGGGACAGATATTGAGATCAGTTTACCCGAATACAATCCCAATAAAATAAAATCATCTTATGCATACGCAATAAAGATCGAAAACTTCGGAAAGTTTGCATCGAAACCGGGGATAAAAACAGATTACTCTAAAGACCCCATGAAACCGACTGTTACAATGATTAGTGATGCAGGAACCATTATTTATTTTACAACTGATGGTTCGGAACCTTCACGCCAATCTGCAACTTACAAGGAGCCAGTCGTTATTCAAAAGTCAGTAACTATAAAAGCTGTTGCAATGGGTTTAACTGCGGCTGTTAATCCACCGATGGATAACAGCGATATTTTAAAAAGCTCTGCAAATACTATGTCGGTAAAAGTGTACGAGTGGAAAAAAGCGATGAATGTTTTAAAACCTGTGGCAGGGGTCAACTATAAATATTACGAACTATCAGGAGGAATTGATATGAATTCACTAAAAAATGGTTTTACTACAGCCGGTGTTACAGACCGAATCACATTATCAAAGAAAAGTCGTAAAGAAAAATTTGCTTTTGAATTCAATGGATTTATTAAGATCGATAAAGATGGCATCTATACTTTCTTTACTGATTCAGATGATGGAAGTATGCTTTATATTGATGACGAAGAAACAGTGAATAACGACGGCGATCATGGAAATGTAGAAAAAAGCGGTACTGCGGCATTAAAAAAAGGTTATCATAAAATAAAAGTTCAATATTTCGACAGTGGAGGTGGAAATTCGTTAAAAGTTTCAATGCAACAGCAAGGTGGAGTTAAACAGGAAATCCCCGCTGCATTATTATATCACTAAGATCTTAATATGAGAAAACTCATTATTGTTTTTCTTTTGATAATTGCTTTTAAAGCCCAATCGCAAAAGGCAGAGAACATAATTATCATTACAACGGATGGATTTCGCTGGCAGGAACTTTTTAAAGGGATGGATTCTGCTATTGCCAATAATTCAAAATACAACGAAGATGACAGTAGCGGGATTTTTGAAAAATATTGGGCGAATGATGAAATAGAAAGAAGAAAGAAGCTGATGCCTTTTTTTTGGAGTATCGTAAACAATAAGGGGCAGATATATGGCAACAGGCTCGCAGGCAATAAAGTGAACAATGCAAATCCCTTTAAATTTAGTTATCCCGGTTATAGCGAGATCATGACCGGCTTTGCAGATACAACTATTAATTCAAATAGCTTTCCACCAAATCCACATGTGACGGTTTTGGAATTTTTTAACCAACAACCAAAACTAAAAGGTAAAGTATCAGCTTTTGGAGCATGGAATGCTTTTGATAGAATACTAAATGAAGAACGCAGCGGCCTTCCTGTAATAAATGCATTTGATAAAACAGGAGGTAAAACTCCAACAGCCAATGAAAAACTGATCAATGCAATGCTGAAAGATTCTTACAAGCCATGGAATGAGGGTGAATGCCTTGATGTATTTACACATTATGCGGCTTATGAACATTTAAAAACAAGGAAACCAAAAGTGCTGTACATCTCTTATGGAGAAACAGACGAATGGGCACATAGTGGCAAATACCGATCCTACCTGGATGCTGCTCACCAGGTAGATGCATGGATCAGGCAAATTTGGGATTTTGTCCAGTCCGATCCGCAGTATAAAAATAAAACCGTTTTATTTATAACGACTGACCATGGACGTGGAGACAAAAATAAAAATGAGTGGACAGATCATGGAAAGGATGTGGCAGATGCATATGAGATCTGGTTTGCTGCGATGGGCACAGGTATTGCAGTTAAAGGAGAAATAAAAACACCAATGCAGTTATATCAAGATCAATTTGCACAAACTATTGCAAAGCTGTTGGGTTATACCTATAAGGCAAAACATCCTATTTCACCGGAAATAAAATCTGTTGTAGATAAATGAGAATACTGTTGCATTTTTTCTTCTTGTTATTCTTTATTGATATATCGGCGCAAAAAACCTGGTCGCTGAATAATTTATGGCCAACTGATTGGCTGGTAGACAAAGTAACAAGGAAGTCGCAGGCAATCTACTATGCCGATAAAAAAGAAATAACGCTTTATAATGGATTGGTGAAAAGAACTTTCCGGTTATTGCCTAACGCTGCCTGTATTGATTATAAAAATATGATCACCGGTCAGCAACTGCTTCGTGCTATTTCACCCGAAGCAAGATTAACTATTAACGAGAAAGAATATAAGGTTGGTGGATTACATGGTCAAAAAGAAAAAGCTTACCTGTTGCCCGAATGGGTGGATAGTTTTTCAAACAACGAAAACGATTTTCAGTATATCAACTATTCAATTGAAGATATTAAACCGTTTATAAATTTTAAGCAAACCATGTGGGCAACGAATAGCCAACAACCCACAGGTAAACATCTTATCTTTTGGTATCAATCTGCTCAACCAGCTTTAATGCATCTTGTTGTAAAAGTGCATTATGAAATTTATGACGGACTTCCATTAATTGTGAAATGGGTTTCACTAGAAAATCACAGTGACAAAACAATTAAGCTCGATAAAGTGGTGAACGAAATTCTGGCAACTGTTGAAGAGGAAAGTGCAGTAGTAGGTAAACCAGAACAGATGAAAACACAGGCTGGTCTTTATATTGAAACTAACTATGCATTTAACAATGCAATGCGTTACAGTATCAGCGACCAGACCACACACTGGAAAACAGATTCATCTTATACTTCACAGGTAAATTATAATTATGAAACACCCTGCATACTGGAAGTGTATCCTGATAAAGCACCGGGTGTTGAATTGAAACCCGGAGAAAATTTTACTTCGATACGCACTTATGAATTGCTGATGGATAGTTATGACAGGGAAAGAAGAGGATTGACGATGAGGAAAATGTACAGTACAATTGCTCCCTGGACAACGATGAACCCGATTTTTATGCATTTGGTAAGTAAGAATGATGAGGAAGTAAAAAATGCAGTTGACCAATGCGCTGCTACGGGATATGAAGCACTGATCCTAAGTTTCGGCAGTCATTTAAATATGGAAGATTCATCCGCAAAAAATATTCAGCGCTGGAAACAATTGGCGGATTATGCTCACGGAAAGGGGATAATGATCGGAGGCTATTCTTTATTCAGTTCAAGAAGAATCAGTGATGAGGACGATGTTATCAATCCCAAAACTGGAAAACCCGGTGGTGCATTTTTTGGTAATGCTCCCTGCTTTGGCAGTAAATGGGGTTTAGCTTATCGGGATAAAATAAAATACTTCTTTTCGCAAACTGGTTTTAATATCTGGGAGAACGATGGCCCTTATCCCGGCGATGTTTGTGCTTCTGTTGTTCACCCGGGTCACAAAGGCTTAGATGATTCGCAATGGAAACAAATGGAAATACAAAAGGAGCTATACAAATGGTTAAATGAAAAAGGAGTTTATATCAATGCACCGGATTGGTATTTTTTAGATGGCACACATAAAATTGCGATCGGTTACCGCGAAGTCAATTTTTCTTTATCAAGAGAACAGCAAAAAATTCTTAATAGACAAAACATATTTGATGGTACATGGGAAAAAACTCCATCGATGGGCTGGGGTTTTGTTCCACTGACAAGATACCAGGGCGGTGGTCCCGAAGCGATACTCGAACCATTGAGCGAACATTTGAAAGATTATGAGCAACTGATGATGCAATACTATGGTGCTGGCGTACAGGCTTGCTACCGGGGACCGAGATTATATGATACAGAAGAAACAAAACAAACAGTAATCAAGGTTATTAAATGGTATAAAAAATACAGGGAAATCTTAAACTCAGATATCATTCATTTAAGAAGGGCGGATGGAAGAGATTGGGATGGGTGGCTGCACGTAAACTCCGCGTTGAAGCAAAAAGGGCTGTTAATGCTATTTAACCCACTCAAAGAACAGATAAAAACAAAAATAAAATTGCCATTATACTATACCGGTTTAAAAAACTCGGCTATAGTGAGAATTGGCAATGGTCAGCCTATAACATACAAACTGAACCGGCAGTATGAAATTGAACTAGATCTTACATTAAATCCGGATAGTTATTTATGGGTAACCATCGAATAACAACGACGAATTTCTTTATCTTTAAAGGAACGATTAATGATGAGTTTTCCTCTTTCAAGAAAAAGTCTGGTGCTGGCAATTTTGTTGATTGCTGTTGCTGCTGTTATTTATTTTTCATTTACACGTTCGTCAAAGATCGATTTCAATTCACAGGTAAAACCCATTTTTAATAATAAATGCATTACCTGCCATGGCGGGGTAAGGGCAAAAGCAGATTTCAGTTTATTATTCAGGGAAGATGCTATGAAGCCTGCAAAATCGGGCAAGTATCCTATTGTGCCGGGTAAACCGGATGAAAGTGAAATGATAAAAAGGATCACGAACCATGATCCTGATGAAAGAATGCCTTATAAACATGAGCCACTTTCGCAACATGAAATAAAGATTTTAAGGCAATGGATAAAACAGGGAGCAAACTGGGGTGAACATTGGGCTTATATACCTGTAAAAGAAACAGAAGTTCCTTCAAGCAGTAATAAATGGATCAGGAATGATATCGATCAGTTTATTTATAAAAGACTAAAGGAAGAAAAATTATCTCCATCTGATGAGGCGGATAAAGCAACATTATTGAGAAGAACCAGCCTTGATCTTACCGGCCTTCCACCAACTGATGTTATTGCTCAAAAATTCCTTAACGATAATTCAGACAAAGCATATGAAAATTTAGTTGATGATTTACTCGCATCACCTGGTTATGGCGAAAGATGGACATCACTCTGGCTCGACCTTGCCCGTTATGCAGATACAAAGGGTTATGAAAAAGACCAGGGACGTAATATCTGGAAATACCGTGACTGGGTTATCAGGGCTTTTAATGAAGACAAACCTTACAATGATTTTTTAATTGAGCAACTCGCAGGCGATTTGATGCCAAACCCTGATGATGCAAAATATATTGCTACAGCTTTTCATCGTAACACAATGACCAATGATGAAGGTGGTACTGATAATGAAGAGTTCAGAACTGCTGCAGTACTTGACAGGGTAAATACAACATGGAGTGCTTTACTCGGTACAACATTTAATTGTGTGCAATGCCACAGTCATCCTTACGATCCTTTTAAGCACGAAGAGTATTATAAGTTTATGGCATTTTTTAATAACAGTCGTGATGAAGATACGGAAGCTGATTATCCCGGGTTACGCCAATATAATAATGGCGATAGTTTAAAACTGTTACAACTAATCGAATGGATAAAAAGTAATAGTTCAGCAGAAGAAAGTAAAAAGTATTATACATTTCTTAAAACATGGCAGCCTGTAATCAATGCTTACCATTGCGATGAGTATATAAATGGGGCATTACTGGGCAGCGTTGCGGCACTCCGAAAAAATGGGACCTGCCGGTTACCAAATGTAATGTTGGATAGTAAAGAGCAACTTATGTTTCGTCTCTTGAGTTTGTATGACGGTGGTAAATGGTTTATTTATCTTGACAGTTTAAATGGACAATTATTAAAAGTAATTCCGCTTACAAAAGGGGAATGGAAGATGGCAGCTACTGATATTCCGCAAACTAAAGGAAAACATAATTTGTATTTTAAATATGTCAACCCAACTATAAAAACAGAAAATGAAACAGGTGTGATGTTTGAATGGTTCCAGTTCGATAAAAATTTTCCCGGCAAAGAAAAGCCGGGATATGATTCTGCCTATAAACATTTTTACGATTTAATGTATGCAAAGGTGGAAACAACACCTGTGATGGTTGAAAGCAACAATGAATTATCGAGAACATCGCATGTATTTGAAAGAGGTAACTGGATGGTGAAAGGAGATGAAGTAACTCCCGATGTACCACATGTGATGAACCCTTTTCCTGCTAATGCACCAAAAAACAGGTTGGGGATGGCGATTTGGTTAACGGATAAAAAAAATCCATTGGTAGCAAGAACAATGGTAAATCGTTTATGGGAACAGCTGTTTGGTTTTGGTTTGGCAGAAACACTGGAAGATATGGGCACACAGGGTATTCCTCCTATACATAAAGAGTTGCTGGATCATTTATCCTGGAAATTCATGAATGATTTTAACTGGAGCATAAAAAAATTATTAAAAGAAATTGTTTTATCAGCAACATACAGGCAGGATTCAAAAACCAATGATGAATTAAATGACAAAGATCCTTACAATAAATTATATGCAAGAGGTCTGCGGATAAGATTATCTGCCGAACAATTAAGGGATCAGGGTCTGGCTGTAAGTAATTTATTAAGTAAAAAAATGTATGGAAAAAGTGTAATGCCATTTCAACCGGACGGAATATGGCGGTCACCTTATAATCACAGTCAATGGACGTTAAGCAGCGGCGAAGATCAAAACAGAAGAGCTGTTTATACCTATTGGAAAAGAAGTGCACCTTATCCATCCATGATAAGTTTTGATGGCGGCACGAGAGAAGTTTGCTTAACAAAAAGAGTAAGAACGAATACGCCATTACAGGCTTTAACTTCTTTGAATGATTCAACCTATATTGTAATGGCAAGACAATTTGCTTTCAGGATGCAGGAACTGGGTGGTAGCACCATTCAGAAACAAATACAAAAAGGATATGAAGCAATGATGTACAGAAATATTTCGCCAACAAAACTGGATGCACTTGTCGAGTTGTATAATAAATCAATCAGTAAATTTAAAAATGATAAGGATGCAGTTTGTGAAATGATGGGAGCCATGTATAAAAATAATAATGCTGAAACCGCCGCATTGGTAGTGGTTGCGAATGCAATGATGAACCTTGATGAGTGGGTAAATAAAAATTAAATGTGAATGACGCAAAAAGAATTACATAATCAACGATTATTAAAAGAGGCAGAACAAACAACACTGCATCATTATACCCGTCGTCATTTTTTAAAAGAAAGCGCAATGGGTTTGGGTGGACTTGCACTCGGATCTTTATTGGCCGGTTGTGGCAGTGGTTCATCATCTTCGGCTAATAATTTATTTGATCCTGCTAATCCATTAACGCCAAGACCGCCAATGTTTCCGGGCAAAGCCAAATCAGTTATTTATATACATATGGCGGGTGCACCGTCGCAGTTGGAATTATTTAGTTACAAACCAGAGTTGTCGAAATTAGATGGACAAGATTGCCCACCATCATTACTGGAAGGAAAAAAATTTGCATTTATCCGCGGTATTCCAAAAATGCTGGGGCCGCAAGCTGTATTCAGGCAGCATGGACAAAGTGGAATATGGTTATCGGATAACTTACCTCATCTGTCAACCGTCATTGATGATATGGCAATTTTAAATGCAGTAACTACCGATCAATTCAATCATGCACCTGCACAATTATTAATGCATACCGGTGCACCAAGACAGGGAAGGCCAAGCATAGGTTCATGGGTAACATATGGGTTAGGTTCAGAAAATAAAAATTTACCAGGCTTTGTTGTGTTGACATCTGGAGGAAATAATCCTGATGCAGGTAAAAGTGTTTGGGGCAGTGGATTTTTACCGAGTGTATACCAGGGTGTGCAATGCCGCGGTGAAGGCGACCCGGTTTTATTTATTAAAGACCCTGGTGGTATGGATAGAGATCTCCGCAAAGCATCCATTGATGCTATCAATAAAATAAACAAAGAAGAATACGAAGAATATAAGGACCCTGAAATTCTTTCACGCATTGCACAATATGAAATGGCGTATAAGATGCAGATATCTGTACCGGAAGTAATGAATATAAATGATGAGCCGCAATATATTCATGAGATGTATGGTACTAAACCGGGTGAAGCAAGTTTCTCCAATAATGTTTTGCTTGCAAGAAAATTGGTAGAGAAAGGTGTAAGATTTGTTCAGTTGTTTGATTGGGGTTGGGATGCACATGGAGATTCTGCTGTTAATGCAGTGGATATTGGTTTGGTAAATAAATGCCGTAAAGTAGATAAGCCGATTACTGCACTGATACAGGATTTAAAACAACGTGGATTGTTGGATGAAACACTGGTGATTTGGGGCGCAGAGTTTGGCAGAACACCAATGCAGGAAAACCGTGAAGGAAAATTAATGCCATTTAAAGGAAGGGATCATCATGGCGAAGCATTTAGTATGTGGATGGCAGGTGGTGGAATAAAAGGGGGAACCACTTACGGTGAAACAGATGAGATTGGTTATAGTATTGTAAACGGAAAAACAGAAGCCTTCGATATACAGGCAACCATATTAAATCAACTGGGATTTGATCATGAAAAATTCACTTATCAATCGCAGGGCAGGCCATTCAGGTTGACGGATGTGAGTGGAAAAGTAATAACGGATATTTTAGCATAGAACCAATGAAACATAACAGAAGAAAATTTATTAAAACATCAGCAGCGGGTTCAGCTGCTTTGTTTTTATCGTCAATGGAAACATTTTCTCAAACACACAAACCACCTTTTGCCATGAATAAAAATTATGAGTTAAAAATCATGGCAACTAACTGGGGCTTTCGTGGTACACTGGATGAGTTTTGTGCCAAAGCAAAAAAAGAGGGATATGACGGAATAGAAGCATGGTGGCAGGGAGATGAAAAAAAGTCACAGGAACTCTTTGCTGTGCTAAAAAATTATGGATTAGAAATTGGTTTTCTCTGTGGGGTCGCACAAACTAATCCGCAGGAACACCTTGATGCATACAAAAAAATGATCGATGCGGCTGCTAAACAAAATATTCAGCGGCCATTATATATCAATAATCATTCGGGCAGAGATCATTTTAGTTTTGACGATAATAAAAAATTTATTGAACATACCAATGCACTGGTTAAAGAAACAGGAATTACGATTTGCCATGAAACACACCGTAGCAGAATTATGTTTGCTGCGCATGTTACCAGGAAGTATATGGAAACATTTCCTGATTTGAAACTTACACTTGATATATCACACTGGTGCAATGTGCATGAAAGTCTACTGGCTGATCAGAAAGAAACAGTTGATATGGCCCTGGAAAGAACAGAACATATTCATGCAAGAATTGGTCACCCTGAAGGGCCGCAGGTAAATGATCCCCGTGCACCTGAATGGGAAAGTGTAGTAAAACAGCATTTTGACTGGTGGGATAAAGTAGTAGAGAGAAAAAAGAAGAATGGAGAACGAATGACATTCCTCACCGAATTCGGACCACCGGATTATATGCCAACGATGGCATACACAAGACAACCGCTAAGTGATCAGTGGGCAATTAATGTACATATGATGAACCTGCTGAAAGAAAGGTATAAATAGCTTAGGGCTGCGAGCCAAGAGCTTCGAGACAACTATTAACCATAAATACTTTAATTATGAGAAATTTTAAGCAGCTTAAAATTTGGCAAAAGGGTTTTGAAATTGCTGTACAGTCTTTTAAACTAACGAGCTCTTTTCCAAAAGAAGAAAAATTTGGAATCACTTCACAAATTACAAGAGCAGCTGTTTCGATCCCGTCAAATATTGCAGAAGGAAGTAGCAGAAGTAGTGAAAAAGATTATAATCGATTTTTAGAAATTTCATTAGGTTCTTCTTTCGAGTTGGAAACGCAATTGTTAATTTCCGGAGCTGCTAAATATGGTGATACTGATTTGAGGGATTTAATTCTGAAAAGTGTTGACGAAGAACAGAAAATGATTATGAGTTTTATGAATACATTAAATAAATAAACCAATTAAGTCTCATAGCTCATGGCTCATAGCTTAAATAAATTAAATGGGTAGTACTTCTTTGCTCAATATCGTTGAATTTATCGGCCACTTTCACCCCGTACTGGTTCATTTACCGATCGGTGTTTTATTAATAGCTGCATTATTTCAATTGCTTTCACGAAAAGAAAAATTGCAATCATTACATGTTGCTGTTGGTATTGCTTTATTCTGGGGAATGATCAGTGCCATAGTTTCCTGCATTAGTGGATTTCTTTTATCAAGGTCAGATGATTATGATGAATCACTTATCAGTAGACATCAGTGGTTTGGAATCTCTGTGGCTGTCAGCTCAATCATTGCATATTATTTAAGTAGAAAGAACAGTGCCTATACAAAGTGGGTAATGGCATTGATGACATTACTTATTATAATTACAGGACATCTTGGAGGTTCTATTACACATGGATCAGACTATCTCACCAAAGCATTTTCTTCAGGTAACGAAAGCAATAGCGAGGCAAAAAGAAAACCGATACCTGATGTACAGCAGGCTATGGTTTATGCTGATGTAATAAAACCAATACTTGAAAGCAGGTGTTACGGATGTCATGGACCTAATAAACAAAAGGGAAAACTCCGTTTGGATGAACCGGATTTTATTTTGAAAGGAGGCAAGGATGGAAAAATAATTATTGCAGGTAAAGCAGATGAAAGCAATTTGATTGAACGGATTTTTTTACCGAAAGAAAACGAAGACCATATGCCACCAAAAGAAAAAGCACAACTAACCAGGCAGGATTTGGATCTGCTGCACTGGTGGGTAAGCAGCGGGGCTGATTTTAATAAAAAAGTAAGTGAACTTCCTCAAACAAATAAAATAAAACCAGTATTACTCGCTTTGCAATCCGGTGAAGTAAAAGAAGAGATAAACCTTTCAGATATTCCGGAGAAGAAAGTTGAAGAAGCTAACGAAGTGGCAGTTAAAAAATTAAAAGATCGCGGAGTTGCCATTATCCCTGTTGTACAAAACAGTAATTATCTCTCCGCAAATTTTGTCGCGGTTGATTCTGTTACTGAAAATGATTTGCAATTGTTGGAGCAGTTAAAAAAACAATTGCTGTGGCTAAAACTTGGTGGCAAAAAGATTTCGGATAAGAACCTTGCTGTAATATCAAAATTATCCTCGCTTACACGATTGCATCTTGAAAGAACAGGAGTGACAGATAAAGGCATGGCGCAAATAAAAAGTTTATCACAGTTACAGTATATCAATCTCGTTGGAACAGGTGTAACAGCAAAAGGATTGGAAGAACTGAAGGAATTAAAAAATCTAAAACAAATTTTTATCTATCAAACCGCTATTACAAGTAATGAGTTGATGAACCTGAAAAAAATATTTCCCGAAGCTCACATCGACACTGGTGGGTATAAAGTACCCATACTTGTATCTGATACGACGGAAAAGAAAGCAGAGCCGAAGTATTAACAACCCCTAATTAATAATTGATGAAGATTTTCTTTTTAATATTTATTCTTGCTTTTTCTGTCAATTTATTTTCACAACCCAAACCACAGCACAACTTAAAATTTGATTCTCTTGCTAAAAGATGGGATGAAGCTATTCCATTGGGAAATGGATGGTTGGGGGCATTGATCTGGCAAAAGGGAGATAAACTTCGATTATCACTCGACAGGGTTGATCTATGGGATGACCGTCCCATGCCAGAGATCGATAAACTGAAATTCAGATGGGTGGTGGAGAAAGTAAAACTGAATCAGTACGATTCTGTACAGAAGATAGGAGATGAGCCTTATGAAAAATACCCGGCACCCACAAAAATTCCTGGAGCGGCAATTGAGTTTGATCTAAAAAAAATTGGCAAGGTAATTTCAAACGAGCTGGATATTAAAAATGGATTGAGTGTAATAAAATTTGACAATGGAGTTGTGTTTAATAATTATATACATGCTATAAACCAGGTCGGGTATTTTGGTTTTGAAAACCTGAAAGAAGAAATGATCCCTGAATTAATGATACCCAATTATAATTCAGACGAACCCGGCAGTATTGGCAATAGTGTAGCAGGGCAGGGGTTGGAAAAATTAGGATACAAAAAAGGAACTGTTGTAAAGGCACAGAACAGTATCCGTTATCATCAGCCGACATGGAATGAAAATTATTATGAAGTTTTGGTACAATGGTACAGCTTGCCCGGAAATAGAATAATTGGTCAATGGACAATTACTAATAACAAAACGGCTGCTTTAGCAAAACCAAATTTCAAATTAAAAGAACCTACCAACTGGCCAACACATGAAAAATGGTGGAATGATTACTGGGGCCGGTCATCTGTTTCAATTCCTGATTCAATTTTGGAAAGACAGTATTACCTGGAGATGTACAAATTTGGTTGTGTAGCAAGAGGCGACACACCACCTATTTCTTTGCAGGCTATCTGGACAGCAGATAATGGAAACCTGCCGCCGTGGAAAGGAGATTTTCATCATGATTTGAATACACAACTAAGTTACTGGCCGGGCTATGCAAGTAATCATCTCGATTTAACTGCTGGCTATACCAACTGGTTATGGAAAGTGAAAGATGAAAACAAAAGGTGGACAAAACAATATTTTGAATTGGATGGATTAAATGTACCCGGAGTTTCTACTATTAGCGGCAAACCAATGGGAGGGTGGATACAATATTCAATGAGTCCAACAACATCAGCATGGTTGGCACAGCATTTTTACTGGCAGGCAATGTATAGTATGAACAAGAAATTCATTGATCAGACCGAAGAATACTTATGGAATGTTTATTTGTTTAATGAGCAATTCTTAGGCCTAAAAAATCGGGATACAACTTTTATCCCTTTAAGCTCAAGTCCTGAGTATTACGATAATTCTATAAAAGCATGGTTCCGGCAAATAACCAATTATGATAAAGCTTTGATTAGATCATTAAGACCACAATATGTTCAAATAAGAGAAGTGCAGGATAAGAAGCGATTACTCCTTTTTGATACTCACGATAATATTGATTTGATGCCGGAATTTGACATAAACGAAACCGGCCTCACCGTTGCACCGGGGCAAAACCTTGATGAATCACATCGTCATCTTTCACCTTATATGGCTATTCACCCATTAGGTATGCTGAATGTGGAGGACCCGAAAGAAAAAGATATCATTGATAAGTCTCTCCGCTGGATTGAAAAGAAAGGAACAAGAAACTGGTGTGGCTATTCTTTTAGCTGGATGGGCTGTATGTATGCAAGAGCAAAAGAGGGTGATAATGCAGCGGATATGCTGAAAAAATTTGCCACCAATTTTGTTTCGTCAAATAGTTTTCACCTGAATGGAGATCAAAAAGGAGGGCAATATTCGGACTTTACCTACCGCCCATTTACACTGGAAGGAAATTTTGCATTTGCACAGGGCATACATGAAATACTTCTACAAAGTCATCAAGGATTTATTGAGATATTGCCGGCGGCTCCAAAAGATTGGCACAATATTTCATTTAAAACATTGAGAACCGAAGGTGCTTTTCTTATTTCAGCTAAAAAAGAGAATGGTGTAGTCACAGAACTCATTATTAAGAGTGAGGCAGGTGGTGATTTATTCGTAAAACTACCATTTAAAACATGGCTTGTAAAGGGAGCAAAAAGAAATGACATTAAAATTGAAAATGGCATCGCCCAGATTAGGACGATAAAAGGACAAATCATTATTTTTACAAACGCCTTCGAATAAGTTGAAACGGTTTTAGTAGCTACCATTAAATGAATAACTCTATGCTTCCCAGGTTTTGGTTATGTGCCCTTAATGAAAACAATGCTTCCTTGTTGCTGAAAAGAATTCCTTCAGTACAAGTGTGCGACGCAAGGGACGACAATAGTAGAAATGCAGTTAAATACACAACTAATCTTCTTTGTTCAATAATCTTCTTTTCCCTTTTTATTTTTCCCTTTTCACATTCATTTGCTCAGCAGGCAAAACCTACACGCCAACAAATTCAATGGCATGAAATGGAATATTACCTCTTCATGCATTTCGGACCCAATACATTTACAGATAAAGAGTGGGGACATGGTGATGAGCCGGAAGATGTATTTAATCCAACTGAACTCGATTGCCGACAGTGGGCAAGAATTGCAAAAGCTGCAGGTGCAAAAGGAATTATCATAACTGCAAAACATCATGATGGATTTTGTTTGTGGCCGAGTAAGTACTCAACACATACCGTTCGTGAGAGTAAATGGAAGAATGGACAAGGCGATGTGCTGCGTGATCTGTCAAAAGCATGCCGTGAGTTTGGTCTGAAGTTCGGTGTTTATATTTCGCCATGGGATCGAAACAATCCGAAGTATGGAACAGATGAATACAATGATGTGTACGTAAATACAATGACTGAAGTAGTAAAAAGTTATGGACCTGTTTTTGAAATGTGGTGGGATGGCGCCAATGGTGAAGGGCCAAATGGCAAGAAACAAGTATATGATTTTCGCCGCTTTGAAAATACGATAAGAAAAATTGCACCGAACGCAATTGTGTTTTCTGATATCGGCCCTGATGTTCGTTGGGTTGGTAATGAAGATGGTATTGCTGGTAAAACAAACTGGAATTATATAGATACTGCTGGTTTTACAAGAGGTGCAGGTGGTCCTTCACAAAAAGTTTTGAATACAGGAATTGAAACTGGCAAACAATGGATCCCGGCAGAATGTGATGTGAGTATTCGCCCGGGTTGGTTTTATCATGCAGAAGAGGATAGTAAAGTAAAAACAGGAGAGCAGTTATTTGACCTGTATTTGAAAAGTGTAGGACGCGGCTCTAACTTATTACTGAATGTACCGCCGGACAGAAGAGGACTCATCAATGAAAATGATTCTGCAGCGTTGATGGCTTTCAAAAAATTGCGTGACGAAAGTTTTAAAGATAATCTTGCCAAAACGGCGAAAGCCTATTGGGAATTTTCAATGGATAATCTGCCCAATAAAGAATTGATCATCAGGGAATTTAAATCAAACAGCGGAGAGGCTTACTCTACTAATGTGTTGCAGTTTACTGTTGAGTTTGATGCGGTAAAAAAGATCAATTGCATCGGTTTGTATGAATACTTGCATAATGGCCAAACGATTCGTAATTTCAGAATTGAATTGTTTAATGGCAAAAAGAATGTAGGTGCTGTAAATGGCACTACAGTTGGAAGAAAACGTTTGCTGACCTTTCCTGCCACAGAAGTCAGTTCATTTAAAGTATATATGGATGATAAGAATGGTGGCGATAACATCAGGGCTGTAACAGCCTATCTCCTTGATGAAAAGCTGGTTGAGAAATAATCCTCCTGAGAATTACTACTCCTTGTTTAACCAATTATGAATTATCCACAGGTATTTATTAATTAAGTACAGGTGGGTGAATTTTTAATTTGCTATTCTACTTACTTTTAAAAGATAATCTTTAAACCTAAACAAAACTTTTATGAGAAAAGGACTATTGCTTACACTCCTATTGGCAATGATTAGTTCGGTAGCGTTTTCACAGGCGGATCAATACTGGTCACCAAACAGCGAAAACAAAAATGCTATTCCTACCGACAAAGCTGTAGCAAGAGTGTCGTATCCAAAAGAGTTTAAATTATTTAATTTAAATGCTGCCCCTTTCAGACAGAAATTATTTTCTGTTCTTGATAAACAAACACGACCATCAACAATTATTTCCCTGCCAAATGCTGTGGGTAATCTTGAACAATTTGAAATATTTGAAGCGTCAAATTTTGAACCAGCATTGCAAGCTCAATTCCCTGAAATAAGAGCTTATTCAGGCAGAGGTATTACTGATAAATTCGCTACTGTAAAATTGAGCATATCGCCTCAAGGAATGCAATCAATGGTTTTCAGAACTGGCAGAAATAATGAATTTATTGAGCCCTATTCGCAGGATCATACTGTTTATTCTGTTTATAGTTCTCATAGGGATAAGGGACAATTGCCATGGACTTGCAGCACTGTTGATCAGCAAATGAATGCTGAAATAAAATCGGGCATTGGTGCTGCTGACCTAACCGGCAGTTCTAACGGAACATTAAAAACGATGCGTTTGGCTCAATCCTGTAACGGAGAATATTCCAACTATTTTGGTGCTACGAGTTCTGCACAGGTAGATTTGGTTTTAGCTGCTTTTAATGCAACGCTTACCCGTTGTAATGGTGTTTACGAAAAAGATCTGGCATTACATCTTAATCTTATTGCAAATACGACAGCAGTTATTTATTACAATCCATCAACAGATCCGTATACAACATTATCAAGTTGGAATAATCAATTACAATCAACCTTAACTGCGAATATTGGGGAAGCCAATTATGATATCGGTCATATGTTTGGCGCTTCCGGCGGTGGTGGAAATGCTGGCTGTATTGGTTGTGTATGTGTGAACGGCTCAAAAGGAAGAGGTATTACTTCACCTGCTGACGGAATTCCACAAGGAGATAATTTTGATATAGACTATGTAGCACATGAAGTAGGACATCAATTAGGAGGTAATCATACTTTTTCACATAGTTTGGAAGGTACAGGTGTAAATAAAGAAGTAGGCTCAGGCATTACCATTATGGGTTATGCAGGAATTACATCTTATGATGTAGCAAAACATTCTATTGATATTTTTCATGAGACTAGTATCGCCCAGATACAAGCTAACCTGGCTAACAAAACCTGCCCGGTATCAGTAGTAATGACAGCTAATACGGCACCAGTTGTTGCAGCTGTCAGCAATTATACAATTCCTATCAGCACTCCGTTTGCATTAACTGCTTCTGCGACTGATGGTGAGAATGATCCATTAACTTATTGCTGGGAACAAAATGATAATGCCACAACATCCGGATCAGGTAGTGTTGCGTCACCAACAAAAGCTACAGGTCCAAATTGGTTATCATTTCCAGCTACTCCATCGGGGACAAGATTGTTTCCAAGATTATCAACCATCCTGGCTGGTTTAAACGTAACTCCTACTTTAGGTGGTGATGCAGCAGCAAACACTGAAGCATTAAGCTCTGTTTCAAGAACCTTAAACTTCAGGGTAACAGTAAGAGATAATAGTCCTTATGTTGCAGGATCGACAATTGGGCAAACTGGATTTACGGATGCTGTAGTTACTGTTACCAATACTTCTGGCCCATTTGCAGTCACATCTCCAAATACAAATATTACATGGAGTGCTGGCGGAAATGCAACAGTAACCTGGAGTGTAAATAACACAACGGCTGCACCGGTTAGTTGCGCTACAGTGAATATTCTTTTATCTACCGATGGCGGTAATACATTCTCAATATTAGCATCGGGCATAGCAAATGATGGTTCAGAGCTTGTAGCTGTACCCAACACACCGGGTGGAACTAACCGCATAAAAGTTGAAGCAGTTGGAAATATTTTCTTTGATATCTCTAACACCAACTTCACCATTGGTACACCGGCTGCTTGTGGAGATCCAACTGGTTTGAATGAAACAGCTGTCACTACAAACAGCGCTACTATTAATTGGAATACTGTTAGTGGCGCATTGAACTATGATGTAGATTATAAGGCCGCATCAAGTGGCACATGGATAAATGTGGCGACAGCCACAACTTTGCTTTCTGCAAATCTCAGCAGTTTATCAGCTGCTACTATTTATGATTGGAGAGTAAGAGCCAATTGTTCTGGCGGTTCGGGAAATTATATTGCTGAACAGTTTACGACTGGCTCAACTGGAGGAGGTGTTTGCCCCGGCATATATGACGTAAGCACAAATGGAACAACAGGAGGCGCCCTTCAGATCCCATTCAATACAGATATTAAAGGAACTATTTCGGCAAGAGGGGATAATGATCATTACAAATTTGTAATTGGAACGGGTGGTTCGATCATTCTGTCATTAACAACATTGCCTGACAACTATCAATTATCATTACTTAACAGCAGCAGTACTGCATTGGTTACTTCACAAAATAACGGAACAGCTAATGAAATAATCAACACGACTCTTGGTGCAGGTACTTACTATGCAAGGGTATTCCCGAAAGGAAATGCAAGTGATGCAAGTTCATGTTACACACTAAATGTTGGAGGTGGTACAGCCTCAAGGGGCGATGGCAGTGATCTAATTACTTCTGCAAGGGTAAATATTTTTCCTAACCCGGCTGGAAGCAAACTGAATGTTTCGATTGATGATTTACAATCAAACGCAACATTGCAGGTATATAATGTAATGGGTAAAATGGTGATGCAGCAACAGACAAATAAAATGATCACTGAAATAAATATTGCAAAACTGCCTGCTGGTATTTATATGTTGAATATTAATAACGGCAGTGAGGTTAGAAGTGTAAAGTTTGTGAAGGAATAAATTTTGCAATAGTTAAAAATAAAGGCTGTCCATACGGGCAGTCTTTATTTTTTAGCGCAATTATTTCCCTTTAAATATTGCTTTTCTTTTTTCAAGAAAGGCAGTAGTTCCTTCTTTCATATCTTCAGTATCAAAACAATTTCCAAATTCTTTTATTTCCAGTTCAAAGCCATCAATTGTTTCATCGAAAACTGCATTTGCTGTTTTAATGCAAGCAGCTACAGCAAGTGGGGCCTTTGAATTGATTATAGCAAGAAGCGCCTTTGCTTTATTCAGCAGATCATCCTGCGTTGTTACATAGTTTACCAGCCCATATTGCAAAGCTGGAGCCGCATCAATCATATTTGCAGAAACCAGTAATTCAATTGCCCTTCCTTTTCCAATCAACTGAACTAAACGCTGTGTGCCGCCATAACCCGGGATCAACCCAAGATTTACTTCAGGCTGTCCAAACTTTGCATTGTCGCTTGCGATACGAAAATGACAACTCATTGCCAATTCACAGCCACCACCGAGTGCAAAACCATTTACTGCTGCTATAATCGGCTTACCGCAATTTTCTATCCTCGCAAAAATATCCTGCCCTCTTTTGGCCAATGCCATTGCTTGTTCTTTATCAAAACCACCAAACTCTGAAATATCTGCACCGGCAACAAATGCTTTTGGCCCGGCACCGGTAATAATAGCTGATCTTATTTCTGTATTATTTTCAATTTCAGTTACGGCATTATTCAGATCCGTGAACACATCTTTGTTCAATGCATTCAGTTTATCGGGCCGGTTGATAGTAATGATAAGAATATTGTTCTCTAAAGAAGTGAGAAGGGTTTGGTACATGCTATTTGTTTTGCCAAAAATAAGAAATGAACCAAACCCGGGGAGATATTTTGTATAATCAATGATTACTTATTACTATGCTGCGTTACGTAATGCTCTCATTACTCCACTTTTCATCCTCCTTGATATTTCAGCTATCGATGCATCCTTCATAATAATATTACCATCGGAAGTAACACAAAGAATATGCTTACGGTTTACCAAATGTGTACGATGGGTTCTGACAAATCCAAAAGGCTCTAACATTTGCTCAAACTCTTTCAGCACTTTAGAACTTAACAGTTTGGTATTATTTGTAAAATGAATAAAAGTATAATTGCTGCTGGCCTCAAGTCTTAGTATTTCATCAGGACTAAAAAAATATAAACCCTTTGAAGTTCCTAATGAAAGTTTTTGATTAATTGTTTTCATAAAAAATAATTTACAGAATTACTTTTTTGTTTTTAGCTCATCTACTGCCTGCTTTAACTCGTCAATCATCTTTTGCTGCTCTTTGATCGCTTCTACAAGAACGGGAACCATTTTGGAGTAAGCAACTGCTTTGTATCCATTTTCTTTTGTTGTGACAAGTTGTGGTATGATCTGCTCTAATTCCTGGGCAACAAAACCAATGTTTTCAACGTTATGCTTTTCTCTGTTTTTCCATTCATAAGTAACAGCTCTCAATTGTTTGATTTTGTTAAGAGCTCCTGTGTAAGGTGTAATATTCTTCTTGAGTCTTTGATCGGAGCTTTCCCATAGAGTGCCTTCTAAGTAAGCATTCCCATTGGTACTGATTGAAAAGATACGTCCGTTATTATCTGCAAAATGGCTGTAATAAAATGAAAAATCAGAATAGCCGATATTTTCTTCTGCTCCACTGGATATAGTAGCCCAATAGTAAGGATAGCCAGTGCTTTCATATATAACTTTTGTATAATCGCTGACGACATCAGTTAGACGTAGCATAGGGGCACCATTATCTATTGTCTTTTTCAGACGCAGGTCTCCGTTTAATTTGATATACTGGTTTGTAAAATCGCCGAAGACTAATGGATTAGCAGTAGCGGAATTGCTAATATAAAGTTTATTACTGCTGGTTTCATTATAGCCTGCCAGATGCCCGATCATTACATTACCACTACCTGTTACATTCTCATGTCCGGTTTGATAGCCTAGAAAAGTATTACTGAAACCTGTTGTATTTTTATAACCCGCGGCATATCCACTATAGTGATTTTGACTGCCAGTTGTATTGGCGAAACCAGCCTGGTATCCTTCAAAATGATTAGGTGTACCGGTTGTGTTGCTCAAGCCAGCCTGGTAACCGGTAAAATGATTATAGCTTGCTGTATTAAAATAACCAGATTGAAATCCGGTGATAAAATTATTGTTACCGGAAATGTTTAGTGCCCCGGCCTGGTATCCTTCAACGAAATTATTATTTCCATTGGCATTTGAAACACCTGCAAATACTCCAACGAAATGATTGTAATTGCCCGTTATATTTTCCCGACCAGCCTGGTAACCGATAAAATGATTCTGGCTACCAGTTGTAGTATTCATACCTGATTTATAACCCTCAAAATGATTATTTATGCCAGTTGTGTTGCTGAGACCGGAATAATAACCTTCAAAATGGTTTTCATAACCAGTCGTATTATAAAATCCAGAAGAATAACCTTCAAAATGATTTTCGTAACCAGTCGTATTATTTGTGCCTGCATAGCTACCTACAAAATGATTTTTGCTTGCTGTTGTATTTGCGTAACCTGCACTATAACCAATAAAAGTATTATTTGCCCCGGTTGTATTTAAGTATCCTGCATATGTGCCTTCAAATACATTACTGTTGCCGGTAGTATTTGTAAAACCTGCGAAAGTTCCGCTGAAATGATTCCAAAAACCTGTTGTGTTAGCCTGACCGGCCTTATAGCCTATAAAATGATTCTGAAAGCCGTTAGTATTATTGTTGCCGGCATTTACACCACAGAAAAAATTTCTATAGCCTGTAGTATTAGATTGCCCGGCCTGGTAACCTATAAAAGTATTTTCGCCACCATTGGTATTATTTTGGCCAGCTTGGTAACCCGCAAATAAATTATAGTTGCCTGTCGTGTTTGCTTTGCCCGCCTGGTAACCATAAAATGTATTATATCTTGCGATGTTGACTTTACCCGCCTGAAACCCGGCCAATGTGCTTTCCATTTTTTCACTGAAGCGAAATACCTGTTCGCCATTAACTTTACCAATGAGTGGTTGATTATCTATTGTGCCAATAAAGTTGGTGATCGAATCAGTGCCTGCATTTCCGGTAGTAGCCCAGCCACTCAATGGAATAGGTGCTCCTCCAGTGAAAGCAGTCCATGTGCTGCCATTGTAATAATAGAAACCTGCTGTGCCATCGGTTTGCCAAACCAATAAACCTGTAGCCGGGTTTACAATAGCATTGCGTTGTGCAGTTGTCATTCTGGGAATCAACAGTCCCTTATTAGTACTTGTAATATCAAGCATAGCACTGTTATCTGGGGTTGATGTGCCGATACCGGTATTTTGTGCCGGTAGAAAATTTGCTATTAGTAAAACTAAAAGCAGTGAAACAATCCTTGTCATATTAATTGGTTTTTGATTTTTCTTTTAATACAGTTATTTCTTTTTGCATTTGTTCAATAGCTTTTTGTTGCTGTTCGATAAGCCGTTGTTGTTCCTGAACAGCTTTTACAAGTGGAACTACTAATTCGCTATAAGCGATACTGTAATTATCGGTAGGATTGGTAGGGCTATGTACCAGGGAAAGATTATATCCTTTTAGCTTTACAAGTTTTTCAACATCCTGAGCAATGAAACCCATATGCGTCATGCTTTCAGCTTCGGAAAAATCAGCTTGTTTTAATTCTGCCTGTCGCTTCTCATTGTTTTTATTTAAAAATTTTTCGAACTCATAACTTTTATATTGATAGGTTAGCGGTTTTAATGCAGTAATTAATTCAAGACCGGGAACATTATCCTGTATATTTTTCTTGAAGCGGCCATCGCTTACTGTATAAGCTACCTGGCCTTCAATAACAGTAACGCTACTGTTGCCAATACGGATTTTGTTACTAGCATTAACAGTCGCATTGTATCCAATAGCTGCTGAATTGATAAGATTATTTGCAGAAACATCTGCATTGTATCCAACAGCAGTATTATTCGACCCTGTAACATTCCCAGTCAGTGCTGAACCACCTACAGCTACATTTGCATCACCACTGGTATTAGCATTCATTGCCTGGTAGCCAATAACTGTATTCTGGTTACCTGTGATATTGGCTGACATCGTCAATGAGCCATATACTGTATTCCTTGAACCTGAAGTATTATTTATTGTCGTTTGGTAGCCGCTGGTTGTATTATAAATGCCGATTGTATTAGAAGTAAGAGCACTGTGTCCTACGGCTGTGTTATTATAACCTGTCGTGTTTTGATAAAGAGAGCCAGCCCCTAAGCTAGTATTATTGTCCCCGGTTGTATTCATGGATGCAGATGCATAACCCACCGAAGTGTTATAGCTTCCTGTTGTGTTAGTGGTAAGAGAAGATGAACCAATACCGGTATTAAAAATACCAGTTGTATTAAGCATTAGCGCAGCGGCACCGTTGGCTGTATTCTCTGAACCAGATGTATTAGATCTTAACGCATCTTCACCAGTTCCAGTATTATTAGATCCGGATGAATTATTCAGCAATGTCGATACGCCTAATGCAGTATTGCCTTGTCCTGTAATATTATTTTTCAGCGATTCAAAACCTACAGCAGTATTTACACTTCCTGTTGTATTGTTGTATAAAGCCTTTGAGCCTACTGCAGTATTTTTTACTGCCTGGCTTGAGATGACTGCACCTATTCCGTTAGAGAACAACGCTGAATCACCAACAGCCACAATGTTATTGCGATTCGTATTATTGTACAGGCTGTGAGTTCCAATGGCAATATTGGAATAACCAGTTTGATTCTGATAGGCTGCATTATTGCCAGCAACAGTGTTGGTACTTCCGGTTGTATTATTAATTAATGCAAATGCCCCGATAACTGTATTTGCAGACCCTGAAGTATTAGAACTTAATGTATGACTTCCAAAACCACTATTAAAAGAACCTGTATTATTTTCAAGACTCTCATATCCAAACGCACTATTGCCAGAACCGGTATTGTTGTGATTTAATGCTTTTGTACCAAAGGCACTGTTTCTAAAGCCAGTCGTATTTGCATAAAGTGCTTTGGAGCCAATGGCGATATTATCTGTTGCATCTGGGTAGTCATCGTCAAGACCTATTACATTATTGTTGTATAGTGCAGAGTCACCAATAGCAATCGTATTATTGATTCGACTGTTACTGTAAAGTGCCCGGGTGCCAATGGCGATATTGCTATAACGTGAACCATTATTAAACCCGGCCTGGCTCCCCCAAAAAACACTTCCATCTTTACTCAGTAGTCCCGCAGGAATATTATTTATTCTAAACATCACCGACTCATTATCAAATGTGCCAATAAAATCACTAACAGGGCTGGTGCCGGTGTTACCTGTCAGTTTCCAGTTAGTATTGCTACCACCAATTCCACTAAATGCTGTCCACGAACTTCCATTGTAATAGTAAAAATTTGCAGCATCAGTATCATACACCAACAGTCCTGCAGCAGGCATTATAATAACTGAGCGTTGGGCTGTTGTCATTCTTGGAATCAGCAATCCTCTAGTTGTGCTGCTGATATCAAGCATAGCACTGCTATTAGGCGATATTGTGCCGATACCGATATTTTGTCCCTGTAATGAAAATGCCATCAAAAAAATTATTAAAAAAATAAGAAATTGTTTCATGCTAGTTGGTTTTGATATTATTTCAATCTCAAAAATGCAAACTGATCAGACAGATAAAAATTTTATCCGGTTGTGTTGTAATTCATTTGTAGCGGAAGCGTAGTAAAAAAGGAGTGGAAACGTTATGGGGTATAAATTTTGTTTATAACTACTGTAGGGAATACTATTAAAACATTTCATTCTTTGTTCTTCGCTTTCCCTTCCTTATTATTTTAGAGTTTATTTTTTTTAATTGGTGGGACTTGATTTATAACGCTTCCGCCCCTTTTTTACTACGCTTCCGGGTTTAAATTTTGTATAGCCCTGCAGGTTTGCTATTTTGTAAATAATGTCAGTCAGGAAATTATCAACGCTATTCATTTTTATTATTGCGGCTTGTTATTCATCTGCACAATCTACCTATCATTTCAGGCACCTGACCATGAATGACGGTATTACTGAACCTAAAGTAAGTTCCATAGTACAGGATAAATATGGTACCATCTGGCTGGGAAGCATCGGACTGAACAAGTACAACGGTCACACTATGCTCAAGTATGTTTCAGACATAAAAGACAGTACTTCATTACCCGATATGAATATCCGCCGTATGTACTGTACGCGGGGTGGTAATTTATATATCAGCACTTTTACAGGTTTTTGCCGCTACGATTATTTGCATAATAATTTTCAGCGATCACCTTTTGGCATTATTGCTAGGGATAGCAGGATGATAGAAACTGAGGATGGTATACTGTGGATGAATTCGCAAAAAGGTTTAGTGATAGCAAATGAAAAAACAAATGAAGTAACTGAACTGGCCCGTCATAGCGATTCATTTATAAGGAAAATTGCAAAGCTTCATATCTATGCTTTTGCGACAGATGGAAAAGAAAATATTTATCTAGGTTCTAAAGCTGGCCTTTTTGTTATTAATTATAAAACATGGACAACTGAATCGTATCAGTATAATGCTAATGATCCTATATCTATACACAGTAACGATATACAGAATATTGTAATTGATAAAAATGGGATGGTATGGATATCTGCTGATTATTATGGATCAAATCTTATACAGTTTGATCCGGCAAAAAAATCATTTATTTATTTCGAACAATTGCATACCCAGCAAAAAGAATGGATCGATAACCGCATCCTGGATCTAATGATTGATAGTGAAAACAGGCTTTGGATCGCAACACTTCGTTCAAGTTTGGTGAAATTTGATGTAGAAAAGAAAAATTTCCGGTATTTTCTTCATGATCCCGGAAATCCATCAGGTGTAAGCTCCAATACGATCTATACATTATATGAAGACAGGGATAAGGGTATCTGGCTTTCAGCCCAGAACAATGGAGTTGATTATTTTTTCCCTGCTAACAATTCATTTACCACTATCAGCAGATCAACGTTTCGGGATCCGGCATTGGCCGATAACTGGTGCCAGGCTGTTACTGAAGATGCCAATGGTAATTTATGGATTGGTACATACAGGGGGCTTTCTTTTTATAACCGCCAATCCGAAAGTTTTCAGAATTTTTTCCTGGCACAAATAAAATCACAGGATGCAAATAATTCAATTCGTTCTTTACAGGCAGATGGAAATGGCGTGATATGGATTGGTACAGGTAATGGTCTTAACAAATGGAATCCTATATCAAAGAAAATAGAGTCTGTAAACTATTCCGATTCCATCCCAGCCTTATTTATTAATTATCTCGGCTTTGACAGGCAAAAAAGATTAATGGCCTGTACGCCTGCAAGTATGTATAGGTTTAATAAGGAGAAAAAAAAATTTGAAAACTTTTTTAACAGGCCCGTATTAGCGAAGTATAAAAAATACGCTGTATATACTGCATTTCAGGATAGCCGCAATATTTATTGGCTAAGTCTTTCCAACCGTGGCCTGTTGAGATATGATGAACAAAAAAATGAAGGACAGTTTTTTGATTTTAAAACGCTCAACCCTCAATCCCTTTCCCTTGATTATATAACGTCAATTGCCGAAGATAAGAATGGGATTATCTGGTTGTCTGCTATAAATGGATTGATTGCTTATGACGATGAAAAAAAAATATTCAACAGGTATTATGAAGAAGATGGCTTGCCGGCCAATAAAGTTTCTGGCTTGCTGGTCGATAGCCTCAATCGTTTATGGATGGGTAGTAGTAAAGGTTTGTGCATGTTAGAAGCCGACCGGAAAAGCTTTCATGTGTTTGATGAAAAAGATGGATTGAGCAACGGGTATTTTTATGAGGGGGGTGCCTACAAGTTGCATAACGGAAATTTTGTATATGCAACATATAATGGCATAGTACAGTTTGATCCCTATACTATAAAAATCCATCGAGCTGTTTTGCCGGCAGCTATTGTTTCTATCCGGGTTTCAGGAAGAGAACTAAATGGAGAGCTGCCTGTACGGGAATTGAAGCAGATTAACCTTCGGCCAAACGAAAGTTTTTTTTCTATTGAGCTGGAAGCGTTAAACTATTCAAATCCTCAAAGCACATTATTTGCTTACAAGCTTGAAGCTTTTAACGAAGATTGGATCTATACAAAAGACAGGATAATAAACTATACGAATGTTCCTGGCGGCAAGTACATATTCCGTTATAAAGCAACCGCAAATCCGAGAGACTGGAATGTGCCTGAACATCAACTGGAAATTTTTATTGCCACCGTTTTTTATAAAACATTTTGGTTTCGATTGCTTGTTGCTATGCTTCTTGGTTTGCTGATCTATGGTATTGTACGTTATCGTTTTTTACAACAGCAGCGGGTACATGCATTGGAAAATAAGGCAGGGGCACTGGAAAAAGAAAAAGCATTGGTAATGTACGAAAACCTGAAGCAGCATTTAAATCCACATTTTCTTTTTAACTCACTTACTTCATTACGCAGCCTTATCCGTGTGGATCAGAAACATGCTGGTGATTTTTTGGAAAGAATGTCAAAGATCTACCGGTATATTTTAAAAAGCCGTGACTCCGAACTGGTGCAACTCAAAGACGAGATCAGCTTTGTACAAACCTATATTGAATTGCAACAAACACGTTTCCGGGAAGGGTTGCAGGTAAAATTCAATATTAATGACGAACACCTGCATTTAAGGATTGTACCTGTTACCTTACAAAATCTTATTGATAATGCGATCAAGCATAATCTTGTGGATGAAGAGACACCTTTGATAGTTGAGATATTTGTGGAAGATAACTACCTGGTAGTAAGAAATAACCTACAGAAAAAAGAATTTGTAGAAACCAGTAATAAACAAGGATTGCAGAATATGAGATCACTTTACCAATATCTTGACTCAAGACCACTTATTATAAATGAGGATCAAAACTATTTTACAATTAAAATTCCTTTGATATGAAAGCAGTTATTATCGAAGATGAAATATTGATTGCAAAAGAGCTGGAAACAAAAATAAAGGAAGTAAGTGCTGATGTAGATATAGTAGATATTATTCCCAGCCTGAAGGTGGCAAAAAAATGGTTGTTGAATAATGCACTACCTGATTTGTTTTTTATGGACATACAACTTTCAGATGGCGTAAGCTTCTCTTTATTCGATCAGTTCCAGATCGATTGCCCGGTAGTGTTTACTACTGCTTATGATGAATATGCCATCAAAGCATTTAAAGTAAATGGCGTTGATTATATCCTTAAGCCGGTAGAAAATGATGAGCTGAAACATGCAATAGATAAATGCCGGACAATCGTAGAAAGCAAACAGCAATATCCGACAGGCATCAAAGATTTTTTGCAAACTATTACTAATGGACAGCCTGCCAATAGTCCTGTATATAAAGAAAAATTTATAATTAATAATCGGCACCAATGGATGCCGGTTAATACAAAAGATATTGCAGCGTTTTCAAAAGAAAATCTTTTTTACATCTACACATTTTCGGGGGATAAACATATTCTTGATTTTGAAAGCATGGATGAAATTGAAGAACTGCTGGATCCTAAGCAATTTTACCGGGCCAACCGTCAATGCATCATCAATATTGATGCAATTGCCAGTGTAAAGCCGCTGGAAAATTCGAAGCTCGTACTCACCTTAAAGCCTGTAATTAAACTCGAGGTTGACATCAGCCGGGAAAAAGCACCGCAGTTTAAGAAGTGGATGGATAGATAACCCTGCGATGAAATAAAAAACAGCCAGGTTTATATTTTACCCGGCTGTATTAAATATTAATTCTTTGTTTTTTAACTCTGCTATTTCTTTTTTCAATTCTTCAATCATCTTTTCAAACCGCAGCAGTAATTAATAGGGTGTAATTAACCGTCCCGTAAACCATGTCACTGTAGGATCAGCACTCAGTTGATCACCGGTATTGCGATAAACTTTCAGCCAGATAATATCACCGGCTTCCAGTTTTACATCAACGGATAGAGATTCAATGTTTGCTTTGTATAAAGTATAATAACTACCTTCATGTTCAACTCTTCCATTCGCATAAGAATATTGTGGTAACGTCGTTATGCTTACACCGTTTCTTGTACCTTCTAATCCAATACCCACAGAATACCTGCGATTAAGCCAACTGGTTTGAGCATTGAAATGATAAATTCCTTTTACAGGTGCTACAAATTGTGAAGCCAGCGGCTGATAATGTAACCCGGCATTGTAAGAAGTGGTTGTGCTGAAAAAAACTTTTGTCCATGCACCGGCACCAACGGTAGTGGAGCCTCCATCAACACTGCCTTGTGCACGGAATGCTACAGGGGCCATCCACTCAGCGTTACCATTTGCATCTGTACTTACAAAGGTGCTTCCCAATTTTGCATCGGCACCACGTATTCGCAGCGTGCCGTTTACATCTAATTTAGCAGTGGGTGAAGAGGTGCCTATTCCTGTATTACCATTTTCAACATTCATGACGAAATTCCATCCGGCACCACCATTCCCATATATACCAACATAATCATCGTTGAGTGTGCCAATAAAAGATCGGGGAGTAAAGGCTGTGCCATCAAACCAGATTCCTGCACTATTAGTGGAATGCTGAAATCTTAACCTTCCCTCAATATCCAGTTTATACGACGGTACAGCCCCAGCCAGACCAATACCAACATTCCCACTTGTTGAAATTGTCATTGCGGGAACGGAACTGTTGTTGGTGGCAAAATGTAAATTATGATTTGAGAATGTCTTTAACCAGCCACCTGATGTAAGCTCTAATCCCATTTCAACTACACCATTTTTTTGTACGACACCGATGCCGTTATTATTTGACACAACAGTTAGCGGATAAGTAGGTGAGTTGGTACCAACACCTACATTTTGAGATTGAACATGCCCTGTAAGGAAGATAAATAAAAAAGGGAAAATTATTTTATGCATACAATTGTTTTTAAATGTGATTTCAGTGTCACTGCAATTTTTTTTATAGTCTTGTAACCAGGTTTCCGGCAAACCAATGAGAACCAGTATAACTGTAGGTGTAGGTAGCAGTACCATGATAAACTTCCAGCCATATGATATCACCGGCTTCCAATAAAACTTCAGTTGAAATTTCCATACCAGTACCTTCCTTGTTGTTGTACAGTGTACCTGAAACAGAAACTCCGCCATGGTTCAGCATTTTATATGCAATGTTGCTTATCGCTCCATACCTTGAGCGTTTCAGGGCAATACCCTGGTTGGTTGTATTGGTAAAAGCAAGATCAGCCTGTGCAGTAAAATGATAAATTCCTTTTACCGGTGCTACAAATTGTGAAGCGACTGGCTGGTAATGCAGCCCGGAATTATATTCAGTAAAGTTTGAAAAAATAAACTTCGTCCATGTATTAGCAGGTATTGCAAAAGAGTCTATCCCGGTGCCTGATGCATGAAATGCAACAGGATCCTGCCAGTCTGCATTTCCATTTGCATCAGTGCTTATAAGTACACTTCCTGCTTTTGGTCCACCACTTCTTAACCTGAGTGATCCATTAATATCCAGTTTAGCAGTTGGAGCTGAAGTGCCAATGCCTGTATTTCCATTTTCTACATTCATGGCAATATTCCAGCCAGCTCCGCCGTCTCCCCAAATACCTACATGATCATCATTTATAGTACCAATAAAAGAACGGGTTTCTATTGTGGTTCCATCAAACCAAATACCGGCGGTTTGATTATTCGATATATTATGTTGTAATCTCATTCTGCCAACAATATCAAGTTTGTAGGTGGGTAAGTTGACGCCCAATCCTATCCCGACATTTCTGTCTGTAGAAAAAATCATCATGGGAGTAGCGCTGTTATTTGTTGAAAATCCCAGTGGAATAGAACTAAGCGTTTTTAAAATACCACCCCATGTTGCACTTGTATTAAACCCGATTTGTCCCTGGCTGCTTTGCACTATTCCATTGCCATTACCATCGGGTACAACGGTTAGTGGATAAGTCGGTGTTGTGGTACCAATACCTACATTTTGAGCATTGACCCGGCAGGTGATTATTAATACTAGTGTTATGAATTTTAGTTGCTTCATGTTAAAAAATGTTTTATTGTAAGCATTCATTGTTTATAATTTCTGAGAATGAAACATTGGTGTATCAATAACAATTGGTTAAAGACGTGTAACAAGGTGCCCGGAAAACCATGTTAATCTTATATCTGGTTTGACCCGGTCATAAATCCCATCGTTGGTGGCATTATTCCTCATGATTTTCACAAGAACTCTTTCGCCTGCATTCAGCCGAACATCAGTTGAAACTTTATGGACATTGGCAGCACCGACATCATCAAATACATCGAAATCCCATTCCGGATAAGGTGAACCATTACTGGTTTGTGAACCTTTTGCATTAATAACGGAATTTGACCCGATTGGCTCAAGTACAAAAATGCCAACGCCTCCTTGCATAAGTTCTAATTCAAATGCCACTTGTGCATCAAAGTGGTAAATACCATTTACCGGGGCAGTAAATTCAGAGGTGTTTGAGTTATAGTGGAATCCTAAATTATAATCAGTGGATGAACTGAAAAAATATTTTATATAGTCTGCCCAGCCACCTGGCGGAATATTATAAGATGTCGAGTTACCATCGGTACTTCCCCATGCTTTGAAAGCAACCGGAGCTTGCCAGGTTACATTACCATTTGCATCAGTACTTGTAAGCACACTGCCTGTTTTTGGTGTATTACTTCTTAATCTTACTGCTCCATTAATATCCAGTCTGGCAGTAGGTGTAGATATACCAATACCAGTGTTTCCATTTTCCACATTCATTGCAATATTCCAGCCGGTACCACCACTGCCCCAGATGCCGATATGATTTTCATTAATAGTACCAATAAAGGAACGGGTAGCTAATGTGTTTCCATCAAACCAGATACCTGCTGTTTGATCATCATTGCGTATTCTCATTCTGCCGTTAATATCAAGTTTATAAGCTGGTGCTATAACGCCTGTACTTATGCCTACATTTCCGGTTGTGGATACTATCAAAACCGGGTCAGGATTATTAGCAATATGATTTACTGTGAAATTCAAATTATGGTTTGTCAAAGTCTTTAACCATGCACCTGTAGCAGCATTAGTAACAAAACCCATTTCTACTGAACCACCTTTTTGTACTATTCCAATACCGTTGCCATTAGGAACAACTGTCAATGGATAAGCCGGTGTAGTGGTGCCTATTCCTAAATTCTGGGAGAAGGATTTAGAAATCGTAACTACAACAATAACCGTGATAAAAAACTTTCTCATTTTTTTCAATTAAATTATTTAAGCTGCATTTTTAAGTTGTTTCATTACCCCGCTTTTCATGCGGCGGCTTATTTCAGCCACCGATGAATCTTTCATAATGATATTGCCATCGTGAGTTACACAAAGGATGTGCTGGCGGATTGTCTTGATGGTGTCTTTGTATGTATCTAAAGAAATAATTATTCAGCATAGACTAAATGGCCGCTAAACTCTGAACTCAAATAAAATCCGGTAATATCATTAAGATTTCCTTGTAACACTTGGACAATCACTTTGTCTCCTGCATTCAGATATACCGTTGCATCAATAGTTAACTGAATCGTACTTCCTGTAGGACCATTATCAGGCAAATTGCCACGTACCACTTTCAATGTTGAATTATTTCGTATCAAACTAATCTCACTGTAATCAATATTATAGATTAGCGATGATATCCCCACTATCGTGCCCGCAGAAAAATGATACACCCCTGTAACAGGAGCAATAAAGGTATTTGGGTCAGGATTAGCACTAGAAGTATTAAAATCGTTGCCTGCATCGAACCGCTCGGATTGATACCCGATAGTTGTGTTAACATAAGATAGTATGGTAGGTGGATTGGTACCGGAACCGGAAGCGCTAAACGCAACCTTCCTGGGTTTCCAGGTTGCATTACCACTTGCATTGCTTGTAAGAATGGCGCCATCGCTTGGGTTGGTATTACCACCTGATATTTTTAAATTTCCATTTACATCAAGAGCAAGACCACTGATACTGGAAGTATAAAGCCCGGTGCCACTGGTACTGTAGCCAATAAGACCAGTTCCACTTATACTTGAACCATAAACACCTGTTGAAGTATTACTTGAACCAAGAACTCCTATACCTGATGCATTAAATCCCGATACTCCATGTCCAGTTGCTGAGGTTGTTGTTCCGTAAACACCATTACTATTCGAGCCTCCTGCTTCACCTCTTACACCAGCCTTACCGTTGCCGTCACTTAAACCGAATACACCATTCTCGGATGTTGAAGCACCCATTGCACCATACCCGGTAGAGCTTTCACCATATACTCCGACGTTTCCTATACTTTTACCGTAAATACCAAAACCAATAGTTGCAGTAGAATAAAGCCCTTGTCCAGTCCCCGAATTTTCAATTGAAACAGCAGCGGCACTGTTTAATATATTCGTTTGATAAATTTTCAATTGTTCACCACGATGATTTCCTGCAATCTGTACATTGGGTGAGGTACTACTGTTGTTGGAAAGCTGAAAGCTGCCTGTCTTACCTGCACCTTTATTAAAAAGGTTCACTAAAGTGTTTGTATTAGCAGCATTATTATTTTCACCATGAAATGCTGTTCCATTATCTGCATAAGATCTTATTGATTGTGATCCGGCCCCATTAGAAAAAGCAAAAAGACTCCAACCGCCTTCACCAGTAGTTTTTGCAGTTATGCCTGTACCAAACTGAGCAGTAGAAGAACCTTCAATAGCCGCACCGGTTCCCTGGTTGGTTACCTGGAATGCTGAAATTCCTGTATTAACTGTCTGTGAAAATGGTAGTGTCAATACTCCACCACTTGTATAAAGATTTTTCCATGCTGTGCCATCATAGGCCCAAAGTGTTTTGGTATCCGTATCAAATACCAGTAATCCTGAAACAGGAGATGATATGGCAGTGCGTTGTGCAGATGTCATGCGGGGCATTAACATGCCTTTAGTTGTACTGCTGATATCAAGCATTGAACTTGAAGAGGGGGATGTGATGCCAATACCAACTGCCTGCGAATTTGCATTTACAAAACCAATAATAAAGCTGGTAAAAAGGAGAAGATTTCTCATATAAGTTGTTTAAAAATTGATTTAATTAAGCTGCATTTTTAAGTTGTTTCATTACCCCGCTTTTCATGCGGCGGCTTATTTCTGCCACCGATGAATCTTTCATTATGATATTGCCATCGTGAGTTACACAAAGAATATGTTGCCTGTTTACCAAATGCGTACGATGCGTACGTACAAAACCAAACGGTTCCAGCATGAGTACAAACTCTTTCAGCACTTTTGCTGATATCATTTTGGTTTTATTGCTGAAATAGATTTTTGTGTAATTGCTGCTCGCTTCAAGGCGTACGATCTCTTCAGGGCTGAAAAAATATTTACCTTCTGAGGTGGCGAGAGTGATGGTTGATTGTTGAGTCATAAGTGTTTTTGTTTTGACACTGTAAAAATGGAAAACTGTTTTTCGGTTTAAAAATTTTACACAGCCATATGAGGAAATTTCAGATTAATATGCACGACGTTTCAATTAAAATGCAAAAGCAGGAAGTTTGAAGTTTTATACTAGCTAAATGACACAAACGCATCTCGTTTTAGACCCGCTGCATTTCGTTTGGGTTTTTGTGCAGCTCAATTGAAATGAATGCATATCTGCAGGTTAAACTTGTACAGCCCGCCTGTTTTTATTAGCTTTCCTGAATGCGAATACGGTTGATATTTATACTTTTTGTTTTATTGGTTATTGAGCTGAATGCATCAGCACAGGAAAGCCCCTTTGTATTCACTCATCTGAAAGAAAATGATGGGTTGGGTGATAATATTGTAAACTGTTTTTTGAAAGACAGTCGCGGTGTTTTATGGATCGGCACTTACAATGGCTTTAACCGATACGATGGGTCCAACTTTTTTGTTTATAAAAAAAGAAAGGGTGCTAGTTCAATGATAAATGAGGTGGTGCATAGTTTATGTGAGGACACCAAAGGAAATATCTGGGGTAGCACAGACAATGGTGTTTTTTGTTTCGAACCAATCAAAGACAAGTTTATTAATTATACTATCAGAAGTGTTGGTAAAGGACAAACCTTTTACAAGATCATTTGTGACAAACAAGGAAGTATTTGGGCAATTGGGCTATGGTCTTTACTAAAATTCAATGTGGACAAAAAAGAGTTTGAAGATGAGTTCATGCCAACTAATAACCGCGATTCTGTTGAATATTTCCAGATACGAAAAAATGGTGTGGTGAAGGATCCCTCTGGAAAAGGATTTTGGCTGGCAACTCGTGCCGGTATAATGTATTTTGAAATAGCAAAAAGAACATTCCTTCATTGCCAAAATCAACTCAATGATTCATTATTCAAAAAAAGAAATGTCTCAGCTATTTGCCTGTCACCTACAGGTAAAATTTGGTTTTGTAATAATGATCAGAAAGAGATCATTTCTTTTGATCCCAATAGCAGAAAGATATTGCAAAGGATCAGTATAAAAAATGAAATACCGGAAGCAGATGGGGCGACAATATTCGAAGATAATAATCATCGCTTATGGTTTTCAAGCCTGACCTATCAACTTTTATTGATTGATTTGGCAAATAATAACAAGATCATTGAACTGAAGCATGAGCAGGATGGTGATCGTACGGTTGTAACACAGTTCTTTTGGGATATTTTACAAGATGAATACGGAACTATCTGGCTGGGAACTCATGCAGGAATTTCAAGATGTAATCCTGAAAGAAACATTTATAAGGAATATAATTTACCGAAAAAGATCCCGGAATTGGCAAAGACTTCTATTTTATATTTAGAAGAAGATAAAGCGGATGAAAGTTTTTGGATGTTGACAAGGTCGTCACTGCTTATTCATTATTATCCGCGGAATGAGAAATATGAAGTGTTTGATCTATCTAAAGCAGAACCACAACCTAATGGAGTAAAACCGGGTTTTCCTAATTCTATCCGATTTATTAAAGACCTGGTTATAATTAATACATATACTGGGTCCTGGCAACTGAAAAAAGGTACTCAGAAGATCACTCCTTATACTTTTTTACCAAACGGATATAAAGATTTTTCATGTTCGGAAATGGCAATGGATGGAGATTCTGTTGTTTATTTCAATAACGGGAAAAAATTATTGTATTGGAATTACCTGAAAGATAAAAGTGAATTGATCTCTTATCCTCCAGATCCTGCAATGCCAACAGACCGAACGATCGCAGCAAGTATTGTATGTACTCCAAGCCATAAAGTTATTGTGGCTTCATACAATAATCATATTGCAATTAGAAATGGCAATGTACTGCAACGAGTAAAATTTATAAAGGACGATATGAAGGATGACGGGACAGGTTTGTTTGTCGAGGAAGATCCTAATGGAAATTTATGGATACTTAGTAAAGGAACCGGGCTTTATCATTATAATCCTGTAAATAAAAATTTACAATTCTGGGATGCGGCCGATGGCTTACCGAGTAATCGTATGCAAAGGTTCAAAGTTGATCATAAGGGCAGGGTATGGACAATATTTTATAACAAACTATCAGTATTTATACCCGGCCCTGCCAGGTTCTATAATTTTAAAATACCTATTTCCGAAAGCAATCTAAATTATACAAATCATCTTTCAGTACGATCCAATGGTAATTTGATCGCATCGATCAGGAATGAAGTTGTTGAACTTTTTCCAGATAGAATAGAAGCCATACCTGCAAAAAGAAAACCGATAATAAGCCAGCTAAGCGTAAATGGAAATAACTTTACAATCTTAAATGAAGAAATGATCAGGCTGCGTCCCGATCAAAACACAATTCGCATACGATTTGGAACACTTATTCACAAAGATTTGTTTCCTTACGACCTGGAATATATACTTGAAGGCGCCGAAAAAAGCTGGACAGTATCAACCGGGAATTCTGAAGCATCCTACAATAACCTTTCGCCGGGCAGTTATAAATTCAAGGTGAGAGTGAAAGGGAAAAATAACACATGGAAAACCGAAGAAGCTGTTTTACTCATTATTATTAAAACACCTTTCTATAAAACTACATGGTTCTTTTTAGCTGTTGCATTATTGTGTGTCGGCGCTTTGTTTTACCTCTACAGGTATAGGCTTGCACAAAGAGAAAAACTGCTGATGCTTGAAAGCAAAGCTCAGTTACTGGAGAAAGAAAAAGTAATGGTGATGTATGAAAGCCTGAAGCAGCAACTCAATCCCCATTTCTTATTTAACTCACTTACTTCTTTATCAGGGCTGATAGAAACTGACCAGCATGTGGCTGGAAATTTCCTGGAACAGATGTCCGGTATTTACAGGTATATTTTAAAGAACGGCGATAATGAAACTGTATCATTAAAAGATGAAATTGAATTTGTACAATTATATATTAATCTTCAACAGACACGATTTAAAAAAGGTTTACACGTAAATATCACTGTGCCGGATGAATACCTGCATTATAAAATTGCGCCGGTTACTTTACAAAACCTGATTGAAAATGCCATTAAGCATAATATCATTGATACTGCGTCACCTCTCACAATTGATATTTTTATTGAAGGAGATTACATTGTCGTAAAAAATAATTTACAGAAGAAGAATGTTGTAGAGACTTCAAACAAAAAAGGCCTGGCCCAGTTTACTTCACTTTATCGTTACCTGAGTGATCTGCCAGTCGTGATTGAAGAAAAAGAAAAATCATTTCAAATAAAAATTCCTTTAATATAAAACACAGCATATGAAAGCAGTAATCATTGAAGACGAAGAGATCATCGCCAAAGTGTTAGAGAATAAAATAAATAAAGTTGCTCCTGATGTGCAGGTGATACATGTATTGCCCAGCTTAAAGACTGCACGCAAATGGCTGGGTGAAAATGCTGAACCCGATCTGTTTTTTATGGATATACAATTGAGTGATGGGGTAAGCTTTGATATTTTTAATGATTTCAGTTTGAAATGTCCTATAATATTTACGACCGCATATGATGAGTATGCTATCCGGGCATTTAAAGTAAATGGCGTTGATTATTTGCTTAAACCGGTAAAAGATAACGAGCTTTCGGCTGCTATAGATAAATGCAGAAAGATGGTTGACAAAAGTGAAAGACCACCTGCTGATATAACAGAATTGATAAGATCACTGGCTAATCCATCCGCAGTATCAAAATACAAAGAGAAATTTATCATCAATGTACGCAATCAATGGATGCCGGTGAATACAAAAGATATTGCCTGCTTTAGCAAAGAAGTACTGAATTATATTTATCTCTTCAACGGCGAAAAATACATGATCGACTATGTAACATTGGAAGAGGTGGAAGAATTGCTCGATCCAAAACAGTTTTATAGAGCCAACCGACAATTCATTATTAATATGGATGCGATACAATCGGTTAAGCCGGTTGAAAATTCAAAATTGATTGTTCGTTTAAAAGAACCGAATCATAAATTGGAGATCGATATGAGCCGGTTGAAAAGCCCTGAGTTTAAGAAGTGGATGGATAGATAGACGGGTTGTTATAAATAATAAGTATTAAGATTTAATTCAATCAGGAGCCTTGCATATAACTTAATACTTATTATTTAAGGCTGTTTTACGCCGCGTTTCTCAATACCCGCATCACACCACTTTTCATTCTTCTTGAGATTTCTGCAACAGAAGAATCCTTCATGATAATGTTATTATCGGACGTTACACAAAGAATATGCTGACGGTTTACCAGGTGAGTTCTATGTGTTCTTACAAATCCGAATGGTTCCAGCATTTGCACAAACTCTTTCAGCACTTTAGCAGTTATCATTTTCTTTTTATTGCTGAAATAAATATTTGTGTAATTGCTGCTTGCTTCGAGGCGAACAATTTCTTCGGGGCTGAAAAAGTATTGGCCCTGGGATGTATTAATGGTGATCACACTATTTATGTATTGCATAATTTTTGAGTTTAAAAATTTGGATCCTTAATCTTCAAATACAAGGTGAGTATAAAAATTGCCACCAACAGTACCGGCAATTTGCCCATCATTTAGTTGTACTGCTTCTATCCATATTATGTCTCCTGCTAAAAGTTTTGCGTCCGTACTGTAACATCCGGTTGCTTCAGACTTATGAACGTCATCATAGCAAGCCAGCTGATAGGCTCTTAAGACACTTTCTACTCCAGCTCTTTTTAGTTTGATACTTACGCTTGCATACCAAATATTATAGACATCACTGTTTATTTGAATATGAACAGCCCCTCCTAAATTGTAAACTCCGTCTTTTGGAACAGTAAATGTGCTGGCATTAGCAGTTGGGTTCGAACCAACATGCAAAAAATAGGTATTGCCATAGTCATATTCTTCTGAATTGAAATGAAGTTTTGTATAAGAGTTATCTGAAATTCCTGAATACGCGGAATTAACACCTTTAACACTAAATGCAATCTTATTGTTTTTCCAAACCGCATTACCTGAAGCATCACTGGTAAGCACAGCACCGTCGGATGGGCTTGTATTTCCCCCTGCAATTTTCAGTTTTCCGTTTACATCCAGGGCAAGGCCGCTGTTACTTATGGCTTTCACTCCCGTTCCCGTGTTACTAAAACCATATGTTCCTGTTCCAGTCAGGTTATATCCATACACCCCATATCCCTGGTTGCTTGAAGAAGTTCCAAATACACCATTTCCGCCAGAACCGGTTCCTTCGCCTCTCACGCCGGCTGTATTGGTTCCTCCGCTTGCACCTATTATGGCGTTATATGCTGATGAACTTCCTTTAATGGCTACACCTACTCCATTGCTGTTAGTAGCGTTAATAGTGGGTTGTGCGTTGGAAGAGAAAGCGTATATAGAACTGCTGCTTCCGCTGGTTGCAATGATTCCGAACCCACTGCTTGATAATGCGTTTAACCCTGCACCGGAAACACTATTAGCATATACCCCACTACCGTTGGTACTGGTACCTTCTATTCCTGAATTTGAATTACTGGTTCCAGTTACGCCCGGCCCTTCCCCGCTTTTACCTGAAACACCAGTACCATAAGTGCTTTCACCTTCAATTGCATTGTAGTGTTCATCATTTTTTATTTTAAATGCAGTTGTAGTTAAGGCAACTGTATTGCTGTAGGGGAGTGTGAAACTATTACCCCCACCAGCAACCAGGTTTGTCCAGGCACTATTATTATAATACCAAAAACTATTGGTGGTAATATCATATGCCATCAGTCCGTTTGCCGGCGATGCAATTGCTGATCGCTGAGCAGATGTCATACGTGGTACCAGTAATCCTTTGCTAGTACTGCTTACATCCAGCATGGCACTGCTACCCGGTGAATTGGTTCCAATACCAACGCTTTGTGCATTGATAATAACTACTGCTAAAAGGGCAATGATGATAAACAGGAAAATTTTTTTCATTTTTAGTTTGTTTTAATTACATCCCAAAAATGTTTCAGGAATTCACGAATTAAAAATGAAAGGATGCGATCGGAATATTTGAAATGACGAAACGGATAAATTGAAATGCGAAATGAAAATGTATTTGTTTCAATTATTTCCCGGATAATAGTTTAGTTAATACTTATCAATGTACATTGAACCTAAAAGAGCTATGACAAATACGAAAACCATCCCGCATCAATGGGATAGTTTTTCACTTCACTGGCCTTTTTATCCGTTTCGCAAAATGAAATATCATTTTGGAACCTGGCCTTTTTGGCCTTCTTCTCTTTTGTTGGTATTTTGAAAACAGAATGAAAAAGACCTGTATTATATTTCTTCTTTTAATAGTAAGCGTTTCTTCTGTTCCATGTCAACAGCCTATTAGTTTTCATAAATTAACCGGCGCCGAAGGATTGAATGATGGGTGGGTAAATATCATAAGCCAGGATAAATATGGGTATATATGGATTGGTTCGATGGGGGCTTTGAACAGGTTTAACGGAAAAACTGTTAAAAGGTTTACACATATTCGTGGAGACAGTACTTCTCCACTACCTTCTATTTGCTATGCAATGGCTTGTGGTACAGATGGCCGTCTTTGGATAGCATTTTGGGATGCATTGGTTGAGTTTGATTATGAATCATCTTCTTTCAGGAGAATAAAAATTGCAGACGGTATTAATATAAATACAATTGTTCCCGTTGCAGATGATAAAGTATACTTCTCAGCAAGATCCGGTTTACGGTGTTATAACCCGATAGCCAACCGGTTTGAGGAACTGGCTATGCCAGGTGATAGTTCTACTAAAAAATTATTGGATAAAAGTCCTGCCTATCATGCCATTTATAAAAACGGGTTGCTTTATATAGCAACTAATAAAGGATACATTATTTATAATCCTGCAAACAAAAAGGCCACATTTTATCCTGTAAAAGAATTGGGTGAAAGAAATGTAAATAGGATAATGGTTGATAAAAAAGGCAGTATCTGGCTTAGTAATTACGGTGGGTTTAAACTACTAAGAATGGATGCAGTAAGCGGAAAAACTGAGGTGCTGGATAACCTGCTACTGGTTTACCAAAAGGAAACGCAGGGTCTTGCTATTGATTTTATTGACGGTAATAATAATGATATCTGGATTTGTACGTTTTTAAAAGGATTGCTTCATTATGATACTGAAACAAAACAACTGGTACAATATAAGAATGATATTCGTGTAGAGGGTTCTCTTTTAAGTAATATACTTTCCACAGCCTATATTAGTAAGGACGGTAATATCTGGATAGGTACCACATTAGGTTTAAACTATTTTAATCCCCGTAAAAATTTATTTAAGATCAGGTATCCTTTTGTCGATTCGTTTTTACATATATTTTCAAGAGGGATAGAGGAAGATCATGAAGGCAATCTTTGGTTTACAACAGGCAACGGCATTTCAAAATATAATGTAAAGACAGGTAAGTACAATGTGTGGCAAAATCAACCCGGCAAGCCTGATCAAATTTATTTGAATTCTGCCCGGGGTATTGCTGAAGATGCAAATCATGATATCTGGGTTGCTACCGGCGGAGGAATTAACCGCCTGAATAAAGCAACGGGTAAAATGGATTTTCTAACTATTAAAGACTCAATTCCGCAAGCTTTTTATTTCAGCCTCAATAAAACAAGCGATGGTACACTTTGGTTTGGCACCAGGGATTATGATGGACTGTATTATTACAAGCCATCGGAAAAAAAGTTTCACAGTATTGCCAACCACCCGGTATTAGGAAAGTATAAAGGGAACCCGGGTCGTTGTGTATTCGTGGATAGTAAAAAAAGAATTTGGATTGGATACAATGGTACCGGGCTTGTAATGTATGACCAGGTAAAAGGAACAACGCATTGGTGGAAAAGTACTGATAAAGGGACAAATACAATTATCGGGGATGTGGTAGTGAGTATAGTGGAAGACAAAGACGGGATGATATGGATCTCCACATTTAACGGGATAACCTGTATTGATCCCGAAAAAGAAAAGTTCACTTCTTATACTGAAGAAAATGGTTTGAAAAGTAATATTATCGGAAGCATAGCTGTAGATGACAGTAACCGGTTATGGTTTGGCACTGGAGCAGGTTTGGTAATGCTGGACAAAAGCAGGCAGCATTTTACACATTTCGGAAAAGAAGATGGTTTGCATATAACAGATTTTAATGAGCATTTCGCATTCACATTATCTACCGGCGAAATAATGATGCCATCCAACCAGGGATATGTAATGTTCAATCCGCTTAATTATAAGACAGACACTAATTCCATCCATTGTTTTATAGCGGGTATAGAAATTTCTGGAGGCCCTGTTGCTGATATGCAGGGGATAAACAAAAATGGAAAACTGAATTTAAAGCCAGAAGATAATTTCTTTACGATTGAACTGGAAGCATTGAATTTTAGCAACTCCGGGCAAACATGGTATGCCTATAAGCTGGATGGACTTGAAAAGAACTGGCATTATACACAGGACCCTAAAGCAGTTTATACAAGTGTGCCGGGGGGTAGTTATACATTCCGTTACAAGGCATCAACTAATGCGAATAACTGGAATGTAGAAGAAAAAATATTGCAGGTATACATCGGTACTGTATTTTATAAAGCTGGCTGGTTCTGGTTGCTAATTGGTTTTTTAATGATCGCTTTGCTTGTTTTCTTTTACCGCTTCCGGATGAATAAACAAAAACAAATTTATTCTTTAGAAACAAAAGCTGAATCACTGGAGAAAGAGAAAACAATGGTGCAGTATGAAAGTCTGAAGCAACATCTCAATCCCCACTTTTTATTCAATTCACTTACGTCATTGCGTAGTTTAATAAAATCAGATTCAAAAACTGCTGCCAGCTTTCTCGATGGCATGAGCAAAGTATATCGCTATGTTTTAAAAAGCGGCGAACAGGAATTGGTAAGGCTGCAAGATGAGCTGGAGTTTGTAAGAACTTTTACGGAATTACAGAAAATACGTTTCAAAGAAGGATTAGAAGTTAATATAAATATAGATGAGTCTTACTTCAATAAATATATTGCGCCGGTTACACTTCAGAACCTTGTGGAAAATGCTATCAAACACAATACGGCAGATAAAGATAGCCCGCTGGTAATTGAAATATTTACTGAAGAAGGTTTTGTTGTTGTAAGAAATAATTTGCAGCGTTATCGCATTGTGGAAACAAGTAATAAAAAAGGCCTGGCGAGTTTGCAAACACTATACAGGTATTATTCAGAAAAACCGATGGTGATAAAAGAAGACGATAAATATTTTACTATAAAAATTCCTTTGTTATGAAAGCATTGATCATTGAAGATGAAAATCTTATTGCAGAAGAAATGCGGGGTAATATTGCCATTGTGGCAGGCGATGTAGAAGTGTTGGATATGTTGCCCAGCCTGAAGTCTGCAAGAAAATGGTTTATGAATAATGCAGAACCGGATTTATTATTCATGGATATAAAACTCAGCGATGGTTTGAGCTTCGAATTGTTTGATCAATTTACTTTACAATGCCCGGTAATTTTCTGTACAGCTTATGAAGAGTATGCTATCCGTGCATTTAAAGTAAACGGGGTTGATTATCTTTTAAAACCGGTACAGGAAGAAGATTTAAAGCGGGCAATTGACAAAGTAAGAAGCATGAAGGAAACCAAATCGTTTATACCGGGTGATCTGCAACAACTGGTTAATTATTTTACTAATCCATCTGCAGTTAAGCAGCAATATAAAGAGCGGTTTATCATTAACAGTAATAATAAATGGACACCGGTTGAAACAAAAGATATTGCAGTGTTCTTTAAGGATAATCTAAACTATATCTACACTTTTAATGGTGATAAGCTGATCTATGACTTCTCAGCATTGGAAGATATTGAAGAAGTGCTTGATCCGCATTTCTTTTTCAGGGCTAACCGGCAGGCGATTATTCACATCAACTCAATTCATTCTGTAAAGCCTTACGGTAACCAGAAATTGATGGTACAGATAAAAGCTCCTCTGAAACTGGAAGTTGATATCAGCCGTGAAAAAGCTCCACTGTTTAAGAAATGGATGGACCGATAATAAAAAAGAAGCAACACCTTTCGATGTTGCTCTTTACCGCTACCTTCTACCATGAGTCCGTGTTCTATTGTCCGTCCAAGTAAAATATTTTAATTACACAATTATGGCATATCGATCATATGGATCCGTACTTTATTATTGATAAAGCCTTTTCCTTTTTTATCCCAGAATTTTACAACTACATCATAATACTCTTCTGCTTCCATCGGTGCACCCGTAGATACAGTGCATTTTAATAGCTTCGCTTCTTTTTCATTATAAATTCCGCCTTCCTTAAACAGATCCCTTTCATCAAAAATTATTTTACCGGAAGTATCAGCAATTTGCAGAGAGCAGCCAACCGCCACTCTTCCATTTTCAACAATCATTCCTTTGATATTATCATTTGTCAGGATAAAACTTTCGCCGACAGGGATGTCAGTGTGATTGAGTACTTCGTCATTCATCACCAGCATTACTTTTTCGGGCTCCATATTTTTATAATCAGAAACGAGCCCGGTAGAGAAATCTTTTTTAATACCAATGCTAATGCTACTTGTACAGGATGAAAGAAACAAAAGCAATCCGATTACAGATAAAGGCAATGCAAATTTTGTGAACGGTCGCATTTTTGGCCATAGCCTGAACATTGCTTCAGCCAGTTCGGCCAGGAGAAACAAAGAATAGGTTATCAGCCCAATAGTGGCGCCGGTACTTATTGTTTTTAAAATATTGATCGTTTCTTCCAATACAGGAATAGAAAAATCAAAGAAGAGTAAACGCAGGAATGCGTAGGTGATAAGGCTAAGGATGATAGCCAACAGAACCAGCGTTTTGAACACCCGGAGGTGGATCTTATTGCTGGTTCTGAGGCCGTCATTTAGAAATTTCATGAAAGATTGTTTTAGGTTTCTGGTTTTTGATGATACAAAGTAGGCGCATATTTAGCCTGGAAAAAAGCAAATATGAATGAACCGTACAAAAGTCTTAATGAAGTGACTTAATCTGAAGTTTGGCTGTAACTATATAAAGCTGTCGGATTAAGGTGCAGTACTTACATCCCATCTTACATTAATATTATTCTTTTGTGCATATTCTTGAAAAGCTCAGATGTGTCTAAATAGTTCTTTTTATAAACTACGCTTCAATTCAGATTTTATACCATTCATTAATCAATAGTGTCCACTCGCTAACTAAAACTTGATTTCGCTTTTGTACAGAAGTAATATTAGGTAACAAAACAAACGAACTATGCTGACCGCTTTAATAATAATACTTTTTGCAAAATTTCGCCGCCGGCAAATGCAACAGCAGCTGAAGCAGCAGCAATTGCTTAGCAATTCCGGAATTGGTTTTCACACAAAACTGGCAGAGGTCATGGAAGAACGATTTGCGATCAAAGGCTATAAAAAATTCTGCATTTTAGTATTGATCCGTGTAAGAGGAAAAGTAGTCTACCGGAAGATGCATACAATTTTAAAAGCAGATCAATCTTTGAAGACAGGTGATAGTGTAGTGATCAGGTATAATCCCGGTAAGCTGCGCCAGGTGTGGGTGAATAATGCAGCATAAATAATGGCTTCTTTCTTATCCAATCATACGAACTTTCTCCTAACAGTAATGAATTGCCCTGTCATCCTGAGCTTGTCAAAGGAGCGGGGCGCTTCTTTTTAAGCAGCTTTTAAAATGAATTCAAATCAATATATCATTTCATTGAACCGGAACTACGCTTTAATAAACGAATACGGCAATTCAATGGCTTTTATTTTTTGCGAGCTAAACGCCACCTCAAATTTGTGTTATGAAACAGAATAAAACCATTGACAGTTTAAACCTTTTTGCATTTATGATGCGACGTATATTGCTTGTATCAGTATTGCTTACAATTATTACCTGCATTGTTTGTAAACTGGGTGTATAAAATGAAAAACTTTTTAAAATATATCAGTCAGTTAATGCGAGGCAATCACCGCCGCCGCATTTATCAACAACTGCAGTGGCAGCGTTTCCTGTTGCGTACCGGAATACCGGCTACTGCGCAGGTACTAGACATGGTTCAGGAAGAAAGTGAGATGTATGATTATGTACAGATCCGTTTTTGGGTGGTACTTAAATTGCGGGGTATTATTACTTACCGACATATTCAAACACTGCTTAATAAAAAAGATATTCCGATGGTGGGACAAACAATTCATATACGCTATTGCCCTGATGATATGTCAAAAGTCATTATTCTTTGAAGACGATACAGGTACACTTTAATTGATTTTTCATACGGGTCACTAAAAATAATTTTTAAATAAGAGCTTTGCGGCTGATTTTTGCTTTAAATCTGATAGTATGACTGAAGAGCAGGTAAAATTGGTAAAAAAGACCTGGAAAATGGTAAGGGCAATTGACCCAGTGATGGTAGGGGATTTGTTTTACAGTAAACTTTTTAATGACCACCCCGCACTCCGAAATATGTTCCCTAAAAAAATGGATGAACAATACCGTAAGCTGATGGATATGCTGAGCATAGTTGTAGCCCGTCTCGAAAAGTTGGATGAATTAACTAATGATATTTCCGAAATGGCCCGGCGGCACGTAGGTTACGGTGTACGACCCGCACATTACAAAATGGTAGGCAGTGCATTGCTCTGGACCTTACAACAGGGACTCGGTAATGACTGGACACCAGAAGTAAAAGAAGCCTGGATAAAATGTTATAATACACTTGCTGATACAATGATCGCGGCCTCCACAACTCAAAATACTTAAAAAAGAAAAACCATATTTCATTTAGTAAATGGTTTGCTGTACCCGGCAAACCATTTTTAATTTCAGTAGTGCATAGTCTTTGCGAGGATAAAAAATAGTTGATCTGAAAAAGCAATTGATAAATCCCGCTAAAAATGGAGCAGGGTGTAAGGAGGGGAAAAGCCCCCGCATTCAAAAAATGGTTTGAGTGTTAACCAATACTACTAAATCAGATTATAACGGCCAGTAACACAACGGCGGAAACCAATATTACCAGCATCAGCATATCGATAAGCAACTCCCTTTTACTTCTAATTTTTTCCAAAATCTTCATAGCAGCAAATTAAGTAACTGGGCAGTCGTTGACACCATGTCTTTATTAAAAGGTATGACTGGTTTAGTAAAAGGGGACTGCCTGCTCTTGCTTTATGATCATCTGACATTAAGTAACCTGCAATAGTCGGAGAGTAGTATCTAAAACTGAAACACCAAAACCCACCGCCTTTGATGTATCAAGAGCGGTTTTTTTGTTAATGATTCCCGTTTACTAAATATAGATTCCCGTTGACGAGATAATCTTGGGAACGACTTCTTCATATTCTTATTTTGACGAATTGTTTTCAAAATCTAATAAAGAAATGAAAAATAAATTGTTCATAATTATACTGTTGATTAGTTTATCAGCTTGCCACAAAGAAGTTTTAGATGCACCAGAGATGCAATTGGAAGAAACTTCAAAAGTAAAAACAGCAACTTATGGCAATACGGTGTTTACTTATACGTACGATGCACAGGGAAGACAGCTAACCTGTGACAATAGTGATGGGATAAAAAGAAAATATGACTATCCTATTGGAAGTATTAAAGAATCGGTCTATAAAAATGGAATGCTGCAATATTTCTATAAAAATGATTTGAATACAGAAGGATTATGTTTCCGGGAAATAAAAAGTGATGCTCCAGGCTACGAACAGCTTTATGAATATAATCTTGATAGAACCTTGAATAAAGTCATTACAAAAAATAATGGAAGTATAATCCAGGTAATGAATTTTTTTTATAATAATCAAAATTGCGACAGCATCCGCTTTCTGGCTAACGGACAGCATATCCTCACAATAGTAAAGGATTATTACCTGGATAAACCAAATGCTTTGAAGAATGAAGTTTTTGGAAATCCCTATTACGGCAAGTCAAGCAGAAATATGATCAAAACGGAAACATATATTGATGCGGGCAGCCTTCCTGATCCTTGCATTAATTTCAATTATGAATTTGATGTTATTGGAAGAGTTAGTAAAGAAATAACTTCAAAAGGGAATAATACGAGTATTGGGTTATATACTTATTATTGAGTGCAATTAGAACATTTGGACAACCGCCTTTGATCATATCAGGGCGGTTTTTTTTATTTGCCGGATAGTAGCTGTGGCTAACCGTAGAATAGTTTTTTATTTTATTGGGGAAAGCCGGAATATATCTTAGATGATCATTTATAAAAAACAAACTGTATGAAAAAAATATTTTTATCTGCTGTACTATCAACACTAATACTGGTAACAGCATTTACTCAAAATGTGGGTGTCGGAAATAATAACCCATCTGAAAAATTGGATGTAACCGGCAATGTGAATATCAATGGCAATCTTAAAATAAATGGTTCTGCAGGACAAAGCGGACAGGTTTTGATGTCGAATGCAGCGGGGTCAACCACCTGGGGTGATCTTTCTGATTATAAAAATCATGTTGGATATTCACAGAATGGAACATGGAATGTACCGGCAAATGTTACAAAAATTATGGTTGAAGCGTGGGGCGGCGGTGGCGGTGGAGCTTCCGGCGGAGGCGGTGCAAGTGGTAGTTATATGCAGGCAATTAATGTTCCGGTTTCTGCAGGTAATCAGATAAATATTACTATTGGTACCGGCGGCACAGGCGCAACAACAGAAACTGGCAATGGAGTGAACGGACAAAACACCACTGTTGAAATTCCTGCCTTGAGCACAACTTTTACCGCTGGAGGTGGGGGTTTTGCTACGCAAGGCAAAGGTGGGATTCCGATTGTAATTGTACAAGCAGGTATTCCTTACCAAATTCATGTGCCCGGAAATAATGGCGAAAATACCCGTGAGTCTTATCAGCAATATAGCACTACTGAATTTTTAACTGTACGTGAATATGGAAATGGTGGGAATGCAGTAATGATTAACGGCGCATCAGGCGGTAAAGGAAAGTTTTTATCTTTTGATAATAGTACCCTGTTTGGATATAAACTTTTTTTCAGCACGGATGGACGTGGATACGGTGCCGGAGGCGGTGGTGGTGGTAATGGCAGCTCGCCTTACGGAGCAGCAGGTAGTGGAGGGGTTGTGATCATTCATTATTGAACCTGTCAATAATTTGCCCATTGCAATATTTTACTTTAGAGATTTTTAAGAAAGATTCGCCGTTTACTCGGTTGCAGCTACCTCACAGTAATATGATCGTATTCATGTGATTGCCTTTCAATATTTTACTTTTCAAAAAGCCGGGCTCAATTATTATTTTTTAAGCCGGTTTATTCTTTTAAAGTATTTTAGTTTTAAATGCAGTTGAAAAAGGCCCTGATCATATCATTATTGTTTTTATTTAATAGCAAACTATTAACTCAAAGTAATACCGTTTTCCAGCATTTGAATACTACAAACGGTCTTTCCTATATTGGGGTTAATGGTACCTGTGTCGATAAAAATGGTAATCTGTGGATCGCTACCGGTAATGGACTAAATATGTTCAATGGAAAAACAGTAGAAAAATATTTTGCTACGGAAATCCCCGAACTACAGAGCAGTAATATTGTACAGGTAACCTGTGACAGTAATAACCGGGTATGGATTTTAACAGCAGGTGGTTTTGCAACTCTTCTTGATGAGAAAAGAAAATTTCACAGGGTAGCAATATATGAAAATCAAAAACTGGTAAAAGTAAACTCCATATTGTATACAGCTAATTATGGAATCGTTTTATACTGCGGAAATGGAAATTATCATTTAAACCCGGATGCATTGCCCGGTAAACAGGATTCATTAACAAATAAGATATTCAGATTTTTACCTCTGAAAGGATATAGACGTGAGCTTGTAAAGGGGTACGGTCGTACAGTTGGGTTTGATGAAGAGTATTACCTGCTGGTTTTTGAAGATATTTTTTTTAAAGTAGCATACAAAGACAATACTGTTGAACGATACTATTTATATCCACACCTGGTCTCATTAATAAAATGGGGTACCAATGAATGGCTCGCCTGTGATAAAAAAACTTTTGAAGTAAAAGCTATAAACCTGGTGACAGGTGAGATCAGTTATCCGTTTAAAGACTTAAAGGATCAATTTGACCGGCCGATTAATTGCATTCTTAATGCAGCTGCAAGAATAAGCACCAATGAATACTTGTTTACTACTCAAAATGCAGGTATTTATATATACAATACTATTAGTGGTAAAATAAATAACTACCGGCACAATATTTCCGATCCTTCTTCCCTCAGCAACGATAATCAAAACATTGTTACAAAAGGAAAGGATGGCTGGATCTTTATTGTATGTAATCCGAAAGGCATCAGTTATTTTAACAGGAATGATATTATCAGTAATCAAACAGTATTTACAGACGGCAGAGGTAATGGATATGATGGCTTGATTGCCGGCATAACTACAAAGGATAATAATACCTATTACTTTGGAACAGTAAGTGGCATGATGGAGTGGAAACGAAATACCAACACAGCCACCTTTATAAATTTAACAGGAAAACAACCGAATCCTGTTTACGGAAATCAACAGGCTAGTTCTATCGTAATTGACAAATACGATAAAATTTGGGCAGCAACTGTTGATAACGGAATAGTGGTGATGAATAAAAGCCTGCAACAGATTCGGACAATAAAATCTGAGGAAGCAAATAAAAAATCTCTTAAAGTAAAAAAAGTTAACCGGTTATTGATCGGCCCCGATGAATTTATATGGGTATGCGGCCGGAATGGAATAAGCCGGATAAACCCGGTTAACTATGAAATTGAAAACTTTGAAAATTCCCCTTTGAAGCGATTAGATTCTTTCCCGGTAGTACCGCTCTATTTTTCTGATAGTAACAATCTTTGGATTGCTACTGCATTTGACGGAATGTATCATTATAACCTAGCCACAAAAACACTGGAGGAGGTTGCATCATATAAACCTTATTGGCGGGAAGGTATTTATGACCTGGGATCAGATAATGCGGGAAACATTTATGTAGCGGGCAGAAAAGGATTGAAAATTCTTTATCCGGGTGGCCGTGTAAAATTAATTACTCCAAAAGAGGGATTACTGATTGACGGGGGTGAAAGTATTTTACGGGATAAGCATGGTCGTATGTGGATCGGGAATGATATTGGGGTGGTCTGTTATAACCCGGCCGATTCAAGTCTGCGTTCATTTGATGTGCGGTACGGATTGAGTATTTATGGATTCCTCATTGGATTTTATTTCCAGATGCCAAATGGAGAGTTTTTCTTCGGTACCCCTAAAGGTGTCCAGTACTTTCATCCTGATTCTTTGTATAATAAAAAGGTAAGCCTTAATGTTTCGGTTAATAAAATTGAAACAAAAAGAATTACTTCCAATATTACCGGGTCAGAAATATTCCATCTTGTCGCTGCTGATAACAAGGTCACTTTTTATTTTGGTACCGTTGATTTCAGCCCTCATATCCGAACTTATTATGAATACAAACTGGTGGACCTGGATAAAGAATGGATAAAACTTGCCGATCAGAACTCTGTACGTTATAATTCATTGCCACCCGGTAAATACATTTTTAAAGTACGTATCAGCAATGATAACAGAAATTGGCAGGAATCCGATAACGAAGTGACGATTATAATTGCTGCGCCTTTTTACCAGACCTGGTGGTTTAAAACTGCAGGTATACTACTGGGCTTATTACTTATCTGGTATGTTTTGAAGTATTATCAAAAGAAGCAGGTAAAGCAAAGGGAAGAACTCGAGACAGAGTTAGTCATTAATTATTTCGCCTCGCAGATCAACCGTCACCAGAAAACAGACGACCTGCTGTGGGATGTAGCAAAAAATTGTATTAGCCGTCTCAATTTCGAAGATTGTGTTATTTACCTGAAAGATGAAGAGAAAAATATACTTATACAAAAAGCTGCATATGGACCTAAGAGCCCGGTGGATTTTTCTATTCATCAGCCGATTGAAATACCAGTAGGTAAAGGAATAGTAGGTACTGTAGCTGCAACCGGTAAAGCCTTGCTTGTTTCAGATACACAGGCTGATACAAGATATATTGTGGATGATGCCCGTCGCAATTCCGAACTTGCTGTGCCGATGATCGTGGATGGAAAAGTGATTGGCGTGATAGACAGCGAACATCATCGTAAAAATTTCTTTACACCAAAACACCTGCAGATACTTTCTACCATTGCTGTGTTATGTGTTAACCAAATACGACGAACCCAGGCAGAAGAAGAAAAACAAAAAGCAAGAATTGAAGCATTGCAAAACAAACAAAAAGCCGTTGAAACAAGATTGCAAAGTTTGCGTTTGCAAATGAATCCGCATTTTCTGTTTAATGCGCTGAACTCAATTCAGCAAATGATTCTTGCAAATGAGGAAATGGTAGCTACAAGGTATTTATCAAGATTTTCAAAATTGTTGCGTACCATCCTTGTTCATAGCGATAAGGAAACAGTAACATTAAAAGAAGAGGTTGAAATTCTAAAGCTCTATGTAGAACTTGAATCGATACGTTTTAAAGACGCCTTTCACTACGAAATAACCTGTGATAATGAAATAGATGCTGAAGAAGTAAAAATTCCTACACTGCTTATCCAGCCATTTGTTGAAAATGCCATTTGGCACGGGCTGATGCATAAAGAAGGACAACGAAATCTTAAAATTGAATTCATTGATAAAGATGAATTCATTCATTGCATCATTGAAGACAATGGAATAGGGCGAATACGGGCAAAGGAAATGAAGTTAAAAACCGGGCAGGATATAAAGCATACAAGCAAAGGCATACAAGTTTCGGAAGAAAGATTAAAGGCAATTCAATGTAATGGAGTGGAAGGTTCAATAAATATTATTGATCTCTCAGATGCAGAGGGCAATGCATCAGGAACTAGAGTTGAAATTATTTTTCCCACAAAAAACAACTGATCATGCTAAAAGTATTATTGATTGACGATGAGGAAAGGGCAACGGATGCCCTCCGGCTGATGATTGAAAAAACAATACCGGAAATACAACAAGTAAGAGTTTGTAATGACTCCCGTATTGCCGCCGATATTATTCATGAATATCAACCTGCGTTGATATTTCTTGATATTCAAATGCCGCACCTGAATGGGTTTCAGCTGCTGGAAAAAATGCCTAATAAGAATTTCAAGATCATTTTTACAACGGCTTATAATGAATATGCAATACAAGCTATCCGTTTCAGCGCATTTGATTATTTGCTGAAACCGGTTGATATGGAAGAGTTGCAGGCCACCGTTCATCGTTTTCTTGAAGGCAATGAAGATTACAAACAGCAATATGAACTGCTGAAAAACATTATGCATAATATACAAGTGCCTTCAGCAGAAGAGTTCAGGCTGGCATTGCCAACAAAAGATGGTGTTCATTTTTTACAGCCGCAGGATATTGTGCGTTGTGAAGCTGTTGGCAATTACACAAAATTTTTTGTCAGCAATAATAAAACCTACCTTATTTCAAGAACATTGGGTGAGTATGATACGCTACTCACTCCTCACAATTTTATCCGCACACATAAAAGCCATTTAGTAAATAAAAAATATATTTCCTTTATTGATCATGACGGTTTTGCTGTATTGAAAGATAATAGCAAAGTGGAGGTGAGCCGTAGAAGAAAAGAAGATGTGATGGCATCATTAAAGTAACTATTAAATAGCCTGTTCGTTTTGCAGGCTGTGGACTTACAGGGTATTTTCCTTCTTTAATATTATCTTCATGGCATGGGCTTACTCCAATTCATTACTTATGCCGGTATTTTTGTATTTGCATTGACCGGTGCATTCAAAGCAAGGTCATATAAAATGGATGTGTTCGGGGGAATTGTATTGGCTTTTGTTACAGCTTATGGGGGAGGAACGCTTCGTGATTTATTGATCGGGATAAAACCTGTGAACTGGATAAATGATAATGTAGCATTGGGCCTTGTATTTGCCGGCACTTTTTTTACTTTTTTGCTGAAGGAGAATGTGAAAAGGATAAAGCGTACAATTTTTTTTACAGATGCAATTGGTTTAGGATTATTTACGGCCTGGGGTATTGAAGTAGCCTTGCGAAACGGGGTGAATGATGTATATGCATTAGTAATGGGTGTTATTACCGCTACTTTCGGAGGTTTGATCGCCGATCTTTTTTGCAGTGTTATACCTAACCTGTTGAAGAAAGGAGAACTATATGCAACCGCATGTGCAATTGGAGGTGGAGTTTATCTGTTACTTAAATATATTCCTCTTGAGTATAATACCAGTTTAGTTGTTTGTGTGCTCGTTGTTGTAGGTATCCGCATTTATTCAAAAAGGAAAAGATTAATGCTGCCGGACATTTAACTATTGCTGCTGTTGTTGCTGCATCTCCATAAATCTTCTGTATGAATTATCAGGTACCCCGGGATTTTGCACCTGGTAAGTAAAAACAGGCGTCAATGAATCATCTTCTTTTTTAGGCGAACCATTTTCAATTGTTACAGATACTTCCAGGGTATGTTCAGATGATCCTTTATAAGTTCCTTTGACAGGAGTGCAATCAGAAAAACTTCTGCCAATAGCTAGGCGTACATGCCGATCACTTACTATGCAGTTATTAGTTGGGTCAAGACCGATCCAACCATAGAAAGGAATATAGGCTTCTACCCATGCATGCGTAGCACCTTCGCCCCGCAGCTCATGATTTTTTGGACAGATATAACCACTTACATAACGGGCAGGAATGCCAATAATACGCAACATCACCAATAACACATGGGCAAAATCCTGGCATACTCCAGCTTTTATTTTCCATATCTCATCTACTTTAGTTTCTACATTGGTGATACCTTTTTTGTATTCAAAATTATCATACACATGGGATGATAATAATTTACTCACTTCAAGAGGAGTAGCAGAATCACTTATCAAAGAAGAAGCAAGTGCCATGATTTCTGAATAGGAATTAAATTTTTCCAATGCAAGAAAATCCAGGAATGGGGCTTGCTCCGGAGCAGCATTCAACATTTCCCATTGGGTAGAAGCTTCTGCATCATCCGTAGGCAATTGTACTTCATGTATTATAACATCAATGGTTGATCGTATAGTAAGATCTGCATGTGGCTTGATCACTGAAAAATCTCCTACCTGGTTGCCAAAATAATCAGTGAATATTTCAACGTTTGGTTGGTGTGTAATAACGATCTCATGTTTTTTTACTTCCTGTTGCTCATCATTCAGCGGAAACAGCATTACCTGGTTGGCACTGTCAATAACAGGAGAAGGATATGTGTAACGGGTGATATGTTTGATACGGTACTGTGACATATTTACAAAATTCTGTTTATTCACGAATTACCAAAATAATATTGATTCAATCCTGAGGCTATTCCAAACAATTCATTCCGTGTTTGCTGCAATAAATTTTTGAGGCCATCACTGTCCTGCGGCTGGATATTACTGTATTTAACATTATTCATAGCACGGCCAATTAAAAATTCCAACTGCTCATAACTTTCAGGAAGACTTTCTGTTTTTAGGCGTTCAAAATAACGGGATATCTGCTGCAGGCAATATAAAACTGAATGCGGGAAACTGGTGTTGTACAAAATTTGTTGTAAAACAAAATCCACCTGGAAATTTCCGCGGTGTGTTTTTAAATACAACTCGTAACCTGATAATGAATAAAGCAGGTAACGTAATGCTGGTACTTCCACCGGTTGCTGTAAATTATAATTCAATTCTTTTAATTTTATGTCCAGCATATCGGCAGAAAGAAATGCCCGTTCGAGGAACTTGCCGATGTTCAGGTAATTAAAACCTTCACCGCGGGCCATAGTAATATCTACCGTGCCATGATATAGCATACCATGATGGATCAAAGTATCCATTGCTGATACGGGATCGCCAAACTGTACTTGTTGTTGTATATCTTCTGCGCGGATCAAATGATAATAATCATTCAGGCATTGCCATACTTCTTTAGTGATATGGTCCTGCACGGCTCTTGCATTTTCCCTCGCACGGGTTACATTATTAATAACAGAAGCCCTGTTGTTGCGGTCGAGCAGCATGTGCTCAATTACTTTTGAAGAATTGTCTTCAAAAATGATCGTTTCTTCAGCAGGCAAGTCACTATAAGCATGTAATACCTGGCTCCATGTAAAATCTTTTACTTCATCCTGCGACGATACATAATTAGTACGCAACAAACGAAGTACCCCATTCGTTCGTTCCATATAGCGGGCCATCCAGAAAACAGAATCAGCAACGCGGCTTAACATTTTAAAATAGCATTTGTTTTTGTGCAAGCTTTGAGCTTATAGCTTTGAGCTATGAGCCGGTCATGCATTTTTAAGATTTATTAAGTTTATTCATAAAGCTCATAATCATTTTTTCTTCTTCATCCAGCATTTGTAAACCCTGCGATAGTAAACCTTGGTCACCAAAGTTTAAAGCTTTTGCAATCAGAAACTGTGTTTCCAGCTCAAATGATGAGCCCAATGAAATTTCAACAAACCTCGAATAATCTTTTTCGCTGGTTCTGCTGCTTCCTTCTGCAATGTTTGAAGGAATTGAAACGGCTGCTTTTGTAATTTGTTGAGACAAGGCATATCTTTCACTTTTTGGAAAAGTATCAACAAGCTTATAACTTGTTACAGCAATGTCAAACCCTTTCTGCCAGATTTTTAGTTCTTTAAAATTTCTCATATGGTCAAGTTTTGATTTTGCTTTTTTTGCTCAAAGCTCATTGCTCAAAGCTTTACTTGCTTAACACCCATGTATCCTTACTTCCTCCACCCTGAGATGAATTCACAACCAGCGAACCTTCTTTCAATGCAACTCTTGTTAATCCGCCGGGAACAATATCAATTCCATCCGGCCCATACAATGCATAAGGTCTTAAGTCAACACGCCTTGGTTGCAACACGCCATTTATATAACACGGAGATGATGATAAGCTGATGATCGGTTGTGCAATAAAGCCTCTTGGTTCGTCTTCAATTGCTTTTTTAAACTCATCCATTTGCTCTTCTGTTGCGGCATTACCGATCAACATACCATATCCACCCGATTCATTGGTTCGCTTGATCACCATATTATTCATATTATCAAAAACCAGTTTCCTGTTTTCAGGAATACCTAATTGATAAGTTGGAACATTTTTTAATATCGGTTCTTCATTGAGGTAATATCTTATCATTGCAGGCACATATACATATACAGCTTTATCATCGGCCACGCCATTACCCATGGCATTTACAATAGCTACATTGCCTTTTCTATATGCACCATAAATACCCGGTACACCCAGCATACTGTCTGCACGGAAAACTAACGGATCAATAAATTCATCATCTACTCTCCGGTAAATAACATCCACTTGTTTCAAACCTGTTGTTGTTTTCATATACACACGATGATCATCAACAACCAAATCATTTCCTTCCACCAATTCAATTCCCATCAATCTTGCCAGAGTAGTATGTTCAAAATAAGCAGAGTTATAAATACCGGGACTAAGCAACACAACTGTCGGGTTACTTGTTTGACGGTTTGCTAATGCCATTAAATTTTTTAGCAGCAGATCCGGATAATCTTTTACTGAACGAACATGATTCTTTGGTAACAGGTCAGGGAAAATGCGGTAAGTAATACTTCTATTTTCAAGCATATACGAGACACCAGATGGTGTACGTAGGTTATCTTCCAGCACATAATAAGTACCGTCATGATCACGGATAAGATCGATACCGGAAATATGGGTGTAAATATCAAATGGCACTGGAACATTTACCATTTGCCGCACAAAATTCGGACAGGAGTAGATCAGTTTGGCCGGAATGATACCATCTTTAATGATAAACTGGTGATGATAAATATCTTTAAGAAAAATGTTCAGTGCTTTCAGTCTTTGCTTGATGCCTTTATCAATATGTTCCCACTCCGCCGCTTCAATGATGCGGGGAATGATATCAAAAGGAAATATTTTTTCAATGCCTTCGCCACTGCTGTAAACGGTGAAGGTGATGCCCTGGCTCATAAATAATTTTTTTGCCAGTTCATCTTTATGTGTCATTTCTTCAGCTGATAGATCTTCGATGGCCTTTACAAAATTCTTATAGGGTGTACGGATACCCGCTGCAGCAAACATCTCATCCCAGACCTTGGGTTGTACATGATATGATTGCAGCAATGAGTTATCCTTCATATATGATGAATTTACAAAAGAGTTGACAAACGGGTTATTAAGGTTGGGGCAATCGTTGAGGCGGGGTTCAGAAACTTCTATGTTCTTTTACCCAGTTACTAATATAGGATGCAATCTCTGAAGTAGGTGTACCGGGGGCAAATAATTTTCCTACACCCATTTCATTCAATTTTTTCATATCGTCTTCGGGAATAATGCCACCACCTGTTAGTAAAACATCATCCATTCCTTTTTCTTTCATTACATCTATCACCTTCGGAAATACAGTCATATGTGCACCCGAAAGAATGCTGATACCGATAGCATCCACATCTTCCTGTAAGGCGGCATTCACTACCATTTCAGGTGTTTGGCGGAGACCGGTATAAATTACTTCCATACCGGCATCACGTAGTGCGGTTGCAATAACTTTTGCACCCCGATCATGTCCATCAAGACCGACTTTTGCTACTAAAACTCTGATAGGTCGTTTCATAAAATGATTTAAGTCCCGATAGTCATCGGGATCAAAATTAAGCATTAAGTCAACGCATAAACTTACTCTTTAATTCAGCCACACCTTTTGTAATGATGCTGTTTAAAGAATCGTTACCATTCTCATATAAAAAAATCCTCATTCCATTCTCCCTGAAAAGTGGCATATTAATGGAATCTTTTATAGTCATCTTTTCAAATTGCTGAAAAACGATATCGTCTTTATCAGGGATCTCGTGAGCAACAAGTATTAAGTTTTTTATATCATACTTGTCTGGCATCCATAAAAGAAAGGAGGCATTGTCACTGTATACTTCAGGCAACTTAGCTTCTTCTCGATAATAATTTAATGCCCCAGCCGAAAAATAGCCATCGCCATAAACCAACGTTTTCATTTTTTGATCCTGTGGCAGGCTATTATAAACAGCTCCTGCTTTTAAAGCCATTTCTTTCCATCCCATCATATCAGCAAAATCCTGTGGCAGAGGATGCATGTCCTGGTCCTCCCATTTAAAACTTCCTGTTTTACTTAAGCCGGTTTTTTTATAATAGTTTGCAAGGGTTTCAGGTTTTGCCAATGGCATGATCAATGGCATCGCAAACAGACCTAATGCCAGTGGCAGAATAACCATTGCAAACCTTGTCCATCGTAACCGGATCTCAGTAGCTTTTTCCAATTGATAGGCGCCAAAGGCAAATAAGACGGGATAAGCTCCCAAAGCATAATAGTCTTTGCCCCTTAAAACAATCAGTAGTGTAATTACAAATAAGTAAGTCCATGCGATAAAGCGAAACTGTTTTCCTTGTCCTTTAAAAATTACAAATATCAATCCTGCGATCCAGATAAAAACACAAGGCAGGTTCATCATAAACTGACTGGTAATAAAGCCTAAGGCACTATTATACTTTAACTGTTCTTCCTGCAATTCATTCATATGATTGATAACTGGGAAACGATGATTGTACTGCCACCAAATATTTGGAAGGAATATCAGCAAGCCAATCAAACAAGCAAAATAAAAATGTTTATTGAGAAATATTTTTCGTTGACGTGTAAATAAAACACCGGCAAGAATACTTAAAGTGTAAAATGCAACTGAATATTTACTCATCATACCAAGACCTACGGCAATTCCAAAAACATAAAGCCATTTGTTTTGCTGAGTTTGAATAAAGCGAATAACTGAGAATGCCATCAATGTCCAGAAGAATACATCAAGGAAGCCTGGCATGAATAAAAAGAACAAACGCATATAACCATCAATCATAAAAGGAAGCCATCCCAGGAACAATGCAAAAACTCTTCCACCTAAAGAAAGAATGATCCTCCCAACCAACAGGAACGTTAAAGCGCCAAATAATGCGGGCCATATTCTTATCCAGAACATGCTAGCACCAAAAAAATTTGTGATCCATGCAAATACACTTAGCATTGGAGGTATTTCCATATAGCCCCAATCCATATGATTTGCTTCTGCAAGGTATAAGTATTCGTCACGATGCGGTTGGTAAAAACTATTTTGCAGAAAAAAGGGAGCTATAAGTTTAATAATAGCCAGTATGAAAAGAAAATTCCTTGTAGACCTGGTTGATTGCATAAGTTCAAGATAATTATTTTCAGGGTATTTAATAAATTACAGTATGCAATACAGAAAATTCGGCAATACAGATTTACTGATAAGTGAAATTGGCTTTGGCGCCTGGGCTATCGGTGGCGGTGCTATGATTGGCAATACAGCTATTGGCTGGGGTGATGCAGATGATGCTACTTCAGTAAAAGCAATTCATGCAGCATTGGATGCTGGCATTAATTTTTTTGATACAGCCGATATTTATGGCCTGGGTCATTCAGAAAACTTATTGGGTAAAACAATTGGTCATAAAAGCGATATTATCATCGCAACAAAAGCTGGTAATGTTTCAAGAAATGAGCAATTCACAGTTGACTATTCAAAAGAGTATATTCTGAAGGCTTGTGACGCTTCATTAAAAAGATTGAAACGGGGCGTAATTGATTATTACCAGTTGCATTCTGCCCGGATGCAGCATTTGCAAAATGGCGAGTGTATCGAAGCAATGCAGCAATTACAGCAAGAGGGAAAGATCAGGTATTGGGGTATTTCATTAAACACATTTGATCCATTACCTGAAGCTGAATATTTTCTTGGACATAAAATCGGGAACGGGTTTCAACTGGTGTTGAATTTGCTTAATCAAAAAACATTGCCATTGCTTAAGCAATCTGCAGAAAACGGCTATGGAGCAATCGTTAGAATGGCTTTGCAGTTTGGATTACTAACAGGTAAGTTTGATAAGGCAGCAGCGTTTTCTGCTAATGATCATCGGAAGAATCGTTTAACGAGAGAAGTAATTGACACATCCAATTCAGCATTGGGGCCTGTTTGGCAATTATGCAAAAAATACAATTGCAGTAAAACAGAACTGGCGTTGAGTTATATACTCAGCTATCCTGCGGTGTCAACTATTATTGCAGGGATAAGAACTCCTGAACAAGTAAAACTCAATACAAGTGGTTTATTACAACTTGATGAAGCGGATATGAAAATGATTGAAGAGTTAGGACGAGCTGATTTCATTAGAGTAATGAATCTAATTCAGCAACAAGGTTAACCAAAAGCAGCTAATGCTTTTTTAATCCGATTGATAGTTTCGTCTTTGCCGATAATTTCTGCAATATCAAATACACCTGGGCCAAATTTTCCGCCCACAAGCATAATGCGAAGGGGTAATAATACCTCACCTGGTTTAATTGCATTTACAGAGGCGATCTCTTTAAAATTATTTTCAAGTGTTACAGCAGACCAGTCGTTGTTTAGTTCATAATTACGGATGACTTCAGCGAAGAAAAGTTGTTTGGCTTCATTCCATTTAGGTTTAACTGCATCAACATCCCATTTCTCCGGTGATTTAAAAAAGAAATACGACTGGTCATAAAAATCAGTGAGCAATGTGCAGCGGTCTTTTACCAATGCAATCACTTTAGATAAAACAAGATCGTCAATATCGTTAATGCCTTTATCTGCAAAAAGATTTCTGACTCCCGGCGTCAAACTCCCGACTCCCAACTTCTTCAGCCATTCATGATTGAACCATTTTGCTTTTTCGTAATCAAATTTTGCTCCGCCACTATGTACTCTTTCAATCGAGAATTTTTTAATCAACTCTTCTTTGGTAAAAATTTCCTGCTCGCTGCCATCATTCCATCCAAGCAATGCAAGAAAATTTATAAAAGCTTCGGGTAAAAATCCTTTTTCCTTAAAGCCCTCCGTGAGTTCATTTGTTTTGGGGTCGGTCCAGCTCATAGCAAAAACAGGAAATCCATATTTTGAGCCATCACGTTTACTGAGTTTTCCATTTGGACCCAGGATCAATGGAAGGTGAGCCCACTGCGGCATCTCATCTAAACCGAATAAATATTTCCAAAGTAAAATGTGAACAGGGGCACTCGATAGCCATTCTTCTCCGCGGAATGCATGTGTTATTTTCATTAAATGATCATCCACCACCACAGCCAGGTGATAGGTAGGCATGCCATCAGCTTTCAATAAAACCTTATCGTCAACAAGAGATGTATCAAAACTTACTTCACCACGGATCATATCAGTAAATAACACTGTTTCATGCTCGGGCATTTTAATACGAATAACATGACGGATGTTTGAATCAAGTAAGTTTTTTACTTCATCAGACGACAGCGTAAGAGAGTTCCGCATTTTCATACGTATGCTCTGATCATACTGAGGTGAAGGATTTTGATCGGTTTTAAGATCCTGCCGCATCTTCTCCAATTCTTCAGGTGTGTCGAATGCATAATAAGCATGACCGTCTTTCACCAATTGCTCTGCATATTTTCTGTATGATTCTTTTCTTTCGCTTTGCCTGTAGGGTCCATAGTTTCCTCCATGCTTGGAGCTTTCATCTGGCACAAGCCCCGCCCATTCAAGGCAATTGAAAATATATTCTTCAGCGCCGGCTACATAGCGGCTTTGGTCAGTGTCTTCAATCCTTAAAATAAAATCACCACCCATGTTTTTTGCAAACAAGTAATTATATAATACTGTTCTTACCCCGCCCAGGTGCAGGCCACCGGTAGGTGAGGGGGCAAAACGAACACGAACTTTCTTTGACATGCGGCAAAGATAACCGCTAGACATGGCCTCCCCAACCGGTTTGATTATATTTGCTGTGATGACTTTTGTAACACCGCATTACGATAAACCAAAGAAGAATTCATTCATCCGGTATTTTCAACGTGATCATTTTTTTATTAAAACCCCCTGGTGGTTAAAGAAGTTATATCCCGGCTACGTGTGGGATATTAAAGCGACAGGAAAAAATTTATACCTGAGTTTTGATGATGGTCCTCACCCAACGATAACCCCATTTGTTTTAAAATGCTTGTCGGACTACAATGCCAAAGCAACATTTTTCTGCATTGGGCAAAACGTGCAGAAATACCCGGATGTGTACAAGCAAATAATTGAAGGTGGGCATTCAACCGGAAACCATACAAACCGGCATTTGAACGGCTGGAAAACACCCGATGGGGAATACCTCCAGGATATTCGTGAGGCATCAGCTGGTATCAGTTCAAATCTATTCCGGCCACCCTACGGCCGGATCAGGAAATCCCAGGTTCAGTTATTCAAACTGCAGTACCCTGAAATGAAAATCATCATGTGGAATATTCTTACCGGCGATTGGGCAGAAGATTTGAAACCGGAAAAATGTTTTGAACAAATAAAATCAAAAATCACGGCGGGTGATATCATTGTTTTTCATGATACCGATAAAGCCTTTGCCCGGCTTGAGTTTGCTTTGCCACGGGTGCTTGAGCACTTCACAAATCAAGGTTATAAGTTTGAAAGAATAGTTGTTTAAACGCAACTTTATAGTAGCTATATTGAAGAAAAAAATACTGGAATTGGTATAAATAGTTAGGGCCTGGGTAGAAACCCTGGCCCGTTTTTAATCCGTACCCTATGAAAACTGGTTTAAAGGTAAAATATTTTTTGAATTACCGCAATATAATTTCACGGCTATGACCGTCTACGGTAATCGTAGCCCTGTTATCGCAGGTCCCATCTCCAAAATTCAGAATTCCTTCCCAACGGGTAGTGTTGGAAACGTTTACTCTTCTTATTCTTACCTTACCTCTGACGATCCAGCGGCAATTAAATCTTTTAATGAGAGGTTCAATTATTTCAGCATTCCAGGCAACAATGATTTCGTGTCTCCTGGTGTGGCCATTGCCAAAACCTTCTACTTTCAATACCCAATCTCTTACGTTGGTAGCAGATATCCCTTCGATCTGGGTGATAGTATTGGTGCGGTTCCATTCTGTAAAGTCACCATTTGGCAGCGTTAGCTTTCCGCCAATCACTTCAACCTTCCATTTTTTAGCCAGTGCATTCACTTCGGCGATATTGGTGATCTTATGTGTGCCCTCCACTTTTACAGAGTCAACATAGAAACCATCGAATGTAGTAGTGGCTACAGCACCCGGTATAGTAAGGCGGTTGGTATAAACGATAATGATCTTTCCCCTTCTATTCCTGCCGTCACGGGTTGATGTGCAACCTGTACCAAAATCAAGCACAATTCTTTTAGGGAAAAGGGCAGGAGGACTCACTAAAGTAATTGTGACATCAGGGCATGCTGTGATACGTGCCGTCGCATCACCACCTTCTGTATTTGTTGCCATGGTACGGCCGAAAATTCCGGTCCCGCCTAAAGCAACATCTGGACTTACACCCATTACATCATCAAACACGTCGCTGAACATTGCTTCAGCTTCGCCATCTGATTCAGAACTTGCAACAGAGGCGGCTTCTTCCTGTTCAGGAGTTCCTTCACCGCTATTTTCTTTGTTACAGGCAATAAATGTAAAAGTGAGGGTCAAAATTGCGAGTACGGAAATTTGTAATACTTTAAACTTGAGTTTCATACACTTGGTTTTTTTAGGTAGTTAAACTTGTTACGACAACGGTTTTGGAAGGGGTTTATTGACTGAAGTTTAACGGTTTCTTAGATTTTTTCGCCAGATTTGCCTTCAAACCTATAAAAGAACATGCAGATTACCGATACCCATTCGCATATTTACCTTGACGAGTTTGCAACCGACAGGGCAGAAATGCTTTTGAGGGCTGAGAAGGAAGGAGTTAGGAAAATATTGATGCCCGCCATCGACTCTCAAACCCATGAGCAAATGCTGGCTTTGGAAAAACTTAATCCTGCTCAATGTTTTGCTATGATGGGACTGCACCCATGCTCAGTAAAGGAGAACTTCAAAAATGAATTGGCAATTGTAAAAAAATACCTGTCAGAAAGGAATTTTAAAGCAGTTGGTGAAATCGGGTTGGATTTTTACTGGGATAAGACTTTTGTAAATGAACAGATAGAGGCATTCCAGCAGCAAATAAACCTGGCTCTGAATTCCGATCTACCGATAGTCATTCATTCCCGGGAGTCGATTGATCAATGTATTGAAGTGGTCAAAAAGATGCAAAACGGAAAACTCAAAGGAGTGTTTCATTGCTTTTCTGGAAACATTGAGCAGGCGAATGAAATAACCGGGCTTGGGTTTTACCTCGGTATTGGCGGCGTGTTAACTTATAAAAAATCGGGGCTGGATAAAGTGCTTGAGCAAATTGATATGAAGCATATCGTACTGGAAACAGATGCGCCTTACTTAACTCCTGTTCCTTTTCGGGGTAAAAGAAATGAGCCTGCTTATATAAAATATGTTGCAGAAAAACTGGCTGAAGTAAAAAATATAAGCCTTGAAGAAGTGGCGGCGATTACAACTGCGAATGCTGAAATATTGTTTGGGAAGCTTTGATACTACTTCAATAAGAATTCTTTTAGCAAATTATAATCAGCATCAATCTTAGTTGATACTTTTTCCTTATCTATAATTTCTTTCACTGATATGGGCAAAGGAATTTTTTCTCCAATTACAGGTTCTACCACATCATAGAATTTTACAGGATGAGCTGTTTCTACAAAAATACCTTTTTGCCCAGGATGTTGATCTAAATATCTCTCCAACGCTAAATAACCAACAGCACCATGCGGATCGAGTAAATAATCGTTTGATTGTTTAATGACTTTCATCGTTGCTTTTGTTTCCTCATCAGTAATGCTTACACTACTTAGTTTTTCTTTCAATGATAAAAATTCATTGTCGAATAATTCCAATATGCGTACAAAATTGCTGGGATTACCTACATCCATTGCATTGGATAAAGTAGGTACAGCTTTTTTAGGCTGATAGTTCTGTGTATTCATGTAAACAGTCACGATATCATTGGCATTGCAGGCGGCTATGAAATGGGAGACGGGTAAGCCACTGATATGTGCAAGAATACCTGCACATATATTTCCGAAATTGCCGCTGGGCACTGATATAACAGGTGGATTATTTTTTTCTTTCCATTGTTTGTAAGCAAAGAAATAATAAAACTGTTGCGGCAGCCATCTTGCTACATTGATGGAGTTTGCCGAAGTAAGAAATAGCTTTTTATTTAATGCTTCATCAGCAAAAGCCTGTTTTACCATTTGCTGGCAATCGTCAAAACTTCCATTTACTTCCAGGGCCTGGATATTTTTTCCGAGTGTTGTCAGTTGCTTTTCCTGCACTGAACTTACTTTACCTGATGGATAAAGTATAACTACATCCACACCATCCACAGTATAAAATCCATTAGCAACTGCGCCACCGGTATCTCCACTGGTTGCGACCAGTACAGTAACATTCAGACCGCTTTTAGCGTCCCGACTGTTTTTTGAAAAATATCCCAAACAACGGCTCATAAACCTTGCACCAACATCTTTAAAAGCTAATGTAGGCCCATGAAATAATTCAAGTGATGAGATCTGTTCATTTACTTTCACTAATGGAATAGGAAAGTTTATTGTTTCTGCAACGATCCTTCTTAACTCTTCTCCTGGGATATCTTCACTCACATAAGGAAGAATAACCCGGAAAGCAATCTCTTCATTGCTAAGTTTTTCAATGTCTTTAAAGAATGATGGGTCAAAGACAGGAATATGTTCAGGAAAGTATAACCCTTTATCCGGTGCCTGCCCAAGTATTGTAGCTTCTTTAAAACTTACTACGGATGATTTTTTATTTAGACTGTAAAATTTCATACCCCTAAATCCGCCGCGGCGGAGAATTTATATACACTCTGATTATTGAGTGATGGTTGAATAATGTTGATTTGCGAACTGGAAGTTGAAGGGTGCGACGCAACGAAGTTCAATCATGGAACTAAAGCTGGAAACAAAATCATCAACTTACTATTATAAAGAACTTTTCTATTTAAAGAGAATAACCGACCTAAGTCGCCCCTTTAGGGGGACAGGGGGTATATCCCGTTTTTATTGATCGTTGTTACATGTGTATGATAATCTATCCCGATTTTATTGTAGACATCTTTCATTTCAGTTTCTACATTTTTTGCTGCTGCTTCATCTTTGCTTAGCATAAAAATTGACGGGCCACTGCCAGAGATGCCGCCACCTAATGCTCCTGCATCTTTGCTTCTTCTTTTCACTTCATCAAAACCAGGAATAAGAATGCTTCGTACCGGTTCGATGATCACATCTTCGAGACTACGACCAATCAAATCATAATCACCTTTGATAAAACCTGCAACGAGTCCAGCTACATTACCCCATTGCCTGATAGCATCTTTTAATAATACCTGTTGTTTAAGGATTTGTCTTGCATCGGAAGTCCTTACTTCGATCTGTGGGTGAACGATAGTAACAAATAAGGGCGGAGCATCAATACTTACAATATCCAAAGGATGAATGGAACGGATCAACGTGATGCCGCCGTAAATTGCCGGCGCAATATTATCTGCATGTTTAACTCCGCTTGCAAGCTTTTCACCATTCATAGCGAACTGTACCATTTCTTCGTTGGTAAAAATATTTTCAAGCAAATGATTGGCTGCATAAGCGGCGCCTGCTGCACTCGCTGCACTTGAACCAATTCCACTCCCGGGCTTTATATGTTTTTCTATTTCTATTTCAAATCCGATCTTATTCTCCATTTTTTCGATGATGGATAATAAAACAACACCGGCAACATTTTTTTCAGCTTCAGTTGGTAGATCGAAATCGTCTTTGTTTATGATCGTTACTTTTGGTTCACTAGTTAACCGAAGTTCCATTATATCATACGGCTCATTCAATGCAAGACCCAATACATCAAACCCGCAAACAAGGTTTGCAACAGTTCCGGGAGATTTTATTTTAATACTGTTCATCAATTATTATTTAACTGCCCGCATAATATCGGCAAATACGCCACTTGCTGTAACTTCAGCACCGGCACCGGCACCTTTCACTACCAAAGGTTGTTCGCTGTAACGGTCGGTGTAAAATAAAACAATATTATCTTTTCCATACAAGTGATAAAAATCGCTTTGCGACGGAATATGTTTCAAACCTACTGAAGCTTTTCCGTTTTCATAAGAGGCTACAAATTTCAGTTTGCAATTCTCTGCTGCGGCTTTTTTGTAAATGGCTTTGAAATGCTCTTCCAGTTTGGCCATCTCCTTATAAAAATCATCAACTGAACCTTTCATACAACTTTCCGGCAGGAAAGAGTTACAGGTGATATCTTCCATTTCAATTTGCTTTCCTGCCTCACGGGCTAATATCATGATCTTTCGCATTACATCTTTACCACTTAGGTCCAATCTTGGGTCAGGCTCAGTGTATCCTTCATTCTGCGCATCCTTAACTATTTCAGAAAAAGTCTTTTCACCGTTATAATTATTGAAAACGAAATTAAGCGTACCGCTAAGCACCGCTTCAATTTTATTTACTGTATCGCCGCTTTGCATTAGATCATTTAGTGTGCCGATTACTGGCAGACCTGCACCCACATTTGTTTCAAATAAAAATGGCGCATTGAATTCACGGGAAAGATCTTTGAGTTTTTTATAATTGCTGTAAGCCGATGAAGCCGCAACTTTATTGCAGGCAACTACAGTTATACTTTTTGCAAGTAGTTTATCATATACGGTGGATACTTCATCATTGGCTGTTACATCAACAAAGATTGAGTTGCGCAGATTCAGGGTAATAATTTTTTCTACAAATTCTGAAATACTTGCCTTTCCGTTTGCTTTCAGCGATTCTTCCCATTTGTTTAATTCTATTCCATCTTCCTTGATCAACATGTTACGGCTATTAGTAAGACCGGTAATATTAACCTGTAAACGTAAATGTTCTTTTAAAAACTCTTTTTGCTTAATTAACTGCCCTAGTAATTTCTTGCCGACATTGCCAGTACCCGCAATAAAAAGATTGATCTGTTTATAAGTAGTTTCAAAAAACTCTTCATGTAATACGTTAATTCCTTTTCTTACATCTTGTGTTCCGATCACTGCAGAAATATTTCTTTCACTGCTGCCCTGTGCAATGGCACGAATGTTTACACCATTTCTTCCAAGTGAGGCAAACATTTTTCCAGCAATACCTGTATGACTTTTCATATTATCACCAACTAATGCAATGATGGATTGATCATTTTCAATTACCAGCGGATCGATCTTGCCTGTTTCCATTTCGTAACTGAATGCTTTCTCAACTACTTTCTTTGCTTTACCGGTATTAACGTCATCAATAGCAACACAGATTGAGTGTTCAGAAGAACTTTGTGTGATCAGGATCACATTCACTTGCTCGAGTGCCAGGGCTTCAAATAATCTTTTGCTGAAACCGGGTATGCCAACCATGCCGCTTCCCTCCAAACTGATCAATGAAATTTTATTCATACTGGAAATACCGCGGATACTGCTCCCGTTTTTCTTTACATCGGATTCTATCAGTGTGCCATAATCACCAGGTGCAAATGTGTTCTTGATCCATGTACGTATTCTTTTTTTCATCACCGGGTGAATGGTAGGAGGATAAATAACTTTTGCACCAAAATGCGAAAGCTCCATTGCTTCCTGGTAGCTGACATTGGAGATGATCTTTGCATTGGCGACCAAACGTGGATCAGCAGTCATCATACCACTTACATCGGTCCATATTTCCAGGTCATTGGCATCAATTGCTGCGGCGAAGATCGCTGCCGTATAATCAGAACCACCGCGGCCCAATGTTGTGATTGAATCATGCGAATCAGAAGCAATAAATCCCGGTACAATAAATAAATTTTCTTTTTGCTGAGTTATAAAAGATCTGATCAGATCATTTGTTATTGCAAAATCAACAACGGCATTTCCAAAACCGGAATCTGTTTTTATCAACTCCATGGAGTTGGTCCATACAGCTGGAGTATTTTTAGCATTAAATGCTGAAGTAATGATTTTTGAGGAGATCAATTCTCCATAGCTCATCAGTTTATCTTTTGTTCGTACTGATAACTCATGCAGAAGGAAAATACCATTACAGATATCCTCAATTTCGTTGCAGTATTTTTTTACCTGGCTTAGCACACTACTCTGTTGCTGGATCGGAATTAATTCTTTCACCACATCAAGATGTCGGTTCTCCAATGTTTTTAAAGAATCTTTATACGTTTCATCGCCTTCTGCTGCAAGCTGACCGCTGCTGATCAATAGATCAGTGGTACCAGCAAGAGCAGAAACAACAACGATAAGTGAATCCTCTTTCAGTTTTGAGCTGACAATGGAAATTGTCTTATTGATTGCATCAGCATTGCCTACTGAGGTGCCGCCGAATTTTAAAACTTTCATATCGTGTATTCAAAAGGAATTAATTAAAATATTTTTTTCTTTTACTTGCAGCCTTTGCAGGCCCGGGGTTATGATATGGTAATTTACAATCCGCTTAGCGGATCGTAGTGGTTGTTGTTGTAATAATGGTACCTGCCATTGGAGTGATGGCGGAATGGGAGATGATATATGTTGAATGCTGTACCATTTATGATAGCCACAAAATAAACTTTTAAAGCCAATATAACAATCGTTAGGTGCAAATTATTTTACGAAAACGATGCCGGCTTTATACTCCGGCCAATTGGTGTATCTTAGCAAACCTGCTTGCCGGCAATAATATAATTATATAGTTGGATGGAATATCAATCTACGACTGCGTTACAGCAATTTAAGAACCTGGTCGGCATTAAGTTTCAGTTATACAACAGCCTGTTTACTTCATTGCCCTTTCATCGTATTGAAAGGACAGGGATTCTACTATCCTTGTTGCTCACTAATATTGAAGATGGATTTAAAAACAAGAAAAGTCCTTCTGAAATAATCGAAGAATTTTTTGACAAGCATACGACCTACAAAACAGAACAGGAGCGGATGGACCTGTTATTTCGTTTTGTTCAATATGCCGAAAGACAGGTTGTATTGTTTGATGCGCTTGAAGACGCTGCATTTGGAAAGGTAAATGATATGCATGGTACCGGAACCTTACATCATTTAAAAACGGAAATCGAAAGTGATGGCAAATCAAAAGAGCTGGCCGATAAACTAAAAGATTTCAGTATCCGGCTTGTATTGACTGCGCATCCTACACAATTTTATCCCGGTGCTGTGCTGGGTATCATTAATGATCTGTCAAAAGCAATTGCTGAAAATAATGTTAACCAAATCAATCAATACCTGCAGCAATTAGGTAAAACTCCTTTTTTCAAAAAACAGAAACCGTCACCTTATGATGAAGCAGTGAGTTTGATCTGGTATCTTGAAAATGTTTTTTATGCAGCAGCCGGAAGAATAGCAGGATTTTTAAAAAGAAATTTCAGTAATGAACTGACGCCGGAAAACCAACTATTGAAAATGGGTTTCTGGCCAGGCGGCGATAGAGATGGAAATCCTTTTGTAACTGCAGGAACAACACTTAAAGTCTCAGATGCATTGAGGGGTAGTATTATCAAATGTTATTATCTCGAAGTGAGACGTATCCGCCGCAGGCTTACATTTGAGGGAGTTGAAAATGTATTGGCCGAACTGGAAAAAAAGTTATATAATAATATTTTTATTCCCGGCGAGAGAACTGCATTAACAAAAGAAGAAATACTTGGAACATTACTGCAGATAAAAGAGACACTGATTTACCAGCACAACAGTTTATTTATTCACCTGGTTGAAAACCTGATCAATAAGGTTGAGTTGTTCGGGTTGCATTTTGCAACACTTGATATCCGGCAGGAGAGTTTCATTCATACCAGGGTTTTGAAAACTATGCAGGATAAAAATCCAGATCTATCATTTACATACATCACTCCTTTAACAAAGGTTGAACAGGAAAGCATAGAGCCTGTGTCAGATGAAATTGTAAGTGAAACCCTGGCCAGCATGAAAGTTGTTAAAACAATTCAACGGGAAAATGGTGAAGCAGGTTGTAATCGTTATATCATCAGCCAGTGCAATAAAGCTGAAAATGTTTTTGAAGTGATGGAATTGTTTTTACTCAGCGGATGGAAGGATGAAGAATTGAACGTTGACATTATCCCTTTATTTGAAACAATTGATGACCTAAAGAATGCAGGTAATGTGATGAATAAATTGTACAGCAATGAGCATTATAAAAAACATCTGCAGCGGAGAAAAGGTAAGCAGACGATCATGCTGGGTTTTAGTGATGGAACAAAAGATGGCGGTTACCTGATGGCGAACTGGAGCATTTATAAAGCCAAAGAAGACCTGACTAAAATTTCCAAGCAGTATAATATTGATGTGCTATTCTTTGATGGAAGAGGTGGTCCGCCTTCAAGAGGAGGTGGTAAGACGCATAAGTTTTATGCATCAATGGGAAAAAACATTGCCAACAAAGAAATACAACTGACAGTACAAGGGCAAACGGTGAGTTCGAATTTCGGGACGATCGATGCTGCACAGTTTAATATGGAACAACTAATGCATGCCGGTATCTCCAATGATCTGTTTTCTTTAAAACAAACAACATTAAAAGCAGATGAAGAAGAATTGCTGCAATCATTGGCTGAAGCAAGCTTTACAGCTTATACTGATTTAAAAAATCATCCTTATTTTCTTGGATATTTAAGCCATGCCAGCCCTTTACGTTTTTATGCAGAAACAAATATTGGGTCACGACCTGCCAAAAGAGGAAGCTCTTCACGATTTGCATTTAAAGAATTGCGGGCTATACCTTATGTAGGATCGTGGAGCCAATTAAAGCAAAATGTAACAGGGTATTATGGAGTCGGTTCAGCATTACAGAAAATGGAAGAAGAAGGGAAGTGGGATCAACTGAAAGAATTATACAGGCAATCATTATTTTTCAGAACATTGATTGACAATAGTGAAATGGCAATGAGGAAATCTTATTTTCCTTTGACTGAATTTTTATCAAAGCACCCGGTGTATGGCGAAATATGGAACAAGATCTATAACGAATATGAATTGACAAAACGTTATGTGATCATGCTGTCAGGAAAATCTGAGTTGATGGCTGATTACCCCGTTGAACAAATATCCATACAAATGCGTGAAAGAATTGTACTACCACTTACAACGATCCAGCAATATGCTATTACCAAAGTCCGGCAAATGGAAGAGCAGTTGATCAATCCGCCGTCTAAAGCCACGTACGAAAAAATGGTAATGCGTTGTTCCTTTGGTATTATTAATGCAGGCAGAAATTCAGCTTAGGTGCTTATCTCCTTTTCTCTTTTAATCTCTTAGCTAAAAAAAGGGCCCGCTGTAGAAACAGCCGGCCGTAATGCTTATGTCTGTAAGAGTTAAAAAAAAGTTTAATGATCCCTTGAAAGGAATGCATTTCATTCTGGCTGCTGATTCGTTAGTGTAATTGTTATTCCTTTTACAGGAATTAGAAGGCAATCGTGGAAAAAATCAATTCATCCGGGCTCACTTATCTGTTAATGCGGATTAAGTGTAAAAGTAACCCTTATTTTTTAGTTTCAAAAAAAATGGATCTGAAGAATTTAATAAAGAAAAGCCCCCCGTAGAAACGGGGCGCTTCAACGATTGCTTGCCATATGAAAAAGATGATGAAAATGCCTTGCGGCTAAGTTCAAATTTCTTTATTAATGCTATAAGCACTCTGTATTAATTTTTTATTATTTAGAATGAATAAACTGCTGCCAGCAAAAAGTTGCTTGCCGATTTTTTTGGGGCGCCGTCTTTGTCATAGAAAACTTCCTGGCTTGCATTATCCATTCTGTATTCAGGTATGAAAATAAAACCACCTAGTTTGAAATTGGCAGAAAGGGTTGTGGCAAAAATATTACCACCTTCTGGCGCAATTGCAAACATTTTAAGTTGGTTGTCATCATTGAAATATTCGCCACGTAGTGTCAGGCCAAACCATGGTTTTGGATCAAGATTAAAATATAATGCGGATCCCCACCAGCTTTTACCATCGACATTTTTAGCACCGTCCCACATTTGTGTACTATTGACTGTTCCATTAAAGCCGATATTGAACTTGTCACTGAATTTAGCAGTAAGCACTGCATCAAACTGGCTTGTTTTTGAGGTATCGAAATTTTTACCACCAACATAGTTCAGGTAAAGTTTTACATTATCGCTTGCTGCAAGACTGTACTGAGCGAGGAAGAATTTCTTATTGATATATCCTTCCAGGGGAATTCTGAAATCAGTTTGATTTGAAACGCCTACCATAAAACCATGCTTTCCTTTTGTGATATCAGCTTTCAGACCTGTATGTGAGAAAGGGCCATTGGTAAACATATAGCTCATACTATAGTTACGATTCAATTGTGGATCGAGTAATTCATAACCAACATGTGTTCCCCAGGTACCGGCAGTGAATTTTAGCCAGTCAGAAGGAGAGTAGGTGATATACATTTGTTTTATTGCCTGTGTTATTCCTTCATCAGTGTAAGCAAACTCTTTTGCGCGGGGCCCGAAACCCAGGTCCAGTACAGCGCCAACTTTATTTCCCTTGTGCTCAAGTTTTACACTGGCCATTCCCAATGAAAAACTGTTATGCGAGCCGGTGAAACTTGTATAAGTATTTGATTTTGTTTTGGCAAAATCATATTTATAATAAACATCAGCAGAACCAGTAATTATAAGAGTTGGTTTCGCTTCCTCTGTTTCAGGCGGTGCAGCGGTAGTATCTGAAGTTACCGAAGCTACTTGTGCATTAGCAAAAAGACCTACGGTAATGGCGGTTAGGGCCACAAAAAGTTTTCGTAACATTGTAATTGATTTTAATTGTTATTTAAAATTGGTACAGCCCCTGAACTCTGCCAGGAGTTCAGATCCTGGCTGTACCTTTTTATTAATAGGGTTAGTGCTTTTCTGCAAGTGTCTCTTTTGTTTCACCGTTATGGTGAACCAATAAATGACCCTGCATGTATTTTTCATTGTGCTGTGATTCATCGAGACCCAGTTCTTCTTCCAGTTCAGAAACACGGATCGGCACGATGACATTGATCAATTTGAAAATACCATATGATACAATAAAGCTATAGGCAACAACAATGCTCATGGCTTTCAACTGTGTAAAGAAGAATTCAGGATTACCATAAAATAAACCATTCGGTCCGCCAGGTATACCATGTACTGCAGTACTAGCAAATACGCCTGTCATTAGCATACCAACCATACCACCTAGACCATGACAAGGGAATACATCCAGCATATCATCCACTTTAGATCTTTGTTTGATAGAGACTGCAATATTCGAAACGATAGCACCTACTAAACCGACAATGATACTTTGCGGAATACCGACATAACCTGCTGCAGGAGTAATAGCAACCAGTCCAACTACTGCACCGATACAGAAACCGAGCACAGAAGGTTTCTTGCCTTTAATAATATCAAAGAACATCCAGGCAAGACCTGCAGAAGCTGCAGCTGTTGTGGTTGTTCCGAATGCATTAACTGCAAGCGTCGTTGCGCCTACCGCAGAGCCTGCATTAAAACCAAACCAACCGAACCAAAGCAAACCGGTTCCGATCAATACATAAGGAACATTCGCAGGTGGAATTTCTTTTTGATCAACATGCGATTTTCTTCTTTTCAAAACCATGGCACCTGCTAATGCAGCACAACCCGCTGTTATGTGTACTACTGTACCACCAGCGAAATCCCATGCACCCATCTTAGCAAGAAATCCTTCCGGATGCCAGCTCCAGTGTGCAACAGGTGCATACACCAGCAAGGAGAATAAAATAATAAACAGGATATAAGATGTGAAACGAATTCTTTCTGCAACGGCTCCAACTACAAGACCAGGAGTAATGATCGCAAACATCAATTGGAATAATGAAAACAGTGTAAGCGGAATTGTATTTGCCAATGGCCATGCGGCGCCTCCTTTTACTCCATTATAAAACGCAAAAGTGGTGGGGTCACCAATTACTCCACCGATTCCAGGTATTTGAATTGATTCACCAAATGCAAGGCTGAATCCACACACTACCCAAAGTACACCAACAATACCGGCGGCTACAACACTTTTGATCATTGTAGAAATTACATTCTTGCGGTTTACCATTCCACCATAGAAAAATGCAAGACCGGGAGTCATTAAAAATACCAGCGCCGTAGAAACAAGCACCCAGGCAATATCAGCATTGCTGTATTGAGGATCCTTTTCTCCCGGAACAAAATCGGCTACCGGTTTAACAAACATGGCGGCAATTGCTACCACGGCTAACAAGAGAAATGGCAAAATCTGCTTAGCGGTTTTCTTACTCATAAATCGTTGTTTAAAATTAAAAAATTATATATGTAATTCTCTTATTCAAAAATACAACACGATACCACTAACACATGTTTAGTTTACATATAATATTTATTTTAATGTTTGTATTTTTACGATACAACCTATTTTATTTGAAAAATCTTATTTATAATTCAAAAAAATGATTCAAAACAAAAGAACCGCCTTGTAAAAAGCGGTTTACTATTAAAGCGGATCACTAAAGCGATTAAACTAATATCTGCGCAGCATCTTTTCTTTCCAGTAAGGAAGTTCCGATAAGGAATTCATCAATTTTTCTTGCACATTCCCGGCCTTCGCTGATGGCCCAGACTACCAGGCTTTGACCACGACGGATATCACCGGCTGCAAATACTTTATTGATATTAGTACGGTAATCTTTTTCTGTAGCCCTTACATTTCTTCTTTCATCCAACTCAACATCTAACTGTTGAAGCAATCCATCATATTGCGGATTTACAAAACCCATTGCCAATAAAGCAAGCTCACATGGAATTTCTCTTTCACTTCCTGCTACTTCAACAAAAGAAGCAGCCCTTCCATCTTCAGTTATCTTCCATTCAAGGTCAACGATCTTTAATGCTTTTAAATTTCCATCGCCATCACCAATAAATTCTTTTGTAGCAATGGCCCATTTCCGATCAGCACCTTCTTCATGTGATGAAGATGTTTTTAAAGTCATTGGATAAGAAGGCCAGGGCATAAATGCTGTTCTTTCTTTTGGCGGTGTCGGTAGCAACTCAAACTGTGTTACTGATCTTGCTTTATGACGATTGCTTGTTCCCACGCAATCGCTGCCTGTATCACCACCTCCGATCACAACAACATTTTTATTAGTTGCGAAAATATCTGTTGGATAAATATTGCTTTCAATAGCTGGATTTGCAAATGGATCAAGGTTCGCGTTGCGTTTGTTCTGTTGCTTTAAAAACTCCATTGCATAATGAACACCTTTCAATTCTCTTCCCGGAATATTCAGATCTCTTGGAACAGTTGAACCACCGGCGAGAACAATCGCATGATATTCTCTCAGCAGGTCATTCACGTTTACATTTACACCCACATTTGCATTGCATTTAAATGTTACTCCTTCTTCTTCCATTAATTTTATTCTTCTGTCAACAACCCATTTCTCTAATTTGAAATCAGGAATACCATAACGTAATAAACCTCCGGGCCTATCATCTCTTTCAAATACAGTTACTGTATGACCGGCATAATTCAATTGTGCTGCTGCTGCTAATCCTGCAGGGCCGCTTCCTACTACAGCAACTTTCTTTCCGCTACGTTTATTTATTTTCTTTGGCTGAACAAATCCTTTGTCGAATGCTATTTCGATAATATGTTTTTCTATTTCTTCGATAGTTATCGCTGGTTGATTGATGCCGAGTACACAGGCTGTCTCACAAGGTGCAGGACAAATCCTTCCGGTGAACTCTGGAAAATTATTTGTTGATGCAAGGATCTCATAAGCCTCTTTCCATTCTTTTCTATACACAGCATCATTGAATTCAGGAATAACATTGCCTAAAGGACAACCGTTATGACAGAACGGAACACCACAATTCATACAGCGGCCTGACTGCTGATTGAGTTTCTCATCAGTATAGCGGTTGATGAATTCCTTGTGGTCATTCACCCTTTCTTCCACTTTTCTTTTTGTTGGAAGCTCTCTTGTGAATTCTAAAAATCCTGTTGGTTTGCCCATATAAACCCCCAACCCCTAAAGGGGAGTTTTTATGCACTCCGGTTAAGAAGTACTGTTTAAAATATTGTTGAATAAAACCACTAAGGCACTAAGTCACCAAGGTTCACAAAGTCTTCGTGCTATTTTGTGTCTTTGCGTCTTCGTGGTTCAAAAAAAATCAAATAAAGAACTGTATCGAAAGAATTAAAGATTCTTCGCCCTAAGTTCCCCCTTTAGGGGGACAGGGGGTTTTTGCAACGCTTTCTTATAATCCTTCGGAAACACTTTCACGAAATACTGCAACTGGTTATTCAGATCTTCTAAAATAAATTTCGCTATTGTACTTCCGGTATATTCATAATGCTTCTGCAGCATGGTGAACAATTCATTTTTATCATGCACATCACATGCATCCAGGTCAACCATCTCTTTATTGCAATTGATGCCAAACTTTCCTTTCACATCATATATATAGGCAATACCACCACTCATACCTGCTGCAAAGTTTCTTCCTGTTTCACCCAATACAATCACACGGCCACCGGTCATATACTCACAACCATGATCGCCTACCGATTCAACAACAACTTGTGCACCTGAGTTACGAACGCAGAAACGTTCACCGGCTTTACCGCGGATAAATGCTTCACCACTTGTTGCTCCATAAAATGCAACATTACCAATGATGATATTATCTTCAGGAGTATAAGTTGCACCTTTCGGAGGATAGATCACCAATCTTGCGCCACTCAATCCTTTACCACAGTAATCATTGGCATCACCTTCCAGTTCGAGTGTTAATCCTTTTGTATTGAATGCTGCAAAGCTTTGTCCCGCTGTTCCGGTGAATTTAAAATGTATCGTATCATCCGGTAATCCTTCACCCCGATGAATCTTTGTTATCTCGTTTGATAAAATAGTTCCGACGGTACGATCCGTATTCTTTATCAGGAATTCTTTTTTCACTTTTATCCCGATATCTATCGGGAACTGCTGAATTGCAGGCATTGCAGCTTCCAGCAATTTCCAATCCAGCACTTCTGTCAAACCATGATCCTGTTCTTCTGCGCAATAAAGCGGCTCGTAAGGAGATGAAGGCTCTTTATATAAAATGGGAGAGAGATCAAGTTTGCTGAACTTCCAGTGATTGATATTTTCTTTTACCTGCAAACAATCCACCTGTCCTACCATTTCATTTACTGTTCTGAAACCCAACTCAGCCATTATCTCTCTTAACTCCTGCACCATGAATCGGAAAAAGTTCACTACATGATCAGCATTGCCAGAAAATCTTTTTCTCAATTCAGGATCTTGCGTAGCCACACCAACCGGGCAAGTATTCAAATGACATTTACGCATAAGGATACAACCTTCCACAACAAGAGCAGCCGTTGCAACTCCCCATTCTTCTGCGCCGAGTAATGCAGCTATGGCAATATCTCTTCCTGTTTTCATTTGTCCATCGGCTTGTACAACAACTCTGCTTCTCAATTTATTTTTTACCAATGTCTGGTGTGTTTCTGCCAAACCAAGTTCCCATGGCAAACCAGCATGACGGATAGATGAAACAGGTGATGCACCTGTACCGCCATCATGACCACTTATTAAAACAACATCTGCTTTTGCTTTTGTAACACCGGCAGCAATTGTACCCACACCGGCTTTACTTACCAGCTTCACATTTATTCTTGCTTTACGATTTGCATTCTTCAGATCAAATATCAACTGCGCCAAATCTTCAATTGAATAAATATCATGATGAGGCGGTGGTGATATCAAACCAACACCCGGAGTGCTATGTCTTGTCTTACCGATCCACTCATCTACTTTATGTCCGGGTAACTGTCCACCTTCACCGGGCTTTGCACCTTGTGCCATTTTTATTTGCAGTTCATCTGCTTCTGTCAAATACAAACTCGTTACACCAAATCTTGCACTGGCCACTTGTTTGATAGCACTGCGCATTGAATCACCATTTTCTAATGGCGTATATCTTCTTTCATCTTCACCACCTTCACCGGTATTGCTTTTACCACCGAGACGGTTCATTGCAATGGCCAATGTTGTATGTGCTTCCCATGAAATAGAACCAAAGCTCATTGCTCCCGTCGCAAAACGCTTATAAATATTCTCAGCCGGCTCCACTTCATCAATAGGAATTGAATTCCGATTGCGTTTGAACTCGAACAAACTTCTCAGCGTAGCTGCTTTCTCACTCTGGTCATTTACATGCTTTGTATATTTCTTGAATGTTGCATAATCATTCATCTTAGTTGAATACTGCAACAGGTGAATAGTAGTAGGATTAAATAAATGAAACTCACCTTTACGTTTCCATTGATAAACGCCGCCAACAGGCAAACGATCAACCGGAATATCATTTTTACTGAAAGCAAAGAAATGTTTTACCAATGCTTCTTTTGCCAGCTCTTCCAAACCGATACCCTGTATACGACTCACTGCACCTGTAAAATATTTATCAACCACTTCCTGGTTCAGTCCCAGTATCTCCATGATCTGTGCACCCTGGTAGGATTGCAAAGTAGAGATACCCATCTTTGAAAACACTTTCAGCAAACCATCATTCACTGCTTTTACATAATTCTTGCGCAGCTCATCCCAGCTTAGTTCAGTTTGCAAGGTTCCATTCGCTTTCATATTGCGGATAGATGCCAATGCGAGATAAGGATTGATCGCCGTTGCACCAAATGCAAGCAAGCAGGCGAAGTGATGAACTTCCCATACATCGCCGGTTTCCACTACAATACCTACCTGTCCACGCAAACCTTTTTTAATTAGGTGGTGATGCACGGCTGCTGTTGCCAGCAACGAAGGAATATTCGCATGTTCACTATCTACTGCACGGTCGCAAAGGATCAGTACTTCAAAACCATCATGCACTGCATCTTCGGCATAGCGGCACAAACGATCCAGTCCATTCTTCAATGAATCAGGCTGACCATCTGCACGGAAATAAGTTTGTAATGTTTTTGCCTGGAAAATTCCTGTATCGATACTTCTTATCTTTTCCAGTTCTTTACTATTCAGCACAGGATGTTTCAATGCTACAGTATGACAATGCATCGGGTCCTCATCCAATAGATTTCCATTGTTACCCACAAAAGTTGCAAGGCTCATCACCATCCGTTCACGAATAGGATCGATCGGCGGATTGGTAACCTGTGCAAATAATTGTTTGAAATAAGAAGAGAGATGCTGCGGCTGATCACTCAACACCGCCAATGGAATATCTGTTCCCATCGAACCAACAGGTTCTTTTCCTTCCAGCGCCATTGGCTTCAACAAATTATCAATATCCTCAGTTGTATAGCCAAATGCTTTCTGGTATTTTAAAATAGATTCATCACTCAGGTGTGTAAACGTGACCCGCGGCTCAGGCAATTCTTCCAAACGGATCTTATATTGATTCAACCAGTCACCATAAGGTTGTTTAGAACAGATCGTTTGTTTCAGTTCATCATCGCTGATGATGCGGCCCTGCTCCATATCCACCACGAACATTCTTCCCGGTTGCAATCTCCCCTTCTCAATTATTATCTTAGGATCAACAGGCAATGCACCTGTTTCACTTGCCATGATCACACGGTCATCATTCGTTACACAATAACGTGAAGGACGCAAACCATTCCGATCAAGTGTAGCGCCGATCATTTTACCATCGGTAAAAGAAATAGATGCCGGACCATCCCAGGGTTCCATAATAGAAGCATGATATTCATAAAATGCTTTCTTCACCGGGTCCATCTGTTCATTGCCATCCCATGCTTCGGGAATCAGCATCATCATTACATGCGGCAGGCTGCGACCTGTCATCGTCAGCAGCTCGATCATATTATCCAGGCAGGCAGAGTCCGATTGATCATTCGAAACGATCGGCACCAGTATCTCCATTTCTTCTTTAGTAAACAAGGGCGAAGTAAACCCTTGCTCACTTGTCTTCAGCCAGTTCAGGTTTCCCTGCAGTGTATTGATCTCACCATTGTGAGCAATATAGCGGAAGGGCTGTGCCAGTCGCCAGGAAGGAAATGTATTGGTAGCAAAACGGCTATGCACCAAACCAAATGCACTCACCACTCTTTTATTGCTGAGGTCAGGATAGTAGGGACGGAGCTGCATGCTGGTCAGCTGCCCTTTGTACACAACTGTTTTATACGAAAGCGAAGCGATATAAAAACCGATCGCATCTTTTTTCACTGTGTTCAGAATGGTATGCGTTGCATATTTCTTCAGCACAAATAATTTCCGTTCAAATTCATCGGGGTTCTTGATATGATCAGGGCAGGCAATAAATACCTGTTCTATTTCCGGCTCCACGCTGAGTGCAGTTGGGCCAATGCCATCGGGGTTCACCGGCACTTTGCGGTAACATAAAATTTCCAGTCCCAGTTTTTCCGCAGAGCGGTTCAGGATATCACGGCACTCTTCACGCAGGCGGATCTCTTTCGGAAAGAAAACCACACCCACGGCATAGCGACTGTACGCTGGCAGGTGCACACCGAGCTTGATACATTCATCAAAGAAAAATTCATGCGGGGTTTGGAGCATGATGCCGGCGCCATCACCTGTATTTACTTCGCAGCCGCAGGCGCCGCGATGTTCCATATTTTCCAATACGGTAAGAGCATCCGAAATATGCTGGTGACTTTTGCTGCCTTTAATGCTGGCTACGAAACCAATGCCACAGGCATCATGTTCAAAGCGGGGATCGTACAGACCTTTGTTGCTTGCCATCGTTGATTGTTTACTCCCGAGGACGACGAAGTCGGCCGAAGGGATCTCCTCTAATAATAGTTAATAATAAATCGGAAATGTTATCAAACCTGAATGACTCCATAAATTCATCATTTATAGTTCATCATTCATAGTTCGAAAAACCTTGGCAGGCAACGTGGCTAAGATACGGCAAATAGCTTTTTTAACCTACCTGCACAGTAGGGTATTTGGCCTATTAATCCACATTTTTTCAATGTATCAAACAAGTGTTTGTAATAGGAGAGTAAGAATGATTATGGGACAGGCAGTATTACTACTATTAAGCTTCTGTTGCGTCGCACCCTTGTACGTCCGGTAGCTCTACTTAACAAGTCTAAAGATTTGACAACACTTTTTCACATTGACTTAAAGGTTGGCCTACTTATAGCAATACCCGCATGCCCTTCTATTCTTTTCTTTTGCAGTAGCAATATCAGTTGCTTCTATCTCAGTAGAACATTTTCTTAAACCTTGGCAATGACTTGATTTGTGGTAAGCCTCAGAACGTGGGCCATTACAGATATATACTTTATCGCTATTACTGCACCCCAATAGGGTAAGATTTATAAATAGTATTGTTATAAACTTTTGCATTTGCTTCAATTCTTAGTTTATTAGTTTCTCCAGTCCCACGGTGGTGTTGGACTACTATCTGCCCACAATCCAATTTTAGATTGCCTTGCTTTATTTTCAAGCTCAGCATAGGAACTATCATTAGAATATTTCTTAAAGTGCCACGCTAGTCCAGCTTTAATTAATTCCTTATTTAGATTCTGTCCCTTCTCATTAATTACTACACCAATTAATCTTTTATAGCGATCAAATTTTTGATCATTCTCAATCGTAACTGTTTGCCCAAAACAAAGATCAGAAGTAAACTGTCTTGCATTAGTGCCAAAAGGTTGTTTAGATTTGTATTCAGGACAGTCAATGTGAGCAAATCGTATTGTTAATGGTTTTCCGTTGAAAAGTATATCAATTGTATCCCCATCTTTAATTTTTATGACCTTACCAGTAATTTCCCTATTAATAAATTGCTCATTGGTATTTGAGCAAGAAAGCAACTGAAGATAAAATAAGAAAACTAAAAATTTAAAATTACTGTGTCTCATTTTTGTACTATTAGAAGGGATTACACACTTGTCCTTTATTCTTGCCAGCTATACAACCAATAGAATCAAAATCCCATTAAAAATAATATAGCTTAAAATCATAATTCTTGAAGCCCGTCTATCAAGTGTTTTTCTTTTTTCAATTTTCCCTTGAGAATGTAGTCTTAAGGAAATTGAAGAAATAATTAATGTTACAAGAATATAAATGAAACTTAGGAAATGCACAATATCAACAAATGAAAAGCTAATGGTTGCTGGAATATTAGCATCAACTACATATTTGTTTGCAACGGAAGCAAAGAGTCCACCAACGCTTAGCCCAAACCTTGGATCAACGTAATCAGGTCGAATAAAAAAGGCGAGAAAAGAAACTAAAAACGCAATGTATAAACCAGTAAATAATTTAAAGTATAAACCCCAGCTTTTTCTTGCTAATTCAATTACAAAAGATATATGGTGGAATCTCTTATCCTTGAATTTAGTATTGCGGTAACCAAAATCGCTTGGATAAGTTGTAAATTTTTTCTGAACATAAGATTTAGTAATGTTCCATCCAGGTATACTTAAATTCTTATCTATTTCAAAGCCATTTTTATCATCAGTTATATAAATAAATTCTACGCCAGCTTGAGCTTCGATATTTATCATCATACGTTGATTGTCGAAAGGGTAGTTTCTTAAATCCCAATTATGTGTTAGCTGGACTTTACAGTTTTTGTAGGTAATAAATGAATTAATTTCATTATCATTAAATGAACTGTATTCGTCAATTTTTTTAGCATTAACAATTTCGAGTTGATCAAAAAGGGAGACAGTATCAGTAGAATTACTCCATAAATAAAAATCTGCACCAAATGAGTTGTCGCTTGGCGAAAGATCATAAAGGGTTTTCAAGTATATTCCAATGTAGCTAGTGTCAATCTTTATTTGTGAAAATAAAGGTGTGGAAATCGAAGCCAGAAGAATTGCTATTAAGTTCTTCATGTGTTAAAAATGGATGGTGTATCTATAAATATATTGATTTATTTTTCTCTTGACTAGTCTCTTTTATGCCAAAGACTTTCTTTTTTTAATACTCAAAAAACTATATCTTCGGATAGTATAGCACCATCGTTCCATCTTGTCCCTATTAATTATCTCCTGATTAGTTAGCAAGTTTTGGCTAGTAAAACCCAAGTATAGGCTATATAGTAGCATCCTTACCTATGTGAGAACCATTTTATCATTGCAGGTGCATAAAGCAAGCATAGCATAATTAGAGAAGAACTCAATCATTTATCATTGAAAAGATCATTAACGCTAAAAATTTTTTACCAAGTATGGCACATGGTGTACAGTTACACCATACAACTATATCTTTTTATCTTCAGAAAAGATGCATCAATAATATATTTTAAATGCGATCCATTTATAGGCGTCAACGATTTGAGACGTACTATAAGTTGGAAAGTAAAAAATGCTTGGAAAGCTGAGATAGAAAATATCGGCCTAGTAAAGATGAATGATTCCGTTTTATTCAATAATAAACAGTTGAAATCGTCCCTTAAACTTATTGCTTATGGGAGAAGAGGAAGAAGAATAACGATGATTTTATTACTGAATGTTGAAAGGGTTTCTCTCCATCCAATTCCTGAAGTAACTATTGAAAGCATGCCAAACCCTTCAGTGCAACAATTGAAAGAAGATATTCTTCGTCACAATAAAGATTTAACAGACATATATTATAAATATCAAAATAATCACGAGTATCAAAAGGAATTAGAACTCGTAAATGAGATTCCTGAAAATTTAAGTCTACCGCAAATATCATTAATAGGTGAGATACAAGAATTGGAAGATGACCAGTATAAATATATTTCAGAACGATATCATAGTACATTAAAACATTACTCCCACAACCAAAACCAAACATCATGGACACCCGAACCGCTCTTAATTACCCTTTCAAACGCCCCGAAGAATTCACCGGAATAACAAGATTTCTTTGGTGGTGCTGCGGGGCAGATAAGAACATTTTAGCCCGCTGCACTTTTGCTGATCATGTAAAGTATGCATGTCTTGGCGGAATTGTATTCGCTACTGGATTATTAGCAGCCATTGCGGGTGGTTTTGCTTACTATATTATTTTTTCGCCGAAAGGAAATGCAACGGATAAGGATCCATTTAGTTTAACTATCCTTATTACTGCGATCGTATTTGGTCTTATTTGGGGTAATATTATTTTTAATCTTGATCGCTATATCGTTGCAAGCACGGGTAAGGGAGACGGTACAGAAAGAATAACTAAAACAGAATTCTTAAATGCACTTCCCAGGCTATTCATGGGTTCTATAATTGCTCTTACTATTTCCAAGCCCCTTGAAATAAGAATTTTTAAATCCGAAATAGATGCTGAGCTTGAGAAAAAACAAAATATTTTTCGGGCGGAGCAAGATTCTTTAACCAATACAAAGTATAACACAGAGATCGATCTAATACAAGGAGAGATTGATACGCTTACAAAGGAAGAAAGACTAATACAAACAAGAATAGATGCTGCGAGTGAGGGTTTGGCTTTTGAAATGAGCAAACAAGGGGGCTATGGACCAGAAGCAAAAAAATATGAACAAACAAGAGATGCTGAGCAACTACGAAAAGATAATGTTCATGGATTAAACAAGACCAAATATGATGAACTGGAATCTAGAAAAAAAGAAAAAATAAAATCAAGAGATGCGGAGCTAAAGTCAAACGATAACCAGAAGGAAGCATTAGATGGTTTGATGGAAAGAATAAAAATTTCACATGATCTTTCGCCAACAATATCGTGGCTTATTACTTTATTGTTTCTTGCCATAGAGCTTACACCAATCTTTTTTAAACTTATGGTAATAAAAGGACCTTATGATTACCTGGAAGAAAACACAAAAGAGTTAATTGTGGCTACTGAGGGCATTCATAAAATTCATACGGTAAGAACTGATAAGGCCGGTAAAGAATTTGAGGCGGAAACAGCTGTTTATTATACACCGGAAAAGCTAATACTTGAAAAAGGGCAATTGCTAAAAGCTCAAATTGAAATCTCTGAAAAATTAGCCGATAGGTGGAAGAATGAAAAGCTAGTTGAGTTGAATAAGGAAATAGAAGAGGCCAGAAAAAAGTTAAATGGTGACCAAGGAAGCGGAAGTGCAGCTCAGTCATAGTAAACAAATATGGTATGAATTTTTTCCTGACTATTATCGGCATTGATATTTATATTCTTGATAGTACGAAAACAGAGAAACGTACCGTTTTTGTATGGGCTGGTATAACTACATGCCTACTTTTTTGTTTGTCTATAATGAGTTCTTACTACATGATGACATATCTCGTAAAGGATTATATCCTTGATGCAGTGATTGCCTTACTTTTTTCAACTGTGCTTTTCAATTTTTATAGATTTACCATTAGTAGTATCATGTGGCGATCAAAAAAAGTTGAGATACCAACGGATGTAAGGTCACCCGCATTATCTTCAACGATCATTAAATTACTGACCTGTGGTTTTTTTATCATCATAGTAAGCAAGCCAATTGAACTTTGGATTTTTCATTCAGGTATTGAATCTGTTTTCGGCTCGCAAACAGAAACTAAACAACTATACAAGTATTTTTTCTTTCTTCATAGTCATTTCCCCGTCACATGGGTTATAACAGTATTTATACTTGCTGCCTTTCTGTGGCCTATTTGTTTTCGGTCGTTTATAAAAAAATATGGAAACAAGGAATATGAATCGAAACACTATGAAACAATGATAGGCATGGTGAGGACCAATTTCGTTTGGTTTGAAGAAAGCTATAATGATATTTTTAGAAATAAGCATAAAATCCATTGTGCTTTTTCTTATGAAGAAAGGTATTACGATGAAGAACATAATGTTTCAAACAGGAAGCTAGTAATTTATTCAGCCTATCGAACACAATTTGCAAACCCTCCTTTTAATACAATTCTTAAAGAGAAAATAGTGAACACCAAGGGAAAATCAATGAAGCACGGAACTAGCAAAGAATTCTTTGATCTTATTGACCAATTACCTATTCAATCAAAATGAAACATATCACCGGTATATTCAAGGGTAGATATAAAGGACAGGAAGTAGATCCATTGCGTCTCAAAACAATTAATACTCTTCATTTTCTTAATGTAGATGCCGGGGCTACGATTACTGATTGTAAATGGATTGATGATTATCGGAAAAGTGAATTTAATAAGCAACTGTTGAATGTAAACTCGGTTCCTTCAGCTGATGTTTATTTTAATACAACAAATCATCCAAACGAAAAGCCTTTTAGGGAAAATCTACATTCATGCATTCTTATTGATCCATCTATATCAAATGTTATGCATAAGGATGGATATACATATGGAGATATTGAAGGAAAGATTTATGGTACTATCGGTAGTATAAAAGACTCAACTACAATAACCACAAACGGCATAGAATTCACTCCAATATATAATTATGAAAAAACTGCCTTGCCAATAACAATTGCTAACCCTCTATCAGACTTTATTGTAGAAAAACCATCTACTTGGCGATGGGGTTCGATCATACCAGTTCTACTTTGGGCTTTTTTTTTAGGGTGGGGTTTGTGGTGGCTCATCAATCACAGAGGCTGTAATAGAATAAGGCAAACCAATTTCGACAATACAAAAACGGATAGCATTCCTGTAAAAGATGATAATGATAGCTTACAGTTTAATTCAAAAAACATAACATTTAGTGTGTACGATTGGTATCTGGAAGACCATGATACAGTGTCGCTTTACCTTAATGGTATATCTATCAAGGAAAATATTCCATTGTCGTTACAACCAGTTTCCTGGGTTGAGCCTACTGTTAATCATGGGAGAAATGCACTGTTGATTGAGTCGGTAAATGATGGACTATCCGGCCCAGCTTCGCCAACAATTGAGATCAACGATGGTAGGAATGTAAAAGTTTTTCAGATGAGAGTTTATCGTGGTAAACCAAAAAAGATTTATCTCAACATCAATCAATGAAACCTGGCTCAAAATATTATTTACAGGCAACTATAAGGGCAAATTATTCCGGGTTCAACAGGGATGATAAGAGCACAAAAAGACAATCTCAATTTCAACTTAAAGATCTTTTAAATACCGAAATATCAAACATCCAACGAATCGATGGATACGATTCAAAATATTTGACTGTCGGAGATAATTATTTATTCTTTCCTGATTTATATGGTGTATTGCTAAAACATGGTGGGACTTATTACAGGATAAATCTTTCCAATTCTTATCTCACAGACATCAGGCTCTCAGAACATGGAAAAGATGGAATTTACTCCTTTGGTAAACTCGAGGGAATTGTAAATGCAACTATTGAAAACCCTATTCAGGAAACAGTATTGCCAAAAGTTTTAAGTTATAGTGATAGTTCCGAAGAAAAACAGATCACTGTTACCAACAATACGTCCGGTGATCTTACACCTGTGGACATAGATACAGCAAAGCCTATAAAGACAACAGATCAAAAAAACAAATACATAAATGGAGGATCAATATTTGGCTGTCTCACTCTTTTAGTATTAGGGATAATTTTACTTGGAGCATATTGGAAATCAATTGGCATCTTTTTACTTCTGCTAGGCGGCATATTGTTTTTGGGTTGGCTGTTCGGCTCTATCAGGCAATGGATCGGTTATATAGTGGCTGCTCTTGTGATCATTGGAATATTAAGTTGGTTCTTTTCCACCACCAGCAAAACAAAATCCAGTTTAACGGAAAGAGGTAAGGACGATGCTCGGGAAACATCGACTATACGAAAAGATACAACTCAAAAGGATAAGAGTGATTCAATTCTTATTGTGCATCACCGCAATTGGAATGACTATGCAGGCCATGCATATGAAACAGATTTAATTATAAGACAAAATGATTATTTAAATTCTAAACGATTTCATTTCGGTCTATCAGATGGGTATACAGGCAGCGAACACGAGTTCTGGAGAAATATTTACAATCAACTTAGCAATACCGACAAAGGTGGGTTGCAATTCATTTATGAAAAACTCGACAGTATTGCTCGCAATGATAATATGGATCAGGTGCAGTTTGCAAATATGGTTGTAAGTTGCGTGCAGGATATTCCTTATGTCCTTATTTCCAATCTCGATTGTGACAGATATAAAATAGAAAATCCACAGGATGTTTCGGTCATCAATCAAACCGGTTGTTTCGGTCCATCAAAGTTTGGTGTGCAATCTCCAACAGAGTTTATGTATAACCTAAAAGGTGATTGTGATACAAGAACTCTTTTCTGCTTTACTGTTTTATCACGATTCAATTATGATGTGGCAATACTTAACAGCAATCAATACCGACATTCAATACTTGGAATAAACATTCCTGTAGAAGGAGAATATAAAATGTACAGAGGTAATAGGTACTATTTGTGGGAAACAACAGCCAAGGGGTGTATTCCCGGCTTTATATCTCCTGATTATAGAAACATGAGTTATTGGGATTTTATACTTCTATCAAAATAAAAAATTATGAACACAAAACTTTTTTACTTATCGCTTATTGAATGGATTTTGAGTTTGGTAATTGGTGTAGTTGTTTTATATGTAACCTATCTTGTATTTCGTACATGGTTCAAGAAAAGATACCCAACTGAAAATGATAACCTCGCATTTAAAATTTTAGTAGCTGCTATATTGTTTAGTACAGGATATTGTATTAGCGGCGCCATACAGTCGATAGGAAGTACATTCAAACTTTTGGAAGCACAAGGACTTTCTGGCGGAATTTATATTTTTGAATGTATTAAATATGTAGTTGTATATGTAATAATCGGATTGGTGGTATCTATGCTGTCTAATTTTATTACTCTTATTTTTTACAATAGCATCACACGTTCTGAAGATGAACTTCAGGAAATAGCAAACGGCAAACTTAGTTATGCAATATTGATGGCAACTATTGTTATTGTCATTTCATTATTTACCAAAGATGCTTATATAAACATATTGGAATCTATAATGCCTTATCCAGACGTACCTGTATTACCTAGGTAACTTCAACTTTGGCTCGTGTCCGTAAGTGAGGCAGCCCGGTTGTCGCCCCACGCAACCGAATAAGCAAAATCTGACAGTATAAATTGAATAACAAAAAAAGTGATGCGGAAAAAAGGCTCGTGAGGCACGAACCCTGGCTGCAGTTTTAAACCCACACCAACCTGTCCCGAAGACTTTCGGGAGCAAACCCCACGCTGACAGTAAACAAAACAGCCAAAATTATTTGCTCCTGTAAGAATCTGTTATCTTTTAGGTACTAATAGGAAAAGGAACAATGACGTGAACGAAAAAGAACAGAAATACATTTTCGATGATTGGCTCGGTAGCCATAAAGCCCTCATCTTTAAAATAGTTCGTGCTTATGCATTTACTATTGCCGATCGGGACGATCTTTTCCAGGAGATCATAATACAGGTATGGCATTCTATCCCATCGTTTAGAAAAGAGTCTTCCATTATTACATGGATATATCGTGTATCGCTCAATACAGCTATTAAATGGACGAAGAAGGAACGAAAACATAGCCAATCTGAAGCAATTGAAAAGATGGAACATATTTTACATGAGAGCAGGATACAAACTGATGAACGCCTGGTTTGGCTCTATGAAGAAATATATAAACTCGATGAGATCGATCGCTCCATTACTTTATTACTGCTGGATGGCTTTAGCTACAAAGAAATGGCTTCTATACTGGGCATTACTGAATCAAATGTTGGAGTGAAGATCAACCGGATAAAAAAACTATTGATAGCTAAAACTAAAAAACATGATTACTATGGAATTTGAAGAACTGCAGAAGATCTGGAACGCACAAGACAACAAACCTTTATATGCAATAAATGAAAAAGCTATGTATAACTATATTTTGTCAAGAAAGAAACAAGCTCACCATATTACCAATATTAGTGAGTTACTACTGATCTTTGTAAATATCTTTTCCGGAATTTTTGTTTTTGCAATGAGTTATTTCAAACAAGGCGGGAACATCTTTATGTATGGTTTATCGGCCTGGATGTTAGGCAGCGCATTGTTTATCCTGGTCAGCCGGATCATAAGAATTAAGGGCAACAACCGGTTTGATCGGTCCATGCTTGGCGATCTTGATCACGCCATTTCAGTGGCAACATACCAGGTTCGTATTTCCAGAATAATGCGTTGGAATATTCTGCCGATCGCGGCACTCTGCATTCTTGGAATTTGGGAAAGCGAAAAACCAGTTTGGATAGCTGTAGTACTACTGATCTTTTTTGCCTTAACTTTTTATGCGAGTGGATGGGAGCATAAAATTTATGAACGTAAAAAACGTGAATTAAAAACATTACAAAACAAGTTAGGAAGCGAGGATTAAATCCTTGATTCCAACCATTGACCTTTGTCAACTTCTCGACAAATAAAATCAAGAGAGTTATTAGTTGTTAGCTCTATGGTATAATTTGTTTAGCGTTCCCAACACCAAAACCACCAACATGAAGAGTAATAACAGCACTTTCAAACTTAAGCTTTTAACTGTGTTAAGTTTTATATCAGTTCTCATCCCAATCTTAATATGGGTATTATGGAGTTACTGTTTTAATTCACAAACTAATCAGGCTGACAGAGTGAAAATGTTTGAAAGCTATTTTCCAGAATTCCTAAACGGACAATTTACTATCTCTCTAATTTCTTTATTGCTTTGTGTTCTTAGCATAATTCTATCTTCTATTTATTTGAATAGAAGGACTCCTTTATTAAAGGCTATCAGCATTATATTAATTGTTGCAGGTGGTTTAATGACACTGCTCTCATTGTTTTCATTAATGTAACCTTCGTATTGTTTCGTGTCCGTAATTGAGGCAGCCCGGTTGTCGTGTCCCTTGGCTGCAGATGCAATTGCAGAAGCTCATGCCAGCGAAACTAAGCATTAAAGTGCCATAAAAAAAGAAGACTGTTTTTTTAGGACAGTCTCTTTTTATAATCTTATGAAAGATAAATGTTATAGTTTTTCCTTTACCTCAACACCGCCCATAGTGCCTTTTTTCTTCATCACCATACCCGATTCACTCACCAGCACTTTCATTTTATCAGTACCTTTTTCAAGGTCAATTTCATAGGCTTTTGTGTTCTTGTCATTTTCTTTATCTACGTTTTTAATAGTGAACCCATCAAATTGTGAATTGAGTGTTTTTGTAACAGCAGCAGGTAATGTAGTAAAATCGCTAATGTTTGTAACCGTTCTTATCCACTCACCCTGATCATCGTACCATGTCCAGTAATTGCTGCCATCCAGGTTATAAGTCACCATATAATCACTGGTATCCATCGAAGGCCATTCATACCAGGTCCATTCAATTGCGTCAATTGGTTGATATGTTGTCCAAACGGTATTACTTGCTTTTGGATACTTTGTTTCAAATGATTTTTTTGTTTTTTCAGGAACAACAACAGTGGTTGTTGAATAGTTGGTTGCAACTTCTGATGATTTGTTCACTGAAGTATCAGTTTTTACATCAGACGTTGCACTCTCTGTAGAACTTTCTCCGCATGATGAGAGAATAATTATCCCCAATGCAGGGGCTAATAATGATTTAAGTTTCATTTTATGTCGTTTAGTTTAATATTCACGGGATTTTTATTCCCTTTTAAGTTTATACGTTTAATTATCGTGCCAATAAAAGATTTGTTTGTAGGAAAGCACTTATCAGAATGCAATTGCCTTCGCCTTGGTTCGTGCCTGCCTGCCGTAGGCAGGTCCGTAGCGAGTGCCCCGATGTCACCCCACGCATCGGAACGATTAAAGGAGTATGTGGTTATTAGTTGAATAACGAATGGTGCTGCGTGGGCGACAGCACGAAATATCAATTCGTTCAACTGTTCATGTATTTTATCAGAGGTCAGCACCATTTAATAAATAAAAAACCCTCTCAGAATTTGAGGGCTTTTTAGAAAGGAAGGGTCTAATGGTTATTACGGTAACACAACAGCATCAATCACATGATTCACGCCATTGCTGCATTTAAGATCAGTGGTGGTAACATAGGATGACCGTTTTTTCATCTGTCATTTTACTTTGTCATTATCAGGTGATGCAATTTTTTGTTTGTTGATTATTAATAAACGTTCAACAAAAACAATAGTTCAAATTATTTGAAATCTATTCTAAATAGAGGTTGTGTGGAGTTTTTCAGGTACTGTTAACAGAAATCGTTAAACAGAAATGGTGTGTGGTACGTGTACCCACGCATCAGGCAGCAATAATCTCAACTCTCAACTGTTCCAGGTATTTCTTTCACTAACCCTTCACCATAACAAGCGGCGGGTGTCTGGTATCCGGGCTTAAAATTTTCTTCCAATACTTTTTTTGCAATGATCAGGCAGCTATGGGCTGTGAGTGTATAACCGTCAGCACAGGTAAAATGATCGGAAATAACTTCTCCTCTTTCATTCCTTATTTCACCCCATACAAAGCTTTTTGCTTTGCTTCGCATTTCATCACTGGGTCCGGCGGGACGCTTTTTTATTTTCTTTCTGATCATATTTTTCACCCATTCCATTCTTAATAACCAGTTGAATGTTCCCTGCAGTTTCATCATCCTGTAAATGCCCGGTTTAATTGCTGTATATGCCTGTATGTTAGGAATGCCAGTTGTATAATAAGCCGTGGATACATCACCCCAGGGAATAGACATCACAAATAGTTTCTTTTCTCCGAAATCAACCCACATACCTTCCTTACCTAATGCCTGCCTGACGATCTTTCCATTTTCACGGGCAGCGCCGCCATAACCTAATTTATTCACCATCGTCATAGCCGTACCATTACTTACACCGCCACCAACAGAAGCAAATGCCAGTTTTAAATGAGTGGCATCCGGTAATTTATTTTTTAAACGCAAAGCCATGCAATCGGTCGGCACTACATCAAAGCCGGCACCCGGTAAAAGCATAATGTTCTTTTCTTTTGCTGCTGCATCGTAACGTTTTATCATTTCAAACACACTGATATCACCATTAATGTCTAAATAATGTGTGCCGGTTTGCAAACAGGCATCGATCATTTGTTTTGCCGTGTCAGCAAAAGGACCGGCTGCATGTATCACCACTTTTATTCCATTCAGCGCTTCTTTCAATTGCGCTGCATTATTAATATCGATGATTTTGTATCCCAGATTTAATTCATTTGCCAGCGGCTTGACCGCTTCTTCTCTGCGTCCGGCAAGTATAGGTTGTAAACCATATTGTGCTGCATACTTTGCGATGAGTACACCTGTATAACCATTGGCACCATAAAGAAGAACTGAATTGGATTGCATGGAAGTAAGTTGAGAAAAGGAAGGTAAGAATTATTGGGAGTTGCCGTGCTTTCTTTTGGGCCTTGATGTTTAGCCTCAGAACATGTGAATTATATAAATTATTCTAACAAGTGTATAATACTTATCCTTTTCAATCTTCTTAATTTTTCATTCTAATGTTACAAGAAGATATTATAGGGCTTCCGCTGCCAGACTTAATGGACCTCTTAGTAATAAATACGGTAAAATTACTTGAGCTGTCGCACAAAAAGGATACTGATACTTTTATTCTGCGTGATGTGAGAGTAGAACTTCAATTGATCCAGCGGGTTATTGGAGATAAGAAATCTTATAAATTGAAAATGGCTGTATAAGTTTCAATGGAATTGCTTTGGGAGACTTGTCATGCCGAGCCTGTCTTTTTAAATTATCGATTTAAATGCATGTAAGCGAGGTATCCTCCGCCTTGGTTCGTGTCCGTAAGTGAGTGCCCCGATGCGTGTCCCCACGCAACGGAATTAATAAAACAAGTGACGCAAGGGGGTCTTCCAACTGATCTGCAGCCTGCATTGATCGAAATATCAATTCGTTCAACTGTTCATGTATTTTATCAGCGGCCAGCACCATTTAATAAATAAAAAACCCTCTCAGAATTTGAGGGCTTTTTAGAAAGGAAGGGTCTAATGGTTATTACGGTAACACAACAGCATCAATCACATGATTCACGCCATTGCTGCATTTAAGATCAGTGGTAGTAACATAGGATGACCGTTTTTTCATCTGTCATTTTACTTTGTCATTATTAAGCGATGCAATTTTTCTGTTTCATAGAAATTTACTTGTATAATCATTATTAATAAACGTTCAACAAAAACAATAGTTCAAATTATTTGAAATCTATTCTAAATAGCGGTTGTGTGGAGTTTTTCAGGTACTGTTAACAGGAATCGTTAAACAGAAATGGTATCTCAGAATAAATATGAATGAAGAGGGCAAGGTTCGTTAGACCTGCCTACCGGCAAGCAGGCACGAACCCTGGCCGCAGAAACTGCTTCGCAACATTTTAGGTATATTGTATATCTTAAAATTTTGTACAATGTCAGATCAAAATAAGTTGGCGATACTATCTGTGATAAGTGGCGACTCAACACCTGGTAAACCTGCCCGGTTTAGTTTTAATTCACTTACTAAAACGTTGAATTTATCCAAAGAGGATATAGATACACTCCTGGTTGAACTTAATAAGGGCCGCTTCATTAGCCAATATGTGAAAAAAGGCGTTGATGGTTTTACGGTAATAGTAAATCAAAAAGGACTTGATGCGGTACAGGATGGATCTTTCATTTAAGATCTCAGTGCTGGTTCGTGGGGAACTGCCTATCGGCAGGCAGGCACTAACCTTTGGCATAGAATATTAAAAAGAATATTGAGTCGCCTCGGCAGTTAACATGTTTTTGATCTCAATGAACTTCTATACAGTAAACCAAAAAGCCCTCTTAGTATTTGAGGGCTTTTTTTAGAAGGAAAGGTCTAATGGTTATTTAGGTAACAGGACAGTATCAATAACATGGATTACTCCATTGCTGCCCTTAAGATCTGCAGTGGTAACATATGCCAAACCACCTTTTTCATCTTTCAGTTTTACTTTACCATTGTCCAGGGACGCAGTCAATTTACCTCCACTCACTGTTGTTAATGTAACCGACCCTTTTCCTTTTTTGATGGCTGCTAATACAGCCGCTGCATCAAGATTGCCGGCTACAACATGGTAAGTAAGAATTTTGGAAAGGGTTGCTTTATTTTCTGGTTTCAACAAGTTATCAACTGTGCCTGCTGGTAATTTAGCAAACGCATCATTTACGGGTGCAAAAACTGTGAAGGGGCCATCGCCTTTTAAAACCGAAACAAGATCGGCTGCTTTTACAGCTGCTACCAATGTGGTATGCGCATCAGATCCAATAGCAATATCAACGATATCTTTCTTTTGAGCATTGATCGTTAATGCTGAAAAAGAAGCTACGAATACAAGGGCAAACGAAATAATTCTTTTCATGATTTTTGTTTTTTATTTATTAAGTGATCTTACTATTTGATGGGAATTAATTTTATCATGGTATCAATACACGATCGATCAGGTGTACCACACCGTTTTTGCACACAATATTTGTTGCTATGATATTTGATCTGTTACCGCCATTCCCGTTTCCGGTAATTGTTGGGCCGCCTGTTGTACCATTAGAGAGATTAATAACTGTATTTCCTCCTGCCAGCATTGCGAGATTGCTGTTTGAAAGATCAGATGAAAAAGCACGGCCGCCCACCACATGATATCTCAGCACCGCCAATAATGTAGCTACAGGGATACTTTCAATTTTCGACAGGCCTAATGCGCTAAGTAGTTGTATGAATGCTGCATTGGTGGGAGCAAATACCGTCAGCCTCGCGGTGCCTAAAGTAGAAGCGAGTGAAGGATCACCACCGGGTGCAGTGGTAGCTCTTGTTACTGCTTTTACTAAAGAATCTAATCCGCTTGCAACGGCAGTCTCAACAATATTACCAGCCGCCGGTATAAGAACTTTGCCAATAGTATGGATCACTCCGTTATCGGCAGCTACATCGGCAGTGTTTACTTTTATTCCATTAACATATACACCCGATGCATTTTTTGTTACAAACACAGAATCTCCGCTGGCTGTAATAACTTTTGCATTGGGACCTGCCGGTACGTCCGCCGCTGTTATTTTACTGCCAATAGTGTGATATAGTAAAATATTCTGCACTTGTGCCGTTGTGAGGGAATTCAGCGTAGTTGTTGTAATTCCAGAGGCAATAAAGGCGGCATCGTCGGGAGCAAAAACGGTGAAAGGTCCTGGTCCACTTAATGTCGCTTGTAGGTTTGCTTTAAGAACTGCTGATTCAAGTGTTGTAAAAGTTGAACCCGAAACAACTATATCTGTAATTGTGTTAGTTGGAGCCGGCGTGTCATCTTTTTCACAGCTGCTAAAAAAAATCATAGAACCCGTCGCAATCACCATTGCTGATCGAATGAAAATGTTTTTCTGTTTCATAGAAATTTTTTTGTTTAATATTTATTTATAAACGTTCAACAAAAAAAATGGTTCGGATTATTTTGAATTTATTTTAGCATAGAGGTTGTGTGGATTTTTCCAGCTACTGTTCACAGAAATTGTTAAACAGAATGATGTGATGCACTCATTTGAATTAAGTTATTTGTCGATCTCCTTTGTGCCTGCCCGGGCCTTGCGTTGAATCAACTACAACATACATGAACAAAGAAGGCAGGCTTCTTTCACTTTCGTGTCCGTAAGTGAATGCCCGGTTGTTGCCCCACTCAATCGAAACAGCAAAAGCTGACAGTATAAATTGAACAACAAAATAAGTTATGCGGAAATAGGTTCGTGGGCCACGAACCCTGGCGGTGAAAAGGAAGGTAAGAATTATTGGCAGTTGCTTGTGCTTTCTTTTGCCTGTAAAAGTGAGTATGTGCTCCGTTGCTTGTCCCTACGCAATGGAATAATGAACATAATCATGCAAGGTTCGTGGGGTCACGAATCTTTGCGGCAAGAGCAGGCAATTGATCCAGATCTTAATTAAGTTTTGCAGGATTATTCATTGGTTTGTTAATGATATAAACAATCTTTCCATTGAGTACGGCGGAACATTTTCCTTCAGATATAGTATAGCTTTCATAAATGAATTCTGTCACCTGCCTGCCCAGGGTATCATAAAATCCATATTTTCCTTTAAAGCTTACAGGGATCAGGCTTTGAACAAAAAGAATCGGATAATCAAATTTTGCCGGAATTATCATTTTACCAGTCTTGTTGATCATGCCATATTTCGGATTTTGCTTATCAATTATCACACTGGCGAATCCATTTTGAAATTTGGTGGCAAGTGCATATTGAAAAGGGATAACGGTTTCACCAACCAGGTTGATGTAGCCATATTTACCTCCTTTTCTGATAGCGATCAATCCTTCGCCCTGCTCATAAGCATAAACATCATAAATAAAAGGAATAAGGATCCGGCGGTCTTTATCTATAAATCCCAATTTGTCTTTCCATTGCACTCCCTGCATTCCATCAACAGTTGGTCCACTTCTTTCAAAAACAACATCAGCCGGAACCCTGGCGCCACCTTTTGTATCAGTGGGCTTTCCGGTTACCTGCTTATTATCTACTTTTTTGATCGCAACAGAAATTCCAGGATCCTTAATGCAACGAACTGAAAAACCATATTCGTTCATAGTATATTTTGAAAACAAAGCATCCTCGGTGTTTTTAAGTATAAAGAACCAGGAACTGTGTATGTCATCCTCATAATTACCTTTCTCAACACCATAGTCATAATCATCCTGGTCTGGGGTATCAAAAGCAGTAGATGTCCACCACCACCCCTGATCGCCACCATGAAGAAAAACACCATTGATAAAACGGTTGCCTCCAGGCAATGCGTTAAAGCCGCTTTTGTTATTGCCATTTCCTTTATTATCCCAACCACTTATTGCTTTCATCCTTTGGCCGGTATAGGAAATAATACCTGCAACTTGAAAATCTAATGAGGCTAGATAACTGTCCAATTCAAGCCACTCCTTTTGTCCGGGTATATGCCAGCCCTGGGGGGCTAATCCTCTTGGATCATTTACGGCATACCAATTATATAACTTACCATATTTTTTACCATTCGCAGCATCTTCATTGTAATAACACCATGCAGGTCTTTTTTCTATACCAGCTTTTTCCCAATCTTCATCTGATCTCGCTTCAGGTATTATGTCACCATTTCTAAAATTGCTTACGTTAAGGTTTTGTGCCATCCAGATCTGCTTGCCAATTTTTACCTGTGCAAAAGCTTTTTTTTGCACGGTGATGATTAGTAATAACAATAAACTTAATGAGGTAATTAACTGTTTCATTTATTTTGTTTGCATTATACGGATCGACAAAAGTGGTTAAGAGGCAGGAAGGAACTTTTGATTTAATGTAAGGAAGAAAATACCTAAAAGCTCAATCTCGTCAAAAGATAGTGTTTTAAAAATCACTTATGAGTTTTATTTTTTAAGTATTGAAGCATAACCATCGCTTGCAAAACGGAACCCTGGCCACGCAGATAATCAAGTTCGATTTTTTCTAATTAGTTTTCTATTTTGAAATTATTTTCAGCAGCATATTTAGCCTGGGCCGTATTCACCTTCTCCATATAACTTGCTTCAAGTTTTACTTTTGACTTAAGTGTATCCATTTCCGCCTGCACTTTTTCTGCGGGAGTACTCGCATTGAATGCTTCAAAAGGCCGGAAAGAATCGGTTAATTGCTTTTCAATCTTCAATAGATCGATCATTGCCATTCTCAGCTCTTTGCTATTATTTACATCTTTCATCTTTTGTACCAACAAAATATACTTATCGATGAATGCCTGCATTCCTTCTCTTATGGGTTTGAGCGTAGTGTAATTGCCAGTTTGCTTTGCAGCATTAAGTGCAGTTCCCCAGGCAGAGCCCCCGGCGTAAAGACTATCAGAAATGTCGGCCATTTTATCATTAAACTCTATAGCAGTCTGAGCTTTTACTGTTGGTGTCGTTAGCACTATAATTGCGAACAGCAGGTAAATTCTTTTCATTAAATTAAATTAAATCTACAAGGTTAAGCATAATAGTATTACTAAATACAAAATATATCCTTCCAGGAAAATAAAAAATGTGAAAAAAGTAGTAGGCATTTTCCTTCGCCTTGATTCGTGCCTGCTTGCCGGCAGGCAGGTTTGTTAAGTGAGGCAGCCCGGTTGTCGCCCCACGCAACCAAATGGCAAAACACAACAATAGAAAACACTCTAAAATTTGTATTTTCAGGCGATGCACTTCTATTTTGGACGTGTGGATAGATGAATGAATTTAAAATGCCAGAACTGAAATAAGTAATAGTTTATATGAGATCATTTATTTCGATACTTTTTTTCTTAGTTCTTTGCAGCAGTACTGCATGGTCACAAGACGATACTGATTCTCTCTTTGCAAAGGATTCTATTGTTAGCCGGTTTCTTATCATTAACTCTTTTGATGCATCTTCTATAGACGCAAGAAAAAATAAAAAAGAATTGTTTGCTCAGTTGGCTGATAGCCTTAAACATTTATTATATAACAAGCTTGCACCGCAATTCAAAGAGCAGGTAATTATTTATCCAGGGTTATTGCCACAAACTGAAAAAGCAGACAGCATTATCCTTTCCCTCATGGCTGATAGTAACGCCTCAAATGCTATTGTAGTTAAGAAACTTGATGCCTTCTTTGAAAATACGGGAGTGGAAGTTACCGGCGAAAAAAATGATAAGACCCGAAAAGTCTCTTATGATATCTGTTCAGTTATTACTTACCAGATATACAATAGCGAAGAAAAACTGAAAGAATCGGAAATACGTATCTGCGAACCTTATACTGTACGAAATACGATGAGTGGCTTGTTTGCTGTTGGTCCTGATATTGTCGGAAAAAGAAAAGACGCATTCAAGATCGTAGAGAGAAATGTTGAGAAATTATTCTTATTGCCTCTGCTTTGGTTCTCCGAAAAGTAGTGAGTGCCCAATACCGACATTGCTATCATAATGTTCCCACGCATCAGAATAATAAAATAAGTGGATCCATTTTATTAATTTCATATTCATTATTATTATTAATATGGTCGAATCCTTATTTGAATATTTAGAGAAAGTTCATCCGTTATCAGCAGCGGATAAGGATTTGATCCGGGATGTCTGTATTCCAAAAAAGGTACTGAAAGGAGAATTTTTGTTACGTGAAGGTGACCCGTTAAAGTACGGGACTTTTGTATGCAAAGGTTTCCTGCGCAGCTATGTGGTAGACAACAAAGGCAAAGAACATATTATCCAGTTTGCTCCGGAGAACTGGTGGATCGCCGATAAAGCTGCGGGTTCAGAAGGAAAAGCATCTTGTTTTATAGATGCTATTGAAGACTCTGCTCTATTATTGGTAGACCAGGCAGGACATTTTAAAATGCTGGAGAAAGTGACTGCTTATGGCAAATCATTCCAGGCCGGCATGCAAAAAAGATCTGCTGCAAAAGATAAACGGATTATTCATTCTCTTGTTGCCGACGCTGAAGAACGCTATAATGATTTTATACAAACCTATCCTTCTATTGCGCAACGAGTGCCACAGCACATGCTGGCTTCTTATCTCGGTATTGCTCCCGAAACACTGAGCCGTGTTCGCAGAAAGTCTATGCGCAAAAAATAACAACTGTTTTTTTTTTATTTTGACTTATGTCAACGTGCAGGGTTTCACCCGCCGGTAGTTTTGTTTTATCAAAATTTATTAAAAATGAAAAGCAAAACAAACAAAATTATCAAATGGCCACCATCCATCCTTGTAGCATTGGTGATTGGTGCAGGTTCAGTGATGAAACTTACTGCTCAGCCACAACTGGTTGAAGTATTCACAAAAGCAGGCTTACTTCTTTATATGAAACTGCTGGGAGTAGCAGAACTCATATTTGTTTCATTATTTCTCTGGCCACCCACGCTGAGGATCGGCTTCGTTTTATTGACCGCTTATTTTGGTGGTGCCATGGCTGTTGAATTATCACAGCATATTTTTTTCATAATGCCTGCCATGATACTTGCATTTGTTTGGCTGGCTGCCTGGCTGCGTGATAATTCGTTGTTTGGTATTATGCACAAAAGACAAAAAACAATTGCGACACATTAATATCATCATCTTTTAATTATTAAACCTCTTTTATGAAAAATACAATTGAATTGAAAATTGAGAACAACACTAACTGGTATAAAAAATGGTTTGATTCTGCTTTTTATCACCAGCTTTATTCGAACCGGAGTGAAAAAGAAGCCACTGATTTTATTGATGCATTACTGGATGAATTGAAGCCTCCGCCAAATGCAACCATGCTTGACCTGGGTTGCGGAGCAGGACGTCATGCAAAATGGCTGGCTGCAAAAGGATTTGATGTAACAGGATTGGATCTCGCTGCTTCCAGTATACGAAGTGCAAAGAAATACGAAAAAAGAAATCTCCGGTTTGCAAAACATGATATGCGTGATCCATTTGGTAAGAACCAGTTTGATTATGTGTTTAATTTTTTTACCAGCTTTGGATATTTTAGAAATGAAGAAGAGAATAATAAAGTGATCGGTAATATTTGTCATTCATTAAAACCGGGCGGCACATTAGTACTGGATTATTTAAATGTAGCATGGTCTGAAGAACGATTGATCCCTGAAGAAACAAAAGAGATTGATGGGATTATTTATCATATCTCCCGGTGGACAGATAAACGGTTTTTCTATAAAAAAATAGTGATTGATGATATGCCTGCGGGTAATTCTGAATTCGTTGAACAGGTGGCTAAATTTGGCCTGAATGATTTTGATTATATGTTTGAACAAAATGGATTGAAGCTGGAAAAGATCTATGGAGATTACCGGCTGAATGAATACGATAGTGTCACATCATCTAGAATGATCTTATTAGCTATAAAGGAATAATATTATCCTCTATTTTAATTTCTCAGTGCTTGCTGGCCCATCACAATAAAAAAAGGAGGATAGTTGATCCTCCTTCGCTACTAACCGAATCTGGTAATTGTTTATCTATTTAAATGTATAATATATACCAATATTGAAAACTGCACCGGATCCGTTACCCTGAACAAAACTGCTCGACCCAACCGTATTCACTCCGATATTAAAATCAGATTCTTTACCGGTTTCTGCATCATCCTGCTTATATGTTATTGATGAATATCCTAACAGTCCATATTGACCAACTGCCGTAAAACGGGGAGACAAGGCATAGGCCGCACCGATCCCTAAACTAATACCAAATCCAGAACCCTTGAACTTCTCTTCAGGAGTAGATGTAAAATCTGTACTCTCACCAGACAGGTAGTTAAAATACAATCCGGTAAAACAACTGAAGTTATCAGTCACTTTTTTAAATTTCCTTACATAAATGGTTGGCGAAAAACCGAAAAAATCAGAGGTCTTGTCATCATCATCCTTCTCGGTTGAACCATTCAATCCAAGAATAAAACCCAACTGGATATCATTCTTCAGGAAAGTACCTATCTCAGGACCGAAAGCCCAGGAAGTAGTGGTCGACTTTGTACCAACGGTTGGTTCCATTGTATTTGAGCCATAACCGGCTACACCACCAATATACCAACTACCTTTTTGTGCATAGGTGATCGAAGAAGTTAATACGATCAGTAAAACAAGGAATTGCTTTTTCATATTATTAGGTTTTGATTAAAATGTTAATCCACTCCAATGGTAATGTGAATACAACTCATGTTCAAATGCACGAACCCTGGTAGTGTGAATTTTGTCTTTTCATAAGGAACCTGTTAATTCATGATCTGTTCTATGATGATAACTAACAAATTCTCGTATATCTTATGCTACTATGACGAGACCTCGTTTGAATCTGCTTCATTTGCCGGGGTAAAATATTATAGCAATGAATATGAAAAACCCGGCGAGCAGAGTTATCTATAGGGACGGATGAAATACAATTCAACAAGTACAAAGTGCTTACTAACCAGAAAAAATAGTGCCGTCTATAAGATGGAGCAATGGTGCGGTGCTGCTAAGGTAGATTTTTTTAAGAATTAAAAAAAGAAAAGATGCACGAAAGTTTAATAGTAGCAATGTAGTTTAATGAGTTAATTCAACATTCATCATAGGGTTACTTATTTTTTAGTTTATGCTTTACTCCTTCAAAAGTCATCTTTACATTTTTAATAGTTCCATCTTTATTGAAATAAAGCTTATCAATACAGGTTACACGGTGGTCGCGGTCAAGGTTTGGGATCGGTCGTCGATGGTATACGATATACCAATCATCAGTGCCTGGAATATTAATGACTGAGTGGTGCCCCGCACCAGTCGCAATAGTTTCGTCTGCTTGCAATATGGTGGAAATTCTTACAAAGGGTCCTAACAAAGAATCTGAAATTGCATAGGCTACTTTATAAGTGCCATTTGTCCAGCCACCTTCAGACCACATTAAATAATATTTTCCGTTTCTTATGAATAGAGTGGGTCCTTCTACATAATCTTTTGGCGTAATGTCTTTGACTAAATTACCATCCGGGAATTTTTCCAAAGAAGTAAAACTTTCATTGAGCTTTCCAATATTGCATCGTCCCCACCCGCCATAGATGATATAATATTGCCCGTCTTTATCCTGGAATACGAACTGGTCGATCGGTTGTGCATTATTATAGAACTGATTGATCAATGGCTTGCCCAAATGATCTTTATAAGGACCATCTGGTTGATTAGCTACTGCAATACCTATTCCGCCAAGTGTATCGTCCTTCACTCCGTTTCTCGCTTTGCTTTGAATATCGTTTGCTGAAAAAAATAAAAAATACTTATTGTCCTTTTTTACAATGCTGGGTGCCCACATAGCCATGTAGGCCCATTTAATAACAGATGTATCAATGATCTTAGGATGCTTTTCCCAGGTGACCATGTCTGTTGATGAAAATGCATCCAAAAAAACCTGTTGCCTGTATTTGGCCGAGTAGGTGGGAAAGATCCAATACTTGTTTTCGAAAATAACACCTTCAGGATCCGCATACCATCCTTCAATAACAGGATTGTGTGGTTTTGTTTTAGCCTGCTGGGCATAAAGGGTTTGAATAAAAAATGCGGGGAGAATTATTAAGCAGGATACAACTTTTAGAAAAGGGTGAATTGATCTTTTGTGTGACATTAAAATTTTCTGATTTTTTATAAGCTGAAGTTGAAGATACGTTTGTTTTCTGCTTTACTCAATAAACAAGATGTTCTGCGCAAGACCATGATATCGCTAATCATTAGTTGTTTCGGTTCGTCTTCTTTCATTTTACTTTCGTCCCGGTAATTAAAAATTATAAATACAATCATTCATTAAACTAAAAAAACAACCTTATCATGCAAAACGCAATTCAACTTTCAAAGATCAGATCAATGATCACCGGCTTTTTATCGGTATTGACATTAACTCTTCTATTTTCGTGCAGCAAGAACATTCCTGAAGGGCCCGGCCAGGAGGAAGTAAGTTCTTCCAATCAATCTTCCCCGGCTCAAACTCAAATTAGTGTCGTGTCAGAACCTTATGCAAGCACACTATTTATACCATGCGCCAATGGTGGGGCTGGTGAAGATGTAAGCTTGACCGGCACAGTAAAAATAGTTAGGCAGGAAACGAGTAACAATCAGAGATTTACTTATACCCTTCATGTTCATTCAGAGGGAATAACTGGTGTGGGTCTTTCTACAGGAGATGGCTTCAGAGCAATAGGCGGAAGCCAGGCAGCCGTTACTGGTACTATCGAATACGGAGGGCAGTATAGTGCAACTTATACTCAACAAATGAGGTTCACGGGCCAGGGAATCAGTTTCGTTGTTAAATATAAATTCCATGTTACCATTACTTCCAATGGCGAAATTTCTACCAGGATCGACGAGGAGAAAATAGAATGTAATAATTAAATAAAAAAACACTGATCGTTCAGTCAGTTCGGGGTCTTCATAATCTATAATGACGACACAAATCGAATAACAAATAAGTGATGAATAAGAAAGGTTCGTGTCCCCACGAACCTTTCTTCATTTGTTTATCTATTCAAATAATAACTAAAATCTATAAACTAAACATACTCCGGCACCCCTGAACCCATACCAATTACCTGTGAGAGTTGCATCCACAGTAGTGGGTTTCCCACTTGGATGCTGTGTGACTGTTGCATCTATAGTATAACCCGGAATATCAACACCTTCAATACTTTTTTCCAGGTTAATCATATCTTGTGGACTGAGACCACCGACCGGATCAGTGCCATGAAATTTGGCATCTAAGTTTGATCCATAATAGGCCCCAATGATCCAAAAATCGATACCCAAATGTTTTTTAAACAACCATTGTCCTCCCAGCATTAAACCACCACCAAAAGCATTAAACTTACTACTAACTGTTGCCACATGTTGTTTACCGTCACTGGGTACAAAAGGATAGTCTTGCTGTAAGTCCATATTCATAGACCTGATAAAAGGTGCGAGGTAAAGTCCTTTAGGAGCAGCTTTGCCCAGGTAATACCGGTATTCGAGGGTGTAGGTCCACCTGGTATAAACGGTGCTTTCAATAGCTTTTTTTGCAGTTTCGTTGTCGCCAAATTTATCCATTAGTGTTTCCTTAAAGGGCAGTTCAGCGTTTGGTGCATACCCTAGTGCAAATGCTAATGAACTTTTTTTGCCAATTACTCTTTCGTATTGTACAACATAATTACCAAGAAACAAACTGGAAAGATTCAGCTTTACAAGGTTTTTTGTCACCTCAGTCGACTCAGTTGTAATCTTAGTCGAGTCAGTTGTAACCTTAGTCGAATCAGTTGGATTTTGTGAATTGGCTTGAAAGGAAGCTACTAACAGTAACAGCAGCAATGCAAGTACTCTTGTCATGATGAAGGATTTTTGGTAATGGATAATGATATACTAACATCAAATTACAATAATATCATTGAATAAAAAATTTATTCCTCAGTGCTGGTTCGTGTCCGTAAGACCAATCAAGATCTGTATTTATCAGTTTTATTTTTATGCTGCTGTCCTTTGTACAAGTTCAAGGCGGAACAAAAAAACTAATTGATCAAAGTTTTTCTCTTACAAGTTTTACCTCATCAGCTATAATGGCCGGAGCTTTATTTCCAAAATTGCTTCTTATATATGTCAAAAGATTGGCGATCCTTCTGTCCTTTAAATTGGCCTGGGAAGGCATACTGTTTTTATTATTATGACCCGGATCAGTCTTTAATTCGTCAGAGCCCCGTAGCAATACCCGGATAAGTTTAGTGGCAGGGCCCAATACAATTTTCGACCTTGATAATGCCGGGCTGAATGCTGGTATACCTTTAGCATCTGCACCATGACATGGGCTACATGTTCTGTCATAGGTTTTTTTTCCCTTTGGTTGCTTTTCATAAGTAGCCAGGGATGTCCAGGAAATGAGTATCAGGCAAGTACCTAATAACAAAACAACCATCCGCTTTTTCATATCGATTTCTTTTAAATCGAAGTTAATAGGAAATAATAAAATTATAGGATTGTTATGCTTAGTCCCGATAGCTATCGGGACTAAGCATAAGCTACTACGGGTATATTCAAAAGGGTTATTTGTGGGGATGCAACGGCAATAGTTGTGTTCAATAAATTTTGCTTCTTTCTCTACTAATTTTTATAATTATCTTTTAATTTATCAATGGCTGTTTTTGTAAGTGTGCCTGGCATAGAGATGCTGTTAAGAATAAAGGCATTCAGTGCAGTTGTTTCAGACAGGTCAGCTATATAGGTTTGTATTGAGATCAACAAAGGTTTTTTGACCGCCTTATTATTGGGAACAATTACACTAACATATTCGTAACTGATAAATTTATAGTCATTGTCTTGTAAGGTGAACAGGCGGGTAAAGACCTGGATACCGTTGTATAGCAAATGCTTTTCTATGTCACCCTTGTTAATAACTGTGCGATTTGCAGTACCTGCTGAATAGGACTCTAATTGAGCAGCATATCCCTCTGATGCATTTGGAATGTTGCTAATAGTTATATTTCCATCAGGTTGTTTAAAGGAATAGTGTCCATTTCCCCCCTCGGCAGAAGGTAGGGCCATATCAATCATAAATTTTGCATTATTTACTTTGCTAAAACTGGTATACTCGTTAATTTTTAATTGTGATATCCCATTCATAAAAGCCTGCAGTACTTTCAGACCTTCATTTTTTTTATCATCCGCATAATTTGCTTCATAATAAACCCTCATAAAGACAGTGCCGGTACCTGGCGAACTTTCAAGCAGGTAAGTTCTTATGATCCGGTTATTTTCATCTGTGTCAAATTTATTGATCGGCTTTGAATTTTTAGGTTCATTAAGGTCACGGGCTTTTGGCATCAGGGCCATTGCTTTTTCAAGCTCCTGTTGATTTTTTGTGCCATGAAAAACGGCTTTGTATTCTAATGTAGTTACCGACTCATCCATATAATTAAGGCTTGCAGCTCCACCATAGACCTTTTCAAATGTAAATCCCGAGCTAGTGGGAATAATAGCGTTTGCTTTATAAACTTTTTTAAGCATTTCTGTCCATTCATCGACAGTTGTAGCTGAACCCTCAGCGACAGTGAAAATGGCACTTTTTATATTCGTCAATTTTATATTTAGTTCTTTGCGGTCCCTGTTACTTGAATCAATGCTGCTTGATGAAAAGATAGCGGGGTCCAATTGAAATCTGGCTTTTAAGAAATCGACTTTTACCGATGGCGTAGCTTTTACAGGAGTTTTTGTTGTTTGTGCAGAAGCAATAAAAACAAAAAACACAATTGAGAACAGGAGTATACTATTTTTCATAATTTCTTTTTAGTGGAAATGATCTAATCTACTTTTGTACCGTTTTTATCAATAAAATATCCGATACCATCTTTTTTAACCGAAACTTTTCCATCTTTAAAAAACCCGATATAGTCATATTCAAATGGAATGATCGCTTCTCCTTTTTTATTGATAACGCCCCATTTAGTGTCGAGTTTTACTACAGCCATACCGTCCCTGAAAATTGACCACCTGTCATATTTCGCCGGGATAACAATCTTGCCCGTTTTATCGATATATCCTCTCTTCTTGTCAATTTCTACAGAGGATAAGCCATCATAAAAACCATCCGCATCAGTATATTGTATAGGGATGATCACCTTACCCTTTTCATCAATAAAACCAAAACGTTCCTTCAACTTCACTTTAGCGAGTCCTTCAGTAAAATTCCAGGCATCATCATATTTAGGTTGGATGACCGTGATAAAATTTTCATCCTTATATCCAATTTTATCACCAGGGCCTTTAAAAGTACTCAGCTCTTTTTTCAAAGCGGGTTTCAGAAATAATTTATCATCAAGAGGAATATTGATCTGCACCTTAGTTCTTAATTCAGAATAACGCAGATGACCTTTATCACTATTAACTTTTGTGATCTTCATCGGTATGCTGATCCCATTTTGTGTAATATAATCTTCAAAATAAACCTCGTAAGATGCTACATCCGACTCCCTTTTCATTTTAGTTATTAAATACGTGGAAGGATTAATATAGTATAGGTAGTACATGTAAAGTGAATTATTTACCAGCGGGGTAACTTTGATCAGTAGGTTATCACTTTCCGTGTCGGCACCCAGGCTTTCAATTTTAAAATTTGGAGCGGTTACATACGTTAAATAACCGGGAAGAAAATTTTCAAAAGACAGGCCCGAGTAGGTTGCCTGCGATTCTCCATTTTTAAAAGTTGACCAACCTTTTTCACCATGATAGATCTCTGTTTGATCTATCTTTCCGTCTTTCATGAAATCTAATCTCCATTTACCTGGTTTTTTGTATTGAACTACGATCCTGGAATCTATTTCAAATTTATAGGAACTGATGGCATCGATCTTTTGTTGGCCGCCGATAGCCTTAATATGTTTGTTGATGATCTCTGCCGCTGTTTGCGCAAAAGAATTGTGGGTGTATAGAATACAAAAGAATAATGTGAGACAAATTATCCTTGAAACGACCTTTTTACCTGTATAGCTACTTTTCATTGATTATTTTTTAAGAGTTATTGTACTTTTTTAGTTTATTCCTACAAGGCTTTTAAGATATTTTTCAGCATCTAAAGCATCTTCTAGCGTTGCAAAAGGGAGATATAATGCGAAATCGGTTTTGGGTTTTAAATATTTATTGGTACGGATGAATGGCCATGTATCATTTTTTCCCTCCAGTTTAAGCAGGTAAGAGACAACAGGCAATGCATCCGGGCCATTGTCGGTTGTGGTAGTTACTTTACTTTTATCAAAGTCGATCTGTAAAAGATCGCCGGAAGTCACAATTGCATTGTCACGATCATCGCTCCAACTCCTACTTTCAATAAATGTTTTGTTTTTGATACGAACGGTAGCAGAATCCCAATAACATTTTTTCACTTCTTTTTTCTTCTCTATTGTTTTGCTGCAATGCTCAGCAACAAATGAAATGGAATTAAGCTGAAAGTATTTTTCAGCACTGGTTTGTGATAAGACCGTATTTGTGACGGCAATAAAAGATGAAATGAATAGAATTGTTTGCCTCATGGTGGTGTATTTAAATTATAAAGATTAACGTGCTGCGGTGGGTGAAGGGAATAAGACTATTAGTTCAATGCATTGGCGCTCGGTGTATTTTTATTCTGTGATGTTGTCGTATATGTTTGTGCTGAAACTATGGAGGAGATAACAATAAGAAAGGAAAGCCAAAGAGTAAATTTCATGTTTTGTTTTAGAGCTTTGGTGAATATAACCTTAAACTATTGAAAGCAGACATTAATATGAGCATATTCTAATTTATACTTTCCATTTGTTGTCCGTAGTTCCCGAATCGGGTGCAATAAAATACGAGGGTTCTAAAAAATACTACTTTAATCACATTTTTTAGTTGGAGTTTTAATCATAGTATTTCAAATACAAGTATATCATTCCCCAAAAAACTATATTAGCACAAGTGCATTTTTACAATAGGATTAGCCTATTTAGTGTCTTCTGCTCTTGTTGGTAGCTCAACTCATACCAACGATGGCGTAATTGTTTATCTTTAATTAACAAAGCCATTACCGGTAAATCCACAGCAGGATCGGCTTATCTGATTTTTCGATGATGCCTGAAAGTTTATCAAAAAATTTAAATGAAACCATTGGACATCCGAAGCTATTACACAATACTCTCGGGTAAATTTCTTTGTCTTCAATACACTTATGGCCATGGATTACTACAGCTCTCTTATAAGCATTGGAGTTACTTTTATCCAGCCCGTAAAGCCTGAAAGATTTACCCCATTGTCCGCGGTAAAATTCACCTACTTTGTATTTGCCCAGCGAACTGCATCCGCTACCTGATGTATTGGAAAATCTTGGGTTGGCAATAAAACTTTCATTGCAGCATCCGTGAGCTACCAACCCGGAATAAACAATTGAATTCTTTTTATAACTGTAAACAAAGAAACGGTTGTGGCCGCTTGACTGGTTCATATCAATAAGGAAACAATACTCTGTTGATAATCCGTTTTGAGCTGCATAATCGGTTGCTTTATTAATTATCATACTTCCTATAGTAGTATTGACGGGAGAAGTAGTTATTGCTGGTTCGCTTATTGGTTCCGGTTTTCGTTCAATGGCCTGCACAGTTTTCTTGCTCTCTTTTTTCTTCTTGGTCTTTACAGGCTTTGATTTTTTTTCTTTGGTGACTGCGAGGGGTTCAGTAATGGCGCCATCAGTGTTATTACAGGAGAGGCTGAACTCAATACATGCAGCCACCAACAGGCAGAATGTAATTTTGTTTTTCACAGGGATCAGTTTACTATCAAGATACTCGAAACCCTATAAAAAAAATAGTACTGCGTCAACATTAAAATATAAGAAGTGAAAATAGAAAGTCATTCATCGAAGTGATACGTGAAATTATACTTCTCCCCTAGATCTTGCCCGGGCATATTAAATTTAAATTGTCAACCTGATCTTTTTCCCATCGGTGAAACTTTAATGATCGAACTTATTATTACTATCGAAATAAATGAGATATTTTAAGAACAAAACTTAGCAAATTCTGCCTGTAAAAAAAACGTTCTGTTAATAGATTTTCTTTCAAATGTCATTAACACAATGCGGCATGTAATATGAAACTCCTATGTTTTTTAACTAAAATTCAATGGAGGAAAATAAAATGAAAAAATCTTTACTCGCATTATTTACTTTTTTCTTATCCTTTCAAATTTTCGCTCAAACAAACATCCGGATAGGTACTCATGGTACCGTGAGCTATAATCCCGGTTGGGCAGTTCCAATGCAGAATTTTGCATCTGTGGCAGAGGGCCAGCAGATCATCCAGAATATTCTCAGTGCAGTAGGGAGAAGTGCAAATTTTGAGATTCGACAAGCCGATATTCAGAATGCAGCCGCTGTTGCATATGGTGGAAAAAGATATATTCTGTATAATCCGAGTTTTATCAATGCACTTGACAGACGAACCGGCACACAGTGGGCTTCCATCAGTGTGTTGGCACATGAGATCGGACATCATTTGCTAGGTCATACCGTTTCAGGTCAGGGTAGCAATCCTACGATCGAACTGGAAGCTGATGAATTCTCAGGTTATGCTTTGCGTAAAATGGGAGCAAGCCTGAAAGACGCACAGGCGACTATGAACCTGATCGCAAGTGATAATGCATCAGCAACTCATCCAGGTAAATCCAGCCGGCTTTCATCAATTGAAAATGGATGGGAGAGTGCCGATGAGCAAATGACAGGAAGAGATGTTGCGCAAACAAAACGACCGACCAGGCCTGTACAAACTTCTGATGAAACAAGAAGGTACCCGACCAGTACTGGAAGGACTGGAGGTTCGACCGCATCGACCGGGTCGGCAGTTTTACAAACTGTTATCAATATCCTTGGACAAGTATTACTTAAACCCAATCAAAGTAGAAATAGCAATAGCTACTATACGACTGACGGGTTGAATGTACTCAGGATGGTCAATAATAATTGGTATAAGGTGGGTCAACTGTCCAGACTCAATAATTCAAAATATCCTTTTGCGATCTATGATAATTCGAATACAAGATCATTTGTAGATCGAACTGGAAATATTCTGGATAAAAATGGAAAACATCTTGGTATGCTGAAAGTAATCAATGGATAAGAAGACATAAAGAGTCCCGCTTAAGGCCGGACTCTTTTTCACTACTTACTGAATAACATAACTAAGCAAGCTTCATTAATTTTCCTCAGCCTTGGTTTGTGTACGTAAAGTGAGTGAGTGTATCTCCGCAACAGGAAAAGATATTCCTTTCGTGATATTGATTTGAGGTATCAAATCTGCTCAAAAAGCTCTTCTTAATTTTTCTGGCACGATATTCATTGTTTAGCGTTTGTCTTATAACTGTGGTTCATGTAAATTGTGCCGCATTTAAATTTATGAACCACTCAAAATTCAATATGCTTATGAAAGTAATGGCTTTGTTTCTTTTAGTAGTAGCATCTTATGGTGTTAATGCTCAATGTAGTGCACCAACTGGTCTTTCAACTTCGGGCATTACAGCTACGGCTGCCACTGCCCGTTGGTCACCTGTTAGTGGGGCCACGAGTTATGATATTGAGATCAAACCTGCAAGTTCTTCCGACTGGACACCTTATTTTTATGGTACAACCGGGTTACAATGTATTTTTACATCTGGAATACAATCCTCTACTACATATGACTGGAGAGTAAGGACCAACTGCCCTTCCGGAAGCAGCAACTACTCACAAACTCAGTTTACAACAGGTGCAATAGGTTCATGTATTCCTCCTGTCGGACTTTCCACATCTGGTATTACATCCAGTGCCGCAACCGTGAGTTGGAGTCCTGTCAGCGGTGCGTTTGGTTATTCAATCCAGTTTAAGCCAACTTTTTCCGGTACATGGTTATTTGCTTATGACCTTACCTACTCAACATCTGAAACTATATATGGTTTGTCTGCTGCCACAACATATGATTGGAGAGTATGGTCAAACTGCAGCCTCGTCGAAGCTAGTAGCCCTAACTCCGGACAATTCACAACATCGGGATCAACGCCTCCTCCAACATCATGTCCCGGTCCTTATGACTTAAGTACAAACGGAACTACAAGTGGAGCTGCTGCGATTCTTTTAAATACTGATGTTAAAGGAAAAGTTTCTCCAAAAAATGATATTGACCATTATCAATTCACGATCAGTTCAGGTGGTACGATCACTGTGGGGTTAACTACATTACCTGCAAACTATGACCTTGCTGTATTAAATAGCATCGGAACACAAATTGGTATTTCAAAAAATAAGGGTTCTAAAAATGAATCGATCTCGTTAACTGTTTCTGCAGGCACTTATTATGCAAAAGTATTTCCGGTGGGTACTGCAAATAGTGCAACATCTTGTTATACGTTGAAAGTGCAAACAGGTACTGCAGCTAAGACAATGGCTATTGCCACTCCTGAAAATGTGTATCAAGATTTTGCAATTAACCTTTTTCCCAATCCCGCAGGTGATCAGTTGAATGTATTGGTGGAAGGAGTTGACAAGAATGCAGAGATCAAAGTATATAACCTGATGGGTAAATTAGTAATGCAACGGCAAAGTAGTAACCTACTTACACAATTAGATATTTCGAAATTCCCAGCTGGTATTTATTTGTTGAATGTAAATAATGGCAAAGAAATAAAAGCTGCTAAGTTTATAAAACAATAAATCAATACTAAAATTATTAAAGGCTGCTTTTTTAGCAGCCTTTTTTTATCAAAATTATTTCACGAGTTCCGCCTTGGTTCGTGTCTGTAAAGTTGACGATACAATTTGTAATGCAATTACAATCTCTTAGTGTCTGTCATGCCGAGCCTTCTTTTTTAAGCTATCGAATTGAATAAATAAAAGCGAGGTATCTCAAGCGGTAACAAGTTTAGGTCACTTACTTAGTATGTAGTCTCTGAGATGGCTCGACTATTATTTCCTATCAGCAAGAGTACAATATTAATCGTCTCGGTATGACAAGACCCTGCGGTGCTGAAAACTATACAATACCTGGTTGTGCGGCGTGAATAACGTTTGATAATTTTTATATTAGTAAGCATTACTAACCGGAAGGGCAGGAGTTTGCTTAAGCCAATTAAGAACAGACATTTCACTCCTGGCATCAACTGGCAATTGATTTAAAAGCCTGTCTTCAATTTTGAGCCCCATGGTTACCGTAAAACCTTCTATCACCGAAGCATAGAGATTAAGTATAAACAGCAGTTGATTACCGTTGTACCTGTTAAAAAGACGGCGGGTAGCCTCACCTGTAAAGGTGGCCTCATTTGTCCAGCTGTAATTATAGTCACTGAGATGTTCTTTTAAGAAATGCATTCTTCCAAGGTAACCTTTAATTATCGTACATGCCGGAATAGTTAGAAGATAAAAGTTTAGGATAAAAAACTGTAATCCTCATAACTCATTATATGTAATGCAGATTATACACATAAACGCATCTACCATAGGAGCGACGACGTGAAAGTGTGAATGATGTAACTTATTTGCAGAGTTATATAACAATGGGTGATAAAAAGAAAATGACCTTTGTCAAAGCTAGTGATCACTTATTAAATTCCCGCCTTCACGCCTGGCTATGCAGACAACCTTTTGTTTAATATTAAAAACAGAAAATGAATACTAAAATACAAAGTACACTTACTCAAAATATCTTTTTATGTCTTATTGGAATAATGACAATATTCTTATTTGAGTCATGTGCGAAGAAGATCGCCTTTCAAGCTTCATCCATTGTTCCGGGAGCGGAAGGAACGGTAAAAGTGAAAAAAGACAACAATAGCAATTACACTATCCAGGTTGAGTTATCAAACCTGGCCGAACCAGGCAAATTGGAACCGGCAATGAAAACCTATGTGATCTGGATGGAGACAGAACAGGAACCGGTCAAAAATATCGGTCAAATAAACAGTTCATCCAGTTTACTTTCAAAAAGACTAAAGGGCTCTTTTGAAACGGTATCTTCAATTAAACCAACCAAGATATTCATTACGGCCGAAGATGACGGAACTATTCAATATCCGGGTACGCATATTTTAACAACAGCCAGTTTTTAAAGTGATCTTATTTCTTTAGCTCCTTTATTTCATTTAATTCTTTACGGATTTTACTTAAGCTATCGAGTATTGCTCTATTCTGTTTTTGTAAGCTATCAATCATATTTTTCTGAAGGCTCTCTATTTTCATGGTCATTCTTCCTTCAGGCGATGAACTTCTGTCGCATGCACTTATTGTGAACATAGAGAACAAAATAAAAATTCCATTTCTTACCGATTGAAAGTTATATATGTTTTTCATGTAGTGTTTTTTTACCTTCATAATATGTAAACGTAGAGATATTTATTGAATTTCGTAGCCACCGGAACATTGTTTATTATATACTTTTGCCAGGTTTGGAATATGCCTTATCCCGATAGCTATCAGGACAAATACATTGCTTATGCGATTCGATATTGGTACATCAGCCTGGTGGGGAGCACCAAAAAAATTTGACAGGGAGATAAAGGAGCGAAGAATAAGCTGGCTTGAACTCTTTTATGATCTTGTTTATGTGATCGCTATTTCCCGCATCACACATCATTTATCCCTGCATTTAAGCATCAACGGTTTTCTTGAATACGCTTCTTTGTTTGCTCTTATTTACTGGGGGTGGCTCAATGGCAGTCTTTATCATGACCTTCATGGCAATGAAGGACTCCGCACCCGGTTAATGACCTTATGGCAAATAATGATCATTGCAGCGCTGGCAATTACGATCGATCATCCAACAGGTAAACAGTATTTTAATACCACGATCGTACTCATGATCATGCAGTTCTATATCACTTATATGTGGTGGAGTATAGGAATTTATGACAAGGGACATCGACGATTCAACCTGCCTTATACAATCCTATTTCTTTTATCACTTGCATTAATGGGACTTAGCCTGGTTGTATCACAGGAATGGTTTAAGTTCCTTGTGCCGCTGGTGATCATCTGTAATTATTCTCCTTATTTCATCGCCCATCGATTGTTACGCAGGTCATCGCTGGATCTTAATTTATCTTCAAGTATGTCGGAGCGTTTGGGGTTGTTTACCATTATTGTTTTTGGAGAGGTTGTGTTAGGGGTAGTGAATGGGATCAGTGAGTTGGACCTTACAGCTCTTTCAACATGGTTAAGATTTGCTTTTGCGCTTGCTATTGTTTTTGCATTGTGGTGGTTATTTTTTACCATGGCATCGAACCGGAATGCGAAAAAAGGTTTTAAGAATGCCACCTTGTTACAGTTGCTTTATATTCCTGCGCTGATATCATTGGGATTGATCGCAGCATGTTTCTCTTCGTTGTTCGCAGCAGATCATTCTCTTCATTCGCTGCTGAAGATTTTTGGTTATGCCATGACGATCTTTTTTATTGGTATCAGCCTGATGATGGGCTTGCTGGAAACTCATGATAAGGTCCGCATGATCATACGACAGGTGCGTATCTCATTATTCATTGTTGCATTGGTTTTTTTTATCTCTGCCCAGATCATTATTAACGTGAACAGCTTGTATTATTTACTGGGGGTTATTATTATACTTGTCGCTGAGATCTTATACCTGAATTCACTTTACTATCGGTTGGTCATCAGTGAAACTGATAAGTTAACCGGGGGAGAGGAATAGCCTGTGAATTCTTCGATCTTGTCAGCAGCTTTTGTACAAAACAATTCAAATGCCGGGATATTAACTTTCGATATTTTTTTCGGTGTCATAAAATGAACAGATATCATACCCGCGATCTTATTGCTGCTTGATATTAATGGAGTCGATTGAACTGATATGATATTATTCTGTAAAGCGAGATTTAAATGCTTTGCAAAAAATTTATCAGTAGTGAGGTCGGGGATAATGATCGTCTTCCCCTTTGCTAATGCCCTTCCACAAATAGAGCCATCATTACAGTCTACAATTCTAAAATGATTGATGAATTCATCTGAAAGACCAAATGAAGTAGCAATCTCCAGTGTATTGTTTGCCTTGTTTATTAATTGAAGTGTGCCTGCTTTCGTTTTACACATCATCATAGCTTGCTGAAGGAAATTGTCAAGTACTTCTTTTAACTCAGGCTCATGTAATTTTTTTCGTAAGGTCGTAATCATCGATACAGAATAATAGAGTACAAAATTATTTCATTTTGATGAGTAGTTTTTTAAAAGCTAGCTTTTTTTTGTGGGGAATTATGTCTACACTTTAAGAGATAGGAGTGTCCGGAATATTGCATCAAGTATTCTTACGAGATGGAATTTGAATGCCTTCTTTCTTAAGAACTTCATCGATGGCCTCAATTATATCACTTTTTATTTGTGTCCAGGTAGCATAGTGTTCGATCCAGAATAAGATCCTAATCTCAATAGAGCTGCTGTTGAAATCCTTTATTAATACCAATGGTTGGGGGTTGGGCATGATCCTTTTATCAGCGGCTAAAATATCCAGCAGGAGTTTCCTGGTTTTTTCAATGTTGGTGCCATAGGGTAATCCTGTTACTATCTCCACACGGCGATTGGTGTTTCCCTTTGTCCAGTTTATCATTTGCTCGCTTAAAAGATTTCCGTTAGGAATAATAACATCAGCTCCATCCCAGGTAGTGATTATACTGCTTCTGAATCCAATAGATTTCATGGTTCCGGATTGTCCGCCGAACTCAACCACATCTCCCACATTGATGGGTTTTTCAAAGGCGAGTATCAATCCGCTCACCAGGTTATTGACCAATGCCTGCAAACCAAAACCGATACCCACACTTAAAGCTCCCAAAATTATTGCCAGCCTGTCCATCGGTATACCTGCAGCTGTAAATGCCAGCAACACACCAATAGTTATTATTGAAATTCGTATCAACAGAAGCCAACTGCCTAGGCCTGCCTTTTTTTCGCGATTGCTAATAACACCCTTGTCACTTGAAGCAAAAAATGTAACAATGCTGGAAACTATGCCAGACAGGAAAAGAATCAAGAAAAACACAAAAACACTTTGGATAGTAAATGTGGATTCGCCAATCGCTCTTTCTTTTACCATGAAATCGGTGAACTTCTCGCTGATCTTCCCGAAGAAATAAAAGCTCCGTCCAAATAAGATAAACCAACCGATCACAAGCATGTAATAAAAAAAAGGTGGTACTTTTTTGCCTACTGTTTCAAAATTAATAAACAAAGTTTTTTTATCCTGTGTTCTGTAAACCCGTGCAGCAATGGTCAGCATTTCGTTGAGCATCCTTATTACCCAGAAAAATAGTATGCCATTGGTCAAACCGAATATGCCACTGGTTAAAAAAGATTTCGAAAAATTATATCTCCCATAAAGGTTGGCTACAGCGGCTATAAGTTCCATCAAAATGAAGAAACCTATAAATATCCGTACCCCCCTTTCTTTTAATTCTTTCTGGCGGCCGCCAATTAAAAAAACAAGACCAAAGGTCGCTCCTGCTAATGCCAGTAAAACCATTCCATTTCTTTCACTGCGGGAGGCCTGAAGCGTTAAGTTGTTTATAATTGCCAGGAAAAACATCCCCACCAATATCAGCCATGCAGTCATCCAGTATTTGATAATGAACTTTCGGAAAATGAATGTAAGAGCCACGACTGAAATAGTCCATAATAACATAGTAAAAACAAATGGCGGGGTTGGGAAGATAAATTGGAAAATGCATAAGATAATAAGTGCCGATGACAAAAAAGGATAACGTAAAACAAGCCATTCCTGACCAGCAGTTGGCGATTGTGTTGGATGTAGTTTTTTCTTCAAATTTCTTATGAACAGCCATAGGCCTGCAATCAATAACAACAGGAATGCTACTAGGCCTGAATTGTTTTTTGAATAAAAAGAAAAAACCAATCTCGCCTTTTCTTTTGACAAATAATAGATTTCACGAAGAGGTCTTCTGAAAGCTACAGGCTTCCATAGATTGACCGTTTCCCGGTCTGATAAAGAAGAGGAGAGTTGCTCCCTGTAACTTTCGATCTGTTCGATACCATCCTCCAGCTTGATGATAACAAAATTTATCCTGGTTTGTAGTAGCTGTACCTTTTGGATCGCCTTTTTAATTAGGGTATCTGCGGGTCTCATTTCTTTGGTCACCAGTGTTATTCTGCTGATCAAATTAGCGAGGCTGACAGAATCTGATGGCAATTCAATAAGTATACTGTCGCTTGCGAGAGAATCGATATTGTTTTGGAAACCCACCAGGTTTTTAAGATAGGAATCAAGTGACCGCTTTCCAATTTCTGTCTTGTTAAGCAACTCCTTTAAAAGTGTTGAAGAGGTAGCAAGGTTTCTTTCTGTTTGCGTAGTGCCTTTATTTGTAAAAATCCCATCACCGGCCACATCATATAATAGGAGCACATGATCCAGTTGAGATGCTATACCTGCGGTATCTATTCCTTTCTCTAAGTAATCATTTGCTTTTTGTGATACCTTAAGGATATCATTAAGTATCTCATTTTGTCTTTTAGTGATCCTATCGGCCTTGAGTTGCTTAATATTCCTTCTGATCTCATCGGCCACCCGTTGTCTTAACGGGATCAGAACCTCTTTGGCTACGGTATCTGTTATGATCGTATCTAGTGATTTGATCGTATCCTGGACAGGAGTCACCTGTTGGGCCGATCCAATAATGCAAAATGAAGATGCAAGAATAAATAGAGAGGTATATAATAACTTTCTTGCCATTACAATTTTATTAATTCATGATTGGAACCGCTACAAAAGCAATACACAAAGAAAATTACGAAGAAATTGTTTATCTCTTGATTCAAATTAAATGATGAGTCTAATTAAAAATAGGTAGGGAATAATCTTGCGATATTTGCAATTGACTAATCAAAATCAATCGGCGAGACTTTATTCACCCAATCAAGGGTTTTTTTTGCAAAGCCTGGCGCTTTCAATCGCCATCCAACATAGACCTGGAAATAGAAATACTGTTTGGTCAACCTGGATACGTCTTCAATCTTATGCCCATAACTTCGATACCTGCCTTCGAGGCCGGCAAATAATCTGCCTGAGTTAAACCCTACAGCCGCCTGTGAAGTAAAGCCGGCTATAAAGCCTGATCCTTTAGACAATACAAGTTTGCTCGAATCATTTAGCGAAACGGATTTGAAAATATCGATACCAAAGCTGGGACCGAACACAAGTGAAGCATAGAATTTTGGTGATAAGACCAATGTTCCTGCTGCCGGCAACAGCAAATTGAAATCGGTACTGTAAGTGCTTTTGTTTTGCAGGTCTTTATCTGCCGAAGCATCAAGGAATGTGAATGTGGCGAATTGTAGCGTTGGCAAGAAGGAATAAGCTGATTTTTTTTGAACCTGTGTGCCACTGGTCAAAGCAGCGGTGGAGAATTTTGGGTTGATATTATAGCGAAGCATCAAACCAAAATTATTCACCTTGAGGTTAGGAAAAATGAGATAGGGAGTATCTGGCAGGCTTCTCTGAAATTCATTGCTATTCTTCAGGTAAAATCCGTGCACTGAGTTTAATTCCACAGCTAGATTAAAACGATACATGCTTAAACTGGTTCGGAAACTGAAGATGTCCGATTCACCTTTTTTTTCATCTTTTTTGCCCGGGTTCAGAAAGCCCGGTGTAAAACTGAGTCCCAGGTCGAGGTAGCGGTAACTAAAACCGAATGAGAGGCTGTTCATCTTATGAGGCGCAAGTACCAATTTAAAATCGTCGGTATAGATCAGCCGGTAATTCATTTGGTGTCTACTAACCCAGGATTGGATATGTAACAAGGTGTCAAGCCGTTCGATAAAAAGAGAGTCAGGAGGTTTTTTTTTGCTCAATTTTGCAGAGTCAATCTTTTCCTGGGCTGATACAATGTGGGAATTGTACAGGAATAAAATAAGAATGAGATGGACGTACAGTAATACACGCATATGAATCGTAAGTTATCTCTAATTTAAATGTTTTGATGATGAATGGAAAGGGAACCTTGCTTTTTTTACCCAGGTTCATGTCTGCTTGAAAAAAGTAGTGTTCAGTTTTTTGGTTCTGTAGTTTTATGGCTCTATTTATTCATTTCTTTAGATGAAAATTACCGGTAATAAAATTAATTTCGGTTTAACAGGGGCTGGCAGAACATTTGAAGCAATAGCATTGTTATCTAACTACCAATGCAGGAATTACATACTATACAAACCTCTGATCTTGTTGATATGCTATCAAAGCAAACAATAGAATATTCGAAAATGTTAGTCGAAGGAGCAAGTGATGAAAAATATTTAAGTTCTAAACTCTCTATTGAAGCACTTCAGGCCGAGATCCGGTCAAGACAAAAATCGGGCATTATTTCCCCAAATCCGGTAACAAAATAGCCGGCTCACCAAATTCACCAGATTGCATGGTGTTTGCACTAATAAAGTTGGACTAAAATAAAGCTGATGCAGAACTTGCAAACCTTAAACTTTTCTGAACTGGCAGATTTATTAAACAAAGAAACCTCTTTCTATTATACTTTGATCGGTGATAAAAAAAATAATAACGAACTCATTCGGTGTAAAATGATGATCAAGGAAATCCAAAAAGAAATTAATACCAGGAAGAAAAAAGAGGAGTCTTCCAGGTAATAGGCATATCCCTGTCACTTTTTTGAATTATAGAAAACATAAGAGAAAGCAAAATCAACTGCTGGATAAATAGTTCCGAAATTATAATCGATGTCTTGCGCATAACCTGCACCAACATGAAAATTAAAAGTCCAACGCTGGCCCAGTGCTCTTTGCATGCCCCAATGAAGATTTGCCATCATGCTATTTCTGTACATCTCGTTAGCTCCTACATATTTTACTCTTATACCAATGTAGTTGCCTGCATTTAAAAATGTTCCTTTCCCTTTCTCAATTCTTCTTTGCCTGTTATAATAATATTTTGGGGTCAATGAAAAATACATTGCAGGGTATGCATAATTTATTTCCATAAACCCTTCTGCTATATCATAGCCTCCACCAACGCCACCAGAAATAACCAATAAAATTTTATCGGATAGCCGTGGTTCATAAGTCAATCCTAAGCCCTGACCTCCAAGATCAAGTTTTATTAAGCTTGAAAGTTTAGTAGAGGATTTTGCTTCTTGTCCGGCCGATGAAAAAAAATGGGCTAAGAATAAGAGTAGAAAAATTATTGACCGGATCATATCGAGTATTTGTTTTGGTGAGTAAGTTAAAGAGAGCCTGCTATTTTTATTGTTAAGGTTTATTATGAATTAAACCAATGTAGATGGCTGGGTTTGGAATAAGAAGAGTCAAGCTCAAATGAAATAGTAAAGCCGTCCCGATTTGCCAGGACGGCTTCGAATACTTAGTATTTGAATTTAATCGTGAGCCCTTACGGGTCCTTCAATTACTTCAGGTTTCTGAGTAAGCAAAGTAGACATTTGTGCTTTGACAAATTCCGCTGCGATATGAATAGATTCATCAGCTCCTGCTTTATCCTTAAATACACTTAATGATGCGCCTTCTCCATTGCCGGTATCAAGCCAATAATATCTTACAAATCCCTTTGCCTTTTTTAGAAGTGGAACAAAACCGTCCTGGATAATTTTGTCAATTTTTTCACCATCTTCAGGTTTGAAATGATAATGACGAACAACAGCAAACATGGGAACCTCCTTTTTTAAATAAAAATGTTTTACTAAATCTAACTATAATTAGACTCCTGAAAAAATTCTGTTCAAGTCTCCGAGGGCAATTAAAATCCTAATTTCGTTTAGTTATTTTCAATTCTGTGAAACTCAACAATCACAACAAAGCCTGGTACGTTATCAACGGCATTACGCTCTATCGAATAGTGGCTGCACCTTTTCTGCTCCTTCTGTTATTTACCGGCAGGTATGATACTTTTAAATGGTTATTGGCTGTAAGTTTTTTTACCGACCTGATCGATGGTTTCCTGGCCCGGAAATATAAAGTTACCAGCATTCTTGGTGCCCGTCTTGATTCTATCGGTGATGATCTTACAGTATTGGTTGGCGTCATCGGGTTATTTGTTATTGAAATGTCTTTTATCAAAGAGCAAATGATCTTCTTTATTGTTCTTCTTGCACTGTTCATTATTCAAGCTTCGTATGCATTTATACGGTATAAAAAATTAACTACGTTTCACACTTATCTTGCAAAGACAGCAGCACTGATGCAAGGTGTTTTTCTGTTATGTTCTTTTTTTTTCGGACCCGATTTAATTTTGTTTTATACTGCAGTTGGTATTACCGGACTTGAATTACTGGAAGAGATCATTCTTGTAGGGATGATAAAAAAATGGGAAGCTAATGTGAAAGGAATTTATTGGGTGATGAGAAGAAAAGGAACCTGAGTACTAAGATTAATTAGTTTTACGGCATTCAAATTGCTAATTTGAACAAAATACCAATTATGACCCTCATTGAATTATTAGTACTTCTTGCAATTGCCGCCATTTGCGGAGGAATAGGACAGTCACTTGCAGGTTTTGATCTTGGTGGTTGCCTCGTATCTATTGTAGTTGGATTTGTCGGGGCTTATATAGGTATGTGGCTGGCAGGCAAACTGGGTTTACCTGAGCTTTTAGAAATTAAAATTGGTGGGAAAACTTTCCCGATTATCTGGGCAATAATTGGCTCTGCCGTATTCACATTTATCGTTGTTTTAATAAGAAGAGCAGTATCAGGCACCCGGCGATAGTTCATACCTATTGATCTTTCCATCTTAGTTCGAGACAGTAAGTTAGAACCGCAACTCACTACCTTTACATTACTCAAAACATTTTATCGATCATGCTTGATATTGTAATTGATGCCCGTGAAGCTGCAATAAGTCAATCAGTAAAAGTTAAACGCATTCTTCCGTTCCGCTTTCGCAGAATGGTTGGGCCTTTTATTTTTATGGATCATGCGGGACCAATTACAGATATTCCTTCGCAACCTTCTACACTGGATGTATTACCACATCCGCATATCGGGCTTTCAACGGTAAGCTATCTATTTGGCGGGCAGGTTACACATCGTGATAGTTTAGGTGTAGAGCAGATCATTCGTCCGGGTGAAGTGAATTGGATGACAGCCGGTAGCGGCATTGCACATTCAGAACGGTTTGAAGACCCGGCTGCATTGGCAAGTGGTAATTTGGAAATGATACAAACATGGGTAGCATTACCTGAAAAAGATGAAGAGTCGGCACCATCATTTAATAATTATACGCCGGAGCAACTTCCAATCTTTACTGAGAAGGGTGTGTGGATGCGGTTGATCGCTGGCAATGCTTATGGATTAAGTAATGATGTAAGAACAAACTCTTCTTTATTTTATTTGCATGTTGTGCTACAACAAGGAGCAAGATTCGGGCTTCCGAAAGAACATGCTGAACGTGGTTTTTATATTGTTAAAGGAATTGTTGAAGTAGCAGGTAACAATTATCACGAAGGACAAATGCTTGTGTTCAGCAAAGGAGTTGATCCGTTGATACTGGCAAAAGAAAATACAACGCTGATGTTGCTCGGTGGCGAACCGCTTGGAGATCGTTTTATCTGGTGGAATTTTGTTTCATCCCGTAAGGAACGAATAGAACAAGCAAAAGAAGATTGGAAACAAGGCCGGATCGTTCTTCCACCAAATGATAATAAAGAATTTATTCCTTTACCGGAAGATAAATCAAAACCTGCAGGCATGCCTCCAAGGCCGGAGCCACTTTCATAATAAGGCAGCCATCAATTTTGAGGATTTTGACCTTAAGAATTTTAAACTTCTTTGTTTGATACCGATCTTACAAAAAAACAACAACCTGCAAAAAATATTCATAAAGGACAGTTTGAGATCAGGTAAGTTTCCTGATTATCACTAACAATCTGCAATTGCACGAAATTGTTTAGATTTAGATATAAATCTTTAAGGTGTCTGCTATAAATAAAATATTTGTTACAGGGGCTACCGGTAACCAGGGAGGCGCCACTGTAAAAAGTTTATTAGACAAAGGATTTTCTGTAAAAGCACTGGTAAGAAATGCTTTAAATGCAAAATTCGATCCTCACAAAAATCTCGAAATAATAAAAGGAGATTTAAACGAAATATCTTCTTATCGTCAGCAATTGCAGGATTGCGATGGTGTTTTTTGTAATCTCGTATTTAAATATGGAATTGAAAAGGAGATCAAACAAGGGTTTGAATTGATTAATGCTTCAAAAGAATCTAACATAAAGTATTTTGTTTATTCCTCAGTGATCGGTTGCGACCAGAATACAGGTATCCCGCATTGGGAAAGCAAGAATAAAATAGAAAACCACATTAAAGCGTCAGGTATAAATTATACAATACTCCGTCCATCCTCGTTGTACGAAAACCTTTTAATACCACAAGTAAAAAGCAGGATATTAAAAGGCAAACTGGTGTTGCCGACAAAGAAAAATACAGTGCAGCAGTTTATCAGTTCAGAAGATATTGGAAAAATTGCGACAACTGTATTTTCCAATCCCGAAAAATACCAAGGTAAAACAATAAATCTTGCTACAGAACAAATGGATGGCGAAGAGCTTGCTGCAACATTTTCAAAAGCAATGGGAAGAGAAATAAAATTTCAACAACTCCCTATGTTTATTACACGATTGGTCATGGGCAGGGATCTTACAAAAATGTTTCGTTGGATAAATAACAATGATGCTTGTTTTGTAAAAGACTTGCAGGCACTCAGAAACGAATTTCCTGGTATGCTAAGCCTTGAGGAATGGATAAAGATCAATTTTAAGTAAGCAAGAGTAAGGGAGCTATTAAATGAGAGGCTCAGAAAATTGAAAACCGGAAAGTGCTGGACGTGACAATCCTTTTTGCTGAATAAATACTTTTATTTTTTTGCCCATAGAAATAAGTAGTGTATGCATCATCATCAATCTTTCTTTTAGCTGGTAATTATTCATTTTAGTTTCTTCTTCTTTTCTTAATTGTGTGGCCAGGCCAAGACCAATAAGAAATTGTGATTGATTAGTAAAACCGCACTTGGTTAATCCATACTTTTCTCCCCATAGATCAAGAGCAGAAAAATTGACATGGGTCGTAATATCCTGCTGTCCGATATCGGCATAAGGAAGATCGTTCACAGTATGTTTATTATAACAGATCATTGTGCCAAGCCGTCGATAGGGCCTGTATAGTTCGGAAGAAGGGAACCCATAATCAATAGTCAATACAAAGCCTTTTTCTAAAAAAGCCGAGACTTCTTTTATCCATTCAATTGCCTCCAAATTGACCTCGGTATGAAATCCTTCCGGCAATCTTACATCCAGCCGGGCAAAGTAATCTGTTAACCTGTCTTGTGCCGGCTTCAATACTTCTATAAAAGTCTGATCATAATCCACAAAAACTTCCATCAACCCATTTTTCTCCATTACGACCTTATGCACCGAAAAATTATCAATTACTTCATTCGCCAGTACGCATCCTGTAATCGGTGGAATTTCACTGATGGAATCAAACCAATAAACTTTTCCTTCTGCAATGCCGGACTCGGTTAAAACTTTTTGTTCTTTCAGCCTCATTATTTTACTCTTTTCAATAATACAATACTTAAGCCCTTCATATAATTCTTTATTTTCTTTTAGCTGTCTGAGTATATCAACGCAAAGAGCTCCTGTTCCGGCGCCATATTCAACAACAGTAAAATCTTTTTTCCCGCATAGTTGCCACATTTCTTCCAGTTGCTTAGCTACAAGATTGCCATAGACAGCGGATAGATGGGGAGCAGTGTAATAATCCCCGAATTTGCCGAACTTTTCAGTCTCAGAAGTATAGTATCCGAGTTCCGGGTAATACAAAGCCATTTCCATAAAATCATGAAAAGATAAAGGTCCTTCACTACGGATCTTATCCCTGATAATCTTTTCAAGTGATCTTTGCATACTAAGCTTGTTTTACATGATCGGTTTTCTCAATAGTAATATTATTGGTGAGCAGCAAGACGCAATCCGTTAATGCTTCAATGGTATGATCAACCAGTTGATGAAAGGCTATTACCTGGTGGGGCAGCATATCCACACTTCCGTCAGGAATACTCACTTTTATTATACCTTCAATTACCTGTATAGTAAAAATGCCATCAACAAGATTATCTTTCAAAACTGCTTTAGCATGTAAACACACTAATACCATCGTCATGCTACTTGTTTTATATACAGTAATGGCATTACGATCGTTTTTCTGCCATGCTTCTTCATCCATTAACTGGTGGATAAACTCCGGGGTATTAATAAAAACATAAGGAGCATCTATTACACGATCCCCATCAGGGCGGCTGAGCGTTGCTTCATTTCGTTTATTTTCCATAGTCCTTTTATGATAGCTTACGCAAGAACCATACTATAATCGTTTAGTATAAACTTTGTTTGAACCTTGTTTTCTATTTTGAATTGCCGCACAGTTTTTTATCTGCTGGTTTATTAATAGATTTATAGGCTTAAACCACCTATTTACTAAAATGTATATGAGAGCATTAAATAATTAAGTTCACATCTTTTTTTAAAAAAATTAATGGATACGACAAACACGGTTACTCAAAATAAATTTACAAGTTACCAGGTGCTGGTAATTTTGTTGTTAGCTTTTACGCAGTTTACGGTAGTACTTGATTTTATGGTCATGTCACCACTTGGTGATATGCTGATGAAATCAATGTCGCTTACTACCAGCCAATTTGGTTTTGCAGTATCAGCTTATGCATTCAGCGCAGGCATTTCCGGTTTATTAACAGCAGGTTTTGCGGACAGGTTCGACCGGAAAAAATTATTACTGTTCTTTTATGTCGGGTTTATTTTAGGCACATTATGCTGTGGATTAGCCAACACTTATTTTTTGTTGATAGCAGCAAGGATCATCACCGGTTTGTTTGGTGGAGTCATTGGTTCTATTTCAATGGCGATAATAGCTGATATCTTTCCTTTGAAGCAGCGGGGAAGGGCAATGGGTTTTATACAAATGGGTTTTGGAGCAAGCCAGGTATTGGGCATTCCTATCAGCTTGTTCATTGCTAATCACTGGGGTTGGCAATCACCATTTTTTATGATCGTAGGTTTAGCTATCATCATCTGGTTGACAGTAATGCTGAAACTGCGTCCTGTTGCTGAACACCTGGAGTTAATATCCGAGAAAACCGCTATCAAGCATTTATGGCATACCATTAAAAACCGTGATTACCGAATGGGTTTTTTATTAACCGCCTTATTATCGCTGGGTGGCTTTATGATGATGCCATGGGGCAGTGCTTTTGCCGTAAATAATCTTCGACTTTCCTATGCGCAATTACCACTTCTTTTCATGGTTGGTGGTGTCGCATCTCTTTTCATCATGCCATTAGTGGGAAGATTGAGTGATAAAATAGATAAAGTAAAAATATTTACTGCAGCGGCTTTGCTGATGATAGTAGTTGTAGTTGTGTACACAAATCTGAAACCTGTTGCTTTCGGAATAGTTATCATGATGAATATACTGATGATGATAGGTATCATGAGCCGCATAGTTCCTGCAATGGCATTGGTGTCTGCTTTACCACAAATGCAGGATCGGGGTGCATTTATGAGTATCAATTCATCATTACAACAAATTGCAGGAGGTATAGCAGCAGGGATAGGCGGAATGATCGTTGTTCAGAAAACGAAAACAAGCCCTTTAGAGCATTATGATACGCTGGGATATGTGATCGTTATCCTGATCATTGCAAATATTATTATGATGTATCGTGTAAGTAATATGGTGAAAGCAAGACAACACATAGCTAAAGCTTGATCTGACGGGTTGATTAATTTTTATATAAACTATTAAAATGAACATCAGTGAAAACTGCCTTAACTGGTTCGAGATACCAGTTGAAAATATGGATCGGGCAAAACAGTTTTACCAGAGAATTTTCGGTATTGAAATGAATGAGCAAACAATTATGGGAATGCAGATGACTTTTTTCCCTTCAGAACATGGCAATGGAAAAGTAGGTGGCGCCCTGGTGAAAAGTGATTTACATAAATCAAATACTGAAGGAGTTCTGGTCTATTTAAATGCAAACCCTGATGTGTCATTAGTACTGGAAAGAATTGAAGAGGAGGGAGGGGTTGTACTGATGTATAAAACCATGCTGACTCCTGGTGCAGGATTTGTAGCAACATTTCTTGATACAGAGGGTAATCGAATAGCCCTTCATTCATCTTATTAATGAAGGAGGCAAAGGACAAAGCATTATATACATTCGGAATATGGGAATGGAGACGAAGTAAAATGTAAGTCTGAACTTTATATGATTTCCCGCATAAAAAATGAGATCAACACAGAAATGGTCTCATTTTTATTTAAAATAATAGCCCAACTTTGAGTAAACAATTTTAAAACAGATAATCATGACAACTAAAAAAGAAAGTTTCAGTATTAACGGAGAAGAATTGCTGAACAAGGTGAAAGAATTGGTTAAAGAAGGAAATATCAGGAAGATCAGTATTCATGATAAAGAGGGAAAAGAACTGTTGAGTTTTCCTTTGACTATCGGAGTAGTAGGGGTTTTATTTGCGCCGGTGCTTGCCGCAGTTGGAGCACTTGCCGCATTGATCGGCGAGTGTAAATTGACAGTAGAAAGAGAAGAGAAACCAGGGCCGGATAATAAATAAAAAATTCTTCATGCTATACATGATCATTGAACGGTTTCATGCAGACAAGGTAAAAGAATTATATCAACGGTTTGATGAAAAAGGGAGAATGATGCCGGAAGGAGTGGAGTATGTAAATAGCTGGATAAATGAAGACGTTACTGTTTGTTACCAGGTGATGGAAGCCACTTCAATAACCCAACTTCATGAATGGATCGCTAAATGGGATGACCTTGTTGATTTTGAAATAATTCCTGTAATCAGTTCTGCTGAGGTCAAGAAGCGACTGGTGAAGTGACGTTTTTTATTGCAGTGCATTACTGTCTCGTCCATGTTTTCGTTACAGTTGCCGGCTGGCCGTTTGAAAGAGTGTAGTCTCTTGTTGTTTTGAATTCAATATTGCTCATTGCAATAAATTTTTCCAGTTCTATTCCTGTAGCAGGAGAATAAAATTGCAAGTGTTGTGTATTTATTACGTGCCATGAACCCGATTCAGTAGTTGTGCAATTCAGTTTAAATGTTCCGGTATTATCAACCATAAAAGAATAAAGATTATCTTTCTGACAGGCTGACCATGCAGCATAAATATCGGTTTCAGCTATCCCATCACTATTCCAGTCATTCAATACGTCAGAACTTACTGCTGTAATTTTCCAGGTGCCGATTACTTGTGCATTGGAATATCCCTGCGGATCATCATTGGCTTCAGTCTTTAAATGATCGCTACAGGCAAATAGCAGGATAGTTGCACTAAAAGCAATGAGTATGAAAAAAATTTTTGACACAGCCTGTAGTTAATAGAATAAGGTTGGGCAAATTTAAGACTTCCTTCCCTCGAATCAAAACTATACTGCCGGTTCCTGCTGACTCAGGCAATGAAAACTTCCCAGCCCCCAGATAATTTCCGTAGAATCAATGCCTATGGTCTCTCTTCCGGGGAAACAGTCAGAAATGATCTGTAATGCCTTGTCATCTTTAGCACAATTGAAAATCGGGACAATTACGTATTTGTTGCAGATATAAAAATTGGCATAGCTGCAGGGCAGACGTTGACCATCATATTCAAGATGATCAGGCATAGGTAGCTCAACAATATTCAGTTGTTTGCCATTCAGCAAACGCATTGCTTTAAGCTGCTTTAGATTTGTTTCTAGTAATGCATGGTTTTCGTCGTTCTTATTTTCTTCTATGACAGTGATCACTGAGTCTTCATTTATAAAGCGGACCGTATCATCAATATGCCCATCAGTGTCATCACCAATAATGCCTTCATCCACCCAAAGCACTTGCTCCTGTCCATAAAAATTGCATAGATACTCTTCAATCTGTTTCTGAGTGAGGTGTGGGTTGCGGTTAGGATTCAATAAACAGGCAGTTGAAGTCATAACAGTTCCGTTGCCATTAAACTCCACACTGCCACCTTCCATAACGATACCGGGATTATAAACAGGTATTTTATAATGCTTCGCAATTTTTGTAGGTATCACATCATCCAGATCGCAGGGAAGATATTTACCACCCCATGCATTATAATTCCAGTCAACAATTACTTTTTGGTTTTTTGCTGCTGGATTTATTAAAAATGCAGGGCCATGATCACGGCACCATGCATCATTAGTTGGGTTAAAAAAAAAGTTCACCTGTGAAAGATCAACATCTTCTTTTTGCAAACAACTAATTGCAAAGGCTTTCATCGCTTCATCATTCACATTGATATTTACTTTCTCACTTTGCGCCAGGTATTTTATAAACCGGCTGTAAAAAGGAAAGATCGTATGGATTTTTCCCGGCCATGATGCTTCTTTATGCGGCCAGCTTAACCAGGTGGCATCATGAGCAGCAAATTCAGCAGGAAAATAGTAACCGAGTTGTTTAGGGGTAAAATGTGTCATTAATCTTCGTCTATGAATCTTTTTGTAATAGGTTGATAAGAATCTATTCTTCGGTCACGCATAAAAGGCCAGTGTGTTCTGTAACTGTCGGTTTTATCAGTATCAATTTCGACAACAGCCACTTCTTCGTTGTCGTGAGATGCTTTATAAATTAAACTGCCAAATGGATTTGAAACAAATGAACCACCCCAGAATTTCATTGCACCGTTTTGTTCAAGTCCAACACGGTTCACACTTACAACATGCACAGCATTTGCAACAGAATGGCTACGCTGAATGGTTTGCCATGCGTTGTATTGTTCAGTATTGGTTGCTTCATCCTGTGAAGTAGCCCAGCCAATAGCAGTCGGGTAAAATAAAATTTCAGCTCCCATTAGCGAAGTAATCCTTGCAGCTTCAGGGTACCACTGATCCCAGCAGATAAGCACACCAAATTTTGCATATTTTGTTTCAAAAATTTTATAACCTAAATCGCCGGGAGTGAAATAAAATTTTTCATAATACGCCGGGTCATCGGGTATATGCATTTTACGGTATTTACCAAGATAATTACCGTCGGCATCCAGTACTGCTGTTGTATTGTGATAAATACCCTGTGTTCTTTTTTCAAACAAAGAAGCTATGATAACTACATTTAGATCTTTTGCGAGTTTGCTCAAAGCATCTGTTGAAGGGCCCGGAATTGCCTCTGCCAATTTGAAATTCTCATAATCTTCCACATCACAGAAGTACAAAGAAGTAAATAACTCCTGCAGGCAGATGATCTGTGCACCTTTGGCAGCAGCTTCTTTCGTTTTCTCCATTGCTTTCTGCAGGTTCGCCTCTTTATTGTTTGTGCAGCTCATCTGCACCAGTCCTATTTTTACTTTTGACATTGGTCTTCTTTTTAAATAAAAATGCTCCGTAAAATCCGGAGCAAAGTAACTAAAAAAAGAGGTACTAAACTTTGTCTAAACAAGGTAACTAAATAAAGTATTATCCTTGCTCAACTCATTATAACCGATATGGTATTTGTTCAGGTTGTTTAATAGTGCATCATAATCTTCCCGGCTTTGTAATTCAATGCCCACTAATGCAGGGCCAGCTTCTTTATTATTCTTCTGCATGTATTCAAAACGGGTGATATCATCAGTAGGACCAAGTACATTATTTACAAATTCTTTCAAAGCACCGGGTCGTTGTGCGAAATTGATAAGAAAATAATGTTTGAGGCCTTCGTATTGAAGGCTTCTTTCTTTTATCTCCTGCATCCTGTCAATATCATTGTTGCTGCCGCTTACAATACAAACAACATTCTTTCCTTTTATTTCATCTGCATAATCATCCAGTGCTGCAATTGATAATGCACCAGCTGGTTCAACAACGATTGCGTCTTCATTATACAATTTCAAAATCGTTGAACAAACTTTTCCTTCCGGGACGAGATGCATATCGTCCAGCACCTCTTTACAAATAGAAAAAGTTAAATCACCGACTCTTTTCACAGCGGCACCGTCAACAAACCGGTCAATGCTTTCGAGTGTAACGGGGTAACCATTCTTTAAAGCTTCGAACATGGCAGGGGCGCCTTCAGGTTCTAGTCCAACAATTTTTGTTTTGGGGGAATAGGTCTTAAAATAGGAGCCAACACCAGAACTTAAACCACCACCGCCAACGGGTATAAAGAGAAAGTCAATTTCAGATTGGTCTTCCAGAATTTCAACACCTACTGTTCCCTGCCCTTCAATGATTTTATAATCATCAAAAGGAGGGATAAAAGTCATGTAATTTTCTTCTGTATATTTTTTCGCGGCAGTAGCACAATCATCATACGTGTCGCCTACCAATTTCACTTCGATAAAATCCTCACCAAACATTTTCGTCTGTTTGATTTTTTGATTAGGCGTAATCACTGGCATGAACACAACACCTTTTGTATTTAGTTTTTTACAACTATATGCAAAACCCTGCGCATGATTACCGGCACTGGCGCAAACAACACCTTTCTGCAATTGTTCTTTCGGCAAGCTGCTCATCATATTATAAGCGCCACGCAGTTTGTAGCTACGCACTACCTGGAGATCTTCTCTTTTCAAATAAATATTACAATCATATTTCCTGGAAAGATTATGATTGAATTGCAGTGGAGTTCTGTTCACAATTTTTTTCAATCGTAAAGCAGCCCCTGTGAAGTCCAGTAATATGTTTTGTGTTGATGTGCTCATTGTTTTGTTATGCTGGTTCTAGTTCTTTTACTTTTTTAGCAGGCTTACTTTCTTTTGCAGCAGAGCTGATTGATTTCATTTCTGTCATTGCAGCTCTCAGTACAGCACCCACTTTCTCTACCGGGTGATTACGGATGATTTTATTTACTTCAATGATTTCACGGTTATCTACACCATTGTCTTTACCGTCATTGAAGTTGGTGCCAATTACATCTTTGTCGATTGTATGCATAAATTCTTTCAGCAATGGCTTTGCAGCATGATCAAATAAATAACAACCATATTCAGCTGTATCAGAAATTACACGGTTCATCTCGTATAATTTTTTACGGGCAATTGTATTCGCAATAAGAGGAGTTTCATGCAGCGACTCGTAATAAGCGCTTTCATCTTTAATGCCTGCTTCTACCATAGTTTCAAATGCAAGTTCAACGCCAGCTCTTACGAAAGCCACCATCAGTAATCCATTATCAAAAAATTCCTGGTCTGTAATTGGTGCATCAGTAACTTTTGTTTTTTCAAATGCTGTTTCACCAGTTGCTTTACGCCATGTGAATAAATTTTTATCGTCATTGGCCCAGTCTTCCATCATTGTTGATGAAAATACACCACTCATAATATCATCCTGGTGTTTTTTAAATAAAGGGCTCAAAATATTTTTCAGTTCAGTAGACAATTCAAATGCTTTCAGCTTAGCCGGGTTACTTAAACGGTCCATCATAGCTGTAACACCACCATGCTTCAATGCTTCAGTAATAGTTTCCCAGCCATATTGAATGAGTTTGGCAGCATAGGATGCATCAACACCTTTCTCTATCATTTTATCAAAACATAAAATAGAACCAGTTTGCAATACACCACACAGAATGGTTTGCTCACCCATCAAATCACTTTTTACTTCGGCAACAAATGATGAACGCAATACACCAGCACGATGTCCGCCTGTTGCAACTGCATATGCTTTTGCCTGTACCAGTCCTTTTCCTTCGGGATCATTCTCCGGATGTACGGCTATCAATGTAGGTACACCAAAACCTCTTTTATATTCTTCACGAACTTCAGTACCGGGACATTTAGGTGCTACCATTATTACAGTAATGTCTTTTCTTATCTGGGTTCCTTCTTCCACAATATTAAATCCGTGAGAGTAGGAGAGTGTTGCACCTTTTTTCATCAAAGGCATAATCGCTTTGATAACGGAAGTATGCTGTTTGTCCGGAGTTAAGTTCAATACTAAATCAGCCGATGGGATTAATTCTTCATATGCACCAACAGTAAATCCATTATCCGTTGCATTTTTCCACGATGCTCTTTTTTCAGCAATTGCTTCATTACGTAATGCATAAGCAATATCAAGACCCGAGTCTCTCATATTCAAACCCTGGTTTAAACCCTGCGCACCGCAACCAACAATTACGATCTTTTTTCCTTTCAGCACATTTACACCATCAGCAAATTCGCTACGGTTCATAAATTCACAAACACCTAATTGATTTAATTGCTCACGAAGCGGTAAAGAGTTAAAATAGTTTGCCATCTTTATTTGTTTTTGACCCCCATCCCCTAAAGGGGAGTAAGGGCAGTTTAAAAATTATGATTTGTTTTAAATTTTACATATTTATAAAGTATGATTGACTTAAGTCACCCCTTTAGGGGGACAGGGGGTTACATACTAAACACTTCCTGGTTCTTGTCTAAGAATTCGTTCTCAATCACGGTTTCACCCGGTTCTTTGTATTCAAATGATTTTAATTTTTTATGGAATCCATCACTGTCTTTAATAATTGCCACTCTTGCGCTGCGAACGAATTCTATTAACCCATAAGGTTCTAATACTTTAATGAAAGCATCGGTTTCTTCACGCTGTCCACTAACTTCAAATACTGTATAATCTTTTCTTATCACAACCGCTTTAGCGCCGAATTGACTTAACAACCTTTCTACTTTTACTTCTTCAGCAATGATTTCAGTTGGCACTTTATATAAAGCCAATTCCATCCAGATAATTTCTTCATTGGTGTTATAATAGGCTTTTAATACCTCCACCTGTTTTTCGATCTGGCGGCAAAGCTTTCTTACCACATCTTCTATTTCATTGATTACGATAGTGAACCGGTGCACACTATCTACTTCAGAAGGAGAAGTATTCAGGCTCTCAATATTTATCTTTCTTCTTGAAAAGATAATGGCGATACGGTTCAGTAAACCGATCTGGTTTTCTGTATAAACCGTTATTGTATATTCCTGTTTGTTCATAATAATATTTTTAAAGTTCATCTTTTCCTAAAACAACTTCGGCTACACCACGACCCTGAGGCACCATTGGGAACACATTATTCTCTTTGCCTACTATCACTTCCAGCAAAAAGCTTCCTTTATGATCCAGCATTTCTTTCAATACAGTTTTCACATCTTCTCTTTTAGAAATACTTTTTCCTTCGATTCCATAACCTTTTGCGACCATTACAAAATCGGGGCTTTCAATATTTACAAATGAATAGCGATTCTGATGGAACAGCTCCTGCCACTGGCGAACCATTCCCAAAAATTTATTATTAAGAATAATAATTTTTACTTCGGGCTTGAATTGCATAATTGTACCGAGCTCCTGTATCGTCATTTGAATACCACCATCACCGATGATTGCAATGACCGTTCTTTCCTGTGCACCATATTTTGCACCAATAGCTGCAGGCAATGCAAAGCCCATTGTGCCTAATCCACCACTTGTGATATTACTTTTACTTTTATTGTATTCTGCATAGCGGCATGCTACCATCTGGTGCTGGCCTACGTCGGTTACAATTACTGCTTCGCCTTTTGTTAATTCATTGATAGCCGTAATCACTTCACCCATCGTGAGAATTTCTGTATCTGGATTCATTTCTGCTTTGATGCATTTCCCTTCTTCTTTCTTCATACAATCGGTAAACTTCTGCAACCACTGCGGATATACTTTTTGTTGAACGAGGTCTGTAAGGATTGGTAATGTTTCTTTACAATCGCCCCATACAGGTACTGTTGCTTTTACATTCTTATCTATTTCAGATGGATCAATATCTAAATGAATAACTTTTGCCTGTTTTGCATATTTATCCAAACGTCCGGTGACACGATCATCGAAACGCATACCAATTGCAATCAATACATCACATTCATTTGTCAAAAGGTTAGGGCCGTAGTTTCCATGCATGCCCAGCATACCAACAGCTAATGGATGATTAGTTGGTATGGCACTCATTCCTAAAATCGTCCATGCAGCAGGAATACCCGCTTTCTCAATAAACTTCTGAAATTCTTTTTCTGCTTTTCCAAGAATAACGCCTTGTCCAAATATTACGAACGGTCTTTCTGCTTCATTGATCATTTTAGCCGCCTGCTCAATATATTCTTTACGTACTATCGGCTTCGGACGGTAGCTTCTTATATGATCACATTTTTTATAACCTTCATATTCGAATAATTGCAACTGAGCATTCTTTGTAATGTCAATCAATACAGGTCCCGGTCTACCACTACCGGCGATATAAAATGCTTTTGCCAACACGGAAGGAATTTCTTTTGCATCGGTTACCTGGTAATTCCATTTGGTAACCGGTGTAGTTATATTTATAACATCAGTTTCCTGGAATGCATCCGTACCCAGCAAATGTGCAAACACCTGGCCTGTTATACACACAACAGGAGTGGAGTCAATCATTGCATCAGCTAATCCTGTAACAAGATTCGTTGCACCCGGGCCGCTTGTTGCAAACACAACACCTGTTCTTCCGCTCACTCTTGCAAAACCCTGTGCTGCATGTATAGCTCCTTGTTCGTGGCGCACCAAAATATGTTGCAGCCTGTCATTATAATCATACAATGCATCATAGATAGGCATGATAGCACCACCAGGATAACCAAAGATGATATCAACACCTTCGGCAACAAAAGCCCTTAACACAGCTTCACTTCCGGAAATATTCTCAATGGCTGCTTTTGTCTTCTTTTCTTTAGTTAATTCAAGAGTATCCATAATAATATTTTTATTTTCTATAAAAACCAAGCATATCTGTTGAACCCACATTAGTATATCCTACCTGTCTCAGCATTGTAACCAATTGTCCACGGTGATAAGTCGAGTGATTGAATATATGAGCAAAGACCTGGTAATGGGGCATCTCATATCTATCGCCATTTATTCTTCTGAACACCAACTTATCCATAAGAACTGATTCATTAAAGCCATCTGTAAACTTTTTCAATCCTGCGGATGCATTCTTCCATAACTCAATTATTTCCTTTCTTGTTCCCTTAAAACTTGATTGCAACCATACAGGTGATTCTACCTTATTCAACCGCTCAAGCCATATCGTTTCAGCACTTGTAATATGCAATACTGTTTCTCCTATATTGTTGAAACTACTTACCACATGTTTTTCCCATTGCTCATCAGTAATATTATCCAGCCACGACAAAACAATATTATTTGCCCAAATATTAAAATCAGCCAGTTCTAAAAAATATTCCTTTGTCATTTTATTCTTTATGCTTCATCTGTTACACAACCTTCACTTGCATCTTTTACACACATTGCATATTTATACAATACACCTCTGCGCACTTTTAATGCTGGTTGTTTCCAGTTTGCTTTACGTTTTGATATTTCTTCATTACTTACTTTCAAAGTGATGGTGTTTTTTGTTGCATCGAGTTCAATGATATCATCATCATGAACAAATCCAATCAATCCACCTTCATGAGCTTCAGGTGTTATATGGCCAACCACAAAACCATGTGTGCCTCCACTGAATCTTCCATCTGTAATCAACGCAACTGATTTTCCCAATCCTGCACCAATGATGGCAGAAGTTGGTTTCAGCATTTCCGGCATACCCGGTGCGCCTCTTGGTCCTTCATTTTTTATTACAACTACATCACCCGCTTTTACTAAACCACTTTGTATGCCGGCGATTAATTTTTGTTCACCATCAAATACTCTTGCTGGCCCCACAAATTTTTCACCTTCCTTGCCTGAAATTTTTGCAACACTTCCTTTCTCAGCAAGATTGCCATACAGAATTTGCAGGTGCCCCGTTTTTTTTAACGGTTGTTCTACTGGATAAATAATTTTCTGAGCCTCAAAATCCAAATTCGGGACACCTGCTAAATTTTCTGCTACCGTTTTACCGGTTACTGTCAAACAATCGCTATGCAGCAAACCTTTCGACAATAAATATTTCATTATTGAAGGAAGGCCACCATGCTGGTGTAAATCCTGCATAAGATATTTTCCAGAGGGTTTGAAATCAGCTAGCACAGGAACCTTATCACTGATTTTTTGAAAATCGTCCTGCGTTAAATTTATGTTCACACTTTTTGCCATTGCAATCAAATGCAAAACAGCATTGGTACTTCCTCCCAGGATCATAATCACGGTAATTGCGTTTTCAAATGCCTTGCGTGTCATGATATCAGAAGGACGAATATTTTTTTCAAGTAATAATCTTATTGCTTTACCTGCATCCAGGCATTCTTTTTTCTTATCCTCACTCAGTGCCGGATTAGATGATGAATAAGGCAAACTCATCCCCATCGCCTCAATTGAACAAGCCATCGTGTTAGCAGTGTACATTCCACCACATGCACCGGCACCGGGACATGAATGCTGAACTATTTGTTTAAAATCTTCCGGGTTTAAATTGCCTGCAATTTTTTGTCCCAATGCTTCAAATGCAGAAATGATATTTAAATCTTGTCCTTTATAATGACCAGGGGCTATTGTGCCACCGTACAACATAATCGACGGACGATTCAAACGACCCATTGCTATAATAGAGCCCGGCATATTTTTATCACAACCCGGAATCGCAATGATGCCATCGTAATAAAAACCTCCAACAACAGCTTCAATCGAATCAGCAATCAAATCGCGACTCACCAAACTATACCGCATTCCATCAGTTCCATTACTTATTCCATCGCTGATGCCAATCGTATTAAAGATCAAACCAACCAAATCGTTATCCCACACACCTTGCTTTACCACTTTCGCCAGATCATTCAGGTGCATATTACAGGTATTGCCATCATAACCCATACTGCAGATACCAACCTGTGCTTTTTTCAAATCATCTTCCGTTAGCCCAATGCCATACAACATAGCTTGAGCAGCAGGTTGTGTTTCATCTTGCGTTAAAACCTTTGAATATTTATTTAGTTCGCTCATTTTTATTTTATGTTGTCAGCTTTGTTACTACTATCATCGTTCCTTGCGTCGCACTCTTGTACTGTTTGTTCTCTATTCAGCTTTATTAACCACAAAGAACACAGAGACATCAACTATAATTATACACTCAGTGCACTCTGTGCTTCCTTTCTTTGTGTACTCTGTGGTTCAAATTCTTTCTCAATCACAAGACTCTTATAAGCTAGTTGAATTCTTCTTGATACAGTTTCATTCCAGTTCAACGGGAATTTATAATCATCCAAACTTTCAAACCCAATTACTTCAGCAGCCGTACCACAGAAGAAAGCAGCATCGACCTGTTTCAATTCATCAATCGTAAAAAATCTTTCTTCTACTTCAATGTTCAATTCAGTACATATTTCCAAAACCGTTGCTCTTGTTATGCCGGGTAAAATATTTCCTAAAGCAGGCGTAAACATTTTTCCATCTTTCTCAAAAAACAAATTTGCTCCCGGTGCTTCTGCTGCATAATTATTCATATCCAGCAGTAATGCTTCATCAAAGCCATTTGCTTTTGCTTCCTGGCTGGCGAGTATTGAGTTTACATAATGACCGGCTGCTTTTGCATGTATCTTAAATCCTTTCGGATTCGGACGCTGAAATGATGAAGTCATTACCCTTAATAATTTTTCACCAAGAAAGGGCTGCATCTCCCATGCTTCAATAACAATAAATGATTTTTCATTCACATCAAACTTCATATTCGTTGGTGCATAAACAACCGGGCGGATATAAGCATCCTGCAGGTTATTTCTTTTCAGTACTTCATAAGTAGCATCAATCAGTTCTTCTACGGTCCAGTGATAAGGCATATTTAAAGCAGCAGCTGAATTCTTTAACCTTTCAAAATGTTCAACCTCTTTGAAGATTTTTGTTTCACCACTTGCCGTTTTATAAGAACGAATTCCTTCAAACACAGAATAGCCATAATGCAATGACTGGCTATAGAAATCCATCTTCGCTTCTGCAGCTTTCACATAATCTCCATTGAGATAAATTACCGTTTCGTTATTATAGTATGATGCCATTTTGTTTTATTTAAAGGCTTAAAAAAAAGAACCCGCCTTTTTGGAGGCGGGTTGCGTATAATTAGTTTTTTAATTTAATATCATGCACCACCTCCTGCTGAAGTAATAATAATGACTACCACAATAATTATTGCGGCAGAATTGGTAATGACATTATTTATTGTATTCTTCAACATGAGGATGTATGTTTTGTAAATATACACCCGCCGATTTAAAAAAAGAACTGCGGCAAGCAATTATTTTATCAATTTGACGAACTACCGGTAAGCCTATTCCAACACTAAATAATCGTAGACTTACGTAATTCGATATTCTCTTTCTTAATAGAACCGGGAATTTTGCCACTTACATAATCACTTATCAGCTCGCCGATGGTAGAAGTGAAATAAAAATTAACCGGGTCAATATCTTTAGTTACGAAATTATTTTCGAGAGTCCACTCAACCGCTTCGCGGATAAGAGCAGCTTCTTCATTCATGCCGAAATGGTCCAGCATCATAGCAGCGGAAAGAACAGAGCCCAGCGGGTTGGCAATATCTTTTCCGGCAGCCTGCGGATACGAACCATGAATCGGCTCAAACAAAGCTGTTTTATTCCCAACAGAAGCAGATGGCAATAATCCTAATGAGCCTGCCAGCACACTTGCTTCATCGCTAATAATATCGCCAAACATATTTTCGGTAAGTATTACATCAAACTGTTTGGGGTTGATGACAATTTGCATTGCTGCATTATCAACAAACATATAATCAACGGTCACTTCTTTATACTGAGGAGCAATCTCCTGCACTACTTTTCTCCAGAGACGTGAAGTATCCAGCACATTCGCTTTATCAACTAGTGTCAGTTTCTTCCTTCTCTTTTGAGCATATTGAAATGCCTGGTGTGTTATTCTTTCTATTTCCTCTTTTGTGTAAAAGCATTCATCACTTGCCGAGCTGCCATCCTCAGCAGTTTGTTTCTTACCAAAATAAATTCCACCGGTCAACTCGCGGAAGATGATAAAATCAACTCCTTCTAAATTTTTTGATTTAATAGGAGAAAGGTGATGTAAAGTTTTATAAGTAGTAACCGGGCGGATATTAGCAAACAATTGCAATGCTTTCCTGATTCCAAGTATTCCCTGCTCAGGTCTCACTTTTGCATTGGGATCATTATCATATTTCGGATGGCCAACTGCGCCGAACAAAACTGCATCGCTATCGAGGCAAATATCAATTGTTTCAGAAGGAAGCGCTGTTCCGGTTTTGTCAATCGCATCAGCACCGATCAAAGCTTCCTGGTAAGTAAATGAATGTCCAAATCGCTCAGCGATTGAATTTAATATGAGGATGGATTGTTTGGTCACTTCTGGACCGATACCATCTCCGTTTAATATTGCAATTTTCTTTTTCATGGGGGTTTATGCTAGGCTGTTTTCGTATTGAATAATTTCTTCTTTGCTGTTTAGTAAGTAGTCAATGTCATCATAACCATTCAGCAGGCAGGTTTTTTTATAGCTATTTATATCGAATGATTCTGACTGTCCATCAACAGTGATTGTTTGTTTTTCCAGGTTCACTTCAACTTCAGTAGCTGGATTTTTTTCAACTGCTTCAAATAATTTTTGTGAGAAGCTTTCACTAACTGTTACCGGTAATAAAAAGTTATTGAGCGAATTGTTTTTAAAAATATCAGCGAAAAAACTGCTCACCACTACATCAAACCCTGCATCTTTAATAGCCCATGCTGCATGTTCTCTTGAAGAACCGCAACCGAAATTTTTGCCAGCTACTAAAATTTTACCACTGTAAGTTTTATCATTTAAAGGAAAATCCTGTTTCGGCTGATTTTCATCATCGTTAATATATCTCCAGTCACGGAACAAATTTTTTCCAAAACCTTCACGGCTTGTTGCTTTTAAAAAACGAGCTGGAATGATCTGATCAGTATCCACGTTTTCTATATTAAGCGGAACTGCTGTTGATTTTATTATGTTGATTCTTTTGGACATTTTTTAGTTTAATTCTTCAACCATTTCGTTTACGAGCAATTCTCTTACATCACAAACTTTTCCGGTGATAGCTGCTGCGGCTGCAGTAAGCGGACTTGCCAGTAATGTTCTTGCCCCCTGTCCCTGTCTGCCTTCAAAATTTCTGTTTGATGTAGAAATGCAATACTTACCAGCAGGAATTTTATCTTCATTCATGCCGAGGCATGCACTGCATCCCGGTTGACGTAATATGAAACCAGCTTCTGCAAATACTTTATCAATTCCTTCTTCAATTGCTTGCTTTTCTACCTGTTTACTACCCGGTACTATCCAAACTTCCACATCATCTGCTTTCTTTTTCCCTTTTACAAACGATGCAACCATTCTTAGATCTTCAATTCTTGAATTGGTGCAACTGCCGATAAACACATAATCTACTTTCTGTCCTTTAATGGCTGCGCCGGCTTTTAGCCCCATGTAGGCCAATGATTTTGCCAAACCACTTTTATCAGTATCATTAACTGTTTCAGTAGTTGGAATATTATCATTTACACTAATACCCATTCCGGGATTGGTGCCGTAGGTTATCATTGGTTCTATATCTTCTGCGTTCAGGAAAATCTCGTTATCAAATTGTGCATCTCCATCACTGAATAATTGTTTCCAGTTTGCTACTGCCTTATCCCAAGCTTCACCCTGCGGGGCAAATTTTCTGCCTTTGATATAATTGAATGTTGTTTCATCCGGTGCGATCAAACCACATCTTGCACCCATTTCAATACTCATATTGCAAATGGTCATTCTTGCTTCCATGGATAAACATCTAATAGCAGAACCGGCAAACTCAACAGCATAACCCGTAGCTCCGCTTGCTGAGATTTTTGAAAGTATATAAAGAACAATGTCTTTGCTTACCACACCTTTATTTAATTCGCCATCTACATTTATGCGCATCAGCTTAGGTTTGGTTTGTAGCAAGCATTGTGTTGTCAAAACCATTTCTACTTCACTGGTACCAATGCCAAATGCAATAGCGCCGAATGCTCCATGTGTTGAAGTGTGACTATCGCCGCATACAATCGTCATTCCAGGTTGAGTAATGCCGAGTTCAGGCCCTATTACATGAACAATGCCCTGGAACGGATGTCCAAGGCCATACAATTCAACTCCATGTTCTGCGCAATTTTTTATTAATGCATCAACCTGTTTTCTGCTTAGCTCTTCTTTTATTGGTAGATGCTGATTAAGTGTAGGAACGTTATGATCAGCCGTTGCAATAGTTTGTTTCGGACGAAAAACTTTGATGCCACGATTGTTCAAACCTGTAAAAGCCTGCGGACTTGTTACTTCATGAATAAAATGCCTGTCAATGTATAAAACAGAAGGACCGTCGTCAATTTTTTTGACAATATGTTTTTCCCAGATCTTATCAAAAAGTGTTTTACTCATACTTAAGTTAAAAATGCGTGGCGCTTTTACACGCCACGCTGACCAAAAACTAACTGCTCATGAGAAAAAAAGCGACTTTAAACAGCAACCGCTGTGGGCTGATGTTGTTTTGCAAGCATTAGCAAATCTTCGTCCCGAACTTCTTTTTTACTATCAGCAATATTTAAAAAATCGGAATACAATTTATCTACATCATTCCTGTTAAACTGGAAACCCAGCTTATGAAAACGGAAAGCCAGTGCACTTCTTCCGCTTCTTGCAGTAAGTACGATCTTTGATGAATCGGCGCCAACTGTTTCAGGACTGATGATCTCATAGTTGATCGCATTTTTCAAAAATCCATCCTGGTGAATGCCTGATGAATGTGAAAATGCATTACTGCCCACAATTGCTTTATTGGCCTGTACCGGCATACGCATGGTATCAGAAACCAACTGGCTCATTGGATTCAGCATTTGTTTTTTAATATCTGTATAAAGATTCAGTTCCGGGTGCTGGTTAATGATCATCACTACTTCTTCAAGCGAAGTATTACCAGCTCTTTCACCCAGACCATTAATCGTACATTCTATTTGTCTTGCACCGGCAGCAGCACCTGCAATCGAGTTAGCAGAAGCCAATCCAAGGTCATTATGACAATGGCAACTAATAATTGCCCTGTCAATATTGGAAACATTATTTTTTAAGAAAGCAATTTTTTCGGCGTATTGATGAGGTAAGCAATAACCGGTTGTATCCGGAATATTCACGGTAGTTGCACCAGCCTTAATAACTGCTTCAATTACTCTTGCTAAATATTCATTATCGCTTCGACCTGCATCTTCTGCATAAAACTCAACATCATCAACAAAGTTTTTAGCCCATTTCACACATTGAATAGCTCTTTCAAGAATTTCTTCTCTTGTTGAATTGAATTTGAGTTTAATATGATAATCGGAAGTGCCGATACCTGTATGGATACGGGGACGTTTTGCTGGTTTTAATGCAGCAGCCGCAGTTTCAATGTCTTTCTGATTGGCGCGGCTGAGACCACAAACCGTAGCATTTTTAATGATCGATGCGATCTGCTTTACACTTTCAAAATCGCCGGGGCTGCTGATAGGGAAACCTGCTTCAATAATATCAACGCCCAGGTCTTCCAGTTGAAGTGCAAGCTCAATTTTTTCTTCAGTATTCAATTTACATCCGGGAACCTGCTCGCCATCGCGGAGTGTTGTGTCGAAAATGTATACCTTTTCAGTGCTCATGTACAGCCTATAATTAATGATAAAAAAAGCAGGCTGTTAATTATTTTTGTGTTGCTTGCCAGTTATTTTAAAATAATTCAGCCTGCTGGTATAAAAGTACCTCCCATATCAGGGGTATTAAAACCTAAATCAGGCGAGATTACATTGTTTAACCCCTGTTTAAAACAGCTAAACCCTTGCTGGATAAGGATTCCAGCCATTGTTGATTACGATGCCCAACCGTTCAGCCGATACTGTTTTTCAGCTCATCAGATCACTCGAAAAGAGTGAAAAGCGGAATTTTAAGCTTTACATGAAGCGAAATTCCGCCGGTGGTGACCTGAAGATCGTCCAATTGTTCGATGCCCTGGACAAAATGGAGGAGTATGACGAGGAGTTATTGCTGAAGAAACACAGATCAATCCAAAAGCGGCAGCTCTCTAATCTTAAAGCACATTTATATAAACAACTACTCAACAGCCTCCGGTTGCTGAGGGATGAATCGAATATTGACATGACCCTGCATGAACAGATGGATCATGCCCGTATATTATATAATAAAGGCCTTTACCTGCAAAGCCTCAAAATTTTAGATAAGGTAAAAGAACAGGCAAAGGAAAATAACCAGCTTACTTACATGCAGCAGGTTTTATTTTTTGAGAAAAAGATAGAAGGCCTTTTCATTACACGTAGTATGCAGGACAGGGCAAGTCAATTATCTGCTGAAGCGGCACAGGTGAACTGCCAGCTTTCAATGATAAACAGTTTATCTAATCTTTCTTTACAACTCTACGGTTGGTATATACAAAACGGCCATGCAAGAAATGCAAGAGATGAAAATGCTGTAAAAGATTTTTTGGATAAAAGTTTACCGGCAGGAGCTAATCTTTCAAAAGGATTTTATGAACGGCTTTATTTATATCAATGTTATTGCTGGTATGCATTTTTAAGGCAGGATTTTTTACAATACTACCGACATACCCAACGCTGGGTTGATCTGTTCGAAGAGTTTCCGGGAATGGATGAAATAGAAACAGCACATTATATAAAAGGTGTACATAACCTGATGGGCGCCCATTTCGATCTATTAAACCATAAAAAACTGGCGCAGGTAATTGAGCAGTTTGAAAAATTCAGTCATCGAAAAGTGGTTCAGAAGAATGAGAATAACCGCATTCTTTGTTTTGTGTATTTGTATACTGCAAAACTGAATTTACATTTTCTCGACGGAACATTCAATGAAGGATTGAAACTGGTGCCGTATATTGAAGGAAAGCTGGATGAATATGGACTCTTCCTTGATCGTCATCGGGTATTGGTATTTTATTATAAAGTTGCCAGCATGTATTTCGGTGCCGGTAGAAATGAAAAGGCAATTGATTACCTGAACAAGATCATCAACTGGCGAATGGACTTGCGTACCGATCTGCAATGTTATGCAAGACTATTGCACTTAATTGCCCATTATGAACTCGGCAATTTTGAATTATTGGAATATCTCACCAAATCAGTTTACCGGTTTATGGCAAAAATGGAAAACCTGAGTATGGTAGAGGAGGAGATGTTTAAATTTTTACGTCGGTCATTTAAAGTTGGTGCAAAAGCATTAAAACCTGAGTTTGAAAAATTACTTGACAAGCTGAAAAAATATGAAGGTAATCGTTTTGAAACCCGTGCATTTGCCTATCTCGATGTAATATCCTGGCTGGAAAGTAAAATTGATAATGTGCCGGTGATGGAAATAATCAGGAGGAAGTATGAGAAGAGGAAATAAAAATAGTGCATCTTAACTTTATTGTAAGGCCAGCCCTGATTGAAGGAACTGGTCTTTTTTTTGTAAGACCATTCCGACCTTAAAAAATTTTCCTGCAGAAAGTTTAACTAATGAAGTAGATTTAATAAATACTTTTATTTAAAATAGAAACATATGTCGCAGTCACGCAGAAATTTTATAAAGAAAACAGCCATCACCACGGCCGGTGTTTATATGGGAGCTTCAGCTTTCAGCGCTACGAGTTATAATAAAATTATCGGTGCTAATGACCGCGTTAGAGTCGGTGTGGTTGGGTTTTCGGATCGGCACAGGAGTTCACATATGCCCTGTTTTATGAATCATTATAAAGAATTGAATTTTGATCTTGTAGCCGTATCGGATATCTGGAAAAAAAGAAGAGAAGACGGTGCTGCTGTCTGGAAAGAAAAAATGGGACATGATGTTACTGCCTGCCGTAACAATGAAGAAATGTACGATAAGAAATTAGTGGACGCTGTATTCGTCAGCACAGCAGATTTTCAGCATGCGCTGCATGCAATAGAAGCGGTAAAAGCAGGTTGTGATGTTTATTGTGAGAAACCTTTCGCCGAAACAATGGAAGATAACCGTGCAGCATTAAAAGCAATTAAAGCATCAGACAGAATTGTACAAATAGGTTCACAAAGAAGAAGCGGGGCGAATTACCATGCAGCCAATGATTTTATACGATCAGGAAAATTTGGTGCTATCACCAAGGTTGAATTAACATGGGATGTCAATCAACCCGGCCGCTGGCGCAGACCATCGGTAGTTCCGTTGTTAAAAGAAGAAGACACTGACTGGAAACGTTTTTTAATGAACAGGCCCAAGGATTCATTTGATCCAAGGAAATATTTGGAGTTCCGTTTGTTCTGGCCTTATTCATCAGGCTTGCCCGGTCAGTGGATGAGTCACCAGATAGATACGGTGCATTGGTTTACCGGTTTACAGCATCCACGCAGTGTGGTTGCTAACGGAGGTATTTATATGTGGAAAGACGGAAGAAAGAATTGGGATACTATCACAGCGGTTTTTGATTATGGCCCTTCGAATGATATGGCATCAGGTTTCCAGGTTACGTTTGAGTCCCGTATGCACAACGGCGATGAAAGACCTGCGGAAATATATTACTCCAATGGAGGTGAATTAAATTTGAATACCAATATGGTTTCTCCAAGAGGCGGGTTAACAAAAAGGTTTGCTGATGAGATGGGTGTACAACCAAATTTATTGACCGAACAAACTTTATCAATAGTGGAACCGGTAAGTGCATCCGCTAATACAGGCGGAGATAAACTTACATCCAACCATGTTCGTAACTGGATGGAATGTATACGCAGCCGCAAACAACCCAATGGACCGGTAGAAGCAGGGTATAGCCATTCAATTGCTACCATCATGACCAATGCCGCCGTTCATACTGGCGCCAAAGTAACTTTTGATGAGAAAACACAGGAAATAATGGCAAATGGAAAAGTTTTTAAGTATTAATTTCTTCAGATCATGAATAAGTTATTTTCCTTTTTGATTTTATTATCAGTAAGCAAGGCGGCTATTGCCCAACCATCAACAGGTTTTAGTATTGTAGAAAAAAAAGATAAGAAACAGGTTGATATTTTATTTAATAATAAATTGCTGACAGCTTATTGTTATTATGATTCAAGCAGGAAACCGGTACTGTTTCCTGTAAATACAGTAGATGGAATAACGGTAACACGCAGCTATCCTTTTCAAATGATAGCCGGTGAAAGAACCGATCATCCGCATCATACCGGTATCTGGCTGAATTATGAATCAGTGAATGGTCTTGATTTCTGGAATAACTCTACGGCAATAGCTCCTGAAAAAAGAAACCTGTACGGAACTATCATTCACCAGAAAATTGTCAGTAAGAAAACAAATGGTAAGGGTGCATCACTTACTACTTCTGCAATTTGGGTTAGACCTGATGCTAAAGTATTATTGAAAGAACAAACGACTTTCAATTTCAGCGTTAAAGAAAATAATTTTATAATTGATCGCATTACTACTTTAACTGCTGCAGACACTACTGTAGTTTTTAAAGATGTAAAAGATGGAATGTTTGCAATACGTGTTGCAAGAGAACTGGAACTGCCTTCCAAAGAAAAAAGCAGCTTTGTTGATGATAAAGGAAATGTAACAACAATTGCTCCATCAGGTGCAGCAGATGTTACCGGCATGTATTACAGTAGCAATGGATTGAAAGGGGATTCTGTCTGGAGCACCAAAGGAGAATGGGTAATGCTGACAGGAAAAAAAGACGGAAAGGATATTACCATAGGCATGTTTGATCATCCTTCTAATGTTGGCTATCCTGCTTACTGGCATGCAAGAGGCTATGGTTTGTTTGCAGTAAATCCACTGGGACGGAAAATATTCAGCAATGGAAAAGAGGAATTGAATTTTTCTTTGCAGCCCGGAAAGTCAGTTACATTTCGTTACAGGGTAGTTATACATTCCGGCAGTATTTTGGCAAACGATGATATGAATAAGTTTGCTGCGGATTTTTCTAAGGTTAAATAAAACAAATAATCTTTCATTTGCGGAGACTGAGGGATTCGTCCTGGTGTATCGGGACGATACGGTTTCCCGTATACACACTTTCTCCCGATCCCGATATATCGGGAGGACTCCTTCAAACACTCGGTTAAAATTTATTTCTCCAGCTTAGTATTAATTGTTCTATATATTTTCTGCTTTTCATTTTCTTTATTTCTTTCTCTCTTTTCAAGGCTTCACTCCGGGAACTATAAACTTCAAAATATACTAACCTTAAAGGTCTTTTTGATGAAGTGTATTTGCTCATTCCATCGGTATGTTTTGACATACGGGAATCCAAATCGTCGCATTGGCCGACATAAAATGAAAAATCCTTCTGGCTTTGAAGGATATAAACATAAAATCTTTCAGATTCCATTTGCGGAGACTAAGGGATTCGAACCCTTGATACCCTTTTGAGGTATACACACTTTCCAGGCGTGCTCCTTCAACCACTCGGACAAGTCTCCTTTGATTTAAGCTTTAGTGAGCAGTTTTCCGTATACACACTTTCTCCCGATGTGTCGGGACTCCTTCAACCACTCGGACAAGTCTCCTAAAGGGCAGCAAAAATAGGGAGAAAGTTCTACCAGTCATTCATTCTGTTTCATCTCTTTTTAACTGGCTTTTTGTGGCGATAGCTGATATGCATGCTCATTTTGCTTTTCAAAGCTAATTGTAAACTCGGTGCCTTTATTTACCTGGCTTTGCATGCTGATCTTTGCATTGTGTGATTGTATTATTGAATAAGAAGCTGTAAGCCCGAGTCCCATACCATTTTTTTTCAATGTAAAAAAGGGGTCAAATAGTTTAGATACGTAATCCTGCGGAATGCCGGGTCCGTTATCCTTTATTGACACTTCATAATTATTCCCTGAAGCCGTTACGCTGGTAGTAAGCGAGCCATTTGTATCCATAGCTTCAATAGCATTAATAATAATATTTGTAAATGCAATTGCAAGTTTTGCTTTATCAGCTTTTATAAAAACAGGAGTAGAAGGAAAATCCTTTTTTACATTGATCTTTTTAAGATTGATACGATCAGAAGTAACCGAAAGGCTTTCTTCAAGAATGTCTTCCAGCGAATGCATTTCGAATAATAACTCTGAGGATTTTGCCATGTTTAATAATTCAGAGATAATATGATTTATGCGAAGTGAATTTCTATGTATAATATCCATAAATCCAATTTGCGAATCATCTTTATCTTCCGCTAATAGTTGGTCAATAGACAAAATAATATTATTTAACGGGTTTCTGATCTCATGTGCAAGCATCCGTGTCAGCCTTTCATTGGCTGCCATTTTTTCTGCCTGGAGATTGGCAATTTCAGCTACCCTGATTTTTGTTATGTCGTGTATAATTCCATGCACTAATCTTTCACCTTCGGATTGCTCCTGGTAATCGAGAGATAAAAGACAATCCCTTATTTCTTTTTTTTCATTTACTATTTTAATTTCTGCATCTTCAACAGATGCAGCTTTCAATATTTCCCGTGTAGTATCACGATTTTCTGAAATAAACTCAAATAAGTTGCGGCCATTGAGATTTTTTTCGGAACACCCTAATAGCTGGATAGCTGCATCATTTACTTCTATAAAGTTGAGCTTATCATCGGCAATAAAAACAGCGTCTTTAGAATGTTCAAAAAGATTGCGGTACTTATTTTCTCTTGTTTTTAATTCTTTGAGAAAGTTAGCTCTCTCCAATGCATATCGAATACATCGTTCTAATTTCTCTGTATTCAGATCAGATTTTATAAGGTAATCAGTAGCCCCCTTTTCCATAGCTTTTATATCTATGGATTTATTACCTAAACCAGTCAATAATATAATAGGGTCAGTATATTTTAATGCCTCAACTTCATCAAGTAGGTCCAACCCTGTTTTTTCCCATAAAAAATAATCGACAAAATAAATATTGTATTGTTTTTTTTTGATTGCTTCAATAGCTGCATCATAATCGTTATGCCAGTCAACAACGAAATTGCTTCCTTCGATCTCGGAGATATAGTCCTTGATTATTAAAAAGTCGTCCTCATCATCTTCTACGATAGCGATTCGGATCGTATTCCCATTTAGCATTTAATGATGATTTAAGTTGTTTTTTTACATGGGCTTAGTTGACGACTTGCAATGATGCAGACGGACTTTTAGTAAGCAAATACAGTTCCTTTTTTGAAATTATAAATACAAGCGTAATTTCACGACTTATAATTGCAATTAAAAAGACATTGTAATTTACTAAAATGAGAAAAAAAATTCTAATAATTGATGATGAAGTTGACTTCTGTACAATTATGAAAGGATATTTAGGAAAAAGAAATTATGATGTTCTTGTCGCTTATAATATCCAGGCTGGTATTTTTCTTATAGATGAAATTAATCCTGATATTTTGCTTTTGGATAATAACCTGCCAGATGGTAATGGATGGAAATTTGTACCCCAAATCGTGGAAAAAAATCCACGGTTGAGGATTATTTTAATCAGTGCACATCTGCATAAATCAGATTTTGTTTCCACAAATGAAAATATAATAGTGCTGGAAAAGCCCATTTCTCTACAAGTATTAGAAGAAACTTTGAGGTAAAAAATAGATTTTAAACCAGGCAAAGTGAAAGCATATAACGGGCTATTTTTTCGAGATCTTGAACATTGTTGGGCTTAATAACATAATCCAATGCACCAAGCTCTATACAAATTTGCTTGAATTTTTCCGATGGAGAAGTACTCCAAACTACACGGGGAATATGTTTATATCGTTCATTTGTCTTCAATTCACGTAAAATATCAGCACCATTAAGTCCCGGCATATTATAATCTAATACAATCAGGCAAGGCATCTGGTCATCACGTAATTTTTCGAGGGCAGATAGTATTTCGCCTCCATTGTTTACAAAAAAAAGTATGAATGACTTATCAATAGAAATGAAAACTTCTTTTAGCATTTCCTGATCGTCAGTATCGTCTTCTCCCAAAAGGATAAATTTGGGAGGTGTATCTTGGTCTATAACTACTTTTTGTGGCACAAATTTTTCGGATAAAAGTGACTTTACACTCGAAAGATAAGGCTTTCCTCTATTCCACAGTATTAACCAGAGGAAATTTGTGCATAGAGCAGAACACTCTTTTCCCTTTTAAAGAACATTAAATATGAAGAAAAAGACCAAGCCCCCTGTTAAAGCTGCTGCTGCGGCTTCCGTTGACAATTTACTCCTCGAACCAATGCCATCCAGATCGAAGAATGGTAATGGTAAACATAAATCAAACGGGAGTACAAGCAAGAGTCATTATAGTTCGAACAATGATTATTCAGAAGAACTCGATAACAGGGAGTTACTTCGTTTATTGATCCAGGTAAAAGAAGGAAATTTCAGTGTTCGCATGCCGTCAGATAAGCTAGGCATCAGCGGAAAAATATGTGATACACTTAATGATATTATCTTGCTTAATGAGGCACTGATGAATGAATTAACTAAGGCCCGTAATACCATCGGCAGTAAAGGGCACTTAAATCATCGTGTGGAATTGCCAAAATATGCCAGGGGTTCATGGGCTTCTGGTGTTGAATCTATCAATAGTTTGATATCAGATCTTGTTCATCCAACAATTGAAATAGCTCACGTTATCAGTTCTGTTGCAAAAGGAAATCTTTCACAGGAAATGCCGCTGAAAATTGGCGATCACGTTTTACAGGGTGAGTTTGCAAAAATTGCTGCAGAGGTAAACGACATGGTAAAACAGTTGAACTTGTTTTCAATGGAGGTAACCCGTGTTGCCCGTGAGGTTGGTTCAGAAGGAAAATTGGGTGGACAAGCAAAAGTAAAAGGGGTAGCAGGTGTATGGAAAGACCTTACTGACTCAGTAAACCAGATGGCTGGTAATCTTACAGCGCAAGTAAGAAATATTGCAGAGGTAACAACTGCGGTGGCAAGAGGTGACTTAAGAAAAAAGATCACGGTGGATGTGCAGGGCGAAATTCTTGAATTAAAAAATACGATCAATAACCTTGTTGACCAGTTAAATTCATTCTCATCAGAAGTAACTCGTGTTGCGAGAGAAGTTGGTACTGAAGGAAAATTGGGTGGTCAAGCTGAAGTAAAAGGTATTGGTGGAACGTGGAAAGACTTAACGGATTCAGTAAACCAAATGGCTTCGAACTTAACAGGCCAGGTAAGAAATATTGCCGAGGTTACAACGGCGGTTGCAAGAGGTGACCTGTCAAGAAAAATTACAGTGGATGTAAAAGGTGAAATTCTTGAATTGAAAAACACGATCAACACGATGGTGGATCAGTTGAATTCATTTTCAGTTGAGGTAACCCGTGTGGCAAGAGAGGTAGGTAGTGAAGGAAAACTCGGTGGACAAGCAACGGTAAAAGGAATTGGTGGTGTATGGAAAGACTTAACTGATTCTGTAAACCAAATGGCCGGCAACCTTACAGCACAAGTAAGAAATATTGCGGAAGTAACCACAGCGGTTGCGAAAGGTGACTTGTCAAGAAAAATTACAGTGGATGTAAAAGGGGAGATCCTTGAATTGAAAGATACGATCAACACGATGGTGGATCAGTTGAACTCGTTTGCATCAGAGGTAACCCGTGTTGCATTGGAAGTTGGTACAGAAGGAAAACTTGGCGGTCAGGCAAAAGTGCAGGATGTGGGTGGTACATGGAAAGACTTAACAGAGTCAGTAAATCAAATGGCCTCCAATCTTACTGCCCAGGTAAGAAATATTGCTGATGTAACGACTGCGGTTGCAACAGGTGACCTTTCTAAAAAAATTACAGTAAACGTTGCGGGTGAAATTCTTGAGTTAAAGAATACGATCAACACGATGGTGGATCAGTTGAACTCATTCGCATCTGAGGTAACCCGTGTTGCATTGGAAGTTGGTACAGAAGGTAAATTGGGAGGACAAGCAAAAGTGCAGGGTGTAGGTGGTACATGGAAAGACTTAACAGATTCAGTAAATCAAATGGGATCAAATCTTACTGCACAGGTAAGAAATATTGCCGAAGTAACAACGGCCGTAGCAAAAGGAGACTTGTCAAGAAAGATTACAGTTGACGTAAAAGGCGAGATCCTTGAATTGAAAAATACGATCAACACGATGGTGGATCAGTTGAATTCATTTGGTTCAGAGGTATTCCGCGTTGCCCGTGAGGTTGGTTCCGAAGGTATGCTTGGTGGACAAGCAGACGTACCCGGTGTGGAAGGTCTTTGGAAAGATTTGACAGACTCAGTAAATAAAATGGCTTCGAATCTTACATCACAAGTAAGAAATATTGCCGAAGTAACTACAGCCGTAGCCAATGGAGACTTATCAAGAAAAATTGAAGTGGATGTAAAAGGAGAGATCCTTGAATTAAAAAATACCATCAATACGATGGTGGAACAGCTCCGTGCCTTTGCCTCAGAAGTAACCCGTGTTGCGAGAGAAGTTGGTACAGACGGGAAACTCGGTGGGCAAGCAAATGTGCCTGGCGTTGGGGGTACCTGGAAAGATTTGACAGACTCAGTGAATCAGATGGCAGGTAACCTCACCGCACAGGTGCGAAATATTGCAGATGTTGCGATCGCTGTGGCAAATGGTGATATGTCAAGAAAAATTACCGTTGACGTTCGCGGTGAGATCTTACAATTGAAAGAAACATTGAACACAATGGTTGACCAGTTGCGTGCCTTCGCGTCAGAGGTAACCCGTGTTGCCCGTGAGGTTGGAACCGATGGCAAACTCGGTGGTCAAGCATTCGTACCGGGTGTTGCTGGTACATGGAAAGACCTGACTGACTCAGTAAACCAAATGACTGGTAACCTTACATCACAAGTAAGAAACATCGCCGAAGTAACAAAAGCGGTTGCATCTGGTGACTTAACTAAAAAAGTAACCATCGATGTAAAAGGAGAAATTTTCGATTTGAAAAATACGATCAACACGATGGTGGATCAGTTGAATTCATTTTCTATTGAGGTGACCCGTGTTGCAAGAGAAGTTGGTACCGAAGGTAAACTTGGAGGCCAGGCAGAAGTACAGGGTGTGGCAGGTACGTGGAAAGATTTGACAGACTCAGTGAACATGATGGCCTCCAACCTTACCAACCAGGTTCGGGGTATTGCAAAAGTTGTAACCTCAGTTGCGACTGGTAACTTAAAACAAAAACTTTCCATTGTATCTCGTGGTGAAGTTGCACAATTGATCGATACGATCAATGAAATGATCGATACACTTGCCGTGTTTGCTGACCAGGTAACAAATGTTGCCCGTGAAGTGGGTGTTGAAGGAAGATTGGGTGGGCAAGCAAGTGTGCCCGGGGCATCAGGTATCTGGAAAAACTTAACTGAGAACGTAAACCAGCTTGCAGAAAATCTAACAACACAGGTTCGTAATATCGCCGATGTTGCATCTGCTGTAACAAAAGGTGACTTGACACAGATGATCCGTGTAGAAGCAAAAGGGGAAGTGGAAGAATTGAAAGATACCATCAACCAGATGATCGCAAACCTGAAGCAAACAACATTGCGTAACCAGGAACAGGACTGGTTGAAATCAAACCTTGCAAAGTTTACACAGATGTTGCAGGGGCAAAAAGATCTGAATACGGTAACACGTCGTATTCTTTCAGAGTTGGCGCAGGTGGTAAATGCACAAAAAGGTATGTTCTATATCCTTGAGCAAGATGATAGTTTTAAAAATCAAAAACTAAAATTATTCTCAGCTTATGCATTTGGCGAAGAAGTAAAAAAATCAGGCGAATTTTCACTAGGCGAAGGATTAGTTGGGCAATGCGCATTGGAAAAAGAAAGAATTCTTTTAACAAACGTACCAAAGAGCTATACAAAGATCAGCTCAGGACTTGGTAAGGCCTCCCCATTAAATGTAATTGTACTACCGGTATTATTTGAAAAGGAAATAAAAGCTGTTATCGAACTTGCTTCTTTCGATACTTTCAGCGAAACACACCTTGACTTCCTTAGCCAGTTGACAGAAAGTATCGGTATCGTGTTAAATACTATTGAAGCAAATACAAGAACTGAAAGTTTACTTGTACAATCACAATCATTGACAGATGAATTAAGAAGAACAAATGAGGAGTTGCAGGATAAAGCTCACTTGCTGGTAAAACAAAAAGAAGAAGTTGAAGATAAAAACAAGGAAGTGGAAGAAGCAAGGTTGTCGTTGGAGGAAAAAGCAGAGCAATTGCAATTAACATCAAAATACAAATCTGAGTTCCTTGCAAATATGTCGCATGAGTTGCGTACGCCATTAAACTCTTTGTTGATCCTTGCGCAACAATTATACGAGAACCATGATGGTAATCTGAATGAGAAACAAGTTAGTTATGCAAAAACAATTCATAGTTGTGGTGATGACCTGATCCAATTGATCAATGACATTCTTGACTTATCTAAAATTGAGTCAGGTTATATTTCAACTGATTTTGTTAAGTTACAATTCCATGATATTGCCAATTTTGTTGAAACAACATTTAAGCACATCTCGGAAAATAAAAACCTTCGATTTAGTATTGATCTTGATCCGAAATTGCCGTCAAGTATGGAAACCGATGCTCAACGTCTTAACCAGATCCTTAAAAATCTTTTGTCGAATGCATTTAAGTTTACTGAAAAAGGAGAAGTTAAGCTGCATATTTATGAAGCAAACAAAAACTGGAAGCAAGATCATCCTGGTTTATTGAATGCACAAAAAGTTGTTGCATTTGAGATCAAAGACACAGGTATTGGTATTTCAAGAGACAAACAGAATATCATCTTTGAGGCATTCCAGCAGGCAGAAGGTTCTACCAGCCGCAAATATGGAGGTACCGGTCTTGGATTATCGATCAGCCGCGGACTTGCAGATCTGTTAGGTGGTTCAATTGAATTGATAAGTGAGGTCGGTTCAGGTAGTACATTCACTTTGTTCCTGCCAATTGATTATGATCCTGCAAAAGCAAAAAGAGAAAAACAAAGTAATCTCCAGGTGAGTGAGTATAAATTGGCCGAAGGTGTTTCTGATGCGGCCATTCAATCAGTGCCTACTATTAAAGTACATGAAACAAAAGACCTGGATGCATTGAATGAAATTATCAATGAAGTTGGTGATGATAGAAATAATATACAGGCAAATGACAGAGTTGTATTGGTAATTGAAGATGATGTTCGTTTTGGAAAGATAATGATCGAAAAAGCACATGAGTTGGATATCAAAGTTGTTGTAGCCACTCATTTTGGTGATGTATTCGATCTTGTAAATAAATACAATCCTACTGCGGTAACTCTTGATGTGAAGTTGCCAGATGCAAGCGGTTGGAGAGTACTTGACCTGTTTAAAAACGATATCAATTTCAGGCACATTCCGATTCATCTTATTTCTGGTGAAGAAAACAGGCTACTTGCTATGCAACGGGGTGCCAGAAGTTTTCAGCTTAAGCCACTCAATACAGAAGCATTAAATAATCTTTTTAATGATATCGTTCAGTTCAATGAGAAAAAAGAACGGAAAGTATTGTTAATAGAAGATAATGAACTTGATTCCTCACAAATAGAAAAAGTGCTTAACGAAGACATTATTAGTATTGAAATTGCTACAACCGGGCAGCAGGCAATTCAATTGATACGTAACAATCATTATGATTGTATAATTGTTGATTATATGCTTCCGGATATCGGCGGACTGGATCTTGTTACAGAGATCAGTACAATAAGTAAATTGCAGATGACACCGGTTTTGATCTATTCAGCTAAAGATTTTTTACCTAAAGAAAGAAGCCAGTTGAAACAGTATTCAAATAAAATATTGTTGAAAGACGTAAATAGCCTTGATCTTTTGCTGGAAGAAATGGTAATGTTATTGCATATTGATCATAAAGATCTGCAACCAGAAAAGAGAAGACTGATAGAGAATCTGCGTTCAAAGAATGACATATTGGCTCATAAGAAAGTGCTTGTAGTAGATGATGATGTAAGAAATTTGTTTGCTTTGACTACAGCGTTTGAGCGTTATGATATTCATACGATAACCGCAGAAAGCGGGCAGGAAGCAATGGCAATACTGGATGAAAATAGCGATATTGATATTGTATTAATGGATATCATGATGCCGGAAATGGATGGATATGAAACAACGCAGAAAATACGTCGGGAACACAAGAATAAAACATTGCCAATTATTGCTGTAACTGCTAAAGCAATGAAAGGCGACCGTGAAAAATGTATTGAAGCCGGCGCTTCAGACTATATAACTAAACCTGTAAAAGTCGATCAACTTTTATCACTGATGAGAGTATGGATGTACAAATAATTGAATCAATAAATGCAAAGTCCACCACCAAAATCAGCTGCTAAAATTCTTGTTGTCGATGACAGGACGGATAATCTTACGTCTATAGAAGCAATACTTGAAAAGGATGGTTACAATATTGTCAAAGCCAACTCGGGCAGGGAGGCACTTAAAGTATTGCTGAGTGATCATGATTTTTCCATTATACTCATGGATGTACGGATGCCTGATCTTAGCGGTTATGAAACAGCTACGATCATTTATGAAAGAGATAAACTGAAAAGCATCCCAATTATTTTTATTACAGCTCATAGTTATGATGAGGACTTTATTTTTAAAGGATACAGGATGGGAGGGGTTGATTATATCTATAAACCTATCAACCCGGAATTGTTGAGGGCAAAAGTTGCTGTCTTTGTTGAATTGTATACCAAAAATCAGCAACTCCTGCTCCAGGAAAAAAAACTATTGGCGGCAAATGATTTTTTACAAAAAGAAATTGAAGAGAAAAAAGCTTCTGAGGTGAGGATAAAGCTTTTAAATGAGCAGCTGTTATCTAACAATGAAAGCCTGAAACAAATGAATGAGGAACTTGATCAATTTGCTTATATGGCTTCACATGATCTGCAGGAACCTTTACGGAAGATCCAGGTGTTTAGCGATAAAATTTTAAGGAACAACAAGTTTGATCCGGATAGTGAAAAATACTTTGGCAAAATTATCAGCTCTTCCAAACGTATGCAAAACCTGATCAACAACCTGCTTGATTTTTCGAGGCATACTGTGAGTTCTAATGATTTTAAAATAATTCCTTTAAAAGAATTAATAAAAAATGCGTTGGCAGAACTCGAAGTGGAAGTTGAAAAAAATAATGCCAAAATTTTCTGCGAAGACTTGCCTGTTGTTTCAGTAGTACCCGGATTAATGCAGCAATTATTTTACAACCTGTTTAGTAATGCAATAAAATTCAGAAAGAAAGAAGAGGACCTGGTCGTTAACGTTAAATCGGAAAAAATGGAACCAGGAGAGCTATCAAATTTTATAAAGCATACCGCTAATAAAAATTTTTATAAGATAACCGTCGAGGATAACGGAATTGGTTTTGATAATAAATATACCGAGGACATATTCAGGGTATTTAAACGTCTGCATAGTTATCATGAATTTGAAGGAACAGGCGTAGGTCTATCTATTTGTAAAAAAATTATTGAAAAGCATGGTGGATTTATTACTGCTAAGAGTAAAATTGGTATTGGGTCAGAATTTATAATAGGCCTGCCGGAAACAAGCTACACAAGTTCTTAATATGCGTAGGAAAATAAGAACGTTTAAAACAGGATTCTAAAAGATCAAACTAGTATTTAAATCTTACCAATTACCCATCTCTTCTTTTACTATTCTTTCCAAACTGGTCTCATCTATTTTATTGATTTTCCAATCGCGATCATATTTTACAAACCATGAGATCCAGAGGCTGCGGGAGAAACGCATAAGCCAGGGCTGCAGGCATAGCAGGAAGACTGCATTAAAGATCAACCAATAAACAAAGCGATTATCATACGCTGAAATACCGATCGTTAAGAACCAAACAATAAATGAAACAACGCTGAGAAATACAGTTATACCGTAGCTAACAAAAGAAGTGCCGTAATAAAAGCCTACTTCAATATCGGTCGGCTGCCCGCATATCGGGCACTCTTTGTTCATCTTTAAAACATTCTTCAGTTTAAGATTTAGTGGTAGCTGAAAAAGTTTTCCCTCCCTGCATCTCGGGCATCTGCAACCAACTACTGAAGAAATATAAGATCTTGATTTTTGTTCTTTACTCATTCTCGCTTGATTTCGTTTCTTTATCTTTTCTCACAGGTTTTTGAAATATACTGAATAGTAAACCGCCCATTAAAGCTCCATAGCCTGTACTATTATGCCATTTGGAAGTGATCATACAGGTGCCACTTGTGCAGCCTACTTGTTTCCAGTAAATAAAGCCAGCTACTGAACCAACAATAATTCCAACTATCACTAATTTATTATTCAATAACCATTTCATGATGCTGCAAAGGTAACCGAATACGTTGCCCTACAATCATGTGCCTGTAAACGAAAATGAATGTTATTACTCTTTGATTTTAATTGACCACTTTAATGTAGCCATAACCCTCTTGCTGGCGGATTATCAATTCATATAATGCGTCTGGAACAGTTGTTACTCCGTTGAGTAACTGGCTTTTATCAATGCTAAAAACCTGCATGGCGTGTTCGCAAACGGCGAAAGTCACTTTTTTCTCAGTGGCAAGTTTAATTACATCGGCACTTACAACTGATTTACCCTTTACTACCATATCAAGGGCCCGGCCATAAAATACTATTTCAATTTTTGCATCCGGATGCGATTCAAGGATCCCTTTTGACCAACGGATAACCCGTGCATGAGTGGCTGTGTCGCTGGTTGTGATGTCGAAAACAATATTGTAAGGTTTTGATTGTGCGGAATTGTCTATTGATAAGACTAACAGTGTGGCAACAACTAACAGAGACTTCATAACTGAATATTTTGGATAAAAAAATTACGAATTATTTCCGGAAAAATTTCCCGAATTAAAATTTTTCGTAGCTTAAGTGGCTTTTTTGAAATGATTCCTTAAACAAAATTTATTTTATGGACTCCAAAGACTTTAAGACAACTGCCAACCGCCGTAATTTCCTGGGCACACTCGCTGCAGGTGCTGCGGCTGGTATTGCAAGCATCGCCCCATCTATAGAGAGTTTTGCTGCTGATGAACCCTCAATATCATCGCCACCGTTTGATGATCCCGAGGAGATGTTTAAAAAAATTAGTGGTAAACATCGAATTGTTTTTGATTCGCCACATCCGCATGAGATATATCCCTTTGCCTGGCCACGGGTTTTTTTACTTACAAATGAAGCCACTAATTCTGGTGGAAAAGATTGTAGTGTTGTTGTGGTGCTGCGTCATTCATCTATCGGGTATGCCATGGAAGACAGACTTTGGGAGAAATATCAATTGGGTAAAATGTTTGAAGCAAATGATCCTGAAACAAAACAACCTGCTACAAGAAATCCTTTCTGGAAACCCAAACCAGGGGCCTATAAAATTCCTGGTGTTGGTGAACTTTTAATTGGTGTTGATCAGTTACAGTCAAGTGGGGTAATGTTCTGTGTTTGTGCTGCAGCAATCAATGTTTATAGTGCTGCAGCCGCAGCTGCAATGAACCTGAAACATGAAGATGTGAAAAAAGATTTTATGAGTGGATTACTTCCGGGTATTCAACCTGTACCATCTGGTGTATGGGCATTGGGCAGGGCACAGGATCATGGTTGCGGATATATTTTCGCCGGATAAAATATTTTCATCAAAGCAGGTGATTGTTTAATTGCCTGCTTTGATATAACTCCATCCTTCTTTTTGCTTCGCCGATAATTCAAGAATTGCTACAGGCACTATTTCTGCCAGGTCACTTATCTGCGATTTATCAATATTGAATCTCCTCAGTGAGTTTGCACAGACTTTGAAACTCACAGTTGCTTTTGATTTCAATTCTTTTATTTTCTCTTCAAAATATACTTTGTCTTTCACAAACATATTTACTGCTTTTCCATGACAGACGAGTTCAAGTTCTGCATCGGGTGCAGCTTTCAGCACATTATTGAATTGACGAAGTACAGTGCTGTGCGTGGCAGTATCCCCGTCGTTCAGATCGAAAACAATTTTATACTTTTCTGACTGTGCATTTAAACTAGTCGCTGCAATTAATAATGCAATTGATAATAAGAATTTATTCATGGCTTATTTTTTAAATGAATTCATAGTCGTATCCTTCTAATTGTGATAATAAAGTTGCCGGCGCATCGGTAGCAGTTGCACGGCCTTCAACAGCCGGCGCAACTGGAGAATGAACTGCAAGATATTCCCGTACTACATCATGCATATTGAATCCGGGCTTATCCGGCTTTGTCACGTTTTCCATCCGACAGAGCATATCAAACGGGTCGCCTTCTCTTTCGCAGGCAAGAATAGAATAATTTTTTTCAGGATTGATAGGATCACCATTTACTTTTATCCAGTTTAGTCGTTTGCCCATCTCATTCTTTGTTGTAAAATTTATTTCCATTCCTTTGAAGCGAACGACCCAACCACCAAAACGATCTGCCGGTTCTTTTGAAAATACATTATGCAATTCTTTTTCTAACCAGTTCCATATTTGTTGTCCGCTTGCTACACCCATTTTCACTTCACTGTTTACAGGGAACATGCTCCATAAAAAATCATTGGTGATATCGGCAGTGCCGGTGACTTTATTTGTAACCAGTGGCGGGCAAAACCTAAAACCATTGCTGAGTACAATATCTACTCCGTGATCTTTAAACTTCCACATCAGTGCATCTGTAAGCATATTATCCATCGGGTTTTCGATAACATAATATCTTACGAGGTTGGTTTTTGTTTTACCAATTACTTTATTCAGCTCTTTTTTATAAGGTTCTCTTATTTTTTCAACGAGTGCAGCCATCTCTGCATCGGGTTTGTATTTTTCGGGATCAACATCAAGTAATTGATAATTGCTGTCTTTCACTTTTCCATTTTCAACTACGACATCCAACTTTGCAACAAAAGAACCAAATGCGCCGGGCTCTGTAACTTTTGCATATTTCCCAGCAATAGGTTTTCGAATACGTTCATGTGTATCCGCACCCAAAATATAATCAACACCTGCTACTTCAATCTTATTTGCAAGATCGACTTGTTGTGCAAGTCCCATATGTGTTACCAAAAAAATCATTGCACATTGTTCATACTCTTTCAGGAGTTTTACATATTTGGTTACGTTTACCTCGGGTTTTGTAAAATGAATACCTACACTGTAAGCCGGAGACTGGCGTTTCGGAGTAAGCGGATCATTATAACCAATAAATCCAATTTTAACTCCTGCGATCATCTTTGTCCAGTAAGGAGGAAAGATCAATTCGCCTTTATATTCATCAGTTGTATCATGAAACATATTTGCGCAGATCTTAGCTGAGTTATAGCCGCCGAGATCATGCCACATCACTTCCTTTCCATATACTACTTCCCAGTTACCGGGGAGTATCAGATCATAACCGATATTATTTATCAGCGGAACAATTCCTTTTCCTTCTGTTAATGCAGCTACGCCACCACCCTGGAAACAATCACCGCCATCAATGATCAAAGTATTAGCAGGATTTTTTGCTTTCAATGTTTTGAGCATTGTTTTCAATACAGCAAAACCTCCGCGTTTTTTATAAACTGGTTTTCCATTTTCAAAAAAGAATTCATCATGTGTATAAAGTTGAGCATGTATATCACTTGTATGCAGCAACGAAAAAAACTGTGCTTTTCCATTTTGCACAGCTTTGTTTTTCTGCATTTCATTTTCACGATAAGTATCACCGGGAGTTGCATTTGCAAGGGCAGGAGGGATGATTGCTCCGGCCGTCAAAGCAGTTGCATTTCTAAAAAAATCGCGACGGCTTTTAATATTGGAATCTTCTGCTATGCTATCAGTAATTTCTTTTTCATCAGAATGGCAGCCACAGGTACAATCTTGCAAGTGTTCAATTTTATCTGACATGATGATAATGGATCAATTTATTTATTTGTCTTCGCCTGTTCTTCTTTTGCTTTTTTAATCGGCTTGAATGGTCCGTATTTATGCTGCTCTTCGCTAAAGCCATCTGTAAATGGCCCGAAAGGATGGTCAAATGGTTTTTTTGAAATATCCGGCCAGTCTTCTTTAAAAACTTTCACGGGTCTTGGTTGTGAGTTTACAAATGCTGCTACATCCCATGCTTCTTCATCTGTTAGCTGTGGTGCATGATAATTCACTTCACCGAAAGGCATATTGTTTTTTACATAACCGGCAAATCTTGACATTCTGAATAAACCCGCAGCAGTATTATAACTATCATTTCCCCAGAGAGGCGGATATGTATAACCTGTGCCTTCTGTATTTCTTTGTCCCGATCCATCTGCACCATGACAACGCTGACATTTACTTGTATAAACCACAATTCCTTTCTTTGGATCAGCAGCCCTGTCAAGAACAGGAATGTCCATAATGCCGCTTCCTTTTGGTTTTGTTTTTTTCGGTACATCTCGGCCTAGCCAATGCATATAAGCAATGATGGCCTGCATTTCCCTGCTAGTACTGTCAACTGCTTTCGGTGCATTCAAACTCCTTTCCATACAATCAGAAACTCTTTTTACAATTGTTTCCAAGCCACCACTTCTTGGCCTGAACTGAGGATACAATGATGATACAGCGCCATAATTATTTCCCCAGGGTATAGTACCTGCACTCAAATGACAGTTCTGGCAATTCATGCCATTGGTGATCTGTAAAACAGAGCCTTTCGGTCCTAAATATTTTGAAGTGTTCTCAATCAAATCTCTTCCGTATGCAATTAGTTTACCGGAATCAGTATCAGGTATTTGGTATTTACCCGGTCCAACCCATGCAGAACTATCGGCAAATGCCATCATCATATTATTTTTTGCAGGGGATGAAAACTGCATCAGTATCCACACCACGATGATAGATCCTAATAAAACAGGTAGCCAGTTTTCTTTAAGAAATTTCATTACACTTTTTTTAGTGGGGTAATTTATTTCTCAATTTTCCATAAACCCAAGTACCAAGTATTGCAAAAAATAAAGTAACAATAATTACAGTAGCACCGGTTCCTATCTGTGCAAACAAAGGTCCGGGGCAGGCCCCTGTCAATGCCCAACCAAAGCCAAACATAAGGCCGCCATATATCTGTCCCTTATTAAATTTCTTTGGCTCCAGTTTTATCGTTTCTCCGTCTATCGTTTTAATATTAAATTTTTTGATCAAAAAAATACTCAACATGCCAACTGCAATAGCAGAACCAATAATGCCATACATATGAAAACTCTGCAGGCGGAACATTTCCTGTACTCGGAACCAGGAAATGACTTCAGATTTTACTAGGATGATACCAAATAAAATTCCTGTAATGCTAAACTTTATATTTGACCAGAGCGGTTTATCCAATTCAGAATTGTTGACACACATTGCATGTTCTGAACGAACTTCAAAATCAGTGTTCGTATCAATTGCTTTTATCTTCTTAGGTTCTTGTATTAATTCTTTTGTTTCCATAATAGCAAAATGAGATCAGAGTTTTAAAATTAAAGGCAACACCAGGTTGGCAACAATAAATCCACCCGCCATAAAAGAACAAGTGGCAATAATAGAAGGAATCTGCAGGTTGCTGATGCCCATGATGGCATGGCCGCTTGTACAACCACCGGCATATCTTGTACCAAAACCAACGAGAAAACCACCGGCAACAATTAGGATAATACCTTTTAAACTCAGTAATGCAGGCCAGTTAAATAGATCTGCGGGAACTAAGCCTCCTGCATTTGTTACACCATAGCTTGCTAATTCAGTTGTCAGTTTTGGATTAATAGCAACAGCATCGGGATTCGTAAAAAATTGTGCAGTTAATATTCCGCCAATCAAAATTCCGGCTACAAAAAAGAAATTCCAGATCTCTTTTTTCCAATCGTATTTAAAAAATGGAATATTGGCAGGTACACAGGCTGCACATATATGCCGCAGTGAGGATGAAACTCCGAAGGTCTTATTGCCAAGAATTAATAAGAGCGGAACAGTAAGCCCGATCAAAGGCCCGGCTACATACCAGGGCCAGGGTTGTTTTATCCAATCAATAAAACTCATTGTAAAATTTATTTACTTAAAGATATTAAGAAAGCCGCAGGTGAATTTCTTATTTCAGAAATACCTCTTTGATAATAATAAAAACACTCATTATCAAAACAAACCAGCCAAAACCTTTTTTGAGTTTATCGCCTGTAAGTTTTTCTGAAAAACGGCTACCTGCAAATATGCCAATAATGGCTATTGCCGTAAATGGTAAAATGATTTTCCAGTTCATTTCAAATTGTTTAAGACTAAATAAAAACCCAAAAAGAGAATTTATTGCAATTATTATCAGCGAGGTGCCGATTGCTATTTTCATGGGCAAACCGACTATAAGCACTAATGCAGGGATAATTAGAAAGCCGCCACCAGCTCCCAGCAAACCCGTTATTAATCCAACTCCTAACCCCAATAAGATCAGGTATAATACTTCATGTTGATTGTGATGATGTGGAAGATCGCTGTTAATGCTGTCTTTACCAGATTCATTTTTTATCATAAGAATTGCAGCAATAAACATAAGCAGACCAAAAATGGTCATCAGGAAACTACCTTTTGTCATTACGAAATCACCAACGGTAAAAACAGTATCGGGTATTGCTGGTAATAAAAAATGCCGGGTAATAAAAATGGAAAGGATAGACGGGAAACCGAATTCGGAGACAGACTTAAAATCTACTTTTCCTTTTGTGTAAGCCCTTATGCCACCGGTTAAACTTGTTACTCCTACAATAAACAAAGACCAGGTAGTGGCAAGCACGGGATCTGTATTGAATAAATAAACAAGTACCGGAACAGTGAGGATGGAACCCCCTCCGCCAATCATGCCTAATGAAACACCGATAAGAATTGCTGCTATATAGCCGATGATCTCCATTAATTTATTTCAGCTTATTGTATTAGTTTTTCCATTTGCATACTCCTGCTTCCTTTTACCAGTATGCTGGAGTTTTCAAACTGTTGTTGCATGTACCATTGCTTTGCTTCATTGCTGTTTGAAAAACTTATGTAGGGGTGATCAATTTTTAAAAAATCACCACCAACCAATATTACATCTTTCCATTTGTACTGCCCGATAAGTTTTACGATTGCTTTATGTTCTTCTAAACTTTCAACTCCTAATTCCGCCATGGCGCCCAACGCAAGTATTTTATTTTCGGCATTAAGTTTTGCAAAATTTTCGATCGCCAGTTTCATACTGCTGGGATTTGCATTGTAAGCATCCAGTATGATCTTATTAGTTCCTTTTTGAGTCAATTGAGATCGGCTATTGGAAGGTGTATAATTTTCAATAGCTGATTTTATTTTAGCTTCCGGCACATCAAGGAATTTTCCGACAGTTACTGCAGCCAGCACATTAGGTAAATTATATTCACCAATCAATTGAGTTGAAATGATTGTGTTCTCAAGACCCTGTGTGATCTTGACTTGCAGAAAAGGGTCATTCTGAAAAACGTTTCCTATCACATGGTCATTTTCTTCAGTTCCATATTTTATGATTCCACTAATACCCTTACTCATTTCCCGTAAATATTGATAATCCCACATTACAAAAGCATGGCCGTGAGTAAGTGTTCGTAAGTGATCAAACAATTCACCTTTTCCCTTTCTTACGTTTTCTTCACTGCCAAAGCCCTCCAGGTGTGCTTTGCCGCAGTTCGTAATAAGACCATGTGTGGGCAGCGCATATTTGCAATAGCCTTCGATCTCTTTCAAATGGTTGGCCCCCATTTCAATTACAGCCATTTCCGCATCCTTCTTTACTTTTAAAATAGTAAGTGGAATGCCAATATGATTATTTAGGTTGCCTTCGGTTGTATAAGTTTTATAAGTTGATGAAAGAATTGCATGGATCAGTTCTTTCGTTGTTGTTTTTCCATTACTGCCTGTTATTCCAATGAATGGGATCGTAAATTGTTGTCTGTGCTGTTTGGCTAATTCCTGTAAGGTGAACAATACATTTTCAACTAGAATAGTTTTACCCGGGATCTCAAATTCTTTTTCATCGATCACTGCATAGACAGCACCAGATTCCAAAGCTTGTTTTGCAAAAGCATTACCATTGAAATTATCTCCTTTTAAAGCAAAGAAAATATCACCTGGTTTTAGCTTTCTTGTATCCGTTTGTACAGAAGGGTATTGCTGATAAATTTTATAGAGTTCTTCAATCTGCATATTGCAAATGTAATCCTTCAATAATTCCGATAGCTATCGGAACAGGATAACAATAAAACAAAAACCCCGACGATGATGTCGGGGTTTTGTTTGTTATTCAAGGTTTATTTTTTCTGCCTTCTTTCTTTGTACCAGTTACCTGTTTTGCGTTTGTTACCTTCTGCACTTCCCAAACGGTCCATTGCGCAACGGAAACCTAATGTACTTAATGATTGCTCTTCTTCAAGATGACGGCGAGTACCAGGGCTCAGCCAATAAGGCATGTCAGCCCAGCTACCACCTTTATATACTCTTGATTTATCACTGATCAAAGTTGTTTTACCATAACCATAGCTTGCAGTTGATAATGAGTCACCATCCAAATAGTTGATAACATTACCACGCTGATAGTTTCTCCTGTTTTTGCTTTCTGCATCTGTAACATCTCTCATTACTACACGACCCGTACTGTCTTTTTCATATCTCGATGCAGCATCTGTTGAATTAGGGTCAACCACTTTCAAGGTCTTGTATTGGTTACCACGATAAGTAGCTACATCATCCGCATCAAGGTTAGTCATCGGGCGGAATACGTCAGCTACCCACTCATTCACGTTACCAGCCATATTATACAAACCAAAAGTGTTGGGATAAAATGATTTTACATCTGATGTCCAGAATGCACGGTCATTCAAACCGCCTGCAGTACCAGCTACGTCACCATTACCACGTTTGAAGTTTGCAAGGAAAGTACCCTGCCAGCTTCCATGACGTGAATCACGCAGGCCGGTCATTTTTGAAGACCAGGGATAAATTTGTTTATTCATTGCTAACTCCTCACCACGTTTTCCTTCCTTAGTACTTGGGCGGGGGTTTTCTGCGATCAGACCATAAGCTGCATATTCCCATTCTGCTTCAGTTGGCAGCCTGTAATCAGGCATCAGGATACCATCTTCAAACGTTACGGTAGTTCTAGGCTGACCAGATGCTGTTTTTAAAGGATTATTTTTCTTAGAAGTTGCTGTTTTTCCCGGAGGCGGAGGATCGTATCCCAGCAGATATGCTTTTGTTGTAAAGTTTCCATCTTTGCCAGCACCGGTTTGACCGTTAAGGTGTGCCTGGGCATTGATGAAACCTTTATCCATTAATATACCTTCGTTCACACGGTCACTTCTCCACAAACAGAAATCATGTGCCTGTCTCCAGGTTACACCTACGACAGGATAATAATTATAGCTTGGGTGACGGAGATAGTATTCAACCAAAGGCTCATTATAAGAAAGCTCACTTCTCCATACTAATGTATCGGGTAAAGCAGCATCTAATATTTTCTGGTTGATGGGGTCTGCTGTTGGGTCAAAAACTTTATTAAGCCAGTACAGGTATTCACGATAGTGAACGTTGGCAACTTCTGTTTTGTCCATATAAAATGATGGAACAGAAACACGGCGGGGAATATTATCCCAGTTACCCATTACGTCCTCTTCTGTCTGACCCATGGTGAACGTACCACCTTGTACCAGCACAAGGCCGGGACCGGTGTTTTGTTCTTTTGCTTTTGCTACCTGGTAACCACCACGATTTTTATCATCGTAGTTCCAGCCAGTCACATCAGACTTGTCTTTTTTCTTGGCGAATAGTCCCTTTCCTTTACAAGATGCCAGCAATGCGGCACAGGAAATTAGGATGATTAAGTTTTTCAAATTGATAGTTTTTTGCATAAACCTCTGAATTGGAATTAATTTAACGCAGGCCGGAATAAAATATTGCACCTCGAAAAGAATTAACCCTAGCCTAGTGCGAATATAGTGGCTTTGATTAAAAGCGTTTATAGAACAAATACCTTTTTTCTGCCGGAGTTTTCCTACGATTTGTTGAAATTGCAGCGGTATGCCAGGCAAAATCATCCTCTATATCTTCTTATCTTTTATTAACTTAAATAGCTTAGCTCAAAGGGTTTATAAGTCCAACTCGGTATTATCACAGGGTGAATGGTTCGAGTTTTCTGTGAAAGAAGCAGGAATTTATAAGATCGACATGGTTTTTCTGGGTTCTTTGGGGGTGAATACACAAAATATTTCATCTGCTTCCATCCGGCTTTTCGGCAACGGTGGCGAGATGCTGGCTGAGGCAAATAATATATCCAGATCCGATGACCTTGAGGAGAACGCAATCATGTTAGTCGACGGGGGAGACGGCGTGCTGAATGGGTCAGATTATTTTCTTTTTTATGCAAGCGGACCGCATTCATGGCTTAAAGATTCTACAAATAAGCTGTTCAAACATCAGCAAAATATATACTCGGATAAATCATTTTACTTTTTCACAATTGGCGGCAATGGAAAAAGAATTCAAAACGTCAATAACAGTCAAGCAACAAATATTTCTATTAATAGTTTCAATGACCGGTATTATCATGAACTGGATACAGTGAATTTTCTGGCAAGCGGGAAAGAATGGTATGGAGAAGAGTTTTCAAATATGCCGGGGAGAAGTTTAAGCCGGAATTTTGATTTTAATATTCCCAATATTTTAAACAACAGTGCAGCCACATTGGTTACAAATTGCATTGCCCGGTCAGTAGGAGCCTCCAGCCGCTTTGATGTAAAGCTCAATAACCAGCTTTTGCAACAGATAAATGTATTGCCGGTTGGCAGTTCGCAATATAATCTGTTTGCCCAGCAGGCGACGGCATCAGCATCTACTGTTGTATCGCAAAACAATATTTTCGTTGGCTATAGTTTTGTACCAAATAGCTTTAATGCACAAGGTTGGTTGAACTCGTTTGAATTCTTCAGTCGCAGAAATCTCTCAATGAATGGAATTAATCAATTGCTTTTCCGGGATTGGCTATCTGTTGCAAATGGAAATATTGGGGAGTTTAGCATTTCAAATACCAACACATCTTTACAGGTTTGGGATATTACCAATCCACTGAATCCGGCAAATATGCAAGGCAATTTCAGTAATGGCACATTCAGGTTTGTAAACAATTGTAACAGGCTTAGGGAGTACATATGTTTTACCGGAACTGAATTTTTAAGACCAGGATCAATTGGAAAGATCAGTAACCAGGATTTGCATAACAGTTCACCGGCCGATTATTTGATCGTTACATATTCTTCTCTTCTTACGCAGGCAAACAGGCTGGCTCAGTTCCATCAACAAAAAAATAATTACAGGGTAAAAGTGGTTACAGCAGAACAGGTATTTAATGAATTTGGCAGTGGTAGCCCCGATCCAACTTCGGTACGGGATTTTATTAAAATGTATTTTGATAAATATCAAAACCAACCACAGAACAAACTAAAGTATGTCTTGCTTTTTGGCGATGCGTCGTATGATTATAAAAACAGGATAACAGGCAATACAAACTTTTTACCCGCTTATGAAAGTGTGATCTCACTCGATCCGCTTTCTACTTATACTTCCGATGACTTTTTTGGATTCCTGGATGATAACGAGGACATCAATTCAGCAATTGTAACTAACCTTCTTGATGTAGGGATTGGCAGGGTGCCAGCAAAAAATGAAACAGAAGCGAAAAATTTTGTTGAAAAGGTGCTGGCCTATTATGACAGTAAAAGTTTTGGCCCCTGGAGAAATATTTACACAATTATTGCCGATGATGAAGACCAGAACCTGCACCTGCAGGATGCAGAAATTTTTTCTACAACTGTTTCAACAACGGATTCTGCACTGAACATTAATAAAATTTATCTCGATGCCTACCTCCAGCAAAACGGATCTGGTATTGATACTTACCCGCAGGCAAATGATGCTGTCAATAATACCACAAACACAGGAACGCTTATCTGGAACTATTCCGGTCACGGAGGTTTTCGTCGGCTTGCAGAAGAAGTAATACTCGATCAAACTATTATTGACAGATGGAATAATCCATACCGATTACCCCTATTCGTTACAGCCACCTGCGATTTTGCTCCGTATGATAATCCCCTGATCAGTTCGATCGGAGAAAATATTTTGCTGCGACCGAATACCGGGGGCATTGCTTTGATGACGACTACGAGGCTAGTATTTTCTTCCAGCAACCGCTTACTAAACAATAACTACCTCTCAACAGCTCTTTTGCCAGATGTTACCGGTAATTACAAAACTTTGGGGGAGGCAGTAATGATAACGAAGAACCTTACATATCAGTCGTCGGGTGATTTCATCAATAACCGTAAGTTCACTTTACTGGGAGATCCCGCCATGCGGTTGGGATTTCCACAATTAAATGTAAAAGTAGTGAGTATAAACGGGCATGCAACAACGCAGACCGATACGCTTAGCGCTACTGAAAACATAACCTTAGATGCAGAAATAACAGACCTATCGGGAAATCTTCAAGCGGGGTTCAATGGTTTTGTTTATACCAGCATTTATGACAAGCCCCAGCAAGTAACTACAAAAGCAAATGACCCATCGAGCCCAGCTGTTTCATTCAGTTCGCAGAATGTTTTTTTATTTAAAGGAAAAAACACCGTCAGCGCAGGCAGATTCAGCCTGAATTTCAAAGTGCCTAAGGACATCAATTTTCAATTTGGTAATGGTAAAATGACTTTTTATGCAAATGACAGCACTAAAGATGCAGGTGGTTATTTCAATGATTTTATAATTGGTGGCTCCGGTACCGGGACTTCAAATGATATTTTCGGGCCGGAAATAAAAGCATGGCTTAACGATGAAAAGTTTGTGAATGGAAGCATCACTAATCAAAGCCCGCTGCTGATCGTAAAATTGAAAGATTCATCTGGTATCAATACTACCGGTTCAGCGATAGGGCATGATATTGTTGCCGTACTGGATAATAACAATAATAACTTTTTTATCCTGAATGATTTTTTTGAAAGCGATCTTGACAATTATGGACAGGGTGTGCTAAGGTTTCAGTTGCCTTTTCTTGAGCAGGGTCATCATTCTTTGAAAATAAAAGCGTGGGACAATCTGAACAACTCATCGGAATATATCCTGGAGTTTTTGGTGGAAAATAATGAGGAACTCGTTCTTACGAGGGTTTTGAATTATCCGAACCCATTTACCACAAAGACACAATTCTGGTTTGAGCATAACCGGCCGGGTCAAAATTTGCAGGTAAAGATTGAAGTATTTACTGTGACTGGAAAAATAATTAAGTCATTGAGCCAGACAATAAATACAGAGGGTACCCGTTCTTGTGAGGTGGAATGGGACGGTAGAGATGAGTATGGCACAAAAGTGGGTAGGGGAGTCTATCTATACAGGTTGAAAATAACTTCACCAGACAACCATAAAAAACAAACGATAGGAAAACTTGTAATTTTTTAGTTTAATAATTTTCAATATTTTAGTTCGTCGAATAACCAAAACTTTTATATTTACAACCATAAAAATTTACTAATGAGAACCACTGCTTTAAAACTAACTGTCATTCTGCTCTTATGTGTGTTTTCAGGAATTGCTACCGCACAACCTTCCGTAGAGCCAATTAACGTTGTTACAACCGCTGTACCTTTTTTACGTATTTCCCCTGATGCCCGTGCCGGTGGTATGGGTGATTTGGGACTGGCTACTTCACCTGATGCAAGCTCATCTTTCTGGAACATTGGAAAAACCGCATTCAACACTTCAAAAGGAGGATTGATTGCCAGTTACACTCCCTGGCTGAAAGACCTTGTAAACGATGTTTATCTTGCCGGAGTTTCTGGTTATTACAAATTTGATGAAGAGTCCGCAATTACCGGATCGCTTCGTTATTTTAGTTTAGGTAATATCCAGTTTACAGATAACCTCGGTAATGAATTTGGAAGCTTCCGCCCGAGGGAGTTTGGCTTTGACATCGGTTATTCAAGAAAACTCTCCAAAAAATCAGGTTTGGGTGTTGGATTGAAATTCATCAGTTCAAACCTCGCAAATAATATCACTGTAGGAAGTACTACTTATCAAACAGGAACTTCTGTTGCAGCTGATATTGGTTATTACCTTGATGGTAAGAATGAAGCAGGTGATGGCTGGGCATTTGGCGCTGCTTTGAACAACCTGGGGGCTAAAATTTCTTATACCAGCAATGCAACTCAAAAAGATTTCATTCCTGCGAACCTCGGTTTAGGTACTACTTACACAAAAAATTTCAATGCAGATAATAAACTGACTTTTGGTGTTGATCTCAATAAACTACTTGTACCAACTCCTCCTGCTGAAGGAGATGCAGCTGCACTTCAGGATTATCGTAGTAAAAGCGTTATCGGTAGCTGGTTCAGTTCATTTGGTGATGCACCAGGTGGCATGAGTGAAGAAGTGAAAGAATTCCAGTTTTCAATCGGAGCTGAATATTGGTATAAGAACCAGTTTGCTCTCCGCACAGGTTATTTTCATGAAGACAAAACAAAAGGTAACCGTCGTTATTTCACAATGGGTCTGGGTGTAGTGTATAATGTATTTGGTTTAAACTTCAGCTACCTGATCCCTTCAGGAAGTGGTGTAAACCGCAACCCACTTTCCAACACGCTGCGTTTCTCTGTGTTGTTTGATTTTGATGCCAGTGCTAAAAAAGAATAATACAAAGTGACTTCGATATTTGAAATGTCCCGCTTTTGGCGGGACATTTTTATTTTACAAAATACATTTCTTCAATCCCTGCTTTCCTGATATTTGCTGCATAATATAATAATACATGTCTTACCGCATCGGATTTGGGGTCGATTATCATCAGTTGGTGGAAGGCCGGGAGCTTTGGATTGGCGGCGTAAAAATTCCGCATCATAAAGGTTCTTTGGGACATAGCGATGCAGATGTATTATTACATGCTATTTGTGATGCAATGCTTGGTGCTTTGTCGCTGGGAGATATTGGTATTCATTTTCCTAACACATCAGCGGAGTTTAAAAATATTGATAGCAAAATACTTTTAAGAAGAACTTTCACATTAATATCCGATGAAGGATATAGAATTGTGAATATTGATTCTTCTGTATGTCTTGAGGCCCCAAAAATTAAGGCCCATGCAACCGAAATGAAAAAAATCATCGCTTCAATTCTTGATATAACGGAAAAAGATGTTTCAGTAAAAGCGACTACGACAGAGCAAATGGGTTTTGTGGGAAGAGAAGAAGGTCTACAGGCTTTCGCAACTGTTTTATTACAAAAAATTTAATTGTTATATGAAATCTAATCGCAGAAAATTTCTCCGCAACCTCGGTATAGGTGCAGGCGCAATAACAGCTTTACCTGCTTTAGCCCATGTAAAAAATGATGAGGCAGATATTATTAATAGTATTGGCTCCTATGAAAATGAAAAGCAAACATTTAATATGTGCGGCTATGCTGCACCAAAACTGGACACAGTAAGGATCGGTGTAGTTGGTTTAGGTATGCGTGGATCTGAAGCGGTATCAAGATTAAGTTATATAGATGGAGTTGAAATAACAGCACTGTGTGATAAATATCCTGACCGTGTAACGAAATCGCAAAAGACACTGGAAAAAGCGGGAAGACCAAAAGCAAAAGAATATAGCGGTGAAGAAGGATACAAGGCATTATGCGAAAGCAATGATGTTGATCTGGTTTATACACCAACTCCCTGGCATCTGCATACACCTGTCGCTGTATATGCAATGAAGCATGGTAAGCATGCTGCCACTGAGGTAAATGTTGGTAAAACAATTGATCAATGTTGGGAGGTAGTAGAAACATCTGAGAAAACAAAAAAACATTGCATGATGCTGGAGAACTGCTGTTATGATTTTTTTGAACTGCTTACATTGAATATGGCAAGACAGGGAATGTTTGGTGAGATTGTTCATGCCGAAGGCGCATACATACATGATCTAAGCAGAGATTGGTTATTTAATAAGAAAGCTTACGCAGATATGTGGCGGCTAAAAGAAAATATCGGGAAGAACGGAAACTTGTATCCAACACATGGCCTCGGTCCAATTTCGCAATGCATGAATATAAACCGGGGCGATAAGTTTGATCACCTGGTAAGTATGAGTACAAATGACTTTACTTTGAATAACCTTGCAAAAGAAATGACTGCGAAGGATGATTTCTTTAAGGAGTATGTTGATAAACCTTATCGAGGTAATATGAATACAACATTGATACGTACCAATAGTGCTAAGTCGATCATGCTGCAGCATGATGTATCTACACTTCGTCCTTATTCAAGAATTCACCTGGTAAGTGGTACAAAAGGGGTGGCCCAAAAATATCCGGGACCTGAGCGGATCGCATTTGGTCATAGTTGGATTAAAGAAGAGGAAATGAAAAAATTAGTTGATACTTATTCACCACCAATTGTAAAACACATAGGAGAAATAGCAAAAGAAGTAGGCGGACATGGGGGTATGGATTTTATTATGGATTGGCGATTGATCGATTGTTTGCGAAATGGTTTACCGCTTGACCAGAATGTGTATGATGGAGCATCATGGAGTTCTATATTTCATTTAAGCCAGAAATCTGTTGCCTCAAAATCAAAATCTGTTGATGTGCCTGATTTTACAAGAGGTGCATGGAAAACAAATAAACCGATGGATCTTACATTGAATGGTGGGGCAACGACGGTGGTAAGAAAAATCAAATCAGATTCAAAACTACAACAATAAAGAAAGGCCACTTGTGTGGCCTTCTTTTTATTGGTTATTTCAAAACTCTATTAGTTTTGTTATTTGCGGACTCTCTCTTTAATTAAAGCTGCTAAAGAAAGCAACTCTGGGTTTTTATTATTTGTGCTTAAAGCTCTTTCAATAAACGGTAATGCATTTTTATAGTCTTGCATTTCTACATACACTTTTGCAACGGTTCCATTTGCTTCAATATTGGCGGGCCGACGGTTATATTCTTTCAGTGCATATTCCAGGGCTTTGTCATAATCTTTCACCCCTACATAGGCATGAGCCATTTCATGATCTTCATTACCCGTTTTAGAAAGCTTTTTCATGTGAGTAAGGATTTCTGATGCTAGAGCCGATGCTTTTTCTTTTTCACCAGTCAACTTATATATTTCGGCAATACCTTCTTTGAATGTGTGATCGGGAATAATTGAATCAGCCTGTTGAAATAATGATAATGCTTTTGTATAATCTTTTTTTGTGGTTGCAATTCTTGCAAGACCTGCTAAGGCGTAAGGATAATTTTCACGGTTATTTAAAGCAATAGCATATTGCATTTCTGCCTCTTTCATTTTGCTCCATTGCTCGTATAATTTACCTGTTTGTATGCGACACCATTCTGTATTCTCATCACCGGGGGCGCCGGCGGTTACAGCTAGTTTCATTGCTTCAATAGCGCCGGGCATATCACCATGTATTTCTCTTAAATAAGCAATACGGGAATAAGAACGGATATCCGGTCGAATGGAAATCATTTTATCAGCGGCTTCAACAGCAGCTTCATACTTTCCTAACTCGACATTCGCATCTATGAGCATGCCATACACATAAGCATTATAAGGAAATTTCTGTTTTAATTGTTCTGCTATTACAAGTGCTTCTTCAAACTTGTGCATTGATAAGAGTATCGTCGTTTTAAAGCTCAGGGCTTCAAAATTTTCAGGATCTTTTTCAAGCACAGAACTAATTTGCTGCATCGCCGCTTCATTATAGTAAGCGTAGTTACCGGTTACCCTTGCCTCCTGCATATAAATACCTGCGATTGCAAGCATTGATTTTATATCATTACTGTTTATTTCAGTCTTTTTGGTCAGCGTAGTGACTTTAGCATTTACTATTTGCCACTCCTGTGTATGATTCAGGGCGGTTGGACGTGGTAGCAGACCGTAGCTTTTTGTTCCCGGTTTCTTTTTGCTTTCGTTTTTCGTTAAAACAATAAAAGCAGTTCCTGCAAGGAATAAAAAGGAAAGGCCGCCGAGTAAAAATCTTTTTTTCATAACGTAATTTTTATTGGTTCTATGTTTGTCGGAAATAACAGGTACGCTTTGCCGCGTACCTGTTAAAGGATGGATTTAATTTTTTACCACTTTAATTGTTTGTTTTACTACACCATTCTTCGATGCAATTACGAGATATGTTCCTGCAGTAAGGCTTCCATTATCCCATTGAACATTATATACACCTGTTTCTTGTTTTTTATCTGACAACACTTTTATCAATTTACCCTGCATATCCATTACTGTTATTTTTATCTGTGACGGAGCATCAACACTGTATTTAATAGTGCTGTTGCCATTGCCTGGATTAGGATAAGCTGCCAGGTTCATTTCAGGGGCTGCCAGTCCTAAAGTGCTGCTTGATTTTGCCATAGCAGCATTCTGAGAAATGCCTGTGTTATTGTTGCGTGATGACGGTGTATTGCAATCACAATTATGTGTACCTGCCCATGGAGCAGCTACATAAGGAAACTGTGATCTCAGGGGCGCATCATTTGCAGTTACACCTGCGTTGTAAGTAAGGACATCAAGCAGATCTTGCGTAACTGGGTTACTACCATTAAAATCATCATACCACAAACCAATTGCTGCGAGTGCAATACCACTTACCGCCTGAAGTTCAATAGTAACTACATCATCTTCCAATCTTCTTCCGTTAGGAAAGCCATCCATGTTCGGGATGTTTTGTAAAGAAGTATTCGCATTGTAAGCAGGATTAGTTAATCCCAGTACTGCTGCATTTACAATACCAAGATTACTGAAAGCCGCACTATTACGTTGTGTTGGAGGCACAGCCATATTTAAACGCAACATATCGCCACCATTGGGTAAAAAATTATTGATAAAAGGTTTACCCGCTGCTAACGGATTACCACCTTTACCAGTAGCCAATTGATAAGGTTTTAAATTGGGAACGCCAGTATTAAAAATTGGCCACAGATCAACAGACCTCGGTGAATTTGCCGCAGGTAAAAGAAGATTACCAAAAATTGCATCATCCAATGCAGTACCTGCAAGTGCAGGATTGCCTTTTAATCCATACAATCCATTTTGTGTGTTGCCAAAACCAAATGCACCTAATGAATTTTTCTGAATACGTAATGGAGCCAAAGCTGGTACAGCACCACCAAACAATGCATCATCCATATACAGTCCCAGTTCAGGATTGTAAAAATATTTTCCGAATGTGCTAAGGTATTCCAGATCCTGGTAAGGAGTCAATGCATTCCACAGATCTTTTTTACCAATTGGAATCACAACTTCGTTTGTTAATGGCATACCTAATCTGGATACCTGTACCCATGGACCCTGGTGTGATTCAGTTCCATAATAATCATCCGGGTTCAATACTCTTATTTTTTGACGACTTGCAGATGCCCAAACTCCAATTACATAATTAGGATCCAGGATATTTGCTGCCTGTGCTGCTGACTTACCATCTTTTTGCAAAGTTGAAATATCAATTTGCAAAGCAATGGTTGAAACATTCAGACATTTCAAACCATCAATTGATTGTGTACCTGTCGTACGGGGAGCATCACCTAAATCAAATGCGCCACCGAGGTCAACAAAAAACGGATCATCTGAAGTCCCGCAAAAAACTTTTTCACCACTGCTGGCTGTTGTGATTGCACTTTGAATCAACGATTCATAGTTAGGCGCATTCAAACCAACGGGGGAACTGATAGAACGAGGGCCGATATTTGGTGGAGGAACAACGCCATTTGTAACAATAGTGCTGAATTTCTTTCCACCATTCACACTTCTTTCCAAAGTATAAGTGGTTTTCAGGTTTTGTTTTCCCAAACGGATATTAAAAAATGTTGTGGGGTCTTCATTCTTCTGGTCAAACGTAAAACGGTAAACAATATCATCACCTTTAGTGGCTACATTATTATCAATGTGAATTTCATAACGGATGTTTTCACCAAACGAATAATAATTTGGACCTCCCTGTGGCAATTGCCCGGGAACATAACAGGCGATGATGGTTACTTTGTTCGGATTGTCCGGGCTGCGAAAAGCATACAGGTCTGTATTATCCGCAAGCGGATCATTTGAAATTAATGGTGCTTCACGATGGCTTGATGCAAATGCTCCATAAGGAAATACGCTAATGAGCATTGCAACCAGCATGATGGAAGCGTAAATTTTTCTTTTCATAACTGATTTTGTTTTGAGTAATTAACTATTCCGGAATTGTGGAGTTGCTTAATACACCGGAATAAACTGGATTAAGCAGCCATTATTTCAAAGGGAGAAGGATTGTTTCGGTTTCTTAAGGGGTTAAATTTTGTTACCGCTAAAAAATCTTTGCTATCATATACGGTACTTTATTAGGGTTAGATTTTTTAACTAAATAATGGGGAAACAAAGAAAAACGGAAGAGTATAAAAAGGCACTATTTCAAACATTTACCCGTTAAATAATAGGCTTTGACAAATAAATACGCAGAAATTAGCGGAAACATATAATTTCATAGACTTTAATCATTCCCGGGAAACTCAAGAAAGCGTATCATTGCAAAAATTAATAGTAGTAGTATTTCATGAAATCGCTGACCACCATTACAGATCCGGTATACATTCCAAAAACCTCTTATAGCTGGTACGAAAAATTCTGGCTCCGGTATATTAATGATCCAAGGGATTTACCTTTTATTCATTTATTAACGGCCATCCATATTTTAGTGCTACCCGCTGCGGTAATATTATATACTCCTTTATTGCAAGGCTGGTACTGGTGGTTGCTTTATCTGCCCTATTTCTATGTATCACAACTATATTTTAAAGGCAGATTTGGCTTAATGCTGCATTGTATCAGTCACAGGAAATTTTTTAAAAAAGGATATGTGTGGATCAATGACTGGATTGTTTGGGCAATTTGTCCATTCTTTGGTCATACACCTGAAACGTATTTTGTACATCATATGGCTATGCACCATGTGGAGAATAATATGCCGGATGATGGCAGTAGTACTTTGCGTTATCAGCGTGATAGTCTCTGGGGATTTATACAATATGTTTCCCGGTTTTTGACCTTAGGTTTTAGAGATACCTTTATGTACCTCTTCAATCGTAAATGGAAGAAATTTTACATGCGCCTGAGTTTTGGCGAAATTTCTTTTTACTTGTTTTGCATTGGTATGTGCTTTGTAAACCTGCAGGCAACTCTCTGGATATTTATCATCCCATTTGTTTTTGCCCGTATAGTAATGATGCTCGGCAACTGGGCCCAGCATGCTTTTATTCATACAGAAGACCCGGAAGAAAATACGATCAACTGCATCAATACAAAATATAATCATACTTGCTGGAACGACGGCTATCATGCAGTGCATCATTTGCGCCCTGCATTACATTACACAGATATTCCTGGCGAATTTTTAAAACACAAGGATGAGTTTGCGAAAACCAAAGTATTCGTTTTCGATGGTATTCATTACCTGCATGTTTTTTTATGGCTGATGACAAAACGCTATGATAAGCTGGCGAAAAACTTGGTGAACATAAATAATATGTTTGCCAGCGAAGAAGAAGCCATTGCACTAATGAAGGAACGTACAAAGAAGTATAGTCCACAGTGGATAAAAGAACACAGCCGGCTAACTCATCAACCGGCTGCGTAAGCAAATTTCTATTTATTTAGTTTTTTCATTCTTTCTTCACCCCGATCACAGGTAATGTCTTTTCATGAATCATTTGATTCAATTTTACAACATCCTCACTCATTATTTTTTTCAATTTGTTCAGTTGTTCATCTATCAAAGGAGCTAACTCTGCATAAGCATCTTTAGTTTGTTTTGAAAGACCTGATTGTCCTGCTGACGCAGCGTTGTAAATACTGGATAGCTTATCATCGAGCTTGATGGGGTAATTTAATACATCCTGTCCGCTCTTTGCTTTAGTTTGATGCAGTGCATCTTCTACAGCAGTCATTTGTTTATTTACAGTATCGATCTGCTGTTTTACTTCTTTTGGCAGATCTTTTCCAACTCTGGAACTGAAATCATTCATCTGCTGACGTACCTCACGGATATTTTTTATTGCCTTCATTATTTCAGATGATTTATCACGGATTGTGATCAGGTGATTAAACTGTTCATCATACTCTGTTTGTGTTGTTTTATAATTAGGATCAGCAAGAATAGTGAACGGAACTTCTGTTGAATCATTACCCGATTTGAATTTTGCAAAATAATTTCCTGGGGCTGCTTTTGGCCCTCCAATAAATCCATTCCATAAGATCAAGCCTTCCACTCTTTCTGCAACAGGGTAGTTCATATCCCATTCAAATTGGTTCATTCCTTTGGACACATCAATTTTATTTTCTTTTGAGGAAGTAGAAAATGTTTTGATAGACTTTTTATTCTTATCCATAACATCAATTGAGATCTTTGTTGAATCAGTTGCATTCTTCATGTAATAATTAAACACAACCCCGTTTGGAGGGTTCATGCCTGCATTCGCTATTGTACCTCCGCCCTGACCACCGCCACCACCACGACGGCCACCACCGGGCATACGGTATGCAGGGTTTACGCTAAACACATGCAGGTTTTTATTTAGTACATCAGTATTCTTTTGTTGTATCACTGTCAGATCATCCAATATATAAATACTTCTTCCCTGAGTACCAACGATCAAATCATTATTCTTGATGGTAAGATCAGTTATAGGAACTACAGGAAGATTTAATTGAAATGATTTCCAGTTGGCGCCATCATCATAAGAAATATACATTCCATATTCTGTACCTGCATACAAAAGGCCAGCTCTTTTTCTGTCGGCACGCAGGCATCTTGAAAAATGCAAAGGATTAATTCCGTTTACGATGAGCTTCCATGTTTTACCGTAATCTTCTGTTTTATAGATATAGGATTTGAAATCATCCAGCTTATACCTGGTGCCAACAATGTAAGCTGCTCCTTTTTTAAATGGATCCACTTCTATACAATTCCACATAACCCACTGCGGAGAATCTTTCGGTGTTACATTTTCCCAGTTCTTACCACCATCTTTACTTACATGAACCAAACCATCATCGCTGCCAGTCCACAATAGATCTTTTTCCATCCAGCTTTCAGTTGCATAAAATATGGTACAATAATATTCAACACTAGTATTATCCTGTGTAATTGGTCCGCCGCTTGATGCTTGTTTCTTTTTATCATTTGTAGTTAGATCAGGGGAGATCATCTGCCATGTCTTTCCTTCATCTTCTGTTGCGAACAAATGATTGCCGGCTGCATATAATTTTTTAGGATTATTGGGAGAGAAGAAGATCGGGTAGTTCCATTGAAAACGATATTTAGCTGCATCAGCTCCAGCACCCATATTATCAATTGGCCATACATTGATAGCACGGCTTTCGCCAGAACGATGATCGAGCCGTTGTAAGAGTCCCATATAATTACCACCATAAGTAATATCCGGATTTTCCGGGTCAGCAACTATATAACCACTTTCACTTCCGGCGGCATTCTCCATATCTGTTGCAGTAATAGCTGCTCCATAAGTTCTGCTACGAATACGAAAAGCACCATTATCCTGTTGCGGTGCTAATACACGATAAGGAAACGCATTATCTGTACTTACACGGTATACCTGTACGGTGGGTTGATTTAAATAAGTACTCCAGTTATTGGCACCATCAAATGAAACCTGTGCGCCGCCATCGTCAGCAACGATCATCCGGTTTCCATCTTCAGGATCGATCCAGAGATCATGATGATCGCCATGGGGTGTATTAATTGATTGAAATGTTTTGCCACCATCAGTACTACGCATAAAATTTACATTGGGGCAGTAAACCTTGTTTTCATTTTTAGGATCAACAAAAATCTTAGTGTAATACCATGCCCGCTGACGGATATTATTATCACTGCAGGTAAGTGTCCATGTTTCCCCACCATCAGCACTCATATATAAACCACCATCTTTATTTTCCAGGATGGAATAAATTTTATCAGTATTAGAAGGAGCCACTGCAACACCTACAATACCCCATGTTCCTTTTGGCAAACCTTTTTTTGTTGAAATATTTGTCCATGTTTCTCCACCATCCGTACTTTTCCATAAACCGCTTCCATCGCCACCGCTTTCTAAAGAATAAGGTGTTCTGATCAAACGCCACATACCTGCATAAAAAACATTTGCATTTCCAGGTTCCATTACAAGATCGCTGCAACCTGTTTGATTATTGATGAATAAAGTTTTCTTCCATGTTTTACCGCCATCGGTTGTTTTATAAACACCACGTTCATCATTGGGCCCGAACAAATGACCCATTACAGCTACCCAAACTATATCAGGATTTTTGGGATGAATAACAATGCGAATGATATGACGGCCATCTTTCAAACCAATATTTTTCCAGCTCTTGCCACCATCATCACTACGCCACATACCGCCGAGGCCTTCACTTACATTTCCCCGCATGGTGTTTTCTCCTTCGCCAACATAGATCACAGTTTCATCACTTGGCGCAACGGCTACAGCACCTATGGTGCTTCCGAAATATTTATCTGAAACATTCATCCAGTTGCTACCTCCGTCTGTTGTTTTCCAGACGCCGCCGCCGGTAGCACCGAAATAAAATGTATTCTTGTTTTTATAGCTGCCTGCAACCGCCCCACTTCGTCCGCCGCGGAATGGTCCGATAAGACGATATTTTACATTTTTGAATAGCTGATCTTCTTCATTAGTTGTAGCAGCTGGTGCAGGAGTTGCTGTTTTTTGGTTTTGTGTAAAAGCAAGAATGGAAATGCTGATAAAAGCAATCGTTGCAATTAATTTTCTCATGTGATTGGTGTTAATGTATTGAAGTTAAGGATTTACCTTTATCTAAATGGCTGTAATGAATTCCTTTTCTATAAATGGCAATTTGGTTGATGTGCATCAAAACAGAATCTATCCAGCAACTGTTACAGTTGAAAATGGAAAGATTGTTTCTATTAAGGAAACTCCCGGTTCCGGGCTCCTGGCATCTGGTTACATTCTTCCTGGCTTTATCGACAGTCATGTTCATATTGAAAGCTCCATGCTGGTGCCTTCAGAGTTTGCAAGGCTTGCAGTGGTACATGGGACTGTAAGTACTGTCAGCGATCCACACGAAATAGCAAATGTCTGCGGAATGGAAGGAGTGGAATTTATGATCGAAAATGGGAAAACAGTTCCATTTAAATTCAATTTTGGTGCCCCGAGTTGTGTACCCGCTACTATTTTTGAAACCGCGGGAGCTACATTAGATTCAAATGATGTTGAAGAACTTTTAAAAAGAGATGAAATAAAATACCTGAGTGAAATGATGAATTTTCCGGGTGTGCTGAATGAAGATGAAGAAGTGATGAAGAAGATCGCATCAGCCCATCGTTTATTAAAACCTGTAGATGGACATGCGCCGGGATTGCGTGGAGATTTGGCAAAACAATATATTGCTGCAGGCATAACGACCGATCATGAATGTTTTACCAAAGAAGAAGCATTAGATAAACTGCAAAATGGAATGAAGATCATCATCCGTGAAGGAAGCGCTGCAAAAAACTTTGACGCATTGATCGACCTGCTGAATGAGTATCCCAATCAAATGATGTTTTGCAGCGATGATAAACACCCGGATAGTTTGGTGCTAGGTCACATAAACCAGCTTTGTGCAAGAGCAGTAGCGAAGGGTATAAATGTATATAAAGTATTAAGTGCTGCTTGTGTGAACCCGGTTTTACATTACAAGCTTAATATTGGTTTATTAAAGGAAGGAGACCCTGCAGATTTTATTATAGTAAAGGATCTTGAAAAGTTTGAAGTGGTGAAAACGTTTATTAATGGCCGGTTAGTTGCTGAAAATGGAAAATCGAAAATTGAAAGCGGGAAGTCAGGGATAATAAATAATTTTTCCTGTAGTAAAAAAGAAGTCACCGATTTTCAATACTTGGTAAATAAATATGGAAAAGAAGAAAACATAGAACAGGTAAATGTTATTGAAGCTTTGGACGGTCAACTTATCACGAATAAATTAGTAAGAGCTTTAAATGAGGTAATTGTAAAGACTGATTTAATTGAAAGTAATCCGGGGAATGATATTTTAAAAATTCTGGTGGTGAATCGCTATAGCAATGCTCCCATAGCAAAAGCATTTATTAAAAATTTTGGTTTAAAGAAAGGAGCTATCGCTTCCTCTGTTGCTCACGACAGTCACAATATTGTTGCTGTTGGGGTTGATGATGAAAGTATTTGCAAAGCAGTAAACCTGGTGATAGAAAAACAAGGAGGTGTAAGCGCAGTGAGTAATAAAAAGGAAATGGTTTTAGGACTGCCGGTTGCAGGTTTAATGAGTAATGAAGACGGCTACAAAGTTGCTGAAGCTTATACAGCCATCGATAAAATGGTAAAAGAAGAATTAGGTTCTACGCTTACTGCTCCTTTTATGACCCTTTCCTTTATGGCCTTACTTGTTATACCCCATCTTAAACTAAGCGATAAAGGCCTGTTTGATGGTGACCGGTTTGAGTTTCTCTGAACTTCTACTTCGTACTTTCCCTATTTAGCCGCGAATTTTCACATTTCTTTTTTAACCTAAACGGTTATCGAGACATCTTATATACGTACATAAGTACAATAACCGTTTGAGAAGAGAACCAGAAGAGGAATGAAACGGGAATAATTAAAGCTAATAGCACAGGTTATGAAAAAGCCACTTCAAATCACCGCCGTACTTGATAAGCCGGAGCTACTGGAAGACCTTGTAGAAAAACTGGCTGAACGCAGAATTGATATCGGCTACAGCAATGCTGCAGTGCCGGTTGAATTAAAAGCTGTTGATACTTCTTCCACTGAAACATATGTAAGCGGTACGGTTGCTATCCGTTACAAGAACGAGATCATCAATATGCCTTTTATTACTTGTTTTTTGTTTACCTGCATGAAGGAAAAACAACAGCAGTACCGTTTAGAGATGGCTGCTTCACTTTCTTAGTTTCTTCGTAAACTAATCTGGGGAGTCAAATCTTTAACTCCTATATCCCATTCACCGACAGGTTACTACCATTTACCGGAAACAACCCCTTTATTACCCATCTGCCATTGACCGTTCAGTACTCACAACTTAGTTTTGGGTTAAATTAAATAGCATGTCAGAGTTTGATAAAAGATGGGACAGAAGAGAGCAACGTTGGGAAGAAAGAAGACAGCGTTGGGAAACTAAGATGCAGCGGTATCACAGCCATGGTCATATCTGGACGGGTCTTATAATCCTTATCATTGGAGTGGCAGCATTATTAAAAGCAGTAGCAGTACCATTACCACATTGGCTGTTTACCTGGCCAATGATACTTATCGTGATTGGTTTTTTTAGTGGCGTAAAATGTGGGTTTCGTAATTTCAGCTGGTTTTTTTTAATGCTGATCGGCGGCGCATTTCTTGCCGGTTATATTGTTCCGGATATTGAACTACGCAAATTCATATGGCCATCTGCATTAATCATAATTGGTCTTGCATTTATATTCAGGCCACGCCGCCGGCAATGGTGGGGCGAAAATAAGAATACTGAAAAAAAAACGACAGGTTTCAGCACAGTAGATGAAGCGAAGGTTGTTGATGAAACACAAAACTCCAGTGAAGATATTTTAGATACTACTTCCATCTTTGGCGGTATAAAGAAAAATGTGCTTTCCAAGAATTTTAAAGGGGGGGATGTTACTAATATCATGGGCGGAACGGAACTCAACTTCAGCCAGGCAGATATTAAAGGTGAAGTAATATTGGATATGACCCAGATATTCGGCGGAACAAAGATCGTTGTGCCTTCCGATTGGGATGTGAAATCAGATATCATTGCCATATTCGGAGGCATCGAGGATAAGCGTTCACTGGAAAATATTTCAATTAATCCGGGAAAAGTTTTGCTGCTGAAAGGCACCAGCATTTTTGCCGGAATAGAGATTCGGAATTTCTGATAAACCATCTACATAAAACCCCATCTGCATTATGAATTGGTATTTAGCAAAAATTGTTTACCGCATTTTATCGGGAACTAATTCCGATGATGCACAATTTGACGAGCAACTTCGTTTAATACAAGCTGCCAATAAAGAAGAGGCTTTTCATAAAGCCCAGTTAACCGGTGTACGGGAAGAAGAAATTTTTATGAATACAAACCGGCAACTGGTGCAATGGAAATTTATAAATGTTGCCGAGCTTTATAAATTAGGTGAAATGATCGACGGCGCAGAACTCTACTCAAGGATCGAAGAAAGAGGAAATGCCGATGCTTATATTGAAACGGTCAACCGAAAAGCTGCCAGCATTCTTCAATCCGAATCACATCAAATTTTGCAACTCCTTTAAAGACTATGTCAGTATCTCCGTTATCATCTTCACGGGTCAGGATCTTTTTCGGAATAGTCTGGCTGGTTATAATCGGAGATCATACTGCATTAATGATATGGTACGGGTGCAGTTTTGAAATAGCGATCATAGATGCATTAGTCAGTACGATCCATTTATTGCTGGCAAGTTTGCTGCTGTTAAATACACTGAGGTATTATATGCCGCAGAAAGAAAGATTTATTCACCTTTTCGCCTGGTGTGTTTTTCTTACGGCTATCATTATTATTTTAACAAGATTGGAGCTCACAGGTCTTTTAATTCATAATCATGGTTATTCAGAATTCTTTGATCGTTCAGTCGTAATACGTATCAGCCTTTACTTTTTGTTTATTGGCTGCATTGCCCTGATGAGTGTGATCTGGTACAACCGTGTAGAGCAGGATGAAAGAGGTAAACGTAAACAGGACCTTGAGAAACTGGCAAAAGATGCTGAGCTTTTTAAATTGCGACAGCAATTACAACCACATTTTTTATTCAACAGTTTAAATTCCATTAATGCATTGATTGGGGTAAGGCCGGCAGAAGCAAGAAAAATGGTTCAGCAACTGTCTGATTTTTTACGGGGCACATTAAAAAAAGAAGAACAGCAATGGGTGAATCTGAAAGAAGAAATGCAATACCTGCAATTATATCTCGATATTGAAAAGGTAAGATTTGGAAACCGGCTTTCAACAGTTGTTAATACGGATGAATCGGCTGAAAATTTAAAACTGCCTGCATTATTATTGCAGCCAATTGTTGAAAATGCGATCAAGTTTGGCTTGTATGATACAATGGGAGAAACGATTATCATTATCTCTGCCAAAAACGAGGACAACAAACTAATAGTAGAAGTGCAGAATCCTTTTGATCCTGAAACCTCGGCACCGCAGCAGGGTACCGGATTTGGTTTAAAATCAGTGCAACGAAGATTATTCCTCTTGTTTGCAAGAAATGACCTGCTAAAAACAACTGCAAAAGAAAATATCTTTACAACAACAGTAACAATTCCCCAACATGTATAAAATAGTGATAATAGATGATGAGCCGCTGGCACGCAGCATTGTAAAAGAATATTTACAAAAGCATACTGAACTCGAGTTGTCACAGGAATGCGGTGATGGCTTTGAAGGTGTAAAAGCTATTCAGCAACATAAACCCGATTTGATTTTCCTGGATATACAAATGCCTAAGATCAATGGTTTTGAAATGCTGGAACTGGTTGATGAACGACCGGCAGTGATTTTTACAACGGCGTTTGACGAATATGCCATCAAAGCTTTTGAAGCACATGCAATAGATTACTTATTAAAACCTTTCAACCAGGAAAGATTTGATAAAGCAATTGCAAAATGGCTTCAGCAGGCTGATTCAACAAAAGAGTCTACAAAAGATTTGTTGGAAACAGCATCTTTATCTCCAGCGCAGGCCCAGCGTATCGTTATAAAGGATGGAAGTAAAATAAAGATCATTCCGGCTCATGAAGTATTTTATTTAGAAGCTGCCGATGATTATGTAAAAGTGCATACAAAGGATGGCTATTTTTTAAAAAGCAAAACTATGGGCCACTTTGAGCAGGTACTAGATGCTAACCAATTTGTACGTTCACACCGGTCCTACATTATTAATATTTCCCAGATCACAAGAATTGACCCCTATGAGAAAGACAATCATGTAGCTGTATTAAAATCCGGCGCCAAAGTACCAGTAAGCCGTTCCGGCTATCCGAAGTTAAAATCTGTTCTGGGTTTTTAGTGCTTGTGTCTACGTTTGAGTATACCGCCTGATGCTTCTTTAATGGTATTGGCAAATACAAATGCCTTGGGATCTACTTCATGCACAAGATTATTAAGCTTTCTTAGTTCAAGACGGGTGATCACTGTAAAGATGATATCACAATCTGCGCTTACTTCAAAGTTGCCAGGTAAAAAACCTCTTTCGCCTTTGTAAACTGTTATCCCCCTTCCAAGATTATTTACCAGCTCATGTTTTATCTCTTCGCTCTTGCCTGAAATAATGGTAACACCGGTGTAAGCCTGTAAGCCTTCGACCACATAATCAATACAACGGGTGGCGCAGAAATAGGTGAGGATTGAATAAAGGGCATTTTCAATACCAATACCAATACCAGCAATGGTAAATATTAAAACATTGATAGCAAGAATAATTTCAGATATAGTAAATGATGTCCTCTTTAAAGTAAATAAAGCCAACACTTCAATTCCATCCAACGCTGTACCTGCCCGCATCACAAGACCGATACCGATGCCCAGGAATACTCCTCCGAAAATCGAGATAAGTAGTTTGTCTTTGGTTAAAGCATATTCAGGTAAAAGCTGAAGGCTGACGCCAAGGAGGACAACTGCCAGGAACATTTTAACTGCGAAACTTTTACCTACGGAAAAATAACTGACAAGTACCAATGGCAAGTTAAAGGCTATGATCATCAAGGCCAGGTTAAGATGAAATTCATGATGAACGAGTAGTGAAATACCGGTTACGCCACCATCAAAGAAATTGTTAGGTACCAAAAAGCTCTTTAAAGCAAAACTGGCTACTACCGAACCCGCAATCATAAATGCAGCATCCTGTAAAATTTCAGAAGTGGTCAGTTTTTTTTTGAAAATACCGTTTGCATTCATCTTTTTATTCTCGGCTTTTATTAATCCATTACTTCATAAATGATCAGGGGATTGGCCTTGTTCTTTAAATTCACTTCACCCACTTTATTACAACTGAAAGATTCTTTTATTTTTTCGTAAGAGTTTTCACTTATGATGATCTGGTTTTCTTTTGCTGCGGTTTGTAAACGTTGTGCTGTATTCACAGTATCGCCAATCACTGTATAGTCAAGTCTTCTTAATGTGGCCGAACCAATATTGCCAGAAATCATTTCCCCACTGTTGATCCCAATAGAAACTTTTGGTACAAAAGAAACTTCTCCATTTATACCTGGCAGTTCCTGCACTTTTTTTCTTACAGTAAGGCAGGCATCTACAGCACGGTCAAGATGATAGTCGCCACGGAAAACCGCCATTACTGCATCACCAATAAATTTATCTATGAACCCGCCTTGTGCAATTATCTCTTTTACCATTACATCAAAATAGCTATTTAGCAGCTGTACGACTTTATCGGGTGTTTCGTTCTCACTAATAGTGGTAAAACTGCAGATATCAATAAATGCTACGGTGGCATCCACTGTTTCATTCGCCATGAGTGAAGATTCAAACTCACGGCTACCCATAAAGTTCAACACGGTTTCATCCACGTACATCTTCAGAATATTATTTTCCTTGATAGCCTTCATTGTTTCCCGGAGTTGCTGCACATGCTTAAGTGTTTTCTCCATCGTCAGTTCCAGGTCTTCAAAATTCACCGGCTTAGTGATAAAATCAAATGCGCCACGGTTCATCGCAATACGGATATTATCCATATCGCCATATGCAGATACAATTACTGCTTTCAGCAAAGAATTTTGCTCTCCGATCTTTGTAAGGAGAGTAAGACCATCCATTTCAGGCATATTGATATCGCTGAGCACAACATCCACATCAGTGTTCAACTCAAGTTGCTCAAGGGCATGTTTACCATTGGAGGCAAACAGGAATTCGTACTGGTGTTCCCGTATTTTCTGACGAAATTTTTGTTTGATGAGTACTTCCAGATCTGCCTCATCATCCACTACCAATATCTTGGATTTTGCCATTACTGTATTGCTTTTAATTTTTCTTTCAGGTTTGAAAAATCAACCGGCTTGGTTAAAAAATCATCAGCGCCGAGTTTCATGGCAGTATTATAATTTTCCGCATCACCATAGGCTGTGATCATCATTACAAGTGGAGGAGGGGTTTGGTATTTTTGTTTGATGTGTCCGAGTAGTTCGAGACCACTCATACCCGGCATATTAATATCGGAAAGTATCAGCACAGCCTCATGGTTGTGCTCGTTCAGGTACATCAATGCTTCTTCACCAGAAAATGCAAATACAAACTGCATTTCTCCATTCCGCATTTCCTTTCTGAAACGTTGTTCAAAAAGCACCTGCACATCTTTTTCGTCGTCTACTACTAAAATTTTCATCTGTTATTATTTAGGTGGATTGTTGGCTTATTTTCAATTGATGAATTTAAGGCTTATATGGGTAAAATAATGGTGAACTCTGCAAATTCTCCTTCTTTTGTTTCCACCTTCAATTCACCTCCGTGACCCTTTGTAATGATGTCATAACTCATACTAAGCCCCAGGCCTGTGCCTTCACCGGTAGGTTTGGTGGTAAAGAAAGGCTGGAAGATTTTATCAATTACTCTTTGGGGAATACCATTACCATTATCCCGGACAATAATATGTACTGCCCCGGGATGCATTTTTGTTTTAACCGAAACAACTGGTTCAAAGTCGCCGGAAGCCGTTTTTTGTTTTTGTAAAACAGAATAAAATGAATTGGTAAATAAGTTAAGCATTACCCGTCCAATTTCCTGCGACACCACATTTACGGTTGTAATGGTTGTATCAAAATCTGTTTCTGATTTTGCATTGAATGAATTATCCTTTGCCCGCATTCCATGAAAACTCAGCCGCAGGCATTCATCCACCAGGTTATTGATATCTACGGGTTCTTTTTGACCGGTACTGCTGCGGCTGTGTTGCAGCATACCTTTTACAATTGAGTCGGCACGTTTGCCATGGTAATTTATTTTTTGTTCATTTTCTTTAATGTCATTAGCGATCTCTAGTGCTTGTTGCTTATTATCTAAGGCCAGTTGCTCTTTCATTTCATCTATCAATTCCGTATTTACTTCTGAAAAATTATTTACAAAATTTAAAGGGTTTTGAATTTCATGTGCAATACCTGCAGTAAGTTCTCCAAGCGAAGCCATTTTTTCTGATTGGATCAGTTGCTTCTGCGTTACTTGTAACTTACTTAATGTAGTTTCCAACTCTTTCTTTTGGGTGGACAATAATGTGTTTGCTTTTTTCCGTTGCAGACCATTCCTCCACAATATGATTGCAATAAGCAAAAAAATTGCAATGCCAAAAAGCAACATATTTGTTCTTACTTTATTCCGGTATGCACCATTTGCAGTTTCAATATCCTGCTGCCGCTGTCTTTCATCAAAATCAATATTCTGAAAATCCTGTGCTTGTTTTGAATTAAAAAGGCTGTCATTAATTTTTATGATCAGCGACTGGTATTTTACAGCACTATCATTGTTGCCACTTGTTTTATAATAACCAGCCAATGCAGTATATGCACGTAAAAACAAGTCAGGAGCATCCAGGTCATAAGCTGCAGACAGGGCATTGCGGATATAAAAAAGATTTGAATCTGGCCGGTTCATTTGTTTATGTATATCAGCCAACGCCAGGTTGCTTGCCGCCACACCCCTGAAATAATAATATTTTTTACTGGCATCTAATGCCCTTCTGTAAAAATGTATAGCTGAATCTTTTTCTCCCATGGCAAAATAGATTCGCCCCGTATTGAGCAATGCACTTCCGAGATACCGGGTATATCCTTTTTGCATAATTTGCTTATATGCCAGCAATTCGGAGATCAGGGCAGAATCTGGTTTTTTCAAATTCAAATACACTCTGCCCATTGTCATATTGATTATACTTTGCAGTGGGATATTACCCGACTCCTCCGCTTTTTGTTTACCCTCCAGGTGATGCACCAATGCTTTCTCATAGTTATTTGAATTAGCATACAAAACACCTAATATCTGGTGAGTGAAAGCAATTTCGCTAAGTCTTTGTTCATGTGGACTCGCAGTACGATATATAAGTTCATCATCACCGGGGAATTTGCCCACCAGTACCTTCTCCTCACTTTTAGGATTTTCCAAAATAGCCATAGCGGATAAAACAGTTTTCAATGATCTGGGGTAATTGCCTTTATTCAAAAGAGCATAACCCATTTCCCTTAATGCACTTCCTTCGTCAAGTTTGAAATGCAACTGCCGTGAGAGTTGTAAGGACTTCTCGGCATAATGATATGCACTGTCAGGGTCTACTTCTGCAAATAAACGGGAAAGATTGCGATAACTTACTAATCTCAGGGTGTCATTTGCAGTAATGCTACCCTGTTGCTTCAGGTTATCAATATTGGCTTGCTGGGCTGCAAGAAAATTTACCACAATAAGACAAATCGTTAAACAGGTATTTCGTTTCAGCATTATTTGATTTAAGTAGTGGGTAAGTTTAGAATTCTGCACCTTTCCTTTGTTTTTCCCCTCAAGCTCACCGTCATATATTTTTTTATAATATCATTGTTAAAGATAAGCCCAAACCTGCTTTTTTGAAAGGCAGATCTGGGAGTAAAATAGGACTCAAAATTAATCTTCTTTCAATCCTTTTATAATAACGTTTCCGGTGCCGTTTTTATCACAGGGATAGGCAAAATCTTTTTGCCATGCTTTCGCATTATTGATAGTATTGTAAAATTCATCAAGATAGCGAATGGTTGATTTAGTATATTTCTCATCCAGTAGGGTACAGCCGCTATATAACTTATAAATATCGCTTTTTAAACGGTTAAATTCAGCAAGCACCGGTTCAAATACTTTTAAATCGTGTATACAATAACCACGGTAGCGTCTTTCTCTAACGGAACTCATCTGTAATTGTTCGGCAGGATAGGCGTATGGGGCATTCACAATACCGGCATGGTCAAAATCGTATGGCACAGCAAACGGCACTGAGATGGAATCGGCGGCAATTAATTTAATGTTCTGAAGATATTCGACGGACCAGTCAGTATTGCCAATCAGGTATTCAAATACTGCTAGCTTTAAAAATGAATTAGTTTCTGTTTGTTGTGGTTTGATCTTTCTTTCAACATCGGTCAACCGGTTACGTTTAGCCATTTGTTTTTCTTCTTCCAATAAAATGCCCAAAAAGGGGCCGGTCGTTTTTTTATTCTTCTCATCTTCCACTTGTAGCTTTACCAGTCGGGCTTTGAAACTTTTTGGTGAAAGCAAGTTGTATAATTTATATACCAGCCATTCGCGGATAATATATTTATCATCTACGCAAGGCATCACCAATTTTATTTTTTTTTGTTCACTGAAAATAGACTTAAGCTTCGGGCCATCTTTTGCGAATTGAAGCAGGAGAGGAGGATAGTTGCAGTTATCTTTCATCCTGCGGAAATGCCCTCTTGTTTTTATTTTGACAGGTATTTGTATTTCACTGTTGCCTTCATTTTTATAGGAGAGAGAAAAGGGAAAACTTTTGGGATTTTCAGAAGACCTGTCATTAAGCAGGTCGCGGAATTTTCCTTTCAGTTTTATCTCCAGTACATCATCAGAATCAAATAAACCTTTGACTATTGCTGGTTTTGATATAGCAAATGGAGCAGGCACCCTGAATGAAGAAAGGGTTAATGAACTAAAAAGGAAAACTAAGATCAAAACTTGTTTCATAAATAGATATCTGCCCAGCGACTACTCTGGCAAAATAATAATAAATTCAGTTCCTTCATTTTCTCTTGTCTTCACTTTTATTTCCCCTCCATGTGCTTTCACAATATCATAGCTTAAGGATAGACCCAATCCTGTTCCCTGCCCGGTTGGTTTAGTAGTAAAGAATGGTTGAAAAATTTTATCCAATGCTTTTTGTGGAATACCGTTGCCATTATCGGCAATTCTTATCTCCACTTTACCCCGTCCGACCGGGTCGTCCGGGCGGGCATTTACTTTTCTTGTACTTACTGAAACAATTGGTTCGTATCCGCCAGCGGTTTGCTTTTTCTTTTCATCTACTGCATAAGAAGCATTGTTGATCAAATTGAGAATAACTCTTCCAATATCCTGCGGAATGATATTGATGTTGCCGATGCTTGCATCAAAATCAGTTTTTATTGTTGCATTAAAAGAGTTGTCTTTTGCCCTCAGTCCATGGTAAGCTAATCTCAGGTATTCATCACACAAAGCATTGATATCTGCAGGTGCTTTTATTCCACTACTGCTGCGACTATGTTGCAACATTCCTTTTACAATAGCGTCGGCTCTTTTTCCGTGATGATTTATTTTTTCTAAATTTTGCTTTATATCATCTGCAATAGCATTTACTTCGTCGTAATTCCCTTTTTTTATTTCATCTTTCATTTCATCAATCAACTCATTACTTACTTCACTAAAGTTATTGACGAAGTTTAGCGGGTTTTGAATTTCATGTGCAATGCCGGCAGTGAGTTCTCCCAATGAAGCCATTTTCTCCGATTGTATCAGTTGCGATTGAGTAGCTTTCAACTCGGTCAAAGTCAACTCGATCCTGTTTTTGGCATCCTCCAATTGTTTAAAATCTTCATAACGGGCATAAGCCACAGAAAAGGTATCAGCCAGTGATCTTACAAGATCAATTTCAGATTCCACCAAAGTCTCCTGGCCACCTATATAAAGCATTCCCTGTGAAAAAGGAATAAAGTACAGATTTAGAGAACTAAACAGACTGTCGTATTGAGAATACTGATCAGTGACAGTTTGATGACCCTGTGCATAAATTGATTGGACCCAATTCTGAAATTGTTCACGATCCCATTGTTCTTTAAACACCGTTTTGTTTCTCCAGTTTTCGATCAGTTTGCCTGTTGTTTCATTGTCATGAAAACCCAAATGAAGAACTGCCAGCGATTTTCCTTCTGGTGTAGAAAGATAAGCATGTACCAATTGTTCATCTTCCCTCACTATAAAAATACCGCATCTTGAAAAGGGTACATTGAGTGTGATCAGTTCTCGCCATACGAGTGGAGTAATATGTTCGAGGTCCTCTGCCGTTCGCATGGAAGCTATTTCAGCACGGATCTTGTCCAGCGCAGCTTCACGCAATGCTTCTATGGTCTGCGCCTCAGCTTTTTGAAGATCAAGAAAGCGGGTATAGATAAGACCGAAAGCACGGGCAAACTGTGCCATAACAATACAATCCTCATCTGTTAAAGACTGAATAGTTACAACATTCAGGGTGCCCTGTTCAAAAAAGAAAGAATAAAAAAATTCTTCCTCATTAAAAATGTTCAGTTCCTGCGAAGCAACAAAAGCGGTCATGCTTTGATAGTAATGCCTTACCTGGTTTCCTTTAAGTTTTGTAAGAGCAAATAGTTTTTGCTGTTTTCTGGAAGAGATCAGGTTTTCGTATACGGGGTGAATGTAAAGACTGAAGTAATCTAATTTTTTTAATACTTCTTTGTTATCTGATACGGAAGTGGTCCATAATTCCATTGCATTATTCGCATCATCGAAAATACCAACACCAGAGCGAATTGCTTCTATGCCCAATTCTTTAAGCTCATGAAACAAAACTGCTGATGCTTCTGATAGCTCGGCGCTGTTACGCATAGTCATTGTTCTGCTGCGTATCTTTTCCAAAGATGCTTCCACTACGAGCTTCCGGTTTATCTCCAGTAGCTCTTTTCGAAGAGCTACATTTATTTCTTTTAGTTCCTTTAATTCATCGTTTTCCATTTCTTCATAGTATATATTATAGCAGGGCAATTGGTTCGGTCAAAAAATCAGTACCTGGATATCATATAAAATAAAAGGTGCAAAAGGAAAGATCGTTTACCAATTACACCTTGAAAATTTGTTTAACAGACCGGGACGTCATACTATTCGGCAGTCATTGGATCAATTACAGTAGAAATTTTGGTGATGCTGTTTGCCGGGAACCCACCTAGCCGTGCATGTTCCAATATCAGTTCTTCGCTTGGTGCCATATAAATACAATATATTTTATCTCCCGCAACATAACTATGTATCCATTGGATCTCTGACCCGAGGGTACATAGAACCTCTGTCGATTTTTTTGACATTGCCTTGAGCATTTCTGGAGTAAACGCTCCGGCCTGTGGCACATTCCGTTCAATTATAAATTTGGGCATATTATTAATTTTTGTTTCAGGATCGTCAAGAATTGTTTTTGAGACCCATTAATCTTTACTAAGTTAGTAAATTTCGGCGATTAGGGCACAAATCCTGCTTTACATTATACAGGAATACTTATTATAAACTCACTACCTTCCCCTTCTTTTGTTTCCACTTTTATTTCTCCACCATGTGCTTTCACGATATCATAACTCAATGACAACCCCAACCCTGTTCCCTGCCCGGTAGGTTTAGTAGTAAAAAATGGTTGAAAAACTTTATCTAAAACCTTTTGAGGTATGCCATTGCCGTTATCAGCTATTTTTATTTCCACTTTACCATTTACTTTTCTTGTACTTACTGAAACGGTTGGTTCGTATCCATGGCTCATTTGTTTTTTCTTTTCGGTTACCACATAAAAAGCATTCGTGATAAGATTGAGAATTACTCTTCCAATATCCTGTGGAATGATATTTAAGTTGCCAATGGTTTGATCAAAATCCGTTTTTGTTATCGCATTGAATGATTTGTCTTTTGCACGAAGACCATGATAGGCTAATCGTAAGTATTCATCAGCTAATGTATTGATGTCTGTTGGCTCTTTTATACCACTGCTACTTCGGCTGTGCTGCAACATTCCTTTTACTATGGCATCAGCTCGTTTGCCGTGATGAGTAATTTTTTCCTGGTTATCTATCACATCTTTAGCAATTAATTTTACTTCATCATAATTTCCTTTACCAATTTCCTCATTCATTTCATTCAGTAATTCTTTATTCACTTCCGAAAAATTATTGACAAAATTCAATGGGTTCTGTATTTCATGTGCAATACCGGCTGTGAGTTCTCCAAGCGAAGCCATTTTTTCAGATTGGATAAGTTGAGATTGCGTTGCTTTTAATTCAGACAATGTATTTTGTATTTTTTCTTTTTGCGACTCAAGCAGGACATTGGCTTTTTGTTTGTGACGATTGTTCCGGTAAAGTAGAAATGCAATGATAAAAAACACCCCAATAGCAGACCATAAGCCAACTGTCTTTGTTTTATTCTTATACCTCTCCTGCTCCTGTTGTATCTCCTGTTGATGTTGCTGTTCCTGGAGCATCAACAATTGAAGTTCTTTGAATTTTTGAGGTCCGTACAGACTGTCGGTCATTGCTTTTGCAACATCCTGGTAATAAAACGCACTGTCCATATTTTTTCCCTGATAAAATAACCTTGTTAATAATTCACTTGCCTCCAATAATTCGAAAAGCTGTATTAACTGCTTGCCATTTCTAAATGATTGGCGGGCATAATAAAGGCTTGAATCATATTGCCGGGTAAGCTCAAATAGCCCGGCGATCTTTCTCTGTATTTTACTAACGTTCACCTTTTCATTTACCTTAATTGAATTTGCTAATGCTACTTGATAGTATGCCAATGCCGAATCTTTTTTTCCTAGGCCCAAATATGCATTTCCCATTCTTGTAAGTATAAGAGATCTTAAAGGGCCATGAGTTAAACCTGTATAAGTTTTATAGGCCAGTTTTGAATAATATAATGCAGAGTCAGGCATTTTCAATAGATCATATGCATTGGCAATAGTAGTCAGGTTAAAAGTTTCAATTAGTTGATTGTGCGTTTCTTTATCAAGCTTGTTGGCTGATAACAGGTATTCAAGTCCCCGTCGGTATTCGCGAAATTCCAGGTAAGTAATTCCAATAAATGACATCGTTCTTTCTTCGCCATTAATATCTTTCATTTCCCGGTTCATTTGCAAAGCCTCAAAGTTTAATTTCAATGCAAGCGGATAATTACCCAAAAAACGAATTGCTTCTGCCAGTTCATTCAAATTATCAACTACTCCTCTTAGGTAATGTAACTCCCTCGATAACGCCAATGCTTTTTCGGAAATCAGTCTTGAAGTATCAGGTCTTGTAAAAAAATATTCATTTCCTATTTGCATAAGCAGTTTTACACGGTTCGTATCCTGCCCTGTCTTTGCCAATAGATGGTTGAGGCTATCAAGAACTCGTGGATCTTGGCTATTAGAAGAAAAAAAGAATCCGGTCAAAAAAGTTGATATGATAAAAAAGATTTTCATCTGAACAAATCGTTTTTAAAGTGTAATTATAAATTCCGAGCCCTCGCCTTCTTTTGTTTCTACTTTTAATTCACCACCATGTGCTTTCACGATATCATAACTTAAAGATAGTCCTAAACCCGTTCCTTGTCCTGTTGGTTTGGTAGTAAAGAAGGGTTGAAAGATTTTATCTAGTACTTTTTGAGGAATTCCGTTGCCATTGTCTTTTACACTTATTTCTATCCGATAGCTGTCGGATTTTCCGTTTGTCTTTTTTGTGCTTACAGATACAGTTGGTTCATATTCGGTTTGTTGCTGCTTCTTTTTTTCATCAACAACATAAAAAGCATTGTTGATCAAATTGAGAATAACTCTGCCAATATCCTGCGGAATTATATTGATGTTTCCAATACTTTCATCGTAATCAGTTTTCAATGCTGCATTGAACGATTTGTCTTTTGCTCGAAGGCCATGATAAGCTAATCTTAAATATTCATCAGTTAAAGCATTAATATCTGTTGGCTCTTTTGTTCCGCTGCTGCTCCGACTGTGTTGGAGCATGCCTTTTACTATGGCATCAGCTCTTTTACCGTGATGATTTATTTTTTGTTCGTTGTCTTTTATATCATTTGAAATTGCGATCGCATTTTCGATCTTTCCCGCTTTTAATTCCTGTTGTAATTCATCTACCAATTCTGCATTTACATCAGAGAAATTATTGACGAAGTTTAGTGGATTTTGTATTTCATGAGCAATGCCTGCAGTGAGTTCTCCCAATGAGGCCATTTTTTCTGATTGAACAAGCTGGGATTGGGTTGATTTTAAATTGGTCAGCGTTGTTTCCAAAACTTTATTTGTTTTTTGCTTCTGCTTATTATTACGATAAAGTATGGCGGCAATAATTAAAAATATTCCCAATCCAGCTAACAATGCATACTGTTTCTGTTTGTTTTGGATCGCTATGCTTTTAGCTTCAGATTCACGTTGTTTCTCCTGTTTGTCCAATACTATTCGTTGCAAATCCTGGAATCTTTTTGCTCCTGTTAAACTATCCTTTTCTGCAGTAGCTGCTGATAAATATTTATAAGCACTGTCATATTGATTTTTATTTTTAAATAGCCCACTTAATAATACAGAGGCATCATATACTCCTTTTCTAAATGAAATAACTTTGCCGGTTTGTATCGTATTGTATGCATACTTAATGCTGGAATCAGGCATATTCAATTCATGATACAATTTTGCGATAAAGAGGTTATTCATAGTGAGATTTCTCAAATCATTGTCAATATAAGCTTCAGCAATACCTTTTTTATAATATTCCAGGGCCATTTCCGGCTTGCCATTTAATTTTAAAGCATTTCCCATCCTGAACATAATTTCCGGCCGGGTATATTGGTTTCTGTCATTATTTTTAAGAGATGCATTATATACGATTTGCTGATAATACAATGCTGAATCGGGTATTTGCATTAACTCAAAGACGTTTCCAATATTTGATACTTCATTATGGACCATTCCTATATCACCTATCTTTTCAAATAAATCTTTTGACCGGAAATAATATTCATTTGCTTTTTTGTAATCCGCCAATTCCATATAAATATTCCCGATCCGGTTTAAAGCAAATGCGATATTGGAAGTGTCTTTTACTTTTTCACTTATTTCTAATGCTTCAAATTGAAACTGCAAAGATTCAGGTAATTTACCTGCTTCCAGGACGGTAGCCCCTTTTAGGGATAGCATTCGAGCTTTAAAATGCGGTAAATTATGTTTTTCAGCTAGTGCTATTGCCTGATCTGAATAAAAAAGCGAGGAATCTATCTGGGAAAACCTGTATCCAATCGCCAATTCAGCATATAATCGTCCTCGTATTGAATCATGTTGTGCTTTTAATAGCATCTCTTTTGCAGTCTTTATCTCTTCCAGAGAATTTTGGCTAAAAGTGTATAAGAACATTGTGCAGGAAAAAAAGGAAAAAATAAATATCTTTTTCATTCCATTTAATTAACAGGTAAAACAATAATAAATTCACTTCCTGCCTGCGATGAAGTTTCAACAGGCAATCCGGCCACATGTTTTGTTTCTACTTTCAACTCTCCGCCATGTGCTTTTACAATATCATAACTTAATGACAAGCCCAAACCTGTTCCTTGTCCTGTTGGTTTAGTAGTAAAGAATGGTTGAAAAATTTTATCCAGTACTTTTTGGGGAATGCCATTGCCATTATCTTTTACACTTATTTCTACTTTACCATTGGTCTTTTTGGTACTTACTAAAACTGTCGGCTCGTATCCCCGTCCGACCGCATCATCCGGGCAGGCATTTAGATTCTGTTTCTTTTTTTCATCCACTGCATAAAATGCATTGTTGATCAAATTCAAAACAACCCTCCCAATATCCTGTGGAATAATATTGATATTGCCAATCGATTCATCAAAATCGGTTTTCATCGTTGCGTTGAATGATTTGTCTTTTGCTCTTAATCCATGATAAGCTAATCTTAAATACTCATCAGCTAACATATTAAGATCTGTAGCTTCTTTTTTACCACTGCTGCTTCTTGTGTGTTGCAGCATACTTTTTACAATGGCATCTGCTCTTTTACCATGGTGAACGATCTTTTGCTCATTCTCTTTAATATCCTTTGCAATGGATCTCACCAATTCCAGGTTGCCTTTATTTGTCTCTTCCTGCAACTCGTCAATCAATTCAGTATTCACTTCTGAAAAATTATTGACAAAATTCAACGGGTTCTGAATTTCATGTGCAATGCCAGCCGTCAATTCACCCAATGAAGCCATTTTCTCTGATTGAATGAGCTGGGATTGTGTTTTCTGTAAACTATCGACAGTTTGATTTAATTTTTTATACGACTCTGCATTTTCCAAAGCTATCGCCGCATAAATCGCAATGGTACGCAGCATATATAAATGATATTCTGAATAAGCATTTTTTTGAAAGCTTTGAACGGTGATCACGCCAAACATTTTGTCTTTTGCTTTTAACGGAAGATAGATAAGTGATACAGGCTGTTGACCCTGTTTGGGCACTAACACATCCTGCAGGTAATTCTTATATTCTGTTTGCAAATCAGCCATTACAATTTCCTTACCGCTGATAAAACATAAACTCGCAAAACGGTTTTCTTCATAGATGGAATTTGAATAAGCGGGTAATGCCACACCATTTTCATAGGTGGCAGGGAAATCGATATATTTTGTGTCTTCATGATAGATGCCTATTCCAAATACTGAAGCATCCATCAAGGCATTTACATTATCATATACAGTACCAATAATAGTTTCGACAGAAAGCGAAGAAGTGATCTTTCGGCCAATATCTCCAAGCAATTCCATATTACGATGAGATTGCTCCAGATTATCTTTTTGTTCGGCTAACTCCGCTGCTTTTTTATCAATCTCCTGCTTTTGTTTCTGCAATAAAAGATTTGCTTTTTGCTTTTGACGGTTGTTGCGGAGTAAAATAACGGAAATAAGGATCACAGAAACAAAACCCCCTAATACCATAACAAGCAATGCCCGTTCTTTGCGGATCTTTGCTTTTTGCAGCTCGATCTCAGTCTGTTTTTTATCAAGATCGTTATTAGCCTGCAACATCGCGGTCCTGCGGGACATTTCTTCTCCATTCAAACTGTCTTTATAATGTGAAGAAAGCAACAGGTAAGTATAAGCAGTATCATATTTTTTTAGTTCTGCGGCTGACTCAGCTATAAGTTGAGTTACCTCCCGCAGATATTGCCGGTAATTTGCCTGCCTGGCAAGAAGTAAACTATGTTTCCCATAATACAAACCACTATCAGCCGCTCCTGAGTGCAGAAAAGCTCTTCCAAGTAGCCATTCGCCCCAGGATTTCCGGTCTTCAATTTTCGATTTCGATCTGTAATAAACCAGGAACCGGTTAATGTTATCAAATGCTTCACGATAGTTACCCATCCTTTCATATACATCACCAATATTTCCATAGGCAATAGCAATTGATTCTGGTCTCTTCTGTTCTATCTCGATCTCAAGTCCCTTTTTATAGGCGTCCAGTGCTTCCGTGTATTTGCCTTCGGTTTTAAAGGTTTTTCCCATTGCATTATAGGCGCCTGCCATACCGGATTGGTACCCGATCTTTATGGATTGATTCAGTGCTTCTGTATAATAAGGGATAGCTTTGTTGTCATCTCCGATCACATTATACAAATAACCAACATTGCTTTTTACATCGATGGAGAGTTTGATGTTACCCGTTTCATCAGCCAGTTTGATGGCTTTCAAATAATCATCCAGCGTTTCTACGTATTGCCCTTCGTCCAGGTAAGCTCTTCCGCGGTATCGTAAAAGCAAGGCGAGACCCTCTTTATCATCAATTCGCTCTAAAATCTTTTGACCTTTTTCAAATTCTGAAAACACATTATTAAAATCCAGGCTGTCATAAGCGATGAGTGCTTTATTTGACATGGCCCGGCCTTCTCCTTTTTCATAATTCAGTTTTTGTGAAAGCCGGAGGGCTTCTTCTGTATAGGGGATCATTTGCCTGCGATCAAAACGTCTTATTTCAATTGCAAGGGTGTTCAGGAGATTCACCCTCGCAGTATCTTGCTGCGTATGACGGCTCAGTTTATTTTTCAAACTGTCAACTACAGTGTTCTGGGCAAAGAGCAAATTACAACCCAATGTGCCGGTCATAACCAGCCCTATTAGTCTCTTTCTCATTTGCAAAATTTTATTTCAATAAATGAGTATCCTGTGTATTCTCGTAGAGTATGAACGACCAGACCATATCTGGTTTGAAGGTTTTCAGGATATTTAAATTAATGAAAATACCTTCTTAAATGTTCAGCTGAATAAGAAATTGACTTCCCTCACCTTCTTTCGTTTCCACTTTCAACTCCCCGCCATGTGCTTTTATAATATCATAGCTTAACGACAAACCCAAACCTGTTCCTTGTCCTGTTGGTTTAGTAGTAAAGAATGGTTGAAAAATTTTATCCAGTACTTTTTGGGGAATGCCATTGCCATTATCTTTTACTCTTATTTCTAATTTACCATTGGTCTTTTTGGTACTTACTAAAACTGTCGGCTCGTATCCCCGTCCGACCGCATCATCCGGGCGGGCATTTAGATTCTGCTTCTTTTTTTCATCCACTGCATAAAATGCATTGTTGATCAAATTCAAAACAACCCTGCCAATATCCTGTGGAATGATATTGATGTTGCCAATACTTTCATCGTAATCGGTTTTCAATGTTGCATTGAATGATTTGTCTTTTGCCCTTAATCCATGAAAAGCTAATCTTAAATATTCGTCAGCCAAGACATTGATATCGGTTGGTTCTTTTACACCGTTGCTGCTTCTGCTATGCTGCAACATCCCTTTTACAATTGCATCGGCTCTTTTGCCGTGATGATTTATTTTTTGTTCGTTTTCTTTTATGTCATTTGAGATAGCAAGAGCATCATCGATCTTTCCGGCTTTTAAGTCTTGTTGTAATTCGTCTACCAACTCAGTGTTCACTTCGGAAAAATTATTTACAAAGTTCAAAGGATTTTGAATTTCATGTGCAATACCTGCGGTTAGTTCGCCAAGACTTGCCATTTTTTCGGATTGTATAAGTTGTTGCTGTGTTGCTTTTAAATTATCATAAGCCTGTTCGATCTTTACTTTCGCTTTATGTTTTTGGCGGTTGTTGCGGTAAAATATTATTGCCAGCAACAATAACACTCCAATGCCTGCCAGCAAAAAATATGTTCTGATCTTATTTTGATAAACTACTTTCTCGTTTTCAATAGTCTGCAAACGCCGCTGTTCGTTCAGGGTAAGTTTCTGAAATTCGGCGAGACTTTTAATTCTGCGCTGGCTGATGCTGTCATTGGCCCGTTTCGCAAGTGCTAAATATTTGTAAGCACTATCAAACTGGGTTCTTAGCTGGTAAGCATAACATACTTCTTCATAAGCATTACCTATATGATACTCGATCTGCGATACACCACCAAGCTGCTTTATTAACTGCAGACTTTTGATGGCGTAATAAAGGCTGGAGTCTTTATTCTCCTTTGAAATATGATATTTTGTCATTGCATAATAACACCTTGCCAGGCCGTCGATATTATTTTCTGCTATACCAGATCGAATGCCCCTGTATAAACAATCAAGACCGGTGTTCGTGTTGCCTTTTTTTATGTAGATAGTGGCACTATAATAAAGAACGGATGACAAATATTTTTCCCAGTTCATGCTCTTCGCAATAGATTCGGCTTCGTTTTCATAATAAAGTGCTGAATCAAGATCTCCTTTCTGCAAATAGATCCGGCCGAGATTAAGACTGCCAAGCAGGGAACGGGCCCAACTCTTTATATTGGCTGCAATTCTTGTGGCCTCCTTAAAATGAGTTATCTCTTCCTCCTTATTTAATGTTTGTGCCATCAATATTCCATAGATGTGGTGAGTACAGGATAAAGCATACAATCTTTTATCTTGTTCAACCCTGAAAGTACCGATGTCCCAATAGGATTTGTCATTTGCTTTGTTTTCACTTATTGTAAAAGCATCTAACAGGTTATGCAGTGATTCAGCATACCGGCCCATGTTTAGTTCCTGGTATGCTTTGCGGTTGAGAAAATAGGCTTCATTCAGCTTTTTGTTATTTCTGTGACTGATCTGTACACACTGATCAGCATAGAAAAAAGCACTATCCCGGTTCACTTCTTCGTAATAATCATAAAGATGGACCCCCGCTTTATAGAGGATGGAGTCATCCTTCGCACTGTTATATATCTTTCGAAGGCTATCTGGTATGGTTTGCTGTGCAAAGACAGCAAACGGTAACAATAATAGTAATATGATCTTGAAATAAGCTCTCATTTTAATTAGCTGGTATCTGTAAAATAAATTCACTTCCATCTCCTTCTTTCGTTTCTACTTTCAATTCACCACCATGTGCTTTTACAATATCGTAACTTAATGATAAACCTAACCCCGTTCCCTGCCCGGTTGGTTTGGTGGTAAAGAAGGGTTGAAATATTTTATCTAATACTTTTTGAGGGATGCCGTTGCCGTTATCTTTTACACTCACTTCAATTTTTCCATTTTCTTTTTTAGTGCTTACTGAAACAGTTGGCTCAAACCCATTTGTATTTTGTTTTTTCTTTTCACTTACTGCATAAAATGCATTGTTGATCAAATTCAAAACTACCCGGCCAATATCCTGCGGCATCACGTTTACCTTTTCAATGGATAGATCAAAACTTGTTTCAAATTTTGCATTGAAGCTTTTATCCTTTGCCCGCAGACCATGATAAGCTAATCTCAGGTATTCATCCGCTAACGCATTTATATCGGTCATTTCTTTTTGTCCGCTGCCACTGCGGCTGTGCTGCAGCATTCCTTTTACAATATCACCGGCCCGTTTACCATGATGATTTATTTTTTCCAGGTTTTGCTTTAGATCTTCTGCTATTTGTTTTGCATCTTCCAAATTCCCTTTAGCGATTTCTTCATTCATTTCATCCACCAGTTCAGTACTTACATCAGAAAAATTATTGACGAAGTTCAACGGGTTCTGTATTTCATGTGCAATACCCGCAGTCAATTCACCCAACGATGCCATTTTTTCTGATTGCACCAGTTGTGCCTGTGTCTGTTTCAAATTGGTCAGCGTATTTTCTATTTGTTCTTTTGCCGCTTCTAATTTGTTGAAATCTTCATAGCGGGCATAAGCAGTAGAAAATGCATCGGCTACTGCTTGAATTAATTTTATTTCCTCATTACTTAATTGAGACGTGTTACCTACATATAACATTCCTTGTAAGAAAGGAAGGAAATGCAGGTAGAATCCGCCATGTGGTATTGTTTTGAGATAGTTCTCTGCTGATTCAAGTGCACCTTGTTGTGCAAGTATTTCAGCAAACTGGTGAAACTCGCTTTCATCCCAATGATCGGTATAATTTTTTTTATCCTGCCAGTTCTTTAATACAAGCCTGATATTTCCTGGCGTATCATATGGTAAATGAAATGCACCGATCGCTTTTCCATCCGGCGTTGAAAGAAAAGTATGAATTAGCTTTTGTTCTTCATCCATGATAAAAACGCCGCATCGGATAAATGGAACACCAACTATTGTCAATTCATCCCATATTAAAGGGGTGATCCGTTGCAGGTCATTAACTGTACGCATAGATGCAATGTCTGCACGGATACGGTCAAGCGATGCCTGTTTGACCGCTTCTCTTGCATTCGTTTCAGATTTTTGCAATTCCATATAGCGGCGGTAAGTAAGCGATATAACGGAAGTAAACCTCCGGAATATTTTTATTTCTTCTTCGGTCAAGCCTTTTTCGGTCCACGCAAATACTAATCCTTCTTTAAAATAAAAATAACTGCCATACTGCGCTTCATGATCCGGATGATCCGGGATCCGCACTTGCGGGTTCATAGCTTCATAGTAAGGTTTGATCTCAGCTCCTTTCAATACAGGATAATATTCCTGCTGCAGTTTCCAGTGCTCAAAAATAGTATCCAGTACAGGATGCCCTGAAAGGTTTAGTTTTCCTATTATTTCATAGGAGTCTCCCTGCTTTGATGCAGTAGTGGCAGACAGGGCAGAGGTTCGTTCTGTTTCATCCACTACACCCACACCACAGCGAAGTGGGGTGATGCTAAGTGTTTTCAGTTCTTTAAAAAATACATTTACAGTTTCAGAAAGATCCTGCGAATTGTGCATAGACATGGCCTTGGCCCTTACTCTTTCCAGTGAAGCTTCGATGGTTGCTTCCCTTGCCTGTGCTTCAGCTTTTTTCAGATCCTGGTACCTGCGAAATGTAAGTGAGAAAACAGAAGTAAACTTTTTCATTACCTGTTGAGCTTCTTCCGAATGAGGTTGTAAAGAATTGGTCCATACGGCCCCCTCACCAAAGAAATATACCTGGAAATGAACATCAGGAAATTGCGGAAGATTATGTGGCAAATAATTTTGTGTTCTACTCAAAATTTTGACATAGTTCTCTTTGTCTTTACCATTAAGAAAATAATACAAAAATTCTTTTTTATCCTCCCACTCTTTATACATAAGTTGCCAAAAGGGGTGGTCTTCAATATTGAATGTGCCCACAGCCTTTACTGTTTTTCCATGCCCGTCTGGCAAGCGGGCTTCGGTCAAATTATTTACTGACCAAACTTCCTGGGTCCGATTTGTTTTGATAATTGTAATACCACCACGAAAATTTTCAATACCTAATTTTTCTAGTTCGGTAAACATTGTTGCAGTAGCTACGCTTACATCATCACTACTATGCATGGCCATTGTTCTTGCACGAACTCTTTCCAAGCCGGCTTCTATTTGTGCTTCTCTTGCATTGGCTTCAGCTTTTTGAAGATCAAGATAGCGGCGGAAGGTTAATGAGAATACCGCCGTGAATCTTTTCAGCACTTTACGTTTTTCATCATTATGGGGTAACAGTGAAAAAGTAAATACAGCACCCTGTTCAAAAAAAGATGCATAGAAAACATGATCAGGAAATTCCTGGTTCTGTATATACGATGAATTATAATTAGGCGAGTTGGTTAATACTTTATAATAAGATTTTAAATCATCACCTTTCAATGCATAAGTGAAACTCTCTTCTTTATTCTTCCATGCATCAAACAAACCAACCCACAATGGATGATCAGTAAAATTAATGCTGCCCATTCCTTTCATCTCTTTTCCTTCGCTGGTAGCAGTAGCTGCCCATACATCTGCAGTCATATCCGGGTGAATAATAGTAATACCGCATCGCAGGGTTTCAACACCCAGTAAAGAAATTTCATTAAATACAACTGCAGTAGCTGAACCAACATCTTCACTTGACTGCATAGCCATTGCACTGTAACGAACCCTTTCCAGTCCTGCTTCTATCTGCGCCTCTCTTGCCTGTGCTTCTACTTTTTGAAGATCAAGAAAACGGGTATAGGCTTGTTCAAAAACTTTGGAAAATCGTCTTAGAATATCAATTTGATTTTCCGAAAGTTGATTGCCTGTAATACTGTTTATGATAATTGCGGAGTTCTTCTCTATCGCAACTGAATGTGCATAGGTTTCACTTTCCAGGAGGAGTTTTTTTAATTCCCCTGGAATATGTTTAAGATCTGAATGCTCAAAGGCGTAGTTGAACCAGGTATTCTTTTCATCAAAAGAATAAACCTTGGCAAAAAAGTCATGCCCTTTTTGCCTGGCATCCCAGAATTCAGTTAGTATAGGTAGATCCGTATAAGGAATGAAGGATCTGACAGGATGTGGAAGGGCCGGGTCTGCTGACCATTGAAAAAAATCTTTTGTGCCCTCGGAAAATATTGCTAAGTGGGCTGCTGCACCCTGGTCAATGATATAACCTAGCTCCAGCAAATTATTCAATACAACGGTAACAACTTCTCCCAGCTCCCCACTGGAATGCATAGCTAAAGATCGTGAACGAACTCTTTCTAATGCCGCTTCTATCTTTCCTTCCCTTGCCTGGGCTTCTGCTCTTTGCAGATCGAGGAAACGGGTATAGGTTTGTTGGAATACTTTTCCAAAACGCATAAGCGTTTTATTCTCTTCATCCGAAAAAGGAATACCCGAAAAATTTTCAATGTACAGGCCAACATTTTCTAACAATACAGTCGAAGCTGCAAGCCCAGCACAACTAAAATAAAATTCCTTTGCTTGCTCAGGCAAACCGGGGACATACTCAAAAAGCTTTTGATAAAACCTGTTTTTTTCTTCAAAACTCAGGTTGGTGGCAAAGAAATTCTCTCCTTTTTCTTTTGCTTCATTAAAACGATTGTAATACAGAGAATCAAAATAAGGAATGATTACCCGGGAGGGAGCACCATGATGGTCAGCTATCCAAATATAATAATCATCCCTTGTCTTATAATCCATAACAAACCCTGTATGTTCAACATGGATATTTAAGTGAACGAACTGATCATATACAACCTGGATCACTTCTTTTAGCTCTTCACTTTTTTGCATACCCATGGAGCGGCTTCTTACTTTTTCCAATGCGGCTTCTATTTGTGATTCTCTTGCCTGTGCTTCTGCCTGTTTTAAATCATTAAAGCGAGTATAGGTTTGCTCAAAAACAGCGGCAAATCTTTTTAGCAAGTCAAACGTTTCATCGGATATGTCTTTATCGGAAGAAAAGGACAGCCATCCTTTTGAAAAGAAAATGATATTGACGATCCACAGGTCTTCAGGAAAATTTACTTTTGTTTCAAAAAAACTATTACGGTGTTCATTATACTCTTTCAATTCCTGTCCTGCAAACTCCAATTTCAGCGATTTACGGTTTGCTTTCCATGCAGCAACTGCTTTAGCCATCACATATGGATCATCGATCGGAACATTTAGTGTATGTGGCAAATGGTGACCCTGAACTGTTGTAGATAATTCAACAAATCCGGCCTCCTCATTAACGATTCCGATAGAATTTTGTACAGTGGTCTCACCCAATTCTTTCACTTGCTGAAAAAGTAAAAAAGATGTTTCCGGAAGTTCATCACTTCTTTGCATGGCCATCGTTCTGGCACGAACTCTTTCTAATGCAAGTTGAATTTGTGATTCTCTTGCCTGTGCTTCTGATTTTTGCAGATCAAGAAATCTTGTATAGGTCTGTTCAAAAACTTTTGCAAAGCGTTTAAGAATATTTGCTTTTTCTTCTGAAAGAGGTTCAGGTCCTATAGCCTGTAATGCACCATAACTGATGAATGCTGTTGACAACGTAACTGAAGCTAATCCAATCATTACATTTTTTGCATCTTCCGGTACGTTTCTGAATTCAGTCTGGGTAAAAAAGAGTTCATCAAAACTTTGTTTCATCTTGCCGGTATATTCATATACCACATATTTGTCACCTTGTTTCCAGGGTTTCAACAGCATATCCTGGTAAGGATGATCAAGATATGGCACCGTATAACTTTCCGGGAATATTTCCTGCGAAAAACCTGACACCCAATACCGGGCAGTGTCGGATTCTTTATCAATAATTATAATGTTGCAGGCTTTCGAATCAAAACTCAACTGTTGCAGTTGTTCATAAATCACAAGAACAGCTTCACGAAGTTCATCACTTCTTTGCATAGCCATTGTTCTGGCACGAACTCTCTCAAGAGCCAATTCTATTTGTGATTCTCTTGTTTGTGCTTCAGCTTTCTGAAGATCAAGAAATCTTGTATAGGTCTGTTCAAATACAGCTGCAAACCGTTTGAATACATCATGAAATTCAGGACATGGCTCCAATGTAATAAACAGCAAATTGCCTTGTGAAAAATTAGCCACATGATGTATTTGTGTTTCGGGCATATCAAAACCCACACTTAGTGCATATTCGAAAAAAGCTTTAAACGCTGGAATAGTTTTAAGATATTCATAATGCTCCTGCATTCTTTCGTCACGCAGTTCTAAAACAAAAAACTGTTCGCCATTTTGTTTTGACCTAACATAACGAATGAAATTAGCATCTTCAGTCAGCGGGATATTTGGAACCCCGTTAATAATACTACCGTCCTGAGTACTCATCCAGGAAGTAAATTCTTTTTCATTTTCTTCCCAGATATTATAGCCACAGCTATAAGCAGGTGCCCCTAATGATTTTACTTGTTGAAATAATAATGCAGCTGCTTCTTTCAGTTCATCACTATGCTGCATAGCCATTGTTCTTGCACGAACCCTTTCCAGCGCCAATTGGATCTGTGATTCTCTTGCCTGTGCTTCTGCTTTTTGAAGATCGAGAAAACGGATATAGGCCTGATCAAATACTTTTCCTAAACGTTTTATGATTTCTTTTTCCTGTTCAGTATATTTTTTTTCTGAATAGCTAACTAAAAAAGTTGCCGAGTTTTTTGATACCGGTCCTGTAAATCCCCATCCTTCAAATTCACGAATTGCGTTTTTAAGTTCATCTGGCATATATTTCCAATCAGAATATGCAAATAGATGTTCCCAATGAGAGTTTTTATCTTCAAAGGACCATGTTTCATCAATAAAACCTCCTGATCTATTCCTGGCTTCATGTATTGCTCTTACTATAGGATGTTCGAAGTATGGAATAAATGCGGAGGTAGCAGTAAACAAATCTGGATTGGCAGCCCATGCAGTATAATCGTTGGAACCTTCTTTAAAAGTCAGGATGCAAGCTGAATCCATCTTTACATTTAGTTCCCTTAATTTCTCAAACGCAAGACTGACTACATTATTAAGCTCATCACTTTTATGCATGGCTAAAGACCTGCTCCTGATTTTTTCCAAAGCAGTTTCAATCCTTGCTTCTCTTGCCTGTGCTTCTGCCTGTTTCAAATCATTGAAACGTGTGTAGGTAAGATCAAAAACTTTTCCAAAGCGGCTAAGTATATCAAGATTTGCATCTGATAATGGAATATCTCCAACAGTTTGTAATCCACCGAAATTGCTGAATGAAAAAGAAACAACATATTTTTCCATAGCCCTTGATGCCGCCTGCGCTGCTTCAGGAGTTCTCTTAAATTCTGTTTCACTGAATAAATAATCATCATAGATCCGTTTTTCATCCCCTTCAAGTGTATACACTGACTTTGTATTCCTTTCTTTCCAACCTTTCATCATCTCATGGTGAAAAGGATAATCTTCAAACAACATGTGATAAGATTCCGGCGGCTTATTTATATCCGGGTTTGCGGCCCAAACGGTATTGGACATTGAACTCTCATCAATGATATTAATGATACACCATGTTAGTGCAAAATCAAGTTTGGTTAATTCTTTAAAAACAGTATCAACTAATTCAGATAGCTCATCAGATTTTTGCATCGCCATTGCTCTTGCTCTTACTCTTTCCAATCCTAATTCTATCTGTGCTTCTCTTGCCTGCGCTTCTGCTTTTTGCAGATCATTAAAACGGGTATAAGTGAGATCAAAAACTTTCGCAAAGCGAAGCAGGATATCGAAATGCTCATCACTCAATGGTTCAAGTGATGCGAGAGTCAGGTTACCAAAGTTGTTAAAGGATGCATTTAAATAAACAAGATCCGGCGCCTTCATCCCATCTATAACAAAGTCCGGTAAGTTTTTTAGCTCTGTTTCACTAAACAAAAACTCATCCCACTCTTGTTTTATTTTCCCTTGCAGGGCATAAGAGTATTTTAGTTTTCTTTCATGCCAGGCTTTGAAATAAGCAACCATTGGCGGATGTTCATGTCGCTTAATAAAAAAGCCTGCCGGGTTATTAGGATCTTCTGAGTTGGCCATCCACCAGCGGGAATTACTTTCCTGGCCATCATAAATCATGATGACGCAACGGGTGAGGACCAAATCCAGTTTTGTTAACTCAGTAAATACTGTTCCAATCAATTCTTTTAATTCATCGGAGTTTTGCATCGCCATTGCTCTTGCACGAACTCTTTCCAATCCTAATTCTATTTGTGCTTCTCTTGCCTGTGCTTCTGCATTTTTTAAATCTAAGAAACGGGTATAGGTAAGATCAAATACACCTGCAAATCTTTCTAGCAACTGAACTATTTCCGGCGACTTAGGTTCAGGTGAAGAAATAGAAACCTGTCCTTTGGAAAAAAAAGCAGCAGTTATAACACGACGGCCATGTGTATCCGCACTGCGAACAGTAACACCAGTATTAGCATTCCGGTATTTTATCCAACCTTCGAGTTTTTTACCTGTAAGATCAACTACAATTGATTTTTTTTGTTGCTTCCATGCTGTAAATACAGGTTTCAGTAAAGTAGGTTCTTCAATACTTAAATTAAAAGGACGGTTTACCTGTTCACCACCGCCTGCCCAGCTTGTAACATGAAATTCCATCAGCCCGGCTGCTTCATTATAAATACCAAACGTAATTTGAAGAAGATCTTCCTCACCCAGTTTTTTAAATTCCTGGAAAAGAACAGCAGCAGTTTCAGATAATTCATCACTTCGTTGCATAGCCATTGTTCTTGCACGAACTCTTTCCAATGCTAATTCTATCTGTACTTCCCTTGCCTGTACTTCTGCTTTTTGCAGATCAAGGAAACGGGTGTATGCCTGGCCAAAAGCATTTGCAAACCTTCTTAAGATCGCATGCTGTTCATCAGTGAAATTTTTTATATCAAACTTGCCAATAGAAAGCCAGGTATCTTTTAATGATATATTAGAAGTGGTATAACCGGCTTTTGCATATTGAATAACTCTATATTCCTCCGGTACATCCTTAAAAATCGTTTTGGTAAAAAGATGATCCAGCCAGGTGTCCTTGGTTTGTTTATCCAGGGTCACTACAGTAAAATCTTTCCCGCCATTTGTAAATTCATTAATGCTTGCAGCCGAAGTAGTAAATACAGGATGATCAAAATACGGGATAAACACCCTTGCAGCAATTGGTGAAGCCCCCGGTATCACCGCAAAATTCCAAATATCGATTCCTTCAGAAATAGCAAATCCATTGGCGCCGAAATTGACCCAGTCAATATCAAAACCAAGATGAATGAATTGCTCACCTATTACATTAATTATATCGACAAACTCCGATGGTTTTTGCATCGCCATCGTTTTTGCACGAACTCTTTCCAATCCTAATTCTATTTGAGCTTCTCTTGCCTGTGCTTCGGCATTTGCAATATCAATGTATCGTTGATAGGAGAGATTGAAAACATTTCTGAACCTTTCGAGGATTTTGATTTGTTCATTGGATGCAGGTTTAAAAGTTGAAATACTTAGCCCGCCCATTCCGATCGAATAAGAATAATAGTAAACCTCTTTAGCTTTATTCAGTTTCGGATCAGGTACATGACCAACTTCTTCCCTATATTTTCTCCATGCTTTTATCTCTTTTTCATTAATGACAACTTCAGCAAAAGCATCATTGGCTTTTTTTAATTGATCTACCCAGCTCTGTACTTTTGGATCACTTTTATAATCTACTTCTACAACACCGGTAACACCATAATCAGAATAATAATAGCTCGTCAGCGTTTCTTTTTCATCACTAATGATAATGATCTCTGTATTGCGCAGCTCGGTAAATCCAAGTGATTTCAATTCTGTAAATATTGTTTCACCGACCCCGGCTAAGTCTTCCGGTTTGTGCATTGACATTGCAACAGCTCTTACTCTTTCGAGTGCCGTTTCAATTTCCAGTTCATGGTTTTTATTTTCTAATTCTACTGTACGTCGTTTTACTGCGTCACGGAGTTGGATATTTTCAGTTCTTATTTGTTCCAGACCATAAGATTCACCTTCCTTTGCTTTTGAATCCGGCATCGAAACATGCTGATGAATAAACTTCCAATCCTCTTTCTTCTTTTTAAGCAATGATGATAACCTGAACCTGGAATAGAAATTCCATTCTGATCCAATAAGAATATACCCATCGCATAATTCGGTGATAAGAATTAGATCGTCGGCTGTTTCAATTTTTATGTTCCTGTTCCTGAATTCAGCTTTTCCTCTCAATTGCTCTGATGTTGCTTCTAAGAATTTTATTGAATCTTTTTTATTTAACAACGGCTCGGCTTCAGTAGATCCGATAAATTTGAAATCTGCATCAAGCAAAGAAGCATACGTTTCCAGGTCGCCATTGATATAACTTTCCCAGAAAGCTTCATATATCTTCCTTATTTCTGCTTCCAATTGTTTCGTCAGTTTCATTTCTTATTGATTAACCGGTAAACTAATTATAAACTCTGTTCCTTCGCCTTCTTTTGTTTCGACCAGCAATTCTCCTCCATGAGATTTTACAATATCATAGCTCAGGGATAATCCCAACCCGGTTCCTTGTCCTGTCGGTTTGGTGGTAAAGAATGGCTGAAATATTTTATCTACTACTTTTTCTGGAATACCGTTTCCATTATCCTTCACACTTAGTACAATCCTGTCACCGTTCTTTTTTGAAGTTACTATAACAAATGGTTCGTACCCCCGTCCGACTGGATCGTCCGGGCGGACGTTGCCATTTTGTTTTAGCTTTTCACTCACCGCATAAAATGCATTATTGATCAGGTTCACTAACACTCTTCCGATATCCTGGGGAATAATATTTACTTTACCAATGCTGTTATCGAGTTCCGTTTCAAATTTTGCATTAAAGGATTTGTCCTTTGCCCTTAAACCATGATAAGCTAATCTTAAATATTCATCGCACAAGGAGTTAATATCAGTTAGTTCTTTTTGTCCGCTACCCGTTCTTGAGTGCTGAAGCATTCCTTTTACAATGCCATCTGCCCGTTTGCCATGGTGATTTATTTTTTCCAGGTTTTGTATCACGTCGTTGGCGATCTCTTTAGCATCTTCCATATTGCCTTTATCCAATTCTGTTTTCATTTCATCTAATAATTCTTTGCTTACATCAGAAAAATTATTGACGAAATTTAACGGGTTTTGAATTTCATGCGCAATACCGGCAGTCAATTCACCAAGGCTCGCCATTTTTTCTGCTTGTATCAGTTGTTTTTGTGTAACCTGCAATTCAGTCAATGCATCTTCAGCTCTTTTCTTTTCTAATTGTATTTGTATCAGGTCAAGGCTTGCTTGTTCTGCCTGTGCTTCGGCTTTTTGCAGATCAAGAAAACGGGTATAGGTTTGTTCAAATACGGCCGCGAAACGTTTGAATATAGCATGTGCGTCCGGTACGGGCTCATAGGTGATGATCAATAAAAATCCTTTTGAGAAGTATGCATAATGCATAACCTGAAAAACAGGCAACGGGTGACCTGCTTCCAGGATAGAATCGAAAATATCACCTACAACTGGCAACGTACGCATATACCGGTAATGTGCAACGAGCTCTTCACCGCCCATTTCCACTATATGCAATGATCGGCCATCCTCATATCCTTTCCGCATTTGAATAAACAGCTCATCTTCTGTTGTAGGGGCTTTAAAAGGCGGTTGCAATACTCCCTCACTACTCATCCATAAAGTGATGGTCTCCTTCTCTTCCTCCCAGATGCAATAACCAGCAGCGAAAGCCGGCATCCCCAGTATTTGTATTTGATGAAAAAGCAAACTCGCAGCCCCTGGCAGTTCTTCACTTTTATGCATTGCCATTGTTCTGCTTCTTACTCTTTCTAATGCAGCTTCTATTTGCGCTTCCCTTGCCTGCGCTTCGGCTTTTTGCAGATCATTAAAACGTGTATAGGTAAGGTCAAAAACTTTAGCGAAGCGAAGCATGATATCAAATTGTTCATTTGATAGTGGCTCAAGTGTTGCTAATGTGAGGGAACCAAAATTGTTATATGAGCTGGAAAGATATACTTTGTCTTTGGCTTGCATATTCGCACTAACCATTTGAGGCAATTTCGAAAGCCCCGTTTCTGTGAATAAGAACTTATCCCATGTTTTTTTAGTTTCTCCTTCAAGAATGTATTGCGATTCAAGTATTCGCTCATTCCATGCCTTTAATAGAGCTAAATAAGGCGCATGTTCATGATATTTTACTAACAAACCTACTGGTTCCAATGGTGTTTCAGGATTGGCCATCCACCAGGTTGAATCATTTGACCGAGGATCATAAATTATAATAAAGCATCTGTCGAGTACAATATCGAGCTTGCCCAGTTCATTGGACACTGTTGCTATCAATTCTCTTAGCTCATGGGATTTCTGCATTGCCATGGCTCTTGCTCTTACTCTTTCTAAACCTAATTCTATCTGCGCTTCTCTTGCCTGTGCTTCTGCTTGTTTAAGATCATTAAAACGGGTATAAGTAAGATCAAACACTTTCGCAAAACGGATCAGGATATCAATATGTTCATCGGATAGCAGTTCAAGACTTGCTAACGTAAGGCAACCGAAACTATTGAAAGACGCGGATAAGTAAATTCTTTCAGGTACCCGCATTCCTGCAATCACAAAATCTGGTAACTGTGACAATTCTGTTTCTTTAAACGCAAATTCATCTGACATAAATTTTTCCTGACCCTCCAAAACATATTGCCATTTCAATGATCTTTCTTGCCATCCTTTTAAATAACTATTGAAAACAGGCAGATCAACATACTTAACAAAACAGTTCATCGGCGACGAAGGGGCTTCAGAATTTGCCATCCACCAGCGAACTCCATTTTCGTTTCCTTCATAGATAAATATGACACATCTTATAAGAACAAGATCAAGTTTTATTAATTCGGTAAATACAGTCCCGATGAGTGCATTCAATTCTTCTGAATTTTGCATTGCCATTGCACGGCTTCTTACTCTTTCCAATCCTGCTTCAATCTGTGCTTCTCTTGCCTGTGCTTCCGCTTTTTGCAGATCAAGGAAACGGGTATAGGTTCTTTCAAATTCAATGGCAAAGCGGTTGAGAATCTTTTTTTCATCTTCAGCCAGGTCACTTTCTACCATTACACCAAAGCAACCATATTTCATGAAAGCTTCTACATAATGCAAACCATCGGAGAAATATTCCGGTTTCAGGTGATCAACTCCATCGATCAATTCCTGCCATACAGCAAAATAATTTTTAACACCAGCAGGTGGAACATGATATGAATAAACGGGGTCATTGCTTTTCCAATCAATAAGACATTGTGCGGTGGCAGGTTCATTTCTATCAAGCGGATAATTAATGGCCTTACTTTTAAAAACTGTTGAGCCCTTTTCACCTTCTTCCCATGCAGCCCAAAAAATGTGGCGATCATTTTTTTCGTCAGGCAACCATAAAAATGAAAATGCTGAAGGAATATCAAGCAGCAAAACCTGTTCATGAAAAACCCGTAAGGTATCATCCAATTCTTTCGAATGCTGCATGATCATGCTTTGTGTACGGGTACGTTCCAATGCCAGTTCTATCCTTGCTTCCCTTGCCTGCGTTTCTGCCTGTGCCACATCCACATACCTGCGGTAAGCAAAATCAAATACATTCCTGAAGCGTCTCAACAGGTCTCTTTTTTCTTCTGTGATGGGACTATATGTTGATATCCCAATTGACCCGAGCCCTATAGAGTAAAAGTAATAAGAGAGTGAATCTATACCTTCTAAAAGTGGGTCATCAATTTGGCCGCTGCTTACCAGGTGTTCCCTATAGTCTTTTAATTTCTTTCCACTGATCACCATTTCAGCAAAAGCATCGTTGCCACTTCTGATCTGTTTTAAAAGATTTTCAGTTACAGGATGAATATTGTATGGAAGTGTGTCAACGGTTGGGCCCGAAGAAATAGAATAATCATACTCCACAAATGACTTCGCGGCATCGTTATGGATCTGGATCATCGTATTCCTCAGTTCGGTGAAGCCGAGTTTATTAAGTTCCGAGAACACCACTTCGACTATGTGCAACAAATCACCGGGTTTTTTCATTCCCAAAGCCTGTGCCCGCACTTTTTCCAATGAAGCTTCAATCTGAGCTTCTCTTGCCTGTGCTTCTGCTTTTTTCAGATCAAGAAAACGGGTATATGATTGTTCGAAGACATAAGCGAAACGTTTGAGAATTTCATTTTCCTCATCTGTATATGGTATAGATGCAAAATTGGTAACGGAAAGTGTAATGTTTTTTAAAACAGCACAGGATGTTGCCATTCCTTTGGCATTATATATATATTGCTTTAATTCTTCCGGAGCGTTTTTCGCTAATGTATTTTCAAAAATATTTTTAAAGTGTATATTTTTTTCTTTAGTGGTTAATATGAACGTAAAAAAACTATCGCCCCGTTTTGTAACTTCTTTTAACAGGTTAAAAAGTCTGTGATCGATTGCAGGCACATAAACCGGAGTCGGAAAATTCGCTATCCATATATTATAACCTTTATCGGAATAATCAGTCAAAAAATCTGCAGCATCAAATCGAAATCCCAATTGTTGCAACTGGTCATTCACTTCTTTAATTACGTCATGAAGGCTTTCGCTTCGATGCATGGCATTTGTTCTACTTCTTACTCTTTCCAATGCAGCTTCGATCTTTGCTTCTCTTGCCTGTGCTTCTGCTTTTTGCAGATCAAGAAAACGAGTATAGGTTTGTTCAAAGACTTTTGCAAAGCGTTGAAGAATATCATTTTCTGCTTCTGTAAATTTTCTTCCTGATTGGTTGATAATAAAAATGCTGGTGTATCGCATCACGCAACAAGACCTTGTATATCCTCCCGGGCTTTTAAGAACTTCCTTTTTCTTATTGCTATCGAGACTTGCCCAGGGTTGATGTTTAAATAAGAAAGTGAAAAATTCCTTTTTTTGATCCTGCGAGTATTCTTCGGTAAAAAAACGCTGACCTTTTTTTATACCGTTTATAAGATTTTTGATAAAGGGTTTTTCAAAGCGTGGAATATACACTTCCTCTGAAGTATCTGCAGTGCCTCCTGATCCCCAACAACGGAGCTCGTTATCAATATCACGATTTATAACAATGAATGATCCTCCATAAATCGCAAGTTGCAGGCTGAGTAGTTCTTTATGTACGGTGTGAATGACTTCTTGTAATTCAGAAGCATTGTGCATTGCCATACTGCGACTCCTCACTCTTTCAAGGGCTGCTTCGATCTGTGCTTCTTTTGCCTGTGCAAGGGCCTGTTCAATATCAAGGTATCTTGTATAAGCCAGTTCAAATACATTCAGGAAACGTTTGAATAAACCCAGCTCATTTTTACTTAATGGTGAATAAGTAGAGATGCCTAGTGCAACTGGTCCCAGTGAATGCCAGTAGTAGTTAAGCGATGCGGCTGTATTCAGGTATTTATCAATAAATACATTGGTTGTTTTCTGATAAGCAAGCCATTCTTTTACTTTTTTGTTTTTGATATGTGTAATATAAGTTTCCCCTTTTCCTTTCAGCATCTGTAATGCGAAGGCTTTAGCTATCCGGTGATTGGTGTAAACAGTCTCAGTAATAAATGTTTTCTTATGCTTTGCATAATATTCATAATTCATGTATGTGCCCCTGTCCTGGTAAAAGATGGCAGTTTGCACATTGCGGATTTCTTTAACACCTAAGGACTGCAACTGAAGAGAAATTGTTTTGCACACTTCCGGCATATCAGCCGGCTCTTTCATTCCCAATGCGATAGCCCGGACTTTTTCCAAAGCTGTTTCAATCTCCAGTTCACGGTTTTTGTTTTCCAAATCAACAGTGCGGCGTTTCACAGCTTCACGCAGTTGTGTGTTCTCCTTTCTCAGGTTATCAAAAGCAAAAGCTTCTCCCTGTTCGGTATGAGAATCCGGGTAGGAGCCATGCTGGTGTAAAACTTTCCATCCCTTCGCTGTCTTTTGAATTAATGATGACAACCTGAATTTTCCATAGAAGTTCCATTTACCTTCTACTTTAATAAACAAATCAATAAACTCATGAACCATGATATACGGATCATAAGGAATGATCTGTGTTTTCTTATTCCTTATCTCCGCCGATCCAATCATCTGATCAATGATCCGGCGGGTGTAATCAAGTATCTCCTTTTTGGAATTCCAGACCTCTTCTTCGGTGCCGCCGATATTCCGGTAATCATCCACGAGATAATTGCGCCAATGTTTCAGATCACCCCTGAAATAAGAATCCCAGTAGTCATCCATCAGCGCTTTTATCTCTGCTTCCAGTTTTTTAGTCAGTTTCATTTTATCAATTGACTGGTAAACTAATGATAAATTCTGTGCCTTCTCCCTCTTTCGTTTTCACGTTCAATTCTCCTCTATGTGCTTTTACTATATCATAACTCAATGACAACCCCAATCCCGTTCCCTGTCCTGTTGGCTTGGTAGTAAAGAAGGGTTGAAATATCTTATCCAATATTTTTTGCGGAATGCCATTGCCGTTATCGACAACAGAAATTAAAACTTTATCGCCAGTTTTCTTTGTAGTTACAGAAACCGTAGGTTCATACTCAACTCCCCCTTTAGGGGGCTGTGGGGCTTTCTTTCTTTCAGCTACTGAATAAAAAGCATTGTTGATCAAATTAAGTATAACTCTTCCAATATCTTGCGGAACAATATTGATCTTGTCAATGCTTTCATCAAAATCAGTTTTCATGTTTGCATTGAATGATTTGTCTTTTGCACGAAGACCATGATAAGCTAATCTTAAATACTCATCAGCCAAAGCATTGATATCAGTTGGTTCCTTTTGCCCGCTACTGCTACGGCTGTGTTGTAGCATTCCTTTTACGATCGCATCAGCTCTTTTACCGTGATGATTTATTTTTTGCTCATTCTCTTTGATATCTTTTGCAATTGCTTTTGCATCTGCATAATTTCCCTTTTCCATCTCTTGTTCTAATTCATCAGCCAATTCCTTATTTACATCTGAAAAATTGTTGACAAAATTCAAGGGGTTTTGAATTTCATGAGCAATGCCTGCAGTAAGTTCACCCAGGGAAGCCATTTTTTCTGATTGGATCAGTTGGGCTTGAGTTGATCTTAGCTCACCAAGGGTCAGTTCCAGTTTTTCTTTTTGAAGGTCAGTTTCCCTTTTTTGTTCTTTTAATAATTTGTATGCTTTTTGTTTATTCCAGTTATTCCTCCATAATATTATTGCGGTAAGCAAAAAAATAGCAAGTCCTGCGAACAAGCTATACCTGGTCAACCTGTCGCGATATTCTTTTTTAGCCTCTTCCATTTCCTGCTGGCGAAGACGTTCATCAAAATCAATATTCTGAAATTGTTGGACCTGTTTGGAATTGAAAAGGCTATCCTTAATGTTAATGATCAGGTTCTGGTATTTTACTATACTGTCACTGTTGTTTATTTTTTTATAAAAATCAGCCATGGTAGTATAGCACCTGAGCATGAGATCAGGCACATTTAGTTTTACCGCTTCATCAAGAGCAGTCTTTGCAAAATGATATCCTGAATCAATTTTGTTTTCACCCATATTGGTTCTTGCCAGTAATAGATTGGCTGCAATAACTCCGCGGATATAGTTTTGGTTTTGACTAGCCACAATTGCTTTTCGAATATATCCAACACCCTGTTCTTTGTCTCCAACTGCGAGGTAGGCTCTTCCAAGGTTAAGCAAAACGCTACCATTATATTCCTGCGTATTCAATTGCCGGGAAATTTCATAGGCATTTTTTTCGAATATTAACGCAGAGTCAGGTTTTTTAATAGATAGATAGAATCGTCCTAAATTCATATTGGTAACACACAAAACTTCTACATTGCCAATTTGCTCTCCTAACCGGAGGGCCTGTGTGTAATGAAACAATTCCTTTTCCGGGTTACTAGCATTTTCATATAACACTCCCGTGTTAAAATGAATCCATGCCAGGATCTGCAATCGATAATTTCCCGGGGAAATATTCAAAATGTTCAACCCTTCAGCAGTACGATATTTTTCCGGTGGTATACTTTTTTCATTTTGATCATCACCAGCAATTTCAAGTGCTGATAAAAACGTTTGCAAAGACCTCGGATAATTACCCATGTTCAGCAACGCATAGCCTTTATAGTTCATTGCTAACGCCTCACTAAGAGGGAATTTTAATTTCCTCGCCAGGCTTATTGATCTCTCTGCATAAAACAATGAACTGTCGGAATTGATCTCTGAATAAGCAAAGGATAAGGAGGTAAACTGAACCAGTCGCAAAGTATCATTTGTTGTATTTTCCAGCCGGGCTTTTATACCAACGGGGTCAAATTCCTGCGCCAACGCAGGAATCATTTTTAAGAAAACCATCAGGAAAATAAACAGCGGTTTCATTACTTTAAATTTACCCGTTTTACAAGAAAGGAAGAATAATAATAAACTCACTTCCTTCACCTTCTTTTGTTTCAACATTCAATTCTCCACCATGTGCCTTTACAATATCATAACTCAATGATAAACCCAAACCAGTTCCTTGTCCTGTTGGTTTGGTTGTAAAGAATGGTTGAAATATCTTGTCCAATACTTTTTGAGGGATGCCGTTACCGTTATCCTTCACACTTATTTCAACTTTACCATTCATCTTTTTTGTACTTACTGAAACTGTTGGCTCATATCCTCCAATTCCAGATTTCTTTTTTTCATCCACTACATAAAAGGCATTGTTGATCAAATTGAGAATAACTCTGCCAATATCCTGTGGAATGATATTAATGTTGCCAATATTTTCATCAAAATCTGTTTTCATTGTTGCATTGAAGGATTTGTCTTTTGCCCGAAGCCCATGATAGGAGAGACGTAAATACTCATCAGCTAAAGCATTGATATTAGTGATCTCTTTTACACCGCTACTGCTTCGGCTATGTTGCAACATGTTTTTTACAATTCCATCTGCTCTTTTTCCATGATGATTTATTTTTTCTACGTTATCCTTAATGTCCTTCGCAATTGCTTTTGCATCGGCATGATTACCTTTTTCAATTTCCTGTACCAGCTCATCTGCCAGTTCTTTGTTCACTTCTGAAAAATTGTTGACAAAATTCAACGGGTTTTGAATTTCATGGGCAATGCCGGCAGTGAGCTCACCCAGCGAAGCCATCTTTTCGGACTGTATCAATTGCTTTTGTGTTTGCTGCAGTTCTGTCATCGCCTTATTAGTTTGATCCCGCTGCTGCTCGATCAGTTGTTTTTGTCTCAGCAGTATTTTGTTGGCCTCTTGTTTGTGCCGGATATTTCTTACCAGCATGAATACACTTACAATGATCAGCAGTAATACGATCAGTGTACTTATCAAAAAGATCTTTTGAATTCTTTTTTCCTGGTTAAGGACGGTGATCTGTGCCTGTTTTTTTTCAAGGTCATATTTGTATTGTAAAAAACCTGCTTTCTTCTTAACATCCGTATTTAGGATACTATCGCGGTAGCTTATAAAATCCAAATGATATTTATAAGCATTTTTAAAATCTTTTTTGAATGCATAAGCATCGGCCAATGATTCCGAGTTATCCCTCATATATTCTATAGTTCCTGTTTCATTTGCCTGCTTCAAACCACGGCTGGCGTAGTATATGGCACTGTCCGGCATGTTTTTTTTAAGAAACACATCTGCCAGCATGCTATTACACCAGGCCATACCTTCAATATCCTCGCTTTTCTCAAATTCATTCAATGCCCGAAATGCAAGCGGAGCTACTAGCGCAAAGCTGTCCAAATGTGTATACGCAGTACTTAGATTGCCTTCAAGAAAAGCCATATCATAAGAACTGAAATTATTTTTTCTGCCAACTTCAAGGCCTTGTTTTAATTCTTCAACAGCTTCAGGATATTTTTTATTTGTCACATACCAAATGCCTATGCTATTGTGCAGATTACCCAATTGACGACCTGAGCCAAGTTTTTTTGTGGCTTCCATTGCTTTTTTATAACTGGCGAGGGCATTCTCATCATCTCCAATTCTTGTATAAATAACTGCAAGGTTTTTATAATTGTATGCAAGGTTTATTATGCTGTTTGCTTTTTCGGCATTATCTACTGACTTAAGAGCATATTCAAGTGCTTTTAGATGATCACTTAGCGAAATTTCATAATGTTCAGCAATAGCACCCTGACTTTTAGCCAGTAATTCTTTATCATCGAGGTTAATGGCTAATTTCTCCGATTCGAGAAAATTGGATAATGCTTTGTCATTTTCATTTCCAAATCTTTTACTGATGCCGATACGTATCAATACATATCCCTGCAGTCTTTCATCTCCTGTCTTTTTTGCAATGGAATCTGCTTTAAAAAGAAAACTATCCCGTTGCTCACGGGTGTACCTGTTGCGTCCTGTTATAGCAAGATTCATTAAAGCAAAACCTTCGCCAATATTATATTTTATAGAACGTGAAATAAGCAAGGCTTCATCGATCAGTTTCATTCTTTCATCATCAGGCAATATATTATTACCTATGTCAGCAATTTTATTAAGCCGATCAACCCTGTAAGCGTCTTGCTGTGGATGTTGACTGATCTCTTTTCTTAATTTGTCAATATCCGGGTTTTGCCCGTTTGACAACAAACTAAGAAAAATGAAACCTGATAATAAAAGACGTATTCTCATTTTTATATGTTCAATAAAATCGTGAATATTGACCCTTCACCTTCTTTTGTTTCCACTTTCAATTCCCCACCATGTGCTTTTACTATATCATAACTCAATGATAAACCCAATCCTGTTCCTTGTCCTGTTGGTTTAGTAGTAAAGAAGGGTTGAAATATTTTATCTAATACTTTTTGAGGAATGCCATTACCGTTATCCTTAACACTAATCAAAACTTTATCACCAACTTTTTTTGTTCTAACTAAAACGGTTGGTTCATACCCATTCGGATGTTGTTTCTTTTTTTCATCTACCACATAAAATGCATTGTTGATCAAATTCAAAACAACTCTTCCGATCTCCTGCGGAATGATATTAATGTTGCCAATGCTTTTATCAAAATCAGTTTTCATTGTTGCATTGAAGGATTTGTCTTTTGCCCGAAGCCCATGATAGGAGAGACGCAAATACTCATCAGTTAAAGCGTTGATGTCTGTTGGTTCCTTTATGCCGTTGCTGGTACGGCTATGTTGCAACATTCCTTTTACAATAGCATCTGCTCTTTTCCCATGACTAATGATTTTTTGTTCATTATCATCAATACTATCTGCAATTGATTTTACTTCCTGTAAATTTCCTTTATCAATTTCCTGTTTCATTTCAGCTATTAACTCTGAATTGACTTCCGAAAAATTGTTTACAAAATTCAGCGGGTTTTGTATCTCATGGGCAATGCCTGCTGTCAATTCACCCAATGAAGCCATTTTTTCGGATTGGACAAGTTGAGATTGGGTAGATCTTAAATTAGTAAGTGTTGCTTCTAAAACCTTATTTGATCTTTGTTTTTGGCGATTGTTTCTAAATAATAATACAGCAGCTATTAACAATATGCCTAAACCCCCAAGTAAAGAATAGATCCTTATTTTGCTTTTGGTTTGCAGACTTTCTTTTTCTAATTCCTGCAAGCGAAGTTGTTCATCGAATCCTATATTATAAAGTTGCCTGATCTTTTCAACGCTCATTAAAGAATCTTTCGCAGTATTGGCAAGCTCCAAATAGAGCAATGCACTGTCCGGCCTTTTCTGATCCTTATAAATATTTACCAAAGAACTATATGATTCAATAACACCCCTTACCTGGCCTGTATTTTGGTTTTTAGCCAATCCTAATTTGGCATAATAAAGAGCGGAGTCATTTTTGCCGGTCTTATTATAATACCGGGACATTAGCACATAACTCTCACCCATACTTGAGTTATTATTTTGTTCTTTCCCCGATCGCAACGCATTTAAAAAATTTTCCAACGCCAGTTCATATAAATTTTGTCTCAAATAAATTTTGCCGATACTATTATAATTGCTACTTCGGTATTTATTATACCCGGCTAAATCCGAATAGTCAAGGGATTTCTTGAAATAAGTCAAAGCTGAATCTAATTTATTCTCCCGTAAAAAATGAGCTCCCAGGTTCCTGAAGGCCTGTGAAAGCAGTGTATTATCATTTATCCTTGTAGCAGTTTTAATACAATCCTGAATTGTGTTAAGCTGCTTATCATAATTCCCTGTAGTTGAATATATGCCTGCAACATCACTTTGCATAGTACCCAACATACTTAATCTCGCAAATTCAGGAATCCCGCTATTAGTGAATTTGGAAATATTCCAGATATTTTTTTCGCATTCTTTGTTTTCGACTATTTGAAAAGCCTCATTAAAGGATATCATCGCTTTGACATAATTCCCCTGGTTACTTGAAATGAGCCCCAATAGATCCAATGCATCTGCTTCCCATAATTTTAATTGTAGTTTCCTGGCAAGTGGCAGATCTTTTTCAATATAATAGATAGAACTATCAGTGTTTAAATCGAAATAATAAAGTGAAAGCTCCCTGTTAGCTGCCATTCGTAAGGTGTCATTTATATTTTGACTCAGCGCATTTCGTAAACTATCGGCTTGCTTTTTAGTAGGCTCAAGAAATAGCGGATTCACCTGTGATATGGAAAAAACAGGCAACAAAACGAACAAGATGATCTTAACTAATTTCATTTAGTATAATTTATACAATTGGTAAACAAATAATAAAACTACTTCCCTCACCTTCCTTTGTTTCTACTTTCATCCCGATAGCTATCGGGACCCCACCATGTCTATACCAGCAACATAATTGTAAATTCCGTTCCTTCATTTTCTTTTGTCACCACTTTTATTTCCCCACCATGTGCTTTTACAATATCATAACTCAACGACAAACCCAAACCAGTTCCTTGCCCTGTTGGTTTGGTAGTGAAAAAGGGTTGAAATATTTTATCCAATACTTTTTGGGGAATGCCATTACCATTATCAGAAACAGAAATTAAAACTTTATCATTAATCCTCTTTGTAGTTACTGTAACTGTAGGTTCGTAACCAACTCCCCCTTTAGGGGGCTGGGGGGCTTTCTTTTTTTCATCAACTGCATAAAAAGCATTGTTGATCAAATTCAGGATCACTCTTCCAATTTCCTGGGGAACGATATTTATTTTTCCAACGTTATTATCAAAATCTGTTTTCATTGTTGCATTAAACGATTTGTTTTTTGCACGAAGGCCTTGATAGGAAAGGCGTAAGTATTCATCGGATAAAGCATTGATATCTGCCGGTTCTTTTACACCTGTACTGCTGCGGCTATGTTGCAACATTCCTTTTACAATGGCGTCGGCTCTTTTGCCATGATGCTTTATTTTTTGCTCATTTTCCCCGATGTCTGTAGCAATGTTTTTTACCTGGTCAAGATTCCCTTTCTCTATCTCCTCTTTCATCTCAGCTATTAGCTCAGAATTTACTTCTGAAAAATTGTTTACAAAATTTAACGGGTTTTGAATTTCATGTGCAATGCCTGCTGTTAGCTCTCCTAATGAAGCCATTTTTTCGGATTGGATGAGCTGAGTTTGAGTAGATCTTAATTGATGTAATGTATTTTCAATTTTTTCATTTCGCTGTCGTAAAGTTTCATTAGTTTTTTTCCTGTGCTGGTTATTTCGATAGAGCAAAAAAACAATAACTATAAAAACAACAATACCTGACAGTAGCAAGTATATTCTTAATTTTTCGCGGGTTTCTATTTTTTCTTTCTCTAGCTTTTCCAACTTTGCCTGCTCATCTACAACTACGTCCAGAAAGGCAAGAAGATTTTTTCGCTCTTCTACACTAAGACTGTCACTTAATGATTTAGACAATTTTAAATACACGATGGCACTATCGGTTCTGCCCAGCTGATCAAAACAGTAAGTAAGTAGGTTATATGCATCTCTTTTCCAAGCCGGGTCTTTGCGCTTTTCAAAAATTTTCAAGCTTTCTTTAGCATAATATAAAGCGGAGTCATTTTTTTTCAAATCCGTACATACACGACTTAATGAAATATATCCCAGGCCCAGGTGTAGATGATCATTTGTCTCTTTTAAAAGTGCTATCGCCTGAAATATTGTATTGGCGGCCAAATCGAAATTTCCCATCTTCTCATAGCTATCGCCCAGATATTTCATTGCACGACCTAATCCCGTTTGATCTTTCAAATCTGAAAACGTTGATATGGCCTTTTTAATAAGCATGAGTGCTGAATCAAATTTTCCTTCATTCATATAAGCAATACCCATGTGAAAGTTTATGTACGCAATCTGTGCTGTGTCACCTGCTGCTTTTGCATATTTTTCGGCTTCCCGATAATTTTTCAATTGGTTTTTTGTGTTAACAATCCAGTTTCCGGTATAGGCATTTAGCAATCCGATCAAATCGTAGCAGTTGCTTAGCAGAAGCATTCGTGCACCCATTGGGTTTTGTCCCGGCGACAAATGCCAAATAGTTTTTTCAATAGTGGGGTCCTTTGCAATATTTAATGCTTTCAAATAGAGTTCCAATGACTTTGAAAACTTTTCCTGCTGCATCAGGATAACCCCCATTGCGTTCAGTATAGAGGCTTCGTCAAATTTTAGATTTAATCTGACAGCAATAGGCAAAGCTTTTTCAAGATAAAAATTTGAACTATCACGATCCACAAGACTGTAATATGATCCGAGCTTACTACAGACTTCCATCCGGGCAGTATCGCTTGTTGCATCGGATAGAGATCTGTACAAACTACTCAAATATGGGTTTTCCTGTTGCCCTGCAATTAATGATGGCAACAAGAGTAGTGAAATTACTTTTAAAAAGATTTTCATGCTTTTTTTAATTAGTCCGCAATTGAATAATAAATTCACATCCTTCTCCTTCTTTCGTGTTCACCTTTATTTCGCCGCCATGTGCTTTTATAATATCATAAGCCAAACTTAACCCTAACCCGGTACCCTGTCCGGTTGGTTTGGTGGTAAAGAATGGTTGAAATATTTTACCTAATACTTTTTGGGGAATACCGTTGCCGTTATCCCTTACTGACAGAAGAATTTTACCAACCTCCTTTTTTGTACTTATTGAAACAATTGGCTCAAACCCGTTTTCACTTTGTTTTTTCTTTTCTGAAACTGTATAAAAGGCATTGGTAATTAAATTGAGAATTACTCTTCCGATATCCTGCGGAATGATACTGATGTTTCCTATACTTTCATCAAAATTAGTTTTCGTTGTTGCATTGAATGATTTGTCTTTAGCCCGCATACCATGATAGGCCAATCTTAAATATTCATCTGTTAAAGCATTTATATCTGTTGGCTCTTTCACGCCACTGCTGCTTCTGCTGTGTTGTAGCATTCCTTTTACAATTTCACCTGCACGTTTACCATGATGATTTATTTTTTGTTCGTTGTCTTTGATATCCTTTGCAATTGCTTTTGCATCAACATAATTTCCTTTATCAATCTCTTGTTCTAATTCGTCAGCCAATTCTTTATTCACATCAGAAAAATTATTGACGAAGTTCAATGGGTTTTGAATTTCATGTGCAATACCGGCTGTTAATTCCCCAAGGGAGGCCATTTTTTCGGAGTGGATAAGTTGTGCCTGTGTAGCTTTTAATTCTATGAAAGCTTCTTCTAACTTTTTTTTCTGCTCTTCAATCTCTTTATTCAGGACAGTGAGTTCTTCATTTCGCTGACGCACCGCATCGGCTTCCTTTTTTGCTTCTTCTGCTTTGTGAGAGATCTCAAGGTTCAATATTTTTTGAGTAATAGTATTTTTATGAAGCTCTTTTTCCATTTGCAGGTGGGCTTCAACATGTATAAGTGATCTTTCAAAATTTTTCTTCCGCTGGTGGTATTCATATAGATGGTAATGAGCTTTGCTGGAAAGGTCCTGTGCTTTTATTTCTTCTGCAATTCTTAACGCATTTGAAAACCATTCAAATATCTGATCATCTTTTTCGATTTCGTTAACATGCAGATCCGCCAGGAACAACAACACTTCTGCCTCGCCTCTTTTATCACCTCTCGCTCTTCTTATTTCCAGGCTTTCATTGGAAAATGCCGAGGCCTGGCTCATATCTCCTGACTCCTTAAATATTTCAGCAAGATGAAGCAGTGCATTTGACTGTCCCTTTTTATCATCAGTACTCTTACTTATCTCAAGACTTTGCTTGCAATAACTGATCGCCTGGTCATAATTTTTGAGTTTATGATAAGTGAACCCGATATTATCGAGGCTTCCTGCTTCTCCCCATTTATCGTTGGAATCGCGACGGGTAACCAGTCCTTGTTGATAATATTCCAATGCATGGCTATAGTCGCCCGTATCAAAATAGATGGAGCCGATGATATTTATAGCATAGGCTTCCATCAATGTAAAGTTGATACTCTTTGAAACAGAAAGACACTGGAATAGATAATCAAGTGCATTTTCATGATTACCCAGGTGCTTATAAGTAACGCCGATCTGGTAACAACTGGTACATAATATCTCAAGGGAGCCGCTTTGCAGAATAAATCTATGTCCTTTTAATTGCAGGTCTAATGAAGCGCCTAAATTGCCCCGGTTGCGTTGAATGATCCCTAAATATTCATGAACGATTCCTTGTCCTTTAAGGTCATTGATGGATTCGAACAACGAAAGCGATTCCTGCAAAAGTGGTAAAGCTTCGTCATTTTTAAAAAGTCGCACATAACAAAAACCAAGGGAGCGAAGGCCTTCTGCCAATCCCCTGGTATAATCAATACTTTTTGCAAGCTTTACCGATTCCTGGCTTAGTTCAAATGCCCGGGGTGAATCACTTACACGGACATTCCATGCCTGCTCATTGAGATCGTCAATTTTATTTTTAAGAGATTGTATGCTCATATTTTTCAAAAACTATTTAACTTCTTCCTTAACCGGAGATAATAGAATTATAAATTCACTTCCTTCTCCTTCTTTCGTTACAACTTTTAACTCACCACCGTGTGCTTTTATAATATCATAACTTAACGACAATCCTAGTCCTGTTCCTTGTCCTGTTGGTTTGGTGGTAAAGAATGGTTGAAAAATTTTATCTAAGACTTTTTGCGGAATCCCATTGCCATTATCACTTACTTTGATTTCAACCTTACCGTTATTCTTTTTTGTACTTACAGAAACGGTTGGTTCGAAATTTTCAATTCCTGATTTCTTCTTTTCATCCACTGCATAAAACGCATTGTTGATCAAATTGAGTATCACTCTTCCAATATCCTGCGGGATGATATTGATGTTGCCAATGGTTTCATCAAAATCAGTTTTCATCGATGCGTTGAATGATTTGTCTTTTGCCCGAAGCCCATGATAGGATAGCCTTAAGTATTCATCACACAAAGCATTGATGTCAGTTGATTCTTTTTGACCATTGCTGCTACGGCTATGTTGTAGCATTCCTTTTACAATGGCATCGGCTCTCTTGCCGTGGTGGTTTATTTTCTCCTGATTGTCCTCAACATCTTTAGCCAGCGCATTTACTTCATCATAATTTCCTTTTTTAATTTCTTCTCTCATCTCTGCAATCAATTCTTTGTTTACCTCAGAAAAATTATTGACGAAATTTAAAGGATTTTGAATTTCATGTGCAATGCCAGCGGTCAATTCACCCAGGCTTGCCATTTTTTCTGATTGAATAAGTTGTGACTGTGTGTTTTTTAACTCTGAGTAGGCCGATTCAATTTTCGATTTGGCTTTCTGTTTTTGCCTGTTGTTACGCCATAACAATCCTGCAACTAGTAGCAGGATCGCAACACCAGCAAGCAAGCCATACAAACTCACACGGTTCTTAAACCTGACCCTTGCTTGTTCGGCAGCCTGTAATTTTTTTTCTTCATTATAAGAGGATGTTTGTAACTCCGCTTGTTTCTGCATTTCCATTAACGATACTTCTTCTTTGCCTCCTAATTTTTCAAGACTGTCTTTTAACTTATAAGCCTGTTCAAGAAAAGCATGGGCATTCTTATAATCATGAGATGCTGCATAGGCGTCAGCCAGCAGTTTGCAAAGCCAACGGGTAGTAGACAAACTGCCCTCCTTTTCTGCCTCTTCTTTCAATTCTTTGAAAGCAGGTATTGCCAGGTTATACTGCTTCGTATCTAAGTAGTAAGAGGCCTGTAGAGATTTGAAATTTTGATCATTCTTAGCCGTTGAATCGCCGGCCAGTTTTTTATAAATCCCGAGATAATATTTTACTGAATCAAGCTTTCCTGCATCTGAGTAAAGAGCTAATTTTAAAGAGGCTCTCTCTGCCGGGGATAAAAAATAACGATTGTTAAAATTGGTTTCAATCAAACTCACATATTCCTTCAGGCTAATCAATTTTGCATAGTATTTGGCTTGATTGAGCCATATAATATTTCTTGTGAAGGTCCCGATTGAATCAAGAAGTCTTTCGGTTTCATTACAATAATAACGGGCCTTCACCGTATCACCAGAATAGCAATATTGCATTGCCATTCCATAATTACCAATAAGCAGCTTGTTAGGGTTATTCAGTTTTTTATAAAATTCATAGAGCCTGACTCCCCACTCAATAGCTCTTTTGGACTGACCCGTCCATTCATCATACATACCTGTCAATCCATCAAGAGCTTGTTCTTTTAATAACAGGTCTCTTTCCTGCATCGCATAATCTTGTAACGGAAGAAGATAAGTGATCACTTTTATGCCATCTCTCTTATGGACATAAACATGTGCTAATTGTTTCCATATTTCCAGTTTCAAAGAGTCTTTACCAATCGAATCTATCTTCCACTCGTTCCAGAGTTTTTTGGCCATAAGAGCATTTTGCTCAGCCACATCAAGTTTGATATGAATATTGATCCTGGTAAGTTCTACATACCCGGCAATTTCATCTTCAATTAAATTATTTTTATTGGCAAAATCAATATATCGTTTGGCTTTTGTTGTATCGCTATCATAATAATTATCCCACCAAAGTGCCCTTGCTTTTAGTTTTACATCCTTTGATCCTTCAGCAACTGATTTCAGCTTTTTGAGATAGCTCAGGGCCAGGCTGTCTTTATTAGACAACTTGTAATAACTAGCCAACATTCCCTGGGCATTCATCTTGTCCCAGTTTGTTTTTGCCTGTTGAAGTATAACAGTTAACTGCTTTTCCGAATAATACAGTTCAAAGCGAATCTGTGATCTGGCGATCAGGGAGAGAAAAATAAAAAATATACAAGTGTATTTTTTCATTAGTTGCTTTTTTCCGGTAATAAAATAATAAACTCTGTTCCTTCACCTTCTTTCGTTTTCACCTTCAGCTCACCGCCATGAGCTTTTACAATATCATAACTCAACGATAGGCCCAAACCTGTTCCTTGTCCTGTGGGTTTGGTGGTGAAGAAAGGTTGAAATATTTTGTCCAGTACTTTTTGTGAAATACCAATACCGTTATCCTTTACACATATTTCAACTTTACCATTATTCTTTTTTGTACTTACTGAAACAGTTGGTTCATATCCGTTTGGCTGCTGTTTCTTTTTTTCATCCACAACATAAAAAGCATTGTTGATTAAATTCAGAACAACCCTTCCTATATCTTGCGGAGTGATATTGATGTTGCCAATCGTTTCATCAAAATCAGTTTTAATGGTTGCGTTGAATGATTTGTCTTTTGACCTTAATCCATGATAACTTAACCGGAGATATTCATCACACAACGCATTAATATCAGTTGGTTCTTTTACTCCGTTGCTGCTTCTGCTGTGCTGCAACATTCCTTTTACAATAACATCAGCTCTTTTGCCATGATGATTTATTTTTTTCTGATTTTCTATAACATCATTTGCCAATGCTATTGCATCCTCAATTCTTCCTTTACTTAATTCATCTTTCATCTCTGTCAGTAGTTCCTCATTCACATCAGAAAAATTATTAACAAAATTCAATGGGTTTTGTATTTCATGGGCAATACCTGCTGTGAGCTCACCAAGCGAAGCCATTTTTTCTGACTGGATCAATTGGGATTGGGTTTGTTTCAACTGCTCCAGTGTATTAATGACCTCAGTATTTTTTGTGGTTAAACGGGTATTTGATTTTTGCTTATTCCTGATAGCGATCCCCAGCGTAATTGCAAAAAGTGCCAGCAGTGCTGTGATACCAAATAAATAGTATTTGATTTTCTTATTACCCTCATCCCGGGCTTTGAGCAATGCAATATTATTTTCATTGTCCTGCATTTTCTTTTCAATATCGAAACTCAGTGATCTTGCATTCCCTGCTTCCTTTGCTAACCTGTCTTTTATTTCAAATAATTCCTGTTGCGTATTGAAACCTTCTTTATACATTCCCGCAGCAGCATAGGCTTTTGCCAGTAACTGCAGTTCGTTTATAATAGAGACCTTGGCAGTAATTGCTCTTAATTCCTGTATCTCGGGTTGTAATAATTGAATGGCTAGTTTGGGATTATTTTGTCGCAGGGCTAAATCGGCAGCATAGTAATTAGGTGTTAGCTCTCCCCATGGACTTGTAAGGCCAAGGTCTTGATCATTCTTAAGCAGCTTAGCTTTACCGATGTAATAGGAGGCAGAGTCATTTTGATCCTTACTTAAAAAATCTTTTCCCTTTTCTATATAATACCATGCATGTTCAAGTGGCCCCAACTTGTATATGCTTAAGAGTTCAGCTACCTTATCATAATAGTATTTACTGCTATCGCTTTTCATAAGCGTTTTTACCTTAGCCATTTGTAAAAAAAGATATGGTGCATCAGGGAATAGTAATGGAAATTTCAATTTGTTGAATTGGTTTATAGCAAGCCCCAGGTATTTTTCAGCTGTTTCAGGCCTGTTATCATCCACCATATTACTCCCCAGGATCATATACCTGTTGGTTTTTCCGGATGTTCCTAATAAACCAAAAACTGAATCAGCTACAGGGTCATCATCAAGAAAACTTAGTGATTTCAAGAGGGAGTATTCAGCTTTTTCCGATAGACCGATGCGATTATAAAAACCACCCAAAACACTATATACTGTGGCTGCGCCATCCTGGTCGTTCTTATTAACGAAATAGTTTCCCAGATTGATGTAATATTCGATCCCTTCATATAAATGGCTGCTGTTACGGTAGGGTATTCTCGTTTCTCTTAGAATATGAAGAAACACATTTTTGCAATGAGCCGAATAACCAGCTTTATTTTTCTCAATGTAACCTCTGCCAAATCTTATTAAAACTTCATTGGGCATACTATCTAAAATAAATTGTCTTTGATAAAAGATTGAAAGGAGGTTACAATATTTACTTTCATCTAAAACAGCCTGCAGGCGATCCAACTCACCGATGATGGGTTTGTTTTCCAGTAATACTTCCTTTTTATTTTTACGCATTAATGCGATCGCATTGTCAAAGTAAATGCTGTATCTGCTGTCCCCATTTTTTATGATTTTAAGTTGGTTAAGAATAGAATCCGCATAATTGCTTTGCTGGGCAAAACCTTTAACAGACATTAAAAGCAGGAAACATAAGCCTGTTAATATTCTTAAACTATGCATATGATTAATTTAAGCTTCAATAATTTGCTCAATATTTAAACTGGTAATTGAATAATAAAATCAGATCCTTCTCCAGATTTCGTTTCCACCTTCAACTCACCACCATGAGCTTTTACAATATCATAACTCAACGATAAACCTAAACCAGTTCCTTGTCCTGTTGGTTTGGTGGTAAAGAATGGTTGAAAAATTTTATCCAATACTTTTTGTGGAATGCCGTCGCCATTATCTTTTACACTTATTTCAACTTTCCCCCGTCCGACCGGGTCATCCGGGCGGGCATTTATTTTTTTTGTACTTACTGAAACAGTTGGTTCATATCCATTTTGATTCTGTTTCTTTTTTTCATCCACAGCATAAAATGCATTGTTGATTAAATTAAGAACTACCCTGCCAATATCCTGCGGAATGATATTGACGTTGCCAATGCTTTCATCAAAATCAGTTTTCATCGTTGCATTGAATGACCTGTCTTTTGCTTTTAAACCATGATATGCCAACCTTAAATATTCATCAGCTAATGCATTGATGTCAGTTGATTCTTTTTGACCATTGCTGCTACGGCTATGTTGTAGCATTCCTTTTACAATGGCATCGGCTCTCTTGCCGTGGTGGTTTATTTTCTCCTGATTGTCCTCAACATCTTTAGCCAACGCATTTACTTCATCATAATTTCCTTTTTTAATTTCTTCTCTCATCTCTGCAATCAATTCTTTATTTACCTCCGAAAAATTATTAACGAAGTTTAACGGGTTTTGAATTTCATGCGCAATGCCTGCAGTGAGTTCACCAAGGCTTGCCATTTTTTCTGAGTGGATAAGTTGCGATTGAGTGGATTTAAGTTCGGAAAGCATTTTTTCAGCTAAAATTTTTTGCGAATTGATCTCTTCTTTTTGATGACGCAACAAGGCATTCGCATTTTGTTTCTGCCTGTTATTGCGGTAGAGAAAAAATGCGATCAAAAGGAACACAGCTAAACCAGCCAGCAATCCATATTGCTTTGCACGATTTTGATATGCAGCCTGTGTTGCATCCAATTCGTACTGTCGTTCCTCTTCATCAAATGCTGCCAGGTTTTGAATGCTGTTCAGGTTGCCAAAACTGTTCGTTTTTTGTATAGCCGCCAGGGCCATTTTCTCGTATTGAAGTGCAAGTGCCAGGTTGCTTTTTTCATATACTGCAGACAAAAAAAGGCTTACTTCAGCAATTGGAATGCCGCCGCTGCTTTTTTGTGCATCGGCAAGTGCCCTTTGTGCATAATAGATACAGGAATCACGCTGCCCTGCCCGTTGATATATCTCAGCGATTTCAAGGTTTGCTTTATAATTAAAAAAATATTGGTCTCTTGCATAACCAGCCAACAGGCCTTGTTGATAATAATTGAGCGCAAGCTGTACATTTCCTTTGTCTGATTGGATCCGGGCAAGTGTTATTGAATTGGAGCTACTCATAAATTCCGCACCATAACGTTTCATATTTTTATCTGCCATCAGGCTGTAATACAAGGCAGAATCCGGTTGATTCATTGAATAATATGCCCTTGCCAGATGTACTTCTGAAGACACCGCCATGGAATAATTATGCAATGAGTCGAAGATCTGCTTAGCCTGTTTATGATAAAACAATGATCTCGGGAAATCATTAGTATTCCTGTATATCACGCCGAGCCTGTTAAATACTTCCCCCCGGCCGATCGTAAAATTGTATTTCTCCGCAATTCGCAAGGCTTTCAATTCCAGTTCGAGGGCTCTTGCATGATTGCTTGCCAGGGAAAGTGCATACCCCATCATCAAAAGTGATCTGAATTCCCCTTCATGAAATTGTATTTTCCGTGACAGCATCAATGCCTTCTGGGCATATAATAAGGCGGAGTCAACATTAGAGAACTTATATTGGTCAACCAGTTCTACCATTGACAGGACATTACTTGTATCGATCTTGCTTATGGAAAGTTCCTGCTTCAAGCTGTCGATGATGGCTTTCTGATTGTCCTGTGCAAAGACCGGCTGTGCGAAAGACCATAAAAGTAACAGACCTATCAGTTTTTTCATTATCCAATGGGTTTAAAGGGTAATTGTATAATAAATCCGCTTCCCTCGCCTTCTTTCGTTTCCACTTTCAACTCTCCATCATGTGCTTTTACAATATCATAACTCAATGATAAGCCCAATCCTGTTCCTTGTCCTGTTGGTTTGGTTGTAAAGAATGGTTGAAATATTTTATCTAAAACTTTTTGAGGGATACCAGTACCGTTATCTTTTACGGATACTTCAATCCGATAGCTATCGGATTTATCTTTTAATTTTTTAGTGCTTACTGAAACAACAGGTTCATATCCATCTGGCTGTAGTTTCTTCCTTTCATTTACAGCATAAAAAGCATTTGTAATAAGATTGAGCACAACACGGCCAATATCTTGTGGAATAACTTTTATCAAACCAATCGTTTCATCATAATCAGTTTTGGTAGCAGCATTAAATGTTTTATCCTTTGCCCGAAGACCGTGATAGGCTAATCTTAAATATTCATCTGCGAGTGCATTAATATCTGTAAGTTCTTTTTGTCCGCTGCTGGTGCGGCTGTGTTGAAGCATCCCTTTTACAATATCACCGGCACGTTTGCCATGATGATTTATTTTTTCCAGGTTTTGTTTTAGATCCTGTGCTATTTGTTTTGCATCTTCTAAATTTCCTTTATCTATTTCTTCATTCATCTCATCCACCAGCTCAGTACTTACATCAGAAAAATTGTTGACGAAATTCAACGGATTTTGTATTTCATGAGCAATGCCTGCTGTAAGTTCTCCCAGCGAAGCCATTTTTTCTGATTGGATCAATTGAGCCTGTGCTGCTTTTAATTCCTCCAGTGATTTTTGTAAGGCAGTATTTGTTTCTTCGATGGCTTTTCTTTTCTGTTCCAGTTCTTCAATGGTTTCTTCTAATAAGATGGCAGTAGTTCTTTTTACTTTTTCTGTTCTGTCGAGTTTGAATGCAGTTATCTCTAATTCTTTATCAGCATCCTTTAATGATTTTGTAATAGCATTTTTTTGTTCAGCAGTCAGGTTCTCGCCCTGCTGAATAACATTTAATATGCTTTGTAAATGCTGGTTCATTTTATTTTTCTTTTAATGCTACACAACAAGTGGTCAAATTATGCATCTCTAAATTTCCGCCAGTAGCTCTTGCCAGTTCTGCATTGGAGAACATACCAAGCATTGGCACATTCCATACTTTTTTAATGCCTTCAATTTCCTGTGACATCAATGGCCCTAATGAAAGAATTCTTCCGGCGCAACTGAAAACCACCAACGCATCCGCTTCTGGCATTTGTGTTGCCTTCAGATTTTCCACGCCTTTAATTACTTTATCCATCACATCAAAATCAGGAGGAAGGGAGAATCGAACTTTTGATCCCTGTGGCACCGATCCACTACAATAAAAAGAACGGTCGCTCCAGTCTATAACCAATCCGGGACGCATTACAGGATCTCCCTTTTCCCGTTGCAATTGCAAAGGAAAATTGGCGGCTATTTCCAATAGTAGTCCTTCATTATCCGGTGATACGTTTTCAAGACCGCCATATTTTGTAGTAATATCAAGTACGGCCGTGTCATCGACAGTATAAACATGGTTGCCTGTACTTTTGGTTACCGTTCTTACAGTGCCTACCGCTCTCCAACCACATGTAGCCACTCCCTTGATCATTATCTTATCTTCATCCAGGGCAATACATACCAACCCCCGTGAACTTTGTTGCCCATTGGTAAATACAAACTGATCAGAAAAAGTAAAATCATCCCCTGCCATACATCCGTACACATTTACATCTTTGCCAACTACATCTTCAAAACCGAACAATAATCCTTCTGCGTCCGTTTCCATGTTACTACCGGCAATAAAAAAAGCTGGTGTTGAAAATTTCTCTTTTGCTTTACGTGCAACAGCATTTGTTATTTCCCTGTAATTTTTTTCGGGATACTCTTCAAAATAAATTTGAAAATAATTTTTATTAATGTTGAGTAAAAGAATTGTTACAGAACCTTTTTCTGTTTCTTCATCAATAAACTCTCCATTTGTGGTACAGCCGAAAACAGCAATACCCGCATCATCTAACAATTTGCAAATAGCCTTGTGATCCTGTTTGATGGATATAAATACAATGGCCAATGTGGGGATATAACCATCGGCCATGCTTTGCTGCAATGCATTCTTAATTTCTTCTGTTGAATTTCCTTTTATTGATTTTGCTTTCATCACATATTTTATTTTCGAAAATTAATTTTCAACTGCCCCAATTATCATCGTTACTCCGCCTGTTGCAAAATTTGCAAGATCTGCAGCAGTAGCTTGTCCTTCGGGTGAACCCATTGATTGCTGCATTTCAGCTGGGCCTGTAAAATACAATTCTGCCATACGGTAAAACGCAGGCTTTCCTCCATCGGGAGCTGGTAGAAATTTTGTTAGTTCCATTTTATCAACTCCTTTCATACTTAACGCAAGGGGAGTATGTGTCTCTGCATAATATTTTTCAAACACATCAACGTCGGTAGGATGTCCGTACAATACTGTTGCTTTAATCATATAGTTTAATTTATAAATTTTAAAAACGTTTTTTATTTTTCTTTTAATGCAAGCCAGCAACAGGTCATGTTATGAAATTCATTGCTGCCTCCTGTAGCTTTTCCAAATTCTCCATAACAAAAGAACCCGGCCATAGGGGCATTAAAATTTTTCTTTATGCCCTCAATTTCTTCTCCTATCAGCGGACCAAATGCGCCAAGCCTGCCCATGCAAGAGAACATGACCAATGCATCTGCTTCAGGTATTTCTGTTTTCATTATTCGTTCCGCATCCTTACTTACAGTTTCTACTACTTCAAAATCCGGCGGTAGTGTAAACCTGATCTTATCTCCCTTCTCTACTTGTCCATTCATCAAAATTGATTTGTTATCCCAACTGAAAACTGCACTCGAACGTAACACAGGCTCACCTTCGCTTCTTAACAAACTAAATACAGTGGAAGCAGGATTAAAGGTTTCTGCTTCTTCTTTAGTTAATTGAAGTCCCAAATATTTCAGCACCACTTCCAATGCCGGTTGATCGTCTATGGTTAGAATCCACTGTCCATTACTTTTTGTAATTGTCTTCTCTGTTCCTATTGCTTTCCAACCAGAAGCAGCCAATCCCTTTACTATTATTTTATCGGCATTCAATACCAGCATCATTATCCCTGTTCCTTCTGATTGGTTATTAGTGAATACAAAAGTTTGAGTAAATCTTGCATCATCACCGGCCGCCCCGCCCCATATTGATGCGTTTTTACCGACAATTTTTTCGAGTTGCCTGATAATAGTTTCAGCTTCTATTAATCCTTCGGGAATTTTCTGGCTATATGAAATTATAATACTAGGATTTTTAAATGCTTCCAGTGCTTTTGTTCCCATTGCAGAAGTAATTGCAGCAAGACTATTTTTTTCATATTTTTCTACCAGGATCGTGAAGTCTGATTTTTTTATATCGAGTAACAGAACTGCTATTGATCCTTTGCCAATATCTCCATCTGTAAACTCACCGCATGAAGTTGCTCCGAAAATGCTGATTCCCTTGGCATCTAATAATTCAGAAACAGCATTCCTGTCCTGTGCAACAGATATAAATACAAATGCCAGTGTTGGTTGGTAACCATCTGCCATGCTTTGTTCCAAACCCGTTTTAAATTCTGCAATGGAGTTTGCTTTGATTGATTTTGCTTTCATGATATTTATTTTGACGGATTATTTAAAACGATTTTCAAAAACAAATCATTACTGTCCTGCAGGAGGCATCAATCCTAATTGCGTCATAAAGTCAAGGTTGTCGAAGAAATCTCTTTCTTCAGCGATTTTTCCGTTTGACATCCTTACTAATGTAGTACCGTCAATACTAACTGGTTTTCCGGTGGCAGGTATGCCAAAAAATACACCAGTATGTGTTCCTTTAAAGTTCCAGTATTTAACCAGTTTATCTCCCTGGCCAAAAATATCTTTGATGGTAAACTTGATATTCGAGAAACCCGTTAGAAAATTTCCGTAGTAAGCCCTTGAACTGTCAATACCGACAATATCCGCTGGGCTGGCATGCATCACCACATCTTTTGTAAAATTTGAATCATTGAACATGTCCAGTTTTCCTTTGTTCATGATCTCATCCCATACATGTGAATACGCTTTGATATTAGCTTCTGAAGGATCTGGTTTTTTTTCTTCAGTAGTTGCACATCCTGCAAATAATACGATCATTACGGCAAAAGAAGAAAGAACGGTGGTGGTGAGTTTTAAGGCTTGTTTCATTTTTTTGTTTTAGTATTTATTTATGTTGTTTGTTCTGCAAGTAGTTCCATATTCGTGGTGGTAGATTTAAATAATAGTTTACTTCAGTCCAGTTCGGACTAAATGGTTCAGCTCGTTTTCATGATTCTTTCAAATCGGAGGGGAGAGATTGAAACGTCGGTGGTTTTTTACGAGACGGGGATTATGCCCTGAATTTAGTCAAAACAATTTGATTTGCAGTACTATTACAGTATTTTAAAATTACAAATTAGGTGTCTCAGGCCGGGCTTACTTTTTTACTCTTTACATGTATAAAATACTGGCTCAGCCGGTTTTATTCCGGGTAAATATGTTATGAATTGCTTAAACCAAATTCTATCTTTAGGGTCTGTAAGACATCTCTCCCAAAAATCCCAAAACCATAGCTATGGACAGAAGAGATTTTCTGACTGCTAACCGCAAAAAAAAATCGAAAGGTTTGACGCAGAATGCGCAGCCTGTTTCATCCCGCCAGGTCACAAGTGGCATTAATCCCTATACCGGTCCCTGGACTGATAGCGAAATAATTCACCTGCTAAAGCGAACTATGTATGGCGCCAAAAGGAGTGATATCACTTATTTTCGAACCCGTTCTGTTAGCCAGGCTGTGGATGAATTATTGACTCCAACTGCTCCGCAACCTGCACCACCGATAAAGGAATACGCAACTTCAACTACACCGGGTGTTGTTCCTGATGGCAATATTGCACAGGGTACTACCTGGATAAATGATTTAAACAGTGATGGCACTGTTCAAAGTCAGCGCAGGGGCAGTTATAAAAAATGGATGACAGGGAACATGATAAACCAGGACAGGAGTATCAGGGAAAAACTGGTCATTTTCTGGGTCGACCATTTTGGAAATGAATCAGCAGATGTAGGTAATGCCAACTGGATATATACACAACATGCATTGATCAGGCAATATGCATTGGGTAATTTCAAGACTTTGGTTGATACGATAACGAAAGATGTATCTATGCTTCGTTACCTGAATGGCTATTTGAATCTGGCGACGGCACCGGATGAAAACTATGCACGGGAACTGATGGAACTCTTTACAGTTGGCAAAGGACCCGGCTCTGCCTATACAGAAAATGATGTAAAGGAAGCAGCAAAGGTGTTGACCGGCTGGCAGGTAAACGGAACAACATACACATCCTTCTTTAATGCAAACCGGCATTCAGCAGCTAATAAAACTTTTTCTTCTTTTTTTAATAATACAGTAATAACCGGCAGAACAGGAGCCACAGCAGGACAATTAGAATTGACCGATCTGCTGAATATGATCTTTGCGCAGCAGGAAGTTGCAAAATTTATTGTCAGGAAATTCTATCGCTTCTTTGTTTACTATGCAATCGACTCTACAGTAGAAGCAAATGTGATAACACCGCTTGCAGATATTTTCCGGAGCAACAATTATGAGATCAAGCCAGTGCTATCTGCATTATTCAAGAGTGAACATTTCTTTGATAAGCTGAGCCAGGGTTGTTATATAAAATCACCGGCCGATCATATCATTGGTTCATTACGCGAAATGAATGCACAGTTCCCCCCGCTTACTGATTGGGATACCAATTATGGTATGTGGAATTTCTTTTATTCCAGTATGGTGAATACAGGACAGAACCTGCATGATCCACCAAATGTATCGGGCTTACCTGCTTATTACCAGGAGCCTTCATTTCATGAAATATGGATCAATGCAGATTCATTGCCAAAACGAAACCAGTTTACAGATACAATGGTGAATACTGGTTTTACGAGAAATGGTATTCGTGTAAGGTTTGACTTTGTTCCCTATGTTTCTACATTTTATAACCCCGGCAATCCAAATGATCTGCTGGATGAGGCTCTTCGGCTGGTGTATAGAAGTGAAGTAACCAACGAAACAAAGAAACAGATAAAGACACAAATATTGTTGAGCAATCAGCAATGGGATTATTATTGGACCAATGCATGGATGGCTTACCAGGCCAGCCCGACCACAGCCAATTTTAATGTGATCAATACAAGGTTGCGTCAGTTGTTCCAGTATTTGTTTAACCTGGCAGAATATCAATTAGCATAACATCAACTCATCTTAATCTTTTTATTAATGAAAAGAAGAGATTTTTTAAGAAGCAGTATCCCGGCAGCAACAGTATTACCCGCTGTCATTAATGGATATTCTGTAAAAGCATTTACGGCCAGTTCACCATTAGTGCAGGCATTGATGCAGTCAACTACAGAAACTGATCATGTGTTGGTGATCGTGCAATTGTCGGGTGGTAATGATGGATTGAACATGGTAATTCCTATTTCAAACTATGTTAATTATTTCAATGCCCGCAATAATGTGGCTATTGCACAGAGTAGTATTCTTTCTCTCACAGGAGTAAGCACAACAGGTTTACACCCTGCTATGACAGGTGCACAAAATCTGTTCAATAATGGATTGATGAAAGTGATTCAGTCAGTAGGTTATCCGCAACCCAATTTTTCCCATTTCCGCGCAACAGATATATGGATGAGTGCAAGTAATAGCACACAGGATGTATTTAGCGGTTGGGCAGGTCGTTATCTCGATTATGAATACCAGGATTTTCCTGGTTCATATCCGAATGTAAATATGCCTGATCCATTGGCCATACAAATAGGAAGTACGACTACACTTACTACACAAGGGCCGGTTGTAAATATGGCAATGAGTATTACTAATCCTACTACATTTTACAATCTTGTAAATAATACAACGGATCCTGTACCTGCTACACCAGCAGGTAAGGAGTTAGCTTTTTTAAGATTGGTAACACAACAAACACAAAAATATTCAACTGTAATACAGGGTGCAGCCAATAGAATTACTGCACAAAATCCTTATCCAGCCAATAATAGTCTTGCCGATCAGTTAAGAATTGTTGCAAGATTAATAGCAGGTGGACTGAAGACAAGAATTTACATGGTAAGCTTTGGTGGTTTTGATACACACTCCGTGCAGGTAAATGCTGCCGATCATAATACCGGCTCACATGCTACATTATTACAACGGGTTTCTGATGCGATCAAAGCATTCCAGGATGATCTGCGGTTTTTGCAGGTTGACAACCGTGTGATGGGATTAACTTATAGCGAATTTGGAAGAAGAATAAAATCTAATTCAAGTACGGGTACAGACCATGGTGCCGCAGCGCCAATGTTTGTGTTTGGTAAAAATGTGGATCCGGGATTGTTGGGCGACAACCCGAATATTCCTGCTAATGCATCAGTGAATGATAATATCCCGATGCAATATGATTTCCGCAGTATCTATTCAACCATATTGGAAAAATGGTTCTGCCTTGACAAAACTGTTGTAAGCGGTTTATTCCCGCCAAATGTAAATACACAATTACAATCATTACCATTGATAAAGGCTTCTGCAACCTGCTCGGGAGGCAGTACTTCAACAACATGGCCCAATTCATTAGGTACTGAAGGTATAATTACAAATGATCCAAATCCGTTTACAGCCACCACGAGAATTTCTTTCCGTACTGCAGGTGGGCATACATTGATCCAGGTAATAGACACAATGGGCCGGATGGTTAAGACTTTATTGGAGGTTGATTATCCTGCCGCAGGACAGTATTATGTAGATTTTAATTCCGAAACATTACCGCCGGGAGTATACTATGCAAGATTCCAGAATGGAATAGTTCAGAAAGTAAGGCCAATGTTGAAGGTAAGATAAACCCCCTGTCCCCCTAAAGGGGAGACTTAAGAAGATAAACTCTAATTTATAATATAGCCTCGCAAAAAGCGGGGCTTAACTTTTTTAAGCGGTTGAATTTAAAAATCACATTTGATCAAAGTTCCTCCGCCGCGGCGGAGGACAGGGGGTTAATCACTCGTTCTTCCACCAGCATTTATCCAATCAGTAATTTTTTGTTTATCGATAGTGGTAAGTTGACCGCCTTGAGGCATAAATGAAGGATTGCCATCAACAGCCCTTGCTTTTATTCTGTCTTTATTGGCTACAATCCTTGAGTCAGCATCCCAATTCATTCCCCCATCCATTCCTCCATTCAGGTGACAAGGCCCGCAATAACCATTGATAAGCTGTTTTACAAGATTATATTTCGGGCCATAATTTAAAATAGAAGTTTGTGTAGTGTCTGTACAGCCTTTCTGGTTTTTTACCGTAATGATATAATTGCCGGGAGCAAGATTGGTAAAAAATCGTGAAGCCTGGAATGCACCATTGTTTAGTTGATATTGAATAGTATCACCCATTGGTGCTGTTATCGTTATTGTTCCGTTATTGCCGGTACCTACTGATTCTGTTTTATTAAACTCAATTACTCCGTTACAAGGATCAGGTGTATCTGTTTTCTTACAGGAACCGGCGAGCATTACGAAAGCACTAAATAAACAAATCAGATTCAGGTTTTTTTTCATAATGTTCATTTCAGTTACTTGTCTTGACAGGGTTTGAGTAACAAGGTTTATTATTACAAGATAAATAATTGTACAGAAAATCCTTAGTATCCAGCAATTGATATATTTCTCATTGTAATTACAATTTAATTATATGTAACTATGTTGCAATTTTATTATATTGCGCCAGAATGAGGAATCGTCCTTTCATATTGTATTGCACTGCATTTTTTTTAATGGTGGTTTTTTCTTTGAAAACAGGGACAGGATTACTGCTGCACAACCTTATTCATAAATCAACGGCTGGCTCCAAGGTTCCGGGAAAGGAAAATGAGAAAAAGAATGAATTCAGTTATACCTGCAATTGCATAGATAATTTCCTGATACCTTTTGATGAAGCATGCGAGCCATTTTATTTGCACCCGGTTTTAGCACTTACAACTCAGTACATATTTAATGATGATCCATTTCCTTTACGTACACCTGGTTATTCTTCTCTTCGTGGACCTCCTGCCTGTCCGATACAATATCTGTAATATTCACCCTGCATGTATAAACGGGTGATTGAGTTAATTCAATTTTCTTAATTACGAAATCATGTAAGAATGATTTTTAATTTATGTGGGTATGAGATCACAAAGTATTTTTTTTACAACTCTCCTGTTATTGACAATAACTGAGATCAGCTCGGGCCAGGTTTCAAGCGACAGTACATCGAGGGACTCTTTATTGCTAAAGCAGATAGAGGAACAGATGCAGGCGAATCCATCTGTTATAACACCCCAGCCGCAAAGCAGCTTGTCTTTTAATCCTGATATAGGAGTGATTGGAGATTTCAGAGGGTCATACATCAGTAAGGGAACAAAAAACTTTAATTTTTTTCTTAATGAAACTGAAGTTTCATTACAAGCAGCTGTAGATCCTTATGCAAGGGCTGATTTCTTTCTTTCATTCAGCAGAGATCCGGAAACAGGGAAATATGGTGTGGAAGTAGAAGAAGGATATCTTACAACTTTATCACTGCCTGCCAGGCTGCAATTAAAAGCCGGAAGATTCAGAAGCGCTGTTGGAAGATTAAATACGGTGCATCCACATGCACTTCCTTTTATTGATATGCCAAATGCTTTCGTTAATTATTTTGGCGAGGAAGGGCTGAAAGATGAAGGGCTATCGTTAAGCTGGTTATTGCCTACAAAACCTTTTTACCAGGAGCTTATTTTCCAAACTACATCGGGTTATTCAGAATCGCCGGCCTTTACACGCAGTGCAGGAAACCGCATGATGTATGTGAGTCATCTGAAGAATTTTTTTACATTGAATGATAATACGACACTCGAACTAGGGCTTTCCGGAATTTCAGGACCTAATGACTCTGCAAGAGTTACTAATATAGCTGCCGCCGATATTACTTATAAATGGAAACCGATAAAGTTGAATACTTATCATTCTCTTACCTGGCAAAGCGAGTTTTATTTCAGTCATGCAAATCTTATGAATAATTTTTCCATTAATTCATTTGGCATGTATTCGTTTCTCCAGTATCAATTAGCAAAGCGGTGGTTCCTGACGGGGCGATATGATTATTCCCAAAAGCCATATGATAAAATGTTTAAAGAAAATGCAGTTTCAGTTACGGCCGGTTGGTATGCAACAGAGTTTTCAAAAATTGAATTTGAAACCAAGACTACTGATGATAATAATGGTAAAAGATTTTACCAGGCCTGGTTACGCTGGATTTTTGTAATTGGTGCACACGGAGCACATCAGTATTAATAAAACAATTAATTAAATAAAATGAATATAAAATCAATTTTAGTAATTACCCTTATCACTGGCGGTATTACATTACATGCCGGAACTATCAAAGTGGTTACCACCACTACCGATATGAAGAGTATTGCAGAATTCGTAGGTGGCAAAAATGTTTCGGTTTCATCTATTGCAACAGGATATCAGAATCCGCATTTTGTAGATCCCAAACCTAGCTATATAATTAGTTTGACAAAGGCTGATTTGTTTGTAACGGTGGGTCTTGATCTTGAAACCGGTTGGTCACCGCAACTGCTTTCAAGTTCACGGAATACAAAAATCCAAAAAGGCGCCGATGGTTATGTTGATGCATCCATGGGAGTTACATTATACCAGGTTCCATCTTCAGTAAATAAAGCAGAAGGTGATATTCATATTTACGGTAACCCGCATTACTGGCTTGATCCGCTGAATGGGAAAGTGATCGCAAGAAATATTGCTAACGGTCTTGAAAGGGTTGATCCATCTAATAAGCCAATGTATGAAACCAATTTAAAAATCTTCTCAGCAAGAATAGATTCGATGATGAAAATATGGCAGGCAAAAATGGCTCCTTATAAAGGTTCAAAGATCATCGCTTATCATAACGAGTGGGTATATTTTGAAACCCGGTTTGGTTTAAAGATCGTTGATTTTATGGAACCAAAACCCGGAATACCACCTCCGCCGTCGCAATTGGTAAAAGTGATCAACGAAGTAAAATCAAATAGTATTAAAGTGATAATTTCATCACCCTATTTCACCACCTCATCATCAGATGTGGTAGTAAAACAAACAGGGGTGAAACAACTGACACTGGCAACCTCAGTGGGCGCATTCGATACTATTAAAAACTATTTTGATTTATTTGACTATAACCTGAATCAGCTAACTCCGGTTTTAAAATAATTTTTTTAAAAAATAATACATAAGTCATGTTTGAAATGTTTCAATTGCCATTTATGGTGCAGGCTTTTGCCGCAGCTGTAATTACCGGAGTTTTATTATCGTTCTTAGGTGTGCATGTGGTAGGCAGGGGGATTGTATTTGTAGATCTGGCATTGGGCCAGATATCTTCTTTAGGTGTTGCCTTTGCAACATTCATTGGTACTGGTATGACTTCCATTCCGCTTATTTTTACATTGGCCGGAGCTTTGTTGATGTCGTTTATCAATATTCGCGATAAGCGTTTAAAACAGGAAGCTATTATCGGCATATTGTATGCGTTTGCTTCGGCACTCACGGTCCTGTTGATTTCTAAAACGCCACATGGCGATTCTGATATCCAGGAAGTGCTCTTCGGAAATATTTTATCTGTAGAGTGGAATAAAATTTATGAAATAGGTATTGTGTTCGGGGCCATTGCTCTGCTGCAATTAGTTTTTTTCAAAAAGTTCTTTTCGCTGACCCGGTCATTTGAAAATGGAGAAAACCACCTGATCGGGATATTTAATGTATGGAATTTTTTATTTTATATTTCTATTGGCCTGGCTATTGTTTATGCTGTTAAGATCAATGGAGTTATTCCTGTTTTTTCATTCCTGATCATTCCGGCTGTTTCAGCCATCATGCTTTCAAAAAGAAATATTGCTATTTTTATTCTTGCATCGTTGATCAGCATACTCGCAAGTTTCTTTGGGTTAAATTTTTCCTTTCATTACGATTTTCCGGCTGGCTCATCTATAGTTGCTGTACTGGGCGGTATTTTCATCCTGTCTTCTGTTTATAAAATTTTACAAGGGTTAACCAGAAAAAAAATAGATTAACTTGTAGTATGGAAATCAGCCTAAACACGCCGGCATTATTATTTCCGGCAATCAGTCTTTTGTTGCTGGCCTATACGAATCGTTTTATTACACTGGCCAACCTTACACGTAAATTACACGATGAGTATATCAAGGGCCAGAAAAACAGGATACTTGTTATACAAATAAAAAATCTCAGGGCAAGAATTAACCTGATCCGTTACATGCAAGGGCTTGGTGTGTTTAGTTTTTTATTATGTGTTGTTTGTATGTACCTTATTTATAGCCAGAACCAGGCTGCCGCAAGGATTATTTTTGGTTTGAGCCTGGTAAGCCTTGGAAGTTCATTGTTTATTTCTTTGGTCGAGATAATTAAAAGCACAAATGCAATTGAACTGGAACTGAGCGATGTGGAGGAACTGGAGAAATCAAATTTTTTTAAAGATATTTTGCATACAGATGAAAAAAAGAATGATTAACATAAAAAGTATTAGTGAGTCAGTTATAATTGTATTTGTCTTCATACTGCTATTGTCATGCTCCAAAACAAAAGGAAGTGGTGGGAGTGATGATGATGACCATCATATAGATGAAAATGACACCACGTATCCTGTTATAAGGATTGACAATCCACTGGACAACCAGGTATATACAAGTGGTGATACAATTAAGATAGAAGGACTGATCACAGATAACGGTTTATATCATGGTAAAATAAAAATAGTAAACGACCTGAATGGTTTGTTAGTTAATGAACAACTATACGAAACACATTTTTATACTTCTTTCAATTTCAGCTTTAAGCATAAAACATCTGTAACGGTGCCAACCGATTATACAATAACGGTGGAATATGAAGATCATGGATTAAATATGTCTACTCAATCAAGAAAGGTTAAAGTGAATCCCTGATGCTAAGCAATAGCAACCGGTCTCAATTTTCTTTCACCGATCTGCTGACGCCACATTGCATAGTACAATCCTTTTTCTTCCAGCAAAGATTCATGTGTGCCTGTTTCAACCACATCGCCTTTTTCTAATACATAAATGCGGTCGGCATGCATGATGGTACTAAGCCGGTGAGCAATCAAAATAGATATCTGGTTTTTTTGTGCAGATATATCACGAATGGTGTGAGTGATCTCTTCTTCCGTTAATGAATCCAGTGATGAAGTTGCTTCATCAAAGATGAGTAGCTTAGGTTTGCGCAGCAAAGCCCTTGCGATAGACAATCTTTGTTTTTCGCCACCAGATAATTTCAATCCACCTTCACCGATCATTGTTTCCAATCCTTTTTCTGCACGGAGCAACAGGTTCTGGCAACTGGCTTTTTTCAGTACATCATTTAGCTCATCATCAGTTGCAGAAGGGTTTACAAATATCAGGTTCTCTTTTATGGTACCAGAAAATAATTGTGTATCCTGTGTTACAAACCCGATCTGGTTGCGTAGATCTTCAAAATCAATTTCATTTTCATCAAGTCTATTATAAAAAATATTGCCTGATTGCGGACGATATAAACCTACCAGCAATTTCATCAATGTTGTTTTACCTGAACCGGATGGGCCAACAAATGCAATCGTCTCACCAAGCTTAACAGTGAAATCAATATCATTGATGGCATTTTGATTAGCAGTTTGATGTTTGAAGCCAACATTCCTGAACTCTAACAACTCAATTCCTCCCAGGTGTTTTGGATTGGCGGGTTTGGATTCTGGTTTTTTTGTCATCAGCTTCTCAAAATTCTCCAATGAAGCCTGTGCCTCACGATAGGTAAGGATGATATTGCCGATCTCCTGTAGAGGACCAAATACAAAAAAGGAGAATATCTGCATAGTTGCAAGTTCCCATGGTTGCATGATCTTACCGAATATCATCCACATCAGCATAAATAAAATTATCTGGCGAAGTGTATTTACAAAAGTACCCTGCACAAAGCTGATGCTTCTAAGTCGTTTTACTTTTTTCAATTCCAACCCCAGTATTTTAAATGTGTTCTTATTAAGCCGGGTAATTTCCTGGCGGGTAAGCCCAAGACTTTTTACCAACTCAATATTCCGTAATGATTCAGTTGTAGAACCAGCCAATGAAGTAGTTTCTGCTACAATTACTTTTTGAACTGTTTTTATTTTTTTACTCAACAGGTTAGAAATAATGGTAAGTAAAAAAATACCGCCGAAATAGATCAAAGGCAGCGACCAGTGAATGCGATAGGCAAAAATGGCAACGAAAAGAATTCCTATGATCACCGGGAATAATACATTTACAAATGAAGCAACAAATTTTTCAGTATCAATTCTTACTTTTTGAAGAATACCGAGTGTTTCGCCACTTCGCTGATCTTCAAAATCCTGGTAAGGTAAACCCATTGCATGTTGTAATCCTTCTGTAAAAACGGTAGCGCCGAATTTTTGAGTAACAAGATTTAAAAAATAATCCTGGAATGCTTTTGCAATACGGCTCACCATAGCCACACCTATTGATGCACCAAGAAGTGTTAATACAGGTCCTGCAAACCCCCACCAAAAAGGCTGATAATCTGCGCTGTTATCATGATATTTATAACCGAGGTCTATTAGTTTACCAAATATGATGGGATCGATCAATGAGAAACCTATATTGACTGCTGCCAAAAAGAGAACCAATGCTACGAGTCCTTTATAAGGTTTGAGATATTTCGTCAGTATTTTCATATAAAATTATTCGTTGGTCTGTTGAGGATTTATTTACCTGTCAAACATCGGGCAAGTTCGTGAAAAAATGCCAACTTAGCAGGCTTACAGTTTTATTTATCAACCACATGGCAAAAGTACTTGTTGACCTGCACCGTATTGGTGGCAATAAATATAATGGACTATATCATTTTTGTGAACAACTGGGCAGGCATCTTGTCACAGCTCTGGCTTCCAGTACTGAATTGTTTTATTATGTGCCGGAAAAACAGTTTAATTTTTTTGGACCACAGGTAAAATATGTAAAACAAAAGAGCATCGATAAGTTCTATCGTTTTGGCACTTCACAGTTTGATGTTTGGCATATTGCTACAACAATTTCATGGTACCGGCCCTTTAACCGAAAGACAAAAACTATTTTCACCATTCATGATTTGAATTTTTTGAATGAAGAAGAATATTCTGCTTCTTCTAAAAAGAAATACCTGCACCTGATACAACAACGGGTAGACCGGGCTCATCATCTTACATTTATTTCTGAATTTGCAAAAAAGCAAGCGCAGGAAAATTTAAATCTTGACAATAAACCCGGAACAGTAATTTACAATGGCTGTAATATGCCTTCTGATTTGAATTTTTCAGAACTCCTGGTAAAACCACAACGATCTTTTCTTTTTACGATCGGTCAATTGCATTCAAGAAAAAATTTTCATGTATTGCCTGCATTGCTGGTTGGTAATGATCATGAGCTGGTGATTGCGGGATTGAATGATTTTTCATACACACAAAAAGTACTGGCTGAAGCTAAAAGACATGGTGTTGAATCAAGAGTAAAATTGGTTGGTGCAATAGCCGATTCGGAAAAATTCTGGTATTATAAAAATTGCCTGGCATTTGTTTTTCCAAGTATTGGCGAAGGCTTTGGATTGCCGGTGCTGGAAGCTATGCAGTTTGGTAAACCTGTTTTTCTTTCAACACATACAAGTCTGCCAGAAGTAGGAGGGGACGCTGCTTTTTATTTTAATGACTTCAATGCTGAAACGATGCAGGCAGTATTTGAAAAAGGCATGAATGATTTTAGTAATAATAATGGCGCTGCAAAAGTAATAGCTCAGGCATCGCGTTTCAGTTGGGATAAAGCTGCCCGTGAATATTTGCAACTTTACTCTACCGTATAAATAATATTTTTACCCGATGAGCAAACCGTTTATTTCTATTTGCATTCCTACTTACCAGCGACCTCATTTATTAAAAACATTGCTGGACTCCATCAGCATCCAGAATTATCGTGATTTTGAAATAATTATTAATGATAATAGTAAAGATGATAGCGTTGAACAGTTACTGAAATCATATGTCGATAAACTTCCGATAGATTATGTCAGGAACAATCCATCTACAACTGCTGCTGAAAATACGAATACTGTAATGCAACGGGCAAATGGCGAATGGATAAAACTAATGCATGATGATGATTGGTTTGAAACCGCAGATGCGCTGCAACAGTTTGCAGATGCAGCAAAACGATCAGGAAAGGATTTTATTTTTTCAGGCTGTACGCAGGTTTGGCTGGATAGCGGTAAAAAACAAATAGATCTGCTTTCAGAAGAAAAAAAACAATGGCTTACAGAATCACCTTTCTGCCTTTTTTACCTGAATGTGATCGGACATCCATCCGCTACTATGCACAAGAAAGATAATTCAGTTCTGTATGATACAGGGATCAAATGGGTATTGGATATTGATTTTTATATGCGTTACTTTAAAAAGCATCCCGGTTATCATTATATAGATGCATGTTTGGTAAACATTGGTAAAGATCCTTCGCAGGAAACAAATAAATATTATAAGAATAGGAATGTAGAATTGCCGGAATTTTTCTTTTTACTGGCTAAGTATGAACAAGATCTGGATTTAAAAAACAGGCATGTATTTCATTTGATATGGAATATGCTGAAACGGTATAAGATCAAAGATCCGCAGGAGATCTATGATGCAGGTTTTAAAGGCACCCTGCCAGCCCGTATAGAAAAAATAATTGCTTGCCAGAAATATATCCCGGATATTATCCTGAAACAAACACCCTGGTCAAAAAAGCTGGTACTACGTTGTTATAAAAAAATTGCAGCCGATTATATTAAAACAGGTAAAACGATGCATCATGATTTGTAAGATCTGTAATTATGATATGAGCCGGCCTTCGCACCGGGTAAAAGAAATGATGTTTGGTTTGAAGACGGAGCATGATTATTACGAATGCCCGGCGTGTGAATCATTACAGATCGCCGAAGTGCCAGCGGACCTGGAAAAATATTACCCGGGTAATTATTATTCATTCAAGCCACAGCCGGAAAAAAATATTGACACTACCTTTTTAAGAAAACTGAAATCTTCTTACTTGTTGTACGGAAAAAATAAAATTCCGGGTTTCCTGTTATCGATCGGTTATAAAATTCCCGAATATACAATGTGGCTTAAACAAGCACAGGTACAATATAATGATGCCATTCTCGATGCAGGTTCCGGCAGTGGTGATATACTGGCTCATTACTGTAAAGCCGGGTTTACTGATCTTTTGGGAATTGATCCTTTTTTAAAAACTGAATTTGTTTCTGATAATGGTAAACTTCAGTTACTGAGAAAATCCCTTTTTGATAAATTGACCTATGACCAGTTTGATTTTGTAATGCTCAATCATTCCTTTGAGCATATGGATGAACCGCATAAAATATTCAAGCGGTTATCTGAATTGGTAAAGCCGGGAAAATTTTTACTGGTTCGTATCCCTCTTAATAAATCTTTTGCATCCGGCAAATACGGAACTAATTGGGTGGATTGGGATGCACCGCGGCACCTCATACTTCATAGTGTAAAAAGTATGCGCATACTTGCACAGGAGCATGGCTTTGAGACAAAGCAAATCATTTATGATTCAACTGCATTCCAATTTTGGGGAAGTGAACAGTACAGTCGCGGTATCAGCCTGCATGATGAAAGATCATATGCCGTTAATAAAGACAATTCAGTTTTTTCAGATGCTGAAATAAATAACTGGAAAAAAATGGCTGCTGAACTTAATAAAAAAGGAGAAGGCGACCAGGCTTGCTTCTTTTTACAAAGAAAATGATCAACCGCCCCAGCCTTCCCTGTCAAGGCTTCTGTATTGAATGGCTTCAGCTACATGCTCCGCTTTTATTATTTCACTTTCATTGAGGTCAGCGATCGTTCTTGATACTTTTAGGATTCTATCATAAGCCCTGGCAGAAAGGTTGAGTTTTTCCATTGCGGCTTTTAATAAATTCTGGCTCACATTATCTATCACACAAATTTCTTTTAATTGTTTACTGCTCATTTGTGCATTGCAATAAGTGCCGGGACTTTCTTTATAACGTTCTTCCTGCATTTCTCTTGCTTTCATCACTCTTGCTCTTATATCGGCGGAGTGTTCGCTTGTTTTTACAGAAGATAATTCACGAAAAGCAACTGGAGTTACTTCCACATGCAGATCAATTCTATCAAGCAATGGCCCGGAAATTTTATTTAAATATTTCTGTACAGCGCCGGGTGGGCAACTGCATTCTTTTTCGGGGTGATTATAAAATCCGCAAGGGCAGGGGTTCATGGATGCGATCAGCATAAATGAAGAAGGAAAATCAATCGCCACTTTTGCTCTTGAAATAGTCACTCTTCTTTCTTCCATCGGTTGGCGCATTACTTCGAGCACTGTTCTTTTAAACTCTGGCAACTCATCCAAAAACAAAACACCATTATGTGCCAATGAAATTTCCCCCGGTTGTGGTATGCCACCACCACCAACCAATGCAACATCAGAAATTGTATGATGTGGTGAACGGAATGGGCGTTTTGAAATGAGTGTTGCATTCTCCGGTAATTTACCGGCAACAGAATGGATCTTTGTTGTTTCCAATGCCTCTTGTAAACTAAGTGGAGGAAGTATGGTTGGTAATCTTTTTGCAAGCATTGTTTTACCAGCACCGGGCGGGCCGATCAGTATGGCATTATGCCCACCTGCTGCGGCGATCTCTAATGCCCGTTTGATATTTTCCTGGCCTTTTACATCAGCAAAATCAATTTCAAAATCGGCTTGTGCATGTAAAAATTCTTCACGGGTATTGATCACTACAGGTTCCAAACCCTGCTCACCATTTTCAAAAAAATCAATCACTTCACGAATATGTTCGACGCCATATACATTCAGATTATTTACCATCCCTGCTTCTCTTGCATTTACTTTGGGAACGATCAGTCCTTTAAATTTTTCTTTGCGTGCCTGTATAGCGATAGGCAATGCGCCTTTTATCGGACGTATCTCGCCATCAAGACTTAACTCACCCATAATGATATAACTGGAAATAGCTTCTGGATTTTTAATTTTTTCATCAGCAGCTAAAATGCCGATTGCAATTGGCAGATCAAATGCTGTTCCGCTCTTTTTAATATCAGCCGGTGCAAGATTGATCACTGTTCTCATTCTCGGCATTGCATAGCCATTTGTTCGCATCGTACTTTCAATACGCTGAATGCTTTCCTTCACCGCATTATCTGCCAATCCTACCATCACCTGCCCGATATTGGTACTCATGGCATTTACTTCAACCGTGATGGTGATCGCTTCCACTCCGTACACAGCGCTGCCAAATGTCTTAACTAACATGAATTGAAGATAGGAGAATAATAAGATACGGCGTACTACCTGAAAGTGGTATTGTTTGATTAGTGATTATTCATCCTGCAATTATTATTTCTCTTCAGCAATATTTCCTTTAAAGAGCAGGTTCACATCCGGATCGGCCGTCAACTCTGAAGGTTTTTGTGCCATTGGAATTTTAAATGTTTCAGACTGTTTGGAAATGTTTAGCATTTTTCGGGCATTCACAACTTGACCCGATTGGTAACCAATTTCAAGAGGAAATGAAAATGGTGTTTGCTGTAATTGCTTTACAGTAACTGAGATGTTTTTTTCTTTACTGTTGTACTTCCATTTTATATCCAATTTCGGTATGCCGGGTGTGTAGAGCCATTGTTTAAAAAACTGTGTTAGATTTTTGCCAGAGACTTCTTCAATAATTTTTTGCAGATCTTCTGTGTCAGCATTTTTACCAGCATACGCAGCGTAATATTTACGTATTGACTTTTTGAAAACAGAATCGCCCAACTGCTGGCGAAGCATATGTAATATCCAACCGCCTTTCTGGTAATTGTTTTCATTAAGCAAGTTCATGAAATCAGTTTCAGCTGTATTTACCACCGGGGTATTATTTCTTTCTGTAAAAGCAATTACTTGCTCCCGGTCTTCATCTCTCATTGCTGCTGCCTTGGCTTTGCCATATTTATTCTCAAAAAATAAAGTAGTGAAATAAGTAGCAAACCCTTCGCTGAGCCACAGATGCGCAAAACTTTTTTCTGTAGCCATATTCCCAAACCATTGATGGGCTATTTCGTGTGCCAGCAAAGATTCATTACTACCATCACCTGTTATTTTATCTTCAGCATAAAAAATGGCACTTGCATTTTCCAAACCACCGAACCGTGTTTTCGATTGCACGTTGGCTAATTTTTTATAACCATAAGGACCGATCGTATTGATGTAAAAACTAAGAATATCTTTTGTCAATGAAAAATCATGCACGGCTTCTTTTCCATTTTCGGGATAACCCCAACTATAAACAGGGATGCAATTATTTACAAAGCCTACCATGTTCACGGCGAAATCAGCCACACCAATCGTCATTACTTTTGTTGCCAGCGGTTCATCTTCTTTCCAGTGTGTTCGTTTTAGCCCTTTTGTAATATTTGTTTCTTCAACCTGTATTCCATTTGCCACTACCTGGTAGTGTTCGGGTGCTGTGATGATAAATTCCACAGAAGCTTTATCAGCAGGATCATCTTTGCAAGGAATCCAGTAATGGGCACGGTCGGGCCAGTTGTCAGCAAAAAAAGTGCGGTGCCCATATTTATTTTTTGAAATGATCAGCCCGTCGTTGGGAATGCCTTTATAGGAGATTATAAATGTTTCGATATCGCCTGCTTTAGCAGGTTTTGCCAGTTGCAACCGTAATTCTTCATCATTGCTCTTTACTTGTACCACTTTTTTTTCATCGATAGTTGTCGTAGCATAAGTAAGCATATGCTGTTTACCATTTTTGATCAGAACAAAATCCAAAGAAAGATTATCCGTAGGGTTTAAAAATTTAACAGTGATGCTTGCTTTACCTTTAATGCTGTCTGTTTTATCTGACAATTCCAGTTCATAGCGGTAATGCAATACATCAATAACGGATTGAGATCGTGTAGTAAAAACTAAAACAAGTAAACTGAAGAGGGAAACTCCTTTCTTCATAAGGAAAGAATTTAGCCGGACAAGTTACAAAACAGATTCTGTTTTTCGACAACTCTTTCAATTCAAAAAGACAGGCTATACGAATACGGTCAGCTATTTAATGATGATGATTTGAATTCATATAATGTTCTTTCAGCAGATCTTCACCATAGTCGCCATCGTAATCACGCCATACCATATGAATATGATTGGCGTCGTTCTGTGTGTTATCAAATTCTATTAGAAATGTTTTTCCCTGTATCCGGTAGTAATGAGGTTCTCCTTTCATCAATCCGCCGGCCCAACCAAAACGGATATCATTTTTATCTTCTGTTCTTACCATGGCCATTCTTGCATTGGCTAGCCGGGGCGACATGGAAGAGAGATAAGCCACTATGATCTTATTCACAAGGTTTTTTTGGTCGTTGTTCAGGTCCTTCGTCAGTATACCCGCCGGTTTCAGCGGGGACACTTCTTTGGCAGTAGTGGTTACAATATCGGCAAATGCTTTTAACTGGAACAAGGCTGTTTTTTTTTGTTCAGCATTCATCGAATTCACCAGCTCAAAAGCAAGGTCTTCTTCATCTTTCAAAATACGCAAACCTTTTTGCGGCCCTTGCCTTACCTCAGCAGGATTAGAACCAAAGAAGAAGGGAGCAAATGCCGGCTTATTTTTTACAATGGTAAAATTGAGTGCCAGGTGATGGCCGGTAAATTTCCAGGCCCATACACTGTCTATTCCCGGGTGGCCATATACCGAAACAAAATAATTTTCCGGTATACGATGTGGATTCGTTGGCTCCATTTCTTTGAGCAGGTATTCAAAGCTCATGATGGTTTGTGTTCTTTTATATCCTTCATCGCTTAAAAAAGATTTGAGCAATTCATAGAAAGCCATCTTTTGTATACTGTCTATATCTTTTATAGCAAGCCCGGAACGTGCCATCATGGTAGCCGGCACATAATGCCAGGCATAGCGGTTCATATCATCAAAAGGGAAAATGGCTTTGGCTTTTTGTTGTTCGTTTAATGATTTTACAAAGGCGATGGCTTTGGCAGAGCCGGTATTATCATCCTTTACAGTTTGTGCAATAAGCGAAACCGGCAACAGTAACACCAAAAATGATTTCATAAATATGTATTGATAGGTGGTGTGGTGAACAAAGTTGAGGTTTAAATATACAACTATCCCTGTTTATGAAAAGCTGTTGACTTATTGACCCCTCAACTAATCATAGTCTTCACTCATATAGAATCTCTAAGCAATCAAATGAGATGTTATTTGGTAAATAGCAGACAGATATTTGTTTTATAACCATTAAACGGAGTAAGCCGAAAATCCATTTTCAGAGTAGGCAAAAAATTAAATCTTAACATGAAAAAGATGATCACCAAAATCACTAGCGGCTTTGTGCTGGCAGCTACTCTTGCAGTTGTATTCATAAGCTGCAGTAAAGAACAGCAGCCAGTTGATAATAATAGCAGCAAAACACAGTTTGCAACTGAACTAAGAGAACTGAATGAAGCGACAGTATTGAATTGTGCCGGAACTATTCCTGATAGTTTGCAAGTACCCGAAGGAAACAAACTGGGTTACCAGGCTTATGCAACCGGTGTGCAGATCTATGAAGTGAGAAGAAGTGCTACAAATCCCAATGTTTTTATATGGGTAAATATTGCACCTTCTGCTACATTATACCTTCGTCCCGACTATACGAATCAGACGGGAATTCATTATGCTGGCCCAAGTTGGGAATTTTCAAAAGGCCCGTATAAAGGTGAGAAGACAGTAGCAGCAAAGCTGAAAGGAGCAACGATAAATGCAACAGCTGTTCCATGGTTGTTGTTGAAAGCCGTTGATGCGCAAAGCTCAGCCGGTAACCAGGTAACATATATACAACGTGTTTGCACAACAGGAGGTTTGGCGCCTGCAACAATACCCAGTGAATCAAACCTTGGACAACAGCAAAGCATACCTTATACAGCGACCTATCTTTTTTATGAAAAAAAGTGATTGGTTATTTTTCAAACGAGCCTTCAACTTCGTCGAAGGCTCGTTGTATTTGAAGCATATTTATTTTCTCAGAATAATTTCATGACATATTGTAGTATGGTTCTTGTTTGTATAACTGAAAAAAGATCATGGAAAACAAAAGAAATGAAGCAACATTGAACCGCCCCGAAGGTGACCGGGTAATTGATGCCCCCTATATATTTATTAATATTCCTGAATTTATCCGAAAGTTAAAAGATGAAGAAGCATGGCAAAGAAATGACAGGAATGCTATAACTGTTTACAAAACAAATACCGTGACGATGGTTTTACTGTGTTTGCATCCGAGAGCAATTCTTAAAAACAACCTCGTTGACGGTATTTTCACTATACAGGTGATCGAAGGTGCTATAAGAGTTACATCTCCGGATGGTGATGTCGATATGCTGGCTAATCAAATCATTGCTTTTCATCAGATGATTGATCATTCTATAGAAGCACTAATGAATTCTGTTTTGCTCCTTACCAATCATACTGTGGAAGAAAGTGCCTGATCGTTTTCAGTATTTGCCATTAAATATTAATGTTTATACCGCTCAATTCGTAAAGGAACAGTTTTTGTATCCTGGTTATAAAACATTTTTATGAATAACGATCAAATACGTCTTATAGGTTTGTCTGGCAGCCTGAGAAAAGGATCTTACAATAGTTTATTATTAAAAGCAGCTACACAATTATTACCTGCTGATGTTACAATGGATATTGTTTCTATAGAGGATATTCCTTTATATAATGCAGATCTTGATCTGCCTGCTGCACACCAACGTCCGCCAGCAGCTGAATACTTACGTAATATGATTGCAAAAGCAGATGGTATCCTTATTTCATCGCCTGAGTATAATTATTCAATACCCGGCGGATTAAAAAATGCTATTGATTGGGCATCAAGAGGTGAAGATTCTCCATTGAGGCATAAACCTGTGGCAGTGATTGGAGCTACGTCGGGACTATGGGGTACAGTAAGAATGCAAATGGATTTTCATGCAATATTTCTTTATATGGATATGAAACCTGTGTATAAACCAGAAGTATTGCTGGCAGAGGCAGATAAAAAATTTGATGCACATGGAGATCTTACTGATGAAACGGCCAAAAAATTCCTTAAGCAAAAATTGAAAGCATTAAAAGAATTGATTCTCACATCGGTTTCTTCCGAAGAATATAATGCTGTAAAAGTCTGAGCAGGTCATTCTAAGCTTTCCAGTATGTTCACCAATGTTCTTTCTATTGGCTGCAGGCCATTCGTTTGCTTGTTTTTACTATCTTTTTTTGATAGCCATTTATCCAGTTTTCCTGTTTCATATAATTCAAGCAGTGAAGGGTGAACATAATATTTTTTGCATACGGTCCTTGTGTTTCCCAGGTGCTCTGCTACTTTATCCAGCACTGCGATCACTTTTTTCTTTCCTCCTTCATCGGTAGCTATTCCGTTCTCTTTTATCGCAGTTAATGCTACCACTGTGCCGCACCAGGTACGAAAATCTTTGGCAGTAAAATCATCTGTCGCCAGTTCCCTGATATATTCATTTACCATTCCTGAATCGATTGATTGCCGTTGTCCATCTTCATCTATATACTGGAAAAGTTCTTTGCCCGGTATATCCCTGCAGTGTTGTACGATCTTAGCTAGTTTTTTACTCTTTAACGAGATGCAATGCTCAACTCCTTTTTTGCCACGGAAACTAAATTTTAATGTACTGCCTTTTATATCCGCATGTTTATCTTTTAATGTAGTAAGACCAAACGAACCATATAATTTTTCGTAAAATTCATTCCCGATACGGATGCCTGTTTTATCCATAAGGCTTACAAGAGCAGCAAGCACTTTATTTTTTGACAACCCGGGTAATGCCAGGTCAGCTTCCAGTTGCCTCCGGATGGCAGGTAACATTTTTCCTAACGAGGGTAAACGATAAAATTTCGTTTTATTTCTCAGTTCATTCCATAACGGATGATAGCGGTATTGTTTCCGGTTATTTGCATCCAATCCTGTTGCCTGTAAATGTCCTTCTGCTCGTGTACAGATCCATACATCTTTCCATGCAGGCGGAATGACAAGTGAACGTATTCGCTCAAGTATCTTTTTATCTTTTATTGTTTTGTTTCGGTAAACGTACTTGAACCCTTTGCTTGTACCTGTTCTTGTAATGCCTTCACCTTTACAGTTGACATATACAAGTTTTACAGCCTCTGCAGTAGCAACAGGATCCTGTCCCAGTTTTATTAAAGTACTTTTTCTCAAAGCAGGAAGTGATGATGATTTAGTCATTTTTAAAATATTTATTTTTTCTTCAATTCCTGTCTCCGAAGAAATACTGCAAATAGATTTTTTGTTCTGTTCTTTCCAGGTTCAATGATCCAAGATCGTTGATAAAACGATTATCATAATAAATATGGTGCTCAAATCCCAAACGGAGATTATTGATCAGCCGGATATTGATCATAGGTTTTAAAATACCGATATGACTTTTTCCGGGAGAACCTTCATAATTGAATATCCAGTAATAGTAACCGGAAAATCCAATGCTGATCAATTTAGACAGATCAAAGCGTTCTTCTATTTTTCCTTCCCATCCACCTCCAAAAGGATAATTACGGAACTCAGAAGTATCGGGACCAACTCTTGTACTGTTACCTGCAATAGGTACACCTGCAAAATGTAAACTTGAATAAAGAGTTGAATTCCTCCCGAATTTAATTTTTGAAATAATACCGGGTCCAAAGCCAAGAGTACCTACCTCAAAAACTTTATTGTTCCAGTAATCAAAATGCTGAAAGATGCCTGCAAGCATTCCATAATTTTCTTTCTCAAAACTTTTTCCAAATAAAAATCCATAACCCAGTACATTATCAACAATTTTTTTATCATCTCCATATCGGCCTTCTAATTTCAACCGGAAAACGTCAAAAGGTTTTCGCCTTCTCAATTCAAAAGGATCACCATAATCCAGTTGTAGGTTTGCAATAGCATTCGATGCACCTGTTCCAAATTTATTATTCTCATTTACACGATGTGCACCAATGCTAAGTGTTATATTCAGGGGTTCCTGCTGGTAAACATCAACCTTTGTAACTCTCCACATTTTATTTTGTGTAAAACGATTCAGTGCTCTCGTAGGATTGATAAGTCCCGCAAAAATTTCACGCCATACTCTTTCAGCTCCCCGTTTGCGATCATCAAGAATAGTGGAACTAATACGATATAATACTTCACCTAAAAAAGCACCGCTTATAGGTGTATTTATTAAATCATTTTTTGATGGTCTTGTATTCTCACCAAAATACTCCCACATAAAACTTCCTGCAATTGTATAAGGATAAGTGGCCCAGAAAGAATAGCCATTACTGCGTGCAACATTAAAATAAGTACTGCCGGTATGAGGATGACCAATAAAATTAACTCCAAAGCGATCATTATCCCATTCCCATCCATACTTCAGGTTGTCTTTCCAGTTTTGAACGCTTATCCTGGCCCAATCAAATCTAAAAACATAGCGGCTCGTTGCCCAGTTAAAAAGATTGGCAGTTGTTACCCTTAGTAATGGAATCGGCCAGGCATACTTTCGGTTATAAAGAGGATCATCATTTAGCAGGTGACCATAAATATTGCGGGGTCTTTTGTCTACAGAATCGGGTAAAAATTTTATGGTATCGGAGTAAAGATCGCTATCAATCTTTACAGTATCGGCAGCTTGCTGTGCAAAACTGCTAAATGAAAGCATTACCAGGAAAAGAATAGTAAAAATAGTTTTCATAAACATTAATGTTGCCGGGTAGTATATCATTTATGCAGCAAACGTGCCAGAAGCGGCATAGAACAAAGAGGGAGATACAAGAAAATTTTGGAAACAAAAAAAGCAATGGTTAGCCTGTAACTAACCATTGCTTATGCTTCATAGAATACTTTATTTTTTAAGGGTACCTACTATTACTTCTAACGAAACGGCTTTGATTTATATTTAAGAATAGTTCCGTTAATGTCCATTAGCAGAACCATCTTGCTATCTGCATTTTTCAATAGGACCTCGTAGGCTGTTCCGTCCTTGTATATTTCCCGATTGACATTCGTAATTGTAAAATTTGGATATTCTTTGATAATGGTTCTTGTTACAAATGCAGGCAAGGTTGTGAAATCATTTACTTCATAGGCTGTACCGATCCAGTTACCATCCCGATCGTACCAGGCATAATGCTTTCTGCCCTCCATTTCAAACCGTACTTCATAGTCATCCCTGTCTATTGCATCCCATCCTGTAAGTTCCCAATCATTAAGAATTAGCACACTGGGATCATAAGTACTCCAAATAATATTTGTACTGTAGGGGTACTGATTATTAAAAGCTTTTTGAGTTTCGACAGGTGTTAAAACCTCGTTGTCCGTTGCACGGTATCTTGTACTACTGCAGGCAGTAAAGAATACTATTGCTGCCACTGCAATAAAAGATTTTAGTTTCATAAGCATTTTTTAATTAATAATATTAATGGGCAGTCCGGTAATATTTATCTACTACAACCATGCCAGCGCATTAAGTTGATAAGAGAGGCTAAATCAGGACAGCAACATTAATCATCCATATTAAATTCAGCAGAGTTAAAAATAAACGAGCTAATCAACTGAGTATTACTTATTAAAAATATAATGAAATAACTTTTTTATAACGCTAACCGTAAGGGCATCGTATTTGTTTTAACCAGTATAATAAAACGTACAACTATGCGGAAAGCGATTTTACAAACTGTAAAAGCCACCTTTCTGCTCGCAGGATTTTCCACCTTTATAAATTCTGCTTACAGCCAGCAAAATATTATTGCCGACAAGAATAAGACACGGCCCGATACAGAAATAAAAACAAGTATCGATGCAAGAATAATTTTTTTCAAAGCAACAAGAATGGATAGCTGGAATGAAATACAATGGTCTGCATTGCAGGAGGAAGATACCCGGCGTTATATTATAGAGTACAGTACAAATGGAATCGATTATCGTACGGCAGGAGAAGTTACTCCATTAAACGGTGAATATTTATTGAAACATCGTACGTTGGATACAAGATCATTTCTTTATCGCATACGGGCAGAAAGAAACGATGGTAAATTTTACAATCTCAGGGTTGCTTTGCTGGAAGGAAACGATATTCCACCGGTAAAGATTTATCCAACTATAATTGAAGGCAACACAATAAACATAGACGCTGGTTTGCCGGTAGAACGTATCAATATTTATTCTCCTGACGGACGGCAGGTATTTGTAAAAGAAATGGCTGGATTTACAGGCACTACACAAATTGTAATTCCTTCTTTAAGTAAAGGAACGTACTGGATAAATTTTTACGGGAGTGGATGGCAAAGCACTTCAAAATTTATTATTGGGAGATAATAATTTTGCAGGAGACAGCGTATTTCTAAAGTGAATAAAAAAATTACGTAACCATTTCTGATTACGTAATAAGATTTTAAGAAAAGGAAAATATGATCTGTAGAAGAATTACCCCAATCCTTTTAACCATTTAACCAAGTCATCTTTTGCTTTACCTGTCTTTTTCTGTATTCTGCCCCATGTTTCATCTTCCTTACCTTCTTCATATTTAAGATCATCGTCCGTTAAAGTAGCATATTGCTGTTTCAACTTTCCTTTCCACTCATTCCATTTACCTTTTACTTCCATCTTGTCCATAAAAATATTTTTTAGTGATTAAATAGGTTTGAACATGGTAAAAGGTTAAAAACTGTGCCAGAGAATGCGGATAAAAATGATAATGCTATTTGTTATTTGCCGGAATGCTGATTAAACAATGTCTGTGAGGGGCATACTATTTGGGGATTAAAATGATTCAAAATTGTCTTATAGACAGGGTAACAATTTTTAATTTTTAAAATCAATCAAATGGAAACAAAAAAAAGTAAATACAGTGGAAATCAACAGGGATCTGCTGTACAAAATGATGTCCTTATACATCGTGTGTTTGATCTGCCTGTTAGTAAAGTATGGCGGGCACTGACAGTAGCTGAAGAGTTCAAAAAATGGTGGGGACCAAAAGATTTTAGTTGTCCCTCCAGTAAGATGGAAGCAAAAGTAGGTGGTAAATATTTGAATTGTATGCGTGGACCTGATGGCAAAGACTACTGGTCAACAGGAGTTGTGAAAGAATTAATTCCTGAAAAAAGACTGGTTGTTACAGACCATTTTTCAGATGCGAAAGGAAATATTAAAAATGCTTCCGAACATGGTATGCCCGGAAACTGGCCAGATGAGCTTTTGATAACTTTTGATCTTGAAGAAGCGGATGGTGTAACAAAGTTGAGACTTCTTCATGAAGGTATACCAGAAGAAATGCATGATGATTGTGTAAATGGGTGGAATGAATGCTTTGATAAGCTGGAAGAGAATATTAAATAACAGGCCGGTCAATTAGTTAAGCAGTAAAAGAGTTCTGCAACAACAGGCAATTCTTTTACTGCTTTGCTTATATGCATATTTTTTAGGAGAGATCAATGAAAAAAATAAAGGAAATAGGAAGAGTGATCGTTCAATCTTTTAAAAATTTCGGTAAAGATAAAATACCAAAATATAGCGCAGCACTTGCTTATACTACTGTTTTCTCTTTGGGGCCATTGCTGATAGTAATTATTTTTTTATGCAGCATTTTCTTTGGGCAAGAAGCGACGCAAGGAAGAATTTATGGCCAGATGCAGGAATTTGTTGGACATGATGCGGCCTTGCAACTCCAGACAATTATTCAAAATGCTTCGTTGAGCGGTAAAGGAACCGTCGCTGCGGTGATCGGTATAATAACATTGTTATTTGGCGCAACGACAGTGTTTGCTGAAATACAGGATTCGATAAATTCTATATGGGGATTAAAAGCTAAACCAACCAAAGGACTGTTGAAGTTACTCCGCAATCGTTTTTTATCTTTTTCAGTTGTAGTCAGTCTTGGATTTCTATTGTTAGTATCGCTGGCCATATCAACTATCATTGAAGGTTTGAGTGATAAGTTAAGAGCCAGCTTTCCCGATGTTACCGTTGTTCTGTTTTATATACTCAATATGCTTATTTCCTTTATTATCATTACTGCACTCTTCGCGGTTATTTTTAAAGTGCTTCCCGATGCAAAAACGAAATGGAAGGACATCATGCCCGGGGCGGTAGCATCCGGTATTTTATTTATGATAGGAAAATTTGCTATTTCATTTTATATAGGAAAAGCGAATATCGGCAGTACCTATGGAGCAGCAGGTTCCCTTGTAATATTATTGGTATGGGTTTATTATTCCGCTATTATTTTATACCTGGGAGCGGAATTTGCCAAGGCATGGAGTTTTCATAAAGGATCATCTATCCGGCCGAATGAGTATGCAGTCGCAATAGAAAAAGCTGAGGAAGAAGGGGATAAAAGGGATTTAGTGCCAAAGAAACAGAAAACAAAAACCGATGGACAACGTATAAAAAATTATTAATTAGCCGGTAAAGAAAGTATTGCAATAAGCAACAGCTCTTTACTTGCTGCTATTATTATTGTGTGAAAAGAGGCTTCCTGATTTGGGGGCTATGGCATTTTTTTTGCAGCTTAAGCGAAAATTATAACTATGAACCTAAACCTAAAAACCATCTATAGACTTATAGGAAATCAGTTTCGCAAATGGAAAGACAGAAAAAGAAAATCTCCTCTCAATAATAACAATCCCTTCCTGATATTATAGACATCTTACAGTATTCACTATTGTTTTAGAATTATGGTCTAGGTTTCAATGTTTGCAGGTTAATAACTGGCATTTAGCTTGTTAGTGTTCAGACATGAAGGAAAATATATTTTATGTAGTCCTGAACATAAGAACAGCTGAAGGTTTTGAAAATTTCGGAAAATTTAATCTCGGGAACGACCGGGAAGCAGCGGTGAATGTTTTTCGGCAATTCAAAGGCAGTGCTATTATGGATGACAACAGTATGCTTACTATTGATTTCATGGAAACTATAAATGAACTTCCTGTGAATGTACAGATAATGGCCTGCACACTGGATGAACTGGCAGATAATTGTAAGATCATAGCAAAAGAAACATTTAAGATTTTTAACCTGAAGTAATAAACACAAAGATGAAACGGTGAAGATGATAGAGTAATCCGGACAACTCTATTTAATTCCTGGTAACAGTTTCCATTTTCTTTTCTTCAAGAACATGAAGAAGAAGTTCCACTTGTTTTTTTAATGAATTTAATGCGATCTTATTTTCAGGGTTGGTATCATACGCAACAAGCATTTCCCTGATAGATGACTCCAGGAGTTTGTAAAGGCCTTCGACCGGTAATGCATGATAGGTAGCGGGGGACATAGCAAACATTTACCACTATTAAGATAAGAATTTTGGCAGGCGAATACCAACTTTTTTTTAGAAATTACAAATTTGTGGCATTCCCAGATTATTATTTTTCTTTTAGTTCTATCCAAACGGGAGCATGATCACTTGTTTTTTCCCAACCCCGAACATGTTTGTCAACCCCTGCAGCTATAAGCCGGCGTTTTAAATGTGGACTTAATAAAAAATGATCGATCCGGAGACCTGCATCCCGCTGGTAAGCATTCCTGAAATAATCCCAGAATGTATAGATTTTTTCCTTTGGATATAATTTACGGATGGCATCTGTCCAGCCCTGGTCAACCAATTTTTTAAATGCCTCACGAACTTCTTTCCTGAACAATGCATCATTCAGCCAGCGTTCCGGTTTATACACATCCAACTCGGTTGGCATTACATTAAAATCACCCACCAGCGCCACCGGCACATCATGTGCCAGCAGTTTTTTTGCATGTGCAGAAAGCCGTTTAAACCATTTGAGTTTATACTCAAATTTTGGCCCGGGCCATGGATTACCATTGGGCAGATAGAGGCAACCTATTACTATTTTATTTACAACAGCTTCAATATAGCGACTATGACTGTCTTCGGGATCACCGGGTAATACACGCCTTAGTTCCTGCGGTGTTCCTATGCGGGAAAGAATGGCTACACCGTTCCAGCTTTTTTGTCCATGAAATACTGCTTCATAACCTGCTTGTTGAATAGCCTGTTCTGGAAATTTTTCTGCCGGGGACTTCAGTTCCTGCAGGCAAACCACGTCTGGCTTTGCTTCCTTCAGCCAGCGGAGCAGAACAGTAAGGCGGCCGTTAACTCCGTTTACATTATAGGTTGCGATCTTCATGTATTGCAATTATGCAAAGCTGGTACCATTCATACATACCGGTGGGGAATTATGTAACTTTAGTCAAACCTTCAATTATGAGTCCCACCGCAATAGTATTTGGTAGTGTGCTGATTATTGCATTAATTATTTTCATTGCGATGCGTAACCAAAAAGATAAGAAAGACCTTGTAAATAAACTTAACAATGATTACCGGAAAACAAAGAATGAGGAGAATGATACAGATATCGAGGAGCAAAGAAAATAGTTGTCTTGCTTTTAAATCTATACTGCCGTGATGCGGGGGGCGACATCGAGGCTTTATTTTTTATACACGAACCAGGGCGCAGAAGTGAAAAGAATTATTCTTCAAGGAATTTTAATAAATGTTCCTCTGTTTTTCCAATTGTCCTGAGATTATTCTTTACAATGAATTCAGGAATCGGGTCAACATGAGTTTGCAATACAACAGGCCTTGTAAGATTTTTAGCACTCCATATTTCATGTCCGCCTTTGGTACGGATATGCTTAAGCCCACAATGCTGCAGGTAGCGCCGGAATATTTTAAGGGAGATATTTTTAAGCTTGCCCATTACGCATAAGCAGGAAGGCTAACGCCGGTATCAAATTTTTTATAGGGATAGTTGTCGAAGATGCGGCTGAACTCCTCATTGTTTTCCAGTAACTCACTCATGGATGGAGGAGAGGCGGGTTTCTTTTTACCTTTCTTAATCGTCCAGCCCAATTTTTTTAAATCAGTCCATAAGGTTCCCTTATTAGTGGTGTAATTTAAATACTCACTGACTGTAATAGCAAAACTTTCCCGGGCTTCTGATTCTGTATTACCGGAGCCATTCAGATCAAGGGCCGGACAATAAATAATATTGGCATTGTCCTCTTTAAAGGATAGCACAGGTACTTTTACAGTAATGCTTCCTTTTTCATTGGAGAATTTGCTTTCAACATTCAGGGTCTTCATAAAAAGAATTGTTTTGCAAAATACAGATAATTAACGAACCGGCGGTGCAGGCCGGCGTTAATCTTTTGTCAGTTCAGGCTCAGGAGTTTATTTTTCAAATGCTTCTGATGCAGTAATGTGTAACCTCTCTCTTTAAATGAAGTATCTCAGTTTTAGGAATTTCCACTTGCTTTCATTTTTACAAGAACCAGGGCAGGAACAAATCTTTTTTATTTATTCGCAAATCTGCTTTCTTTGTTTATTGTTTTAGTACCTTAACCTTACAAACCTTTTTTTATGGAAAATTTTGATCAGGACTTATTATTATCGCTGAATTTACAGTTGCTGCAATCGGATGTGAATGCAATGATAGCTACTGAAAAAGATCTGAAAATAATACTTAATGAGATATTGAAGTGGATCGGGTATGAAAGTAAGAACGATATTCTGACATCCATACTTTTATATAATAAGAAAACAAGCCAGCTATATACTGGGGCAGCACCTTCGCTTCCGGATCGTTACTGTGATGCGATCAACGGAGCGAAAGCCGGTCCTGTCGCTGGTTCCTGTGGTACAGCTGCTTACTTTCGCAAACAGGTAATTGTACAGAATATTGCAACCGACCCGCTCTGGCAGGATTATAAATCATTGGCATTAGTTGAGGGTTTGCATTCATGCTGGTCGACTCCCATATTTGGAGCCAACAAAGAATTATTGGGAACCTTTGCGATCTATTATAAAGAACCCCGCAAACCCACTCCACATGATCTGCAATTGATTGACGAAATAGTTGAGCTTACTGCAACCGCTATTGAATCAAGAGAGAAAGATTTTGAGACAATAGTTGGTTTATAGAACAGGTATATAATTGCAATATTTTTTTGCCCTCCGTCAAATTAGCCTGAGTGAAAAGAAAATAACTATCTTGTTTTTTAAATCTATAAAGCCGTGATGCGTGGGATACGCATCACGGCTTTTATTTTGCGGGCACGAACGAAGGCGGGGGATATGCTGCAAAAGATGAATAATAGAAACCATGGTTTCATTGGCAAGCAAGGCAAAATTATTATAAAAGATATTCTGAAGGTTGAAGAAACAAAACTGTTTTACATTGCAGCGGCCGGTAAAATTAAAGAGTTGTACAAATCTTAAGTGAGATATGATATTAAAACGGGTTCTTATTATTTTTCTTTCACAGTTCATTAATCTGGCAGTTGCTTTTGGTCAAGCAGTGATATACGCCTCAGATCATGGTGTTAGATCAAACAGTTTTGAGAATGCAAGTACAGCAATTCAAAAAACCATTGATGCCTGTAAAGAAAAAGGTGATGTCTTATTGGTATTGCCGGGTGGTCGAATTGATATCTGGCCGGAAGGAGCAGCAAAGCGGGAACTCTATGTCTCCAATTCAACCGAAAGTGATGAGTTGCCAAAAGTAAAAAGCATTGCATTCCTTTTTGAAGATTTTAAGAACATCACCCTTGATGGTAACAATACATTGGTTATGCTTCACGGCAAGATGGTTTCATTTGCCATTCTCAACAGCAGCAATATTAAGATCAAAAATATCCGTTTCGATTATGAAAGACCCACCATGTCGGAGTTAACTATTCGATCGGTAACCGATAATAGTGTTGAAGCGGAAATACATCCCGATTCAAAATATGTGATCGATAATGGCCGGATCGTTTTTTATGATGAGGGCTGGAAAACAAAATCACATCATACTATAGTTTTTGAGCCCGGGAGCAATACTCTTCGCTATAGTACATTCAAACCTTTTCTTGAAAGCAGGGCCATACAACTCAGTCCTTTTCATGTGCGGTTCGAAGGTGATTTTTCAAAAAACAAGTTTCATCCCGGCGATGTGCTTACTGTAAGAGATCCTTACAGGGATAACTGTGGTGCATTTATTCATCGGAGTAAAAACATTCAGCTTGAAGATATAAAAATGCATTTCATGCATGGCCTGGGGATCGTTTCCCAGTTTTCAGAAAATATTTCTTTGCTGAAAGTAGTGGTTGCACCCCGTGAAAATTCAGGACGCATCATTGCTTCCTTTGCCGATTGTTTTCATTTTTCAGGATGCAGAGGGTTGGTTAAGATCGACAGTTGTTTTACATCGGGGTCGCATGATGATGCTGTGAATGTGCACGGCACCCATTTAAAAATAACGGCAGTTGTTTCAGGGAAGATCATTGTTCGCTTTATGCATCACCAGACTTATGGCTTCGATGCATTTTTTGCAGGTGATAGTATTGCGATCATTGATCCAAAAACATTGATGCCGTTGGGAACTGCAAAGTTGAAAACTGCAAAACTCATTAACAAGCGGGAAATGGAAATTGAAGTGGATGGAACGCTGCCCTCATTTGTGAATGCGGGTCTTTGCATTGAAAACCTTACATGGACACCGGAAGTAATTATACAGAACAGCCGTTTTGAACGAACCCCTACACGGGGCCTGCTTGTTACTACCCGCCGGAAAGTGGTTATTCAAAATAATATATTTTACCGCACCGGCATGTATCCCGTTTTAATTGCTGATGATGCTTCCGGTTGGTTCGAATCCGGAGCGGTACAGGATATGACCATCCAAAATAATGTATTTGAAGAATGCGGTTATAATTCAGGCAGCGGTGCAATTTGCATTGCTCCTGAAAATCATGAACTGCTGCCGGGTAAAATGGTACACCGGAATATCCGCATCATCAATAATGAATTTAAAATGACGAACCAGGCCCTGCTTTCTGCACGAAGTACAGACCGGCTTGTTTTTACAGGAAATAAAATTGTTTATTCCGATCTTTTGAAAGGAGAAAAAGAAATCATTGCTATTAATTTAACAGCCTGTACAAATGTGCTTATCGAAAGAAACAATTTTGATCTGCCTGCAATGCCGTTTATCAATATGCAGAAAATGACCAATGCTGATTTGAAAACAGACCTGAAAGTAAATATTAAATAAACTTCTTGTTTTTTTAAATCTATAATGCCGTGATGCGTGGGTACACACATCACGGCATTTATTTTAGGGACAGGAAACAGGGTGCGGAAAATAATTTTAGAAAGGGAGTCCCTTCATTCAATTCTTTTTAAACAGATTCATTTTTATATCTTCTCTGGCGATATAATTCCTTTCTGTATTTTAATAGTTTTTCTCTTTCTGCATCTGTAAGATCGGAGGTATCAATCTTTTCATTTTCATTTCGCTTTTGCAAGAGACGAAGGCCCTCATCATATTCTGATTCATGTAATGAAGGTCGCCTTGTTTGCTGTGACCTGTTTTTAAAAAGATTGTCTTTATAATGATCGTGACTATAAAAATCAGGATCGATATCATCGTCTGTAATTGATCTGGCCGATTTTCTTTCTCCTCTCTCTATTGTTGCTGCGGGTTCTACCCTCACTTTCCTTCCAAATACAGATGCAATACTCCTTTCAAGCTCGGGAGTTAAAGCATTCCTTTTATAATCAGGTAACTGGGTAAGCTGATCTACTGATACATTTGGGATCAGCACATCATCATGCAGATCATCCAATTCGGCAAAGCCAATAGGAATAAAAACTTTCCGGTGTTCCAATCTCAGTTCATTTTCATCAAGATCAACGACCATATACCTTATTTTTTTTGCTTTTGTATCCAGGATCAACTCTTCTACTGATCCGATTTTTTCACCGTTCCCGTATCTCACATCCCATCCGCGAATGTCAGGTTCACCGTTTACGATCTCAAAATTTGAATGATCGAGTTCCTGCAGATATTTATGTTTAGTCATAGTAAATTTTTTTATAGAACAATTGTTCTGTGGTTAATCAACGTGTTTGATTCGATCATCCCGCAACTGGTAACGAATGATATTGAATACAAGAAACCGGGCTTTGTGTGCTGTTCGCATTATTTTGTGTATTGTCACGATTATACCATATTAATAAATAAGCAGCTACAGCAACAACAATTATAGAGATCAATATCCACAACCAGGCGGATGAACTACTTTTTTTTGCCCTTACATGTATTTCAGCCATGATAAAAAATTTTTGGTTAAACAATAGGTTAACAATACTCAATAATCATAAACTATGCCTGTATCGATCAATGTTATAAGGAAAACTTTTTACCCGGTTTTTGATCAGAATTGCAGACGGAAAGAATTTTGAAACACAAAATGAGGAATGAAGTCATCAGCGAAATTTGATTTCAGTCTTTAAACATTTCTATATTTTGGTTACCTCAAACAATTATTTCATTGTTGAGACGCCGGGAATAATGATTTCCGGAAAACTAAGGATGAGGAAAATGATGCAGATAATCCGGCGCACTTTTAGCAGCCTATCTTCATTATTTACCTAAATAGTATTAACCATGCTAAAAGAATTATTTGATCTCGTAAAGGGAGAAGCAAAAGAAACTGTAATTAATAATCCTGATGTTCCTAACCAATACAATAATGACGTGGTGGCTGAGGCTACTAATACTGTAGCATCAGGCTTGCGTAATGTCGTTGCCGGCGGCGGTGTGCAAAACGTTTTATCGATGTTTGGCGGCAATCCAAATAAGAAAAGCTTGCTCAGTAACCCGATAGTCTCAATGATGATGGGGCATTTTGCGTCGAAGCTTATGAATAAATTCAGTATGAAAACCAACCAGGCCAATAATTTATCGGGCAATCTTATACCCAATGTATTGGGCTCGCTGATCAATAAAAGCAACGATGCCAATGATTCGACTTTTTCCCTGGAAAAATTATTGGCGTCGATCACAGGTGGCAGAAGTAACGAAGTTGCTTCGCAAAGAGGCGGACCAGGCGGACTGCTGGATCAATTCAATGGAAGAAGTCAAAGTAATGGAAACGGGTTTATGGATATCGTAAAAAGTCTTGCAGGTGGGGCGCAGGAACAACAGCAAAGAAATGGAGGTAGTTTGCTTGATCTTATCAAAGGCTTTACCCGCTGATAACTGCAGCATAAAACGAGAACAAATTATTTTTTGGGTGATGCTGTGATGCACACCTGCCTGCCGGTAGGCAGGTCTCCACGCATCACTTCTTTTTATTTGTTGACTGACTTTATTTTGATTGCCCTAAGGAAAGAAAAACAAAGTTTGTCTTTTATGGCAATATAATTGTCACCTATATAGTATGTATAAGGAATTTACCGGCAAACCCGAAGTTTTAGTCGTGGATGATGATGAAGATATGCTGATCATGATGCAGCACATGCTGATGGCGGAAGGATATGTACCACTTATTTCCCCCAATGCACAAAACGCTATGGAAATTATTTCCCATCGTAACCCTGCTATGATATTACTTGACCTCCGCATGATTGGGATAGATGGAGGTGATATCTGTCAGCAGATAAAATCCGATCCGTATACCTCATCTATCCCGGTTATTATACTTTCTGCCAATCATAATATTGAAAGCATTGCGAAAGATTGCGGCGCTGATGCATACCTTACCAAGCCTTTTAGTCTGCAGAAATTTAAAGAAGTGTTCCATCAACTCATTTCAAAAAAAAATCATTGATCTTTCAACTTCTGCCGCCGTGATGTCGCTCCACGCATCATCATCATGATATTCGTTCCGATGCGTGAGGACACGTCCCGGGGCACACACTTACGGACACGAACCAGCACTGGGACTGAGGGCTTTCCTTTTTATCACGAACCAATGCGGAGTCATCCAAATGCTGTAATTCGGCAACAAGTTTATCTTTGTAGTTTCTAAATAGTTTATTTGAAAATACCTTTGACATAACAAACCTTATATTATTGAAGGCGAATTTTATTCGGTATCAGGTTCTGCGGCTGTACTCAAATTTTCGTTCTCCTCACTATTCGGATATAATTTGACAACCTTACTTTCTTGTTTGTCTGCGCCAAAATCTACTTTAGGTAATGCATTTACAATATCTACTGTTTGCACACTTACATTAATGATGCTTAAGAGCAAGTCTAAAATGTATCGTGGCTTGCCTGTTTCGATTGCCCAGTCGTTAGGATTGTTTACAATACCGCTTTCTTTGTGTGTATCAACTTTGTACCGATCCATTATCCATTCTATAGCACTCTTACCGTTTACTACATACTCATAAGCCTGTGCAGGGATATTTGAAATAGTAATCTTGCTATTGTAAATGATAGTGTCTTTTTGATCTTTCTTTGGAAAACGAAGTTTTTCAACATTATAAAATTTGCCATCATCACCCGTAATTTTTGCATCTGCAAAAGGTGCAACGGTTTCATAATTCAAATGAAGCTCTGCTAGTTGCCTACCTGCTTTGCTGAATTTCCAAAAGTCTTTTACATCTTCTAGCAATGGCAAACGAGGTAGCATTTTCTTTAAATCATTGGCAAAGATTTCCCTGTATTCCTTGCTGTGCAAAAAACCATACACATAATAAAAGATATCTTCCTTGGTTACAGCTTTACCATATTGCTTTTTGGCTCTTTCTAAAATAAAATCGCTTATGGCATCTCTGCGAACATACTTGTCATCTTCATTAGTATCAAACAAACCTTTTTGAGTCGCTTTATTTTCTTCATAGTAATACAAAGGAAAGCACCGGCCAAATGAAAGTTCCACAAACCCGCCACAAATCAACGCTGTAAAACTATTTGTGGTGACTGAAGCAGACGTGCAGATTAATAAATTGAATGAATCATGACTTGGGAAGTATGATTTTTGTAAGTAAAGGGAATGACTTAAATCAAGTGAAAAGTAGTTTAATTGTTTTGTAAATGGTCGATATAAGCCATTTCGGATATTGCTTTCGTCATATGTTATTTCTTTATCACCATCAACACCCCCAATTAGCCTGCGGTTGTCCCAACTGATTCGGGAAGGGTTAATTGAGATAAAATCCTTTGCAAGAAGAGATAGATTATTTTTTTTTGCCTCACGAAATCTTACTCTTTCTTCATTGTAAAAATCTATTGTTGTTTGAACATTTTGAGCCAAGGAATTCTTATTGTAATTCCAAACCCAGCTATCCCGAGCTGTAAAAATGCCAAAAGAAAATACTGGTTTAAAAAAGGTTAATTCTTTTTCTAAAGTCTTATCCCTTTCGCCTAATGGCATGAAATTTTTGAACAAATCGTTTCGTTCACTTAACCAATCACCCTGTTCATTGGGGTTCAATATTGTTAATGGTAACTTTGAATTTGCAAAAGTTCCATATGTTTTTACAATTTTAAGTTTTTGCTCGCGGTCTAAATAATCACCAATGTCATGGTATTGAATGGTTGCTTTTTCGGTTTTTACATTTGGGTTTTTTACCAACAACGTTATAGAAATAGGTGTTCGGCTTCCGCTGCCAAATATTTTACCACCTTCTTTTCTACTTAATTCTCCGCTGGTACGTTGGTTTCCTCGTAGATTGAAAACATAAATGGATGAAAATTCTTTTTCAAGATATAAACGAAAACCAGCTGTTGAAATACCATCTAACCATGAACTATTTGAAACAAAGCAAATAATTCCACCGTTCTTATCTAAACGGTCTGTACTCCATCTAAAAGCTTTAATATAAGCGTCATAAAGGGCCCTTTTACCTGTACCACTTGCTATAGCTTGATATGTATCGGCAATACGTTTGTCTAACTTAGGATATGATTGATTTTGAGCATTATCATCAGCTGATTTTTGCCCAACTGAATAAGGTGGATTTCCGATAATTATTCGGAGTGGTGCTTTCTTTTGTCTTTCAACCCGGTCTGAGTTTTTCTTCAACATTTCTTCATATTGAATTTCACCTTCTCTTGTTTCGCTGAGTTGAAAAGTATCAGTTAATACAATACCATCAAATGAAGTATAGTTCTCTTTCCCTACGCCATCATGGGGATCGGGGGTGGCATCGTGGTAAGCATTTTCAATGTTAATGGCGGCAATGTAATAGGCCAGCAATACTATTTCATTAGCGTGGAGTTCATGCTTGTATTTGCGTTCCAGGTCCTTCACATCAATCAAACCACTTTGCAGCAAACGCACCAGGAATGTTCCTGTTCCCGTAAAGGGGTCGAGGATGTGAATGTTTTCATCAGAAATGCTGCGGTCAAATTCCTTTTTCAGGATATCATTTACCGAATGCACAATAAAATCCACTACCTCTACCGGGGTGTATACGATACCCAGTTTTTCCACCATTTTTGGAAAAGCGGTTTTGAAGAATTTATCGTACAATTCAACAATGATTCGCTGTTTACCTTCAGCATTGTCAATACCCTCCGCCCTGCTGCGTACAGAGTCATAGAATCTCTGCAAGGTTTCATCCTGTTCTGCAAGATTGCTGCCTTTTTCCAGGGATTCAATCATGTTCTGCATAGCTACAGATACCGCATTTGTTTTTACAAACGAATACCCCACAAACAAGGCATCAAAAATAGGTTGAGTAATGATATGCTGTGCCAGCATTTCCACCGCCTGTTCCTGGTTAATACTTGGGTTAATATTTTTTTGCAACCCTTCCAGGAACTTATCAAAAGCTTTGCGTTGGTCTTTTTTTTCTGTTATTAAAAAATTAATGCGCTCTATTTGCCTATCCGCAATCACGGCCACATCATTGGCCCATTGTTCCCAGTACCTTCTGTCACCCACTTTTTGCACCATGCGGGCAAATACCACATCCTGCAATTGCTCAAACTGTAATGCTATCTGGCGGCCAATTTCATTTGCTGAATTTGTACTATCAAAACCATCTTTTCTCTTATCAATGGGATTTCCGTTTTCATCAAATCCCGTATCAGCTCCACCAACGATAATCTGCCCTGGCCGTTTTTTATTTAATTCTATTTTATTGACAGTGGCATTGAAGCGATCATCATGTGCCCGCAGGGCATTTAGTACTGTCCAAACTACTTTATAGCGTTCATTGTCATCCAAGGCCCTTTCGGGTTCTACATCAGAAGGTATTACTACCGGGATAACAATGTAGCCATAATTTTTGCCGGGTGATTTTCGCATTACCCGACCGACAGATTGTACAACATCCACCTGTGAGTTTCGGGCCGATAGAAATAATACTGCATCTAATGAAGGCACATCCACACCCTCACTTAATACCCTTACATTAGTAATAATGCGGCATTCATTGCCAGAAGTATCTTCTTTTAACCAGGCAAGCATTTGGTCGCGGTCAGGAGCCATCATAGTACCATCCATATGACGAGCTTGCACGGAAACCATTTTATTTTTCTTATCCTCCGGCAATGAATCCAGATAGTTTTCTGAAGCAAGATTGTATGTTGCTGCAATATTAGTAGAGTTAACTATGCTGCCACAAAAAGCAACTGCTCTCTTCATTGGGCTTTCATCACCTTCTACTTTAATAGATTCATTACCTAAAAATTGTTTTGACAGCGCATTGACTGTTCCAATCAGTTTGGTAAGATCATCTGTTTTTATTTCTTTTTCGCCATTTGTAATAATTTGTTGTACTGCAGGTGGTACATCATTATCATTCAAAGTGAGGATGATTACTTTATAATCTGTCAACAATCCTTTACCTACTGCCTCGCCAAATCCGATACGATGTATTTCTTTACCAAAATGTCTTTCTTCATCCATTGACCAAAGAGGAATATCCTGTTTTGCGGCTTGTGATTTTGCCTCCAAATTATATAACCGTGGTGTAGCGGTCATATACAATCGCTTCTTTGATTTCAGAAAATTTCCATCATGCACCCTTACAAATGCTGAGTCATCCATTCCTGCTTCAGTGTAGCCTGTAGTGCGGTGAGCCTCATCACAAACTATCAGGTCGAACTCCGGAAAGCCATTTTTCAACAGCGCTTTCTGCGCTTTAGCAATTACATCAATGGACTGGTATGTAGAGAAGACAACAGTCATTCCTTTGCTTCCGGCTTCCTTATAATGCTGAAACTGCTTTAGTACATAATCGGCATCAGTAGATGCGGGCCAGGCCAGATCAATTGTGCTGGTTAAATCCTGGTCGCTATTGCTTTTCTTTTTTGTTATCTCCGGATCTGAACAGATACAAATTGGATTAATTGGTTCATCAGCCTGAGATGTCCATTCCCTTAATGTTTGTCCAATCAATGCAATTGATGGCACCAAAAATAAAATAATGCCTTTTTGCTCAGTTTGCTTTTCGGCAATCTTTAGTGCAGTAATTGTTTTACCTGTTCCACAAGCCATTATCAAACGACCTCTTTCATTCTCTTTAAAATAATTAACTACTTTATCACTAACCTGTATTACGTGCGGGAATAATTGTTTCTTTTCAGTTCGGGCTTTTGCACCATGAATGCCTTCTTCCAATTTCTCCCAATCTACTCTTGCCTCATTTAAATCATGAAGATTAATACGAGTAACAGGTGGGTGTTGATTTCTTATTGCTTCGGAAGCATTAGGTCCCCAATTATTTGTTGTAGAAATCCAAAGGCGTTGCGAAAATCCTGTTGTTTTCATATCCCCCTCGCCTTTGAACTTACGGCTTGATGTGGAAAGGAAACTATCAACAGCTGGTTTATCAATTGTAGCAGATTCCTTAAAGCATTTGCATTGTATAGCCCAATATTCATTAGTGTTGGTTAGGGCTACCAGATCTATGCCTGTATCACCACCCCCCAGGTCATTCCTTCCGGGGAACTCATTCCACAACCATACTTTTTTGAACTGCGTGGAATACTGCGGGTCTGTTAGTAGATAGGCCTGCATTAATCTTTCAAAGCGGTCGCCTTTGTCCCTTTCAGAAAAAGAAATCTTTCGGTATTTCTGAAGCAGTTTATTAAAGCCCATTCGTTAGTTATTGTTTTTAATTTGTTTGGTCTAAGGTTATCACGCAAAGTAAGAAAAGCTGAGCAGAATAATTATCTGTCTGTATCTCGTTTGATTATTAGGTTAAATATTCAACGGGATTCTTAAATTTCAAAAGTTTATTTATGTCAAGAACATCGTCTAATAAAAGACTGTCTAATTGTACGGCTAAAACCGAGAAATAATCATCAATAGAAATTTTTCCATCCTTATTTACATCAATCGGGTTGCTCATTACAAAATCAATAAAGCCATTAATGATAAACGTAAGATAATATCTTACGTGAGCGGTAATGTCGAGAATATTATTTTCATATGAAGCCGTATGTACAATTTCATTTCTTGTCCGATAAATTCTCACAATGTTTCGCTCCACATTGTTTTGATGCCGTGAAAACTCGCTTTTTATCGAATTGATATCGGCGAATCTTTGCGACAATGTATAAACCCGATAAGCAATAAGCGGATTTGTATTTGCCGTTCCGTTTAGCTCGGCCAACGTTTGAGGTTGAATAATATATGAATAATCCGTTGCATTATATAATGTGAGGTTTCCAATTAATCCTAAACTGTTTATTGCTTCATGTGTATATTTAAATAATTTTGATGCATAGGATACTGAGTGAATTTTTTTATAGTATTCCCGAAGCCTTTTCACCTTATCTTGATCAGCTTCAACTGCAGAAAAAAGGTATTCAATAGCGATCCAGTAATTAAGCAGCTTATTTTCCAATTCTTCTGATTCTGTGCCCAATCTCAAATATCGTAATGCTGCATTTATTTTTCTTTTCGAAATTTCATCAACCTGTTTGTTTTCCAGGTCTTTAACTTTATCCAAGAACTGAAGATATAATGTCTGATCGCTGGCAAAATATCCGTCAAGTTGATACTCGAGGTTATACCTATTTCCTTTTTTGGGATTGACCGAGCCAACTATAAAACAACTTGTAAAGACTTTGATCATTTGCGAGCTGTGGCCCATAAAAATCAGGTCTAGCCCGGTTTGCATTTTTCTTTTTACCAAATAGGCCGCACTATGGAAATCTAAAGCATCAACTTCCATCTTATAATAATGATATTTATTGTTCTTAGTAACAAAGTTCTTAAATGTATTGTTGATTTGTGCTGCTTCCTGCTGTAAATCCGCATAAGGTATTCTTAAAAAACCAGTGGACGCAATTTGCAATTGGTTAGCGGCCTGAATAGGGACTTTAAATGCAAGATATACAGTGAATTTTTCCTTTTGCCTGTTAATTAAAGTCTTAATTGCAGCCAGTGCAGAACTAAAATCAGGAAGAGGGTTTTTTGACAAAGTAAAAATAGTTCTTACAAAATTATTGAGATAGGCTTTTGAATACCCTTTTGCTTTTAACTCAATATAAAAATAGCCGATGAGTTTATTTAATAAGTCAAACTCTGCGGGGCTAAAAGCTCCTAATCCATTTATTCGGGATATTTCATCACCGATTTTTGCAAATAATTTTTCAGCATAATCTCTATTCTCAAACACTAAAATGTTTGCTGCATAAAAAATGTCCTTGCTATTTTTTTCTGCGAGAATTTTTAATATATGGTTTTTTGTAATTGTTGAAAAATTGAGAATCTCTTCCTTTCTTACAATTTCCAAAGCTTCGTCTGCTAAAACTTTTCCATATTCTTCCCTTAAACTTTTTGATTCTATTAGACTTGTAACTTGTATTAATTCTTGAAGCACAGTTCGTGGATTATTAAGCCGCAGCCGATAAGTATCAATTGTTTCTTTGTGAAGTAATTCAGCTGATTTTTGTACAAAAAAAAGTTCAGCAGTTGTTAAAGGCTGAACAATATTTATTTTTACTGGCTGCATTTAATATTTTAAAATTTATTTTTTTATTTTTTTTATTTAATTTCAAAAAAAATCTCCAACTTTACATTAGAAAAATTGCTGAAAAGCTAAAGATACACGTAAGGGGGACGGTAATCTGAAGAGGCTGAGAGGCTTCTCAAGGTTACCCGAACCCAGGAAATTGAAGCCCGGTTTACCGGGCTTTTTTATTTTTGAGACCTCACTAGTAATTATGCAGCAGGTTGTTGCACAATTATCTCTATGTGTTCTTATGTTTTGCAATTCCCAGCCAGTAACTACAGTTTTATTTTTGGATGCTATTCAACGATTATGTTCGTTGAAGTCACAATTTTGACCTCAAATTTCTCTATTAAACATAACAAGCCAACCCTAATCAGGCTGGCCTTGCATTAAAGATAGGGAAAGTTGAGTAGAATTACCGACGTACAAGGGTGCGACGCAACGGAAGCTTAATAGTAGTAATACAGCTTAGTCCATAAATAAAAAAACACCCATTATCTGAGTGCTTCAATTATTAATTATGCTTCGTCAAGCTCATGCTTCGTCAGGCTCATGCTTCGTCAGGCTCATGCTTCGTCAGGCTCATGCTTCGTCAGGCTCATGCTTCGTCAGGCTCATGCATGCTTCGTCAGGCTCATGCATGCTTCGTCAGGCTCAGCATTTATTTCTCCGCCAACACCGCCCTTTCCCTGTATTCTTTTGCAAACTCAACAAATGCTTTTGCCTGCAATAAATAATTTAGTGCAAAGGTTTCAGAAGGTTCGGCATCGTTCATCCGCATTACCTGTGTTTTAAAACTTGCGGCTTCGGTGTACAATGCGTTTGCTGTAAAATGTTTATCAAAATCATTGAGTATGCCATGCTGTGTATTGCACTGCACACCCTGCTGCAGCAATAATGCTTTGGCGGTATGCACCTGCGCAGAGTAGGCATGGTAAATACTATCGGCCCATTGGCTGTTGGCAAACAATTCTTCGCTGCTGGTAATTTTTTCTTCTGCTTCCAGTATCAGGGTTGCTACCAGGTCAATCATTACACCGGCACATTCTCCCACACCAATAGCAGTAGAAAATTTTTCCTGCTGTCCAAAATCAATATAATCGTCGGGTGTTAAATTGTCTAAACTTGCCAGTGGTTTTAATAGATCATAATAATACCTGTCCCCGTTGCGCTTACTGTAGGTTAAGAATGTTTCGCCTTGCGGGGCATTGGTTTTATAATCATTCAAAATAGTTCTTACTACATCAGGGCCACGTCTGCTGGGTACTTTCAATATTTTATCTGCAATTCGTCCTTCGCCAGCACCCAATACTCCACCACCAACGAGTACCTGCAATGCCGGCAATACCTGTCCCTTTGCTTTCAGTGAGCTGCCATGAAAACCAATAGAGGCCATTCCATGTTGTCCGCAACTGTTCATACAGCCGCTTATCTTAATCGCAATTTCTTTATTGTATAAATATTCGGGGAACTCTTCTTCTATCAGTTCAGATAATATAAGTGCGGCACCTGTACTGTTGCTGATACCCAAATTACAGGTATCTGTACCGGGACAACTGGTAACATCGGCCACAGAGCCAAAACCTGCAGCAGCAAATCCTTCTGATTCCAGAACGCTGTACACATATTCCAGGTGTTCGGGTTTTATAAAACGAAACTGCAATCCCTGGTTGATCGTCACCCGAACATCATCGGCAATCACATCTTTTAATTTTTCAATCAGGCTGCGGCTGGTTACTGAGCTTATATTTCCATTGGCCACACGAACATAAACGGCGAAGTAGCCGGGTTGTTTTTGTTTTACAACATTAGTCGCTTTCCATAATTCAAACTTGTATGGGTTGGGTGTCGGGTGTGAGTTGTCAGTTGTCGGGTGGGTGGTGTCGGGTGTAGGGTGTTGGGTGTTGGATGTCCTGACACCTGGCACCTGACCACTGACACCTGCAATGTCAACTTTATACCTCTGATGCGTCAACGCCTTCTGTTCTTCAATTACAAATTCATTGAATGCATCGATGCCGATCTTCTGGATCAGGAATTTTATTCTTGCTTTATGACGGCTGTTACGTTCGCCATGACGATCAAATACTCTTAGTACACTTTCTAAGTAGGGTATTAACAGGTCTTCTTCTAAAAACTCATGCGTGGTAACGGCTAAATGCGGTTGTGCTCCAAGACCACCACCTATTACTACTTTAAATCCTCTTTGTTCTTTACCCCGTCCGACCGCCTGCCCGACTGAGTCATTCAGGCGGGGGTCATCCGGGCTGGCGTCTATTATTTTTATTCTTGGTATAGCACCCAGATCATGCATAAAAACAAGGGCTGTATCTTTTTCGCTGCTGCTGAATGCAATTTTAAATTTTCTTCCCATCTCCTGGCAAACAGGTTTGCGCAGGAAATATTCAAACATGGCATGTGCATACGGCGTTACATCAAATGGTTCTTCAGGATCGATACCTGCCATATCTGATGCTGTGATATTTCTTACCGTATTGCCACATGCTTCACGGATGGTTACATCGTCTTTTTCCAGTTCAGCCCACATTTCAGGCGTACGGTCAAGACTTACAAAATGTATTTGTATATCCTGTCTTGTTGTTAAGTGCAGGTTGCCGGTAGAGTATTCATCGGATACATGTGAAATTCGTTCCCATTGTGCCAGTGTCATTTTACCATAAGGCAATTTGATACGCACCATCTGTACACCGGGTTGACGCTGCCCGTAAACACCACGGGCCAAACGAAGGCTGCGGAATTTTTCTTCATCCATTTTTCCTTCACGAAAGAGATGGATCTTTTTATCAAGGTCCACAATATCTTTCTCTACTAAAGCCTTTCCGTTTTTATTGGGAAGGCTTTCCAACTCGGTGCGAAAGCTCTGCATATACGTTGATTTCGTTTGTAATTTTCACGCAAAGACGCCAAGTTTTAATACATAAGACGCAAAGAGATTACTCCATTTAGTGTTTTGCTTTGCGTCTTTGCCTTCTTTGCGGCTTTGCGTGAAGCTGATATTGATACCCTACTTTTCAGGTAGACTAAGCAAAAGTAAGGCTGGACTGCTGTTAAAGCAAATATTATTTCCCAATAACGAATGTAAGTATGATGACGGGAGAATGACAAACGGCTTAAAATAGTTTAATCAGTCTACTTGTTCAGTAGGGAAATATATTATCTTTACGGCTGTGCATCAAACCCAGGCATGGCCAACTGATTTAAAGAAGTATGAATTATCATTCATTTTTTAAAGAGAAGCTTCAGCAACTGAAAGACAATGGCTCATACCGCTATTTTCTTGAAGTGAATAAAAGTGCACAGCATTTCCCCAACTTTTATTATACAGATGAAAAAGGTCAACAACATGCAGCCGTAAACTGGTGCAGCAATGATTATCTCAGCATGAGTACCAATGAAGATGTGATCGCAAAGCTGGGATTTGTAACTCATCGCAGTGGTACGGGTAGCGGAGGTACAAGAAATATTTCAGGTACAACCAATCACCATAAAGAATTGGAGACAACGTTGGCTGCATGGCATAGGAAAGAAGCAGCTTTACTATTCAACGGTGCTTACCAGGCCAATGTAACTACGCTGCAAACGTTGGGAAAAAATATTCCAGGTCTTGTATTTTTTTCTGATGAAAGAAATCATGCTTCCATTATTGAAGGGATCCGCGGATGCAAGAACGAAAAGAAAGTTTTCAGGCATAATGATGTGGAGCATTTGGAGGAGTTGTTACAGTCGGTTCCGGCAGATAAACCAAAGCTGATCGTTTTTGAATCGGTTTACTCGATGAGTGGAACGATTGCTCCGACCAGGGAGATCATTTCATTGGCAAAAAAATATAATGCACTTACTTATATAGATGAAGTGCATGGTGTAGGATTGTATGGAGAAACAGGAGCCGGTGTATTGGAACAAGAAGAACTGCAACAGGAAATAGATATTGTGAATGGAACATTATCAAAAGCGATCGGTGTGTTTGGCGGATATATTGCTGCGTCAGTAACACTTATTGATTTTATAAGAAGCTTTGGCAGTGGATTTATTTTTACTACTTCATTGCCGCCAGCTATTTGTGCGGCTGCAAATAAAAGTATTAAACTGATCCAACAGAATGACGAAATAAGAAAGCATTTTTTTGAAAATGTATCTCAGTTAAGAATTGCTTTTGCAAATAATGGAATTGAATTCAGAGTGAACAATTCACATATAACTATTATACCCGTAAAGGATGCTGCCCGATGCAGGGAAGTAGCAAATAAATTACTGGAGCAGCATGGAATTTACCTGCAGCCCATTAATTTTCCTACTGTTCCTGTCGGCGAGGAATGCCTGCGCATTATTATTACAGCAAGACATTTACCAAAACATATCAATCACCTGGCCTACAGCCTTAAAAAAACATTGGATGCCCGTCCCGCAATACAAAGGAAAACATATTGTTAATAATCTGCCAGCGGGAGAGACAATCAGATTGATTGGCAGGAGTTCCCGGCTGTCGCTGTTGCAGATTGATATTGTAAAACAAAAAATACAATTGGCATTTCCACAACTCAAAGTGGAAGTGATTGCACGCAGTAGCAGGGGAGATGCATTGCAGGAAATTCCATTACACACAGTTGAAGGCAGTGATTTTTTTACACAGGATATTTTTGATGCATTGGCAAAAGCTGAAGCTGATATAGCCGTTCATTCATTGAAGGATATGAGCAGCGAACATTTTTTTGGAACAAACAAGTTTGCTGTGGTTGACAGGGATGATACAAGAGATGTGGCCATCTTTAATAATGATATTGAAGAAAAGATAAGAAAGGGAGAAACGATTGTGATCGGAACCTGTTCGCCAAGAAGAGAAGAGATGGCAACTGTTTTCCTGAAAAAGGCCTTACCTCAATTACATAAAGAAATAAATATTATCACGAAGCCGATCCGTGGAAATGTAGAAACAAGATTAAAGAAACTAAGTAGCGGTGAATATGATGCGACGATACTGGCAACAGCAGGAATTAACCGTTTATTGAGAAGCGAAGAAGATTCAATACTTATTAAAAAATTATTAGCTGGCAAAAAGTTGATGTTGCTGCCATTAATAGAATGCGTACCGGCTCCTTGCCAGGGCGCAATAGTGGTTGAAGCAAATCCTTCAAATACAAAAGCGATTGAAGTATTAAAGGGAATTAATAATGAGGAATTGCTTGCAAATTGTTTTGCTGAAAAAAAAGAAGCCATAAAATATGGAACTGGCTGTATTCAAAAATTCGGAGTAACAACTCTTGATACAAAAAACGGTAAATATTTATACGCTGCCGGGAAGGATGCGGAAGGGACTGAATTTGTAAAATGGGATCCATTACCATCTCTTGATATAAAAAACCTTTTTTCTTCAACTGATGTGATGAAAGATTTTTTTGAATATGTCCCGGTAGCTATCGGGGCGAGTAATGAGAATATTAAAATCAAAAACCCGGTAGTATTCCTCGCAAATTATAAAGCTATAAGCGGAAAAGATAAACTGAGTTTAGCTCACAAAACAATTTTAGCATCCGGAACAAGAACCTGGTTTGAATTAGCAAAGCAGGGTTATTGGGTTACTGCCAGCGCAGATGCATTGGGTTTTGAATTTTTATTACCATCATTACGCATGCCTTTGCTTGGTATTGGTATTTTGGATTTTGTGATATTAACTCACGAAATTGCAGCAGAAAGATGGAGGAAGAAAGGGTACAGTGCAGTGAGTAATTCTAAGCTCTTGTCAAAAAATAATGAAGCAATTAAAGAATCAATTGCTGTTGCAGATGCAATATTCTGGAGCAGCTATTCGCAATATGAATTTTACGGGCACTCTGCAAAACCGGGAGTAAAACATTTATGCGCCGGTGGTGAAACTGCTGAGCTGCTGAAGCAGCAAGGTATAGAGCCTGTAATATTTCCAACTATAAAAGCATTTGAACAATGGAGAAAATCTTCTATCCGCTCACACAGCGTCGCCTGAGAACGGATGCACATATTCGGGAGCTGACAGCATCTGTAAAACTTTCACACAAAAGTTTTATTCAGCCGTTGTTTGTTGATGAGGCAATCGATGAGCCAAGAGATGTAATTGGATTAAATGGAGTGCAGGTGGATACAATGCATACTGTTTTAAAAACAATTGAAGATTGTGTTGAAGAAGGGATCAATAAATTTTTAGTATTCCCGGTCCCTGCAAATAAAGTGGAAAAGGATTTTGATTTTTCATTTGCTGTATCAGTAATTAAAAACATAAGGGAATTTTTTGGCGAGGATATTTGGATAGCATCAGATCTCTGTCTTTGCAGTTATACTTCACATGGGCATTGCGGAATTTTGAGTGATGATCATTCAAGACTGGTAAACCATAAAACAGTTGATGTACTGAACCGCTATGCATTACAGTTAGCGAATGCCGGTGCCAATTGTATTGCCCCGAGCGATATGACTGATGGCAGAATAGCCGGTATCCGGACTTCACTTGATGCAATGAATTTTGACAATGTAAGTATCATGAGCTATGCTGCTAAATTCAGTTCGCAGTTTTACGGACCCTTCCGTGATGCCTGTCATTCATCGCCCAATGCAAGTGGGTTGAAAAATCGTAAAACATACCAGCTTTCCCCACTCAATATTAATGACGCTATTGCAAGCGCATTGCGTGATGAACAAGAAGGGGCGGATATTCTGATGGTGAAACCTGCTGCATTATATACTGATGTAATTGCAAAATTGAAACAACAGACTTTGAAACCACTTGCGGCCTATCATGTAAGCGGGGAGTACGCAGCCATTGAAGCATTAGCAGAAAAAGGCTTAGTGAATCGTGAAGCAGCTCATCTGGAAGTATGGACAGCATTGACAAGAGCAGGAGCTGATATCATAATTTCGTATGCGGCTAAAAATGCTAAAGAATGGATCTCTAAAATGGAATATTAGAATGGATAATAAAGGTAACATACAAAAACCTTCTTCTGAAACTGATAAAAAGAATCAGCTCTACCCGGTTTTTCTCAAACTGGAGCAACTGGAATTATTATTAGTTGGGGCCGGAAATGTCGGGCTGGAAAAGCTACATTCATTACTTGCAAATTCTCCCGAAGCAAAAATTTCAATCGTAGCACCGCAGGTGAAAGATGAAGTAAGGAAACTTGTTTTTAAACATCCATCCTGTAAAATTATTCAACGTGAATTTCAAGAGGGGGATTTAGATAATAAGGGTCTTGTAATATTGGCTACTGATAACAGGCAATTACACGAAGAAATAAAAATACTCACAACTGTGAGAGGGATTTTAGCAAATGTTGCCGATACACCAGAGCTCTGTGATTTTTACCTCGGTAGTATCGTTCAGAAGGGTAATTTAAAAATTGCTATTTCGACAAATGGTAAATCTCCTACAGCTGCTAAAAGAATAAAAGAAGTTTTGCATGAAGCATTACCCGGCGAGCTTGATAATGTAATTGAGAATCTGCATAAAGTAAGAAACAAACTCAATGGTAATTTTGAATATAAAGTAAAGAAGCTAAACAAGCTTACACAAGTATTAGTAGATAATGATAATTCTGAAAATGCGCTTCGTTGGCGCCGGATCGCTACGTACTCATTACTTGCATTTGGTTTTATGCTTATTGGTTATTTTATTTTTTCTTATATACCATTTAGAACAATGACAGATGAAACAGTAAAATGGTATCAGACACTTGACAAAAATTTTCATTGGATGGTGTTAGCTGGTTTTCTTGCACAGATGGTAGATGGTGCTACAAGTATGGGTTATGGTGTGACGAGCTCTATTATATTACAAACGGCGAGTGTTAGTCCGGCAGCAATAAGTGCCAGTATACATTCAGCAGAAATGTTTACAACGGCTGCATCAGGGTATAGTCATTACAAATTTGGAAATGTAAACAAGAAACTTTTTAAAGCATTAGTTATACCTGGGGTGATCGGTGCAATATTGGGAGCATTGTTACTTGTTAAATTTAATGATGCACATCTTAAGTATTTACGGCCGGCAATGGCAATTTATACATTGTTGTTAGGAATAAAAATATTTGCCAATGCTTTCATGCCTAACATTAAAAAGAAATTCAAACGATACAGCTGGTTAGCTGGAGCCGGTGGATTTCTCGATTCATTCGGTGGCGGAGGGTGGGGTCCGATCGTTACATCTACATTAATTACAAAAGGAAGAACACCCAAATATGTTATAGGTTCAGTAAGCCTTACCGAGTTTTTTGTGACGCTGGCAAGTGCATTTACATTTTTTACTTTGATCGGGGTGCAGAATTGGCAGGTAATACTTGCTTTAGTTATTGGGGGCGTTATTGCTGCCCCAATTGCTGCAAGACTTGCAGGTAAACTTCCCCGCAAAGCTTCATTTATTTTACTCGGGAGCGTAGTAGTGATCTGGAGTATAAAGATCCTTGCGAGTTTATTTTAACTAATGACTGTTAATTAATGGAAAATATTTTATAAAAAATAGTCTACTGATTTGGTAGGATAATAAATGCACCCTATGTTTGTAAAATAAATAATCAATAAAAATTTTATCTATGAATTTTTTAGGAAAGAATCTTACACGATGTTGCCTGCCTGAAAGTTTAGTTATAAACAAAAAATCAATTTAAATTTTTTTATTTAATTAGTCTACTGTTTTAATGGACTACAATCAAAACCAAATTCATGAAGCGGATTATTTTATTTTTAGGAGGTTTAGTGCCGGTACTGGCATTTGCACAATTTAAAGGCAGGGTTATTAACGAAAGAAATGAAGGCGTTCCCTTTGCCAGCGTAACAGTAAAGAATAGCACGATAGGACTTAATACTGATTCTGTTGGTAATTTTTCTTTTGCTGCTCCTGACAAGCTTCCTTTTACATTAGTGGTTACGTCAGTTGGATTCCGTAAAAACGAACTGGTGATCAGGGACAATGAAAAAAACAATGTATTAATTGTTCTGGAAGCACTCTTCCAGGTAGATACGGTTGTTATTACCTCCCGCCGCCGCAGTGAGGTGTTGCAGGATGTTCCTATTCCTATTTCAGTAATAGGAGGTAAGCAGATCGATGAAGCAGGAGCTTTTAATGTGAACCGTGTGAAAGAGTTTGTCCCATCTGTTCAGCTTTATACTTCTAATCCCCGCAATACAGGGATCAATATCAGGGGCCTTGGCTCACCATTCGGTCTTACAAATGATGGTCTTGATCCGGGAGTAGGTTTCTATGTGGATGGCGTTTACTATGCCCGTCCGGCCGCAGCAACTTTTGATTTTATAGATGTAGAACGTATTGAAGTATTGCGTGGCCCGCAGGGAACACTGTTCGGTAAAAACACAACATCAGGTGCTATTAATATAACAACACGTAAACCGAACTTTAAGCCGGGTGCCAGCTTTGAAGTGGGCTATGGTAACTATGGATACATCCAGGCTAAGGCTTCTGTTACAGGGGCTTTAAGCAAAAAGTTCGCTGCCCGCTTTTCATTCTCCGGCACACAACGGGACGGAGTGATTGAGAATATACGTACAGGAAAATATACAAATGACATTAACAATCTCGGCTTTCGCGGCCAGTTATTATACAAGCCATCAGATAAAACTTCTATTACATTGTCCGTGGATGATTCCCGCCAGCGTCCTGATGGATATGCGCAGGTTGTTGCAGGTGTTGTGCAGACAAAGCGGGCAGCGTATCGTCAATTCAATGCAATAATTACCGACCTTAATTACAAACTACCAAGTAATAATGCATTTGACAGAGTAATAGATCATGACACTCCCTGGAGATCAGGCAATGACCTGGGAGGTGTTTCCTTAAATATTGACACCAAAATAGGACCTGGTACACTAACTTCTACTACAGCATGGCGCTACTGGAATTGGGATCCTTCAAACGACAGGGACTTTACTGGTTTGCAGGCATTGGCAAAATCGCAAAACCCGGCTAAACACCGGAACTGGTCGCAAGAGGTTCGTTATGCTGGTGAAATTTCTTCTCATTTAAGCGGTGTCGTTGGTTTGTTCTACATTGATCAGGAAGTTAAGATCAATGGTACTGAAGAATCTGGTTCTGCTCAATGGCGTTTTTCACAAAGTTCAGTAAGCAACCTTTGGCAAACACCAGGTCTTTTTGAAGGATACGGTATTTATACAAAGGCTTCTATCAATTCAACAAGTGCTGCAGCATTCGCGAATGTTGATTGGGAAATTGCAAAAGGTTTCCATGTGTTGCCAGGTATTCGTTTCAACTACGACAAGAAAGATGTAGTGTACGATCGGGTAGCAGCAGGTGGGTTGGATACTGCTACTTATAACGGAACAACTGCTCAAAAGATCGCATTGCAGGGCTTTAAAAATGGAGTTTACACCAGCCAGGCTTATACTGCCGATGCTGATGAAAACAACCTGACATATCAACTTACATTTCAATATCGGGTCAATAAACGCATTAATGCTTTTGCAACTTACTCTACCAGCTTTAAGCCCGTAGGTGTTAATGTGGCCGGCCTGCCAACTGTTAACGGCCAGGCAGCAACCGATCTGGCAGTAATAAAACCTGAGGATGTAAAAAATATAGAACTTGGTATTAAGACTAATCCAATTGATAATTTCACATTGAACTTTGCATATTTTAACACCGACATTAATAATTACCAGGCAAATGTTCAATCACCCGAGTTGGGCGTTAATCGCGGCTACATCGCCAATGCCGAAAAGGTAAATGTAAAAGGTTTTGAGGTTGATGCAAATATCATAGCCAATAATCATTTCTCTTTTTATGGAGCTGTGGCTTATACTGATGCTAAGTATATCAAATTTACAAATGCACCACTTCCATTGGAAGAAACTGGTTTAACAGAAAACGGAGTGCAGAAAGCATTCAAAGATATTTCGGGTGGTGTGCTTCCAGGTATATCCAAATGGGCAGGATCATTGGGCGGTGAGTTTACAACCCCGGCTGCTTTTTTAGGTAAAGCCGGAAAGTTCTTCATAGCAGCAGATGTTTATTATCGTTCTTCTTTTTCTTCCAGCCCGTCTCCATCTGCTTATCTGAATATAGATGGGTACACTCTTGTTAACGGAAGGTTGGGTTTCAAGGCTGTTAACAATCTCTCTGCCTTTATATGGGGGCGCAATTTGTTTGATAAGAACTATTATGAACAATTGCTGGTAGCAGGTGGTAATGCCGGGCAGTATGCAGGTGTGCTTGGAGATCCGAGAACGTATGGTGTAACCTTACGATATTCTTTCTAAAAAGATTTTAAATGTTTTTTAAAATAATAGCATAAGCATTATCGATTTTTCATATGGCAAGCAATCGTTGAGAGACGGCGTCCCGATTCTTCGGGATGCCCTTTTTAAAACATAAAAGAATTTTATTTACTAACCCACATATCAGCCCTGTGACCGAGAGGACAGGTAAAGGACTGCAAATCCTTCTACGTCGGTTCGAGTCCGACCGGGGCGTCAACAAGAGATAAATTATGAAATCCTCTTTTTTATTTGCACTTGTATTAGTTAGCACGGGATCTTTAGCACAGGTTAAACAAACAGAAACTGTTCAACAAGCATGGTTTGGCTATTTCAATCAAACCCGGTTCAGTAATAAATGGGGATCATGGACTGACCTGCATTTACGTACTAAAGAAGATTTTGTTTCAGGCTTATCACAAAGCATTTTACGATTTGGCCTCACTTATTATTTAAATGATGATACTAAACTTACTGCAGGCTATGCTTATGTAAGTCATTACCCCGCCGATAATCACAAGAATGTAACAATGCCGGAACACCGGCCTTGGCAGCAAATACAATGGCATAGCAAATATTCTAAACTCAGGCTTATGCAATGGTTCCGGTTAGAAGAAAGATTCAGAAGAAAGATCTTAAATGATGATGAATTAGCAGAAGGCTATAATTTTAATTTCAGGCTTCGTTACAATTTCTTTTTTATGGTTCCATTAAGTAAAAATAAGTTTCAACCTAAATCTCTTTCTTTTGTTGTCAACGACGAAGTGCATATCAATTTCGGAAAGGAAATCGTATATAACTATTTTGACCAGAACCGTTTTTTCCTTGGTTTCGCTTATCATGTAAACAAACACGATAACTTACAGTTTGGTTATATGAATGTATTTCAGCAACTGGCGGCTGGAAACAAATACAGGAGCAATCATGTGGCAAGAGTTTTTTATTTTCATAATCTTGACTTGAGGAAAAAAACTGATCAAAATCTAAAATAACGAATATGAGATCAAAAATTATTCTTTTAATAATACCAATCTTCCTGATCGTAAAAAATGCGCAAGCACAGGATAAGAGCAGTTATTTCACCATTGAGAATTATTATAAAGTAAAATGGGGCTTTGCTGATGAGTTCATCAATCTTTGGAAAGTAAATCATTATCCGTTATTGAAAAAAGCAATTGATAAAGGTGATATTATAAGTGTGGAAGCAGAGAAGCCTAAATTACATAGCGGTGAAGACACACGGTTTGATTTTAAAGTGACCATCGTTTTTAAAAATGAAAAATTGGCTTTTGATCCCAATCTTACCAAGCAGTATGAAAAACAAATCTATCCCGATACGGAGAAATTAAAGAAAGATGAACAACACCGGTTTGAATTGTTAATAGCGCATTGGGATGTGATGATTGAAAAAGTCGAATTATAAAATGCACCGTTTAAAAAAATAATATGGAAAAAATTTATCTCAGTGATTCAGGACCTAAAGTGTCGCCTGCTGTATATGGTTTTTACAGGTGGAATAAAGCGGATGTCAACGAAGCTAAAATGGAAGCCATTGTAAACCTCTGCCTCGAATTAGGCATCAATACTTTTGATCATGCAGATACGTATGGTGGTTATGCCTGTGAAGAATTGTTTGGTGATATCCTTAAGAAAAGATCTGTAAGAAGAGAAGATATTGTGCTTTTTACAAAATGCGGAATTAATATTCCTCACCCCAGTCGCCCGGATATCCGGATAAAACATTATGATACTTCTAAAGAGCATATTGTAAATAGTCTTGAAAACTCACTGCGGAAATTGAGAACAGATTATGTGGATGTGTTCCTGCTTAACCAGCTTGATCCGCTTTCCAATCTTGAAGAAACCGCAATCACTTTGCAAAAACTTAAAGAATCAGGAAAAATAAAAAATATTGGTGTGGTTAATTTTTCTGTTTGGCAGCACCAGCTCCTTAGCTCGTATTTGCGCATTCCAATAGTTACTAATCATATCGAACTTAATTTACTTAATACCGCAGCATTTGATAATGGGCAGATCGACTATATCAAGCAAAAGTATATGAGGCCTATGGCTACTTCACCGTTAGCAGAAGGGTTAATTGCTAACAGTAATGAAAAAGTTCCATTGCGGCTAAGAGCAAAATTGGAAGACTTCGGAGCAAAATATAACGCCAATTTTGAATCAATTGCTGTTGCATGGTTGGTAAAACTCGGAGCACTGCCGCTTATTGGCACTACTAATGAACAGCGTATTCGGAATATTGTTGCCGCATTTACTATTAATATTACCCGGCAAGATTGGTATGAGTTATATGCAGTATCCCGCGGTGAACTGTAAAATAAATTAAACAGGAAAAATATCGTTACTCTAACCAGCTGGCAAGTTGCCGGGTGATCTTTTCAGATTCTACAATAAATCCATCGTGTCCGTAAATAGAATCGATGCGGATAAGTGAAGAGTTGGGAATATGTTCGGCCATATGTTCCTGTTCATGCAAAGGACAAAGTATATCACTGGAAATACCGATAATCAATGTTTTTTGTTTGATGGTTTTTAAAACAGCTTCTACATCACCACCTCTTCCCCGGCCGATATGATGGCTGTCCATACTTTTTGTAAGTAACCAATAACTATAGGCATTAAAACGATTCACCAGTTTGTCGCCTTGATAATTGATGTATGATGATGCCCGGAAATTGTCAATCTTCTCTGAATCGGGATCAGTTTGTTTTTGCACCAGTATTCCATAATTACGATAGGTAAGCATGCCGATTGCCCTTGCAGCTTTCAATCCTTTTTGCCCGGCTTCAGCATTCATATCCTTCCAGGTGGTATCAGCTTCTATTGCGAGACGTTGTGCAGTATGTACAGCAATACCCCAGGCACTTTCTGTAGGTGATGTTCCAATAAGAAAAAGATTTTCGATATGGTTAGGCTCCATCACACACCATTCCATTGCCTGGTAACCACCCATACTGCCCCCCATTACGAGATGAATTTTTTCAATGCCCAGTTCTTTACGTAATAGAATATGTGCATTCACCATATCACGGATAGTGATCAAAGGAAAATCACTGAAATAAGGCTTTTGTGTTTGTGGATTGATTGATGTGGGCCCCGTGCTTCCATAACAGCTTCCGATAATATTGGCACAGACAATAAAATACTTATCAGGATTGATAAAACCTTTTTCACCAACTACACCCGGCCACCAGCCTGCTGCATCTGAATTTGCTGTAAGTGCATGACAAACCCAAACCACATTAGTTTTATCAGCATTCATTTTGCCATACGTATTATAAGCAATGCTGATTTCCGGTAAAGTTTTACCACATTCAAGAACGAATGTTCCTTCGTATTTGTAGGTTTGCATCATTATTAAGAAACAGTATGCAAAATAAGATTTGCATCTGTTAGTTTTGTAAAATTCCGGTAAGAAATAACAAATAATATGGAACAAAAGCCGATAACAAAAGCGATCCGCATTCAGACTGATACAACAAATGAAATGGAGCATTCTACACCGTTGTTTCTTACCAGCAGTTTCCAGTTTGACAACGCTGAAGATATGCGAGCTGCCTTTGCGGACGAAACAGATGATAATATTTACAGCCGTTTCAGCAACCCGAACGTGAAAGAGTTTACAGATAAAATGGTGGCATTGGAAGGAGCTGAGGCAGGTTATGCAACCTCATCCGGTATGAGTGCAGTTTTTGCTTCTTTTATGACCAATCTGAAAAGCGGCGATCATCTTTTATCATGCAGTTCAATTTTTGGAAGCACACATACTATTATTACAAAGTATTTACATAAATGGGGAATTGAGTACAGTTATGTAAATGCTACCAAACCCGAGGATTGGGAAAAAGCGATCAAGCCCAATACAAAAATGATTTACCTGGAAACACCGACGAACCCGGGGCTTGACATTATTGATCTTGAGTTTGTGGGTAAGCTGGCAAAAAAACATAAACTGATACTGAATGTAGATAACTGTTTTGCCACACCTGTTTGTCAAACTCCAATTGATTTTGGTGCAGACCTTGTTGTTCATTCAGCAACTAAATGGCTCGATGGACAGGGAAGAGTATTGGGTGGTGTCATTGTTGGTAAGAAAGAACTCATCCAGGATATTTATTTATTCTGTCGCAGCAGTGGTCCTGCACTTTCTCCTTTTAATGCATGGCTCTTAAGTAAAAGTTTAGAAACACTGGATGTAAGAATGGAACGTCATGCATCTAATGCACTGCATATTGCAAAAACACTGGAAGGACATGCTAAGATTTCATCATTAAAATACCCTTTTCTTCCAAGTCATCCGCAACATGCTATTGCAAAAAAGCAAATGAAGAATGGTGGTGGTTTGGTTTGTTTTGAATTAAAAGGTGGTTTGGAAAGTGGAAAAAAATTTCTGAACAGTTTACAAATGCTTTCAATGACGGCAAACCTTGGCGATACAAGAAGTATTGCATCACATCCGGCAAGTACTACACATGCTAAACTTTCTGAAGCGGAAAGACAGGAAGTAAATATTACACCGGGGCTTATTCGTATTTCAGTTGGACTGGAACATGCAGATGATATACTCAGCGATATTTTGCAGGCATTAGAAAAATGCTAACGCTTCCATTTGCGTAACTGCTGTAACAATGCCCGGAAGTCTTTTGGCAATTCAGCTTCTAACTCATGTTTTTTTCCGTCAATATCAGTAAAAGAAAGTTTTTGCGAATGCAAACCAAGGCGGCCGAGGATTGGCTTTTCTTCTTCCACATTTTTGGCGAGATTAAATTTCTTTTTGAAGGAAGAAAGTAAAATTGTTTTTCCATCACCATATACTTCATCACATGCAATTGGGTGGCCAAGATCTTTCATATGGATGCGTATCTGGTGTGTGCGACCGGTATGAATTTGAAATTGTAATAATGAATAAATGCCAAAATCTTCCAGCACTTCATAATCAGTGATAGCTTCTTTTCCTTTTCGGTTTATCACCATCGTTCCTTTTTTTACCGGGTGCTCCATAATTGAAGCATTGATCGTTTCTTTTTTATTCTGTGGTGAACCGATTACAATACCCTGGTAAATTTTTGTGGTCGATCTGTTTTCAAATTGCAGTGATAAATGCTTGTGCGCAGTTTCATTTTTTGCAAAAACGATCAGGCCGCTTGTGTCTTTATCCAAACGATGAACGGTAAAAATGCTTCCGTACTTCTCAATCAATAATTTTTTTAATGAGACTTCTTTTCCTTCCCTGTCGGGAATGGATAATAATCCGGAAGGTTTGTTAAGTGCAATCCAGTTTTCCGTTTCTGCTATTACGAAGTCACTAATCCTCATTATACTATTTACCTTTTCCAAAATATTTCAAATCGCGGATCTCTTTTTCATTCAAATGTCTCCACTTGCCACGTTCTACATTTTTCTTTGTTAAGCCTGCAAACATTACACGATCCAAACCTCTTACATCATAACCCAAATGTTCAAATATTCGACGAACGATCCGGTTGCGGCCGCTATGAATTTCTACACCGATCTGTGTTTTGTCTTTTAGATCTGCATAGGCTAATACATCAACAGAAGCGAGTCCATCTTCCAGTATCACACCTTTGAGTATATCATCAAAATGATTTCTCTCTAAAGGTTTATTCAGCGTAACGGCATAGATCTTTTTTATTTCATTACTGGGATGTGTAAGTTTTTGTGCCAACTCGCCATCATTGGTAAATAACAAAACACCGGATGTATTCCTATCCAGCCTTCCTACAGGATAAACTCTTTCATTTGTTGCCCGGCTTACAAGATCCATCACCGTTTTTCTTTCATGCGGGTCATTAGTAGTAGTGATATAATCTTTAGGTTTGTTGAGAAGGATGTAAATCAGGTTTTTTGAAACAAATACTTTTTTGCCATTTACAATAACTTCGTCTTTCTGTGTAACCTTAAAACCGGGCTCAGTAATTAATTTACCATTCACTTTTACTTTTCCCAACTTTACCATTTCAGCAGCATCTCTTCTTGCACAAACTCCACAATGAGCAATGAATTTATTAAGAGGCATGAGATCCGAGTTTGGAGTTCGTAGTTCGGAGTTTGGAGTCTTGGCTGCCGGTTGCTGACTGCCGACTCTTGACTCATTCCTTTTTTTATCAAAAAACTCTTCTCTATCCTTCTTCCATTTTCTTTTTTCCTGCTTAAAGCCTTCTTTAATGGCAGCATTGCTTTTTTTCTTTGTAAACTTGTTGAACTTGCCGGCTTGTCCCGGTTTATGTGGGGATGATTTCTTTTTCATGTAAGTGATTTACTGTTTTACAACAGGGGTGAGTGGCAAAGATACTGAAAGCAGGTTTAGTAAGCAGGATTAAGAAATGCTGGTTGATTTAATGTATTTATATGCTTATGCTCTGAAATATTCATTAAGTTTATCCTTTAACCGATCGGTAAATAACAGTTATTGATGAGGACCCACCTGTCTCATGTTATTATACTCTTATTGCTTGCGGGGTGCAAAGGCAAATCTGATGAAAAAGCAGAGATCAATCCGCCTTTATACCCGAAACCCCTTACTGTTGCATTAGATCTAAATAGCGGTTACAAAATCAATCTTCTTACAACCGATTCAATAAGACCCTTGATCAATTCTTTTGGCGATACGATTAAAACCGGCATTCCTTTTCCGTTGATCGCTAAAGAAATTATTAGTGAAAAAATTTTAAAAACAACAATCCTTAAAGGAGTTCCGGAAATTAAAACGATTATTCCCGACAATGTGCACCCGATACCGGATAAGCTTCAAGTTAAGATTGTTGATACAACAAGACTAAAGAAAGTAAAACTCGGAGAAGGAGATCAATCTCTTGTTTTACGAAATACATATGGCATAATACGAACAGGAGTTCCCATACCGGTTACCGGCAAAAAAATGCCTTTTAGTGAGCCGCATCCTGTGAAAGCAGCCCCAATGCGGTTTAAGGATAATGCCACTTCTAGCATTCAATACCTGGATGTTGACCAGGGCCTGAGTTATTCTTATGTATTAGACGTATGTGAAGATAAAAAGGGCAATCTCTGGTTTGGGATGGATGCCTCCGGTGTAAATAAATATGATGGTATCAATATTACAAATTATACTGTGAAGGAAGGATTAAGTAACAACGATGTTCGCTGTCTATTTGAAGACAGGAATAACAATCTCTGGTTGGGCACCCAGGGTGGAATAACATGCTTTGATGGGAAAAATTTTATACAATACACAGAGAAAGAAGGATTGCCAAACAACTCGGTTCTATCAATATCGGAAGACAAAAAAGGCAATCTTTGGTTTTGCACGATTGGCGGCGCTACAAAATACGATGGAAAAAATTTTACCCATTATACAAGAAAAGAAGGATTGCCATGCGATACTGTATTTAAATGTATGGAGGACAGGAATGGTAATCTCTGGTTCCCTACCTATCACGGCGTTGCTAAGTTTGATGGAACTTTTTTTACATATTATACACAGGAGGACGGCCTGGCCGCCGAACTAGTCACCAACTTATTGGAAGATAAGGAGGGTGATCTCTGGTTCGGGACCTTAAATGGTATCAATAAATTTGACGGCAAAAGGTTTACTCATTTTACAAAAAATGACGGACTTTCAAGTAATCTCACCATATCCATGATCAGCGATAAAAGCGGTAATATCTGGCTTGGTACCATCGGTGGGGGGCTCAATAAATTTGACGGGAAATATTTTACACAGTACGATCTGGAACAAGGTCTGTCGAATAATAAATTAAGAAAGATCACTGAGGATAAAAATGGTAATATCTGGTTCGGTACTGATGGGGGGGGAGTCAACAGGCTTAACGCAACCAGTTTTGATTATAAAATTCCCGGAGAGGTTTGGGATAATAACAGGATAAGGCCGATACTGAAAGACAAAAATGGAAATCTTTGGTTAGGTACTGATGATGGCCATGTGGGAAAGCTAGATGCTAAACCAACACCAACCGGGGGACGATTATTTACCTATTATAAAGAACAGGATAAATTATTTGCAAAAGGACAGCGATCATTATTACAGGACAGAAAGGGTAATATCTGGATCGGCACTACAGGGTCAGGTATTATTAAGTATGATGGAAAAAATTTCACAAATTATTCTTTAGGCACAAGTCACGAAAGGCAGTCGATCTATGATCTGCTGGAAGATAAAAAAGGAAATATCTGGTTTTGTACAAGAGATGCAAAGATCGTTATGTATGATGGAAAAGATTTTGCTTTTTATACTACCAAAGAAGGCTTGCCGGGCAGCATTCTATATTCTATGCTGGAAGATAAAAAAGGAAATATCTGGTTTTGCACTGAAGGCGCCGGAGTATATAAATTTGACGGAACTGCTCTTATTAATTACACAGAGAAGGAAGGTTTATTCAGTAAAAATGTTATGTCGATTGCTGAAGATGATAGGGGAAACATTTGGTTAGGCACATTGGGTTCAGGGGTATGTAAGTTTGATGGAACAAATTTTACCTATTATACCAGGCAACAGGGATTATCCGATAATAATGTGTGGTCGGTTTTTTGTGATCCTGCTAACCAGCTTTGGATTGGTACTAATAAAGGGCTTTCACTCTGCCCTCTTCGTAAGGATAGTTTGGTAAATAAAAAAAACGATTATGTTTTTTACAACTTTGGTGCGCAAGATGGACTGAAAGCAATTGATTTTAACCTGCACAGCGTTTGTGTTGATAACAATAATCGCATTATGTGGGGCACAGGTAAAAATCTTCCTTCATTTGATCTGAATAAAGGGTTTCATCCGGATAGTGTTCATTCATGCATACTAAGCTATATTGAAATCAATGAACGGTTTTATGATTTCAGAAACCTTCCCGATAGTGCCGATAGAAAAATGTCTTTCAGTAGCATTGTCCCTTTTCAAAACTATCCCGTTGATCTTACACTTGCATATGATCAGAACCACCTCACATTTCATTTCTCAGCAATTGATTGGTCAGCACCTGATAAAATACAATATAGTTACCGGCTGATCGGATCAGATGCAAACTGGAGCAGCCCTTCCCAGATCAGTTATACTGATTATAGAAACCTGCAGCACGGGAATTATGAATTACAGGTAAAAGCAATTGGCCGGTCGCAAATTTGGACAGAGCCTTTCAGCTATCATTTCACCATATTGCCACCATGGTGGCTTACGTGGTGGTTTAAATCACTGGCTGGTTTAGTTCTGCTTGCAGCTATATTTTTAATTGCCCGGTTTATCTATCGTTATCAGTTCCGTAAACAAAAAGCATTACTTGAAAAAGAATTGGCTGTGCAAATGGAGAGACAAAGAATTTCTTCTGAAATGCATGATGATATTGGTGCAGGATTATCAGGGGTTCGGTTACTTACCGAAATGACAAAGAATAAAATGAAGGATGGCGATGCTGGTACTGAAGTAGATAAAATTTACCAATCGGTTGGTGAGTTGTCGGCAAAAATGAAAGAAGTAATATGGAGCCTCAATACGGAGAATGACAGTCTTAGTAGTTTGATTTCCTATTTACAAAAACAAGCCCGGCAGATGATGGAAAACTATCCCGGTGAATTCAATATGTCATTACCTGAAAAAATTCCGGATATAAAAATAAGTGGAGATGCCAGGCGGCATATTCACCTGTTGGTGAAAGAGGCCTTGCATAATGTTATTAAACATTCCGGTGCTGACAGAATTGATATTACAATAAGCTGTGATGATAAGTTGCGTATTGTTGTGGCCGATAACGGCAAGGGAATGAATATAGAGGATAGTAACGGAACCGGGAATGGGATGAAGAATATGCGTAAACGGACACAACAACTGGATGGAATGTTTTTTATTGCAAATAAGAATGGCCTTACACTTACATTTGAAATACCCCTGAAATAAAATTTATGATTACAGTATCAGTAGTAGAAGATAATGACCAGTTCCGCGATGCGCTGGAAGCAATTATTAAAGGGCAAAATGAGTTGGCCTTGATCGGCTCATATATCAGTGCTGAAAAAGCAATGAGTGAACTAATGAATAAACCGCCAGATATTGTTATCTGCGATATCAGTTTGCCGGGTATGCGTGGCACAGAACTGATCGTTCGGTTAAAAGATAAAATGCCCCGTACACAGTTTATGGTATGTAGTATTCATGATGATAATGACACCATCTTCGAAGCATTGAAATGTGGTGCATCAGGGTATATTCTCAAAGACCCTGTAACTACTGATGAAATAGTAAAAGCGATACATGATCTATATAACGGTGGCTCACCCATGAGCCCTTTTATAGCAAGGAAAGTTATCGGCAGTTTTCAAAAACCAGTAGTGAATGATGAAAGCTCCACTTTAAGCATCCGGGAAAAAGAAGTGCTGGAATTACTTTCAAAAGGGTTGCTATATAAAGAAATTGCAGAACGGCTTGGCATTACACATGAGACGGTTAAAAAACATCTTAAAAATATTTACCAGAAGCTCCATGTACAAAATAAAATTGAAGCGCTGAATAAATTCAGACTGCTTTAGAAACCCCCTATTCCCCTAAAGGGGAATTGTTTTTTAGCGCAGCCTCCTTCATATTTACAAAATCAGATACAGTGATAGTTTTTATCAATGAAGGATGTTATGTATTTACTAACCCGGCGTGAAAAAGAAGTTATTCATCTATTATCATTGGGATTAACCTATGAGCAGATCGCCAATCGTATCGATGTAAGTCACGAAACAGTGAAGATGCATTTGAAAAATGTTTATCGGAAACTGAAAGTGCAGAACAAGATCGAAGCATTACAAAAAGTAAAATTACTATGATCTATTCCCCGAACGGGGAATTGTTTTCATTACTATTTCATTTCATATTTACATCGTGATATTCTGACCCCGTGTTTTCACCTTTTTATTTCCCGTCTTATACCTGTCTAAAGCCATCATCAAAGCTCATTAGTTGCATCTTATTTATTATTTGTAAAGGATACAAGCCACCATTCTTTAAAACAAAGTTTTGTTATGAAACCGATTTACACCACCCTTGTCTTACTGTTTATTATTAAAACAGCATTTTCTCAAACCAGTTATTATGTAAATGACAACAGCACATCTGGTGATGTGCTCACTACTGCAGTTGGAAATAATGCAAATGCAGGAACCGCTGCGTCACCATTTGCATCATTGCAATATGCCGTTAACCTGGCTGCTGCAGATGATATTATTTATGTAGATGCGGGCAGCTATGCTGAGCAGGTAATTATTAACAAAGGGATCACCATTATTGGTGCCGGACAAAATCTGACATTTTTTACTCCGCCGGCTTCAACACTGGTTCCTGCTCCGGGTCCTTTTACCGAGATTGGTTTGTTTGTAACAACACAGAATATCGGTGATGTGAACATCAGTAATTTAACCATCAACAGCAACAGCGGTTCTCAGAATATCATTATTCAAAGCGGTGGCAGTGTTAAGAATTGTATATTGCTCAATGGCGGACAGGGAGTTTTTTTCAGGGTGGAATCTGCTGTAAAAAATGCATTGATTGAAAATAATACTATTCAGCCCGATGGTATAGGTATTAACTGCCAGGGTGGTGGATTAACTGTTACTATTCGCAGCAACATTATCAGCAAGGCAACGGGTTATTATGCTGGCATTTTTGCAGGGCTTGATTTTGGACCGTTGCCACAACTTACTATTCAGAATAATATCGTCAATAATTATACAGGCGAAGGCTTACTAGTAAATAGTTTTAATGGCAGCTATACATCAAATAGTATTACAGGCACCAGTACGTTTGCTATAAACCGAAGCGGAGGTAATACACCTCTTGCAACTTGCAACTGGTTCGGCACTTCAAATGCAGGAACTGTTGCATCAAAAATCAACGGGTTTGTTGTTTATTCGCCCTTTCTTACCAACGGAACAGATAATAGCAGTAATCCTGGTTTTCAACCCGCAGGCACCTGTGGTAATGCCTATTATGTAAACGATGCAAGTACTGCAGGCGATATATTTACAACTGCAGTTGGTAATAATGCCAATGCAGGAACAGCAGCAGCGCCATTTGCTACATTACAATATGCGGTGAATACAGCATCAGCGAATGATATTATTTATGTGGACGCAGGTACTTATACCGAGCAGGTAACTATTACAAAAGGAATATCAATATTCGGTGCAGGTCAAAATGCAACTTCAATTCTTAAACCTGCGGTTGTAGTAGCTCCGCCGGCCGGTCCCAGTGCGTTTAGTGAGTCTGGCGTAATACAAACAGCACAAAATATAGGCGAGGTTAACATCAAAGATTTATCTGTAACCGGCGATTATAATGTGGGTGTAACACCTATCATCATACAGAGCAGTGGCAGTCTACGTAATTGTCAACTGCAAAGTGGTAACCAGGGATTGTTTGTCAGAATTGATGCTGCAACAAACCCCGGTGCAAAAACATTTTATATTGAAGGCAATATTATTCAGGCTGAGTATATAGCAGTAAATGTGGAAGGCACAGCATTACATGCAATTCTTTCCAATAATACAATTTCGGCATATAATGCAGGCTTCTCAGTTGGGATTTTTGCTGGTTTGGATTTTGGAGCTATTGGTCGCATAACTGCAACGAATAACTTATTCAGCTCATACCTTACTTCTGGTATTTGGGTTAATGCATTCAATGCAAGCATTACACAAAATGCTTTTACAGGTGCAGGGTCTTCTGCAATTAACAGGTTAGGTGGGGCTAGTATTACAGCCAATTGTAATTGGTATGGTGCTGCTAATGCTTCTTCAATTGTTCCTAAGATTAATGCTGGAGTAAATTATTCTCCATGGTATATTGATGGAACTGATTTAAGTCCTGCTACAGGGTTTCAGCATTGGACAGAATCATGCGGCGGAAGTACTAATATTTATTATGTAAATGATAACAGTACTACCGGCGATATATTTACAACTACAACTGGTAATGATGCCAATGCAGGAACATCACCAACATCACCACTGGCAACGTTTGGTGCAGCACTTACAAAAGCATCACCCGGCGCTACCATTTATATGGATGCAGGAACATATACTGCACAAGATCTTACCATCAATAAATCTGTTTCGGTAATAGGTACAAACTATCATGTATCACCGAACAGCACATCTGATCCTTTACTGCTTAACAGCACACGAAATTCCGAATCTATAATTGATAATACCAACTGGATTCTTGGGGCTTCTGATTTACGTTTTGAAGGATTGACATTTAATTCAACAAGTAAACAGGCCATTACTATGATGAATGATATTTTTGCTAATCATAACTTTTATAGAAACCGGTTTAGAATCAGTTCGAACGCTACTCAAATATTTATTGCAGGATCGGGTCCGGCTACCATGGCACCTTCCGCTATTGTCAACTGGGGATTTGGCCTGACAGATAACAGGTTTGAAAAACAAGACGGATCAGCAGGTCAAACGCTTGACATCAGCCGGTTTGGGAGTGTAAATATTACCAATAATTCTTTTGTAGTTACAGGGCCAACTCCACGTACACAATCGGTACTTAATATCGGTGGGAATGGCGTAGTTAACTATGTCTATATAGGTCAAAACACTTTTGACCAGGCTGCAACCGCCATAAGTGGAGCTGGCAGCCGGTTAGCCGTTGTGAATATGAATTATAATAAAATTATTAATAGCAGCAATGCGTTTTCAGCAGGTAACCTATTAGCCGAATCATCTGAAGTTGCATTCAGGTATAATACGTTGGATGGAAGTGGCGGGGTTGTGCCATTTATAGAATATACCCGGCAAGCAGGCGATGCTTCAGGATCTTCATCATCTTTCACAGCAGAAGAAAATATAATTACGGGTACAGCCATTGCAGGTACTACAACCCTGCTTAGCAGTATGCATTTAATTTTTGCAAACAGTGTTTTAAATCAGTCATTAACCGTTCGTAATAATAAGATTACCTACAACGGAGACTTTAGTACTGTAGAAGGTCAATTTATACGACCTATTATGATGAGAGGCAATTTGAAAAACGCAGTGGTCGAAAAAAATGAAATCTCTTTAAGCGGCAATAACCTGCAACCAAGAAACCCAACAGTGAATTTACCGGTTTGTCCTGCTATTACTTTATACACAGAGAATGGGTCAGGCGCATTTTTACAACCGGGCAGTGTTATTAATATTCTTAATAATAAAGTAAACGGATTCAAGCATTCTTTTGCAGCATTTGATCCCGGCGCAGGTAATGATGTTTTCATTGGCTATGGCAATATACCTGCAGGAGTTACTGTAAACATCAACAATAATAGTTTTACGGGTGATTCTATATCCATCAACAATGGCACAGTGGGTCAGCCGGTGCTTGCCACCTGTAACTGGTATGTTTCAGGTGATGCAGCATTAGTTGTTCCTAAAATAAGTGGTATAGCAACTTACAGCCCATGGTTGAGTAATGGTACAGATAATAGTGTTGCTACAGGATTTCAGCCCTTATCAAATGTTTGTAACGGAAGACAAAATAAATTTTATGTAAACGATGTATCACAAACAGGCGATGTATTTACAACAGCTGTAGGTAATGATGCAAACACAGGAATCCCATCTGCCCCATTGCTTACAATAGCTGCAGCACTTACAAAAGCATCCGCCGGTGATAGCATTTTTATGGATGCAGGAACTTATGTTTTATCCGCTGATCTTACAATTGGCAAAGCGGTTACAATACTTGGGACTAACTATCTTCTTTCACCTAACGATGTTAACGACAAAAGAGTTTTGAATGCCGTAAGAAATGCTGAATCAATCGTAAGTAATGCTACATTGATAATTGGCAGTAATGATATTTCAATACAAGGAATGGTTCTTGATCCGGGAACAGGGGCAATAGCAGTATTCTTGGGTAGTGGCACCAACTACAGCAATATAAGTCTTGCAAAAAATCGTCTTAAAATGAATTCTTTAAGCCCTGCAGTCAGATTTGAAGGACAGGGAACCAATACAGTTGCCGTGTCTGCACTGGTTAATTCAGGATTTACAATTAATGATAACCGGTTTGAAAAGTATGATGCCGGTCAGAGTTTAGCAATTAATATCAGTCGACTCAAAAATGTTACCGTGACCAACAACGCATTTGTAGTAGGTGGGTCAACTTTACGAAACTACACCGCAATTGCAATGGGGAATGTTGGAGTGATTGATGCGATTACATTTTCTTCAAATACAATTGACAGGGCATTGAATGTAATTACCGGAAGCCGGATAGGCAATGCTGTGCTAAATGGAAATAAAATATATAATACGACTAATGGTTTCAATATTTCGAATACAATACCTGAGTCTTCAATCATTGAGTTTTCCAATAATTTGCTGGATGGCAGCGCAGGTGTTTCGCCATTTTCTTTTTATACCCGTAGTGGCGGGGGCAACGCAGGAGCATCCAGTTTATTTAAAGCAGAAAATAATATAGTCACCGCAGTAGCAGTTCCCGGAACAACAACTTTGCTTGGAACCTTCAATGCTACTTTCACAAATACTGTATTGAATCCTTCCATGATCATACGTGGTAATAAAATAACCTATTCAGGTAATTTAAGTACTGTGGAAGGACAATTTATCCGTCCAATTGTTATAAGAGGTAAGCTGACAAATGCAACTGTAGAAAATAATGAACTGACACTTAGCGGAACTAACCTTCAGGCAAGAAACCCTGCTAATGTATTGCCTGTTTGTCCGGCTATTTCCCTTTATTCAGACAATGGATCAGGCTCAGTTATACCAACTGGTTCAGTCATAAATATTTTGAATAATAAAATAGACGGCTTTAAGTATTCTTTTGTAGTATTTGATCCCATAAATGCTGCGGGCACCGGTGATGCTTTCACTGGTTTTGGAAATCTCGGGCCTAATATTGCGGTGAATGTGCATGAAAATAGTTTTACTGGTGATTCAATGAGCATTAATAATGGATCAGTTGGTTACCCGATAGATGCTTCATGCAACTGGTATGGTTCATCAGCTCTTCAAAATCTTGTTGGTAAATTCTCAACAGAGCTTGATAATGTTTACTTACCATACCTCACGAATGGAACGGATAATGATATAGCGACAGGATTTCAGCCTGTAGCAGGTTCATGTAATGGTCAACCAATACAGGCACGTTTGGATGGATTTACAAATGTTACCTGCAATGGTCTAAACAATGGTACGGCAAGTGTTACAGTATTTAATGGAGTGGCGCCGTTTGTATTTGCCTGGACAAAAGATGGCGATCCATTATTCAGTTCAAATGTCGAAGACCCAGCCAATTTTGGTCCGGGTACCTATCATTTATTAATCACTGATGCATTAGGTACAAATATAATTTTAGATGCGAATACAGATATAACAACTATCAATGTTACTATTACCGAACCACCAGTATTAACAGCAACAGCAAGCGGTACCAATGTAAATTGTTTTAATGGTACAAATGGTACAGCATCGGTAACAGCAGGAGGTGGTACACCTGGTTATACTTATTCATGGAGCAATGGGGCAACGACCAGTTCAATTTCAAACCTCGCTGCAGGAATTTATAATGTTACAGTGACTGATGGCAACGGTTGCACCAAACTAGCAAGCTATGAAGTAACACAGCCTGCATTATTAACAGCAACAGGAAGCGGAACCAATGTAAGTTGCTTTGGAGGTTCTAATGGTACTGCAACTGTTACAGTAGGCGGTGGTACATCACCATTTGCTTATGCGTGGAGTAATGGAGGTATTACGCAATCAATCTCTGGGCTGCCAATAGGAACTTATAGTGTTATTGTGACAGATGCGAAAGGATGTACTGCACAGTCATCATATCAAGTAACACAACCTGCGTTATTAACAGCAACAGGAAGCGGAACCAATGTAAGTTGCTTTGGAGGTTCTAATGGTACTGCAACTGTTACCGTAGGCGGTGGTACATCACCATTTACTTATGCATGGAGTAATGGAGGTACTACGCAATCAATCCCTGGCCTGGGAATAGGAACTTATAATATTATTGTAACTGATGCGAAAGGATGTACAGCACAGTCATCATATCAAGTAACACAACCAACATTGCTGACAGCAGTTGCTACAGGTACATCAACTACCTGTGCAAACTCTGCAACTGTGGTTCCAAATGGCGGTACTGCTCCATATACTTATTTGTGGAGTAATGGTGCAACTACACAAGCTATCAGCAGCTTGCCTGCCGGTACATATACAGTAACTGTAACGGATAATAAAGGATGTATTGTCACAGCAAGTTGTACCGTTACAGCAACTGAAGCATTTAATCCATCAGCTTCGGTTGTAAATGCATCTTGCTATAATACAGCAACAGGTTCCATTACCGTAACGAATGTAAATGCAACAGCACCATTCCGCTTCAGTATCGATGGCGTAAACTTCTCAGCACCACAGGCTTTGCCATATACTTTCAATAATCTGGCTGTAGGTGCCTATACAATTACTGTAAGAGATGCAAATGGCTGTACAGGGTTTGTTGAAAAAACAATTACACAGCCAACTCAGTTAAACATTACATTGAATAATGTTCAAAGCACCTGCTTCGGTACAAACACTGGTTCAGTGAATGTATCAGTATCCGGCGGCTCGCCATCTTATAGTTACTTGTGGAACGGCCCGGGTGGTTATACATCGACCCAGCTTAATATCAGTAATCTTGCATCTGGTCAGTATACGCTTACAGTAACTGATAGCAAAGGTTGTCCAAAAGTTCTGCAGGCTATAGTGCCTTCTTATAATGAGGTTATTGTATCAGCAGTTGTTACAAATGTTGCTTGCAAAAGCGATGCAAGTGGATCAATTGTGATTAGTGCATCAGGAGGAGATGGAAGCTTAAATCATAAATGGAGCACGGGTGCCACAACTGCAGGTATATTTAATCTTCCTGCAGGCACATATAGGGATACAATTACAAATTCAGGTAGCGGTTGTATTATTATTAAAACTTATACAATTACTCAACCGTCCTCCTTACTTAAACTGAACAATCCAACAATTACTGATGTAAGCGGTTGTGACATTGCCAATCTTGGATCTATATCTGCTTCTGCAACTGGAGGTGGAAGTAGTTACCAATTTAAGTTGAATAATGGCAGTTATCAGCCATCAGGAACATTTAATGCATTAAATGCAGGTAGTTATACAGTTTGGGTAAAAGACAATCTCGGTTGTGAGAAATCTACAATTGCTATCGTGGGTGATAACGGAAGTGATGCTTATGAAGGAACAGGCGGTAATAAGAACAATTCAAAAACCAAAGCTTTTGCGATTCCGCTTGGTTCTATATCAGCAAGAATTCCGACAACTGCTGACCCTGCTGATTGGTATAAGTTTACTGCTAATATTGCTGGCAGCTACACTTTGAGTTTGTCACATCCTTCTGCCAGTTTCACAATTAATCTATATACACTGGATAGTACAAACTCGATAAATACACAATCAGGGTCTATAGCATTGAATAAATTATATTATCTCCTTGCTAATAAGACATACTACATCCAGGTTACAGGTGGACCATCTCCGACTTGTTACCAGCTTTCTATCAACAACACATTGCTGACAAGAATGAGTTCAGAATTAATAGTAAAGGAAAACAAAACCTTTGTCGATAAACTCAGCACATCCGTATTTCCCAATCCACATCATGGTGCATTCGGAATAAGAATAGAATCGGCACAAGATGGTGCAGCGGTACTTGAGATATTAAATGCAGCTGGTCAATTAGTGGCAGAAAAAAGAACGACGGTAAATAAAGGAGGAGTAAGTATTGTAAACTTCACCAATATGAACCACAATATTCTTTTCTATCGTGTAAGGATAGGTGATGAAATAAGTACAGGAAAAATAATAGGGCCCCATTAACCTGATGCATAAAAGGTAGACTGAAAATGCCCCGGAAAGTCCGGGGCATTACTTTATTAAAAATATATTTTAATTAAACACTTGTCTTTTTCCCACCCCGATGTTTCTTGTTCTCTTCCAATTTCTTCAACTGTTCTTCAGTAAGGATTGATTTCAGACTTTCTTTTTGCTGCATTTTCAATTCCTTATTCTTTTCTTTCTTTTGTTCTTCTGTCAAGGATTTGTCATCCCGGATAGACTTCATTTTCTCTCCCATTTTTTTCCTGCTTGCATCAAGCTTCGCTGATTGTGCATCTGTCAGGTTCAATTCTTTTTTCATTCTCTCACCCCGTGCTTTATTCATTTCAGCCATTTTGACTTTCCGTTCTTCTTTTTTCTTTTCAATCAGGTTCCTTTGGTCAGGAGTGAGAATAGCTTGCATTTTTGTATGATGATCTTTGCGAAGCGTCTCCATCTTTTCTCTTGATTCTTTTACAGTGATGTTATCTTGTTTTTTGAGATCAGCCATTTTTTTATGCTGTTCTTCATTAAGAGTTTTGAACTTTGCTTTTTGATCTTCAGTCAGGTTCAAATCAGCCATTTCTTTGCCATCATGCTTTTTATAGTCACTGTGATGATGCATGTCATCGTGTTTGCGTTCAGGGATTTCCTGTGCCTGGACAGCGGCAACGCCAAAAGCAATAGCAAATACGGATACAATTATTTTTTTCATAGCTAAATATTTCTTTATTAGATGCCGCCCGAATGAAAACCCTCTGGCAGAAGTTGTTAAATAATATTAAACAGGAGTAGGGAATTACACTGAAGTCCCACCTGGAGGCTTATTTTAATTCTTATTGGCAAGCTGTCCGCATGCTGCATCGATATCTTTTCCGCGGCTCTTTCTTAACCTTACATTCACCCTGTTCTTTTCGAGGAAATTCATAAATGCTTCGGTTGTTGCTTCATCCGGTTTTGTGTAACGAGCAAAATCGATCGGGTTGTATTCAATAATATTAATTAAGTCAGCGGGTACCTGCCTGTAAATTTTCATCAACTCTTCTGCATCTTTCAGCGAGTCATTGAAATTTTTGAAAAGGATATATTCAAAAGTTATTTCGTTCTCCGTTTTCTTGTAAAAATAATTCAATGCATCAATGAGGGATTTGATATTATTGGTGTCGTTGATCGGCATTATCTCATGTCGCTTCTTATCATTCGGTGCATGCAACGACAGTGCTAGTTTAAATTTTACATTATCATCTCCCAGTTGCCGTATTTGTTTAGCTACTCCTGCCGTAGATACCGTAATTCTTTTTGGACTCATAGCCAGCCCGTCGGGTGCAGTAATGCGTTCAATTGACTTCAACACATTTCTATAATTCAGCAACGGCTCACCCATTCCCATAAAAACGATATTCGTGAGTTTGTGCCCGATTATTTTTTCACTTTGCTGATTTATCATTGCCACCTGGTCATAAATTTCATCGAAAGTGAGATTGCGTTTTTTATCGATAAACCCGGTTGCGCAAAACTTGCAACTCAATGAGCATCCGATTTGTGATGACAAACAGGCAGTAGCCCTTTTTTCCGTCGGAATTAATACACCTTCTATTAAATGACCTTCATGTGTTCTAAAACTTGACTTTACAGTTCCATCTTCTGAAACCTGGGTTGTTTTAATAGTTAGTGCAGGGAGTGTAAATTCTTCAGCCAACTTCTGGCGAAGTTCTTTGCTCAGGTTGCTCATATCTGCAAAACTGAGGGCATGTTTTTGCCAGAGCCATTCCCAAACCTGCTTCACCCTGAATTTTTTTTCACCAATTGATTCAAAATACTCCTCCACTTCTTGTAAACTCAGGTGCCTGATATTTTTTATGCTCGTTTTTTGCATGGCGCAAAGATACGGCCGAGAGGCTGATTAGCCGGTTAGCAAATTAGCTGATAAAGAAGCGAAAAATCCGTTATTTGCACATATTAAAGCTGAATAACTTCATCTCACCTGAATAATATCCCGATAGTTATCGGGACAAAAGCTAAGTACAAAATGAAAAATGTTTTTATAATAGACGCAGCACGAACGCCAATAGGTAAATATGGAGGCGTATTATCGGCCATAAGACCGGATGATCTGCTGGCATTGGTAATTCGTGTATTGATTGAAAGAAACAATTCGATAGATATAAATGAAATAGAAGAAGTGATTGCAGGTGCAGCTAATCAAAGCGGTGAAGACAATCGTAATGTAGCGAGAATGGCTGCATTGCTTGCAGGCTTGCCAGTTTCTGTTGCAGGAGTTACGGTAAACCGTTTATGTGCATCCGGTTTGCAAAGTATAATGGATGCATCAAGAGCAATTATGTGCGGAGATGGTGAAATCTATATTGCCGGTGGTGTGGAAAGTATGACAAGGGCACCGTTCGTAATGCAGAAAACAAATGAAGCCTGGAGCCGTAAAGCAGAAGTTTTTGATACAACAATGGGCTGGCGTTTTATAAATGACAGGCTTGCTTCTATGTATTATCCATATACAATGGGTGAAACTGCGGAGAATGTGGCAGCACAATGGGAGATATCAAGAGAAGAGCAGGATGCATTTGCATTTAACTCACAGGAAAAATATTTTGCAGCTAAGGAAGCAAACAAGTTTGATGCAGAACTGGCGGCGGTTGAAATAAATAATAAAGATCTGATAAGCTGGGTAACTGTTGATGAACATCCGAGAAAAACATCTTTGGAAAAATTAGCAAAATTGAAACCTGCATTTATTAAAGACGGCACCGTTACAGCGGGTAATTCGTCAGGCATCAATGATGGTTCGGCAGCTTTGTTGCTTGCCAGTGAGGATGCTGTAAAAAAATATTCCTTGACGCCGATGGCTAGAATAGTATCAATGGCTGCAGCGGGAGTGGAGCCTGCTATCATGGGTATAGGTCCTGTGCCAGCAACACAAAAGGCTTTGCATCGTGCTGGTTTACAAGTCCATGACATTGGATTGATCGAACTTAACGAAGCATTTGCTTCGCAAAGCATTGCCTGTATTAAAGAACTGGGTTTAGATGAAAAAAAAGTGAATGTAAATGGCGGAGCCATTGCACTCGGGCATCCATTAGGTTGCAGCGGCGTAAGAATTTCAACTACATTATTATATGAAATGAAAAAGCAAAATGTAAAATATGGCCTCGCCACTATGTGTGTTGGTGTTGGACAAGGTGCTGCTGTTGTGTATGAATCTGTTTAATTTTTTTCTTTTCTTGTCCCCATCTTTAAAACAAAAATCATTTTTTATTGCTGTTTATCAGGAATTCAGAAATTTTCTATGAAAAATTCTTCTTAAAAATAAGTTAGTGCATCAAAACAGCATTTAAATTTGTCTTCTTTTTGATTAACCCTCTTTATCTATTGGACGAATTAGGTTGAACAAGGCTTATTACTTTTTTTATTAATAACTAAACCAAGCTGCATGAGAAAAATTTATCTTCTCCTTGTGGGCATAGTGCTATTTTCCCAGCCACTATTTGCTCAAAAGACTGTTACGGGAAAAGTAACAGACGAAAAAGGCGATCCGCTCGCCAATGTTTCCATTCAAGTAAAAGGAACCAACACTGGTACAACTTCGAAACCGGATGGTACCTATTCATTGCTTGTGCCTGCTACAGGTAAAGTTCTTGTATTCACTTTCGTGGATATGGAGCCAGTAGAAGTGGTGGTAGGTAATCAAACCTCGATCAACACTTCGATGATCACAGTGACAAAAGCACTTCAGGAAGTAGTGGTAACTGGTTACCAAACTGTAAGAAAAAAAGACGTTGCTTCTGCTATTTCAAAAATTAGCGCAGCAGAGATAGATAACCTGCCAATACCTAACCTTGCTCAAGCGATGCAGGGAAGAGCAGCAGGTGTTGCAGTATCAGCAGCCACGGGTATACCTGGAGGTAACATAAGTGTTATTATCCGTGGCGTGGGTTCAATTAATGCGGGAACAACTCCTTTGTATGTTGTGGATGGGATACAGATAAATACTGGTGCCGGTTCTATTAATACACAAAACAACCCCCTCAATTTTTTAAACCCTGATGATATTGAATCAATAGAAATATTGAAAGATGCGGCAGCTGCATCAATTTATGGTGCAAGAGCAGCTAATGGTGTTATTTTAGTAACAACCAAAAGAGGTAAAACAGGGAAACCGAAAATTACATTGAATACTTATTGGGGAAAGGCTTCACCATTGAAAATTGATCCTGTTTTAAATACACAGCAATGGTATACTATTCGTCGGGAAGCACTTATCAATTCGGGTAGTACACCACAAGCAGCAACAGATGCTACACTTGCAGTTTTAGGATTGCCTGCTGGCTCAACACAAGGAAAAGTTGATAGTCTACCAACTTATGAATGGCAGGATGCGGCATTTGGACAAGGAACTATATTTAATGCTGAAGCTTCTGTCAGTGGAGGTGGTCAGAATGTTACTTATCGTGTTTCAGCTTCTTATTCAGGACAAACTGCGATCATTAAGCCTGTTGATTTTGAGCGTGGGGCAATTATGTCAAATCTCAATTTTAAAGTAAACGATAAGGTTAGTATAGAAAATACTTTAAGTATAAGCACTTTTTCACAGATGGCTCCTTATAGTGTAGGTAATACCGGTTTTGGAAACCCTGCTTATTCAGCTGGCCAGATATTAACTATAAATCCTATTTATAACCCTGATGGAAGTTATTATGGAATGCCCGGCTCCGGACAATCAATTGCAGGAGCACTTTCACATAATATAGTAGCAGTAGCAGACCTGGTAAAATATTTTACAAGAACAAACCAATTTATCGGAAGCGCTGCTGTGAACTATAAACCTATTCCTGATTTAACAATAAGATCTTTTATTGGTATTGACTATCGCCTTACACAGGATCACAGATACCAGGATCCAAGAGTTAGTGATGGTTTTGCAGTGGGTGGCCGTCTTTCTGAGCAGGTTGATTGGAATTCAAATTTTATAACTACAACTACAGCTAACTATACTAAAAGAATCAAAGAAGATCATAATATAAATGCTTTAGTTGGTATTGAGTACCGTCGTGATCAAAACCAATGGTTCCAGGCTGATGCGCAGGGCTTTCCTACTTACCTGCTTGAATATTTAAGTTCAGCCTCAACGGCTGTTGGTGTTTCCGGACAGTGGACAGCCAGTGCTACGTTTTCTCAATTTGCAAAAGCTGGTTATACTTTCAGAAACAAGTATGTATTTAATTATACCATACGCAGAGATGGTTCAAGCCGTTTTGGTGAAAATAACAAGTATGGTCTTTTTCAATCTGCCCAGGTTGCCTGGAATGTTGACCAGGAGGATTTCATTAGAAAAATCAGAGCTTTCTCAACATTTAAATTACGCTACTCATTTGGCCAGGCAGGTAATGATCAAATAGGTAATACTTTATATGCCCAATTATATGGTGCTACCCGTTTATATGGTGGTGGTTCTGGTCTTTTCCCAAGCCAACTTGGAAATCCTGACCTGACATGGGAAACAAGAGAAGAAAACAATATTGGATTGGACCTGGGTTTTTTCAAAAACCGTATTTCATTAACTGTTGATGCTTATAAAAAAGTGAATAAAGACCTGCTTTTGGCCCGTTCTTTATATGCTACAACAGGTTTTACAACCATTCAGCAAAATTTGGGTTCGTTAGAAAATAAAGGACTTGAGATCTTATTGACAGGTACTCCTTTAGATGGAAAGTTTAAATGGACCACATCTTTTAATATCGCATTCCAGTCTAATAAATTGTTGGAATTATATGATGGGTTACAAGCATTGCCCGGGGATGCAAGTATTCGTGTAGGTTATCCTATTGGCTCCTTCTTTACATCAGAATGGGCCGGGGTTAACCCTGCCACAGGTAGAGGTATGTGGTATGATAAAAACGGGAACCTTACTTATAATCCTGGTGATGCAGATAGAAAAATTGTCGGAGATATTTATCCATCGCATTTTGGTGGATGGAACAATAGTTTTTCTTATAAAGGATTTACGTTGGAAGCATTTTTCCAATATGAATATGGACGGATAAGACAGGATCAGCAATTTCAGCAAATGATGCGTAACGGTGGTACTACCGGTAACTTCATATTGTATGGTTATCTAACCCGCTGGCAAAAACCCGGCGATGTAGTTGCAACTCCACGTCCGGCAAATAATATGACAGATTATAATTCTGCAGCCTGGTCAACAGGTACCCGTTATTTATATAAAACCGACTATATACGCTTGAAACAAATAACGATCGGGTATGATCTGCCTCCTAATTTATTAAAAAGATTTAAGCTGGATGGTGTAAAATTTTATGTGCAGGGCTTAAACCTTTGGACACAAACCGAATGGCCTGGATATGATCCGGAGTTTACCGGTGCGAATGTTGGTATTATCCCACAATCAAAAAACATAACAGTGGGATTACAGGTTAGATTATAAACTCTAATACAGAAAAAAAATATTATGAAACAAATAAGTGCTAGAATATTAATATTGGGAATAATTGCTGCTGTAGCAATGCCTGCATGCAAAAAGCAATTAGATATACCTTCCCGGAATTCAATTGACGCATCCATTGCATTAGGTGATAAGAATGGTATCGAGGGTGCAATTAATTCTGTTTATTCAATTCTAAAAAGAGAATCACATTATGGCCGCGATCTGTTTTCCATTCCTGAGGCAATGGCAGATGTGGCTTTCGCCAATGGCCGTTCATCAAGATTGGTAAATGAAAACCGTAATACCAGCGGTGCAAATATCACTACCGCATTATGGACAGGTTCTTATGGCGCCATCAATGAAATTAATCTTATCCTCGATGCCGCACCAGCAGCAAAAGGAGCTACACCAGCCGATCTAACAAGATGGGAAGGGGAGCTTAAATTTTTAAGAGCATTGTATCTTTTTGATCTCGTTAAAAACTATAGTTATATCCCAACCTTTACTGTTCCTGCACAGGATAAAGGTGGTGTGGTTATTAATCTCAAAGGATTTAGTAGTCCGGCTGATGCTGCAGCTTATTTTCCTGCACGTTCAACTAACGCAGAATGTTATGCACAAATAATGTCTGATTTATATAAGGCTATTAGCCTTTTAGCTAATAATGGAAGAGGTAGTACAGGAAGTACAAAAGCTATAAGTTATGCCAGCAAACATGCTGCATTGGCATTGGGCTCAAGAGTAATGTTATATGAAGGTAATTGGGCAAAGGCTGATTCTTTTGCAACTGCAGCAATTGCTTTAACGGGTGGATTAGGTGCAATGACAACTACAGGTAATTATGTTGCTGGTTGGAGAGCTGCTAATCATCCGGAAGCTATTTTCCAGGTATTGTATGAAACATTGGGCGAAAACCTTGGAGTTAATACATCATTGGCTGCTACACATACCACTCTTTCTGCGCCGGGTGCAGCTTTTCTTACCAGGCAAGGACAAGGTGACTTGGTGCCGAATGCTTTTTTGATTGGTCAATTAGGTATTACAGCAACATTCCTCACAGCAGCTCCAGCTTGCACACCAACTCCTTTTAATTTCAACTCAAGTTTATCAACCTCTGCAAATACAACTTGTACGCCTGGCACACCGCTATTGCCTGTAATAACATATAGTAATGACATTAGAAACAGATTATTTGAATGGGGAACGAATACAAGCGGGCATTATATTGAATGCACTAAATGGTTAGGTAAAAGTGGCGGACCTAACTGGGATAATACTGTTGTATTACGTTGGGCAGAACTCTACCTGAACCGTGCTGAAGCAAGATATCGCCGTAATGATGAGCCAGGTGCATGGGCTGATTTGAATGTTATCCGCACTGCACGTTATACAGGTTTTGTTGTTCCAGGTGTTCCATTAACAGGCCAGGCACTGCTGGATGAAATCTGGAAACAACGCATGCTTGAGTTTGCTTTTGAAGGCCATCGTTTCTATGATCTAAAAAGAAATGGTATCGCAATTGTGAAAACAAACCCGGTTACAAATTTGCCCGCAACAGATTTTAAATTATTGCCAAGGATACCAACTACTGAAGTAGATGGTAATCCAAACCTGTCACAAAACTTCGGTTATTAATTTTTAAAGTAGAAAAAAACAAATTATGAAGAAACATTCAATATACTTACTTGCAGGAATAGCAGCCCTTGTGTTTTCTTCCTGTATAAAGCAAATCGATAAAACATTTCAAGGTGCGACAGTTGTAGAAGTAGATGCTACGCCACTCAACTCTGTTGCCACTGGCCAGACCTACCCGATCCTTACAAGAATAGCACGTCATGGTATTCCGGTTGCAACAGCTGATTCAACATTGCGCCGTTTAAACGGAACAGTAAGAATTCGTTTGAACTTAGTTGGTCATCAAACAGGCGCTGATCAGACAATCGGGTATAAACTTTTTTCTACCCCAATTGCAACTATAGCATTTCCGGCAACAGCAACAGGGCAGACACCAAGCAGGGTCGCTGCCACCTTAGCAGTTTCAAACGGGGTTGCAGGCACTCACTTTACAGCGCTTAGCGGATTATGTACTATTCCTGCAAATAGTTCATTTGGTTATATTGATGTAGCTATACTTGATCCAGGTGCTACTGCAGGACAGGCAAGATTTTTAGGCATTCAACTGGATTCAACCGGTAGTTTAAAGCCTAACCCTAATTATAATAAACTGGGATTGGTAATAGACCAGCGATAATATTTCCCTAAAAAACCCATAGCAGGCTATTCTTTTTTGGATAGCCTGCTTTTTTATGAAGTAACTTTTGTCATTAGTAAAACGTTTCATAAGTTTAATATCTCAAAAACTTTAAAACCATGAAAAAATTTCTGCTGCTTGTCGTTACAGTGTGTGCATTTGGATTTGTAAATGCACAAACTCCCTCACCTGCCGATTCATTAAAAGAATACACTGGCAAGTATAAATTTCCGGATGGATCTCCTTTTAGCGAAGTAAACATTACCCTTGAAAATGGAGTGTTAACGGCTTCATCGGCCGCAGGAAGTTCAGAGTTGAAGCGTCGTGATGGAGATGTGTTTGATGTGGTGGCTTATAGCGGCACAGCTATATTTAAAAGAAATGATGATAAGAAAGTAACAAAGCTACAGATACAGGTAAATGATCTGGATATGGAAGGCGAAAAGGCGGCAGAAGGATCATTGTCAGATATTTTCTGGCGGTATAAAAAATAATTCTTCTTATAGATAAATTAATTATGACCGCAGTGACGTTTCGTTGCTGCGGTTTTTTATTGCGGTTGTTTGTAAAATTTATACAGAATAGATTTTACCATTCTAAAATTTGTGATAACAGATAATAGAATAAGTACAGCAGCAGTGGCAGGCAAAGCCCAGTGAATAAAAGAAGAAAGTTCCGGCCTGTCATACATTACAAAATGATGAAAACCCCATTGCAGCAGTTGTGTGATAAGTAATGCAACCAGCACAACAATTATATAAACCGGTATAAATTGTCTGGCTACATTTTTACTCACCCATCCCGGTGAGTAACCTAATGTTAGCAGCAATTGCAGATTGTCTTTACTTCTTGCAATAAGCAGCTGCAGGTAAAATGAAAATAACATCAAAGCAAGTACTACTACCATCAATCCAAAAAAACCAAGACCTGTAAATACTCCCTGCAATATCTGTTTCACCCTTCCGAATTTTGTTTTGTCTTTATTCAGGCGGTAATTTTTCTGTTCAAGATAATTGAGCAGTTCCGGGCTATTGGCATCTTTTGTTTTAAGATATAACCGTGAAGCTTTTGTAACAGGCTTGCTGGCAAAGTTGGTATTACCCCATTCCAAAAAAGTTTTTGGAACAAGAATGGAATTGATACGGTCGCTCAGTGCAACAATGGTCCCGTAAAATTCAATAGGGTTTTGCTGCCTGTCATAACAGGTAATAATAAGTGTGATAGATGAAACGGTTGCTTCAGATACCTGTGGTAAGCCATAACCCGGTGCAAATACATTATAAATTTCAAGGAAGTCAGAAGAAACGATCAACGGTACGGTTTCCTGTCCCTGTTGCCAGCTAAAACTTGCGGGTACAGTATCAATAAAATCATTATCGATTGCTTCAATGAAAAAATCAGTTTGAAAATTGAGCAACTTACCGGCGCTGAGTTGTAAACGGAAATCATTTGCTATCAACGGTGCTACTCCATCAATGAAATTTTGTTTCTTTAATTCTTCTGCTTCTTCAACGGAAAACATATTCATTTCCGGTTTACCCATCGTTTCATTGCTCACAGCTTTGCGGATAGAGATAAAATCATAACCGCTTTTTCTTGCAGAGGTTTGTTTTAGTAGTTGCTGCAGGTTTATATACATCTGGATAGAACAAAGCAGTAATAATACACCAATGCCTAAACCAAAATAGGAAAACCAGCGGCTGGTTGTATTTGTTCCGGTGAGGAAGAGAGGTTTTATATGTTTAAAAGAAGGTGTCATTTACAGATGCAGCAATTTTGTATAAGGGAAAAACTCGATTCGTTCAAGATCTGCAAATAGTATACATGCATTTCGTTGCTTTGTTTCTTCCAGTATCAGTTGCATGGCTTTTTCTGAATTGGCATTGTCCAGGTGACTAAATGGTTCATCCAGCAATAAAAAATCAAATGGCTGTAGTAATGCACGGATAATAGCAATACGTTGCTGTTCACCATAGCTGCATTGGCCGCCCGGTGATTGCAGTTTATCAGCAATACCCAGCCGTTCTGCCATCTCTTTTATTTTTTCGGATTTGTGATAAGGGTTCAGTTGTCTTTTTATTTCCAGGTTTTCCAAAACAGTTTGTTTTGGAAACAAGCGAAGGTCCTGGAACACAATGCTGAGATGATCTTTTCTAAAACGGGCCATTTCTTCTATGGAAAATTTCTTCAGATCATTTGAATCATAGCTGATGTTGCCATTGTATTCATGACGAAGCCCGTATAAAAAATGGATCAGTGATGTTTTACCGCTGCCAGATGGTGCAACGATCTTTACGAGATCGTCTTTTGTAAAAGATAAATTTTTTCCCCAAACTTCGGAGCTTGCCTTCCGCGATTCATCAAAATAAGTGGGGAGTAAATTATTTATCTGCAACTGCATGTATCAAATATAAAGAAAGCCACAAGTATTTATATATTACTTGTGGCTTTGCTGATTAAATATGAAATTATTTTTTCGGTTTCAATTCAACAGGGGGCGGGGGTGCAACTCCAGCTGAATCCATTTTCGGGTAATCGTCCTCACTCATATGCATTGCTCCTGAAAATTGTTTTGCAATACCACTTGCAAAATTACTCAGCTGCTTCAGGCTATTGGTATTTTTGTCAACCATATTTATTTCAACATGACTTTCTCCTACACCATCTTTCATTTCACCACCGTAAGCAATAATATTATCCCATATTTTTCCATCGCCGCCAAACATATTCATCATTCCTCTATCATTTGAGGTTTGCATTCCACCGATAATTTTTTTCAGATCAATATAAAATCCAAAAGGATGGCCGCTTATTTTATTAATAAATTCTTTATCTGAACCAGCTCCGGTGCCAAATGCTGAGATCTGTTCCTGTGAATTGCCTGCAACAAACCAGTTGTCTTTGATTTCGTATTTAACGGTATTCAGCGCATCGGAACCGTTACCCATTTTACCCAGTTCACCCATAGCTTTAGTGCCAGCTGCGATCAGTTTGTCAAACGAACCTTTATTGCCAATAGAAGTGGCGAATAAAATTTTTGCATCCGGTGTATTTGACTTCTGTTTGTAAACCTGTCCACCTCCCAAATCAACTGACTTTTCTTTTTCTACCATACCAAAGTCAGTAACAGCGAGCAACAGATCACCTTTATTCGCGGCTACAAAATCGTCAATAGTAAAACCGAGATCATTAAGATATCCGTCTACCATTCCATCTAAACCTAATAACTTGAGAAATCCTTTTATTCCTTCAGGCGGATAATTCAGCGCCAATGCAGCCGTTACATTATCACCCGGAATTTTTTTCAGCATTTCCGTATTCAGGTTACCGGCTTTGTATTTAGTGTAAAAATCTTGTAGTTCTTTATTGAAATATGATTTTGAGGTGCCAGTAATTTTTCCATTATCAAAATTGATGGTTACTGTAGAAATATTTCCTTCCATTATCGCTCCGGCTTTGAATATGCTGAGTTGCTTTGCCATTGAGCCGCCAGTCAAGTTACTTGTAACATACATATGCATATCCCCGGTCTCAGCCATCATCGATTTGAATTTTGAGTTACCAGAAATACTATTACTGCTTTTCAGGTTATATGTTTCTTTCGCATATTTCAATATGCTGTCCGGAGTAACTTTTGATTCATCTGAATGCCGGTTCATGCCCGGGTTCATACCTGAAGCATTTCCTACTATAATAAAACGGTCAGACTTCCATGTCATATACGAATCATCATCCTCACCAGCATAATTCATGTCGCCGTCTTTTTTTATTTCTACATTCTTGTCCAATTTCTTCAACATTTCTTCAAATGCTTTGGCATCTTTCAGTTTACCCTGGAAACAGACGTACATATGATTGCCGGAGGGTTTTATGAACATGTAAAAATCACTGTTCAGGTCAATGCCGGATGCTGCCGGATCTTCCAGCAGTTTTCTATGAATATCGCTTGAAGCTTCGCCGGAATTCATCATCTTGAACCAGTCGGATGATTTAATGTCATTCCAGCTTATTTTAGAGCTGAGAGATGCTGCATTGACATGCAATACCATTGCGGCATCTTCTGGTACCAGAATGTCTGCACTTTTACTGCCGCAACTGGCAATAAAAAAAGAAACTAGGCTGATGATCAAAAGATTTTTAATTGTTGGTTTCATGACTGTTTTATTATAAATGATTATTAAAAGAGAAATCCGAAGTTAATTCTTCCCAGCTAATGTTTAATTGCTCACCGGTACTTAAATTTTTCACTGAGCAGCTTTTTGCCTCCAGCTCTTTACTGCCGAGTATCACAACAAAAGGTATATTCTTTTTTTCAGCGTATTTAAATTGTTTGTCAAATTTTACTTGTTCATGAAAAAGCTCGCAACTCACACCTTTGCTGCGTAGCTGTTGCATGAGTGCAAAAGCTGCTTTACTTTCTTCATTTCCAAGGTTGAAAAATAAAACCTGTGTTCCTATATAAATAGTAGCCGGGAAAAGATCGAGTTCTTCCATTACATCATAGATCCTGTCCACGCCAAATGAAATACCAACGCCAGGAATATTGGGAACCCCGAACAAACCGGTCAGATCATCATAGCGGCCACCACCACCGATGCTGCCGATCTTTACTTCTGCCGGAGCCTTTGCTTCGAAGATAATACCTGTGTAATAGTTAAGGCCTCTTGCAAGTGTTGGGTCAAGTTTGATACCTGCCTGCCGGTCAGGCAGGTTTGATACAAGATCTTTAGTGTTATCAAGAACAGAAGATATATCATCAATTCCTTTTTTACCTGGATCTGAATTGCCAATCAATGTTTGCAGACCTGAAATAATATCTTCATTGCTTCCTGTGATGGAAAGATATTTTTCAACAATACTTACCTGGTCATTGTTCAAGCCTTTTGACTGTAATTCTTCTTTTACTTTTTCAAGCCCTATTTTATCTAATTTATCAATTGCAATGGTGATGTCCATCATCTTATCAGCGCCACCACAAATTTCTGCCAATGCAGTTAATATTTTTCTATGATTAATTTTTAATTCAAATCCTTTAATTCCCAATCGTGTAAACACTTCATTATAGATACAGGCCAGTTCAACTTCATTCATCAATGAAGTGCTGCCAACGACATCGGCATCACACTGGTAAAATTCACGGTATCTTCCTTTCTGTGGTCGATCAGCCCGCCATACGGGTTGTACCTGGTAGCGTTTGAAAGGAAAAGTCAATTTAGTGTGATTCATGGCGACATAACGGGCAAATGGAATAGTGAGATCATATTTTAAGGCCTTAAAGGAAATTTCATTTTTTAGTTTAGATAAATATTGATTGCCAATTTTTTTATCCTTTAGGGCAGCATTAAAAATATCAGCTAATAAACTAGGATTTAGATCCCATAGATTATTTTCAAATGGATTCTCTATGTTCTCAAACTCAGGATAGCTCTTTTTTACATGGATTATAAATTCAGAATTACTTTTAAAATAGTCAGCTAAATTTTTAAAAGCTTCGGTATATTCTTCTATAAAATCTTTTGAAAAAGGGTTTCCAGATTCCAAGACTCTAAAAATTAGTTTATCACCTTCTTCACCATACTTTCCCATCAATGTTTCAATATTTTCCATCGCTGGTGTTTCTAATGGTTGAAACCCGTAGAGTTCAAAAACATTTTTTATAGTAGAGAAAATAAAATTCCGCTTACGAACAACATCCGGTCCGAAATCTCTTGTGCCTTGTGGTAATGATGGTTTACTCATCGTTGCTGGTTACTGTTAGTCATTGAATAGTGAACATTGCTTTTAGAACCTGCCTGACCGGCAAGCAGGTATTTTTCTACAATGCGACTACATGCTTCATCGATCATTTTATATACTTCATGGTATCCTGGTTCTGGTCCATACCAGGGATCAGGAACATCCATGTCATTTCCGGGATGCAGTTCATTCATCAACAGTTCTACTTTTGAAGCGATGAATTTTCTCCCTGCGATCCGTTTCATTTCTTCTACTACATCACCGGCCATTGCATAGATCTTATCATACACTTCAAAATCTTTTATACTGAAAGCTCTTGATCGCTGGCGACTGATATCAATTCCGTTTTTTAACGCTACTTTCTGCGACAGGTGATGTGGTGCTTCACCATTGTGATAGCCATTAGTGCCGGCACTTTCCACACTCCAATGCAAACCTGCTTTAAAAGCCTTTTCCTGCAATATGCCTTCGGCCAACGGGCTACGGCAAATATTCCCCAAACACACCATTAGAATTTTCATGGCGCAAATATAGTACGCAGTTTGCAGTCGGCAGCCTGCAGTCGGCAGTCAGTATCTTTCAAATCGAAAACACTCTGTTGACTGTGTATTGCTGACTGTCGACTTGATTGTGGAATTTGAAACAGGCAGCATCTTATAACTACTAAAACACCAGCCATGACAAACAATGAGATTTTAAAAGCCAGCCTGCTCGATATCATTTTTGAAAACCGTAATAAAGAATACGGAGCTTATGCATTGCGAAATGAGTACGACAAAAGATTAGTAAAAGCAATGGGCATAGGACTTGGCTTTATACTGCTGTTGATTGTCTTGAATTATACAAAATTTTCAAATGCTGCCAGTAATAATGATCAAAATGATAAAGAAGGCTTTGTGCTGAAACCATATGTAGTAGAACCAGAGAAATTACCTGAGCCGGAAAAGCTGAAGCCAGTTGAAAAATCTAAAGTAGCACAGGTCGATTACCAGGTTATTAATATAGGTCCCGATAACAAAGTTGACAAAGCATTAGTTGAGAATAGTGATGTTGATAATGCAGCGGTTTCAAATACAACAAGCAGCGGTACCCCGGAAAATGGTGAAAATATAACTGATCCGGGAAAGGATGATAAAGGAAAAGAAGAGCCAGCGCCACAGGAAGACAATACTCCACCAGTGAAAATTTATCAAAGAGACCCACAGTTTCCCGGAGGCTATGAAGCACTCGCAGTTTTCATGCGGAGGAATCTTGTGACACCGGAAGAATTGGAGATCGGCGACAAAAAAATTGTAAGAATTAAATTCATCGTTGGTAAAGATGGATCGATCGCCGATATAGTTGTACTGGAAAGCCCGGGTAAAGATTATGACAAAGAAGTAAGGCGTGTAATAAAGAAAATGCCGAAATGGGAGCCGGCTATTCAGAATGATATTAATGTGGCAGTAGGCTATGTATTACCCATCACATTTATGGGGGTGGAAGAATAAAAAATGCCTTAAATTGCCACCCTTGAAAAAACTGGTTAGTACATGATAGAAGAATACGAAAAGAGGAAGCGGAAACAGATTTCATCAATGCGCAGTATTATGGATTATGCAATGGGTACTCTCATAGTCCTGTTCGGCGCATTTTTGTTATTCAGGGATCAGTTTGATTGGGATATTAACCGCCGGTTTAAACCGGATGACCTGGATAAAATTTTTGGGGTGATCTGCCTGCTGTATGGTGCATGGCGGATATACAGGGGCGTTAAGAAAAATTATTTTCATTAATAAGGCTATGGCAATTCCGGGTATAAAGAATTTATTTATTGTTGTGCTTCTGTTGCCGCTATTTTTATTCTGCAGTTGTACAAACTATGAAAAACGGCTGAAATCAATGCCGGATTATGGCGATAGCGGAACGATTCATGTAAGCTGTGATGAAAGTTTTAAGCCGATTGTGGAAGAACTTGTTAAAGTGTATGAATCCGATCATAGAAAAACAAAGATCATTGTAACGTATAAACCCGAAGCCGAGTGTTTGGATGATTTGCTGATGGACAGCGTAAGAATGATCATTGCTACCCGTCGTGCCAATGAATATGAAAAAGATTATATCGCCGACTCGTTTAAAATCGATGCGGTAACTAAGGTAACAGCGTATGATGCGATATCAGTAATTGTACACCCAGATAACCCGGATTCATTACTTTCAATGGATAATATCAGGGAAATACTCACAGGGAAATTTAGGAAAAATTTAATCCCTGTTTTTGATGGTATAAAAGCAACCAGTACGGTACGTTTTATCATCGATAGTATATTGAATGGAGATTCTTTGACAAAGACAGCAGTAGCAGGGCGAAGCAGTAAAGGAGTAATAGATTATGTGGCACAAACAAAAGATGCGATTGGTTTTATCGGCGTAAGCTGGATCGGCAATCCTGAAGATACTGCAAGCCTGATGGCATTGAAAAAGGTAAAAGCGGTACAGTTAGAAAGAACGGATGTAAAAGGTAGATGTATTTACCCGACACAAGGCAATATTTACCTGCGCCGCTACCCGATGATAAGGGAACTTGTTTACACAGTAAAAGAAAGACATCCCGGATTGGGTCACAGCTTTGCCAATTTTATGGACCAGCAGATCGGGCAATTGATTTTTCACCGGGCTTACCTGGTGCCAGCATGGATAGATTATTTTAAGATAAGAAATGTAAAAATTACAGAAGAGTAAAGAGTTCTTTTTCAACAGTTCAGTGGAGAAATTAAATAATAACTGTTAAACAAAACGAGTAGAAATATATTTGGTATCAGTTTTGAAAATACAGGGTTATTGAAACTGAGAAAGTTTATATTTACAACCCCTAAAAACGAGAAATAAAATGAAGAAAACCATGTTTGCCATACTCGCATCAGTATCACTGGTGTCGGTATCAAAAGCACAAACAGTACAGGAAGGTCTCGGCCACCTGTATGCTGATAGATGGCAGAGTGCTGTCGGAGTATTTCAGAAATTACTGGCACAAAACCCCAATAATATTGAGGCGAGTTACTGGTTAGGTCAAACTTATTTTGACATGGATGAGAATGATAAAGCAAGAGAAGTATATGATAAAGGACTGGCTGCAAGTAATAATGCACCTCTTTTGCTTGTTGGTAAAGGGCATTCGTTGTTAACTGACAAAAAACCGAATGAAGCTCGTCAGCAATTTGAATTGGCTCTTTCAATGAGTAAGGATAAAAAAGGAAAAGATAATCCTGATATTCTGAATGCGATTGGTCGTGCACATATTGATGTAAAAGAGGGCGACTTTAAATATGCAGAGCAAATTTTAAGAACAGCATCGGAACTCAGCCCTAAAAACGCAGATATATTTCTAAATCTCGGTAATGCTATTCGTAAAGCAAGACCCGGTGAAGCCGGACATGATGCGTTTGAAGCATATAGAAAAGCATTGGAGATTAGTCCCAATTTTGCTTACGCTTATGTAAGAATAGCAAAGCTGTTCGAAACACAACGTAACTGGGACCTGGTATTGGAAAATTTGAATAAAGCTGCTTCCGTTGATCCAAATTTCAGCGTGGCATATTATGAATTATTTTTCTACTATTTTGTACGCAGCGATATCCCTAACGCAGAAACTTATTTTAATAAATATGTGAATAGCCGCCCTAATGAAGAAAAATGGGAGCATGATTATCTGAATGCACAACTTTGTTATATTAAAAAAGATTATGATTGCGCAGTTAGTAAAGCTGAATCAGTACGTACATTACAAGGCGCAAAAGTGAAACCCAGGGTATTGAGAATACTTGCTTATGCCTACCTGGATAAAAAAGATTTTGCAAAAGCTAAAGCGGCAGATGACGAATTCTTTGCAAAAGAAAAAGACGGCTTTAATCCTGCTGACTATAAACGCAAAGCAGAAATTGCCGCGGGTTCAGGTGTTCCTTGCGAAGAGTTGTTTGGTATCTATTTGCAGGGAGCTGCAGCCGATACTGTATTACAGTCAAAAATTGATTATTTGACAGATGCTGCAAAAGACTTTGAAAAAAGAGGTTGTAAAAAACAGGATGCAGATATGCGTTTAGTTGTTTTCAATCTTAGAAAAAATCCCAATCCCCTTAGTCTTATCAATATCGGCATCTTATATACACAGGTTGATCAGTTTCCAAAAGCGGATAGTGTATTTAGGGTTTATACACAGCTTTCACCGGATAGCATACTCGGTTATTACTGGATAGGTAAAGTGAATGCAACATTGGATACAACCTATAAAGTAGAACCTTATGTAACAAATATGGTAAATGGATTTACAAAAGCATTGGATATTGCTGGTACTGATAAGTTGCGTCATAAAAATCTTGGGGTTACTTCAGCTTTGTCATTGATAGGATATTACTATAATATAAAAGCGGATAAAGAAGCTGCCCTAGCTGTTCTAGGCAAAGGATTGGAGCTTGATACTGCAAATGCACAATTGAAGAATATCAAAGGTATTTTAGAGAGAAAAACTCCAGCAAAACAAACTCAGCCAAAGCAGGGAAATAGTAGTAATGGACCTGTTCCTAATGGTAACAAACCTTCCGCTACTAAGCCTGCGGCTACAACATCTAAATCAACAAGTACTGGTGCCAGCACCGGTTCTAAAAGATAAATTCGGTTTTCTTCGTTTTTAAGAAAGTCCTTCGCTTTTACTGGCGGGGGATTTTTCTTTTTCATGTGCTTGTGTTATCTCTGTCATAACTGATTATTTTCAAGGTAATTTCCCTTTGCAACCTTACTTTTGCTTACTGTCTAAAACGGACTATGTTTAAACTACTTCAAGGAGGAATTCCGCAAACGTCTGCGATTGATAATGCCGCAAGCTATCTTCCGGCAGGCATACAAATTTTGATTGCTGTAGGGCTGGTTGCTTTCCTCACGGTTGTTACACATTTACTCGGTCCGAAACGTAAAACTTCTGATAAATTAGAGAACTTTGCAAGTGGCATAGAGACACATGGCGATGCCCGTCAGCCAATGGCGATCAAATATTTTCTTACAGCCATTCTTTTTGTGTTATTTGATGTGGAAGTGATCTTCTTTTATCCGTATGCGGTAAATTTTAAAGGATTAGGATGGCCGGGTTTTTGGGCAGTTGTAATGTTTGTAGGATTCTTTTTATGCGGCTTCTATTATATCCTAAAGAAAGGCGCATTGAAGTGGGAAGATTAGAAATGTAGAATATCAAATATCGAATTATAAATGTAAAATGGGTAGTGTTATGAGGTTTAGATTTTACATTTTTCATTCAAAATTTTAAATTACCATGTCTCGTCCTGTATCATATAATATCAATCCCAAACCGCTGGTAGCAGATATCAGTATGGCAGATATGCCGGAAGGTTTTATGGGTGAAGGCTTCCAGGCTACAAGACTGGATAAAGTGATTGGATTAGCGAGAAAAAATTCTATCTGGCCACTGCCATTTGCAACATCCTGTTGCGGTATCGAATTCATGGCAACAATGGGTTCACATTATGATTTGGCAAGATTTGGAAGTGAGAGAGTTGGTTTCTCACCGCGCCAATGTGATCTGTTGATGGTAATGGGTACTATTGCGAAAAAAATGGGACCCGTCGTAAAACAAGTTTACCTGCAAATGGCTGAGCCGCGTTGGGTAATGGCTGTTGGTGCTTGTGCAAGTAGCGGTGGTATTTTCGATACATACAGTGTATTACAGGGCATTGACCAGGTAGTACCGGTAGATGTATATGTACCGGGTTGCCCGCCAAGACCCGAAGCAATTATTGACGGCGTAATGAGAATACAGGATCTGGTAGGTAAAGAGAGTTTGAGAAGAAGAAATGGAGAGAAGTATAAAGCTTTATTAGAAAGTTACGGAATACAATAAGATAACCTGAAATGGCTTTGACAAACGATATAATCAAGCAACGACTTGTTGAAAAATTCGGTGAACAGGTAAAAGGTTTCGAAGAACCTTACGGTATGCTCACATTTGAAGCGCCAAAAGAATTAAATCTAAAGGTGCTTAATTTTTTGTTTGATGATGAGCAACTGAAATTCCGGTTTATGACTGATTTATGTGCCGTTCATTATCCTGATAATGCAGGGAAAGAACTAGCTGTAGTTTATCATTTACATAACCTTGTTGACAATGTCCGCATCCGTTTTAAAGTATTTTCGGATATCAATACACCAGATGTTTATACAGCGTCAGGTTTATTTTCTGCAGCTAACTGGATGGAGAGAGAGACCTATGATTTCTTTGGGGTGAATTTTGTTGGCCACCCAAATTTGAAAAGAATATTGAATGTAGATGAGATGGATTATTTCCCGTTAAGAAAGGAATATCCGTTGGAAGACCAAACAAGAATTGATAAAGATGATGAGATGTTTGGAAGAGGATAATTAACAGATTTGAAAATGTGCGGATGTGCGGATTTTAATTGATTCAAAGAAGAGAAAACTTAATTAATAACGAAATTTCTAAAGCCCCTTTAGGGGTTTGGGGTTTATGAAAGAACATGAACACATAAGATTACCGGAAGGTTCGATTGAAAAAACAACAACGACTCTGAACCTCGGACCAACTCACCCGGCCACACATGGTGTGTTTCAAAATATTCTTGAACTCGATGGAGAACGGATCGTTTCTTCAGAACAAACTGTAGGTTACATTCATCGTGCATTTGAAAAGCTGGCTGAACGCAGACCGCTTGCACAAATAACAACTCTTACAGATCGTCTCAACTATTGCTCATCACCCATTAATAACATGGGTTGGCATATGACCTGCGAAAAACTTTTGGGTGTTGAAACTCCTAAGCGGGTCGATTATCTCCGCATTATCATCATGGAGCTTTCAAGAATTTCAGACCATCTGATATGTAACTCTATTGTGGGTGTGGATGCAGGTGCTTACACGGGGTTCCTCTATGTGATGCAATATCGTGAACTGATCTATGAGATCTATGAAGAAGTATGTGGTGCAAGATTAACAACTAATATCGGACGCATTGGTGGTTTCGAAAGAAACTTCAATGATATCGCTTTTCAAAAATTAGATAAATTTTTAACTGAATACCCGGCTGTGCTTCGTGAGTTTGAAAGCTTATTTATGCGCAACCGGATATTTATGGAACGTACGCAAGGTACAGGTGCTATCAGCGCCGAACGTGCATTGAATTATGGTTTCACCGGCCCGAACTTGCGTGCAGCAGGTGTTGATTATGATGTACGGGTGCACACTCCGTATTGCAGTTACCAGGATTTTGATTTTGTAATTCCGGTTGGCAACACAGGCGATAATTATGATCGCTGGCTCGTACGCAGTCAGGAAATGTGGCAGAGCTTAAGTATTATTGAACAAGCTTACAGGAAAGTACAGGAGTTTAAAGGTGCAGAAGCAGAAATATATCATGCTGATGTTCCTGAGTATTATTTGCCGGAGAAAGAAGATGTGTACACAAAGATGGAAGCTCTTATCTATCATTTTAAAATTGTAATGGGAGAAACAGAAATTCCTTCCGGTGAAGTTTATCATGGTATCGAAGCGGGAAATGGTGAGTTGGGATTTTATTTGATCAGTGATGGCGGACGTACTCCTTATCGTTTGCATTTCCGCAGGCCTTGTTTTATTTATTATCAAGCCTACGCAGAATTGACAAAAGGTCAAATGCTGAGTGATGCGATTATGACAATGAGTTCATTAAACTTAATAGCTGGCGAGTTAGACGCTTAAAAATTTTACATTTTGAGTTTTTCATTTATATTATGAAATTTTCTGACGATAAATTAAAAGAGGTACAGAGGATAATTAATTTTTATCCTGAAGGCAAGCAGAAATCTGCTGTGATCCCTGTTTTGCATTTAGCGCAGCAGGAATTTGGTGGCTGGCTGAGTTCTGAAACGATGGATTATGTTGCTTCAATATTAAGTATGGAGCCGATAGAAGTATATGAAGTGGCTACATTTTATAGCATGTATAATCTGAAACCTGTTGGCAAGTATATGTTTGAAGTTTGTCAAACAGGCCCCTGCATGATCAATGGCAGCGATGAGATCATTAATTATATTTATGATAAACTCGGCATTAAACCGGGTGAAACATCGGCTGATGGCATGTTTACTTTGAAAACGGTGGAATGTTTAGGCGCCTGCGGCTATGCGCCGATGATGCAGTTAGGCAAAAACTATCGGGAACACCTGACTAAAGATAAAGTGGATGCGATAATAAAAGAATGCAGGGAGAAGGCGGCCGTTAATAATTAAGATGAGATTGTTGTTTACAATAGCATTGTTCTTTACAAGTTTGATCGCAACGGCGCAAATTGACAGTGCCGGTTTGAAAATAACAATGCAGCAACTGGATAAAGCATTGTTGGGAAAGGATGAAGCTGTTTTAAAACAAGTCTTGCACAAGAATGTCAGCTATGCTCATTCTAATGGATGGATACAAAGCAAGGATGATATTCTCAATGACTTTAAGTCGGGCAAACTGGTTTATAATAAGATTGAGAACAATAGTGTAAGAATAGTTAACATCAGTGATAAATGGGCGACAGTGGCAACGAATACAAATGCTGAAGGAGTAGTGAATGGAAATGCGTTTAAATTAGTTCTGCAAGTCATGCAGGTTTGGATGAAAACAAAAAAAGGTTGGCAATTATATGCAAGGCAGAGTGCAAAACAAGGATAAAGAAATTCTGAATGAGAGGTTATAAACTATCTTTTTTGCTTGCAGTTCTTTTAATACTTGGCGCATTTTGGGCGCAATATAATGAAAGTAAAAAACCAAAACCGATCAGGAATGAAATGATTCCGTGGGTTATGTTTCTGGGCGGTGGCATTTTAACAGTAATAGGGTCGGCTGAGTATAGAAAAGAAAAAGGTAAGAACAAATAATTCTCCACCTGCTGGTGGATCAGATATATGGCAAGAAAATTATTATTAGACAAAGCACATGTTGAGAACATCAGGCTCTATGATGTGTACCGCCGTGAAGGTGGCTACCGCAGCGTGGAGAAGGCATTAAAGTCAATGACACCTGACCAGGTAACTGACCAGGTAAAGAAAAGCGGTTTGCGTGGTCGTGGTGGTGCAGGTTTTCCTACGGGAATGAAATGGGGGTTTCTTGCAAAACCAGAAGGAGTGCCACGTTATCTCGTTGTGAATGCTGATGAATCGGAACCCGGAACATTCAAGGATAGGTATTTGATGGAATTCATTCCTCATCTGTTGATCGAAGGAATGATCACATCTTCTTATGCACTCGGTTCAAATCGTTCTTATATCTATATACGTGGCGAATATTCATGGATCGTTGATATACTCGAACAAGCAATTGCTGAAGCAAAGAATAATGGATGGCTCGGTAAAAATATTTTAGGTAGCGGCTTTGATTGTGATATCTATGTTCAACGTGGCGCCGGTGCTTATATCTGTGGTGAAGAAACGGCTTTGCTCGAATCGCTGGAAGGCAAAAGAGGTAACCCGAGAATTAAACCGCCGTTCCCTGCGGTTAAAGGTTTATGGGATTGCCCTACAGTAGTGAATAATGTAGAAACAATTGCGGCGGTTGTTCCAATTATAAATGATGGAGGTGAAGAATATGCAAAGATTGGTATTGGAAAATCAACAGGAACGAAACTCATAAGTGCTTGTGGTAATATTAAAAAGCAGGGTGTATATGAAATTGACATGACGATCTCTGTTGAAGAATTTATTTACAGTGATGAATACTGTGGTGGTATTGCAAACGGCAGAAAATTGAAAGCCTGTATTCCCGGAGGCTCATCCGTTCCTATTTTACCTGCTAATCTTTTATTGAAAACAGCAAAAGGTGAAGCAAGGATGATGAACTATGAAAGTTTGGCTGACGGCGGTTTCGCAACAGGCAGTATGATGGGATCTGGTGGCTTCGTTGTGTTAGATGATAACCAATGTGTAGTTAAACATACTTATACGCTTGCAAGATTCTATCGTCATGAAAGTTGCGGGCAATGTTCTCCTTGCCGCGAAGGAACGGGTTGGATGGAAAAAATTCTGTTGAATATAGATAATGGAAAAGGAAAGATGAGTGATATTGATCTGCTTTGGGATATTCAAAGAAAGATAGAAGGGAATACAATTTGCCCCTTGGGTGATGCAGCAGCATGGCCGGTAGCAGCAGCTATCCGTCATTTCAGGGATGAGTTTGAATGGCATGTTGAAAATCCTGCAGAATGCCTGAAAAGAAATTATGGTTTGGCGAATTATGCAAAGGAACTGGCTGTGGGATGATTAGAAAATAATTAATGATTAAAATCTGTAAAATATTTTTTCTTTTGTTTTACGCAACTACTTCATTTGCCCAGGATCGTTTTTACAGCGACAAAAAAAAAGGACAACTGTCTGTTTCATGGGGATGGAACAGGGCAGCTTATACCAAAAGTAATATCAGCTTCAAAGGCGCCGATTATGATTTCAAGCTTTATGATGTAGTGGCACACGATAAGCAATCTCCTTTTACATACGATACTTATTTGAAGGTTCAAAACCTCACGCTGCCTCAAACGAATCTTCGCATCAGCTATTTTATAAAAAACAATCTTGCTATTTCATTTGGGGATGATCACATGAAGTATGTAATGGATAACGGGCAAACTGTCCATATGGAAGGAACGATCACCCGCAGTGGGAATTTTGAAGGTAATTATAATGGCGATAAAGTTCTTACCGAGGACTTTCTGACTTTTGAACATACAGATGGATTGAACTATCTCAACATAGAGCTAGAAAAATATTTTGAATGGTATCATTCTAAATCAAACCACCTGATCGTTTCGGGGTTGATTGGTGGCGGCGCCGGAGTTTTATTTCCTAAAACAAATGCTCGCCTGATGGATTATGAACGCAATGATCAGTTTCATGTTTCAGGTTTTGGTTTATCAGCAAAAGTCGGTATGCAAACGACTTTTTTTAAACATATCATTATAAAATTTGAGAATAAATACGGTTATATAAATATGCCCAATATTGTTCTGCATAAAGAAGGAATAGAAGGAAGAGCTAAACAGTCGTTTATATTTGCAGAATTATACGGTACGATTGGCGCAACATTTTCACTGAGCCGGAAAAAAAATGATTCGAACAGTACAAAAAAATAAAATGCCCGAAGCACCGAAATTATTTAAAGTAACTATTGATAATATCACCATCGAAGTGGAGCCGGGAACTTCTATACTCCAGGCTGCACGCAAAATTGGGGGTGACGTTACTCCCCCGGCGATGTGTTATTATTCCAGCCTGAAAGGAAGTGGTGGTAAATGCCGTACCTGTTTGGTGGAAGTAGCAGCAGGCAGTACTGCCGATCCGCGGCCGATGCCTAAACTGGTAGCAAGTTGCCGTACCAATGTAATGGATGGCATGGTGGTAAAAAATATTACCAGCCCGAGAGTATTGGATGCAAGAGCAGGGGTAGTCGAATTTTTATTGATCAATCACCCACTTGATTGCCCGATATGCGACCAGGCCGGTGAATGTCATTTGCAGGACCTGGGATATGAACATGGGGCAGAAGGAACAAGGTTTGAATTTAACCGCCGCACATTTAAGAAACATGACCTGGGCCCATACATTCAACTGCATATGACACGTTGCATTCTTTGCTATCGTTGTACTTATGTTGCTGATCAGTTAACGGATAAACGAGTACACGGCGTATTGGACAGGGGAGATCATGCAGAGATCGCAACTTATATTGAAAAGAGTTTGGATAATGACTTTATAGGAAATGTAATTGATGTATGCCCTGTTGGTGCATTAACGGATAAAACATTCCGGTTCAAAAACCGGGTATGGTTTACAAAACCGGTAGATGCACATTGCAATTGTGATAAATGCTCGGGTAAGGTACAATTATGGATGCGTGGTGATGAAGTGCTTCGTGTAACAGTAAGAAAAGATGAGTGGGGTGAAGTACAATGCTATGATGGCAAACCCGGATGGATATGCAATACTTGCAGGTTCGACAGGAAAAAAGCAAGCGAATGGGTAATTGAAGGGCCAAGCAATATCAACCGGCATTCAGTTATTTCGCAAGGACATTATGTAGGTTTAAAAACACCAGAAGAAACAATTGCGAAAGTGATGCATGGCAGGGCGCCGAAACTGTTGATGGATATTCATGATATAAGTGGTGTAAATGATCCGGGTTTAGATTTATCAGCAATACCCGGCCCGGCAACGAGTAAAACTTTTGAAAAAGAAAAATAGAAAATGAAATTCAGATTTCTGAGTTTATTTCTGCTAAGCTATTTTAGTTCTTTGAGTCAGTCAAATTGTTTGCAAGTAAAAGGAGATGATGATAAGCCTATTCCTTATTCAAGTGTGTTTATAAAAAAGAATAATAAAGTTCTGGTTGCTGATAGTGCCGGAAATATTTGTGTGCAGGGAATTAAGGAAATAAAAACAGGAGACACCCTTTACCTTAGCGCTATTGGATATAAAGAACTTGTATTAGCATATTCAGGTTTAATGGTAATTAAACTTGAAAAAAGAATTATTCAGTTGCCAGAGGTAATAATTGTGAATGGCGAAAGTCAAACGGAAGAGTGGGGTACAAAAAAGGATCCTGGAATTATTGGCGGATATTTTTGCAAGCAAGGATTCAGGCAAATATTAAATTCAACCGCAAGAATTGTTTATCCTGAAGGAGAGTACAAAAGGGCAGAAATAATTTCTGTTTCTTTTTATGATGAAACAGGTAAAGGAATTGATGTTCCGGTCAGATTGAGAGTTTTTTTAATTGGGAATGATTCGTTGCCAACTGGTGATTATTTGACTGACAACATTATAGTTAATACCAAAGGCAAGGGGTGGTTAGATATAGATCTTGAAAATAAAGAACTAGTTTTTCCAAAGGAGGGATTGGCGTTTGGAATTGAACTGTTTGCTACTAGTGAAGAATATTATTATACCAGGAAAGTAAATGATGGCAAAAAAGATGAAAATAAAATTTATGCTTTTAGCCTGGCAAGAGAAAAGGGTAGTAAGGATTTGACAATGACAAAAGTTAATAGCTGGAGAAAATGGATAATAGAAAGGTCTAATTATAGTAATTGCGGAAATTTAGTTTGTAGAGTGAAAGTCAAAGTGTGGAGATAGAGTTATAGTATTAAGTGTTGATAAGTAAAATTTTTGAAAAAGATAAATAGAAAACTATAAAATGGTTTTGTTAGGATTAGATTGGTTATTGATTTTAGAGAAAGCAGCCTTTGTACTGGTTATAGTCGGCTTGTCTTTCTTTATTGCTATGTACACCACATGGGCTGAAAGAAAAGTGGCAGCATGGATGCAGGATCGTATTGGTCCCAACCGTGCAGGTCCATTAGGTTTGTTTCAGCCATTGGCTGATGGTGGTAAATTATTTTTCAAGGAAGAGATCATTCCGCTTGCTTCCAATAAATTTTTATTCATACTCGGCCCGGGATTAGCAATGGTAACTGCATTGGTGACAAGCACAGTAATTCCATGGGGAGGTACATTGAATTTCTTTGGAAGAGATATCAGTATGCAGATCACTGATATTGATATGGGAATTTTGTTTGTGTTTGGTGTAGTAAGCATGGGTGTATATGGAATTATGATCGGTGGATGGGCATCTAACAATAAATTCTCACTACTCGCGGCTATACGCGGAGCTTCACAAATGATCTCTTATGAACTGCCGATGGGTCTTGCATTGATCGCTGTTTTATTTATGACGGGCTCATTAAAAATGAGTGAGATAGTGCATAATCAAATTGCAAATGGCTGGCATATTATTTATCAGCCGCTTGGCTTTATCATATTTTTTGTTTGTGCATTGGCCGAATGTAACCGTACACCGTTTGATCTGCCGGAAGCAGAGAACGAATTGAACTTTGGATATCACCAGGAATATTCATCAATGAAATTGGGATTTTACCTGTTTGCTGAATACATCAATATGTTTGTAAGCGCAGCAGTAATATCAACTTTGTATTTCGGGGGATATGATATTCCATTTGTGAATGAAGCAGCATGGGATATACCAAACTGGCTGCTGACATTTATCAGTTTTAGTGTCATCATGACAAAGATCATTTTCTTCCTGTTTGTGTTTATCTGGATCCGTTGGACCATCCCACGTTTCCGGTATGACCAATTAATGAATCTTGGATGGAAGAAATTAATACCATTGGCGCTGTTGAATATGATTGCGACTGCAGCTGTGATGTTGTGGTTGAATAAATGATTAGCTGATTTGCGGATGTGCAAATGTGCGGATGAATACAACAAGATGTTTGATAGTTGTTGAGTAGAATTAAGGGATGTACAAGGGAGTGACACAACAGGCGATGATAGTAGTAATAGAGTTGGTAACATAAATATATATTTGCGAACTTTTTAAAAGCTTTATGCAATTAACACAAAGAGCTAAACTGGTTGACCGCAAGCCGATGACATGGCTGGAGAGTATTTATCTCTGGAATATTCTGAAAGGCATGATGGTCACATTGCGTCACCTGTTTATGAGAAAAGCTACGATCAGTTATCCTGAGCAGAAACGCAGTTTCAGCCAGGTGTTTCGTGGTTTGCAGGTGCTGAACAGGGATGAAGAAGGTCGTGAGAATTGTACAGCATGTGGCTTATGTGCTGTAGCTTGTCCGGCTGAAGCAATTACGATGGAAGCAGCAGAACGTTTACCGGGTGAGGAGCATTTATACCGTGAAGAAAAATATGCAGCGAAATATGAGATCAATATGTTGCGCTGTATATTCTGCGGATTGTGTGAAGAGGCTTGCCCGAAAGATGCGATTTATTTATCACAGACTTTTGCGCCGGCAAACTACGGCCGCGAAGGATTTATATATAAGAAAGAAGATTTGCTGATTCCGCATCCGATCGAACAACCCGAAGAATTTAAAAAGGCGTTGGGAGAAAGGGTTCAGAAGAACTAATTGCTTTTACAAAATGGGAATTATTCAAATATTATTCGGATTTCTTACGGTGATGGCACTGTTCAGTGCAATCATGGTTGTCATCAGTAAGAATCCTGTATATAGTGTGCTTTGGCTTATCCTCGTATTCTTTGCTATTTCAGGTCATTATATTTTATTGAATGCGCAGTTCCTGGCGATCGTAAATATTATTGTTTATGCAGGCGCCATCATGGTATTGTTCCTGTTTGTGATCATGCTGATGAACCTGAATAAGGAAACAGAACCACAAAAAGGAAGGTGGTTAAAAATTGCCAGTGTTGTTGCTGGAGGATGTTTGCTGCTGGTATTGGTAGCGGCGTTGAAAGATGCAGGTGATATGAAGGAAAAAACTGCATTGATCAATACAGGAAATATAGGATTAATAAAAATCCTGGGAAAGGAATTGTTCAGTACTTATGTAGTGCCGTTTGAAATAAGTAGTGTGTTGTTTTTAAGTGCCATGGTTGGCGCAGTGGTGATTGGAAAGAAAGAATAAAACCCCCTGTCCCCCTAAAGGGGGAACTTAGGTGGTAAAGCTCTTATTGGAAGTAAATTCAAAATTTCAGAATGTTCTAAAAGCCCCTTTAGGGGTTTGGGGTATTATGCCGATCAATTATTACATATTTCTGTCACTTGCATTATTTGTAATTGGAATAGTGGGAGTGCTTATTCGTCGTAATGCCATTATCATTTTTATGTGCATTGAGCTTATGCTGAATGCAGTGAATCTGCTATTGGTGGCTTTTTCAAAAATGCATAATGCTGTATCTGGTGCGGTAGATGCAACGGCAGGAACAGAAGGACAAATATTCGTGTTTTTTATAATGGTAGTAGCCGCAGCAGAGGTAAGTGTGGGATTGGCAATTATTGTGATGATGTACCGGAATGTACATTCAGTAGATATAGGATTTTTAAACAGATTAAAGCATTGACCCCCTGTCCCCCTAAAGGGGAGACTTAGGTCGGCAATGCTTAATTGATAAATAAAGATTTTTTAATTTAAAATTCAGACACTTAAGTTAAATGAGTGTTTTTAAAAGCCCCTTTAGGGGTTTGGGGTATGCAAAACGTTTTACAAATAGCCTGGTTGATCCCTTTCTTTCCATTACTCGGTTTTTTAATTACCGGGTTGGGGAGGAATAAGCTCAGTAAAGGAATGACGGGCATTATTGGAAGCGGGGTGATATTTATTTCTTTGTTGCTGAGTGTTTGGGTGTTTATGCAGGTAAAAGGCGGCAACGCACATGATGCTTATTATTTCGATTTTATAAAAGCCGGATCGATCAATATTCCTTTTGAATTCCGGATTGATGCTTTATCATCTTTATTTCTTTTGATCATCACAGGTGTTGGTTTTTTAATTCATGTGTACTCTACGGCTTACATGCATGAAGAAAACTCATCACATTATGCCCGGTATTTTTCTTATCTCAACTTGTTTGTGTTTTCAATGCTGCTGCTGGTGATGGGAGGAAACTATGTAGTGATGTTTATCGGTTGGGAGGGTGTAGGACTTTGTTCTTATTTACTGATTGGCTATTGGTTTAAAAATATAAACTACACGGCTGCAGCCAATAAAGCATTTATCATGAACCGGATCGGCGATTTGGGATTCCTGATCGCTATTTTTTGGCTTATTAGTAAAACTGGCACTGCATCTTTTACAGAAGTGTTCTCTGCAAAGTCTCTGGAAGCTTTATCACAAACTGATATTACAGTAATTACATTGTTGTTATTTGTCGGCGCTACAGGCAAAAGTGCACAGATACCATTGTACACCTGGTTGCCAGATGCAATGGCAGGCCCGACCCCGGTTTCAGCATTGATCCATGCTGCTACGATGGTGACAGCCGGTATTTATATGATTGCACGAAGCAATATTTTGTATTCAATGGCTCCTGTTACTCAAAATGTGGTAGCCTATATTGGGTTGGCAACTGCTTTGTTGGCAGCAACAATTGCATTAAAACAAAATGATATTAAAAAAGTGTTGGCTTATTCAACTGTAAGCCAGTTAGGATATATGTTTATTGCATTAGGAATGGGTGCTTATTCAGCAGCTGTATTTCATGTAATGACGCATGCATTTTTTAAAGCTTTATTATTCCTTGGCGCAGGTAGTGTGATACATGCAATGAGTGGAGAACAAGACATAAGAAATATGGGTGGGCTGAGTAAAAAAATAAAGACAACTTATTTCACCTTCCTGGTAGGCACATTGGCTATTGCTGGTTTTCCTTTCTTCTCTGGTTTCTTTTCAAAAGATGCAATACTGCTCGCTACATACGGGCATAATAAAACTATTTATGCGTTTGCTTTGTTAGGTGCAATGCTAACCGGCTTCTATATGTTCCGGTTACTGTTACTTACTTTTCACGGATCGTTCCGGGGCACTGAAGAACAGAAACATCATTTACATGAAAGTCCGGCAGCAATGACTGTGCCTTTGATAATTCTTGCTATACTTTCTTTTGCTGGTGGATTTATTGAACTACCCGCAGTATTCGGCGAAACAGCAAACAGACTTACACAATTTTTATTTTCTGCTGTTCCATTAAATACGGTGCATCATGTGTCTCATTCAATGGAATGGGCATTGATGGGACTTGCTACGGGCCTGGTACTTGTAGCAGTGCTGTTTGCTTATTTTAAATACAGGAAATATTCAGCTACTGAAGAAAAGGGATTAGGAAAAGTGCTCGAGAATAAGTGGTATGTAGATGAATTATATGATTCGATCATTGTAAAACCTTTGAACAAGCTGGCTGATTTCTTTGATAAAGTATTTGAAAGCCAGGTAGTCGATTGGATAGTGAATGGAGCCGGCAAAGCTGTTAACTATGGCAGCAGACAATTACGGTTATTACAAAGCGGACATGTGGGTAGTTATATATTGCTGATGGTGATCAGCATGCTATTGATTTTTGCATGGCAATTTTTTATAAGAAAATAAACCCCCTGTCCCCCTAAAGGGGTGACTTAGGTCGAGGAGGTTTATAATTGATATAATTTGAAAATTGATTTAATAAATCTAAAACTCGTTTGAGTTTAAGGTTCAAAAAGCCCCTTTAGGGGTTGGGGTACTTATGATCGCATTATTATTGATATTAATTCCATTACTGACTGGCATTGTATCTTTTTTTATAAAGGAAGATAAAAATGTAAGGACATGGGCCTATGTTTCTTCTGTAGTAACGGTTGGCGTTGTATTGTTTGGTTTACTGAGTTGTTCTGATCCTTCCTGTTTTGATTTCAAAGCTGAATGGATGGGTTCTCTCGGCAGCAGCTTTCATTTAAAGATGGATGGCATCAGTAAATTAATGTGCCTGCTTACGGCCATTGCTTATCCAATGATCTTTATTTCTACGCTTAAAACATCTTATAAAAATTCAAACCGGTATTTTGGCTTAATGCTCTTAACGCAGGCAGGCTTGTTAGGTGTGTTTACTGCTGCAGATGCATTATTGTTTTATTTCTTCTGGGAACTGGCATTGATACCTGTTTACTTTCTTTGCTCAACATGGGGAGGTGAAAAAAGGATCGCTGTTACTTTTAAATTCTTTGTTTATACATTTCTCGGGTCAGTATTAATGCTGATTGCTTTGTTATTTATTTATAACAGTACCCCTGATTCATCTTTTGATATAGAATCTTTTTATAAAGCAGCGGTGGGGGAGAACAGGCAGAGCTGGGTATTCTGGATGATGTTTGTTGCATTTGCAATTAAGATGCCTGTATTTCCTTTTCATACCTGGCAGCCGGACACGTATGAACAAACAAATACAGGAACAACAATGGTGCTGAGCGGCCTGATGGTGAAAATGGGATTGTTTGCTGTGATACGCTGGTTGCTCCCGGTCATTCCATTTGCAACAGCCAACTGGACAAATGCAGTTGCCTTCCTCTGTGTATTTGGAATTATTTATGCTTCGCTTATTGCTATACGGCAGGATGATATTAAAAGATTGGTGGCTTACTCATCTATTGCGCATATCGGGTTAATGTGTTTGACATTATTTGCAGTAAACAAAACCGGCATGCAGGGTGTAATGCTGCAAATGTTTAATCATGGTATCAATATTATCGGTTTGTGGATAGTGGTAGAAATCATTGAAAGAAATCTCGGAGTAAGAAAAATTTCCCAATTAGGGGGTTTGGCAAATTCATCACCAACGCTGGCAATCTTCCTTACCATCATTGCGCTGGCAAATATTGCATTGCCATTAACGAATGCTTTTCCCGGTGAGTTCTTAATGTTCAATGGAATTTTCAATAGTAATGCATTTGATGGCGGCTACACGTTATTCGGTAGTGTCAAATTCAATGCATCAAGTTTTGGTTTATTGTTTACAGTAGTGGCAGGCATTGGAATTATTCTCGCTGCCATTTATACATTGAATATGATCCGCAAAGTATTTTATGGCGAAACAAATGAGCTGACAGCAAAAGGAATAAGCCTGGGTATAAATGAAAAAATTGTTTTATCGGTGATCGTAATATTAATAATTGTAATTGGTGTTTATCCAAAACCATTATTAGACATTACAGAACAGGCGGCTGATTTTATAATGAACAAAGCGGATGTATCACAATTTTTGAAGAAGTAACAACGAAAGAGGAATATGAACGCATTAGTATTAACAGCAGTATTAGGTGTAGTGATGATGTTCAGCAGTATCTGGCTGAAACAGAAATCGGCTATTCGCAGTCTTGCGCTGGCGGGCATTGGTTTATTGCTGGTGGCGAATATTCTTGAAATGAATGGCACAGTCTTTTTTAAAATTGATTTTAAAGGGATGATGCTCTTCGATCGCTTTGCGCTGCTTTTTAACACGATCATTTTTGTCTCAGTATTTATTTATTTTTTGCTTTCTGCAAAAGATATGGAGAAAGTGGGCACCAACTATGCCGAGTATTTCGCTTTGATATTTTTTATTCTTTGTGGTGTAGTGCTGGTTTCTGCATTTAAATCTTTACTGATATTGTTCCTGGGCATCGAGATCATTTCTATACCACTTTACATTCTTACCGGAAGCGATAAACTCAACCTGAAAAGTAATGAAGCTGCTTTAAAGTATTTTTTAATGGGTGCATTTTCCACTGGTCTTATGCTGATGGGTATTGCACTGGTATATGGTGCAATGGGAAGCTTCCAGGTTGAACGTATAAGTTTTACTGCAGGAACACCATCTCCGTTATTAATAGCGGGAATGACATTGTTGATGTTCTCTATGTCATTCAAAGTTTCGGCGGCACCGTTCCATTTCTGGACACCGGATGTATATGATGGAGCACCAACTGTTTTTACTTCCTTCATGGCAACCATTGTTAAAGTAGGGGCATTTATCGCATTTATCCGTTTGTTTGATGAAGCATTTGGTTACCTGCAACCCACCTGGCAATTATGGGTTGCAATTATTACAGCCGCTACATTGTTTATCGGAAATATCACTGCCGTATTTCAACAGAGTGTAAAAAGAATGCTTGCTTATTCAAGTATTGCACAAGCTGGTTTTATGATGCTTGCATTGTTTGCAATGAATACAGATGCTAAAGAAGGGATATTATTATATGCGGCTGCTTATTGTCTTGCTACAATCGGCATTTTTGCTGTGTTGGCAAAAATGAATGACTATACATTTGATGGGTTCAACGGGTTTGCAAAACAGAATCCGCTTATTGCCGGGGCTTTGGTTGTATTTCTTTTATCTCTCGCGGGCATACCACTTACAGCAGGGTTTCTTTCAAAATTCTATATGCTGAAAGCAGCGCTTGCAACCGGTAAACATTTCTGGCTGGTAGTGTTTGCAGTATTAATGGCTGCAGTGAGTGTTTATTATTATTTCCGTGTTATCCAGGCAATGTATTTTAAGGATGGAGATTCTAATAAATTGCAAACATCTAAAGCATTTAACTATACATTGCTGGCTTTGGCGGCGTTAGTTATCTTTTTGGGCATTTATCCAAACGCACTGCTCTATTGGTTTTATTTTTAACCATTGATAAAAGATTCGTTTTTCTCATTCTCTCAATCCGTAATTTCGGGTTCAATTCTTTTGCATGAAATTCCTGGATGTTTTATCACTTGCATGGAGAACGGTTCGTTCAAATAAACTGCGTACAGGCATTACTGTTGCCATCATAGCATTAGGAATATTTGCCGTTATTCTTATTACAACTGCCATTACAGCTATCGAGCAAAAATTTACAGAAAGTTTTTCTTCAATGGGAGCCAATGGCTTTACACTCCGTTTTAAAGAAAGAAATATCCGGATAGGTGGTGGTAATAACAGGAGGGAAGTAAAGTTGAGTAAGAAGGGAGCAAAAAAGGAAAAGACTTCCAACCTCGGTAAACCTGTTACAAAAGATGAAGCGGAGCTTTTTTTACAGACTTATAAATTTCCTTCGGAAAGAAGCCTTTCGATCTGGGGAAGTAACAATAATATAATATCATACGAAACAAAAAAAACCAGCCCCAACGTATGGATGTTTGGCGCCGATGAAAGCTATTTATTGTTGAATGGATATAACCTGCAGTATGGAAGAAACTTAAACAATCTTGATGTGCGAACAGGTAGAAATGTTTGCATTGTAGGGTATGATGTGGCAAGTAAATTATTCGGCCGGAATATTCAAATGGCGGTTAATTCTGTCATCCGGGTCAATTCGGTTCCTTTCAGGATATTGGGTATACTGGAAAGTAAAGGTTCAACTTTTGGATTCAGCAGGGATAACCTGGTGATAACATCATATAATAATATCGAACGCAATTTTCCATCCGGAGCTTCCTATGTAATAGCAGTAATGACGGATGATGTAAAGAAAGTTGACGTTGCAATGGGAGAGGCTGAAGGAGTCTTCAGGGCAATCCGAAAACTGAACACTACAGAGGAAAGCAATTTTGTGCTGGATCGCAGTGATAGCATAGCCCGGACCATTATTAGTATTCTTGGGTTTTTATTTATCTCAGGTATTGTAATAGGCATTATTACTTTGATAGGTTCAGCAATTGGGTTAATGAATATTATGCTGGTTTCAGTTTCTGAAAGAACAAGAGAGGTTGGACTTATAAAAGCCATTGGAGGAAAAAGCAAGCTGATAAGACGCCAGTTTCTAATAGAATCAGTGTTAATCAGTTTGATGGGTGCATTCTGGGGAATTATTTTAGGCATTGTAGCAGGTAACCTTATTGCGTTGTCTCTTGGTACCGGCTTTGTTGTTCCCTGGAACTGGGTGATTATTGGTGTAATACTCTGTAGCCTTGTAGGCTTACTGGCCGGGTTATATCCTGCATTAAAGGCAGGCAGGTTAAATCCAATAGAAGCGTTGCGTTATGAATAATTATCAATGACCGGCTACCACAAACGGTTGCAGATAATTTTTATTCCCCGGAATTGTTGCGTTTGAAAAAATCATTATCTTGAACCCCCTACGTAAAAGATAAGGGACAGTGTACTTTCTCAGGAATTTTTTCTTAGAATTGTAGTTCTGTTTTAAACGAATTGTATTTAATTTAAAAACTAAAAACAAAGCATCATGGCTGAAACAAATCCAACTGCTGCAGTAAAATCTACTTCTGTTCAGGCAAAGAAAAGCAGCAATCTTATTTCATGGGTCGCTCCAATTGTGTGTATCATCGCAGGTTATTGCATCTGGCGTTTTATTATGGGTGATCCAAGTGGGTTTAAAGAACCCTCAACAGAGGGTGGAATGTTTCCGACCCACCACAAACCAAAGGATGCCTTACACCGTATTTACGAAGGTGGTGTCATCGTTCCGTTGCTTATTGGAATGCTCCTGATGGTTATCGTATTTTCTATAGAAAGATTCCTTACTATTCAAAAAGCATTGGGAAGTGGTTCTATTGCAGACTTCATTCGCCGTGTGCAGTATCACCTGGCTAATAAGAATGTTGACGCAGCATTAAGCGAATGCGATAAGCAACGCGGATCTGTTGCCAATGTAATGAAAGCAGGTCTTCGCCGCTACAAAGAAATGATCTCAGAGCAAGGAATGAATACAGACCAGAAAGTGCTGGCTATTCAAAAAGAGGTAGAAGAAGCAACTGCTCTTGAATTGCCGATGCTTCAGAAGAATCTTGTATTCTTATCTACTATTACATCAGTTGGTACCCTTATCGCCTTGTTGGGTACGGTAATTGGTATGATCAAATCGTTCTCAGCCTTAGGTGATGAGGGTGCAGGTGGTAATGCCAGCCAATTGGCGGTAGGTATCTCTGAGGCCCTGTATAACACGGCTCTGGGTATCGGTACTTCAGCGTTGGCACTTATAATGTATAACATATTTACTACCAAGATCGATTCTATTACATACGGCATTGATGAATCAGGTTTTACGCTGACTCAAAGTTTTGCTTCTTTGTATAAATAATACAGGAAAGCAGTATGGATTTTTGAAACCTTTTCATCTAATAACTAAACAATTTAAACAATGCCAAGTGTCAAGATACCCCGGAAGAGTACGGATACGGACATGACCCCCTTTGTGGACGTGGCCTTCCTGATTCTTTCATTTTTCATGCTGGCTACCAAGTTTAAGCCGCCTGAAAAAGTACCTATTGACCCTCCCGGCTCGGTTAACTCTGACCAGCTTCCTGAAAATGATGCTGTAATGATCTCGATTGATTCTGCCGGCAGGGTTTTTTATGCAATTTTATCTCAAAAAGAGCCCAAATTCAAAGTTGATGTATTGAAGAAGCTTAATACGCTAAGAGGACTTAATTTAACTCCTGAGCAAATAAAAAACTTTGAAAAAGTATATGCGATCGGTGTTCCATTTAAATCGATTGGCCAATTCTTGAGTGCCTCGGATGACCAAAGGGATAAATTTCCTGAAGAAGGAATCCCTGTTCTTGATTCGGCCACCAATGAACTGGCCTGGTGGATCAATGCCTCGCAGGCTGCTTTTGCAGATAAAAACATGAAACTAAAGGATATCCTGATCAAAGGAGATGGTCGTTCCAAATACCCGGTATTTGAAGGAATTGTCAGCGCATTAAAACGTAATGATGAATTTAAGTACCAGTTGGTCACATCTTTGGAAGGAGTGCCTTCGGGATCGGATCTGGATAAATATAATAAGAAGCCAAACAATAAGTAGAACACAATTTTATTAATCTAAATAAAAATAGATATGGCTAGTATAGATAGCGGTGGCGATGGCGGACATCATAAAAAAGGCCGGGGAGTAAAGAAAGCCAAAAAACTTTCTACCCGCATTGATATGACGCCAATGGTGGATTTGGGTTTTCTGTTGATTACCTTCTTTATTTTCACTACGACCATGTCGAGCCCCACTGCATTAAAACTCAATGTACCTAAAGACACTGATAAACCAGAAGAGCAAAACAAGGCTAAAGAGTCTGGTGCCCTCACCATTATGCTGGGTAAAGGAAATAATGTTTACTATTATGAAGGCCAGTTGAAAGTAGATGCGACTGGAAATAATTTCAAAGCAGCCAAAATGGGAGATATAAGAAAAATTATCCTGGATAAGAAGGCTGATGTTATTTCCCGCTACAGAAGAGACCAGGCATGCATCGATAAGAAAATGGGAGATTGGAGACAGAAAGGGATAGAGGGAAAGTATTTAAAAGATGCAGAGGAATCTTGTGAGCAGGAAGATCTTGTGGTCGTAATAAAGCCTACTGAAGAAGCTACTTATAAAAACACAGTGGATATTCTCGATGAAATGACTATCTGTCGTGTACTTAAGTATGCAATGGTGAAAATAGCACCTGCAGAATATGAGCTGATCAAAGTAACAGAGGGTGGTACTCCGGGTACTCAGAAATAAAAATTTATGGAAAGATGTTGGAATCAGCATCTTAAATAAAAATAAAAAAACAAAATGGAAGCCAATAAAATTCTTTCAGCCGATTTACTTGACCTGATCTTTGAGCACAGGAATAAGGATTATGGTGCTTACCAATTACGTAAGACCTATAACAGGCGTATTACAAAGGCTTTGCTCATTACTGCGAGTGTGGCCCTGCTGGCTTTATTGGGCTCTTTTATTGTCAATAAAGTAAATGCTTCAAGAGAAAAAATAAAAAAGACAGAGGTGACGCTTACTGAAATAGCACCCGAAGAAGAAAAGAAAGTAGAACCACCTCCGCCACCTCCGCCGGTAGAACCGCCGAAAGTGGAAATGAAACAATTTACTCCTCCAGTAATTAAGAAGGATGAAGAAGTAAAGGAAGAGGAGAAACCACCAGAGCAAGAAGAATTGAAAGATGTGAAGATCGATGTTCAGAACCAGGAAGGTGTAAAAGATGAAGCACCTACTGTATCCAACATTGATGAAGGAAAACAAGTAGTAGAAGAAAAGAAAGAAGAAGATGAGAATAAGATATTTGAGAAAGTAGAAATAGAAGCTACTTTTCCTGGCGGTACCGCTGCATGGAGAAAATATCTGGAGAAAAATCTGAGAGCAGAAATTGCAACTGAGAATGGTGCACCTGCTGGTACATATACTGTCAATGTTCGTTTTGTTGTGGACAAAGAAGGTAATATCAGTGATGTGAGGGCATTGACAAGTCACGGTTTTGGAATTGAAGACGAAGCTGTAAGGGCAATTAAAAAAGGTCCCAGATGGTCTCCAGGTAATCAGAATGGAAGAGCCGTAAACTCTTACCATACTCAGCCAATTACATTTGTAGTAACTGAAGAATAAGCTTAAACACAAATAACAAATTATAGATCCCCGGTAACAACCGGGGATCTTTTTTTATGTAGTGTTTTATTAAATAGCAAACTGCTGTTGTTATAATATTAACCTGATAAATTTTTTGTGGAAGGTTTTATTAAATGCATCTGATTATTAAAACCACGCTATATGGAATCCAAAAAAATTTTGTCAGCAGATCTGCTTGACATTCTGTTTGAGAACAGAAACAAAGAATACGGTGCTTATCAACTTAGAAAAACATATAACAGCCGTATCAGGAAATCACTAATGATCACAGGCTCCTTAGCTTTAATTGCCCTGTTAAGTTCCTTTGTTGCCAGTAAAGTTGACAAGGATAATGAAAGACTTCAGAAAACCGAGATCACTCTTACTGAAATTACCCCCGAAGAAGAGAAGATACTTGAGCCGCCACCACCGCCACTTCCTGTGGAGCCTCCCCGTGTGGAAATGATACAGTTTACTCCTCCTGTAATTACAAAAGATGAGAATGTACCTGAGGATGAAAAACCACCTGAACAAAATGACATGGAAAATGTAAAAATTGATGTTCAAAACCAGGAAGGGGTGAAGGATGATTTTCCAACTGAAGCAACACTTGATGATGGTAAAGGAGTATTAGAAATTAAAAAGAAAGATGAAGAACCAGATTTCTTTGAGAAGGTGGAAATAGAAGCCTCTTTCCCGGGAGGTTTTGCAGCCTGGAAAAGATATCTTGAAAGAAACCTGAAACAGGAGACTCCAACTGATAACGGAGCACCGGAAGGAGTTTATAAAGTTAATATCCGGTTTATAGTAGATAAGCAAGGTAATGTGAGTGATATAACTCCCCTGACAAAACTTGGGTATGGACTTGAAGAGGAAGCGATCCGTGTAATTAAAAAATCAGATAAATGGGTTCCGGGAAATCAAAATGGAAAATCCGTTGGTTCTTATCATACACAGATAATAACCTTTATAGTTGAAACGGGCGGCTGAGAATAACACCTTTTATTTAGTAAACCCCGGAAATCTCCGGGGTTTCTTATTTCATAAAATCTATTCCGGCTAACTTTGGCAGCATGAGCAGGTACACGGGTTGGGATGATACAATTGTTGCATTGGCTACGCCTCCGGGCATAGGTGCTATCGGAATAATTCGTTTGAGTGGCAATAGATCATTTGAGATCATCACCCGGATTTTCCCAGCTAAAGATTTATCTGCACAGGCATCACATACATTACATGTTGGTTTTTTAAAAGATGATGATAAAATATTGGATGAAGTTGTGCTTTCACTTTTTAAAGGACCTAGATCTTACACAGGAGAAGATGTGATTGAAATAAGTGCCCACGGTTCACCATTTATTCAGCAACAAATTATTGATACCTGTATTAAATACGGCGCCCGGTTGGCCAAGCCTGGCGAATTTACACAACGGGCTTTCCTCAAAGGAAAAATGGATCTTACACAAGCTGAAGCTGTAGCCGATCTCATTGCATCCAACACAAATGCTTCTCTAAAAACCGCATTGAATAATATACGTGGAGGTTTTTCTGTTCAATTGAAGGAACTGCGTGAACAACTGGTAAAATTTTCTGCCTTGATTGAACTCGAACTGGATTTTAGCCAGGAAGATGTTGAGTTTGCTGATAGGAAGCAGTTCCATGACCTGATCAGTCAATTATCACAGTCAACTAACCAACTGATCAATTCATTTCAGTTAGGTAATGTAATTAAGAATGGGGTAAGTGTGGCAATTGTAGGCAAGCCGAATGCGGGAAAATCAACTTTATTAAATGTATTGCTGAATGAAAGCCGTGCTATCGTAAGCGATATTGCCGGAACAACAAGGGATACAATCGAAGAGATAATAAATATCGATGGAATACTTTTTCGTTTGATCGATACAGCAGGCATACGCCAGCATACAACAGATACAATAGAGAAAATAGGAATGGAAAAAAGCCTTGAGAAAATAAGAACGGCCGATATTGTATTGTATTTGTTTGATGCAACAGAGGAAACGTCTGAAGAACTTTCAAAGCGGGGTGCAGATTTTAAAAAAGAAAATATCAAGTACTTGTTTGTTGCAAATAAAGTAGATAAAGGTGATGAAGCGGCGTTACGAAATAAATTCTCTTCTGTTGAAAAGGTCATCTATATTTCTGCAAAACACAGCCGGCACACTGAAGTATTAAAGGAAAAAATGATAGATATGGTAATGGCAGGTCAGGTGGAATCAGAAAATACAATTGTTACTAATGCCCGGCACTATCATGCATTGAAGGAAGTAGCTAAATCACTAACCGAAATTAAAAACGGGCTTGATAATAAATTACCAGGTGATCTGCTTGCATTAGATATCCGTCGTTGTTTACATTATTTGGGTGAGATAACAGGGGATATCACAAATGATGATCTACTTGATTATGTTTTCTCCAAGTTCTGTATCGGAAAGTAACCATCATTTGGCAAATGCAGATTCTACGCAATTACTACCGATTTTAAAGTATAGAGATGTCAAGCCTATTGAAAATAAAAAACTTTTTGAATGAAAAAAATAGCTTTGTTTTATATAATTGTCGTGTTATTAGATACGTCCGTTTATGCTATTAATAAATCAGATACAATATTAAAAACTGGATGGTTGGTTTATTATCATGATCATATCATTTGGTTTGAGTCAAATCTTAATAAAAACTCATCACACAATACTTTTTTTTCGCAAAAAAAATACAATAATGGGTTAATGATAGATTATAGTTTTGATGCACATCGATTTAGTTCAATTGCAACAAAGCATAAAATTAATGTGCTGTTTTATGATAGTACATCCACAAGTATGCCTGATTATACATTATTGGATAGTATTTATTTAGTACCAGTAGTGGCAAAAACTGTGGCTGAATCAAAACCTATCTCCGAATTACTTCAACCCAGAGGATTAACATTTAGAAATGGAAGCGAAGTAACACTTATATACAATTTTGATGCGAATTATCACATACTGAATATTCAATTACTTCGAAAACGAGATATTAAAAAGCTTAAGAAAATAAAGTCTAACTTACAATAAAATTGATGGGGTTCAATAAAAATAAAAATAATTGACTATCGGGGTCAATATAAAAGATTCTTTAGCTTATCAAGATTTGTGATCAGAATTTTCCCTTCTTTTATTTCAATAAGTTTTTCGGCTTTAAAATCACTAAGTGTTCTAATTAATGATTCGGTTGCAGTTCCAACATAATGTGCAATATCTTCTCTTGATATTTCTATTGGTTTGTTTTGTCCGTCGACATTAAATTTCTCCAGAATGTCAACAAGTGCTTTTGCAACTCTTTTACGTAATGAACTATAAGCAAGGCTAAGTAATCTTTCTTCTTTCTCTTTTACATTCTTTGTAATGATCTTTATAAATTTCGCAGCTATATTTAAATCCCCAAAGACCATTTTATGAAAATCCTCACGGGGTATTTGCATTATCTCTGCATCTTCAAGTATAACAGCGCTGTCATCATAGTTTTTATCTTCAATTAAGGCTGGGTAACCAATAAAATCTCCTTCGCTGAAAAGATCCGTGATGTACTCTTTCCCGTCTTCGTGTGTTTTAATTCCTTTCACTTTTCCCTTTACAACGTAGTATAGAAGTTTTGGCCGTTTGCCTTCCTGGTAAAGCGATTGTTTTTTGCCGTATGATTCAATGTTATATTGATCTGCCAATTGTTTCATGAGGCCACTATCCTTAACGTCTTTTATAAATTGCGATAATCCCTGTTGCGAAGAAGCGTATTTGTTCCCAAGTATTTCAGCCTTTTTTAACCTGATCTCAATTGCATTTAGCAGTTCAATATCTTCAAATGGTTTTGTGACATAATCGTCAGCTCCCATTTCCATTCCTTTTCTAAAATCGCTTCTTTCTGTTTTTGCGGTTAGAAAAATAAATGGAATGGTCTGGGTATTCTCATTTTTTCTTATCATATGCAGTACTCCATAACCATCCAGTTCCGGCATCATGATATCGCAAATAATTACATCAGGTTTTTCTTTAATGGCGATATCAACTCCTTTTTTCCCATTCTCAGCTGTAAAAGTTTTAAAGCCGGCCAAATCAAGGATCTCAGCGGTATTTTCCCTGATGTCTTTATTGTCTTCGATAACAAGAATTGATTTCATGAGTTATTGTTTGTAAAATTTGGAAACGTTATACTTATAATGGTTCCTTCTCCTAATGTACTTTGCAATTTAACTGTTCCATTTATCAGGTCAATATATCTTTTTACGATGTGAAGCCCAAGTCCTGTTCCCTGTATATTAGTAACATTTGATGCCCTGTAAAACATAGTAAAAAGATGTTCCTGGTCTTTTTTAGAAATGCCGATACCTTTATCCACTACAGTAATAGTATTTTTTTCATTGTCACTCATTCCCGAAACTGTAATTGGCGAATCTTCTTCTGAAAACTTTGCAGCATTGCTAATTAAGTTGATCAGGATATTTCGTACTAGTTTCTTATCTGAATTTATTTTTTCATTTCCTTGATAGCTAAAATCAAGTTTTTGCCCCGGCTTCAATACCACCTTTACTTCGCTAAGGGTCTCAGTGATCATTTCTTTGAGATTGAATTCGCCAGGATCGGCGCATATTCTACCCTCATCGAGTCTACCTAAGGAAAGAAAATCTTCAAGTATATCATTAAGATGTTTTACGGAATCTTTTATGCGATTGATATGTTTATCTCTTTTTTCCTGGTCATTTTCATTCGTATATTTTGATATCAATGTTGCTGAAGATAAGACAGCACTAAGCGGGGTCCTGAATTCATGGGAGGCCATCGAAACAAAACGGCCTTTTATTTCATTCAATTGTTTTTCCTTATCCAATGCTTCATGAAGTTCTGTTTGCGATTCTTCCAGTTTTTCGAGTGCTTCTTTAAGAATATGAGTACGTTCATCAACTTTTTTTTCAAGTTCTGTATTCAATTTGCGGATCTCGAATGTCACTTTCTCCAATTCATTTTGCTTTTTTACAAGATTCTTTTCGGCTTCCTTTCTCAATGTAATATCAACAATAAATGCAATGACAAATAATTCATTGTTGTTCGTATAATGACTTAAGCTGATCTCAACAGGAAATTCCTCACCATTTTTTTTTAATGCAAAGAGGTCTCTGCCTGCACCCATTGATCGGTTGGATGGATTATTATGAAAACCCTCTCTCAAAGTTTTATGTCTTGGTCTGAAATTACCGGGGATCAACACTTCCACAGGGAGGTTTGTCAATTCATTGTTGTTATATCCAAACATTTTTTCAGCGGCAGGGTTTGCCAGTATGATAAGGCCGCGACCATCAGTCAGAATAATTCCTTCCGTTGCATTTTCAAACAAAGAGGTCATGTGTGCCTGGTCAAGCATTGCAGTTCTTAATTATTTGCCTCAAAGTAAACTAATGTCATGAAAAAAGTAAATTCAAATTTGACCAGGTAAAAAGATCTATATGTGAGCAATTTCAGGTTCATTTATTTCCTCAAATTTTCTCACGGATTCGATCAATGGTTCTATATTTTCCTTTTTTACTTCATTGAAGTCTGTCAACATCTTCTTTTTCTCAACCGGGTCTTTTGTTAGTCTTGCTCCCATTTTTAACAAGAATCGATCCCACCAGGAAAGATTTTTCATTTTCATTTTGCCTTGCAGATAAAAAACCTCAGCTTTTTGTAGTAGTTCCTGTGGCAGACTTGCTATGTTATAGCTTTCTCTTTTTTCTTTTTGATCAACGGGGCTTGCAGCTACCTGGAATATAAAAACTTTTGTGGTAGTTAATATAGCAAGATTTTTCTTCACCCATTTTCTTATCTCAAGTTTGCCAATATAAACACTCGAACCAATGATGATATAATCATATTTGGGCCATTCCCTAAGCTGAAGACGATCAACCGAAACGACGGGCATTTGTAATTCTTGTCCTATCCACATAGCATATTGTTGGGTGGCGCCGTATTTACCTTTATAGATTACAAGACCTCTCATGATTCGCAATTTAAAAGGTTTAGAAATCAGGTTTAAGCAGCCGTATTGACCGCTGCATGTTGTTTTGAAATTACTACCTCAGGATGCAGAACGATCTCTGCGTTGATAGAATTAGAAATAAGACAATACTTCTTTGATTTTTCCATGGCAATCCGGGCTTTTTCTATATCAGGTTCGTTAGCTACAAATGCTTTTGGATAAATATGTATAAAAGTGAATTTATATTTACCATCAATGATTTCAACCTGGCCGGTAGCTGTACATTCAAAACCCGTATTTTCAATCTTAAGTTTGTTTACAAATACCAGGTAGGTACTCATAAAACAACTTATAATTGAACTTAGAAATAAATGTTCAGGGCTCCAGTCTCCTTCAGGCCCGCCAAACTCGGGCGGAGTAGAGACTCTAAAGGATTTTTTTCCTGAATTCAAACTCACAACCCCGGATTTATCAGCAAGCCAACTGAGTTCTGTTGAAAATATGACCGGCTTATTATTTTTTAATGGCATAGCAGTATTCTTTGTATCAAAACTACTGTGGCCTAAAGCGATTGATAATGACCTAAGTCAAAGAGAAGGATGATTTTAAAAGGGAATACTGAAACTCAAACCCAACTATTCTTCAATAAAAAAGCCGGTGACAATCACCGGCTGTAGTTATCTTTTTCTTTATTTTATTTAAGTGTTCTCATGTAGTTCACCACTGCCCAAATATCATTTTGATCAGCAATTTTCTTTTTGAATGATGGCATGTCTTTACGTCCTTCGGATGTTTTATAAAATAAAGCGCCATCAGTTTCCGATTGAGTTGCAGGTTTTGTGAAATCACCAGATTCGGTATCAAGCTGTGCTGCTTTTGGTCCATCACCTTTTCCTTTTGTGCCGTGGCAAGATTTGCAATGTGTTGTAAACAACTCTTTACCTCTAGCAATAGAAGTTGCATCAGATTTTACGGGGTTGGCCATGTTTTTATACTTATCAGGAACCGGCCATGGATCGTTGGTGGTTTTTGGCGAAAAGGCCATTAATACAGTTACAAACATTACGGTAAACAGGATGGAAATATACTTTTTCATGATTCAGGGTTTTTTGTTTTTGATGAGATGATTAAAGTTACATTTTAGTTGCTTATGATGCATTTTTTGGTTCTTCTTTTCTTAGGCGGAATAATTCAAATATAATAACGATATAGTGGCCCCACACAGCTGTCATCAGAATCAGGAATGTGATTGGCATCCAAAGAGGAGGAAGTGTGCTCCACAATGCACGGGGCATGGCTTTTAGTTCATCAGAAACAGGGGTTCCCCATGGTTGTGTAACGGCTGCTTCTAAATTCCCGTACACTTCATTTTCGTCGAGCTTTGCCAACAGTGTAATATTCCCCTGTGCATCCCCAGGAAGATTGTTTGGAATTTCTATTGTTGCTTCACCCGCTTCATCTGTTTTCCCTTCTCCTAACTTCAGGGAACTGAACATTCTTTTTACAAAAACTCCAAGATCTGTTTCTGGTACTGCTGTTTCTTTGCCAGTGCCAAGGTCAATTAATTTTACTTTTACAGTTAATAGTGAGTCTTCTTTTACAGGTGTGATCTCGAGCCTTGCTCTTTTTACTGACACTAATTCTTCCGCTGATTCGATCGAATCTTTACCCGTAAGACTTGCTTTAAAATTTAATTTACCTTCTTTATCAGTTGTTAATTGATCGGGTTTACAATTCAATATTGCTACTCCTTTACTATTGGTAATAACATCGCCTAATTTTTTTGCTGTTGAATCGGAGCCAACTGTAAATTCAATTTTAAATCCAGGAAGTTTGGTAAGCGTTCCGCTGACCTTTGCCTGTACGGTAGCTTTCAGATATACACTGTTATCACTTTTTTGAACACTTATAAATGAAATTAGCGGAGCATAAGTCGTTTTTTCTTTTACTTCTTTTTTAGCTAAACTATCAGCTTGCGCCATTAGTTTTCCCGGCGCAGAAATTATCAACGCCAGGAAACTAAAAGTTAGTAGTTGAATTATTTTTCTCATAATAAATAAGTTTATGTCGGGGCGATCTCACTTTCTGGTGCAGTTATTTTTTCTTTTGCTTTCTCTTTGTTTTCAAATTCAGAAATAGGTATAATGGTCACAAATTTTGACAGCAGAATAAAACCTAAAAAGAAAGTAGCGATACCTGCGAAAGTCAAAGCCCACTCAACCCATGTTGCTGAATATTTTACATACTCCAATCTTGTATCCTGCATAGGTAATAAGGGTGTTTCAAGTGTCGGTACAATGATCAGATAACGTTTTACCCAAAGTGCGATCACCATAAAAAAAGATGCAATGGCGATCCAACCCGGTTTTCTTGTCTTGGGAAAAGCAACAATAAACATCGGGAATAATATGCCAGCTACATTGGCAAATAAAAACCACCACCCATATTCTGAGAAGCTGAATAATTTATGAATGACTTCACTATTCCATTTTTCAGAGCCAAACCAGTCAGTGAGATATTCAGAAAATGTAAAATAGCCATACGCTGCGCCCAGCACAAGCATGATATACCCGAGATAAATAAAATGTTTATCATGAATGTAATCATACAGGTTATACATTTTTCTGTAAACCCACATCGCCATTATCAATACGCCTGTTCCGGAATAAATTGCTGCTAAAACGAAATAAGGTCCAAAGATGGTGCTATGCCAGCCTGGTCTTAGCGTCATACCAAATATCCATGATAGCACAGAGTGAACAATGATCGCTAATGGAACGATCATGATCGCCATCAGGTTTGTTGAAATAGCAATATGTTTATTCTGACTTGGCGTACCACGATAACCTATAGCCAATGCTTTATAAACTTTTTGCCTCCACTTAGGGATTTTTAGTTTTGCATCACGATAGATCGCAAAATCTTTTATTAATGCGAGATAAAGAAAAATAACACTCCCGGTAAAATAAGTAGTGATGGCAAATACATCCCATACAATAGGCGATTGTAATCTTGGATAAAGTATCAAATGATGAAGCCTGTCAAGTCTTCCAACGCAAAGGAGAATAAAAACGGGGCCGATTATTGTTGAGATCACGGTGATCATTTCGGCAATACGGATGATCGGTTTTCGCCATTCAACCTTTAGAATATGAAGTACGCCTGATATAACGGCACCGGCATAACTGATACCAATAAAGAAAATAAAATTGGCAATGTATAAACCCCATACCACATTATCCCGCATACCAGTTACAATATGTCCGGCAGAATTCTGTAAATACAATGCATAACCCCCTACTATGATCCAGAGAAGAAAAAATATTGTCCACCCCCAGGATTTTCTGCCAAATTTTTCTATATGTGAACGTTGATCTTCGAATGCCTTTTGTTGAAAAGAATTGAGCTGCATAAAAAAAATTTTCTCTTAATAGATCAATTATGGTTGTGTTATTTTTTTCCTTCTTCCATTACATCTTTAAATCTTGCTTTCAGGTTATCAGGTAAATTATCATAACCTCTTTCTACCGGGAATTGCCTGTCTTTTGGTGGTAAATAATAAACTCTTGGTTTTGTGCCAAGGTCTTCCATATAGCGATAACCACTCCTGTCTCTTATTAATTCTGTAAAACTTACAGTTTCATCACCATTAGTAACTGCATCTTCATTTTCATCGCCAAAATAGAATACTCCATTGGGGCAGGCAGATACGCAATCAGGCAACAGACCCTGCCTGGCCATATCGGGACAGAAGTCACATTTTTCAACAGTGCCTACTTTACTTGGCACACTTGTTTCAGGGGTTCCAACCAAATTTCTTATGTCAAGGTCTTGTTTGGGTTCTTCCCAATTAAATACACGGGTGGAATAAGGACATGCTGCCATGCAGAATTTACATCCAATACATCTTTCATTATCTATTAATACCAATCCATCCTGGCGTTTAAATGTTGCGTTAACAGGACAAACCTTTACGCAGGGAGGGTTATCGCAATGAAAACAAGTTTTAGGAAACCAATAAGGTGATGACGTCTCATTATCTTTCATCAGCTTTATACTTAACCATTCTTTTTCTTCCGGTAAATGGTGCATCTTTTGACAGGCACTAACACATTTACGGGCATTTTTGCAACGGGCAAGATCGATCACCATTACAAATTTTCTTCCCGGGATCCCATTTCTTGCCTCCGCACTTGATACTACACTTGCATGGTGATGATGAGCTTGTATATATGAAGAATCTATTTCCACAATTTGGCCATCAGGTGAAAGAAGTTTTACTTTTTCACTACTTGCTGCCTGTTCAGCTTTTTTGCTACCGCATGAACAAGCAAGACTGCCACATGCTGTAGCAGCTACAGTTGCTACAGCAGCAGTTTTTAAAAAGTCACGGCGTGATTTATCGTTTATTTCTTCCTGTTTCATTGTGCAGTTTTAAATGTTGGTTTAAATTTCATTGTCATTCTTGGAGGGATTCTTCATCCACTGCAGTATTTCTTTATTGTTCACTTTTTGTTTGCTTGCAGCATCAAGAACATCTTTATCAACTTCCACCAGTTTTCCATCTGCGGTAAGCATTTTTACTTTTTCTTTTTTTGAATTCAGGAGATCTGTAAAGAATGACCTGCGGGATTTGTTATCAGGTTGTTTGTTATTGCCCATGATTTATCTTTTTTAAGTTAAGATTTTTTCAAAAGGGGTGGAAAACGAGAAGGCTAAAGTATCGGATGTAAAAAGTTGTTTCTATGATTGAATGAGGAAGTTATGTGATTTTGGTCACTTTGCTATATGATGTTCAACAAAAATCTGCACAGCAAAACAATTCTAGTATATTAAAGATAAATAAAAAGGATACATATAAATAATACCAAATACCAGATTTGATAATCCTGAGTTACAAACATTGAAGAATTATTTTTTAGTTCAATTACCTGATTATTTCTAACTTTAGCCAAGGATAAGGCTTGAGACACGGGTAAAAATTAACCGTACAGATATTTTCTTAAGCGGCATAGCACTTCTGATTACTAGTATATTTTTTGAAATTCTGTCTGCACCTATTTAATTAATGTTTAATTAGTGTTGATTAGGCATGTTTAATTATGGATATTAGACATGTGCCTGATTAATATCATGTTTTCTTTTGCTACTTGTCATGGAATTGTCAGGCTTGGTACAGATATTTTTGAGTGTTGTATTAGTTACTAATTATTCTTTCAATATAATCTTTATTCAATCAGCAAAATTAGCTTTATGAAAAAAGTCTCAATTATCAAGGCTGTTACCATCTTCATTGGTGTTCTAATGCTCACCCATTCATTATTTAAATGTACCAAAGTGGGTGATAATATTCAGCACCTGGATCGTTCTTACCCGAGCATCCCCGACTCCACTATTTATGCAGCATTCAACGATAATTACACCATTCCATCGGCTGATGTAACACCAGCAACCAATGATGTAATAAAAATGAGGGGTGTTCAGACTATTGTGCATGAGTACTGTGGCACATCAAATTGCCATGGTGGTCCGATCAGTCCAAAATTTAATTCCTATGCTGATGTTATGAAATATGTAGTTGCTGGTAATCCATCCGGAAGCAAATTATGGGAAATGATCACTACAAATGATTTTAACAGAGCCATGCCCCCGGTAAACAGTAATCACGAATTAAATACAAAGGACAAAGCCATTATTTATAACTGGATCTATAATGGAGCAAGGGAAAATCCAATCTTGGCTGATTTCAGACCGGCAGCCATTCGCTTAATTAATGACGGTTGCGGATCTGCTAATTGCCATAACCAGGGTACTGTGGCTGGCTCATGGGCAGAAAAAGGTATTTTAGGTACTAGATATTCTATCGTTACTACAGATACAGCCTCTTTTTATATCTATGATGCAGCAACGGGTGCACAGAGCCGTTATTGCCAGTTTATAAATCAAACCAAGCTCAACACCATATGGAATGATTATAAAGACAGCGTAAAAACATATTATAGCGATACCATAGGTAAAGCCTCATTCCGGATTCTAAAAACTTTTACTACTCCATGGACCACCGCTTCACGAAGAGGTCCTTTAGGCAGCTATGATGATGTTCTTATGGATATATATATTCCCAAAAATATACGGAGTAACTCTTCAGTAGTATATACAAGTCCCGGGGGAGTGCAGTATTATTCCAAATCAGATCCCCTCAACAGCAACGATTGTTTTATCAGGAGAATTGACTCAACACTTTTGTTTCTCAATCCTCAGACAGGAACTGTTAACAGTGTCAACGGATCAATGGCTTACCAGGACGGAGGCTTGAAGCCATCCGAGATCGCATTGATCAAAGCATGGTATTTCGCAGATCCTAATATTCCCGATGTATGGAAATATGGTAAAACCAATACCGGTATTTTCAAATATGCCAAATCAGGAAACTTAATTATCAGACGCTAATCCTATCAGCTCATTTAAAAATTTCAGAATATGAAAAAACGTTTAATCATAGCAGCAATGGCATGTTCAATGATGTTTTACTTGTTGTCATCCTGTTACAAGAATAAAGTAGATATTCAGCAAATTCCCAGGGTATCATTTCGTGCAGAAGTTATTCCAATCGTTACTGCGGGTGCCTGCGGATGTCATAATAATTGTACTACCGGGCAGGTCAGATTTTCATGTAAGGATACCATTTATTATGATGCTATTTCCTCCAGAGCATTGTCACATTTTGGTCCATGGGTAAATGGTGGTTCACACCCTGGTGGGGGTAATATTGACTTTAATCCAAATGAAAAAGCTATCATCAGAGAATGGGTAGCGCAAGGTCAACCTTTTGATGATGGTGCAGGCTGCACAGTACCAACAGTAGTTACTTACACAAAAGACATAGTACCTATTTATAACACTACCTGCAAAGGTGGAGCTTGTCATGGTGGCATTGCTCCTGTTCTGGATTATAACAAACTGGTAAGCAATCAGGATAAATTAATTGCTATGATGAACAGCGGCGGAGCTACTGGTCACCCCGGAGGGCCTATTAGTTTATCCACTTGCGTTACTAATACATTTATTGCCTGGATCAACCAGGGTATGCCTAAATAAATTTCCCAATGAAAACTTCTTCAATTAATACTACTAAAACAGGATATATGAAAAAGATAATATTGCTATTGGTTGCAGGATTGAGTTGCTGGTTTGTAACTATGGCCCAGGATAGTACCGAAACTGTAACCCAGGAAACGGTAAAACCAAAATATGCCCGGGCAACTTTTAATGCCACTAAGATCATTAACCTTCAGAGCACTGAGATAGTGCCTAAAGAAGTGCTGCAGTTTATGGTATCTCACCATTTCAGTTATTTATGGAATAAAGATCAAACAACAGAGCAAAACCTTGCACAATTTCTCGGCATCAATTCCGGTGTGGCCCGAACTTATTTGTCTTTTGATTATTCGGTTACTGATTATGCAAACCTTGGTTTTGCTTTAGCAGGAAGTTCTAAGTACGAAGGTTGGGCCAAATTCAGAATTATTCGTCAGCAAACGGGACCTAAGAATTACCCCGTTACTGCCACCTGGTATTCTCTGGCAAATGTGGATTTTGCCCAGACAAAAGGAACCGGTTCTGCATGGGATAAATGGTCTTTTCTTCATCAATTGCTTATTGCAAGGAAGATGTCAGACAAGATCTCGTTGCAGTTAGTTCCATCGCTGATCTTTTTAAATAAAGTTCCTTATGGTATTAACAACAGCAACTTTGTTTATTCAATCGGCGCAGCAGGAAAATGGAAAGCCACTCAGAAAATGAATGTGACTATGGAATACACCCGCCAGTTAAACATGTATAAAAATATAATTGACGAAAGCGGTGCTATCACACATTACAGCCCTGACCTGTTGTCATTGGGAATTGAGATCAATACCGGTGGTCACCTTTTTCAATTCTTTGTTGGCAATACAATGAATTCTTCCAACATTGATCAGTTAGCGAAAAATACAGGATACCTTAAAGATGGCAATCTTGCATTTGGATTTACCATTAACCGGAGTATGAGTCTGAAAAAAGATAAAGAATAAGTAAAAGAATATGCTTTTTTAAACAAAAGAGGGTGATTAAAAATCAACCTCTTTTGTTTGTTAGTATACTGAAAGATGAAATGTTCCACTACACTTTATTTTTCAAAAGCTCTTTTTCAATTGCTATTGCTTTTGGAAAAAGAATATTACTCTCCAGGTGAATATGCTGAGTAAGATCATTATCCAGCTCACGCAGTTTTGCAAAACTTACCCTATGACTTACACATGCATTGGTAGGGGCTGTATAATCATTGGTTAGCGTCCTGAACTTACGCAAATGTTTCATTGCAGATTCATGCTCTTTATCCATTACCTCTTCCACGGGTTTACGTAATGTACGTACAAGCAGACTTGCATACGATTCTTTGGTAGTGAAGGCATGATAGATCTGTTTAATATAAGGAAAGAGTATCTCTTCTTCCTGCTTCATATGCGGAAATACTTCTTTATATAATTGGTTAAATGAAATTTCCAGTTCAGCGAGGTTGGGATATTTTTGTATATGCTCTTCTACAAAACCTTTCAACATAGTTTTTATTTCAGGCATGGAATGTTTCATATAACTGTGGTGGACATTGACAATATAATCTGCCAGGAAATCAACAGGCCATTCATCAAAATTAAGATTGTTGGACACTTGTATATTCCGGGTAGCTTTTTCCAGTTCATCTTTCAGCACATTTACATCAATTCCCTTCATCATACAAATGTTGTCCAATGACCATTTGGCACCACAGCAATATTCAATATCGTGCCGGCGGAATACTTCAGCAGTACGGTAATCCTGTTTTACAATTTCCGATACAAAGGAATGTTCACTTATCTTGTTACTGTTTAAAAACATAGTCAACGGTTGCTGTTTTTATAATATTGGATAGAAAATTATATCTATTTAAATTCCTCTAGAATGATTTTTATCATCTTGTCCATGACGTTTTAAGCTGTCACCAGGCTTCGTATAAATGCCGGTTTATCATCTTTCAGTAGATCACTGATTTTGGTTTTATTAAATACTTCTATCATCTCGTTTTTGGTGGCCACTACCTTGTGATGCAGCGGACATGGATTATGTTCATTACATTTTTTAAAACCAATTACACAAGTATTAAATAGTTCCTCACCTTCTATCAGCATAACAATTGCCATTACCGGGGTCGACAGGGTATTCTCATTTAAAGCATAGCCACCTGCATGTCCTTTTGTAGAGTCAATAATGCCTTGTTTGGATAGCCGCTTCATCACCTTACCTAAAAAATGGCGTGGCACATCCAGTTGCGCAGCTATTTCCTGCAACTGGATATGTTTTTTTTCTTCTTGCACAGCTGCCATATATAATATGCTACGCAATGCATACCCGAATGATTTTGACAAAACCATAATTATTAATAAAGTTTAAAAATATCAGGCCGTTAGTCACTTATGCCTGATAAACATCATTCATTTAAATGATGTATGTCAGTTTAGGGAGAATGCTGCCTGGATATTTTTGGTCTTCAAAAGACAAGCATGTCCTTTAATTTTTTAAATAAAAAATCAACGTCAATGAAAGCTTCGAAAATTTTTATCACTGCGCTGCTTACTTGCAGCACAATTTTATTTATTGCCTGCGGTGGTGGTGTGCAAAAAGAAGAACCTGTAGACATTACAAAACTTACTGATGAAAAAGCTGAGACTCATGGAACAGAAGTGAAAGAGTCCGACATCACTTTGTCTAATCCTTTAAATGCGGAATGGGTTTCAGCCGGTAAAGGGTTTTATGAACTGAAATGCCAGAGCTGTCACCGCCTGACTGAAGAAAAATTAGTTGGACCAGGCTGGAAGAATGTAACTCAAAGAAGAAAACCTGTTTGGATCATGAATATGATCACCAACGTGGAAATGATGCTGGAAAAAGATGCAGAAGCGCAAAAACTACTGGAGTTGTGTATGGTTCGTATGCCTAACCAGAATTTAACACAGGAAGAAGCAAGAAAGGTAATTGAGTTTATGCGTAATAATGATGGGGAGAAATAAGAATTTATAATGCTAAATAATAAAATATGAAACCGCTTTTTAAAATTTCACTGGTGCTTGCACTGATCGGACTTATATCCATGCAGGGCTGTACACCAAAGGGCACGAAGGCTTCTGCTGGCGGTGACGCAGCAAAAGCTTATGTAGCTCCCGGTAAATACGATGAGTTTTACAATTTTGTATCGGGAGGTTTTAGTGGACAGATGAGTGTGTATGGATTGCCTTCGGGTCGTTTGTTCCGTGTTATTCCTGTTTTCTCTGTTGATCCGGAGAAGGGATGGGGATACAGTGAAGAAACTAAACCAATGCTGAATACTTCGCATGGGTTTATTCCATGGGATGATCTTCACCATATCGCATTGTCTGTTACAGATGGTACACATGATGGCCGCTGGGTATTTGGAAATGCTAACAATACTCCGCGTATTGCCCGTATTGATTTAAAAACATTCCGCACAGCAGAGATCATTGAGATCCCCAACAGTGCTGGTAATCACTCTTCACCTTTTATTACTGAAAACTCAGAGTATGTTGTAGCAGGAACACGTTTCAGCGTACCAATTGGTGATAACCAGGATGTACCTATTAATACCTACAAACAAAACTTCAAAGGAACTGTAAGTTTTATTGGTGTTGATAAAACGTCCGGTAATATGAGTATTGCTTTCCAGATACTCACACCCGGTATCAACTTTGACCTGGCCCGTGCAGGTAAAGGCAAATCACATGATTGGATGTTCTTTAGTTGTTATAATTCAGAAAAAGCAAATACGCTACTTGAAGTAAACGCTTCACAAAAGGACAAAGACTTTATAATGTGTGTGAATTGGAAGAAAGCAGAAGAATATGCCAAAGCAGGAAAAGGAACAAAGAAATCAGTAAGGTATGCACATAATAAATGGGATGAAGCAAAACATATGGCAACTTCAACAATGGAGAATGAGGTTGTTGTACTGGATCCTAAAGATTGCCCCGATATGGTTTACTTTATGCCTTGTCCTAAATCTCCGCATGGTTGTGATACCGATCCAACCGGTGAATATATTGTTGGTAGCGGTAAACTCGCTGCAGTAATTCCTGTTTTCTCATTTACAAAAATTCAAGCTGCAATCGCCGCTAAAAATTATGATGGTGAATTTGATGGTATTCCTGTTTTAAAATACGAAGCCGTATTACATGGTGAAGTACAGAAACCAGGCCTCGGACCATTGCATACCGAGTTTGATGGAAACGGGTTTGCTTATACTTCATTCTTTGTTTCATCTGAAATAGTGAAATGGAATATCAAAGATTTAAAAGTTGTTGACCGTGTGCCTACTTATTATTCTATTGGTCACTTGTGTGTACCGGGCGGTCCAACTAAAAAGCCCTGGGGTAAATATGTGATCGCTTATAATAAAATTACAAAGGACCGTTACCTGCCAACAGGACCTGAATTAACACAGAGTGCACAGCTCTATGATATCAGTGGCGATAAAATGAAACTTATTCTTGACTTCCCAACAATTGGTGAACCTCACTATGCTGAAGCAATTCCTGCAAGTTTGATCATGAAGAATTCAACTAAGATCTTTAAAATAGAAGACAATGCAAACCCATGGGTAGCTAAAGGCGACAATTTTGCAAGAGTAGAAAGAAAAGGAAATGAAGTGCATGTATATATGACATCAATCCGTTCACATTTTACTCCTGATAATATTGAAGGAGTGAAACTGGGAGAAGTTGTTTACTTCCATGTTACTAATCTTGAGCAGGATTGGGATATACCACATGGCTTTGCTGTAAAAGGTGCTGCCAATGCAGAATTATTAATTATGCCGGGTGAAACTCAAACACTGGCATGGAAGCCTGAGAAAGTTGGTGTGTACCCGATGTATTGTACTGACTTCTGTAGTGCACTGCACCAGGAAATGCAGGGATATATAAGAGTAAGCCCTGCCGGAGCTAATGTGCCATTAACATTCAGCACAGGTAAAACTGAACCAACACCTGCAGCAACAACAACCGAGAAAAAATAAAATCTATTGTTATGAGAAGAATAATAAATCTATTGACCGCTGTTTTGTTGTTCGTTTTTATTTCTTGCAACAATAAACCAGCTAATGAAGCAACTGCAACAACTGATGCAACTGCACAACCCGAGGGTGGGCAAGCAGCCGTACAGGATGATGTTTCAATGAAAGATGTTGTGAAAATAGCTGTGGGCTCAAAGGATCATACCACATTAGTTGCTGCATTAAAGCAGGCTGAATTGGTAGATGTATTGGCAAACCCTGGTCCTTTTACCGTGTTTGCACCAACCAATGCAGCTTTTGATAAACTGCCTGCAGGTACTGTGGATGGTTTGATGAAAGATGATAAGAAAGCCGACCTGCAGAATATTTTACAGTATCATGTTACTACCTCATCATTGAAGGCAGATTTCTTTAAAGATGGAATGACGATCGGTATGGTGAATGGCGGAAACATTACTGTAAGTATAAAAGATGGAAAAGTGATGTTGAATAATTCAGCAACAATTGTTGCATCTGTCCAGGGATCAAATGGTATGGTGCATGTGATTGATGGAGTGTTGCTGCCGAAATAAGTTTTTTGTTTTAAGGTTTTATATAATACGGGCTGGCTTTACCAGCAGGTTAGCCGGCCCTTTTAACTATTGAAACATGTTACTCAAGTCTACTCCCTTAAGCGTTACTTCAAGAATACTGGTGGCATTTGCATCAGGTGCATTGGTTGCGGCATTCTTTCTTCCCGTCTGGCGCATTGATCTATTTGCCCCCCAGTATCCAGAAGGATTAAAGATGAATATCTGGATCAACAAACTCACCGGCGACGTAGATGTGATCAATGGATTGAACCACTATATCGGGATGAAACCATTTTCAGCAGCAGATTTCCCGGAGTTTTCTTACCTGCCTTATGTAGTTGGATTTTTTATGTTGCTGGGTATGCTGGTTTCTATTACAGGTAATAGAAGATTTTTGTTTTTATACCTGTTGTTGACTGTTATTGGAGGTGCATTGGCAATGTATGATTTTTATATGTGGGAATATAATTATGGACATAATCTCAATCCCACTGCACCGATCCAGGTTCCCGGCATGTCTTACCAGCCTCCGTTATTTGGCCATAAGAGGCTTTTGAATTTTGATGCGTATTCATTTCCGGATGTCGGTGGATGGATAGTGATCGGTGCTGCAGGTATGGCTTTTGTCGTTTGGTTTTTGGAGTGGTATAAACAAAGAAAAGTCTCACGTTTAAAAATCACAACAGCATTACTACTGCTGCCACTTATATTTTTTTCTTCCTGTAGTGTACAGCCCGAGCCTTTTAAATATGGAACTGATAATTGCCACGCATGTAAAATGGGAGTGATGGATCCGAAATTTGGCGGAGAGATCATAACTACAAAAGGCAAGGTTTACAAATTTGATGATATCATTTGTATGGTACGCTTTCTGAAATCTGATGCAATAAAGAAAGAAGATATAAAGCAGAATTTGGTTATCAATTTTAAAAAGGAGAATGAATTTATTGATGTAAAGAAAGCTTCATTTTTTATAAGCAATGACCTGAGAAGCCCGATGGGTAGCAATGCTGCAGCATTTATATCGGACGAAGAAGCGAATACTGTAAAAGATAAAATGGAAGGCCAGCTCATGAAATGGGATGAGGTCTATAAAAAAATTCAATGATGAAGTTTTTGCTCATCATATTGCTATTGAACATTTCTGCAACTGTATCGGGCCGCACAATTATTGTTGGCGCTAACGAACCTGTAAAAACACTGAAGCAGGCGATTGCTGTTGCAAAGGACAATGATACTATCAGGTTGTCACCTGGTATTTATAAAGAAGGAAATATTATTCTTACGAAATCCCTCACACTTATTGGCGATAATGCTATTCTCGACGGGGTAAGCCAGTTCGAGATACTTACCGTAAGTGGAAAGAATATTGTTATCAAAGGAATTCAGTTTCAGAATTCCGGTTATTCTTCTATGAATGATTATGCGGCTTTGAAAGTTATAGATGCCAGTTATATTGTAATTGAAGGAAATAAATTTCTCAATTCCTATTTTGCCATTCATCTTAATAATTCAACTTTTTGTACGGTTCGGAATAACCGGATCGCCGGATCACCTAAAACAGAACAAACAACAGGTAATGGTATCCATCTTTGGAAGTGTAATAATGCTTTGATCGAAGCTAATTTCATCACCGGCCACAGGGATGGTATCTATTTTGAATTTGTTAGCCACTCAACGATCCAAAAAAACATAAGCCAGGAAAATATCCGATATGGGTTGCATTTCATGTATTCAAATGATGATGTATACCTCAGCAACACATTTCATGATAATGGCGCAGGTGTGGCAGTGATGTATTCCAAAAAAGTGACCATGCAGTTCAATCATTTTGAGCAGAATTGGGGGGCTTCTGCGTATGGCCTTTTATTAAAGGATATTTCTGACAGCTATATAAGCAATAATACTTTTTATAAAAACACAGTGGCACTGCATATGGAGGGAACCAGCCGTATCGAAGTGGAGAAAAACATTTTTAAGGAAAATGGATGGGCTATGAAAGTGCAGGCAAGTTGTGATAATAATAATTTTCATCATAATAATTATTTCGGGAACACTTTCGATATAGCTACAAACGGCACTATGGTGTTAAATAAATTTTACAATAACTACTGGGATAAATATGATGGGTATGATCTGAACAAAGATGGATTTGGTGATGTGCCTTATCATCCAGTAAATATGTATTCAATGATCGTGGAAGAGAATCCGAATGCATTGATACTGCTCAGAAGTTTCACTGTTCAGTTGCTGGATAAAGCTGAAAAAGCAATACCGAGTTTAACTCCTGAAAATTTAATTGATACGCAACCAACGATAAAACCCAACAAGCTATGATCCGGATTGAAAACATAAGCAAAAAATTTAAACGGTTACAGGCACTCGATAGGGTCAATGTCGAGTTTCATAAAGGCCAGGTGGTTTCATTGATTGGCCCTAATGGTTCTGGGAAAACAACATTGATCAAATGCATTCTCGGAATGGTGAGACCAAACAGCGGACGCATTTCAGTGAACAATGAATATATCGGAGAAGACCCCCGTTACAAAAATGATATTGGTTATATGCCACAGATCGGCCGCTATCCTGATAATATGAAAGTGGGTCAGTTGTTTGAAATGCTTGAAAATATACGCAATCAATCCGCTGATCATTTAGATAAAGAACTGATCCACCAGTTTCATCTGACGACAATATTTGAAAAACCTATGAGAACCCTGAGCGGTGGCACAAGGCAAAAAGTAAGTGCGGCAGTTGCTTTTTTATTCAATCCGGGTATTCTTATACTGGATGAACCGACTGCCGGCCTTGACCCGCTGGCTTCTGAGATCCTGAAAGAGAAAATTCTGAAGGAAAAAAGAAAAGGTAAACTGATATTGATCACATCACATATCCTGAGTGACTTGGAAGAACTGACCACACATATTATGTATATGCAGGATGGTAAAATGGAATTTGTAAAAGATATGCAAACACTACGTGAAGAGACCGGTGAGTTGAGACTGAGCAAGGCTATTGCAAAAATCATGAAAGGGGAAAGCCTGGGTACTACATGGATCGAAAAAATTCTGAATCCTGGAAAGTAAAAACGAAAACAATGCTAAAGCTATCACGATATATACTTTACGACATACTCCGCAATAAAATAATTATTGCTTACACATTATTCTTATTGGTGATTTCCATCAGTATGTTTCGTATGGAGGAAAACAGCAGTAAGGCGATACTCAGCCTGATGAATATAATACTTATCGTATTGCCGCTGATAAGTCTTGTGTTTACAACAATTCATTATTATAACTCTTACGAATTTATTGAGCTGATGTTGTCACAGCCCATGAGCCGCACAAGAATTTTGTTGAGTGAATACAGTGGCATTTGTATTTCACTGCTCACCTCTTTCTTTATTGGTATTGGTATACCGGTTTTATTGTATTCCCCGGATGCAACTGGCATTGCATTATTGTTCACGGGTTCTGCGCTAACACTGGTGTTCACCTCGCTGGCATTTTTTGCATCCGTTATTTCAAGAGATAAAGCAAAAGGCATTGGCATTGCATTATTACTCTGGTTTTATTTTACATTGATCTATGATGGAATTGTTATGCTGATATTATTTGCATTCAGTGATTATCCATTGGAAAAATTCACATTGGTATTATCGGCACTGAACCCGGTTGACCTGGGCCGCATCTTCATCATGCTGAAAATGGATGTAAGTGCATTAATGGGTTACACTGGTGCCTTGTACAAAGATTTCTTTGGTGGTGGCTGGGGTTTATTATTTACAACAGGCATCATGTTCCTCTGGGTGGTACTGCCGTTATGGGTTTCAGTCAGGTATTTTAAAAGGAAAGATTTATAGATTTTAAAAAAATATACATTATGGAAAATATCAATTCGTTGACACTTGCTCAATTAGTAAAAACTAATCATAAAGCAGGGATTGTTTTTGAAAAATATCATTTAGATTTCTGTTGCAAAGGGAAACGTACTTTGGAGCAGGCATGTACAGAACAACAGTTGCCAATTACTGAAGTTGTATCCGAATTAGAAACTGTTTTTTCAAAGGGAGGTTCACCCGCTGGTCCTGATTTTGAAAAGAGCGAATTGTCTGTCCTTTGTGATTATATCGTCAACACCCATCATAGCTATGTAAAAAATGAAATGCCGCAGATCTATGCATGGCTTGAAAAAATTGCATCTAAGCATGGTGAAAGACACCCTGAGCTTTACAAGATAGCTGAAATGTTTGCATCAGTGAAAGAAGAAATGGAGTTGCATATGAAAAAAGAAGAAACGATTCTTTTTCCTAGAATAAAAGAGTTGCAAAAGCTGGCTGAATCAGATAGACCTAATCTTCAGATCAGTATTACTTATCTGCAATCGCCTATCACTATTATGGAACAGGAACATGATCACGCAGGCACTATGCTGAATGAAATACGGATACTCAGCAATAACTACACTCCCCCGATGGATGCATGCACTACTTACCAGTTAAGCTTTGCAGCATTAAAGGCATTTGAAATGGATCTGCACCAACATGTGCATTTGGAAAATAATATCCTATTTCCAAAATCAATTGGGCTATTTCAAAAATTACAGGAAACAGTATTTAATTAGTTTAAAGCTACCTTGCACACAATTATTGCGATTCTAATTATTAAACATAGCTCAATTATGAAAAGAAAATTTATTGTCATAGCACTTTTATTATTAATAGGAGCCCAGGAAACCAAGGCGTGTGAAATATGCGGCTGCGGAGTTGGGAATTATTATATCGGTATTTTGCCACAGTTTAAAAACCGGTTTATCGGTTTACGTTATCATTACAATCATTTTAATACAAGATTACAAAACGATCCTTCCCAGTATAGTAAAGATTATTATCAGACAGTAGAAATCTGGAGTGGATGGAACATTGGCAAACGGTTTCAGTTGTTGACATCGGTTCCTTTTAATTTCAACCATCAAGAATCAGATGAAGGAATAAGCAACCTGAAAGGATTGGGTGATGTTGTTGTATTGATGAATTATAAACTGTTTGATGTAAATTCTAAGACAAGTAATGGGAAAAATATTTACCAGCAATTATGGCTTGGTGGTGGAGTTAAATTGCCTACCGGCAAATTTGAAATTGACCCCAATAGTTCCGATATCGCTTCTATGGCAAATATGCAGTTAGGCTCAGGCAGCACAGATATTTTGCTGAATGGAATGTATAATGTTAGGGTAAGCAAATTTGGAATTACTACCCAGGCAAATTATAAGATCAGTACTACCAATGATGATAACTTCAGGTTTGGTAATAAGTTTTCTGCCAACAGCTTTGTTTCTTATTCAATGACTGCCGGTAAAACAACGATCAGCCCCAATATGGGTTTATTATTTGAAAACACTGATGCGAGTAAATCAGCTGCAGAGAAAATTGATTTGACAGGTGGGTCGCTTTTCCAGGGTGCTGTTGGGGTTGAGTTCGGCATCAATAAAATCACATTTGGAATAAATGCACAATTACCATTAGCACAAAATTTTGCAGAAAATCAGACTGAGCAAAAAATTAAAGGCATGGCGCATGTAAGCTTTTCTTTTTGAGTTTCAAAAATCAGCTCCCGATCTTAACTGGCTTCACTTGATTAATCTCAGTATTTTCTTTGATGAAAGTCATTTTGTACGAAAATCATCGCTGATACATTTGATAATGCAAATGATTTAAAATAGTTCCCGCATCCTAGCGGGATATCGTTGGTTTTCGTTTCAATAGCAAAAGCCCGCTGATTCCTCAGGGGGCTTTACTTTTTGATAGAAGTCATATATCAGGTTGAGAATTCTCAACCCGATTCCACCTGCTGCCGGCAATCTTTGTCATTCCTTCTAAACCAACGACACTTTGGAAGAAACCATAATACAAAAAGAGACAAGGCGAAATAAACCAGAAGTGGTGAAATGCTATCATTGCGGTGAAAGCTGTGATAAAAGCATTGCTACTGATGAAAAATATTTTTGTTGCGATGGCTGCAAATTTGTTTACCAGCTATTGCAGGAAAATGGACTGTGTAATTATTATGAATTATCCTCAAGGCCCGGTATTAAAGTAAAAGGAAAGTTTTCTTCGGATCGGTTTGCTTATTTGGATAATGAAGAAGTGAAAAGCAAACTGTTGCGGTTTGATGATGGCAAACAAAGCCAGGTAAGTTTTCACCTGCCACAAATGCACTGTGCCTCCTGTATCTGGTTATTGGAAAACCTGCATACGATCGATGCGGGCATTCTGTATTCCAAAACAAATTTTCAACGAAAGGATATTTCAGTAGCATTCAATTCTTCGAAAACTTCACTTAGAAAAATAGTAGAGTTGCTGGCCTTTGTAGGTTACGAACCTTATATCAGCTTGAATGATGGTGAAAAAAAGAAAAACCGAAAAATAAATCGTGGAAAAATTTTTAAAATAGGGGTAGCTGGTTTTTGTTTCAGTAATATCATGATGTTGAGTTTCCCTGAATATTTTTCCTCAGGTAATATTGGTCACGATTCATTGAAAAATACTTTTACTTATCTAAACCTGGCTTTGTCACTGCCGGTATTATTCTATTGTGCATCCGAGTTTTTTGTTTCGGCATGGAAGGGCCTGCGCCAAAAATGGCTGAATATAGATGCGCCAATCGCTGTGGCAATACTTGTTGCCTTTGGCAGAAGTGTGTATGAAATATTGAGTGGTACAGGAGCCGGTTATCTTGATTCAATGAGCGGCATCGTATTGTTTATGCTGGTTGGCCGCTGGTTCCAGGATAAAACCTATGATTCATTTTCTTTCGACAGGGACTATAAATCCTACTTTCCATTAGGGGTTACAATATTAAAAGAAGACGGAGAGCAGACCTCAACTATCAGTGCTTTAAAGAGGGGCGACAAAATTCTTGTTAGGCAAAATGAAATGATACCGGCAGATGCTGTCATCATGAAAGGAGAAGGGAATATTGATTATAGTTTTGTTTCGGGGGAAAATACACCGGTTCAAAAAAACCAAGGAGAATTGGTATATGCGGGTGGTAAGCAAACAGGGAGCATGATCGAAATGGAAGTAGTAAAACCTGTTGAGCAAAGTTATATCACCCAGTTATGGAACAACAACGATGCCTTTGCTGAGCAAAAGAACAAAGACAAATCATTTGTACATCCATGGAGCCGCTATTTTACATTGGTATTGTTTTCTATTGCCGGTTGTGCGGCGATCTACTGGGCTTTTACGGATACAACTAAAATATGGCCGGCAGTAACTGCTTCTTTAATAGTTGCCTGCCCCTGCTCATTGCTACTGTCTGCTACATTCACTTTCGGAAACATGCTCAGGCAGTTCGGTAAAAATAAATTATATCTGAAGAATTCTTCAGTGATTGAAGCCCTTGCAAAGATCAACACCATTGTTTTTGATAAAACAGGAACGCTTACACATTCTGCACAGGCAATTGTTGTTTATGAAGGAAAAGAATTAAACAGCAATGAAATTGCGATGGCCTATTCACTCACAAAGGAGTCTGTTCATCCTTTGAGCCGTGTTATTAAAAAAGATTTGTTGAAAAGATATAACACGGAGCCTCTTTCTATAACGGACTTTAAAGAATTTCCCGGAAAAGGAATTGCAGGAGTGATTGACAGCAATCTTGTGAAGATGGGTTCCTGGCAGTTTGTAAATGATGATGATCCAGCCAATGAATTTTCCGGTAGCGGATATGTTTTTCTTTCCATCAATCACGAGTACAAAGGCGTTTTTAAAATTACCAATCAATACCGCGATGGTATAAATGATATGGTTCATGACTTATCCGCTAGAAAAAATGAACTACACCTGTTATCCGGCGATAATGATGCTGAAAAGAATAATCTTCAAAAAATATTTGGAAAAAATGCTGTAATAAGGTTCAAACAGTCACCACAGGATAAACAGGAATATATCAGCCGGTTGCGGAAGAATGATTGTGATGCAGAAATTATGATGTTGGGTGATGGATTGAATGATGCCGGTGCATTAAAACAGGCGGATGTAGGTATTGCTGTAAGTGAGAACACCAGCCAGTTTTCACCAGCCAGTGATGCGATCATGGATAGCAGTGTGGTGCATAAACTTTCTGCATTTATAAACTATGCTAAGGCTGGTAAACGAATCGTGTTGTTGAGTTTTATTCTTTCCATTTTATACAATGTAGTAGGATTAAGTTTTGCGGTGCAGGCATTGCTGTCACCATTGGTGGCTGCGATACTTATGCCAGCCAGCTCTATTACTATTGTAGCGTTTGTCACACTGGCATCTGCCTGGGTAGCAAAAAAGAAAGGATTGTGAGGCTGAATGATAATCGTCATGTCTTTGTCTGATGCATATCAGCTATCCCATTTTTACTGAAAAATACTTTTGTGTCTCTTTTATATGAGTGTATTAATCATCCTGATCGTTGTGAGTATCCTGGTAGCCGGTGGTTTCCTGGCTGCATTTATATGGTCAGTTAAAAAAGGCCAGTATGATGACGATTATACGCCATCAGTTCGTATGCTGTTTGATGATAAACCTTTGCCCGATACAACTACATCTTTAAAATCAAAACAAAAATAAATTCATGCAACAACTGGAACGTTTTCAGTATGACAACAAGATCGTAAGAAATTTTGCCTACGCCACTATTATATGGGGTGTAGTGGGTATGCTGGTCGGGTTATGGGTAGCGCTGCTCATGGTTTTTCCTAATTTGAATATTGGTGGTATACCAGTAGGTAAAGAAACGATCGGTCTTACGTTTGGCCGTTTACGTCCCTTACATACCAACGCTGTCATCTTTGCATTTGTCGGCAATGGAATTTTTATGGGAGTTTATCATTCGCTTCAGCGTTTATTAAAAGCCCGTATGGCCAGTGACCTGCTTAGCAAAATACATTTCTGGGGGTGGCAGGCAATCATCGTTGCTGCTGCACTTACATTGCCACTTGGTCTTACTACCAGTAAAGAATATGCTGAGCTCGAATGGCCGATTGATATTGCCATTACAATTATCTGGGTTGTATTCGGATGGAATATGTTTGCAACCATTCTTAAAAGAAGAGAACGCCATCTTTATGTAGCTATCTGGTTTTACATCGCCACATTTGTTACAGTTGCAGTTTTACATCTTGTAAATTCATTTGAATACCCGGTTAGCTTTTTCAAAAGTTATTCCTGGTATGCCGGCGTACAGGATGCATTGGTGCAATGGTGGTATGGTCATAATGCAGTTGCCTTCTTTTTAACCACGCCTTATCTCGGTCTCATGTATTATTATTTGCCAAAGGCCGCCAACCGCCCGGTATTTTCCTATAAACTTTCTATCATTCACTTCTGGGCATTGATATTTATTTATATCTGGGCAGGTCCTCACCACTTATTATATACATCATTACCTAACTGGGCGCAGTCACTGGGTATTGTTTTTTCTTTCACATTAATTTTTCCAAGCTGGGGTGGTATGATCAATGGATTACTTACACTCCGCGGTGCATGGGATAAAGTAAGAGAAGATGTGATATTGAAATTTATGGTAGTTGCCGTTACAGCTTATGGTATGGCAACATTCGAAGGTCCGATGCTCGCATTAAAATCAATAAATGCGATCAGCCACTTTACTGACTGGACCATTGCCCACGTACACGTTGGCGGTTTGGGTTGGAATGGCATGCTGACATTCGGTATTCTTTATTGGCTGATACCAAGAATTTTTAAAACTGAATTGTATTCAAAGAAAATGGCAAACACCCATTTCTGGATCGCAACACTTGGAATTATTTTTTATGCTGTGCCAATGTATTGGGCAGGTTTTCAGCAGGCATCTATGTGGAAACAGTTTACCGAAGCCGGCCAGTTGAAATACCAGTTTATTGATACTGTTATTTACATGAAACCATTTTATGCAGTCCGTGCATTTGGTGGTGCACTATTCGTTTCGGGTGCTATTATGATGATGTACAACCTGCTTATGACAATGAAAAAAGGAAAGCTGGTGGCAAATGAAGATGCTGAAGCTCCTGCATTGGCAAAAGAATATGCAGCACACGGTGGTGAACACTGGCATAGGAAGATCGAAAGAAAACCAGTCCGCTTAATGATACTTGCACTGATTGTGATCTTAATTGGTGGTGCAGTTGAAATGATCCCAACATTCCTTGTAAAATCAAACGTGCCGACTATTTCAAGTGTAAAACCTTATACTCCGCTTGAATTGCAGGGTCGTGATATTTATGTACGTGAAGGTTGCTACACTTGTCACTCGCAAATGATCCGTCCGTTTCGCTCAGAAACAGAACGCTATGGTGAATATTCCAAAGCCGGTGAGTTTGTATATGATCATCCGTTCCAATGGGGCTCAAAAAGAACAGGACCCGATTTGGCAAGAGAAGGAACTGGCAATTTGAAAAAAACAGATGCATGGCATTTTAATCATATGGACAACCCGCAGGATATTTCACCGGGTTCCATTATGCCCCAGTATTCATTTATGATTGACCAATTGCTGGATACTGCCAGCACTCCTGCAAAGATCAAAGCTATGCGTACGATCGGTGTTCCTTATGCCGAAGGGTATGAGAACAGTGCAAATAAAGATTTGATGGAACAGGCAAACAAGATAGCTGATAACCTGAAGAAGGATAAGATAAAAGTATTAGCGAATACAGAGATCGTGGCAATCATTGCTTACCTGCAAAGAATGGGAACAGATGCAGAGAAAAATAAAATCGCTGAAAAATAAAAATTAAAAATTATGCTTAAGTATATAAAAGAACATGCATCAAGTATTGAAGGGATCAGTATCTATCCCATTTTTTCCCTCCTGGTATTTTTTATATTCTTCGTGGTACTGCTTTACTATGTAAAAAAGATGGATAAGAAAAAAATAGAAGAGATAAGCAACCTGCCACTTGATTCCGATACAAGGGACAATGATCTATTTACTACAAATAACCTAAAACAAGCTTAAACATGAGAACAGAAAAACTCATCAGATTGTTCACCCTTGCATCAGCCTTATTCTTATTCAGTGCGCCTGCTTATTCACAAAATGCTTTGGGAGTAGGTAGTGGAATGCAGGGCTTTTTATACGGTGTATTTGCTTTTGTATTGATTGCGTTAATTGCAGCTATTTACCTGTTGACGCTGAATAATAAATACCAGAAGGAAGCTAATATCGCTAAAGGAAACCCAAATGCACCTACAGGCTTCAGCAAATGGTGGGGTGAACTTGATAAAAGATATTTTACTAAGGCTGCATCATTAGAAAAAGAAGCAGACGTTTTGCTTGACCACGATTATGATGGTATCAAAGAATTGGATAATGCATTACCACCCTGGTGGAAATGGGGATTCTATATTACACTGGTACTGGGAGTTTGGTACCTGCTGCGCTTTCATGTATGGGAAACAGGCCCGACACCGCTACAGGAGTATGAAAAAGAGATGATGGTTGCTGCTGCACAAATGGAGGATTTCAGAAAGAATAATAAAGAATCTGTAGACGAAAAAACAGTAACGATGGCGGATGTAAAAGGAATTGCTGAGGGGAAAATAATGTTTACAAAAAATTGTACTCCATGCCATGGGGGAAGTGGTGAAGGAAATATGGTCGGTCCAAACCTGACAGATAAATTCTGGTTGCATGGTGGCTCACTCAATAATGTTTTCAGAACGATCACATTGGGTGTGCCTGAAAAAGGCATGCAGGCATGGGGAAAGAATTTCGCCTCTGCAGATATTAAAAATCTTGCGAGCTATGTATTGTCATTGCAGGGTAGCAACCCTGCAAATGGCAAAGCACCGCAGGGTACAGAATATATTCCCGGTATAAAGCCAACTGATAGTACAGGAATCAAGAAAGATTCAGCTGTAGCAGCGAAGCCGGTATCGGCTAAGTAACGAGGATAAAGCTATTGAAATATGAGTGAGATGAAAGACTTGAACGAGTTGGATGATTATTCACACCTGGTAGAAGGAAAGAGAGAGTTTATAGATCAGACCTTCAGGGATTCTGTTGCTACCATTGGCAAGCAGGGCCAGCGAAATTATATTTTTCCGAAGAAACCGGTTGGGAAATATTATAACTGGAGAACGATTACTTCAGTTATTTACCTCGTAGTTTTTTTCACCTTACCATTTATAAAAGTAGAAGGAGAGCCGCTTTTTCTTTTTAATGTGGTGGAAAGAAAATTTATTTTCTTCGGACAGGTTTTCTGGCCACAGGATTTTTTCATCTTCGCTATCGGCTTTCTCACTTTCATGGTGTTTGTTATTTTATTTACGGTTGTTTTTGGCCGTGCGTTTTGCGGCTGGGCATGTCCTCAAACAATTTTCATGGAAATGGTATTCCGTAAAATTGAATACTGGCTGGATGGTGATGCGAATGCACAGCGCAAACTGAAAGAAATGCCATGGAATGGATATAGGATCCGCAAACGGGCAGTGAAGATGGGAGTGTTTTACATGGTCTCTTTTATCATTGCTAATTTCTTTTTAGCTTATATCATCGGTATGGATAGTGTGCTGGCAATGACAAAGGAAGGAGTAGCTGCGAATAGCGGTACATTTATTTCATTGCTTGGTTTTACTACCGCTTTCTTTTTTGTTTATTACTGGTTCAGGGAGCAGGTATGTATTGTTGTTTGCCCTTATGGAAGGTTGCAGGGAGTATTGCTCGATAAAAAATCAATTGTTGTTGCTTATGATTATGTAAGAGGCGAACCGAGGGGTCATTTAAAAAAGGATTATACTGTTAATAGTGATAATGGTGATTGCATCGATTGTCATGCCTGTGTTCGTGTATGCCCTACCGGGATTGATATACGCAATGGTACACAGCTTGAATGTGTGAACTGTACTGCATGTATTGATGCCTGTGATGCGATCATGGATAAGATCAATAAACCATTGGGCCTGATCCGGTATGAATCAGAAGAAAATATTGCACACAGTAAAAAATCAAAATTCAACTGGCGGTTTGCAGGTTACTCTGTCGTACTTGCTGTGTTGCTTAGTGTGCTGGTTATATTATTAACTACCCGTGATGATGTGGATGCAAGGATACTTCGCACTGCCGGGCAATTGTACCAGGAAATGCCGGATGGAAGGATCAGTAATCTTTTCAATATTAAGCTAGCAAATAAAACAAGGCATGATGTGCCAGTAACACTAAAGCTGGAGAATATAAAAGGCGAGATAGAAGTAGTAGCGAGAGAATTAATAGTACCGAAGGAATCTTATTTCCAGACACCCTTCTTCGTAAAAATTGATAGCTCATTGATCACAAAAAGAAAAACACCGATTGTATTGGGTGTTTACCAGGGCAATAAAAAACTGGAGACATTGAAAACAACATTTCTCGGACCAGGATCTTAAAAATAACGATTATGAAAATTTCATGGGGATATAAAATAGCTGGTGTTTACCTGCTCTTTGTAGCAGGCATTGTATTCCTGGTTTTTAAAGCAAACAATGAACGGTTTGATATGGTAACTAAAGATTACTATGGCGAAGAACTGAAATACCAGCAGGTGATCGATCAGTCAGCCAATGCGAATGCATTATCTGCACCGGTTTCAGTCGAAAGAAATGAAGGAGCCGTTACAGTCCGCTTTCCTATTGAAATGAAGGACAAAAAAATTGATGTGGACTTTTATCTCTATTACCCGGCTGATGATAAGAAAGATTTCAGGAAAAGTTTTACGATCAATGCTCCTGAATTTAATCAATCGCTGCCAGAAGGAGCAAAAGGGCTGTATGAGCTCAAACTTTCCTGGACAGCCGACGGAAAAAAATATTATAATGAACGAAAAATATTTTTGTGATAAGCATCGAGATCATAGGTACAGCATTTATCATGGGGCTTGCAGGCAGCCTGCATTGTGTGGGTATGTGCGGCCCGCTGGCTTTGGCTTTACCTGTTTCTCATTCAGATAATCTTTCCCGTTTTGCGGGCGGTACACTATACAATCTTGGAAGAATTGTTTCTTACGCTTCGATGGGTTTGGTATTTGGCTCAATTGGTAAACTGATCATTAGCTCTCACTGGCAAAGCAGACTGTCGTTAATACTAGGAGTAGTCATTTTATTATACCTGTTCATTCCAAAAAAATATCTTCATTTTTCAAAGCCAACTATATTCAATAGCCCCTTTATCGCATTGCGTAAGCAGTTGGGTAAGTTGTTTCAATCAAAAAATTTAAGCTCATTATTTTTTATCGGAATTTTAAATGGGCTGCTTCCTTGTGGACTTGTTTATTTAGCACTTACATCATCTGTTATTACCGGAAGTTCATTGAATGGAGCATTATTCATGAGTTTCTTTGGCCTCGGTACATTTCCTGCAATGATGGCAACAATACTTCTCGGCAATTATCTTAATCAACAGGTAAGATTAAAAATTAATAAGGCGCTACCTGTGTTTTTATTTTTAATGGCCGCTTTGCTTGTATTGCGTGGATTGGAATTGGGAATTCCTTTCGTGAGCCCTGCCTATGTAGCAGGGGGTGGAATGAGTTGTCATTGATACCTGCTTATAAAATCCTTCATCTTACATAAGGTGTTAGTTTCGATTATGTATCTCTTTTGTATCTTGTAATGTCTAGAGTTGATGTCAAACCTATTGAAACTTAGTGGAAGTTGGAATGCCTTGGGATGACACGGCAAATTGTAAATCTTTTTTAAGTGACCTGATTATAAAAGTAAAATCAGTAACCGGAAATAAAGGCCTGGGAGTTTTATACTGGGAACCTCAATGCTATGGTGGCTGGAAAGGATATACATTAGGGGCATTTGATAATTCGGGAAAGCCGACAGTTGCGATGGAAGCATTCCAGTAACGGAGCAATAAACCCAACAGCGAAAAAGAGAGTAGACGGGCTGATCAATACTTAATTAGCTTCCTCTGTTTTTACAGGGGAAAAATTTTTTAGCAATTGTTTGTTTGGTAAAAATAAAACAACATTATATAAGCACATGCAGAAAATAAAACAACTATTCCTCAACGTTATTTGCTTTTTATTAGTCGGGTTAATATCATCAGCGCAATCTCCCCGTCAAAGAATTAACATGGATAATGACTGGAAATTCGCACTCGGTCATGCTGCAAATCCTGAAAAAGATTTTAATTATAGCATACGGACTATTTTTTCAAAAGCTGGCGGAGCTCCGGGTACTGCAATAGAGCCAAGATATAAAGACAGTGCATGGCGTATAGTCTCACTTCCGCATGATTGGGCAGTCGAATTGCCATTTGTAAACGTAGATAATTCTGATGTTGAGAGTCATGGCTACAAACCTGTTGGTGGCTTGTTTCCGGCAACAAGTATCGGTTGGTATCGCAAACATTTTACTGTTGCACAATCAGATTCTGGTCAGCGTTTTCAAATTCAGTTTGATGGAATTTTCCGGGATGCTAATATATGGATCAACGGATTTTATTTGGGCAATAATAAAAGTGGGTATGTAGGAGAAAGTTATGATGTAACAGATTTTATTAATTATAACCGTGACAATGTTATTTGCGTAAGGGTAGATGCGACTCAATACGAAGGATGGTTTTACGAAGGTGCAGGAATTTACAGGCATGTATGGTTGAATAAATATTCCAATACTCATATTGCAACTGACGGAGTTTTTGCTTATTCTTCTATTGCAAATAATAAAGCAACGCTAACTGTAGAAACAACTGTTGCTAATGAAGGAAGTTCTGGCGCCAACTATTCCATCAGCACTTATTTAACTGATAAGGGAGGTAAAATAGTTGGCAATGCAAAAGAGCAACCAGTAATTATAAATACACTTGAAGAAAAAACCGCTAAGCAAACCATAACAGTTGTAAATCTCGAGTTATGGAGTCTTGAAAATCCTTACCTGTACCGGGTTGTTGTTGAACTTAAAGAAAACGGAAAAGTTATTGATTCAAAAAAAATGCGTTTTGGTTTTCGTACTGTAGAAATAAAACCAAATGGTATTTTCTTAAACGGTAAGTATATAAAAATATTTGGTACTAATAATCATCACGACCATGCTGGTGTTGGGTCTGCACAGCCCGATTATCTTCACTATTACAGGATTGGTTTATTAAAAGATTTAGGAACCAACGCATACCGGACAAGTCATAATGCACCAACACCTGAATTACTGGATGCATGTGATAGTTTAGGTATGCTGGTAATGGATGAACAACGGTTACTCAATAGTGGCCCGGAATATATGAGCCAGTTTGAACGCCTGGTAAAAAGAGACAGGAGTCATCCATCTGTTTTTATATGGAGTATTGGTAATGAAGAAGGCTGGATCCATACACAAACCAGTGGTAAAAGAATTGCTCAGACATTTATTGCCAAACTAAAACAACTTGATCCAACAAGAACTTGCACCTACGCCGCTGATGTAGCAAATGTATTTCGTGGTGTGAATGAAGTAATACCGGTTCGCAGTTTTAACTATCGCCAATTTGCAGTGGAAGATTATCATAAGGAACATCCGGATCAGCCGATACTAGGTACCGAAATGGGAAGTACCGTTACTACCCGTGGTATTTGGCAAAAAGATTCTATCCGTGGCTATTTACCCGACCAGGATTTAACAGCGCCATGGTGGGCAAGTACAGCAGAAACATGGTGGAAGCTTGCAGCACCCAATGATTATTGGTTGGGTGGTTTTGTTTGGACAGGCTTTGATTATCGCGGTGAGCCTACTCCTTACAAATGGCCCAATATCAATTCCCATTTTGGTATTATGGATATGTGCGGTTTTCCAAAGAATATTTATTACTACTATCAAAGCTGGTGGACGGATAAAGATGTACTGCATATTTCACCACATTGGAATCATCGCAATGAATGGGGACAGCCTGCAAAAGAAATTGATGTATGGGTAAACAGTAATGCAGATAACGTGGAGTTGTTTTTAAATGGAAAAAGTCTTGGCAAAAAAGATATGCCACGTAACAGTCATTTACGATGGAATGTAAAATTTGAACCGGGTAAATTGGAAGCTGTTGCATACAAAAAAGGAAAAAAGCTTACTTCGAAAATTGAAACGACAGGAGCCCCTGCTGAAGTGCAATTAACACCTCACAAAACAGTGATGCTGGCTGATGGAAAAGATGCATCAGTGATGAATATAAGTATCATTGACCGTGAAGGAAGAGAAGTACCCGATGCAAATAATATGGTTCGGTTTACTATCAGCGGTCCGGGCAAAATTATTGGAGTAGGTAACGGTGATCCCAGCAGTCATGAACCGGATAAATGTGTGGATGGTGCATGGCAGCGAAGTGCCTTTAATGGTAAATGCCAGGTAATTGTTCAGGGCACAGGTGAACCGGGTATCATAAAGTTTGAAGCATCTTCATCCGGCTTGTTCAGCGGTTCAACTGATATTATTACTGTATCATATGAAAATGCAAACACGATTACTACTGATGAAAAATATCAGCTCAAAGGTGAAGCAGCTAAACCAAGGCCTGTTGACAAAATGATGGGTGCTGATATTTCTTTTCTTCCTCAGCTTGAGGATAGAGGAATTAAATTTTCTGATAAGGGAGTTGAAAAAGATGCCATACAAATTTTAAAAGAGCATGGATTTAATTATATACGTCTACGCATATTTAATGATCCGGCAAGTGATAGCGGTTATTCTCCTAAAAAAGGTTTTTGTGATTTAGAGCATACCAAACAAATGGCAAAAAGGGTTAAAGCAGCCGGGTTGAAGCTCTTGTTGGATTTTCATTACAGCGATACATGGGCCGATCCCGGAAAGCAATATAAACCTGCAGCATGGAAAAATTTATCCTTCACGGATTTGAAAAAAGCATTGTATGATTATACTAAAAAAGTAATGGAGGAATTAAAAGCACAGGGCACAACACCCGATATGGTGCAGATAGGAAACGAAATTAATCATGGTCTTGTATGGCCCGATGGAAATGCGAGGAATATTGATGCCACTGCACAGCTCATTAGTGCAGGAACAGCTGCCGTAAAAGCAGTAGATCCCAATGTCGCTATGATGCTGCATATAGCATTGGGTGGACAAAATCATGAATCGGTTTTCTTTATCGATAATATGATTGCCAGGGGCGTACATTTTGATGTGATTGGTGAATCCTATTATCCGAAATGGCATGGTACACTCAGTGACCTGGAAAGTAATCTCAAGGATTTGGTTCGCCGTTATAATAAAGATGTGATTGTCGTTGAATATTCGGCATTGAAAGAAGAAGTGAACAAAATTGCTTTTGAATTACCTGATGGTAAGGGTAAGGGCACTTGCATTTGGGAGCCGCTAAACACATGGGAAAAAATCTTTGACAATGATGGTAAATCGAATAACCTTTTATTACTGTATGATGAACTGTCGAAGAGGTTTATGATGAATAAATAAAGTATTCTTGGCGGTAAAAACTATCTCCTTATTTTTGATCAATGCCGCAAAGCCGTTACAATCAAACCCCGATACTAGTTGCTGTGGATTGTGTCATTTTCGGTTTTGACGGAACTGAATTAAAACTTTTACTCATCCATCGCGGCTTTGAACCTGAGAAAGATAAGTGGAGCCTGATGGGCGGATTTGTAAATGAAGATGAAAGTCTCGATAATGCGGCTGTACGGGTTTTAAAACAACTTACCGGGTTGGAGAGTGTTTACATGGAGCAGTTGCATGCTTTCGGTGATTTGAAAAGAGATCCGTTCGATCGTACTGTATCGGTTACTTATTTTGCACTTATCGATATTCATAAATATGAAAAGCAGATCAGTAATGATTACAAGCCAGAATGGTTCTCATTAAATAAATTACCAAAACTGATCTTTGATCACCGGAAAATGGCCGATGAAGCATTAGGACGATTGCAATACAAGGCTGCTTTACATCCAATATTATTTGAATTACTGCCGGATAAATTTACCTTTCCTCAATTACTGAGTTTGTATAAAGCCATTTACCAAAAAGAATTTGACAAACGGAATTTTATGCGCAAGCTGGTCTCAGCAGGGTTAGTGATAAAGCAAAAAGAGAAGGAGAGGCTATCATCTAAAAAAGGAGCATTTTATTATAAACTGGATAAAAGAAAATATTATTCTAACCTTCAGACATTTATGAGTTTTCTTCCGACGAAAGATATATTCAGGAAAAACTAAGGTGGGAATACTGTGCTGCCCTGTCGGCTGTGAATTCAAAAATATTTTTTTCTCCAGTCAATTTTAAAGTGTTATTTTGACACTTATTATGAAAGATTGCTATGTCATCGGAACCGATTACGGAACAGATTCCGTTCGCTCAGTATTGGTAAATGCTGCCAATGGTACTGAAATTGCCTCTTCCATTTTTTATTATCCCCGTTGGAAACAAGGTATGTATTGCAACGCTTCCGCAAATCTTTTTCGTCAGCACCCGTTGGATTATATCGAAGGGCTGGAAGCAACAATAAAAGATTGTCTTCAAAAAGCAGGTAGCGATATTGTAAGGGATGTAAAAGCGATTTCAATCGATACTACAGGTTCTACACCAGTTGCTGTTGACAAAACAGGAACGCCACTGGCATTATTACCACAGTTTGCAGAAAATCCAAATGCTATGTTTGTGCTGTGGAAGGATCACACATCCACCAAAGAAGCAGCCGAGATAAATGAACATGGAACAAAATTTCCTGCGGATTACCTGCAATATGTTGGCGGTATTTATTCTTCTGAATGGTTTTGGGCAAAGTTGCTGCATATATTAAGAGAAGATGAAGCCATAAGAAACAGCATTGCATCTTTTGCGGAGCATTGCGACTGGATACCTTTTTTATTAACCGGAGGTAACGATGCTAAACAAATGAAAAGAGGTGTGTGCAGTGCAGGTCATAAAGCTTTATGGGCGGAAGCATTCAATGGATTTCCTCCCAATGATTTTTTTGCATCACTCGATCCATTACTCGATGGATTTACTTCAAAACTTTTTACAGAAACATATACCGCTGATAAAGCTGCAGGTAATTTATGCAGTGAATGGGCGGCAAAGCTGGGCTTATCAACTGATGTTGTAATTGGTATTGGTGCATTCGATGCACATATGGGTGCAGTTGGTGGACAGATAGAACCCTATTACTTAAGTAAAGTGATGGGCACATCTACTTGTGATATGCTGGTGGCGCCTGCTGATGATATACATGGAAAAACGATCAAAGGAATTTGCGGACAGGTAGATGGTTCTGTTATTCCAGGTATGATTGGTCTTGAAGCAGGTCAGTCAGCATTTGGTGATGTGTATGCATGGTTTAAAAATTTATTGAGCTGGCCGCTAAATCAAATAACAGACGAGGAGTTAAAAAAACAACTCAGCGATAATATTATCGATAGCCTTTCTGAAGAAGCTGCCAAACTCCCATTGAATGACAGCGATGAAATTGCTGTAGATTGGTTTAATGGCAGAAGAACACCCGATGCCAACCAGTTACTAAAAGGAGCAATTGCTAACCTGAATCTTGGCAGCGATGCGCCACGAATCTTTAAAGCATTAGTGGAAGGAACTTGTTTTGGCGCCAAAGCAATCGTTGACAGATTTATTGATGAAGGCATTCCGGTCAAAGGTTTAATTGGTTTGGGTGGTGTTGCAAAAAAATCACCTTATATTATGCAAACAATGGCTGATATAATGAATATGCCTATCAGGGTTCATAAAAGCGATCAAACCTGTGCAGCTGGTGCGGCTATGTTTGCTGCTACTGCTGCAGGTATATATAATAATGTAGAAGATGCAATGGCTGCGATGGGACAGGGGTTTGAAAAAGAGTACAAACCAATAAAGAAAAATGTTTCGGCCTACAAAAGAAAATTTAAGAAATATAAAAAGCTGGGTGCATTTATTGAAAAGCAATCGTAACACCTGACTGTAAAGTTTTAATTGAATAAACATATGGGTAAATATCAACATATAAAAGAAGAAGCATATAAAGCAAATATGCAGTTGCCTGAGTTGGGGCTTGTGTTGTTTACGTTTGGTAATGTAAGTGCTGCTGACAGAGATCTGGGTGTGTTTGCCATAAAACCAAGCGGCGTGCCTTACGATGAATTAACGCCAAATAAAATGGTGATCGTGGATTTTGATGGCAATACTGTTAAAGGAGATCTTCGTCCTTCATCGGATACGCTGACACATGCTGTATTGTACAAGCATTGGGAAAAGATCGGAGGTATTGTTCATACACATTCTACATACGCTACTGCATGGGCACAGTCACAAAGAGACATCCCGATTTTCGGAACAACACATGCAGATTATAACACCGTTGATATTCCCTGCGCACCCCCAATGAGTGATGAAATGATAAAAGGGAATTATGAATACGAGACGGGTTTCCAGATAATGAATTGTTTTAAAGAAAAAAAACTGGACTATGCAGAAGTGGAAATGGTTTTGGTGGGCAATCATGCTCCATTTACCTGGGGTAAAAATGCCGGTAAGGCGGTGCATAACAGCGCTGTCCTGGAAGCAATAGCCAAAATGGCCTTGTTAACTGAACAAATAAACCCATCTGCGGAAAGATTGAAAGATGCATTGATAAAAAAACATTTTGAACGTAAACACGGCCCTGATTCTTATTACGGCCAATAATCTTTTTAAATATTTTATTCATGAAAAAAATTCTTAACGTTTTGCCTGCTATCATTTTGTTTGCTTCATCATGCAACAACAACAAAACAACCGAAGAAAAGACCGACAGCAAATTCAGTATTACTGAAAAAGCCTTTGGCAATTTTGAAACTAAACCGGTAACCGAGTATGCCATTACCAACCCTTCGGGAATGCAGGTGAGTATTATTAATTATGGTGGAACCGTTACAAAAATTCTTGCTCCTGATAAGCAGGGTAAATTGGGTGATGTTGTTCTCGGGTATGAGACACTTGATGGATACCTGCAAAAAGGCGACCCTTATTTCGGATCATTGATCGGACGATATGGTAACCGTATTGCCAATGCCAAGTTTGATCTAGATGGAAAGACATACACACTAGCTGCAAATGATCATGGCAATACATTACACGGCGGCAATAAAGGTTATGATAAAGTTTATTGGAATATTGAAAAACTAGCTGGCGACAGCAGTTTGAAATTAACTTACCAAAGTAAAGATGGTGAAGAAGGTTATCCCGGTAACTTAAATATTGAAGTGATCTATTCACTGAGCTCTGCAAACGAATTGAAAATCGATTATACTGCAACAACTGATAAGGCTACTCCGATAAATCTGACAAATCATTGCTATTTCAATCTTTCAGGCGGTAGTGATTCAACAATACTCGGACATGAGTTGTTGATAAAAGCTGATAGTTATACTCCTGTAAATGATAAATTAATTCCAACCGGTAAAATTGATCCAGTAAAATCAACGCCTATGGATTTTAATACAGCAAAAGCAATCGGAAAAGAAATTGATAGCGTAAGCGGTGGCTATGACCATAACTGGGTTCTGAATAAAAACGGAACTACATTAGAACAGGTTGCAACTTTATATCATGCTGGCAGCGGAAGATTCATGGAAGTATTTACCACTGAACCCGGCTTACAATTTTATTCAGGTAATTTTTTGGATGGCACATTGACGAATACTTTGCACGGACAGAAATATGTAAAGCATGCTGCGCTTTGTCTCGAAACACAACATTATCCTGATAGTCCAAATCAACCAGCATTTCCAACTACAATTTTAAAACCGGGAGAAACTTACAGGCAAACATCTGTCTATAAATTTTCAACCAAGTAAAATATTATAATGAAACATTTTAATAAGCTGGAAGTTTGGTTTGTAACCGGCAGCCAGGATTTGTATGGTGAAGAAACTCTGAAACAGGTAGCCGCACATTCTCAAAAGATTGCCGCCTCATTTAATACGTCTGATAAAATTTCTGTGCAGGTTAAATTCAAACCTGTAGTAAAGTCAACAGAAGAAATTTATAACATCTGTATGGAGGCGAATACAGAAAAAAAATGCATCGGGCTGATAACATGGATGCATACTTTTTCACCGGCGAAAATGTGGATCAATGGCTTGAAGATTTTACACAAACCTTTATTGCATTTGCATACCCAGTTTAACCGGGATATTCCATGGGGTGAAATTGATATGGATTTTATGAACCTGAATCAATCTGCACATGGCGATCGTGAGTTTGGTTTTATGATGAGCCGTATGCGGTTGAACAGGAAAGTTGTAGTAGGACATTGGGCTGATGAAAATGTCGTAAACAAAATTGATATATGGTGTCGTGCTGCCGCAGGATGGAATGATTGGCAACTGGCAAAGTTTGTACGCTTTGGTGATAATATGCGACAGGTCGCTGTTACAGACGGCGATAAAGTAGAAGCGGAATTGAGATTTGGATATAGCGTAAATACCCACGGAATAGGAGACCTGGTAGGACTTATAAATAAAGTAAGAGAAAGAGAAATTGATGATCTGGTTGAAGTATACAACAATGAATATAAACTGGTGCCTTCATTAAAGAAAAACGGCAATCAACATCAGTCACTCCGAGATGCCGCAAAAATAGAAATTGGTATGCGGAAATTCTTAGTGGCCGGCGGTTTCAAAGGCTTCACTGATACATTTGAAGATCTGCATGGAATGGCTCAGTTGCCCGGTATTCCTTCTCAACGATTAATGGCATCAGGTTATGGTTTTGGTGGTGAAGGTGATTGGAAAACATCTGCACTCGTAAGAGCAATGAAGGTAATGGCAACCGGTTTACAAGGCGGTAATTCATTCATGGAAGATTATACTTATCATTTTGAACCGGGTAATGAATTTGTTTTAGGATCGCATATGCTTGAAATTTGTCCAAGCATTGCTAATGGAAAACCATCTTGTGAAATTCATCCATTAGGTATTGGTGGAAAAGCAGATCCCGTGAGATTAGTGTTTAATGTAAAAGCAGGTGCTGCATTAAATGCATCTGTAGTTGATATGGGCAACCGATTCCGGTTATTGGTAAATGAGGTGCAGGCTGTAAAACCGCAATATGATTTGCCTAAACTTCCAGTAGCAAGAGTATTATGGAAACCGTTGCCGGATATGCAGACAGCTTGTGGAGCATGGATATTGGCAGGTGGTGCACATCATACCTGTTACTCTCAAAATCTTACATCGGAACATCTGGAAGATTTCGCTGAAATGGCGGGAATTGAATTTGTGTTAATTGGAAAAAATACCGCAATTTCAGAGTTCAAGAATAATTTAAGATGGAGCGATATGTATTTTCAACTGAATAAATCCTGATACAAATAATTTAACCAAAACGAAATGAACAAACTTGCCAGCAGTGACATTGCCGTATTTATTTTTTATTTTATCCTGATAGCCAGTTATGGTTATTGGGTATACAGAAGGAAAAAGAAAGCCTCTATTACAGCTTCACATGATTATTTTTTAGCAGAAGGTTCTCTTACCTGGTGGGCTATTGGTGCATCGCTGATCGCTTCTAATATTTCTGCAGAACAATTTATCGGAATGAGCGGAAATGGATTCTTTGTCGGTGTTGCTGTTGCAGCCTATGAATGGATAGCAGCCGTTGCATTGATCATTATTGCTGTCTGGTTTATCCCGATCTATTTAAAGAATAAGATATATACCATGCCGCAATTTTTGAAGACAAGGTATAATGAAACCGTATCATTGATCATGGCCATCTTCTGGTTATTCCTTTACATATTTGTAAACCTTACTTCTATCTTATTTCTTGGAGCGGTTGCGATCAGTGGGCTGGTTGGGCCGGAATATTTTCATGCTATCATGATCGGCCTTGCCATTTTTGCATTGATCATCACACTCGGAGGTATGAAAGTTATTGGTTATACAGATGTAATTCAGGTTGCTGTTTTGATCATAGGCGGTTTTGCAACTATTTATTTTGCATTGACGATCGTGAGTGAAAAATTTGGTTTGGGCCGGGATGCTATCGCCGGTTTCAATACATTATTAAAAGAAGCACCGGGTCATTTTCATATGATCTTATCTAAACCCGATGCAGATGCTTCGCAGGAGTATATCAATAAATATTTATTGCTGCCAGGGCTTGCAATGTATTTTGCGGGTCAGTGGATCGTAAACCTGAATTACTGGGGATGTAATCAATACATTACACAACGGGCATTGGGCGCCGATCTGCAAACTGCACGCAAAGGAATTTTATTTGCGGGGTTTCTGAAATTGTTTATGCCGGTTATTGTTATGCTGCCGGGCATTGCCGCATATGTATTAAATAAAAGCGGACATCTGGAAGTAAATGGAATGGATAGTGCTTATTCTTCCATTCTTGGATTTTTACCCGAAGGGTTAAAGGGTTTATCTATTGCAGCGTTAACAGCAGCTATTGTTGCTTCATTGGCAGGTAAACTCAATAGTATTTCGACCATTTATACATACGATATCCATAACAAGTACTTTAAAAAGAAAAAAGAAGAACCTGTTCAAAGTGATGTTTTAAATCTTCTGGAAACTGAAATGGCAGCAAATGCAGATGAAAAGAAACAAGTTTGGACGGGAAGAATAGTTGCCGTGATTGCAATTCTTATTTCATTACTTTTTACATGGGACGATCTGTTGGGCATTGGCGGCGAAGGCGGTTTCACTTTCATTCAAAAATATACGGGCTTTATCAGCCCTGGTGTATTTGCCATGTTCATACTCGGTATGTTCTGGAAACGTACAACTGGCCCTGCCGCAGTAGCTGGTCTTATTACCGGTTTAGCACTAGCGATCTTCTTTAATAACTATGCAGTTTCCATGTTTGGAAATGAAACATGGTTATATACAGCATTCCATACAGTGGAAAAAGGAAAAGAAGTTTACCAGATACCATTCCTTATCAATATGGGCTGGTCATTCTTCTTTACTGTATTGGTAATGGTGGGCTTTAGTCTAGCAGGTCCGAAAATAAATCCGAAAGCTTTTGTACTGGATAAAGAAATGTTTAAACTGAAACCATCAATTGTTGCAATGATCGTAGTTACATTACTTATCCTTACCGTGTTGTACGCTAAGTTTTGGTGATAATAATTATTTAATGATCGATGATAAAGGCAGTCTTCGGACTGCCTTTTATTTTTTGCTAAATAAATCTTTTAGTTCTGGAGAAGAAAAATCATTTACTATCATTTTAATACTCTTGTATTGCTGAAACTCTTCTGCCGTATGCATTGTAGTAAGCACAACACAATCCATCCCTGCATTCGCAGCAGCTTCTACACCTTTAGGAGCATCTTCAAATACTAAACAATCTTTGGGCGATACATGAAGCAATTCAGCACAACGGGTAAATGTTTCTGGGTTGGGCTTACTGAATGCAACATCATCAGCACTCACAATAGCATCGATATAATGCCGGATATTTAAACCGTCCAGTACAAAATTGATATTAAACATAATTGCAGCGGAGCCGATCGCCATTTTAATATTATTATTCTTTGCTTGTTTTAAAAAATCGTCAAGGCCATTTAGTAATTTTAAATGTGGCCGGAACTCATGTTGGTATTGCGTTTCTTTATCTATACTCATTTTGTTCTTTGCCTCTTCGCTAAACCTGCCAGGGAAAATGCGTTCGATCAGTTCATGATTTTTTCCATAGCATTCTTCTTTCACCCGTTCAACACTAAGATCAGCACCCAGGTCATTTAATATCCTGTGCCATGCTTTAATATGATACTCCATATCATCGATCATAGTACCGTTCAGGTCAAATAAGAATGCTTTATAATTCATGCTGCAATGATACTTTGTATAATCAAATTGTTGCTCGTTTCTTTCATTTTAGGCTCAAAAATGAATAGTAAAATCTTCCATCAATACAGTAAAACCTGACATTGGGCTGGCCTTTATTCCGTTCTAATTTAATATCCTGAAATTTATCGTAAAAAATGAATTTCACAGGTAGCCTACGATTGTATAAAATTCGATTGATGATCCAGCATTTGCCATAGAGAAAACTCCACTGCTTTCTTATTCAAACGCTTCTTTCGTCATCCCTTTTCAGCAATCCCGGGTAAATAACCAGCTTAATATAACGGGTTTATTCATTTTATCAGATCGGCCATGTTTATAAAAAAATATTTTGAGGAATTTATTACAGGCGAGAAGAGGGTGACAAAGGGAAGAACAATCACAGAAACGGATATTATAATTCACGCAGGGCAATCAGGCGATTTTTTCCCGCATCATATGGATGAGGAATGGTGTAAAACACAGCCCTTTAAAAAAAGGATAGCTCACGGTACGTTGATATTTACAGTAGCGATCGGCCTTACAGCCGATTTTGTAAACGAAGTATCGATGACATATGGATATGAAAGGTTGCGGTTTATCAAACCTGTCTTTATTGGTGATACTATAAAAGTGACGGTAACAGTGAAAGAGAGTAAAGAACATAAAAAGCCCGGCTTTGGACTGGTAACAGAACTGGTGGAGTGTTTTAACCAGGATAATGAATTGGTAATGGTGTGTGAGCATTTGTTATTGGTAAACAAAAAAGGGTAATTAACGATGGCAGCAGTTTTAAGAGGCATAGCATGGGGGCACAGCAGGGGAATTACTCCTCTGCTCGCTGCCGCCCAGCGCTACGAAGAGTTGCACCCGGATGTACAAATTCAATGGAAGAAACGGACGTTACAGGAATTCGCTGATTTTCCAATTGAGAAATTAACTGAAGAATACGACCTACTCATCATCGACCATCCCTGGGTTGGTTGTGCAGCGGCTACAAATTGCGTACTTCCGCTAAACAAATATTTACCCTCAGCATACTTGAAAAACCAATTAGATAATTCTGTTGGCGGCTCCTGCGAAAGTTATAACTATAACGGAAGACAATGGGCACTGGCGATCGATGCTGCAGCACCTTTCGCCAGCTACAGAAAAGATCTGCTGGAAGAAAATAGTACATCATTGCCCGAAACTTGGGATGATTTACTCGGTTTGGCTAAAGCTGGTAAAGTAGCAGTACCAGCAATCCCGATCGACCTGCTGATGAATTTTTATTCATTCTGTATTGCTGAAGGCCAGGAGCCTTTTTTGCAAAATAAATTAATAGATGAGGAGATAGGTATAAAAGCAATACAGACAATGAAACAACTGTATTCATTAGTCGATAAAAAGATGTTTGAATGCAATCCAATTGCTGTTGCTGAATTGATGAGCAGTACAAATGATTACTGGTATTGCCCGTTTGCATATGGCTATAGTAATTATTCAAGAACAGGTTTTGCAGATCACCTGCTTCATTACATGGATGTAATTACAATTAGTAATAAAAAACTAAAGACAACGATCGGTGGCACGGGAATTTCTGTTTCTGCATTCAGTAAGAATAAAGAAACAGCTATTGATTTTGCTGCATTTGTTTGTTCAGAAAACTTTCAGAAAACAGTATATGTACAGCATAGTGGACAGCCCGGGCATTTAGCAGCGTGGCAGAATGCCGAGGCTAATTCGCTTACACATGATTTTTTTAAAAACACATTGCCTGTAATGCAAAATGGCTATATAAGACCAAGATATAATGGCTACTTGCATTTCCAGGATCATGCAGGATTGCCACTGCAGCAATATTTATTGGATAAGATAAATGCAAAAGATGCATTGCAGGAAATGAATGCGATTTATAAACAGAGTATGAAACACACACAAACAGAACAACCAGCATGAGCAATTTACCACTGAGTGGATTAACAGTGCTGGAGTTCGGCCAGTATTTATCAGCCCCTTCGGCGGGGTTGCGCCTTGCAGATTTTGGCGCAAGGGTGATAAAGATTGAAAGACCGGTACACGGAGAAGCAGGAAGAAAACTAGCTATCAAAAATTTATGGATGGGTGATGATTCATTATTGTTTCATACCATCAACCGCAATAAGGAATCTTTTACGGCTAATGTGAAAGATGCAAATGACCTTGAGCAAATAAAAAGAATGATAGCCAAGGCCGATATTATCATTCATAATTTCCGCCCGGGAGTAATGGAAAAAAACGGGTTGGGGTATGAAGAGGTGAAAAAAATAAATCCTGCTATTATTTATTCTTCTATTTCCGGGTATGGAAAATCTGGCAACTGGAAAAATAAGCCGGGGCAGGATCTGTTACTACAATCTATCGCTGGGTTGGCATTTACAACAGGTAATGCAGGTGAACAGCCTATGCCGTTTGGTATTGCCATTGCAGATATTCTTGCAGGTGCACAATTAACACAAGGTATTTTAGCGGCCGCTGCTTCAAGACAACTGACGGGACAAGGAGCATTAATTGAGATCAGTTTGTTCGAAGCATTACTCGATTTTCAATTTGAATTACTCACAACTTTTTTTGCAAGTAATCAGCAACCGCAACGCGGGAGGATAAATAGCGGGCATACATTACTGAGTGCACCTTACGGAATTTATAAAACTGCTGACAGCTATCTTGCATTGGCAATGATGCCACTTGAGGAATTGGCAGAAGCAATTGATTGTAATGAGTTGAAGAAATTTAATTCAGCACAGGCTTTTGAATTAAGAGATGACATAAAAAAAATAATTGTAAAACACTTACCGACGCAAACATCTGAATACTGGTTATCACATTTGCAAAAGAAAGATCTATGGGCTGCAGAAGTACTGAATTGGGAACAGCTTCGTGAGCATGAAGCCTATAAACAACTGGATATAGAACAAAGCATATTATTAAATGGCGAACAGATCAGAACGACCCGATGCCCAGTGAGGATAAATGGAAACATTTTCACTAATACAAAACCTGCGCCTGCAATAGGTTTTCATACAAATGCGATTGTAAAGGAATTTTTGAACGTCAGTGCTGTCAACGGAAAACATTTTGCAAATACAGATACAGCTACTGACAACAAGCTATTAAAAGATCTATTAATTGTTGACTTCAGCCAGTTTCTTTCAGGCCCATATGCAACGCTGCGTCTTGCTGATTTAGGTGCAGAAGTAATAAAGATAGAAAAGACCGGAACCGGTGACATTTGTCGTAATCTTTATGTGTCAGATGTAAAAATTGAAGAGGAGTCAACTATTTTTCATGCTATTAATCGTAACAAAAAAAGTTATGAGGCAAACCTGAAAGATGAAACTGACCTTCAAAAAATAAAGCAGTTGATCGCAAAAGCTGATGTGGTGGTGCATAATTTCAGACCAGGAGTAATGGAACGCCTGGGGCTCGGTTATGAAGCAGTAAAAAAAATAAAACCAGAAATTATTTATGCGGAAATAAGTGGTTATGGTGCTGAAGGACCATGGAAAGATCTGCCGGGGCAAGATCTGTTATTACAAGCTGTTTCAGGGTTGACATGGTTAAGTAATAATGAAGGAGAAGACCCAACTCCAATGGGTGTGGCAGTTGTTGATATCCTGGCGGGTACGCATTTAGTACAAGGAATACTCGCTGCATTGTATGAAAAAAGAAAATCAAATGAAGGCGCATTAGTGCAGGTAAGTATGCTGGAAAGTATTCTTGATTTTCAGTTTGAAGTGCTTACCTGTTATTATAATGATGGTTACCTGCTTCCTCAACGCAGTGCCATTAACAATGCACATGCTTATGTAGCGGCCCCTTATGGTATTTACAAAACAGAAGATAGTTTTCTCGCTTTGGCAATGACGGATATTGTAAAGCTGGGAGAATTGATCGGTTGTATTGAGTTGGCCAAATTTTTAAACAAGGATGACTGGTTTGATCAACGTGATGAAATAAAAAAACTGATAGCGGGACATTTGCATTCAAACACGAATCAGCACTGGTTAAGCATATTGGAAAAAGAAGGTATATGGTGTGCTCCTGTTTTTAATTATGAAGAATTGATGAAACAGGAACCGTTTCAGCAACTCAATATGGTGATGAAGGTTAAAACCGGTAAAGGATTTATGGTAGAAACTACCCGTTGTCCTATCCAGGTAAATGGCTCGATACTTACATCAGAAACAGGGGCTCCGCTTTTGGGAGAACATAACAGTTTTATTGATAAAAAATTTAATTTACATAAAACTGTTCCTGCCGTCTGATTATGCAACGCATTATTGACACTCACATTCATGTTTGGGATCTCAGCCGGGCGGAATATCCCTGGCTGAAAGACGATACTTCTATTCTGAACAGAACCTATACAATTGATGAAATTGAAGAAGAAAGAAAGCTTGCCGGTGTTACAGATGGAGTAATGGTACAGGCCAGTTGCAATTTGGATGATACAAACCTGATGCTGGAAGTAGCGGAACAAAATGACTGGATACAAGGAGTGGTATGCTGGTTACCGTTGATGGATACAAAAGAAACGGAGAGATTGCTTGAAGAAAAATTTTTAGCACACAAATATTTTAAAGGGGTCCGTCATTTAATTCATGATGAAAAAGATCCAGCGTGGCTATTGCAGGCACCCGTTATTGAAAGTTTGAAATTGCTGGCTAAAAATAATATTCCTTATGATGTAGTAGGTATTTTACCGGCACATATTGAAACTGTTTTGAAAGTAGCAGATAAAGTTCCGGAACTACGAATGATATTCGACCATTTGAATGCGCCACCCATTTCTTCAAAACAAAGATTTGGCAAATGGGGAGAGTTGATCAAAGAGGCAGCGCAGAATAAAAACATATTTGGAAAAATATCAGGATTGGGAACAGCGGATGGAAATTTTGAAGGCAGAACAACAGATGATATAAAGCCGTATGTTGCGTATGCGTTGGAGCATTTTAGTTCAGATCGATGCATATGCGGTGGTGATTGGCCGGTATCTGCTTTGGCAAATACATATTCTCAGACATGGAAGATCACAAGGAGCATTATAGATGAGTTGTTAAATGAGGACGATAGGAAGAAAATCTATTTCAGCAATGCTGATAAGTTTTATAATTTAGGATTGAACCATTGAATGGTTAAGGCATCGGATAACACAATGACCTTATGGTTCCAATAAATCAAAATGTATCAAAACCCGATTTATATTATTGGCGCCGGTGGCATTGTAAATGATGCGCATCTTCCTGCCTATAAAATTGCCGGCTATAACGTGCAGGGGATTTTTGATATTAATGAAGAAAAAGCAAAAAAAACTGCCGCTGCGTTTTCAATACCTAACACATATTCCGGGTTGAAGCAGATGATCGAAGCTGCTCCTGTCAATGCTATTTTTGATGTAGCAGTTCCAGGCTCTCAAACTATTCCAGTCCTGAAACAATTGCCGGATGACTCAGCGGTTTTATTACAAAAGCCAATGGGTGAAAATTATGATGAGGCAAAAGAGATACTCGATATTGTAAGAAGTAAAAAGCTATTGGCGGCAGTGAATTTTCAGCTGCGTTATGCCCCTTACATATTAGCTGCTAAAAAATTTATTAGAGATAAGAGTTTGGGCGAACCAAACGATATTGAAGTAAATGTAAATGTATATACACCCTGGCATATCTGGGATTATCTTGCGTCCTCGTCAAGAGTTGAAATTTTATATCACAGCATTCACTACATAGATTTGATCAGGAGCTTGTTGGGCAATCCAAAATCAGTTTACGCCAAAACAACAAAACATCCCTCAATGAAGGAACTGGCTTCAGTTCGTAGCAATATCATTATGGATTATGGAGAAATGATCGCAGCTAATATTCTTACCAATCATTGTCATAATTACGGAACACCTAAACAACAATCCTATATTAAGTTCGAAGGAAGCAAAGGAGCTATTAAAATAAATTTTGGTGCATTGATAGACTATCCCCGTGGTGCGGCAGATAGTTTTGAATATGTATTGCTTGAAGATGGAAAGGAGCCCGAATGGAAAGAAATGAAAATTGAAGGCAGCTGGTTTCCTCATGCATTCATTGGAAGCATGGAGCAGTTACTGATGGCTAAAGAAAAATTAATCGATCAACCGGATAATAGCGTTGAAGATTGCATTCATACCATGGCTTGTGTGGAAGCAGCCTATAAAAGTAGTGAGCAAGGTGGTGTAGTTCCTGTTATTTAAAAAATTAAAATGAAAAAAGCATTAATCATATTTTCATTCTTTTTATCTCAAACAGTATCAGCACAACTTATTGCTTTTCCCGGAGCCGAAGGTTTTGGCAAATTTGCAACTGGTGGTCGCGGTGGGAAAGTAGTTTCAGTAACTAATTTACAAGATAAGGGAGAAGGGAGTTTTCGTTGGACATTGGAGCAATATCCCGGTGAGCCTCTTACAGTAATTTTTAAAGTGAGTGGCATTATCGAACTCGAATCGAATATTGTGATTAAGCGTTCTAATCTCACTATTGCCGGGCAAACAGCTCCTGGTGATGGTATCTGTTTGAAAAATTATTCTTTCATTGTTAATGGCGCATCTGCAAAAGGAAATCATGGCAATATCATTATCCGGTTCATACGCTCAAGACCCGGTGGTACAGATAAAAAAGGATTATATGGTTTTGATATGGAGAATTGTCACGACGTAATTATTGATCATTGTAGTTTCAGTTGGGCCAATGAAGAATGTGCAGCGATGTATGATACAAAAAATGTATCGGTACAATGGTGCATTGTAAGTGAAGGATTGTATGATGCTGGTCATATGAAGGGCAAGCGTTCTTATGGAGGTGTGTGGGGCGGACAATATGCAAGCTATCATCATAATTTAATTGCACACTTGAATACAAGAGCTGTTCGTTTCAATGGAGCAAGAGCACATGATACTATTGCATTGGTTGATTACAGGAATAATGTTGTTTATAATTGGGGCAATACAAATGCCTGCTATGGCGGCGAAGTAAATATTGCCGGTGGTGTATCACAAGTAAACATTGTAAACAATTACTATAAACCCGGCCCTGCAGCACCGGCTGAGTTAAAATTTATTCATGCTTCTTATCAAAAGGAAAATTCAAAAGGAACAGGCGAATGGTTTGTTGATGGTAATATCATGGAAGGAGATAACTCGCTTACCAAAAAGAATAATCGTGGAATTGATTTAGCTGAAGCAAACTATCCAAAGAACGCAATTGCAGAAAAGGCATTTCCTGTGGCAGCTGCGTTACCAGAACAATCAGCAAAAGAAGCATATGAAAAGGTATTAAAATATGCAGGTGCTTATTTACCCAAACGTGATGCAGTAGATGAACGAGTGATACAGGAAACAAAAAATGGAACGGCTACAGGCAAAGGGGTATTCGGTAAACCAGGAATTATTGACTTGCCGTTTGTAGTGGGCGGCTGGGCTGAATACAAATCTGCTATAGCTCCGACTGATACTGATAGTGATGGCATGCCGGATGAGTGGGAAAAAAAGAATGGATTAAATGTAAACGACGCAAACGACAGAAATAAGTTTGATAAGAAGGGTTATACTATGCTAGAGAATTATTTAAATGAACTGGCTACTGTGAAATAGAAATGAAAAGATATTTCATCATATTGTTTGTCCTGTTTCAGCAATCATTATTTGCCCAGGTTCAAATTCAAAATAATTATAAAACTAACCGTACAAATTTTGCTGTTCAAAGATTACAGGCTGTAATCAATCAGATTAAATTAAATAATACAAAGTATTCAATCCGTATTGATACAGCAACAAATGGAAAAAAGGAAAGTTTTTCATTATCGGGCGACAAAAACAAAATTAAAATTACCGGAAACGATGAGTCCGGAATTTTATATGGATGTCTTGCACTGATGGACAGGATTAAAGCAACTAAATCACTTCCCCAGAGGTTAAATCTTACGGATGTACCCGAAATGGTTTTGCGTGGTCAGTGCATCGGTTTGCAAAAATCAACCTACCTGCCCGGAAGAAATGTATATGAATACCCCTACACTCCAGAAACCTTTCCGTGGTTTTATGATAAGAAATTATGGTTACAGGTTTTGGATTCTATGCTGGAGAACAGGATGAACTCTTTGTATCTCTGGAATGGACATCCTTTTGCGTCATTGGTAAAACTGAAAGACTATCCTTACGCAGTAGAAGTGGATGATGCTACTTTCAAAAAAAATGAAGAAATCTACCGTTTCATTACCAGCGAAGCAGATAAACGTGGTATCTGGGTAATACAGATGTTTTATAATATCATCGTATCAAAACCATTTGCTGAGCATCATAAAATAAAAACACAAGAAAGGGAACGGCCAATTATTCCGGTAATTGCTGACTATACTAGAAAGTCTATTGCTGCTTTTGTGGAAAAGTATCCAAATGTGGGCCTGATGGTTTGTTTGGGCGAAGCAATGGAAGGAGTAGGCAATGACGATATTGAATGGTTCGCAAAAACTATTATACCCGGAGTACAGGATGGATTGAAAGCATTGGGTAAAACGGAAGAACCGCCAATTGTTTTAAGAGCACATGATACCGATGCGCCTGCAGTAATGAAAGCTGCATTGCCATTGTATAAAAATTTATATACAGAAGCAAAATTTAATGGCGAGGCATTAACCTACGCAAGACCAAGAGGTAGTTGGGCACAGCTGCATCAGACATTGAGTAAACTGGGAAGTGTGCAAATAGAAAATGTTCATATACTTGCCAACCTTGAACCATTCCGTTATGGTTCGCCTGATTTTATTCAGCAATCTGTAATCGGTATGCACGAAGTAATGGGAGGAAATGGCTTGCATTTATATCCGCAGGCTTCATATTGGGATTGGCCATACAGCGCAGATAGTATTAAAGGAGGTAAGCGTTTATTGCAAATTGAAAGAGATTGGATATGGTATAAAGCATGGGCTCGTTATGCATGGAAAGCTAAACGTAACCGGGAAGATGAAATAAATTACTGGAGTAAATTGTTGGCGGATAAATTTGGTTGCAACATAACTGATGGCAAAAACATTTTAACAGCTTATGAAGAAAGCGGAGAGATAGCTCCTAAATTATTACGTCGCTTTGGTATTACAGATGGTAATCGTCAAACATTGACATTAGGAATGTTGATGACACAGCTTATTAATCCTTATCGTTATGGCCTTTTTACTTTGTTGTATGATAGTGAAGCCCCTGAAGGAGAGATGCTGATCGATTATGCAGATAAAGAATGGAAAGGACAGAAACATATTGGTGAAACACCAGCCCAGATTATAAAAGAAATAAAGGAACATGCTGACAAAGCAGTTGCTGCGATTGAAGCAATTAAGGGTGGTATTATAAAAGACTACGATGAATTTGAAAGGATAAGAAGGGACATAGATTGTTACTGGGCACTCGCATATCATTTTGCAGAAAAGACTGAAGCAGTATTGCAAGTGTTGAAATACAAATACTCTGGTAATATAGCTGACCTTGAAAAGGCAGTACCAATTTTACAAAAAAGCATGAACAGTTATAAAGCCCTGGTAAATCTTACTAAAGGAACATATCTCTATGCCAACAGTATGCAGACACAGCAGCGCAAAATACCAATGCGGGGTGTTGATGGAACTTATAAGCACTGGAAGGAAATGCTGCCAGTATTTGAAGCCGAGTTGAATACTTTCAAACATAAAATTGATTCTTTAAAAAATAATAGTTCAACTGCTTCATCGCAAAGAGCAGCTTTTAAAAGAGCGGAAATGAGTTTGTTGAGCGAGAAGAATAATTGGTACACGATTGACTCACTATCCGAACCGTTTGAAGATAGAGGTCAGCACATAATATCCTACGCAACAGAATTAAAAGAACTACTGGGTCTACAGTTAAGCTATTTACAACAAGTAAAAAACGGAACTGAAATAAACTTTTCTTGTAACAAACCGGTGAAACTTTTAATCGGGTATTTCAAAACACAAAGGGGAGCTTTTATAACAGATACTATTTTCCTAAAGGAACCTGAACTGGAAACAAATGCCAGCGCTGATGATTATGGACAAGCAGAAATAAAGATCAGTAATGCTATTGCAATAGATGGAATGCCACCTGTTAATATTCATACATATAGTTTTAAAGCAGGTACTCACCAATTAAAATTGGGCAAGGGTGTTTGCCTGGTATTGGGCTTTGTAGATGGAGATCAAACAATACCTGTGTATGATGCGATGCTGATGAGTGATGCGAAAAATAAAAACATAGATTGGTTATTTGAATAATAAGCAATGCTAAATAAAATAAAATATTCTTTAGTCATCATACTTCAACTGAATTTGATCTCAGTTGCTGCCCAGGATTTAAAACTCTGGTACAAACAGCCTGCGATAAAATGGACTGAAGCATTACCTATTGGCAATGGAAGAATCGGGGCAATGATATTCGGAGGAATAGAACAGGATCGAATTCAATTCAACGAGGAAACATTGTGGACTGGCGAACCACGCAGCTATAGTCGCCCCGGCGCTTATAAATATTTGGATACTATACGCCAACTCTTATTTGCAGGAAAACAAAAGGAAGCAGAAGCTCTCGCCGAAAAGGAATTCATGGGATTAAAAAGTAATGAAGACAAGAAAGCAGGATGGGTAAAAAAGGTTTTGCAGCATAAAGAGGAAGCAAATGAAAATTTTGACGATAATAAATGGAAAGCAATGACCGTTCCATCCTATGATGGATGGGAGGTTGTAGGCTTTGAAGGATTAGACGGTGCCGTATGGTTGCGTACAAGTTTTGATTTACCTGCATCATGGGTTGGAAAAGATATTATACTTGATTTGAACCGTCTCAGTAATTATGATCTTACCTATGTGAATGGAAAACTGATCGGCTCACAGGAAAATAATGAACCAAGAAAGTATACGATCCCAAAAGATGTTTTGCACGTTGGCAAGAATAGCATTGCAATTCAAATATTAAATTATGCTGATAAAGGTGGCATACAAGGTTATAAGGATACAACAAAACATATAGGCGTCTATCCGGTGAATGATGAATCAACAAAGATCACATTGAACGGTCAATGGAAATATTTTATACAGGATGATGAACCGCCGGCGATCGGTGCTTACCAGGCAGCTTACCAGCCCTTCGGCGATTTGTTTTTGAACTTTAAGAATGCTGTTCATTCAACAAATTACCGGCGGGAACTAGATTTGGAGAATGCGATTGCAACAACAAGCTATTCGGCAAATGGAATAAATTTTAAAAGAGAATATTTTGTCAGCAATCCAAGCCAGGCATTAGTAGTAAATCTATCTGCATCACAAAGGGAAAGTATCAGTTTTGAAGTTTCATTAAGCAGCCCTCATAAAAATTTTATTGTAAAGGATGTTGATGTAAACACAATTACATTAGCTGTGCAGGTAAGAAACGGAGCTTTGAAAGGTGCTGCTTACCTGAGGATAAAAATTAACGGAGGCACACTAATTACTGCAGATAATAAATTCTCAATAGCCAATGCTACTGATGTTACACTTTACTTAACGGCGGCTACCAATTATAAAAATTATAAAGATATTACCGGGAACCCGGCGTTATTATGTGTGAATGCTTTAAAAGCGATGGCGGGAAAAACGTACGAACAAATAAGATCAGCTCATATAAAAGAGTATCAAAAATATTTCAACACATTCTCTTTGAAATTTGATAAATCAGCAAATGAAAATTTGCCAACAGATACAAGATTAGAAAAATTCGCGACAAGTAATGACCCGTCATTTGTAGCTCTCTATTTGCAGTACGGAAGATATTTATTGATCTCATCATCACGACCCGGTACAAGACCAGCTAATCTGCAGGGTATTTGGAATGATCTGCTTACTCCGCCATGGGGAAGCAAATACACTACCAACATCAATGCAGAAATGAATTACTGGCCCGCTGAGTTGCTCAATCTTTCTCCAATGCATGAGCCGTTATTCAAAATGATTGAGGAGTTGTCTCAAACGGGAAAGCAAACAGCAAAAGATCATTACAATGCACCGGGTTGGGTACTGCATCATAATACAGATCTATGGAGAGCCACAGCCCCCATCAATGCAGCCAATCATGGAATATGGGTGACAGGCGGCGCATGGTTATCTCAACACCTATGGGAGCATTATTTGTTTACACAGGATAAAAAATTTTTAAAAGACCGGGCATACCCGATCATGAAGCAAGCTGCTTTATTTTTTAATAGCTATTTAATTAAAGATCCAGTAACAGGGTATTTGATTAGCACACCATCCAACTCACCCGAGCAAGGTGGATTAGTGGCAGGGCCAACGATGGATCACCAGATCATACGAGCATTATTTAATAATGTGATAGAAGCAGGTACATTATTAAAAACAGATTTTGCCTTGCGTCAAACATTACAGGAAAAAATAAATGGTATTGCTCCAAATAAGATCGGTAAGTATAAACAGTTGCAGGAATGGATGCAGGATGTTGATGACACAACCAACAAACATCGCCATATCTCACATTTATGGGGTATGTATCCAGGTAATGAAATTAACTGGGAAACAAATCCTGCATTAATGAATGCTGCAAGACAATCGTTGTTGTATCGTGGCGATGCAGCTACTGGCTGGAGCCTCGGATGGAAAATAAATTGCTGGGCACGGTTCAAAGATGGTGAACATACTTATCGCATGATACAAATGCTGATGAGTCCTGTAAAAGGCGGAGCAGGCAGTTATCCGAATTTATTTGATGCGCATCCGCCATTCCAGATCGATGGCAATTTTGGTGGCGCTGCCGGAATTGGCGAAATGATCGTTCAGAGTCATACAAAATACATAGATATTCTACCTGCATTGCCGTTGGCTTTAGCCAACGGACAAATAAAGGGCATTTGTGCAAGAGGTGGTTTTGTGCTGGATATAAAATGGAGTGATGGAAAATTGCAGCAGTTGATTGTAAATTCAAAAGCAGGTCAGCCATTAACGTTGCGTTATAATGATAAAGTAGTGAAGATGGCAACAGGAAAAAATACCATTTATAAATTTGATGCGTCGCTTAATAAATTATAAGAAAAATTTGGTAGCCTGCTTTTGTACTACTATTGGGCATTCGTTGCGTCGCACTCTTGTACTTTTTATTAACTATTCAGCTATTATTTCACGCAAAGACGCTAAGGATACGGAAAGACGCAAAGAAAATTTGCATTATCGCTTTGCGCCTTATGATTTAAAATCTTTGCGCCTTTGCGTGAAGCCTTTAATTTTTCTTTGCGCCTTTGTGTCTTTGTGGTTGAATTCAAAATCTCAACGACAGGATATTTCCCTCAACAATGATTGGCTAACATCATTACAAGGATCCAGCACATGGAAACAAGTAAACATTCCTCACAATTGGGATGATTATTATGGTTACAGAAGATTAGTACATGGTAATCTTCACGGAGATGCAGTTTATAAAAAAACATTCAACATTAAACAAAGCAAAACAGGCAAACGTTTTTTTTTATTTTTTGAAGGTGTTGGAAGCTATGCCACAGTCACTTTAAATGGAAAAGCTGTTGGTTCTCATGCTGGCGGACGAACGACTTTTACGCTGGATGTTACTGATGCAATCAAAACCGACGGAACAAAAAATGAACTGGTTGTAAAAGCTTCACACCCTGCCAATATAAAAAACCTGCCATGGGTTTGTGGTGGCTGTAGTGATGAAAGAGGCTTTTCCGAAGGTTCACAACCACTCGGAATTTTTCGCCCTGTGCATTTGATCATTACAAATGACGTGAGAATAGAACCATTTGGTATACATGCCTGGGCAGATATAAATGGAGTAGATGGATGGACTAATCCGAAAAATGGTATGGTAAAATTGTTTGTAAAGACCAGTTTGAAAAACTATTCGTCAAAAAACAGGGTGATGAAAATTTCTCATCTTTTAGTAGATGCAATAGGTAATTCGGTTACAGAATTCTTTAGTAATGGTAATGTTGCAGCAAATGATACGGCTACTCTAGCTGCCAATCTCCGCATTACTTTATATCCCTATATAAAATTATGGTCAACCGAAGATCCATACCTGTATAAAATAATTTCGACTGTAACTGAAAATAATATTGTAATTGATAAAACGGAAACTTCATTTGGTTTCCGGGTCATCAATTGGAAAACTCCAACCAATCAATTCTTTTTAAATGATAAACCAGTTTTTATTAATGGTATTGCAGAGTATGAACATTTACTCGGGCAAAGTCATGCTTTCAGCAATGAACAAATTGTTGCAAGAATGAAATGGATACAGGCAGCAGGCTTCAATGCATTTCGTGATGGTCATCAACCGCATAATTTATTGTATGGAAAACTCTGTAATGAAAAAGGTATTCTCTGGTGGACACAATTATCTGCTCATGTTTGGTATGATACTCCTGAGTTTAAAAATAATTTCAAACAACTAATAAAAGAATGGGTGATCGAAAGACGTAATGATCCATCGGTTGTTTTATGGGGATTGCAAAATGAAAGTAAACTACCGGAAGATTTTGCAAGAGAGTGTACAGAATTGATTCGTTCACTGGATCCAACTGCATCATCACAAAGGTTAGTCACTACCTGTAATGGTGGAAGCGGTACTGATTGGGATGTACCACAAAACTGGACAGGGACTTATGGCGGCGATCCGAATACTTATGCAAGCGATTTAAAAAAACAAATATTGGTTGGTGAGTATGGTGCATGGCGTACACTTGATTTACATACTGAAGGAGGTTTTGTGCAAAACGGGTCACTAAGTGAAGACAGAATGACGCAATTGATGGAACAGAAAATAAAATTGGCAGAATCCGTAAAAGATAGTGTCGCCGGACATTTCTTCTGGCTACTTACATCACATGATAATCCTGGGAGAGTGCAAGGTGGTGAAGGATTGAGAGAACTAGATAGGATAGGCCCTGTAAATTATAAAGGATTACTTACTCCATGGGAAGAACCCACAGATGCATTTTATATGTATCGCAGCAACTATGCATCAAAGGAAAAAGAACCTATGGTGTATATCGTTTCTCATACATGGCCCAGTCGTTGGGTAAGGGACGGAGCAAAAGATAGTATTTATGTTTACTCAAATTGTGATGAAGTGGAATTGTTCAATGATATCGATTCTATCTCTTTTGGAAAGCGAAAACGAAATGGTATCGGTACTCACTTTATGTGGAACTGGCAGGAAATAGAATACAATATTCTTTATGCTGTTGGTTATGTAAATGGAAAAGCAGTCGCAAAAGACACAATTGTATTAAATAATTTACCACAATCACCCAATTTTCAAAAATTGTATGCAGGTGCAAAACCCATTACGAAGCCACAAACTGGGTACAATTATATCTATCGTATTAACTGCGGAGGCCCGGAGTATAAAGATGAAAGCGGAAATACATGGATAGCGGATAAAGGGTTTTCAAGATCGTGGACAAATGATTTTCCCGGTATGCCTGAAAACTTTGCCAGTCAACGTAGAACTTTTTCGCCAATCAAAGGCACAAAGGATTGGAAACTGTTCCAAACATTTCGTTATGGAAAAGATAAATTACAATATGAATTTCAGCTACCCGATGGTGAGTACTTAGTTGAACTTTATTTTATCGAACCATGGCTGGGAGGAGCAAATGCTAAAGCAATGCGATTGTTTGATATTGCAATTAATGGCAAAATAATTCTAAATGACCTTGATATCTGGAGTGAGACAGGAACGAATACAGCTTTAAAGAAAATTGTGAAAGTGAAGATATCTGGTGGCAAAATGATCATTTCATTTCCTGAAACTAAAGTAGGACAAGCCATTATTTCGGCAATTGCAGTTGCTTCTTTAAATAAAAAAATAATACCCGTAAAACCGTTATCCCTGGTGGAAAATTTATCAGGACGTGATTGTACGCTACAAAGCTGGCTGGACATTGGGCAAAAGCAATTCAAGGATGTTAATTTTCAGTTTAATAGTTTGCCTTCTAATTTATATGGAACTGATTGGATACAATTTAGTAAAAGTCGTACCGCAGGAGATATTTCTTTTAGCATAACTAATGATGCTGATGTATTTGTCTGCTCAAGAATTGATGCAGTTTTTCCTGGGTGGTTGAAAGAATGGGAGAATACCGGCAATGTTGTTATAACTGATGAATATGGGGGACGATATTACAAGGTATATCGTAAGCGATTTATAAAAGGTAATAGGATTTCTTTGAAGGTCGATAATAATTTGCTGATTATGATATCGCCAGCTACCAATATGCAACCTGCATACGATCTCAAACCTGTTACTCAATACAAAACAAATGTGGTAAATCTGAATGATGCTGTTGTGAAGGATTCCGTGAATGGCAGATATTGTGTAGTTATCAAAAACAATAAACAGGCTGTTATTGAGTACCCGGTGCAAACAGGTGTAGCGGATATTTATTCAATCACGATGAAATACTTTTATGCAACAAACAAACTAGTAAAAGGAAAACTGCAATTAATTGGAGCAGGAAACTCCATGATGCTCGAGGAGCAGGTTCAATTTACATTTACAAACCCCGGCAAGTGGAACCAATTTACCATCAACACTGGTAATATGATCAATGCCGGCAACTATATAGTGCGGTTGATAATTGAGAGTGCAGAAGGTTTAGCCATTTCAGGAATTGATATACAATAAAACGATGGGATGATACGATTGCTTTACATTCTTATAGTTTGTTTTCTTTCTACGCAGGGGTTTACTCAAAAACTTTCTGTCAGCAATCTTCGTTGCGGATACACACAAGATCCTTTGGGAGTTGATATAAGCAATCCGCGTCTTAGTTGGGAGTTGCAAAGCAATCAAAAAAATGTTTTACAAACTGCTTATCGCATATTAGTAACAGATGATTCTTTACTGTTAAAAGGGAATACAGGTAATATCTGGGATTCAAAAAAAATAAATAGCTCAGCATCCATACAAGTACAATACAATGGCAAAGCGCTGCAATCGGTTAAAAAATATTTCTGGAAACTGATGGTTTGGGATAACAAAGGAAATATTTCCTCGTGGAGTAATATTTCCATGTGGCAAATGGGTTTGTTAAACAAAAAAGACTGGAGTAATGCAAAATGGATCGGGCATGATGAGATAATTGATTCATTGCTCATTGCCCCGCATATTCATGGCAATGGAAAAAGATCATGGGGTGCAAGAAGAAATGTATTGCCTCTATTCCGAAAAGAATTTGCTGTAAACAAAAAAATTAAAAATGCCACTGCATTTATTTGCGGATTGGGACATTTTGAATTGAGTATAAACGGGAATAAAATTGGAGATCATTTTTTAGATCCGGGCTGGACAAATTATAGTAAGCAGGCCCAGTATGTAACATTTGATATTACTCAGCAACTACAGCAAGGGAGAAATGTAATTGGTATAATGCTGGGCAATGGGTTTTATTATATACCTGGACAGCGATACCGGAAGATGACTGGTGCATATGGACATCCGAAAATGATAATGCGGACAGTGATTGAATATGCAGATGGTACAATTGAAAATATTATAAGTGATGAAAGCTGGCAAACATTTGAATCGCCGATAATATTCAGCAGCATTTTTGGTGGCGAAGATTATGATGCGAATAAAGAACAACCTGGTTGGGATACACCTGGTTTTTTAAAAGATGGCCTTGATTGGTTTGATGTGATCATAACCAATGGCCCAGGTCAATTAACTACGCAATTACAGGAGCCAATAAAAATAACTGAACGCTTTAAAGTAAAAACAAAGGCCCAATTAAAACCGGATACCTGGATGTATGATCTTGGACAAAATTTTTCCGGGATTCCTTCAGTGACGGTTAACGGCAACATGGGCGACACAGTAAAAATATTTTGTGCTGAGTTAATTAATGCTGACGGAACTGCTAATCAACGGGCAACCGGCTCTCCGAGTTATTTTACCTATATATTAAAGGGAGGTAGTGATGAAAGTTGGCAACCAAGATTCGCTTATACAGGCTTCAGGTACATGCAAGTGGAGTGTATTGCAAATAACAATACAGGATCATTGCCTGTCGTAAAAAATATTGAAGGTCTTCATATCCGGAACGCAGCAAATACAGTTGGCTCATTCAATTCTTCCAATGATTTATTTAATAAAACAAATACACTGATTAACTGGGCAATTAAAAGTAATACGATGAGTGTGTTTACTGATTGCCCTCACCGGGAGAAATTAGGTTGGCTGGAGCAAACACACCTGATGGGAGAATCGGTTCAATATAATTATGATATTGCGTCGCTCTGTAAAAAAATCATTCAAGACATGATGAATGCACAGTATGCGGATGGAAAGATACCGGAGATAGCTCCCGAGTTTACACAATTCACTCCTCCTTTTGATGAATCGCCGGAGTGGGGGAGTGCTGCAATCATTTTGCCATGGTATAATTATAAATGGTATGGAGATAAAGAATCGTTGCTCAATGCGTATGATATGATGAAGAAATACTTGTTGTATTTGAAAAGCAAAGCCAAAGATAATATCCTTTCTCATGGACTGGGCGATTGGTTTGACATTGGCCCAAAAAAATCCGGATTTGCTCAAATGACCAAAATGGGTGTTACAGCTACTTCTACTTTTTATTATGATTTAACAATAATGATTGAAGTAGCGAAGTTGTTAAATAAAGCAGCCGATTTAAAAATGTACACTAAACTTGCCATTGCAGTTAAAAGATCTTTTAACGAAAATTTTTTTGATAAACAAAACCTGCAATATGACTCAGCAAGCCAGACTGCCAATGCAATGGCTTTATACATGGGGCTTGTAGAACCAAAGTATAAACAGGCAGTGATTAATGCTTTGGTAAATGATATTAAAAACCGGAATAATGCACTTACTGCCGGTGACATTGGTTACCGTTATGTATTACGGGCTTTGGAAGATGCGGGAAGAAGTGATGTAATATTTGATATGAACAGCCGCGACGATGTTCCCGGCTATGGATTTCAACTAAAGCATGGTGCCACTGCATTGACGGAGAGCTGGCAAGCGTATGAATCTGTTTCAAATAATCATTTCATGCTCGGGCATTTGATGGAATGGTTTTATACAGGATTAGCCGGGATAAAGCAAGCAGGTAATTCAGTTGCGTATAAAAAGACTGAAATAAAACCACAACCGGTAGGTGATGTTACTTCAGCAAAAGCAAGTTATCATTCAGTCTATGGAGAAATTGTAAGCGAGTGGAAAAAGGATGGAAAAACATTTGAATTAAATGTCGAAATTCCTGTGAATACAACGGCAGCTATTTATTTTTCCGCAACGAAAAAATCTGTTTTGACAGAAAGTGGGAAGATCATAACCGCAACTTATGTAAATGGAAAGGCAATAGTGAAAATCGGTTCTGGGAAATATTATTTTAAAGTAAATTCTGATTAGCATGGGCTAAAGACCACTCGATAGGGTTAACATTTATTGCCCCGGCCTTAAGGCCGGGGCAAATGATACAAAAAATAGATGGGCTTTAGCCCCCAACATATAAACAATAAATCTTTTGAATGAAAGCATTAGTATGTGAACAACCGGGTTCATTTCAATATATCAAAAAAGAAAAACCATTATTAGAGACTGGTCATGCTATTCTTAAAATAAAAAGAATAGGTATCTGCGGTACGGACCTGCATGCTTTCGAAGGCACGCAACCTTTTTTTAATTACCCAAGGATACTGGGACATGAACTGGCAGCAGAGATCGTAGCAATCGAACCCGGTAATGAATTTGCAGTAGGAGACAGGGTTACATTCAGCCCTTATTTTTATTGTGGTAAATGTATTGCCTGCCGAAACGGGCTTACTAATTGTTGTGCCGATATAAAAGTTTTCGGAGTACATATTGATGGCGGCATGTGTGAATATATTTCTGTGCCTTTACAATACCTTATAAAAGGAAATGACATGAGCTTTGATGAACTGGCATTGGTAGAGCCATTGGCTATTGGCGCACATGGTATAAGAAGGGCCGGAGTAAAACCTAATGAATATGTTTTGGTGATCGGCGCCGGCCCGATTGGGTTGGGCGTAATGGAATTTGCAAGAATAGCCGGGGCACATGTAATTGCAATGGATGTAAATGAACAACGATTAAAATTTTGTAGAGACAAATTAAATGTAGCATACACTATCAATCCGGCGAAAGATGATGTGATAGAACAATTAAGATCGATTACAAATAATGATATGCCTACAGTTGTAATTGATGCGACTGGAAGTTTGAAAGCAATCAATACAGCATTTCAATATTTGGCACATGGCGGAAGATTTGTACTGGTAGGTTTGCAACGGGAAGCACTTGCTGTAAGCCATCCCGAGTTTCATAAACGGGAAGCGACACTGATGAGCAGCCGTAATGCTACACCGGAAGATTTTAATCATGTATTGGCTTCAATGAAAAACAAATTGCTTGACCCTGCTACCTATATTACACATCGTGTACTTTTTGATGAAGTAAAGGATAATTTTGAAAGTTGGTTAAACCCGGCAACAGGAGTTATTAAAGCAATGGTTTCGCTGCATTAATATTCAAACATGCAAAAACTTTATTTCTATATTTTTTTTTGTTTGTTGTTTCAATTAAACAGCATAGCACAGCCACGTTCTATAATTGATTTCAACAATGACTGGAAGTTTTATTTAGGAAATGACAGTACTGCAAATGAACCGGTTCATGATGACAGCAAATGGCGGAAACTTTCATTGCCTCATGACTGGAGTATAGAATCTAATTTTAAAAAAGATGCACCAGCTACTACACAGGGTGGTGCATTGCCAGGGGGCATTGGTTGGTACAGGAAAATTTTTTCGTTGCCAACTTCTGCAAAAGGTAAAAATGTTTCAATTGAATTTGATGGTGTATATAAAAACAGTGAGGTTTGGATCAACGGGCATTATCTCGGCAAGCGACCTAATGGCTATGTTTCATTCAGCTATGATTTAACTAAATATCTTCTTCCATCACCACAAAAGAATAGTATAGCAGTAAAAGTTGATAACAGTCAGCAACCCGATTCAAGATGGTACAGCGGTTCGGGTATTTACAGGGATGTGAAATTGGTAGTTAAAAATCAAACGGCATTTCAACAGAATGGAATTTATATAACTACTGAACATACTAATGGCGAGGCGCAGATTGGTATTCATGCTATGATTGAGGATTTGAATAAGACAGATCGCTTTTATAAAATAAAATACCAGGTGGTTGATGCAAAAGGCAATTCGGTTAATGATATCAATTACCATATTATGGTGGAAACGCAACTCCGGGGTAATCTCACAAAGGATTTATTTACTTATGGGTTTAAAAAACCGTTTTTGTGGAGTCCCACCAATCCTTATCTCTACAAATTAAAGGCAAGCTTATATGTGGAAGGAAAACTGATGGATGAAATTATAGTCCCTTTCGGCATCCGTCAATTCTTCTTTGATGCTGAAAAGGGATTTTCATTCAACGGCAAGCAGCTAAAGCTGTACGGTGTTTGCATGCACCATGATCTCGGCGCATTAGGTGCCGCCTTTAATATTAATGCTGCAAAAAGACAATTAAAGATTTTAAAAGAAATGGGCTGCAATGCAATTCGCTTTTCACATAATCCTCCCGCCTCTGAATTGTTGGATCTATGTGATCAAATGGGATTTCTTGTTATTGATGAAGCATTTGATATGTGGCAAAAAAGAAAAAACAAATTTGATTATCATCTAGATTTTAAGGAATGGCATAAAAGAGATCTTGAAGCAATGGTGTTGCGTGACCGCAATCATCCTTCTGTTTTTATGTGGAGTATTGGCAATGAAATAAGAGAACAGTTTGATAGCACTGGTACTACTATTACAAAAGGACTGGTTGATATTGTAAAGCAACTTGATCCGACAAGACCGATAATATCTGCATTAACAGAGACTTTTTCAGAAAAAAATTTTATTGCCAAAGCAAATGCATTGGATGTATTGGGTTTTAATTACAAGGATTATGATTATGCTGAATTACCTAAACGTTTTCCAGGTCAAAAATTTATTGCTACTGAAACTGCATCAGCATTAGAAACACGAGGTGTTTATCAATTCCCATCAGATAGCATTCGCATCTGGCCACCCAATTATAAAGTACAGGATACTTTTTCCGGTGGTAATAAAGATTATACAAGTGCGGCGTATGATAATACTTATGCTTATTGGGGCAACACACATGAAAGATCATGGCTGGCCGTCAAGAAGAATAACCATATTGCCGGCGCATTTGTATGGAGTGGTTTCGATTATTTGGGTGAGCCTATGCCATACCCAAAATTTCCGGCGAGAAGTAGTTATTTCGGAATTATTGACTTAGCAGGTTTTCCCAAAGATATTTATTACATGTACCAAAGTGAATGGAGTACAAAAAATGTATTGCATATTTTTCCTCATTGGAACTGGAACTCCGGAGATACGGTTGATGTTTGGGCATATTATAATAATGCAGATGAAGTTGAATTATTTATAAATGGAAAATCAATAGGCATACGAAAAAAGCAGGGCGATGATCTTCATGTAATGTGGCGTCTGCCCTTTCAACCCGGAACATTAAAAGCAGTTTCAAGAAAGAATGGCAAAATAATTTTAACCAAAGAAATAAAAACTGCTGGTAAGCCTGCGCGGATAGAATTGATCGCCGACAAAAAGAATCTTAAAGCCGATGGAAAAGATTTATCTTTTATAACCGCAAGGATATTAGATAAGAATGGAAATATTGTTCCAACAGCTGATAACAAGCTGCAGTTTTCGATCAGTGGCAACGGTATTATTGCAGGAACAGACAACGGTTACCAGGCCGATACCGTTTCTTTAAAAAACAACAACAGGAATTGCTGGAAAGGGATAGCATTAGCAATTGTTCAATCGAACGGAAAAAAGGGAAATATTACATTAAAGGTATCCAGTCCCGGAATTCAAACAGCTATTATATCTCTGAGTACAGGCAATTAAAGGCTAGGCATTACGCAATCGTTCCCGGAAAAACTAAGCAACGAAATAGTAAAATCTTCCATCTTTATAGAGAAACCTTACATTTTTGAACCCTATCCAGCCATTTACCTTTAGCATGATAATGATAAATTAACAAATTGCTCATTATCTAACAACGATAAAGCAAAGCTGTATGAACGTTACTCGTAATATTTTTACTGCTAACCGCAGACAAGAAAGAGTTGCTGTAAAAGAGTTTAAATCTCCTTTTTCTTTTTTCACTACGACCAGGTTTAAAACACTTGCTGTTTATATTATTATCTCCCTTCTAATTACATTGCTTTTAAATGCTGCTGCATTTGGACAGAATACCCCCGGCAATGACGAAGCATTTAAAAAAGTACTTACTGAACGTTCACATAAAATTGTAAATACACTTGAAATAGCTGATTCGGGCAAATTCGATAAAGTGGTTAGGCTGGTTGCTGATCAGTATTATCGTCTTAATAAAATTCATGATGAATCCAAAGCATCTGTTGCAGCAATTAAAGGCTTACAGTTGCCTGATGAAGAGAAAACAGCTCGGGTAAAAAAAGAAGATGAAACAAAGGCTGAAATGCTTGGAAAACTCCACAAGAAATATATCTCGCAATTAAAAAAGAATTTAACCGACGCACAAATAGAGAAAGTAAAGAATGGTATGACCTATAATGTGCTCAATGTTACTTATACAGCATATACGGAAATGTTATTAAACCTTACCGAAGAACAAAAGAAAAAAATTTACAACTGGTTGGTAGAAGCAAGAGAACTGGCAATGGATGAAGGCTCATCTGATGACAAGCACAAAGTTTTTGGAAAATATAAAGGAAGAATAAATAATTACCTGTCAACAGAAGGATATGATATGAAGAAAGAGGAAAAAGCCTGGCAGGATAGATTGAAAGAGAAAAAAAGCATAGAAAAACAAACCGCTTAATACGATTTTTGAATTAACATTTTAAAACAAACTGCTATATGAATTGCATTCTATTTCGCAGGCTGCTGATGGTTCTTTTTGTCATGTGTGGTTACATTACTGCACTTGCACAGGAGGTAACAGTTACCGGTAAAGTAACTGACCCTGAATCTAAGTTACCCTTAGAAGGTGTAACTGTAAGGGTGAAAAATACACAGACAGCCACTTCAACAAATGCTGCAGGTGAGTTTACCATCAAAGCTCCCTCATCAACATCTATACTGGTGTTTACCCTTGTGAGTTATACCACGCTAGAAGCAAAAGCATCCAGTAGCTCACTTGCGATCTCCTTAAATAAATTCGAAAACAAACTGGAAGATGTAGTTGTGGTTGGTTATGGAACTAAAAAAAGAGTGCAAGCACAGGGTGCTGTTGCCACTCTTAAAGCAGCGGAGATTGAAGATATACCTGTTGCTAATTTACCTTCAGCTTTAGTTAACCGCGTACCGGGTGTGAGTGTCAACTTCAGCTCAGGTAAACCAGGCTCAACTACAACCCTTAACATTCGTAATTCATCTGTAGGTCCGGCTAGTTTTCCAGGTAATGCCGGGGGAGTTACCACCCAACCTTTAATTGTTATTGATGGGATCATTTCCAATCCTGCACAATGGGCACAGTCGACAAATGCGGATTTCTTCGAAAACCTGGATGCAAGCCAGGTAGAAGACATTACATTTTTGAAAGATGCATCCGCAGCAATTTACGGTGCTGCCGGTGCAAAAGGTGTAGTGTTGATCACTACAAAAAGAGGTAAAGCAGGCAAACCTAAAATTTCCTATTCCGGTTATTACGGAGTATCCACGCCAACTACGGATCCCGAAACAATGACTGCATATGAGCATGCCAAATTTTTAAATGATGGCTTTGAGTTGACAGGTGCAGCATTTAACCAACGTTTTTCACAAGCCGACCTGGACTCGTTAAAAGGACTTAAAGACGAATCATGGTTTGATTATTTCTGGAAAAATGGTAAAGTGCAAAGGCACACATTAACCGTTTCTGGTGGTACAGATAAGATCACATTTTTTGCCGGAGGAAGTTATTATAACGAGAAAGGTAACTATGGTAAAATTGAGGTCAATAAATATAGTCTTCGTTTTGGCGTCAACGCTAAGATCATAGAAGGCCTTACTGCTGATATCTCTTTTGCTACTGATTACAACAAAGAATATAGTAATAATCATTCAAATGCAGGTACGGACAACGATGACGCAACGATACGACCACTATACTTTACGCCTAAATGGGTGCCTGTAATATTAGGCGACAAATTGGCTGGGTTCCAGGGTGCAAATAATTCATCTCCGCAAAATACAAACTGGAATTTCCTGGGACTACAAAATTCCGGGACTTACAGGGATAGCAGATCTCAGGGACTTGCGGTGAATGCCTCGTTAGAATGGAGGCCGAAAGTTGTAAAAGGTTTAGCGGCAAGAGTACAGTTTGGCCAGAATAACAGGAATGCTCTCGCCAAAGGATATTTTGCTTCTTATAATGTGGCAAACCTCCAGCGGAGAGGTCAAAATAGTTTATTTTATTCCGATCAATTAGTGACGACAACAGGAGCAAGTCCTACTGTAAGGATTGCAAACAATGACCAGATACAGGAAGGAACCACCGTATCAAATAACTATCAATTTTTTACTACACTATCATACGGCAGAAAATTTGGAGAGCATGAATTTGATGTAATGGCAGGGTTTGATCAAAGCGAATCGGAAAGCCGTAATGTTCTTTTGAATAAGGTTACACAAATAGTTGCCGGCGTAGATGAGTTCTGGGCATTCAGTAATGATCCTACTGCGCTTGGCAGTATAAACGAGGTGGTAAGACCAACGCAGGCATTTATCACTGCAAAACGTTCTTATATTACCCGGGCCAATTATTCTTTTAGGAACAGATATTTCTTCGAATTTATTGGCCGGGCTGATGCGTCTGTGAATTTTTTGCCTGAAGATAGATGGGGCTTTTTCCCAACAGTAGGCTTAGGCTGGAAAATAAGTGATGAGGACTTCTTTAGTAATATCAATTTTGTAAACAGCCTTAAAATTCGGGCAACTTATGGAGTAGTGGGAGAAGACAGATTAGGTGCCCGTCTGTGGGAGTCACGTTATTCACAAACAACAGGTATTTTGTTTGGCAACACTGCCACCAGTGGGCTGGATCCAAGTATTTACCCAAACCCTTTAATTACATGGGAGAAGGCAAGAAACTTCAATGTTGGATTTGATGCCGCTGTTTATAAAAACAAGATCACTATAACGGCAGATTTTTACCAACGTTACACGTATGATGGATATGATAGTTATTCAGCCAGTGCTTTCCCGCCAACCTTTGGCACTACACCGCCAGTGGTCAACTATCTTAAGCAATTAAGCTGGGGGGCTGAGTTTGCGATCGGGTATCGTACGAGGTTTAGCAAAGACTGGGGTTTTAACGTGGATGCCAACTTTGCATTTACAAATAGCCAATTGATGCAACAATATTATAACGAAACTCTTTTGGGGCAGTTTGGCAACGACCAATTAGGCATTACGGTTGGCCGTGATCCACGCACATACAACAGCAACAATATTGGCTACATAACAAAGGGAATTTTGAGAACACAGGCAGAGGTTGATGCTATTCTTGCCAAGAACCCGAATTACCTGATTGGTGGAGTAAAACCACAGGTTGGATTCATGGATTTTGAAGACATAAACGGCGACGGCCAAATTACTGAAGCCGGAGATGCTACTTTGATGTTCGACAAAACCTCACCTGTTGTCGCCGCTGGATTTACACTCGGTGCTAGCTATAAAACTTTCAGATTGTCTATGAATATCAACCTATCAATAGGTGGTAAACGTTTCTATGATTCTGATGCAAGAACTGCTCCGACCACGGTAAGGAATGCACCTAGCTTCTGGGCAGATCATTGGTCGCCTGAAAATCCTAATGGAAAATTTCCGAGAGCAGATGCTCCACTTGCCACCGCAAACTCAACTTTTTGGGCTGTTAATGGTACACAAAGCAGGATTAATAACATGGTTCTTTCTTACCAGTTGCCTAAAAACATTTCGGCGAAAATACGTATCCCCGATCTAAGATTTATGATCACCGGTACTAACCTTTGGAATATAGTAAACCCATTAAAGTATAAAGATCCTTATACATCCAACTTTGGTTTTTACCCAACATTAAGAACTATTTCTTTTGGTGTCAATGCAAGTTTATAAGTAGAAATTTCTAAAAAAAATATTATGAGATATATAAACAATACAGCAAAAACAATAGTTATAGCAGCCCTGGCTCTATGTATGGTTTTTTCTGCCTGTAAAAAAGATTCAGAATTTTTCGATATTGAAGACCCGCAGGGGATCGATTCACGGATATGGAGTGATGAAGGTGCAGTAGGATTGTTCTTAAACAGAACCTATGGATTAATTATACCTCAGTGGCCGGCTGCAGGTACTGCTCCAGGCAATATCCATATAACGTCTGACGAAATGAACGGAGGCAATACCGCATTTTTATACGGAACTCTGGTAGAAAACTCTGTTACAGATATCGGAACAGCGAATGGTATTACCACCAATCGCTATTTTGATATTCGTCGTTGTAATATTGCGATTGAAGGTCTTAATTCTACCAGTACTTTGCCGGAAGCAACGAGGACGGTTCTGAAAGGCCAGTTTTTCTTTTTGCGGGCTTTTGTTTACTTCAGGTTAGTTAGCTTATATGGCGGCGTACCATTAGTATTGGAATCAAAGACTCTTGAAGATGAGGACCTGAATGTTCCCCGCAGCAAAACGAGTGAATGTATTGCGTCAATTGTAAAAGACCTTGACTCTGCTATAGCATACCTTCCCGCTACATGGGGTAGTGCTGAAAAAGGAAAAATAACAAAAGCTGCTTCATCAGCTATGAAAGGAAAAGTGCTGATGTATTGGGCAAGTCCCCAGTTTAATCCTACGAATATTTCAACCCGTTGGGCAGATGCATACGAGGCAAACCTTGCAGCTTATAACCAATGCATTGGAGATGGGGTCTCGTTATTTCCAACGTACGCAAATATTTTTACTACAGAGGACAATGTTGAGGTGTTATTGGTAAGAAAGTATAGTGCCGCCAGGGATGTAGGTACCAATACGGAAGCTATTACCCGGCCCGATTCTGAAACCGATGGACCGAGCGGTTCAAATCAACCCACATGGAACCTTCTACAAGCCTACGGCATGAAAGATGGTTTGCCAACTAATCATGCTTCTTCGGGATATGATCCTATTATGTTCTGGCAAAACAGGGATCCACGGTTTGACGCTTCCATTGCTTACAACGGAGGTCTCTGGCCTTTAAGTGGAAAAGCTACACGTAAACAATGGTCATATACAGGAGTTCTTGATGAAGCTTCCGGAACAATAGTTACAGGTTTTTATTTCAAACGATTTACTAATAATACTCTTACTCCTGCACAATCCGTATATAATTCTAACTCGGGTGGTGGAAGTGGAATGGATTGGATTGAGATGAGATTTGCTGAAGTAGTATTAAACCTTGCCGAGTGTGCCAATGAGACCGGAAGGTTGGCAGAAGCAAAAGATAATGTGCGCCGCATTCGCCAGAGAGCAGGTATAACTGCCGGGACATTTGATTATGGTTTAGCTATTGCTACTGACGCGGCATCAATGCGAAATTTGATATTAAATGAACGGATGATCGAATTTGCCTTGGAAGGAAAACGTCATTGGGATTTGAGAAGGACAAGAAATTACGGATTGATTTCTGCACGCCTGCCGTATAAATTGTCCGCCAAGCCTCCGTATTATCCAGGTACCACACGTACCGGAGCATTGCCAACTGATATTTTCCTGGATAAACCAGATGCATTTGGCGTAAAGCCAAGAGATACAGCGAACCTTAATAATAAATCAGTGTATACTGCCATGTTCGTTACGCCAGGTTCAACAACACCAACTTTAGAGGGATCCAATGCCATTAGCATACCGACGAAATACTATTTCTATGCATTGCCCAATTTTTTCAGTCAAAACTTTTTTATTGAGCAAACAGCAGGCTGGATAAATGGAACTTTTGATCCATTACAATAATTAAACTAATGCTTAAAAAGAAATTAAATATGAAAAAGTATATAATTGGATCAATTGCAATAGTAGTACTCTTTTCTTCCTGCGAGAAAAAGGTTGAGCCGATTGATGATTTCCAGGTGCAGGTTGAGTATAAAACAGGTACCAAGAATTTAACAGGTGATATAACATTAAATCCTAAGGATAGTATTTATCTTGATTTTACTATTACGTCTCCTACTGATATGTCTTATATCGAAATTCAGAAAAATGGCAGTATAAGGCTGGATACATTCAGATTAAATAGTACCAATAACCGGTCTTTTTCCTTAAGAAAAGGATACCGCGTTGATAGCGCTGCTGGTGATTATTCCTACAGGGTGTTAGCAAGAGATGAGCGGGCAATTTTTATGGGAGATGGCGGAAAAAATTTTGTAGTTACCGTTACACCAGATTTTTATTTCTGGAGTTACAGAATACTGCAGGTGCCTGATACTGTCGATAAAACCAATAAGACGTACTACTCAAGTACCGAAGGGAAAACCTATAGTTATAGTGATGGTGGGGCCAATTCTGCTAAGATCGATTTTGGTTACTATTGGGACACAACTGGACGCTTATCTTCAAGTACCACCGATGATTTGAAGCACACTATTTATTCACTCAGTGCTGCACAGCCTCAATTGGCCTACTACGATATTAGTACCTGGACAAAAAATGTTACGTTGTTAAAGAAAATGCCGACATCAGTAAATTTTGTCAGTGGTTTAACTTCTTCAGGTGCAATTCAAACTTTAATTGGCGGAAACATGACCTCTGGTACTTCTTCCAAGGTGTCTACAGTGAGTACGACCGCTGGTAGCAATGTTATTGGATTTAAAACTGCAGCCGGAAAGTTTGGCGCAATACTTATCCGGTATGTAAATGGAGATTCGCCGAATAAAACAACGCAGATAGAAGTAGATGTCAAAGTGCAGAAGTAATTTTTATAAGACTTAAAAGTGTATAAGCATACTCAAAGAGAAAGCAGGTGCTTTCTCTTTTTTAATGAAATTAAATTGATGAACGGTGACAGTAAATAGACAGGCTTTTACAACAATAGTCGTCTAATAAACAAAATATTTAACCATGAAAATCAGCAGTAAGAAAATTTTTATTTTGATTGTATTTGCGATGAGTATAAATCTGTCGTTTGCCCAGTATCCTGAAATTCCGGATGATGTACAACGTAAATCAGATTCACTGCTTCGTGCAGCAAAAAATCATTCTGATTCTGCATGGCAGGTTGCATGGCCGATCATTCAGGAGGAAGCAAAAAAAGGAAAACCTTTTATTGATTTTGCTAATCGTCCAACTGATTTACCACAAGCAGAAATTCCTGCATTTCCAGGCGCTGAAGGTGGTGGCAAATTTAGCTTTGGTGGTCGGGGTGGCAGAGTAATAGTTGTAACTAATTTAAATGATGATGGTCCGGGCAGTTTTCGCTGGGCATGTGAGCAAGGTGGGGCAAGAACTATTGTATTCAATGTTGCCGGCATCATCCGGTTAAAATCTCCATTGATAATCCGTGCACCATATATAACTATCGCAGGACAAACAGCACCTGGCGATGGTGTTTGCGTTGCGGGGGAAACAGTTTGGATCAATACACATGATGTCATTATCCGATTTATGCGTTTCCGTCGTGGTGAAACATGGGTTGGAAGAAGAGATGATGCAATAGGTGGAAACCCGGTAGGTAATATCATGATCGATCATGTAAGTGCCTCATGGGGATTGGATGAAAACATGAGCATGTATCGTCATATGTATAATGATAGCACAGGTAAACCTGCAGAAGAAAAATTAGGCACAGTTAATATCACTATTCAGAATTCAATTTTTGCAGAAGCACTGGATACATGGAATCATTCATTCGGCAGCACATTGGGTGGTGAAAATTGTTCTTTCATGCGGAATCTCTGGGCGAACAATACCGGTCGCAATCCTTCAATTGGCTGGCATGGCGTTTTCAATTTTGTAAATAATGTTGTGTTCAACTGGGTGCATCGTTCTATTGACGGTGGGGATTATCGTGCACAATACAATATCATTAATAATTATTTCAAACCTGGTCCTGCAACGCCTAAAAATAGTAATGTAGGCCATCGTATTTTAAAACCAGAAAGTGGAAGAAGTAAATTGAAATATCAAACCTATGGCAGGGCATATGTAAATGGAAATATCATGGAAGGATATCCTGAAGTAACAAAGGATAACTGGAATGGTGGAGTACAGGTGGAAGAAATGTCAAATGCAGGTAAGTACACAGATAATATTAAATGGCATAAGCCATTGCCAATGCCGGAGCTTACTGTTATGCCGGCAGAATCTGCCAAAAACTATGTATTGGAAAATGCAGGAGCTACATTGCCGAAACGTGATGCCGTTGATAAAAGAATTACTGAGCAGGTTCGTACAGGAAAAATAGTTGTATCGCCTGATATAGTGCCGCCAACAACACAATTCAAACATCGCCGTGAGCCATTGGATAGTTATAAACAAGGAATTATTACTGATATAAGCCAGGTGGGTGGCTATCCCGAATACAAAGGCACAGCTTATAAGGACAGCGATAGTGATGGCATACCTGATGACTGGGAAACAAAAAACAAATTGAATCCGAAAGACGCATCCGATGCAGGTAAGGTAAATGGAAATGGGTACAGCAATATCGAAAATTACCTGAACAGTGTGGTGCCTGCAGAAAATGTAAAACCGGCAAAAGGGTTTTAAAAATAACAGTAGATTTATAATGCGTTCAGCACTTAATAAAAAAAATCGTTTTGAAGGCTTTATTATCAGCAGGGAAATTATGTAAAAGAAATTTCATTCTTCATGCAGCAACTGCATGCTTTATCGTACTTACTAACCCGTTCCATATAGCAGCACAGAAGGAGGCAAAACCATTGCCTCCTCTTTTTTTTGATAAAGGAAAACTTATTTATACACCCGATCCACAGGGCAACCGCATCCCCGATTTTTCTTACTGTGGCTATATGGCTTCTGAAAAACCGATACCAACAGTTCCCGTAAAAGTAGTTGTACCTGTTGCAAAAGGTGATGCTACACTCCGCATTCAATCGGCATTGGATTATGTTGCTTCATTGCCACTTGATGCAAATGGTTTTCGTGGTGCTGTATTGTTGCAAAAAGGAAATTATGAAGTGCTAGGGCAATTAAGAATTGCAGCTTCAGGAGTTGTATTGAGGGGTAGCGGTGTAAATAGTACAACTATAACGGGTGCAGGTACTGGAAGATTGGCATTGATAAAGATTGTTGGCAAGAATGATATTCCCAGAGATATGTATGGGTTAAAAATTACAGATGTGTATGTTCCTGTGAATGCTACAAAATTTAATGTTGACAGTTCAATTTTAATTAAAAGCCATTCCAATAAAATTATTATTCGTCGTCCATCAACTGAAAAATGGATTAAAGATTTAGCTACAGATCATTTTGGTGGAGGCATTACAGCATTGGGATGGAAGCCAGGCGATAGAGATTTGTTTTTCGACAGGACAATTACAAAAATTGATGGAACGACGATTACAATCGATGCTCCATTGACGACAGCTTTGGATACAACCTATGGCGGTGCTACAATTTATTTTTATAATGGCACAGGAAGAATCAATAATTGTGGCGTTGAGAATCTTCGTTGTTTATCTGTGTATGATAAAAACAACCCTAAAGATGAGGACCATCGCTGGAATGCGATCAATATTGAGAATGCAGAAGATTGTTGGGTAAGACAAATCAAATTTGAAAATTTTGCAGGTTCTGTCGTAAGTATTTTAGAAACATCAAAAAGAATTACAGTAGAAGATTGCAAATCGCTTTTACCTGTTTCAGAAATTGGTGGACAAAGACGTTATACTTTTTTAACTACTGGACAGCAAACATTATTTCAGCGTTGCTATGCGGAGAATGGTTATCATGATTTTGCTGTAGGCTATTGTGCTCCCGGTCCCAATGCATTCGTGCAATGCGAATCTGTTTTGCCCTATAGTTTTAGCGGTGCTATTGATAGTTGGGCAAGCGGTGTTTTGTTTGATGTAGTGAATGTAGATGGCAATGCACTGCGTTTTGGTAACCGCGGACAAGATGCAAATGGTGCAGGCTGGTCTGCGGCCAACAGTTTATTCTGGAATTGTTCAGCAGCAAGAATTGATTGTTATAAACCACCTACTGCACAAAACTGGTCATTCGGCAGCTGGAGCGAATTTTCGGGTGATGGTTATTGGGGAGAATCAAATAATACAATCACGCCAAGAAGTTTATTTTATCAGCAACTCAAAGAAAGATTAAATAAGAATATTGATGAACAGGCACAGTTATTATTTGTGCCAACAGAAGCTTCAAGCAGCCCATCTGTTGAGACGGCATTGGAGCTGACTAAGGAAGCATCAAAACCAAGAAAGCAGTTGAAGGAATGGATTGATGAAGCAGCAAAGCGAAATCCGATTTCAATAAATGTCAACAGTGCAAAAACAATTGATGAGATTGGTATTAAAAAACAAGAAGCTCCAAACTATGCCCCCGCAACTCAAATTAAAAACGGTTGGTTGGTGAGAGGAGATGAAATTGTAACGGGCAGAAGACAAAATGTTCCGTGGTGGAGTGGCGGAGTTCAAGGAAAAGACCTGCAAAATGCACAACCCGCAATTACAAGATTTGTTCCTGGTAGAACAGGCCGCGGCTTAACAGATGATTTAAATGAATTGACTGATGATATGAAGGCAAAGAATATTATCGGTATGGAACAGAATTATGGGTTGTGGTATGATAGAAGAAGAGATGATCATGAACGCACCAGGAGAATAGATGGCGAAGTATGGCCGCCGTTTTATGAACTCCCTTTTGCAAGAAGCGGAAAAGAGACCGCATGGGATGGGTTAAGTAAATATGATTTGACAAAATATAATCTTTTTTACTGGAGCCGTTTAAAGCAGTTCGCTGATTTAGCCGATCAAAAGGGTTTGCTGCTGGTTCATCAGAATTATTTTCAGCATAATATTATTGAGGCCGGTGCCCATTACGCAGATTTCCCCTGGCGTACCGCAAATAATATTAATAACACAGGTTTTGTAGAACCTGTTAACTATGCGGGTGATAAACGTATCTTTTATGCAGAACAATTTTATGATGTTTCAAATCCGGTTCGTAGAGAATTACATAAAAAATATATCCGTCAATGTTTGAATAATTTTAAAGACAACAATGGTGTGATACAATTAATAGGCGAGGAGTTCACAGGCCCCACCCATTTTGTAAAATTCTGGCTCGATGTAATTAAGGAATGGGAAAAGGAAACCGGCAAACACCCCATCATTGGTTTGAGTGTAACAAAAGATGTACAGGATTCAATTCTAAAAAATCCTGCGTATGCTGCAATTGTCGACCTGATTGATATCCGTTACTGGCATTACCAGGCTGATGGTACAACTTATGAGCCCAAAGGCGGACAAAGTTTAGCACCACGCCAACATGCAAGATTATTAAAACCAAAGAAAACAAGTTTTGAACAGGTTTATCGTGCAGTAAAGGAATATCGTGATAAATATCCCGGGAAAGCAGTTGTATATTCAGGTGATAGTTATCCAGAGTTTGGTATTGCAGTATTTATGGCGGGTGGAAGTTTAGCTGTTTTACCGGAAACTATCGATAATGAGGTCATGAAAGCAGCAACTGGTATGAAGCCGATTGCATCAACTGATAAGAACGAATATAGATTAAGTGATGGCAAAAAGAGTGTAATATATAATATAACAACAAGAAGTTTTTTAATAAGATAATAAAATAAATCCCAAACCAAACGATGCAGCCAACCGAAACAATTATAATCAGCATGGAAAAAAAGACAAGTAGCGGAAATAAATACCTTGTTCCATTCATACTTGTTGCCTTTCTTTTTTTCCTATGGGGAATGGTGCATAACCTTGATGGTATTTTGATTCCGCATCTGAAGAAAGCATGCCAGCTCAGTAACAGCCAGAGTACATTGATTGATGTCGCCATCTTCTTTGCTTATTTTATAATGGCTATACCGGCAGGTATGATCTTAAAAAAATGGGGATATAAAAATGGGATCATTGCTGGTTTGATACTGGCAGGTATCGGTGCTTTACTTTTTTTACCTGCCGCCAATTCCAGAACTTATGAATTGTTTTTATTGGCTTTGTTTGTTATTGGTTGTGGTATTACAATACTAGAAACAGCAGCAAATCCTTATGCAGCAATACTAGGTGATGCTAAAGGTGCAAGTACAAGATTAAACCTGGGAGCAGCTATAAATGGTCTTGCTGTTTTTATTGCGCCATTGATCGGGTCTGCTTTTATTTTTTCAGGTATTAATCACTCAGCTGATGAACTTGCTGCAATGACAGAGCCAGCCAGGCTTGCTTATCTCGATGGAGAATCAGCGGCGGTAAAGACTCCTTATATTTTTATTGCAGCAGGATTTTTATTTGTGGCATTATTGTTTTTCTTTTTCAAATTACCGGAAGTAAAAGACGAATCAAAAACAGCAAAGCTATCAGAGTTTATCCGTGCATTCAGGCATAAACATTTAAAGTGGGCAGTGATTGCGCAGTTTGCATATGTAGGCGCACAGGTATGTGTAACAAGTTTCTTTGTTCGCATGGCTATGAAGTACGGTGGAGTAGATGAAAAAACAGCCGGCTATTATCTCGGAACTATTTATGGCGTTTCATTTTTAGCAGGAAGATTTATCGGAACCGGGCTGACAAGATATTTTTCATCAGAAAGACTGCTGACTGTATTTTCTGTAATTGCAGCTTTGCTATGCTGCCTTGCAATGGCTACTCATGGTAAAATAATTATTTATTCTTTAGGTGCAATGGGCTTCTTCATGTCCATCATGTTTCCAACCATTTTTGCATTGGGATTGGTTGGACTGGATAAAGAAACAAAGATCGGTGGCTCATTGTTGGTGATGGCAATCGTTGGGGGTGCGGTGCTGCCTTATATAATGGGTAGAATAATTGATGCTTTTAATGATAATATTCAAATCGGGTATATCGTACCGTTGATCTGTTTTTTAGTAATAATATATTTTGCTGTAAGAGGCTATAAACCTGATTTAAAAACTGCTGAATAGAAATACAGAACGATGAAGTGTGCGACGCAACAAAAGATGAAAAGAATTACTGCAGCTGGTAACATAAAAAAATACCTGCTGAGTTTCCTGCTTTTTGTATGCCTGGCCAGTAATGCACAAGTGAAGCAATTAAAAATATCGGCTAATAAAAGGTTTTTCAGCACTACTGATGGTAAACCTTTTTTCTGGTTGGGCGATACTGGTTGGTTATTGTTTGTGAAATGCACCCGGGAAGATGCGATCCAATATTTGGAAACAAGAAAGCAACAAGGTTTTAATGTGGTGCAGGTAATGGTATTGCACGATATGAATAATACAAAAAATGTATATGGAGATCTGGCATTGATTAATGAAGATGTTTCAAAACCAAATACTACATATGGGAATACTTTTTCAAATGCTGAACAATATGATTACTGGGATCATGTCGACTTTATAGTAAACGAAGCAGCCAAACGCGGAATTTATATGGCAATGGTGCCAGTATGGGGAAGTAATGTAAAAAGCGGTAAAGTAAATGTTCAGCAGGCAGAGGCCTATGCAAAGTTTTTAGTGCACCGGTATAAAAATAGTTACAATATTATATGGTTGAATGGTGGTGATGTAAGAGGAACGGAGGGACTCGACGTATGGAAAGCAATAGGTACTACTTTAAAAAAGTATAACGCCAGGACTTTAGTAACCTATCATCCTCGTGGAAGAACTTCTTCCAGCGATTGGTTTCATAATGAAGCATGGCTTGATTTCAATATGTTTCAAAGCGGTCATAAAGATTATGCGCAGGATACGGTAAGCACGGAATCCCGGCATTATGGAGAAGATAACTGGAAGTATACAGAAACAGATTACAGGTTGATGCCTGTTAAGCCAACAATGGATGGTGAGCCTTCGTATGAAAATATACCACATGGATTGCATGATAGTCTGCAACCAAGATGGACAGCAGCTGATTTACGCCGTTATGCATACTGGAGTGTATTTGCAGGAGGTGCTGGATTTACTTATGGCGAAAATGGAGTGATGCAATTTAATAAGATGGGAGACTGGACTGCTAATTATGGTGTAGCGGCTGATTGGAAAAAATCAATCCTTTCACCGGGAGCAACGCAAATGAATTTTCTAAAAAAGTTAATGTTAGGTAAATCTTATTATGATCGTGTGCCTGCACAGGAACTGGTAATTGATAATGGCGAAAAATATGAGAGGATATTAGCCACAAAAGGTAAAAGCTATGCTTTGTTTTATGTTTATAATGGAAGGGAATTTAAAGTAGCTATGGATAAATTAAAATTTTATCCCTCAAAGGCAGGATGGTTTAATCCAAAGAATGGAGAAACAAAATGGATGACTGAATACAGGAATACAAAGGATAAAAAATTTGATCCTCCCGGTGAAAAAGAAAATGGAAATGACTGGGTTTTGATTTTGGAAAAATGAGCAGGAAGGTAATTACGATATTATTAGTTGTATTTATTATGTCCTGCAGTTCAAAAGCATATTTGTTTACTTCATTTAAAGAACCAGCTAATGAAGGTTTACGGATATTATATAGCAAAGATGGATACAACTGGAAGCGGATAGATTCAGTTCTTTTAAAGCCGTTGATCGGGAAAGATAAAATTATGCGTGACCCGTCGATGATCCAATCACCGGATGGAACATTTCATTTGGTATGGACAACAGAATGGAAAGGCGGAAATGGTTTTGGTTATGCAAGCAGTAGGAATTTAATTGACTGGACGGAACAGCAGTACATTCCTGTTATGCAGCATGAACCGACAGTCGTGAATGTATGGGCACCGGAATTATTTTATGATGATGAAGTGCAGCAATATATTATTATCTGGGCTAGTTGTATTCCTGGAAGGTTTGAAAAGGGAATTGAAGAAGATAGTAATAATCACAGGATGTATTATGTAACGACGAAGGATTTTAAAACATTTAGCGATACAAAATTGTTTCTTGATCCAAAGTTTAGTGTAATTGATGCGGTAATTGTGAAACGAGCAACAAAAGACTATGTACTGGTATTAAAAGATAATACAAGACCTGAAAGAAATATCAAAGTTGCTTTTGCAGATAATCCTCTAGGCCCATGGAAAAATATATCTGCTCCCTTTACTGAAAAATTTACAGAAGGTCCTGCGGTACTGAAAGTAAAAGATGGCTGGATGGTTTATTATGATGTGTACCAGAATAAAAAATACGGAGCAAGTTTTACAAAGGATTTTAAAACATTTGTAAAAGCTGATAGTTTAATTAGTGTTCCCGATGCACATAAGCACGGAACAATTTTGACAGTAGATAAAAAATATTTGAAGCAATTAATTAATAAATGAAATTTTTAAGAGGCATATCATTTTTTGTTTTGTTATTTATATCAATCGCAACAAATGCTCAGGATACTGTTCGTTATACCGGCAAAACACTTTCTAATGTGGATTATCATCATGGGCAATTAAGTCCGGCAATTGGCGTACACAATATTCAGACCATGAGAACTAATAGAGCTGATAATAATAACACCACTTCATGGACGTACAACCATGCACCGATGCTGGCTTATTGGAATAATGCATTTTACTTAGAATATTTGAGCAACCCTGTTGGCGAACATGTGGCTCCTGGACAAACATTACTGCAAACTTCTAAGGACGGATATAACTGGAGCAACCCTGTTGTTATTTTTCCTCCTTATAAAATTCCTGATGGATTTGTAAAAGAAGGGAAGAAGGATACAGCAAAAAACGATTATGCGGTAATGCACCAGCGGGTTGGTTTTTATACTTCTAAAAATAAGAGTTTATATGCCCTGGCCTATTATGGCATTGCCCTGGCAAAAGGTGATGATCCGAATGATGGCAATGGAATAGGTAGAGTAATACGAGAAATAAAAGCAGATGGCAGTTTCGGCCCCATTTTTTTCCTGCGCTATAATCATGCATTCAATGAAAAAAACACTTTATATCCTTTTTATAAATCATCCGGAGATAAAAACTTGATTGCTGCTTGTGAAGAAATTCTTGCTACTCCTTTATTAATGATGCAAACGGTTGAAGAAGGAGATCGGAACGACCCGCTGATCCCTTTGCAAAAAGATTTTAAAGCATTTAATTATTATCATTTGCCAAATGGAAATGTAGTGGGATTATGGAAATATGCACTTACAAGTATCAGCAAAAACGAAGGAAAGACATGGCTGTACAATCCAACAAGAGCACCGGGGTTTGTAAATGCTAATGCAAAGATCTGGGGACAAAAAACTTCCGATAAGAAATATGCAACGGTGTATAATCCCTCGGAGTTTCGCTGGCCATTGGCATTAAGTATTAGTGATGATGGATTGAAATATAAAAATCTCTTGCTTGTGAATGGTGAGATAACTTCTTTAAGATACGGAGGTGCATATAAAAGTTACGGCCCGCAATATGTTCGTGGTATCCAGGAGATGGATGGTACACCACCCGGTGGAAATATGTGGGTTACTTATAGCATGAACAAGGAAGATATATGGGTGAGTAAAATACCTATACCGGTAAAAGATAAAGAATTGAAGCATGTAGATGATAATTTCTCTGATGCTACTGTAATTAATAAATGGAATTTGTATAGTCCTTTATGGTGCAGGACAGTTGTGCAGGATAAAAAATTGAGTTTAGCAGATAGTGATCCCTTTGATTATGCAAAAGCTGAAAGAATATTTCCAAATTCAAAAAAAGTATCTGTTGAATTTGCAATAACACCGCAACAAAAAGATTTTGGCGCACTTGAAATTGAAATAGTAGATGCAAAAGGTACACCTTGTTTAAGGCTAATGTTTGACTCAACAGGAAATATATTGACTAAGCAAGGTTACCGCAATAAATCGCTGGGTAAATACAGTGCTGGTGAAACTGTAACCATGAGTGTTGAATTAAATACTACAACAAGATTTTATACTGTAATTATCAATGGAGGCAAACCAAATAACAATTTGTGTTTTGCACCGGTTGAGTCTGTTGAACGGATCGTTTTCAGAACAGGTAATACGCGACGTTTTCCGGATGCGGATACTCCTACTGACCAGGATTATGATCTACCCGACGCGGATCGAAGAGATAAGGAGGCGGTGTATCAGGTTCATTATTTAAAAACAAAAGCTTTATAAAATAATTATGTCATCAAATAACAAAACCACATTAGGAGTGATCATCGGCAATCGTGATTTCTTTCCCGATAAACTGGTAGCCGAAGCAAGAGCAGAAATTGTGAAACTGTTTAAAAGCTTAAGCATTACACCTGTACTCCTGAATGAAACAGAATCAAAATTGGGCGGGGTAGAAACATTTGCTGAAGCAAAAAAATGTGCGACATTGTTTAAGCAACATGCTGATGCAATTGACGGAATACTTGTCGTGCTTCCAAATTTTGGTGATGAAAAAGGAGTTGCGGAAACAATCAAGCTGTCAGGGCTGAATGTGCCGGTATTGATCCAGGCTCATCCTGATGACCTTGGGAAAATGGATGTGGTAAACAGGAGAGATGCATGGTGCGGAAAAATTTCCGTTTGCAATAACCTATACCAGTTCGGGATAAAATATTCCCTTACTACTAAACATGTAACTGCGGTAACCGACGAAACTTTTATTGACGATCTAAAAAAGTTTACTGCAGTTTGTAAAGTAGTGAAAGGATTGCGTAAGGTTCGTATCGGTGCTGTTGGTGCAAGACCGGGTGCATTTAACACTGTTCGGTACAGCGAAAAAATATTACAGCGTAATGGGATCTCAGTAACAACAGTTGATTTATCTGAAATTCTTGGGAACGCCAATAAGCTAAATGCTGATGATAAATCAGTAAAAGAAAAACTAGAAAAAATTCATGCATATACAAATACCGGGTTAACACCGCCGGATAAATTAGTGCAGATTGCAAAACTGGATGTAGTACTCGCCGATTTTATGACCGAAAATTATTTAGATGCAACAGCTATTCAGTGCTGGACCTCCCTTCAAAAAAATTATGGCTGTAATGTATGCACCAGCATGAGCATGATGAGTGAAAACATGCTGCCCAGTGCATGTGAAGTAGATGTAACGGGTACATTGACAATGTATGCCATGCAGCTTGCAAGCAGTACGCCATCTGCATTGGTTGACTGGAATAATAATTATGCAGACGATGATGAAAAATGTGTACTGTTTCATTGTGGCAACTGGGCTAAGAGCTTTTTGCCCGATATACAAATCAGCACAGCACCAATTCTTGGTACATCAGTAGGCACTGAAAACACTTATGGCGCATTAGATGGACGTACACCAGCATCTCCGTTAACTTACGGACGTATCAGTACAGATGATTGCAAAGGTGTTATGAAAGCATATATAGGAGAAGGTGAATTGACGAATGATGCACTGACAACATTTGGTAATCGTGCCGTAGCACAGATAAATAATTTGCAAGGGCTGATGCAGTATGTATGCCGCAACGGTTTCGAACATCATGTAGTAATGAATGCAAGCAAAACAGCAGGTGTATTAAAAGAAGCATTTGAAAATTATTTGGGATGGGAAACTTATCAGCATTAATGAAGTAATGACTTGTCTCGGCATTTATGATTTGCCCCGGCATTCATGCCGGGGAATAATTTAGAATAAAAATGACAACAAAAGACCTAAAAATAAAATCGATCAACTACAGGAAAAGAATCCTGAAGTATATCGTTGGCGCTAATGCGGGACATACCGGTGGTAGCCTGTCTTGTACAGATATATTAAATGTATTGTACAATCATGTTCTTAATGTATCGCCACAAAATTTTTCATCGTCTGACAGAGATAGGTACATACAGAGTAAAGGACATTGTGTCGAAGCTTTGTTTGTAGTACTAGCTGATCAAGGATTTTTCCCTGAAGAAGATTTGAATACACTATGTAAATACAAATCGCATTATATCGGTCATCCTACCAAAAAAGTAAAAGGAGTGGAACAGAATACCGGAGCATTGGGACATGGTCTGCCGATTTGCGTAGGAACTGCCATTGCCGCTAAGATGGATAATAAAAATTATAGAGTATTTACATTGATGGGTGATGGCGAATTGCCCGAAGGAAGTAACTGGGAAGCAGCGTTGAGTGCTTCACATTACAAGCTCGACAACCTGTGTGCAATTGTAGACAAGAACAATTTGCAGATAACAGCACCAACATCGGATGTAATGAGCACCGACCCTTTGGATAAAAAATGGGAAGCATTTGGTTGGGCAGTAAAAGAAGTAAATGGTAATGATATTGATGAACTGAAGGAAGCATTTGCTGCATTGCCTTTTGAAAAAGAAAAACCATCGGTAATTATTGCACATACCACGAAGGGCAAAGGAGTAAGTTTTATGGAGAATGAACTGAAATGGCATCACGGCGTACCGAATAAAGAGCAGTATGAGTTGGCGCAACAGGAATTGGACAATGCATTAAACGTAATTTAAGAATGGCTGAACAAATAAATATACCACCTGGTGGAGATAAACCTAACCAGGATATTTTTTCTGAAACATTACAACGGTTAGCAGCAACTGACCGGGATATTATTGCTGTAACAAGTGATTCAAGAGGTTCGGGTAAACTGGTAGCGTTTGGAAAACAATTTCCTCAGCAGATCGTAGAAGTAGGTATTGCTGAGCAAAATCTGGTAGGCGTAGCAGCCGGTCTTGTATCATGTGGTAAAAAAGTATTTGCAGTTTCACCGGCATGTTTTTTAACAGCAAGAGCACTGGAGCAAATAAAAAATGATATCTGCTACAGTGATAATCCGGCTACAGTAGTAGGCATCAGTGCTGGTGTTAGCTATGGTGCACTTGGAAGTACACATCACAGTCTGCATGATTTTGCTGTACTGCGAGCTATTAATAATGTCATCGTTGTAGCTCCGGCTGATAATTATGAAACAGCAAAAGCAACCGAACTCGCAGCAGAAAGCAAGCATCCGGTGTATTTGCGTTTTGGTAAAAAGGTTATGCCAGCATTAAAGCAGAATAATAGTGATGGGTTTGTTTTTGGTAAAGGCAGAGTAATAATGGAAGGAAATGATGTAGCGATAATTGCGAATGGAGAAACGGTATATCCTGCTGTAAAAGCAGCAGAGAAATTAAAAACACAGGGAATTGCCGCTACTGTTGTGAGCATGCATACGATTAAACCGTTGGATACGGAATTGCTTTCAAAACTGGCTTCAACATGCAAAGCAATTATCACGGTAGAAGAACACAGTGTGTATGGTGGTCTGGGTGAAGCCTGCGCATCCTATTTATTGCAGCAGGGTTTTACAAAGCCGTTTAAGATCATTGGTATTCCTGATGAGTATACTGTTACCGGTCCGCAACAGGATATTTTTAATCATTACGGTATAAGTGAGAAAGGAATTGCTGATGCTGTTCTTGGATTATTAAAATAATTATGATGTTAAAACGATTGTCCTTTTTTTTATTATTGCTTTCTTGTTTGTTTATTCAATGCAAAAGCAAATCATCTGGAGATAAGAAACATAAAATTGCTGTGGTAGTTTCTACGCTCAACAATCCCTGGTTTGTTTTTTTAGCGGAAACAGCAACCGCCAAAGCAAAAACATTGGGCTACGAAGCAAAAATTTTTGATTCGCAAAACAATACAGCTTTGGAAAGCGACCATTTCGAAAACATTATTGTCGCTGGGTTTGATGCAATTCTTTTTAACTCAACCGATGCTGATGGCTCTGTTGCCAATGTAATGAAAGCAAAAGCTGCTGGTGTTCCCGTATTTTGTATGGACAGAGAAATTAATTCACTCAATGCCGCCACTTCGCAAATACTAAGCGATAGTTATTCCGGCGCTGTTGCCATTGGAAAATATTTTACACAGCAATTGAATAAAAAAGGGAATTATGTAGAACTGTTAGGGATCGTTGGTGATAATAATACATGGGCAAGAAGTAAAGGTTTTCATAGCGTGGTGGATAATTACAAAGGTTTTAAAATGGTTGCACAGCAAAGTGCTGAGTTCGACCAGAATAAGGCGATGGAAGTAATGGAATCCATTTTACAGGCACATCCGGATATTGATGGAGTGTTCTGCGGTAATGATGGTATGGCATTGGGTGCTTACCAGGCATTATTATCCGCAGGTAAAGCTGATAGAGTAAAAGTGTTTGGCTTTGATGGAGCGGAAGATGTAATAACTTCTATCGGCGAAAATAAAGTGGCAGCAACCGGTATGCAGTTTCCGAAAGTGATGGCAGAAACAGCGGCGCAATATGCAGATGAATATATAAAGGGACGAAGGGATTTTCCGCAGAAAGTGCCCGTAGCAGTTGAATTGGTGACAGCAAAGAATATAAAAAATTATATCGCTTACGGAAAAAAATAATTAAAGTGAACAAATACATAAAATACTGTTTGCTTTTAGTTCTAGTTGCATTGCTGGCTTACAAGTCTGTGTATTTTGAAAAGCTGAGTGCAAGAAAAAACAATGCTGCGGTTTCTTTTGACGCAGTTGGGTTCAGTAAAAAACTGTGGGAAGAAAAAATGCCGGAAAAGTTGGATAGTGCTATTGACCTCTCTCAACTAATTACCGCAATTGACAAAGAAGGCGAAACCTCAATAAACAAATACACCAATGCGCTTGCTATCGGTAATTATCGCTATGCATTGGTGAAGCTGAATGCAATTGTAACGGATGTAAAAGAAGATGAAGTAATGCTTTCAATGAAGCATGGTGATTCATTGCTTACCGTAAACCTGGCAACTGAATTTATTTATGGCAATGCCATACGTGATGCATCGGGTTTGGTACAGGTAAAAGATTTCCCTAATACGACTGATTTAAATAGCATTTCAGAAGAACTGAATAAAATTATCCGTACAAGCATATTACCAACATTTAAGACATCAGTTAAAAAAGGCGATAATTTAAATGTGGTTGCGGCAGTAGAATTGAACAAAGAACATATTCACTGGAGTAATATGGAATTATTACCGGTAAGAATTCAAGTAGTAAACTAAATGCTGGAAGCAAAACATATAACAAAACGGTTTGATGGGGTGATAGCTTTGTCGGATGTAAATCTTCAGTTGCATCCGGGTAAGGTCAATGCCATCATTGGCGAGAATGGCGCCGGTAAGTCAACACTGATGAAAATATTTTCTGGCGTACATACACAATACGAAGGAGAGATTGTACTGAACGGAGACGTCGTTCGTTTTGCCAACACCAAAGAAGCTGAAGTTGCGGGCATTGCCATCATTCACCAGGAACTTAACCTGGTTCCTTATTTATCCGTTACAGAAAATATTTTTTTAGGAAGGGAACTGGTGAACTCTTTTGGTGTACTGGATAAAAAAAAGATGCAGCAAGAAACAGCTGTCTTGCTGAAAAGACTGAATCTGAATGTAAGCCCGTCTACAAAAATCGTCACATTAAAAGTCGGCCAGCAACAATTGGTAGAAATTGCAAAAGCATTATATACGAATGCGACAATAATAATTATGGACGAACCGACTTCTGCTATCAGCGATAAAGAAGTGGAAAATCTATTTGGGATCATAGCACAACTTAAAAAGGAAGGAAAAACGATTGTATATATCTCGCACAAATTAAAAGAGCTATTTACCATTGCTGACAACTATATTATTTTAAGAGATGGTCAAACGGTGGACGCAGGTGAAATGAGATCGGTAACACAAGATGAACTGATACAGAAAATGACAGGCAGGAAGTTGGGCTTTGAAAAATCAGGCAAGACAATTAGTGATGCACCAGTTTTGTTAACAGTTAAAAACCTAAGCTTACGTCACCCGGTATTACGATTTACTGATGTACTTTCTGATATTTCATTTGACCTGCACAAAGGTGAAATACTGGGTGTGTACGGGTTAATGGGTGCAGGCCGTACAGAGTTAATGGAATCCATTTTTGGTTTGCATCCACGCAATGCCAGCGGGGAAATTAATATCAAGGATCAACCTATAAAAATAAAATCACCGGCTGATGCAATTGCTGCAGGTATTGCCTTAGTTCCGGAAGATAGAAAACTGCATGGACTCGTATTGAATCAAACTATCAAATCAAATATCAGCATCACAGTATTAAAGCAATTAGAAAACTGGGGTTTGATATTAAACGGTAAAAAAGAAAATCAACTTTCTAAAAATTACATCAATCAATTGGGTATTAAAACTAATTCTGATACTGCAGCCGCAAAAAGCCTCAGCGGCGGTAACCAGCAAAAAATTGTATTGGCAAAATGGCTGGCTACAAACCCACAGGTATTATTATTAGATGAACCGACAAGAGGTATTGATATTAACGCTAAAGCAGAAATTTATAAACTGATGAAATCACTGGCAGCAACCGGAATGGGTATTGTGATGGTCTCATCCGAGTTGCCAGAAATATTAGCAGTTTCAGATAGAGTATTGGTGTTGTGCGAAGGAGAACTCACTGCATCAATTCCAATTGAAGAAGCCACCGAAGCAGGAATTTTAAAATATGCTTTGCATAAAAACACAACAGCAGCATGACAAAATCTTTAAGCATACAACAAGTTCCAATTAAAAGATTTCAATCACTGATTGCGCTGCTGTTACTATGTGTCATTCTCAGTATTCTTACAGATAAATTTTTTACTGCTGAAAACGGGTTAAATGTATTGCGTCAAGTAGCTGTTAATGCCTGCATTGCCACAGGTATGACACTGATCGTATTAACTGGGGGCATTGATTTATCTGTTGGTTCGGTATTGGCATTATGCGGGGCAGTTACAGCCGGTCTTTTTAAAAACGGATTAGAATTCCCATCATCAGACTTGTTTGTAGGATTTACAATCACAGGCGCATTGCTTGCTGGTTTGTTATTGGGTGCATTGCTCGGCTGGTTCAACGGATTTACAGTTACAAAATTTAATGTACCTCCTTTTGTTGCAACCCTGGCTATGCTCACTATTGCGAGAGGGTTTACCATGTTGTATACAAAGGGCCATCCTATCAGCAATCTCGGAAATGACTTTGCATTCATCGGCTCTGGTTCATTGATAGGTATTCCTGTACCGGTTTGGCTGGCGATTGTCGTTGTGCTGATCGCTGTGTTCATTACACAAAAAACAAAACTCGGCCGGTATATATATGCTATTGGTGGCAATGAGCAAGCTGCAAAACTATCCGGCATCAATATCAAGAAAGTAAAGATGACCGTGTATGCGATTGCAGGTGCTTTAGCGGCGTTGGGGGGTATAATTGTTACGGCCCGTCTCGATTCTGCGCAACCTAATGCAGGCATGAGTTACGAATTGGATGCGATTGCAGCGGTGGTAATTGGTGGCACTTCGTTAAGCGGTGGTAAAGGATCGGTGTGGGGCACTGTGATGGGTGCTATTATTATTGGTGTGTTGAATAATGGATTGGTATTGCTAAATGTTTCACCTTTCTGGCAGCAGGTGGTGAAGGGTGGTGTCATATTGTTAGCAGTTATTATTGATAAGATAGGAGAGAAGAAGGACTAGAAAAATTTTATGTTACCTGAATTGCTCTGGTCTTTAGACCGGAGACATAAATAAAAGTGATAAGTAAAAAATACATATTAGCAATTGACCAGGGCACCAGCTCCACCAAATCATTGATCTTTGATAGTGCAGGCATTGCCATTGCTAAAGGTTCAGAAACTTTACACACTTCATATCTCGATAATGGTTTTGTAGAACAGGATGCAGAAGAAATTTATCAGAACGTTTTATTATCAGTTAAAAAATGTTTACAGCAATTCACAGAAAAAGGATTTAATGCAAATGATATAGCAGCTATCGCCATTTCCAATCAAAGGGAAACATTTGTTATTTGGGATAAAGATGGTAAGCCATTACATCCTGCTATAGTCTGGCAATGCAAACGTTCCGTTCAGGTCTGCGAAGATTTAAAACAAAAAGGATTATCAGAAACTGTAAATGTGAAAACCGGTTTGGTGATTGACCCTTATTTTTCCGCCACCAAACTTATCTGGCTCAATCAGAATAATCAAGCTATACAAACTGCCATCTTTAAAGGCGAAGCTTTCTTTGGAACAATAGATACATGGCTACTTTACAAGTTTACAAATGGAAAAGAATACGCAACAGATTATACAAATGCATCAAGAACATTATTTTTCAACCTGCATACATTGGAATGGGATGAGGAATTAATTAGCCAGTTTGGATTAGCTGAACTTAATCTTCCTGAGCTAAAGGCATCTTCATCCTTATTTGGTGAAACAACACTCAACAATCTTTTACCAGGACCAGTTCCTATTACAGCCTTGATCGGCGATTCACATGCAGCAGCTTTTGGGGAAGGTTGCTTTGAAGCAGGTACAGCCAAAGCCACACTCGGCACCGGCTGCAGTATTTTAATGAATATTGGAAGCAAACCCATTCAATCAGGAAACGGAATGGTAACAACCATTTGCTGGAGTACAGAAGGCAGAATTGATTATGCTCTGGAAGGTGTGATTGTTTCCTGCGGCGCTACCATTGAATGGTTAAAAAATGAACTAAACTTATTTAGTAGCAGTAAAGAAACCGAAACAATGGCAAACGCTATTGCTGATAATGGCGGAGTTTATCTTGTTCCCGCATTCAGTGGATTGGGTTCGCCACATTGGCAAATGGGAAGAAAGGCTTCGTTGTCAGGGATCAATTTCGGCACAACGAAAAATCATATTGTAAGGGCCGCACTGGAATCAATCCCTTATCAAATCGCAGATGTAATTGCTGCAATGGAAGATGATGCAAAGCTTTCCTTAAAAGAACTAATGGCAGATGGGGGTATAACCGCTAATAAATTCGTGATTCAATTCCTCGCCGATCTGTTGAATAAACCTGTTGCAACCATTGGCATGCCCGATGTATCTGCATTAGGCGCAGCTTATCTCGCAGGATTAGAAATTGGGGTTTATGAAAACATTGAGAGTTTAAAAAAGCTGAATACTGATAAAACTTTCTATCATCCAAAAATTGAGACGGGTAGTATGAATAAAAACTATACTGGCTGGCAGAAAATAATTAAAAGCGGAAACACGAATTGAAAAATTGTTTAACCATATTATTTATTGGCTTGTCTTGCTTCAATTGTTTTTCACAAAGCAATACAAAGCCACTTGTACTGAAGGCTGATAATTTCAAACATTATGTTGATTACTTCAACAAAATGGAAACGCCGAACATTGAGCAAGCAATACCAAATGACAGTGCCTGGACATGGATGAAGAAAAATATCCCACTTTTTGAATGTCCGCAACAGAATTTTGAAGAGATATTTTATTTCCGTTGGTGGACTTTACGTAAGCATATTAAAAAAACAGAGAAGGGTTTTGTGTTTACGGAGTTTTTGATCCAACGTAGTTATGCAGATAAATATAATCTTATTAGCAGTGCATTGGGTCATCATATTTATGAGAGCCGTTGGTTGCATGATAAGCAGTATATGGATAATAATCTTCATGTATGGCTGCGTGGAAATAATGGAAAACCGATGAGTAAGCTGCGATTTTACAGCGGATGGTATATAGATGCAATTTATAATCGCTACTTAGTTAACCAGGATAAGAAATTCATTACAGATTTATTGCCCGATTTAGAAAACGATTATGAAGCATGGGAACATGAAAAAAGATCAGCAAGCGGTTTATTCTGGCAATATGATGTCAGGGATGCGATGGAAGAAACAATTAGTGGCGGGAGAAGGGAAAAGAATCCAAGACCTTCTATTAATGGATACATGTATGGTAATGCCATGGCGATGCAAAAAATAAATTTACTTACGGGGAATGGACGTAAAGGTTTCTTTTATCAGCAAAAAGCAGACTCTATGAAATCATTGGTCCAATCAAAACTCTGGAATGATAGAAATGAATTTTTTGAAGTAAGAAAGGAGCAAGGAGATACATTAGCTAATGTGCGGGAAGAGATTGGTTTTATTCCCTGGTATTTTAATATGCCCGATAGCAATTATAGTATTGCCTGGAAGCATTTAATGGATAAGAAAACATTTTGTGCTCCGTTTGGTATTACGACCGCCGACAGAAGTCACCCTCAATTCCGTACACATGGTTGCTGTAACTGTGAGTGGGATGGAGCTGTGTGGCCTTTCGCCACTTCGCAAACATTAACAGGAATGGCTAACCTGTTGAATAATTATAAACAAGATTATGTAGCCGACAGCAATTATTTTGATCTGCTTGAAACTTATGTCGAATCACAATACTATCGTGGCCGTCCTTATGTAGGTGAATACCTTGATGAAAAAACCGGTTACTGGTTGAAAGGAGATGAAGAAAGAAGCCGCTATTATAATCATTCGACTTTTAATGATCTGATCATTACAGGTTTGGTTGGCTTGCGACCAAGAGCTGATAATATAATTGAAGTGAATTCTCTTTTGCCGGATAATAAATGGGATTGGTTTTGCCTGGATAATATTTTATATCATGGGAAAATTATAACCATCCTTTGGGATAAAGATGGAGCTAAATATAAAAGAGGAAAAGGTTTGCAGGTATTCGTAAATGGGAAAAAAGTGGCCGCTTCCAATAATTTGGAAAGAGTTACAGGAAAATTATAGGTATTAAGGAATGCGCAAAAAAATCATACATATTATTCTCTTTATTCACTATTCACTATTCACCATTCACCTCTCTGCTCAACAGACAGAAAAAGTATATCTCTCTGGTACCGGCAGTGATAATACAAAGCAATGGGAATTCATGTGTACAGGAGGAATGAATGCAAACAAATGGACAACAATTCCAGTTCCTTCATGCTGGGAGTTGCAGGGTTTCGGAAAATATGATTATGGTTTTGCAAAAGATAGTGTAAGAGGCAAGGAGAAAGGATTGTATAAATATTCATTTAACGTTCCTGCGGCATGGAAAGGAAAAGCCATCAATTTAGTTTTTGAAGGTGTGATGACAGATGCTGAAGTAAAAATAAATGGACAATCAGCAGGCGAAGTACACCAAGGCGCTTTTTATGCTTTTAAATATGACATAACTAAGTTACTTAAATATGGAGAAAAGAATTTGCTGGAAGTAACAGTTGCCAAACATTCATCAAACGAATCTGTCAATAATGCAGAACGTAAAGCTGACTTTTGGATATTCGGTGGCATCTTTCGGCCGGTATGGTTGGAGGTGTTGCCGAAAAATCATATTGACGATGTAGAAATAAATGGTTTTGCTTCAGGCTTTATAAGAGGCAGTTTTGTTACAAATATTTTAGCAATCGACTGTGATTTTGCTGACGTCCAAATAAAAGACATAAAAGGAAAGTTGGTTGATACAATACATGCCTCTGAAGGTGGATTAAATTACAGTCTATTCTCTTTCCAAAAGCGTATAAAGAATATTCTTGCCTGGAACCCTGAAAGTCCAACTTTATATTATGCAACTCTAACTGTTTATAATAAGGGAAAAATTCTTCATACTGTTACACAAAGATTTGGTTTCAGAACAATCGAGTTAAAACAAAGGGATGGTATTTACGTAAATGGAGTAAAAATAAAGTTCAAAGGCGTAAATCGCCATTCATTCAGACCTGAAACCGGAAGAGCGACGAGCAAACAAAACAGTATTGAAGATGTATTGCTGATGAAAGATATGAACATGAATGCAGTTCGCATGTCTCACTATCCACCTGATGGTCATTTCTTAGATGTATGTGATTCATTGGGATTGTTTGTGATGGATGAACTGGCGGGCTGGCATGGACATTATGATACACCAACAGGAACTAAACTGGTGAGAGAAATGATAGCCCATGATATTAACCACCCTTCAATTATTTTTTGGGCAAATGGAAATGAAGGTGGGCACAATTTTGAATTGGATAGTCTACTTGGTTTTTACGAAAACTCGCCAATTGTTGTTCACCCCTGGCAGTTATTTAATGGAATAGAAACACAACATTACCGTGAATACAATTATGGCATTGGCAATTATGAACAAGGAAGAGAGATCGTAATGCCAACAGAATTTTTACACGGACAATTTGATGGTGGTCATGGTGCAGGTCTGGAAGATTATTGGGAAAAAATGTGGCATGATCCTTTAAGTGCAGGCGGTTTTCTTTGGGACTTTGCTGATAATGCTGTTGTAAGAAAAGATTTGAAAGATTCATTAGATACAGATAAGCATCGTGCAGCAGATGGAATATTAGGGCCGCATCATGAAAAGGAGGGGAGTTATTATGCGATCAAGGAAATATGGAGCCCGGTTTATTTTGAGCGAAAAGAAATTACTGCTGCATTTGATGGTAAGTTAAATATTGAAAACAGGTATCATTTTACGAATCTTAACCAGCTTTCATTTTCTTATAAGCTAAAGATTATTACAACTCCTAATTTGCCAGAGAAGACCGGGAGTATTGCAGCGCCGGATATAAAACCAAGGGGAAAAGGAGTTTTGAAAATTAAATTGCCTGCTGACTGGAAAGATTTTTACGCTTTGTATATAACTGTAAAAGACAAATCAGGTAAAGAAATACTAACAAAAAGCTTCCCGATCATCAGGCCTGTGTACTTAAAAAATATTCTTGAAGCAGATGAAGGGCTTTCATCACCATTACTATCACAGACCGACAGTTTATTTACAGTAAAAACAAATACCAACGAAGTCTCTTTTCATAAAAGAACCGGGTTGTTGACTGAAGTAAGAACTACAAAAGGAATAATACCACTCACTAATGGTCCCATCATTCAGGAAGGAATAAATAATTTCGGTTCGTTCACGGCAAGACAGGATGGCAAAAATATTATTATCAGTTCAGTGTTTGAAAAAAAAGAGCATTACAATACATTGGAGTGGATTATCTATCCCACCGGCATAATTAAAATGGAGGTTAACTATTTTCCTGCTGCATATTTCACATCGTTTGTTGGTGTAAATTTTTCTTATCCTGAAAAGCGGGTAAGGGAAGCTAATTATATGGGTGATGGCCCCTATCGTGTATGGAAAAACCGAATGAGAGGAACGCAATTTGGTGTATGGGCAAAAAAATATAATAATACTGAAACTGGTGAGTCGCCCTGGATTTACCCTGAGTTTAAAGGGTATTATTCAAATCTATACTGGTGTGTGTTCAAGGGAGACGATCATTCTTTTACTGTTACTACACCGGATGAAAATGTTTTTCTCAGGTTGTTTACTCCTGCATGGAAAACCGATCAGTGGCATAATTATGAACCCCTCTTTCCGTCAGGAGATATTTCCTTCATGAATGGTATCAGTAGTATAGGGACTAAAACACAGCGTAATGAAACCACAGGTCCGATGGGCTTAAAGAATATTTTTTATGATTATGAAAAGGATCCGGCAAGGGCTTTGAAACTTATTTTATATTTTGATTTTTCAGCAAACCGATAATAATGAAATTGAAGCTTACAATATTTTTCTTCTTTCTTTTATTTCACCAGTTGCATGCACAGATGATCGTACAAAATCTTAGATGTGAAATGCTGGTTAATCCATTGGGAATTGATATAAAAGAACCACGTTTAAGCTGGCAATTAAGTTCTGATCAAAGAAATGTTCAGCAAACAGCTTATGAAATTATTGTTTCATCAAGCAGGGAAAAATTATCAAAAAATGATGGCGATGTGTGGAGTTCTGGTAAAATCAATAGTTCTCAATCTATACATGTAGAATATGCTGGCAAAGAATTGCAAAGTGGTAAAGAATATTTCTGGAAAGTAAGATCATTTACCAATAAAGGTGAAACAGCATGGAGCGAATCAGCTTATTGGTCAATGGGGTTATTAAATAAAACTGATTGGAAAGCGAAATGGATCGGCTATGACAAGGCTTCGCCATGGGATAGCATTACACAATGGTCAAGACTTTCTGCCCGGTATTTAAGAAAGAAATTTCGAACAACTGATGACATTAAAAAAGCTACGGTTTATATTTCAGGTTTGGGTTTATATGAATTATATATCAATGGTGAAAAGATCGGAGATCAGGTATTGGCTCCTAATCCAACTGACTATAGAAAATCATTTTTCTACAATACTTATGATGTAACGGAGCAAGTAAGAACGGGTGCTAATACAGTTGCTGCAGTTTTGGGTAATGGTCGTTTTTTTACAATGCGGCAGAATTATAAAACACAAAAGCATAACACATTCGGTTATCCAAAGTTGTTACTGCAGTTAGAGATTGAATATGCTGCTGGAGGTAAAACAGTAATTGTGACTGGCGAAACATGGAAGCTTAATGTAGATGGTCCGATAAGAACAAATAATGAGTATGACGGTGAAGAGTATGATGCAACAAAAGAATTCCGAGGCTGGAATAATATAGGGTTTGACGAGAGTAAATGGATGAAACCTGAATTAGTCGCTGCACCACCAGGAAAAATGATTGCCCAAATGAGTGAACCGATGAAAGTGATGCAGATCATTAAACCTGTATCAATTAAGCCTGCAAGCAACGGGAAGTATATACTTGACATGGGACAGAACTTTGCAGGATGGCTTAAAGTTATTGTTGAAGGCAAAAGAGGCCAGCAAATAAAACTTCGCTATGCAGAAAGCTTACAATCCAATGGAGAATTATTTACTGCAAACCTGCGTGATGCCAGAGTTACAGACATATATACATTAAGAGGCCATGGACTGGAGGTCTCTCTTTCACCGAGTCCTGTAGAATCATGGGAACCTTCATTTGTTTATCATGGGTTTCGTTATGTAGAGATAACTGGTTTTCCTGGTACACCAACTATAAGTGATTTTGAAGGCAAGCTTATCTATGATGGATTTGAAACAACCGGTTCATTTGTTACATCAAATTCTGTTATCAATAGTATTTATAAAAATGCATGGTGGGGTATTGCTTCTAATTATAAAGGTATGCCCATTGATTGTCCACAGCGAAATGAACGGCAACCATGGCTTGGTGATAGGGTTATTGGCGCAATGGGAGAAAGTTATTTATTTAACAATGCAAAGCTTTATGCAAAATGGATGGATGACATCCAGCAATCACAGACAGAAGAAGGCGCTATCCCGGATGTAGCACCTGCCTTCTGGAATTATTATTCGGATGATGTTACATGGCCGGCAGCTTTCATTACCATCAGTAATAATTTATACAACCAGTTTGGCGATATAAAACCCATTCAAAAAAATTATGCATCTATGAAAAAATGGATGCAGTATATGCAGGGCAAATACATGACGAATTATATTGTAACAAGAGATAAGTATGGCGACTGGTGTGTACCGCCGGAAGACCTGAAGCTGATACATGCAAAAGATTCTTCCCGTTTAACAGACGGCAAATTAATAGCAACGGCTTACTATTATAAACTGCTTTCTTATATGCAGCGTTTTGCAAAACTTACTGGTAATGATTCAGACAGTAAAGAATATGAGATGCTGGCAGAAAATATGAAAAAAGCTTTTCATCAAAAATTTTATAACCCGTTGCAATACGGTTATTCCAATAATACAATTACAGCGAACCTGTTACCCTTATATTTTGGTATTTGTCCTGATTCATTAAAGGAAAAAGTGTTTGCCAATATATACCATAAAATCACTGTGGAAAGTAAAGACCACATCAGTACAGGACTCATCGGTACTCAATATTTAATGAGAGGTTTAACTGAATACGATAACACGAACCTTGCATTTAAATTGGCTTCTAATACTACCTACCCGAGCTACGGTTATATGGCTGCCAACGGCGCCACCACCATTTGGGAATTATGGAACGGCAACACAGCAGATCCTGGCATGAACAGTCAAAACCATGTAATGATGCTGGGTGATCTACTGATCTGGTATTATGAAAACCTGGCAGGAATACGAACCGATAAAACGAGTGTTGGATTTAAAAAAATAATTATGAAACCATCGCTCCCGGACGATCTGCATTTTGTAAATGCATCTTATAAGAGCATACATGGAATAATTAAGAGTGATTGGAAAAAGAATGATAAGACTTTTGAATGGAGTGTTTCAATTCCCGCCAACACTTCTGCAACTGTTTATATTCCTGCAAGATCTGTAAATGATGTTATGGAGTCCGGAAAGGAATTATCAAAAGCAGAAGGTGTGTTATCCGTGAAATGGGAAAATGGTTCAGTAATTGTGCAAATCGGAAGTGGACAATACAATTTTATATCGCAAATAAAATAAAAATGAGAATGAGGTTTTTGCAAAAGATAGTTATTGTTATAGCCATTATACTGATAACGAAACCTACGATTGGCCAAACAGCGGCAGATACAGCACTTGAAAACAAAGCATCAGAATGGGTGGCTTCGCTGAAATTGAGTGATAATACAAAAGCACAAAAACTAAAATCAGCTATTGCAATCCATCTTACGGCTGTCAGGGATTGGCATAATAGCCATCCTTTTACAATGACCCCTGAAGGCATTAATCCAACAACAGGCGGCAAGCTTTCTGAAATGGACAGGCAACTAATTATCTGCTCCACAAAGCCAAGATCTGTTCACGATAACCTGATGAATGTTTTGAAAACAGAACTGGATTCTTTGCAAGTGGAGGCGATACTAGATAAATACACGATTGGCAAAGTTGATTTCACCTTAAAGGGGTATAAAGCAATTGTTCCTGACTTAACGCCAAAAGAAGAAGCAGAAATTCTCAAGAACCTAAAACAAGCAAGAGAGCAGGCAATAGATTACAAGAACATGAAAGAGATATCTGCCATTTTTGAAATTTATAAAACAAAATGTGAGCAGTACCTGAATAATAATGGCCGCAACTGGAGACAGATGTACAAAGCCTATGTCGATAAAGTAAATGCTGAAAAGAAAGCAAAACAAAACTGATCAAACATGAAAACGAGGATTGCAATACTTTTTATTTTAACTATTTTATCTGTTGTTGATCTGTCAGCACAGAAAGACAAATGGAAGAAAGGAATTCTTGTTGATGAATTCATTTATACAGAAGCATCTTTTCCGGAAGCTCATGCTTCAACGATTGCTGAAACTCCGGATGGGTTGATAGCTGCCTGGTTTGGTGGTACAAAAGAAGGAAATAAAGATGTATGCATCTGGACAAGCAAATTGGTGAATAATAAATGGACTGCTCCTGAAAAAGTTGCTGAAGGGATTATTAATGACACATTGCGTTATGCATGTTACAATCCAGTTTTATTTTATGCACCAAATAAAGAGTTATTGTTGTTCTATAAGATCGGGCCAAATGTGGCAGGCTGGACTGGCTGGATGATGCGAAGCAAAGACAATGGAAAAACATGGAGTCAAAGAGAGAAACTACCAGAAGGTTTTTTAGGGCCTATAAAAAATAAACCAGAGTTGATCAATGGTGTGTTGTTGTGTCCTAGCAGTACAGAAAAAAATGGTTGGAAAGCTCATATTGAATACACAACTGATTTCGGAAAGACATGGACAAAGAGTGAAGCGATCAATGATCCTAAAATAATACAGGCCATACAACCAAGTATATTGAAGTATTCAGATGGTCGTTTACAGATCTTATGCAGAAGCAGAAATGCAACACTCAACGAAAGCTGGAGCAGCGATGGCGGTAAAACATGGAGCGAAATGAAGGCATCCCCATTACCGAATAATAATTCCGGGACAGACGCTGTAACATTAAAAGATGGACGACAGTTGCTGGTGTATAATCATTTGTTGCCTGATTCATCGTGGGTGAATGGTAAGGGGCCACGTACACCATTGAATGTAGCGATAAGTAAAGATGGAAAGACATGGTATGCAGCATTGGTACTGGAAGACTCACCTATCAGCCAGTATTCCTATCCATCGGTAATACAATCAAAAGATGGAATGGTGCATATTGTTTATACATGGAGAAGGCAAAGAATAAAGTATGTAAAAATTGACCCTAAGAAATTGAAAGGTGAAAAGATCATTAATAAACAATGGCCGGGCGGATTGAAGGTTGTAGGTAAGACTTCTGAGGATTAATTATGAGTTATGAATTATGAATTGCTCCGGGCTTTAGCCCGGAGAAAAGGGCAGTTAGGCTATCTTCCTATTTGCATCAAAGTTCATCAACCTGTTTTCAAGAACACCTGCCAGGTCAACTACCGCTTTATTATCTTTGCTTTCAGCTGTTTTTGTTTTTGCTGAATAAAGGGAAATGCCTGTGTAGATATTATAGTGCAGGGTCATATCATGACCTTTGAATCGGAAAACCCAGTCGATAGTATCGAAATCGTCTTCTTTGTTGGTGAATTTTATTTTGAAATCGCTGCTGAGAATATCAGCAACCTGGTAGAATCTTTTTAGTCCGCCATCATCGGCAATAATGGCTTCTGTACATCCTAGGGTGGTACGTAAAGTTAGGCTCATGGTAACGGTTTTTTTAAAGGGTTTAGATTATAGACAAACTACGAAGAAAAAACGCTGCAATAAAATACGTTAACTCTTAAATTTTTTTGCCTTTCGTGCCTGTTTCTCTGCTTTAGGATCACCGCTTGCCAATTTTTCAGCACCTACATTTTTTCCATTCGTACCACATCCATACTTAGGGGGAAATAAATTATTCCACATACGGCAGCTCGAGAGCAAAAACACAAGGCTGGCAACTGTAAATAAGTATCGCAGGTTTTTCATCATAGTCTATTTTGCCTAACGAATTTACGGTGTTTAAATTGCTTATACTATAGCAAAACTACTCCTCAAACCACAGCTTATGTTAATCAAGCTCTTATTAAAATGAGTAAAAATCCTAATTGATTTAGACCAGTTACAAACTACTGACCACGACAGGTTAACGGAACCAATCTGCATAACGTACATAATTATTGGCTATTCGGTTTATTTCACCGTTGATCTTTTCAGGTTCTATATCCTTCACTTTTTTGGCGGGAACACCTGCATAAATGCTACCCGCTTCACAAATAGTTCCTTCCAGAACTACAGCACCGGCTGCAATGATCGTATTACTGTTAACTACCGCATTGTCCATTATTATGGCACCCATACCTACCAACACATTATCATGCAGGGTGCAGCCATGAACAATTGCGTTATGCCCGATAGAAACATTATTTCCAATTGTTGTGCCGCATTTAATATAGGTACAATGGATACAGGCGCCGTCCTGCACATTCACTTTGTTTCCCATTCTTATAAAATTCACATCACCTCTTACAACAGCATTAAACCAGATACTGCAGTCATCACCCATTATTACATCACCAACAATGGTAGCATTGGGCGCAATGAAATTATTATTCCCAAACTGGGGGAGTTTACCTTCTACAGGGAGTATTACAGGCATTGAAATATTTTTAATTTTTCGTTTTTTGGTTTTGTTTACTGGCATCAGTAATTCTTATCAACGTTCATTGCGTCGTACCCGATAGCTATCGGCTCTTGTACGCCTGCCTGCCGGTCGGCAGGTTCGGTAATTCTATTCAACAATCTTTTGTATATCGTACTACCATGTCAATCGCTGCAAATTAGAGAATTTCTTTGCGTCTTTGCGCTGCCTTTGCGTTCTTTGCGGTTAAATTTTTCCATTGAATCAGCGTGAACTTTTCTTAAAACATATAGCCCAAACATCCCCATCGCCACTGGCTTTTGAAATAGCCAGAGCAGAAGGTTGTTTGTTATATGATATAAATGGAAAAGAATATCTCGATCTTATCGGCGGTATCAGTGTTGCTAATACCGGCCACCGGCATCCTAAAGTAATTGAGGCAATACAAAAACAACTCGACGCTTATCTGCACGTAATGGTGTATGGGGAGTTTGTTGAGAGTCCGCAAGTACAATATGCCAAACTGCTTACCGAACATTTACCGGCCTCACTCAACTCGGTTTATTTTACTAATTCGGGTGCCGAAGCCGTGGAAGGTTCTATGAAACTGGCCAAACGGGTAACAAACAGAACACAGATCATTGCTTTTAAAAACTCTTATCATGGAAGTACGCAAGGAGCATTAAGCATAATGGGCGATGAATACTGGCGAAATGCTTTTCGTCCGCTTTTACCGGATATCCTGCACCTTGAATACAATTCTTTTGATTCATTAAATGAAATAACAGAACAAACAGCTTGTGTAATTGCTGAAAATGTACAGGCTGAAGCTGGCATTATTGCTCCAACCATAGAATGGATGCAGGCTTTAAGAAAAAAATGTACTGAGACTGGAGCATTGTTTGTGCTTGATGAGATCCAGGCAGGTTTTGGAAGAACAGGCAAGCTCTGGGGCTTTGAGCATTTTGATATTGTACCCGATATTTTATTATTGGGCAAAGCATTGGGTGGCGGCATGCCGCTCGGTGCTTTTATTGCAGATAGAAAACTGATGTGGACTTTAACCGAAAATCCGGTACTGGGACATATCACGACTTTCGGTGGTCACCCGGTATGCTGTTCAGCTGGATTGGCAGCTATGAAAGCTTTACTGAAAGAAGAAATGATAAATGAAGTTCTTCAAAAGGAAAAGCTATTTAGATCATTACTTGTTCATCCAAAAATAAAAGCTGTCCGTTCATTTGGGTTATGGATGGCGGTGGAGTTTGATTCTTTTGAAATTTGTAAAAAAGTTATTGATACCTGCTTAAGCAAAGGATTGATGACCGATTGGTTTTTATTTACTCCTAACTGTTTAAGAATATCACCGCCGCTTACTATTTCAGATGAACAAATAAAAAAAGCCTGCAATATTATTCTGCAGGCTGTACAAGATCATCCCTAAAATATTTTTATGGATTGGGCTTTGAGTTTTGTTCGGCTGTTTTTTTCAGCAGCATCACATAACCGCACAATCCTTTCTTTTTTGTTTTATTTACCTGCACAGGTTTCATTATATGATATTCAGAAAACTGGGGTATATAGCTATAAGAGATAATATTCCCATCTACATCGCCCCACTTTTTTTTCTGGTATACTACCTGTTTTTCGTTGTAATCAAACATTCTTACTTCGTAAAGCTTTGAAGAAATATCGCCAATAAAAACAAACTGGTACCAGCTTCCCTGGTTTAGTGGAACTATTACCGGCATTTCATATTCACTTTGCATGGTAATACTGGCTTCTTTCAGAACGATGAACCCGTCCTTTGCATACATTGCTTTTAAGCTGTCTACCTGTTTAGAAATTAAATTATCGGAGCATGATTGAACACGGATAACTTCCTGCGAAAAGGAAATGCTTACGCTAAGTAAGAGAAGAGCAATGAGCAGGCGCAGCTTTTTCATAAAGATGTTTCTATAGTATTGGACGAACGTGTTAAAATTATAGTATGGTTTCTCTGCAATCAATGATTCAGTCAATTATTGTTCCAAAAAAGTATTTTTCCGAAGGGGTTACACAGAAAATATTCGCAGGGACGGAAGTGGTAAGGATTGAAGAGAAAAGGGTTGAAAGAGGATGGAAGGTAGGGAATTATTGCAAACGAAAGGAGTTGTTGGCCCGGATCGAGATCAAACACCTGTTCTGTTGAAATAAATCCCATCAGCCTGGCGGGTGCATGTTACTACCAGATCATTGATGCAGATATGCTCGGGCAATGAAGCACAGTAATAAACGATATCGGCCACATCCTCTGCTGATAAAGGATTTAACCCATTATAAATGCTGTTTGCAGTTTCAGCATCACCTTTAAAGCGAACGATTGAAAACTCAGTTACTGCAGCGCCGGGATGTATAGCTGTCACTTTTATCCCATGTCTTAACAGGTCGATCCGCATAGCATGACTGATGGTATCCACTGCGGCTTTGCTGGCACAATAGGCATTGCCTTTTTCATAAATATCTTTTGCCGCTACCGAACCCATATTGATGATATGCCCACCCGGTTTTTTTAAATACGGTAGTGTGGCTTTTGAAACATAGAGAAGGCCTTTCACATTTGTATCGATCATCGTATTCCAGTCATTCAGATCAGCTTCATCAAAATAAGCACGGCCAAGTGCAAGACCGGCATTATTGAAAAGCACATCAATATTCTTCCAGTCATCCGGCAAGCTATTGATAGATTCAAAAACTGTTTTTTCATCCTGCACATCAAAAGGAAGACAATAAACTGCCACATTATATTTCGATTCTAATTCTACCTGTAACTGGTCTAAACGGTCCTCTCTTCTTCCGTTGATAATACAATCATAACCATTAGAAGCAAATTTTGCAGCGGCAGCTTTTCCAAAGCCGGATGTAGCACCGGTAATGAAGATGATTTTAGGCATGTGCAATATTAATTATTAATTAAAAATCAATAATTAATAATTCTGGAATGTTATCGTATCAATGTACTTTTTCCTTTGAGGAAAATTCTTCTGCCTGTATAATCAATTGCAGAGCAGATCCAGACAAATGTATTTGTGGCTTGCGGCGTCCCCGATATTCTTCCATCCCAGCCTTCGCCATTGATCGTAGTGCTGAAAACCATTTGGCCCCAGCGATTGAAGATGCGGAAGTATTCGATACGGCGGATACCGACAGCTATTGGTGCCAGTTTATCATTCAGCCCATCTCCGTTGGGTGTAAAAGCAGATGGAATAAAAACATACGCATCAGTTTTAAAAATCTTCACCAGTACGGTTGCTGAGTCCAGGCAATTCGCCTCATTTCTTACATATAATTTATAACGGATGCTGTCAAATTCCCCGGAATAATTTCCAATGGGATTTGGAATAGTTGTAGAAGATAAACCTGTTGACGGTGTCCATTGATAACTTACTCCACCACTGCCATTGAATTGTAAGTTTTCACCGATCACTACCATTGTATCTCTACCAGCAAATGGACTCATTTTTGGCAATACATTTACAATTACAGAATCCTTTCCGGGTTTGGGACAGCCCAATGTATCGTAGGCAGATAGCACATATGTGGTAGTTCTTTTAGGGAAAGCTATCGGGTTAAGGATAGAAGTGCTGCTTAATGTGGCACCCGGACTCCAGTTAAATGATGATCCATTTATATTTCCACTTAATTGTGTCGAAGTAAGATGGCATATCTGTTGGTCAGGTCCGGCATTAGCAACTGGATAGGCAATGGTCTTTACAACCACATCATCCACGGCACGGCAACTTCCTATGGTTGCCGTGATCCGGTATTGAGTAGTATTATTAGTTATAGCTATCGGGTTAATAATGCTCGGATTATTCAAAGGTATAGTCGGGGTCCACTGAAATGCAAGACCATTGGAAATAGCATTTAATTGTATCGCATCGCCCTGGCAAATAGTAGTGTCATTAATGGCGTTTAGTGTAACAAACGTTACAACCCTTACCCTTACAGAATCAGTATTGATACAACCATTATCATTCAGTGTTACGTTATATACAGTTGTTGTTGGCGGGCTCACTGTTGGGGTGGCGGTGTTTGCATTAATGATATTGGTATTCGGAGCCCAACTGAAATTGCCCAAACCGCCTGCCTGCAACTGCACTGCATCCGGTACGCATATCAATGTATCACGGAAGGCAAGTGTTATCGGTGGCTTATCCAATATGGTTACAACCCTCATTGCCGTATCCCGGCAACCTTTATTGCTGGTTACTGTAAGTATCACATTTTTTGGTCCTGATACGGGATATGTCCATGTAGGATTTCTAAGTCTTGATGTGTCGGCTGTAGTACTTACATCACCAAAATCCCATCTCCATGAATCAACAAAACCATAGTTAGTGGCTGTTCTGTCGGTAAAACCAATGGGCTTGTTAACACAAATGCCGTTGAAATCGAATGCGGGGAAGAAGCCGGGATAAACTTTTACAATAGCTGTTGTTGAGTCTGAACAAGGCTGGTTACGGTTAGTTACTAGTTTAATTATGTAGATGCCTGTATCAGGAAAAGTAAAACTAGGCGAGGCAACATTAGAGGTATCATTTGTTTGTGACGCAACTCCAAAATCCCAGAAATAACTATTAATAAGTGGGCTGGTGCTGAGGTTATGGAAATTTGCATCGAAGAGGTTACTGCGGTTGCATATTGTATAAACTGGGTCCAGCGTAGCAGCAGCAATAGAACAATCTCCAACTTTTATTTGCAGATCTTTTCGTTGAGTAGCAATCGGTGCATTATTGCGGTATTCCGTTACACAAACTGTAACTACATAAATGCCTGCTGCCGGTGCAATACCGCCGATAAGACCATTTGAAGTGTTTAAAGTAACTCCATTGCCCATTGGTGCAAAAGGACTGAAAGGGGTTGCATAAGGCACTGAGGAATAAGGTGGGCCTGCTGGTGGACTCGGTGCAGGAGTACCTGTGGATCCACCTTCAAACGCATTACAAAAACCATAGACCAGCGAATCGCCATCTTCATCAACTGCTCTGAAACTATATTGAAAAGGATTGTTAGCACAAACGATAACCGTATCCTGGCCAATAAATCTTGCACTATTATTCATTGGGGCATTAGCACTTGTATTAGTACCCGGTATCATTGCTGTGTAAGTGGAACCTACTGTACTTGAACCTCCGACATTATTGATTCCTGCTATCCGGCAGCAACGTTGATAGGCAATCGTATAGCCTGTTGCATTTCCCGTTAGGGTAACTGAAAATGTATAATAACCTACCTGGTAACAAACAGATGGTGGATTATTGATGCAGGGATCCGGCGAACCAAGACTTAATGTAACAATCTGAGATCTTGGAATTGAAGTGTTATTCCAGACTCTTGCCCCGGTGCTATTGTCAAATATGGCTATTGAAGCTGTGGGGTCTAACTGTGCTCCAGTTGAATTACAGTCACGGAATAATTTCAGTGTAACAAGGTATGTAAACTGGTTACCAGCCTGGCTCACGAAAGTATAGTACATTTCACCGCCGGTAATGTGATTAGCCTGCGACGGAATTCCAAAGGATAAAAAGATCGTTATTACGAGTAAAAGTCGTTTCATGAGCCCGAATCAGGGATTTAGTTTTCAATCAAAAACTTCTCGAGTATGCAGTTGGTGGCGGTAGGTTCTTCAAGCATGCCTAAATGGCCTGATTGCCTGAGGATGTGAATGTACACTTTTTCAGGCAGATGGCATTGCTCCAAGCCATCCTTTAACGGTACCGCCACATCGTATTTTCCCATTACCATCAACACTGCTGCTTTTGTTTTTGTTATGACCTCTGTTCTGTCCGGACGTTGCATCATAGCCCGGTAATATTTAACGAGTGCTTCGGGAGAAAAGTTGTTCAGGCTGCGGATATATTCATTGATAAATTCAGGGTTTTTATCCTTAGATGGCTGCGAAAAAAGATTAGGGGTACTGGTTTTAATAAATTCAAAAGCTCCATGTGTATTTATGAAATCAATTCCTTTTTGCCGGGTTGCTTTTTTTTCTTCACTGTCGGCATAGGCAGAAGAATGAAGAAGTCCCAATGCGCTGATCAGTTCGGGATGTTTTTCTGCTAATGCCAATAGAATATAACCGCCCATGCTATGGCCAATAATGATGCTTCTATCAATTTTTTCCTGTGCCAGTATTTCTTTCATCACTTCAGCCATTCCTTCCATACTCATGTCATCAATTATATCAGAGCCACTACCGGGTAATTCAGGAATGATCAGGTAAAATTTACGTTGTAAAAATTCAATTTGATTTTTCCAGACTTCATGTGTTTCTCCAAAACCATGAATAAACATAGCAGGTTTGCCACTACCATATGTGTGATAAATGATTTTTTTGTCCTGGTATGTAAATTCTTTTTTTGCCACAAATGAAAACTAAACTTATTTCCTGAAAAGGGTTCTGATTTTAAAAAACAGTCTTGTTGCGATAATCAAACCACTTAATATCGCCATTAACCTATATAGCCAATCTCCAAACCTTACATAGAATGTTTGATAATTATTTAACGGGAGATTCATTTTGATGGCGGCAGTTGTATTCCATGGTTGTTGTTCATATACATTTCCATTTTCATCGATAAAACAACTAATACCTGTATTGGCACTTCTGGCAATACTCTTTCTTGTTTCAATGGCACGAAGCCTTGCATAATTCATATGTTGTTTATAGCCGGGTGTATTCTTCCACCATCCATCATTGGTGATGATACAAATTACATTTGCCCCTTTTTTAATATACCGGGTCATGAATTCGCCATAAATGCTTTCATAGCAAATAGCAGGTGCAATTATATATAAATGACTGCTATCTATTAATGGCGTTCTTTCATTTTGCTTTGCATATCCAGCTGTAGTGCCGCCAAATTTTTCAAACCATTTATCTATAAATCTTAAAAACCAGGGAAGTGTTTCAACTCCCGGCACCAGCATGGATTTGTGATAATAATTGATGGGCCCGCTACTATCCAGTAAAACAGAGCCATTAAATGCATCGTAAAAATAATTTGTACCCTGGATAGACCTTGCTGACTTTGTTTGTTTGTCTTCGTAAGTACGATAGCTTTCAATCCCTGAAAATAAAGTGATGTTCGGATGCTTTCTTAAAAAATCCCATAATGGGTTAAGAAAATAATTGGTCTTCATTTTATTTTCCTCAATTCCGTTGGGCATAAACAAAGCTGTTTCCGGCCAAACTACTAAAGCTGTTTTATCATCTATTGCTTTTTCTGAAGTGTTGATGAGTTTTTGGATCTGCTCGTCAAATGAGCCAGTTGAAACTTTTTCATAGGGATCAATATTCGGCTGAACTACCACAATGTTTGAGTCGGATAATGAAATGACTTTCTCGTTTTTTGAAAATAACATGAAAAGAATATTCGGCAATGCCAATGCCGCCAGCCAACTGATCATTAATTTAAAATATTTTTTACTCCGCAAGTTTTCCCTGTATTCTTTTATTAAAGCATAGATCAAAATATTGCTGAGTAAGATCCATAAAGTACCGCCGCTTACACCGATATATTCATACCATTGTACCCATTCGGGTTTGGTGGCAAATGCATTGCCGAGTGTAAGCCAGGGCCAACTAAGTCCCCAATCATTAAGATGAATAAATTCAAAACACATCCAGAAAGCAATCAATGCGAGATAGCTTAATGAATCATTCCATTTTCTTTTTATTACATGATAACCGAGCCAGGGTAAGCACATGATAAAACTGTTTGCAAAAAAAGCTGCCAGGCTTCCGGGTATGCTTGCATTCCAAATCCACCAGGTGGTAGCAACATTCCAAACGAACATTGCTATATAAGTAAGTCCAAAAAACTTTTTCCTGCTTTTTACATTATCAGCCAACCATAACATCGGCAGCCATGCAACGAAGATCAAAAAGGTAAGGGGAGAAACCGGCCATGAGGCCCACAGTAATAAACCGCCGGTGATTGCAATGAATAAATTGGAGAATCGCTTCAAGCAGGTTGTTTTGGTAAAAATAAAAGTTTATTTCACGCAAAGACGCAAAGAAAAGCTAATAACGCAAAGGGAGAATTCGATTTATGCTGAATAATGTCCTGAACGTACAAGTGAGTGACACAACAGGCGATGATAGTAGCAGTGTAGCTAAGTATATAAAATCATTTGCACATCCGCAAATCGCCAAATCCGCACACCAGCTAATCAGCTTCTGCTATAGTTCGGTGATTCCTTCGTTATCTCAATATCATGTGCATGGCTTTCACGCATACCTGCATTGGTAATTTTTACAAAAGTAGCTGCTTTGAGTTCGGCCAAATTCTTAGCGCCACAATAACCCATACCTGCACGCAGGCCACCTGTGAATTGATAAACGATCTCTTTTAATGTGCCTTTATATGCAACACGGCCTTCGATGCCTTCCGGTACAAATTTCTTTACCTCATCTTCCACATCCTGGAAATAACGATCGCTGCTACCGGTGGCCATAGCACCAAGTGAACCCATACCACGATACTCCTTGAATTTTCTTCCTTCATAGATGATCGTTTCGCCGGGACTCTCTTCTGTGCCTGCAAAAATGCTTCCCATCATTACCGTATCAGCACCAGCTGCCAATGCTTTTACCATATCACCTGTGTAGCGGATACCGCCATCAGCGATCAGTGGAATGTTTTTTTGTTTGAGAACAGAATATGCTTCCATTACAGCAGTCAGTTGAGGCACACCTGCGCCGGCGACAATACGTGTAGTACAAATAGAACCGGGACCGATACCCACTTTAATTGCATCAGCACCAGCTTCCGCCAATGCTTTTGCGCCTGCAGAAGTTCCTACGTTACCTGCAATGACATTTATATTTTTGAAATTCTTTTTTACTTCTTTAAGTGCAGTAATTACTCCTTTGCTATGTCCGTGTGCACTATCAAGGCCGATCACATCAACACCTACTGCCTGCAATGCAGCTACACGATCCATCATATCTTTTGTAATACCGACACCGGCACCAACCAGCAGTCTTCCGAAGCTATCTTTCACTGCATTCGGATGACTTTTCAATTTTAAAATATCACTGTAAGTAAATAATCCTTTCAGCCTTCCTTGTTTATCAACTATAGGTAATTTTTCAACTTTGGTTTTCTTAAATAACTCTTCAGCTTTTTTCAGATCAGTTCCTTCAGGGGCTGTGTACAAATTTTCTTTTGTCATTGCTTCACTCACTTTTCTTTTCATATCATTTTCAAACCGCAGATCACGGTTAGTAAGAATGCCGACAAGTTTTCCTGAATTATCAATGATCGGAATACCGCCGATCTTATTTTCACGCATCAGTCGCAGCGCATCGCCGATTGTCGCATTTGCTTTTAGTGTAACGGGATCGATGATCAATCCGCTTTCACTTCTTTTTACTTTACGTACCTGCGCCGCCTGTTCTTCAATGCTCATGTTCTTATGCAGCATACCAATGCCGCCTTCTCTTGCCAATGCAATTGCTAAAGTGGCTTCTGTCACGGTATCCATTGCTGCAGAAAGCAAGGGAACATTTAATGTAATGTCTTTGGTAAGACGGGTTTTGATCTCAACATCCCGTGGTAATACCTGGCTGTAGCCGGGCATTAACAGCACATCATCAAATGTGAGCCCATCACCGAAAAATTTTGTGGAATTGTTGTCTTGAGTGGAGATATTTCTTGTTGCCATGTGCAAAGATAGGGGGGTCGGAAGAAATGAGAAAATGGAATTTTTGCGACCAGCTTTTGTAATTCTTTTCATCGTTCCTTGCGTCGCACTCTTGTACATTCTGTTCTATACTGAGCTTTTTGCCTCAGGCCGGCGGGCCTCGCATCCTCAACACCACTCCATTTTCCTTTGCTTATTATCTTTCAACATAAAATAAAGCCTACCATATCACTAGCCCAGCTTTTGTTCTCGGGTCACGGAAAATGAGGTGGCTTATGAGGATGCTGGTGAGGATTTTTATTTCGGAGACAATTTTTCTACGACTCTTTTTTATGAAAGTTTATAAACTTTCCCTGGCAGCGAAAGAAGTACACCCTGCAATTCGAGATTTAATGTAGCGGCAGCCATTGCACTACTGCTTAATCCGCTGCGGAGATTGAGTTCATCAATATGCAATGATTCGATTTCTTTTAATATATCTACTACTATTTTTTCATCAGTAGTAAGTTCAATAAACAATTCCCTTTGTCTCCTTTTCTCTTTTTCACTCTTGCTCTTTTCTTCCCATCCCATTATTTCGATCAGTTCCTGTGCATCGGTAAGTAGCATTGCTTTATTTGTTTTGATCAAATAATTACAGCCTGCACTTTTATTGTCTGTTACTTTTCCTGGGAATGCAAATACATCCTTATTATATCCGTTGGCGAGTTCGGCAGTTATCATACTTCCGCCACGTATTCCTGTTTCAATTACAATTGTTGCATCACTTATACCTGCAACGATCCTGTTCCTGGTAGGAAAATTATGTTTATCAGGTTTTGTGTTGCTGTTGAATTCAGTTAACAGGCCACCGTTTTTCTTCAGCATATCTTTTGCAAGATTGGAATGTTCGGATGGATAGATCTGGTCGAGACCATGTGCCAACACACCAACTGTTGGTAATTCATTTTTTATTGCAGCTTTATGTGCAATTGCATCTACACCATAAGCCATACCGCTAACCACTAAAACATTTTGTTCTTTTAACTCTTTGATCAATTTATCAGTTTGCTGCTTTGCATAGTCGGTATGAGTTCTTGTGCCGATGATCGCTATGATCTTTGCAGTATTTAGATCTGCGTCACCTTTATAAAATAAAAGAGTAGGGGAGTCATAGCAATTCAATAATCGCTGCGGATAATTTTTATCAGTAAGAAATAAAGGAGTGATCTTATACTTCTCAATGAATTTTATTTCTTCTTCAGCTTTTGAAAAATCATGAAAGCCTTTGATCGATTTTGCTCTTACTGCACCGATGCCTTCAATTTTTTCTAATCGTGATTGTTTGGCTTTAAAGATTGCTTCAGCACTGCCGAACTCTGCAGTCAAAATTTTTGCATGCACACAACCGATGTTGGGGATGTCGGTTAGTGCCAATTGATATAAAAGGTCAGAAGACAAGATGATAGTTGATAGTTTTTGAGATGATAGTTATGGCAATTTACAAAACGGCTGATAAACTATCATCTGTCATCTCAATAATTATCATCTATTGGCTGATTACTTTCATCTCCGTCCTCCTGTTCATTGCCCGGCCATCTTCTGTTTTGTTGGGGGCTACAGGTTTGGTAGAGCCAAATCCTTTTGAGGTTAATCTTGTTGCTGTAATTTTTTTACTGATCAGGTAATCGACAACAGCTTTTGCCCGGCTTTGAGAAAGTTTAAGATTATCGGGTGCTTTGCCAATGCTGTCTGTATGCCCGCTGATCTCTATTTTAAGTGTAGGGTTTTCATTTAGCAATTGTACAAGCTTATCCAGTTCCGATTGTGACTCCGATTTCAGGTTGAATTTATTTGTTTCAAAGAAAATATTTTTTAAAACAATACTTGCATCTTTTTCTATTGGAGAGAGAGTTATATTTTTTTCATAAATTGAATCTGGGGAACGCTGGCTGAGTAAAAAATTATCTGAATAAAACAAGTAGCCTTTCTTATTTACACTGAATGCATAATCTTTTCCCGTCGGAAGTGTCGTAAGATAATTTCCCTGTTGATCAGTTTGCACATTTGAAATAACAACGTTGCTGCTTAAGTCAATCAATTCAACAGAAGAAGACAATCCTTGTTTTGTTTTTTTATCAGTTACTTTTCCTTTTACCCATAAAGTTTTTACCGGCCGCATATCTTCCCGCAATTCAAAACTGTAAATATCAAGGCCGCCACGGCTATCACTTCTTTCACCTGCATAGTAAGCAGTTTTGCCATCGGCAGCAATATATAATGTTCCTTCACGGTCGATTGTATTAATAGGATAACCCAGGTTTACGGGTGTACTCCATTTGCCATCAGGTAATAGTTTGGTATAATATAGATCATCATCCCCATAACCCGGTAAGCCGGATGAAGTAAAAAACAAAGTTTGATTATCGGCATGGATGAAAGGACATTGTTCATCCGTTGCTGTATTAACTGTTGGCCCAAGATTTATTGGCAAGCCCCAATTGCCATTTGGTAATAAATTAGAAACATAAATATCAGCGCCGCCAAAACCACCGATCCGCCTGCTTGAAAAATAAAGATGTTTTTTATCGGGTGATAAACAAGGTTGTGAATCCCATTGGTCGCTGTTAATAACGCCTGCATTTTGCGGCTCGCCCCATTTATCCTTATTGCGGTAAGAAAAATAAATATCAAAATTGCCGCGGCCACCGGGACGGCCAAATGCAGCGAATGTAAGTACTTGCCCATCCTGTGAGATCATCAAAGCTCCTTCATTCATATCTGTGTTTACATCGCCGGGTAATGGAATTGTAGTCGTCCACTGGTTATTTTGTTTTTTCGAAGTAAAAAAATCTTCATTAATAGCTGAAAGTTTTCTGGTGATCATAAACTCGCTTCCATCAATGGTCAATGAAGGAAAATATTCGGAATATTTTGAATTGATACCGTCGCCCAGGTTTTTTGGATCGAATAAATACTTTTTACCTGCATTCTTTTTTTCGAATTCAACACCAAATTCATAATTGTGTTTTCTATCTTCTGCTCTTTTACGTCCCCCGGGACTTAATTTAGGATCAGTGAGATATTGATCAACTACACTCAAAGCTTTTTTAAAGTCACCTTTGCCTGCAAGAGCAAGTGAATAAGATAGCCTGTACGGTTTTGTGTAAACAGAATCTCTTGCAATAGCTTGCTCATAATATTCTGTTGCCAATTGATATTTTTTCTGCTGATTGTACACACTGCCCAGCGCCATATAGGCATCTACATAGCCAGTGTCTGTATAGATCGCTATTTCCAGTAATGATATAGCTTCAGCAAAACTTCCTTCATCTGCTTTTGCCATACCTGAAGAAAAATATTGCTGTGCTTTCTTATTTATTTTGGCGGGATTATAATGCTGCGAAAGAATTGAATTGGCAATAAGCAATTGGCAACAGGCAAGAAATACTAAGGAGAGATTATTTTTCATTGATACCGGGTATAATAAGTAACGAATTTAAATTTTTTTTACTCCATTTTCAGTAAATTATTGTTAAGTAGAGTTGCTTATTGCCAATTGCATATTGTGCTCACGGCACGTTAATATACTTATGTATCTGCAGGCTCAGTTCCCATTTAGGATTTGCTTTGATATATTCAATTATCAAAGGGGTCATTTCGGCTGCTTTATCCCATTCAGGTTGCAGGTACAATTTACATTCCGATGAAACCAGTGCAGCATATTTTTCAGCCCAATCAAAATCTGATTTATTGAAAATGATGATCTTTAATTCATTTGCATGAGGAATAATTTCAGGCAATGGAGCTTTGAATTTTTTTGGTGATAAACAGACCCAGTCCCACGAACCGCTTAATGGATGTGCACCCGATGTTTCAATATTTGTTTTTAAGCCGGCTTCATGTAATGCAGCAGTTAGTTCATCAAGATCATGCATCAAAGGTTCGCCACCTGTGATCACAACCATCCCGGCAGCTGTCTTCGAAATATCAGAAAGTAGATCTTCAATTTTTAATTGCGGATGCTTATCTGCATCCCAGCTATCCTTTACATCGCACCAAACACAACCTACATCACAACCACCGAGGCGAATAAAGTAGGCAGCCTTTCCCTGGTGATAACCTTCACCTTGTAATGTGTAAAAATGTTCCATTACAGGAAGCGAAGAGATAGTATGTTTTGTGAGTAAGCTCATTTAAACAAGATCTTTTGATACACGACGCTTAGTTGTTTTGAACACATGCTTTAAATGTGTTTTTCAATAATGCAGCGATCGTCATAGGGCCAACACCGCCGGGTACAGGTGTAATGTAAGAGCATTTTGGTGCTACATTTTCATAATCTACATCACCTTTTAATTTAAACCCGCTTTTCTTACTTGCGTCTGCAACTCTTGTAATACCGACATCAATTACGATGGCACCTTCTTTCACCATATCTGCAGTTAGAAAATCAGCTTTGCCCAATGCTGCTACAATTATATCGGCTGATCTACATAGCTCAGCAATATTTTTTGTTTGTGAATGACAAAGTGTAACGGTACAGTTGCCCGGATTTTTATTTTCACTTAATAAAATACTCATTGGTCTTCCTACTATATTACTTCTGCCGACCACTACTGCATGCATTCCTTTTGTATCAATTTTATAATGCTGTAACAATAATATGATCCCATAAGGAGTTGCCGGAACATAAGTTGATAAACCCTGTACCATTCTGCCCACATTCACCGGGTGAAATCCATCTACATCTTTATCCGGATCGATAGCATTGATGATATGTTCATCATTAATATGTTTTGGTAAAGGCAATTGAACAAGGATGCCATCAATATCAGGATCGGTATTTAACTGGTGAATTTTTTCCAGTAGTTTATTTTCTGATATCTCCGATTCAAAACGTATCAAGGTTGATTTAAATCCTGATTCTTCGCAAGCCTTCACTTTTGCAGCTACATAAGTTTCGCTGGCGCCATTCGTACCCACGAGGATAGCAGCAAGATGGGGTACCTTTTTTCCTTCTGCCGCTAGTTGTGCCACGTCTATTTTAAGTTCATCTTTTATTGCCTGTGCAGTGAGTTTCCCGTCTAAAATTTTCATGTTGCAAAGATAGGTGAAGACGAATAGTTGAATGGATACATTTAAATAGGCGAAGTAATAATTTCGTAATTCAAATAATTTATCTTACAGAAAAATCTGTTTGAAAAAGGGTTTAGCTTTTATATTATTTTTTCAATTAGTAATCAACCTATCATCACAGGTTACCCGCAGGCCTGTTGCATCTCCTTACACGGGTCTTGGTGCTTATAGTATTTCACATGCTGATGTTTTTTCATTTACATCTAACCAGGCATCGTTGGCAGAAATAAAAGATATTTCTGCAGGTGTATATGGTGAAAGAAGGTTTTCATTATCAGAACTTAGTTATTATACCGCTGCCGTTGCATTACCAACATCATCAGGCAATTTTGGATTACAAACAGGTTATTTCGGTTTCAGTGATTATAAAGAAACACAGATCGGTCTTGCATATGGTAGGAAGTTGGGAAGCAAATTGGATCTGGGAGTTCAATTTGATTATAATTCTTTACAAATTGCCGGTTACGGAAATAGTTCAGCAATTAGTTTTCAAATAGGAGCGATCATGCATTTATCAGAACAACTGCATGGAGGTTTTCATGCTTACAATCCTGTGGGTGGAAAGTTTGGAGAAGATAACCAGGAAAAACTTGCATCAGTTTATACAGCTGGAATGGGATATGAAGCATCAGAAAAGTTTTTTGTAAGTGCAGAAATTCAGAAAGAAGAAAATAAACCGGTATCCGTTAATGCAGGGATACAATACAAATTTATTCCGCAGTTATTGGTGAGAGGAGGTGTGTGTTCGGCTACATCAACTGTATATGCAGGAATCGGGTTACAGTTAAAAAGTTTCAGGTTGGATATTACTACGAGTCATCATCCGCAATTAGGAATTACGCCTGGTTTGTTATTGCTATTCAGTGGCAAACCCCCAACTCCTAAAGGGGAGTAATAAATTTTAAAATAGAATGATAAAACATTTTATTATAGGACTATTCATAATTCACTATTCACTATTCACAATTGCCCAGGAGACCATTTCATCGAATACAGAGCAGCAATTGGAAAACATAACAGATATGGATCAGTCAGAAACGGAAGATGACAGTTTTTGGCAGCAGTTACAGCAATTTTTAAAAAACCCCGTTAATATCAATACAGCAACAGCAGATGAATTAAAGGAGTTGAAAGTGATTTCTGACCTGCAGATTGATAATCTTATTCGTTATCGCCGTTTGTTTGGGCCTTTGTTAAGTGTTTATGAGTTACAAGCTGTGCCTTTATGGGATGCTGTCACCATCAAAAAAATTTTACCATTCATAACGATAGCAAATGTTTTAACAGTACATGAAGATTTTAAAAAAAGATTCAACGGTGGTGAGCATAGTTTTTTAGTCAGGGTATCGCAGGTACTTGAAAAGTCACTAGGGTATGATAAATCATCTACGGGTACAAAATACCTTGGCAGTCCGCTGCGGCTCTTTTCCCGTTACAGGTATTCTTATGGCAATACTCTGCAGTATGGTATTGCTGCTGATAAAGATGCCGGTGAAGAATTTTTTAAAGGTTCACAAAAACAAGGGTTTGATTTTTACACTTTCCATTTTTTCGTACGAAATATTGGAAAGTTCAAAGCAATTGCAATTGGTGATTACTCTCTCAACATGGGACAGGGTTTAATACAATGGCAAAATCTTGCGTTAAGAAAAGGTGCAGATATTTTAAATATAAAACGGCAATCACCTGTAATACGACCTTACAATTCTGCAGGCGAATTTTTATTTAATCGCGGGGCAGCAGCAACTTTTCAGTCAGGAAAAATTGAAGCAACTGCATTTATTTCTTATAGAAAACTAAGTGCAAATTTTGTTGCCGATACAGTAAATCACGAAGACTTTATTTCATCGTTTCTTAATTCAGGATATCACAGAACAGAAAGTGAAATAGCTGATAAAAACAAAGTAGGTCAATTTGCGGTTGGCGGTAATATTAAGTATAGATCTTCCAATTGGCATATCGGGTTTAATGGCATCCATTACAGGTTTTCATTACCCATTCAAAAAAGAACTGAACCTTACAACCTGTATGCAATAGGCGGAAAAACATGGACTAACTTCAGTATCGATTACAGTTATACTTACCGCAATATTCATTTTTTTGGTGAGGCCGCTTCAACACAGGATTTCAAAACAGCTTTTATAAACGGTTTGATGGTCAGTGTCGATCCAAGAGTTGATATTTCTATTTTACACCGTAATATCAGTGAGCAATACCAGGCGATCAATGGAAATGCTTTTACTGAAAACACTTACCCTACAAATGAGAATGGATTATTTACAGGTATCGCTATTAAACCTTCCTACAACTGGCGAATCGATGCTTACATGGATCTTTTCAAATTTCCCTGGTTGAAATATCTGGTAGATGCTCCAAGTAGCGGATCAGATTTTTTAGTGCAGCTTAGTTATTTACCCAACAAACAAACAGAAATTTTCACCCGGTTCAGAAATGAAACGAAAGAAACCAACCAGCCCGATAATATTTCTGTTACAAATTATTTAGTGAAAATTCCAAAGCAAAGCTGGCGAACACAGATCAGGTACAGGATCAACCCGACATTTACTTTAAAGAACAGGATCGAGCTTTTATGGTTTGATAATAAGGGAAACAATTCCGAAAGAGGATTTCTGACCTTTTTTGATGTTCTTTATAAACCGTTATTAAAGCCTTTTGCTGGCAATATCCGGCTTCAGTATTTTGAAACTGATGACTATGATAGCCGGCTCTATGCTTATGAAAATGATATCCTCTACAGCTACTCAATTCCTGTTTTTTATGATAAAGGATTTAGGTATTATCTGAACCTGAGTTACAACCTTGGAAGGCGAACAACTTTTTGGCTCAGGTGGGCACAATCGATCTATGATGGAAAAACGAGTATTGGAAGCGGTCTCGATGAAATTCCAGGCAATCAAAAATCAGAATTTAAGGCTCAGGTAATCATCATTTTATAACAATAGTCACAAACAGTTGATATTTTTTTTATTGAGCTGAAATAATTTGTTAAAAAAAACCAATACATTGCGCAGCATTTTTAAATGTAAGGCTGTCTCTAATCAGACAACTCCATTTAAAATGGACGGTATACATTGCAAATCAATGCTTTTTAATTCTTAAAATTTACATTACATGAGAAAATTCGCATCACTGCTAACGATGCTGATGCTTTCTTGTGCATTAGCGTACGGACAAGAAAAAACAGTTTCAGGACAGGTAAAGGACGAAAAAGGTGAGGCAGTAGCTTTCGCCACCGTTACCGAAACAGGAACTCAGAACCGTGCAAAGGCTGATGGCAACGGGTATTTCAGCATTAAGATCAAAGATGGTGGCTCAATCACATTTTCAGCTGCCGGACACGAATCAAAAACACTCACTCCGGTTTCCTCATCAGTTCAGGTAACACTGACAATTACTGATCAGGCAGGAGTTGAAGTAGTTGTTACTACTGCATTAGGTGTTAAGAAAAGACCGAAAGAACTCGGTTACACACAAACAACTGTAAAAGGAGATGCCCTTACGCTTGGTAAATCACCAACGTTGGGTAATGCCCTTTCTGGTAAGATCGCAGGTTTAACTGTGTATAATACCAGTAACTCTGTAAACGCTTCTCCGCGTATCGTTTTACGTGGTAACAGGTCAATCAGTGGTGAAAACCAGGGATTGCTTGTTTTAGATGGTGTTCCTGTACCTCAGAACACGATCAACTATCTTAATCCTAACGATATTGAAAGTGTGACTGTCCTGAAAGGTGGTCAGGCTGCTACATTGTATGGCTCTGATGGTGTGAATGGAGCATTAGTTATTACAACTAAAAAAGGACAGGGCAAACCACAGGTTAGCTTTACACATTCAAGCAATTTTGAGTCAGTTTCTTTCCTGCCAGATTTCAATACTACTCATGGTATGGGTTCACACTATGGAACTACACAAGAGCAGAACTATCGTCCTTTTGAGAACCAGCAGTACGGTGATGCTTATGATGGAAGCATCCGTGCTATAGGCCGTGTACTGGAAGATGGAAGTGTTTTACAAGTTCCTTATCAGAATAATGATAAGAACCGTGAAGCTTTTTGGGAAACAGGTTATACCGGACAAAATGATGTTTCTGTTTCTGGTGGTGATGCATCCAGTTCCTACTATTTCTCTTTCCAGGATGTTAAAACAAAAGGTGTCGTAAGGAAAGATGAATATCGCCGTGATGCGCTTCGCTTAAGTGCAAGTAAAACTTACGGAAAGTTCAAGGCGTCTTTTGATGCAACTTATACAACTGACCGTGCACAGCGTACAACATCTGACTTTTATTTCTTTGCTTTAAATGCTGCAGGTGCTATTCCTGTTGAGCAAATGAAAGATTGGCAAAATAATAAGTTCGCCAGTCCGAACGCTTATTACAATGACTATTATAATAATCCATGGTTTGAGTTGGATAATAACCGTAATGATACACGTAACAACTATTTCAACGGTAACCTTACGTTAAGTCTGAAAGCAACTAACTGGTTGAACTTAAATTATCGTTTGGGTACTGCGGTTACCAACTCATTTGGTAAAAGCTGGACTGGAAAATTCCAGTTTACTAACCATGCTAAAAACCTCGCAAAAACATTTGATCCCCAGTATAATGATTATGACGGTATTTTCCGTGCTAAGAATGACATCCTGGGTGGTGTAAGTGATGCTGCAAGCTGGGCTAATCGTATTAACTCAGATTTCTTTATTGGTATTGACAAAGAATTCGGTGATATCTCTACTAAATTCATCATTGGTAACAATATACAGGTTCGCCGCTCAAAAAGTCTTAACGTGAGCAGCTCAAGCATAACTGTTCCAGGAATTTACAATGTAAGTAACCGCGCCGGTGAATTAGGGGGTGGTGAATCAACATCTGAATTACGTAAAGTAGGTAACTATGTCGATGCAACTTTCGGGTACAAAGATTGGATGTTCCTGCATGGTATTTTCAGATATGATATGTCTTCTGCATTCTATGCTGCCGGAAGAGATCAGAGTGCTTATGCATACCCCTATTATGGTGGCGACTTTTCAGTTATTTTAACGGAAGCAATTCCTGTTTTAAAATCTGATCTGATGTCTTATTTGAAAGTCCGCGGATCTATAAACAGAAATGGTAATGATAACCTTGCTCCTCATAGCTTAGAGGCAACTGCTAGTAATGGTGGTGGTTTCCCTTATGGAAATGTTGTTGGTTTAACGATCAACAATAACCTGCCTGATCCAAGCTTAACTCCTGAGTTTGTGATCACAAAAGAAGTTGGTATAGAAGCGCAGTTCCTGAAGAACAGGATCAACCTGGATGCTACTGTATATACACAGGACGCAAATGAGCAGGTGTTGAATGTGTCAATGTCAAGTGCTACTGGTTATACAACTACTACATTGAACGCCGCAAGAGTAAATAACTGGGGTGTGGAAGTAGAAACAAGAGCTAGTATTATCAAAAACAAAAATTGGACTGTTGATGTGAATGCTAACTTTACTTACAATGAGAATAAAGTAGATGAGTTGTTTGGCGACTTATCAAGTGTATTGTTACAATCAAATGGCCGCATTGCCTTTGTATATGCAGAGATCGGGCAGCCGTTCCCATTACTGAGAACATCACAGTGGCAAAGAGATCCAAACGGAAGAGTAGTAATTGATCCTGCTGATGGCTGGCCAGAAATGGATCCAAATTTAAAAAATGCAGGTACTACAATTCCTGTTTACCAGGTAGGTGTTGGTTTCAAAGTTGGGTATAAGAACTGGACATTAGCAGCAAATGCTGAATACCGTGGTGGCCATGTTATCTATCATGATCTTGGAGAAGATATGGGCTTTACAGGTTCAGGAGCTCATACTACAAAGTATAATCGTATGTCATTTATTTTCCCTAATTCCAGTTATTGGGATGGCAGCAAGTATGTTGCAAATACGGATATTCCTGTTGAAAATACAATTGCCAATTATCAAGGTTGGGGTGATTATGGTTTTTCCCGTGGTACCCTGTTCAATGGAGAAGTATTTACAAGTTCTGCAGCTTTCTGGAAATTACGTGATGTATCTCTTGGCTTTGATTTTCCACAGAACTGGCTGAAATCATTGAAAGTTGTTAAAGGAATCAATGCTGCAATATTCGGTCGTAACCTGCTTACTCTGTTGCCAGATGACAATCAGTGGACTGACCCAGAGTTTTCACAAACAAACGGAAATGGACAAGGTATTAATAATTCGTTTAATACTCCTCCTGTTCGTCAGTATGGTTTTACTGTGAATGTGAGATTCTAAAGAATAAAACAAATTGTTTAACACTAAGCAATACTAAAATGAAAAAATATTTAATATTATTTGGAGCAGTGGTTGGCCTCGGGAGCTGTGAAAAGTATCTGGATGTAAATAAAAATCCAAATACACCTGAGGCTACTTCAGCACCTGCCCAAAATGTATTCACCAATGCGGTGAATGCCGCAACAGGTTACCAGACTGGCGGTTCGCATGCGCTGGGTTCTACCTGGACGGGTTCTATGTCACATAGCACCAGCTTTACCGGAGGCGGTGAAGAGAAAACTTATGAGTTTTCAAAGGATAACTTCAACTATTTTGATGGAGCCTATGATATCCTTTTTGATTTTCAAAATGTGATCAACAATGCTGCTGCACAGAACGTTGGTCACTTAGTAGGACCTGCTAAAGTAATGCAGTGCCTTATCTACCAGAAACTGGTTGATATGTATGGCGATATTCCTTATACTGAAGCATTACAGGGTACAGATTTCTTTAGTCCTGTTTATGATAATCAGCAGACAGTTTATGAGTCACTAATTACTAAGCTGACTGAGGCTATCACAGAAATTAAAAGTGCGACATTTCCTAGTGCTGATGCTGCAGATATCATATTTGGAACACCTGCAGTTAGCGGCGCTGATATTAGAGGTAACTGGGTGAGATTTGCTAATAGCCTTAAGCTTCGTATTCTTATGCGTCAAAGCTTCATGCCCGGTCGTCTTGCTTATATTCAAAGCAAGGTATCTGAGATAACTGCTGAAGGTTCTGGTTATATGACAGCTGGATTAGTTTCAGCAAACCCAGGTTATTTAAAGCAGATTGGCAAGCTCAACCTGTATTATGGAACCTATGGGTATAATGAGCAGGATCAGGAAACAGGAACTTTCCGTTTTCGTAAAATGAATGCTGTTATCATTAACTATTTAAAAAGTGCTGACCTCTTCCGTTTGCAAAGGTTAGCTACACCAAAAAAAGGTGGTACAGTTGGTAATACATCAGATTATGTTGGAGTACCTCTTGGACCAACCGGAGCTCCTGCGCCTTATGTTGAGGATCTTGTATCGGGAGTGGGTTCTGTACAAGCGGCTAAATATGATGCTACACGTCGCATGATAATCATGACACCGGCTGAAGTATATCTAAACATTGCAGAAGCACAATTGATCGGTGTTACCGGATTACCTGGTACAGCTAAAGGTAATTATGATGCAGGCGTTATGTGGGCATTCCGCGTAGCTGCAGCAACACATACTGCAACAGCTACAGCTACTAATGCACAAGCTGACGCTGCTGCTGCTTCTTATACTTCAAACGCAACACTCTTTTCTGATTATGCTGCTGCAACTTCAGATATTGAAAGACGCAGAACGATCCTGATCCAGAAATGGCTTGCTCTTACTCATATTGATGGTTTGGAACAATGGAGCGAATATAGAAAGGCAAGCGGAGCTGCGGGTTATGGTACAGTACTTCCGACTTCTCCTAAATCATTTAGCGCCGGATCAAATCCTGAACCAGTACGTTTGTTATATCCAAGAAGAGAAGAGCAGGTGAATGGAGCACATGTACCAGCAGGTATTGACAGGTTTACAAGCAAGATATTCTGGGATGTAAACTAAATTTTGCCACATTTAAATAACATTTATATGAAAATAAAAACATTATTAACAATTGGACTAGTTGCCTTTGTGATTAGCTCCTGCCTGAAATCCGAAGACGAATTTGGATGGGAAGCTGACAAGGGGCAGATACTCACAGGCATCTATGACGCGGCTACTTCTGGTGAGATCAAGCCATTTGTTTTAAATCTGACACCGACTGTTGAAACAATAGATTTTCTTGTGCTTAAGACAACGGCTGCAAGAGAAGTGCAACCATCGGGTGATATTACAGCGACAGTGGTTATTGATAACTCACTTGTTACTGCATATAATGCCGCAAATGGAACGTCATACGTTGCGTTGCCGGCAAATGCCTATACACTTCCATCAATGACTGCAACTATTCCTGCTAATGTAGCAACAAATAAAAGAGAGGCTATCCTTCCAATGACGATCAATAAAGCTAATCTCAATCTTTCTAACCAATATGCTATTGGGATGAAGTTGGTAACTGTTAGCCAGGGAATCATCAATGTATTGGAAGAAGAGGTTATAGCTACATTCCTGGTAAAGAATCCGTATGATGGTATTTATTCTTATGTATCAGGGAGTGTGGTAAGGTATCTTTCACCCGGAGTGCCAGCCAATGATGCGTTGAGCGGACCTTTAACGACTTCGCTTCCTGATGTAAAATTTGTTACAACTGGTGCTGCTACAAATCTGCTTCAAGGTTTGCAGTGGTCTGGTGGTGGCGGAGTTGGTGGTGTAGACCCAGTAACTGTTACAACTAATGCAGCTACGAATGCAACAACTACTACGTCTACAACAGCTGTAACTATGGCCAATATTGCTGGACAGCCAAATAACTATAACCCTGCAACTAAAACTTTCACTCTGAATTTCTGGTGGAATCCAACTTCCACTACCCGTGAATATCATGTAGTGTTTAAGTACAAAGGACCAAGATAATAACCAAGGTTAATTGCTTTATAAAAGTTCCGGATTATTCCGGAACTTTTTTTTGTCCATTTTGCCAGGCAATTTTTACACGATTGTATGGCATAATGAGTTTACATTTGTCCGCTTAAAATAAACGAAATGGATAATCAAAACAATCAGCCGCCCAACCAGCTGAATATAGAACTGACAGAAGAAATAGCAGAAGGTAATTACGCCAATCTCGCTATCATCACTCACTCACATGCAGAGTTTGTAATTGATTTTGTAAACGTAATGCCCGGCACTCCCAAGAGTAAAGTAAAGAGTCGTATTATTTTTACCCCGCAACATGCAAAACGGTTTATGAAAGCAATGATGGAAAACATCAGCAAATATGAAGCTGTAAATGGACAGATAAAAGACCTTGAAGATGTTCAGGTGCCGCTGAGTTTTGGTCCGACGGCGCAAGCATGAGGAGTTGGTAGTTGGGAGATAGGAGTTAGGAATCTGACGTAGAAATAAATTTATCAGGGTTATTAATCATATACCAAATAAGTTTACCTGCCTCATCATTTTTACCAGTAAGATTGTTATACTCTTCTGTTGTTAAATAGCCGCAATCCTTTGAAAAATCCAACCAAACTTGGGTTTCACTATTTTCGGTTTCAGCATCATTCAGTTTACTTATAAAATAGTCCTTGTATCTTCTCCTTCGATAAGACTCGGCAATGTTTGCACAAACTGATCTTGACGATCTTCTTATTTGATCTATTAATGAATACTTTTCTTCTGACGGAAACCTTTTGGAAATAATAAAGATTTCCATTGCCAGTGAGTAAGCCTTTTTATAGGCCAACAGATCTTTATAGTATCCCATAAAATTAATATGCTGTTTTTTGAAATAATCTTCTTCTCCTAACTCCTATCTCCAGACTCCTAACTCACAAAAGTCCTTCATCTGCAAAACTATAGTACCCAAGATCGCTGATGATAATGTGATCGAGAACTTTAATGTCAAAATACTTCGCCGCTTCTTTTATTTTATGCGTGAGTTCTTCATCAGCACGGCTGGGTTTTAAACTACCCGAAGGATGGTTGTGGGCTAACACTATATTTACTGCATCTTCTTCCAATGCTTTTTTTAAAATTATTCTCGGGTCAGCAACAGTTCCGGTAATACCGCCTTCACTTATTATTTCAAAATGATTTATTTTATTCGCCCTGTTAAGAAACAGTACAGCGAATACTTCGCGGCGGTTATCTTTTATTTTTGATTGAAGAAAAGAAGCAATATCACCCGATGAAACTATTGTTTTCTTTTCCAGCGCATCAGAGGCCTGTCTTCTTCTGCCAAGTTCCATAGCAGAAACAATTGTGATCGCTTTGGCCTCACCGATACCTTTTACTTTTGTAAGCTCTTTTACAGAAAGTTTACCCAGTTCCTGGAGGTTATTTTTTCCAGCCTCAAGGATCTCCTTTGCAAGTTCTATTGCACTTTTATTTTTTGTCCCATGGTTTATCAGGATAGCAAGGAGTTCAGAATTGCTGAGGATTTCCGCGCCATGAGCAAGTAGTTTTTCTCTTGGCCGTTCGTCTTTTGCCCAGTTCTTAATTGAGTAGTACTGCTCTTGCATGAAGCAAGGTTAGATAATATTTTTATCCTCAACAATACCACTAACAGGTATTGAGAAGAAGAACCGAAATCCAAACTTTTGAGAAACTAAATATCCAAACTATGAAAACCCGTACACAAAAACCTCTTGGCGCCCTGCACCCAGTATTATTTTTCAGTGGAATTTATTTTGTAGCCCTTTTGTTTTCGATTTTTATCTGTTCAGCGATCTTCTACAGTTGCCAGTCAACCAGTGCTGGTTTTACAGGTAAAACAAAACAGGCAAAACCTCCAATGCAGACTGAAAAGCCGGCGCAATCGATGGCAATCGCCAGAAGGTAATTTTTAATAAATTTTCCTTTTACAGTATCACTGTATTCAGTTTCCGACTGATGACTTTCCCTATCTTCGCCGCTCCAAAGCAGTCCTCACCATGTCATCAGTCAAAATTTTCTCAGGTACAGGCTCACAGGCCCTTACGGCGCAAATCTGTAAACAATTCGGAGCCAAGCAAGGCAAAGTGAATATCCAGAAATTTAGTGACGGCGAAATATGCCCTGTTTTCCTCGAAAGTATCCGTGGCGATTATGTTTTCCTTGTTCAAAGTACCTACGCACCGTCTGATAACCTTATGGAGCTTCTATTGATGATAGATGCAGCCCGAAGAGCATCGGCATATAAAGTAGTGGCCGTTATGCCTTATTACGGCTATGCGAGGCAGGATAGAAAAGACAAACCCCGAGTTGCAATTGGAAGTAAACTGGTTGCCAATATGTTAGTAGCGGCAGGAGCAGACAGGGTAATTACAATGGACCTTCATGCCCCCCAGATCCAGGGTTATTTTGATATTCCGGTTGATCACCTGGATAGCTCGGCAGTTTTTATCCCTTACATACAGCAACTTGGCCTTAAAAACCTTACTTTTGCCGCCCCCGATGTGGGAGCTAGTAACCGCATCAGGGAAATTGCAAGCTACTTCGAAGCCGAAATGGTGATCTGTGATAAGCATAGGAAAAGGGCAAACGAGATAGCAAGCATGGTGGTAATCGGGGATGTAACGGATAAGGATATTGTGATAATAGATGACATCTGCGATACCGGCGGAACACTGGCAAAAGCCGCAGCTCTTTTAAAAGAAAAAGGTGCAAGAAGTGTAAGGGCTTTGACCACACACCCTGTTTTGAGTGGAAAGGCATATGATAATATCAATAACAGTGTGCTGGAAGAGTTAGTGGTTTGTGATACAATACCCTTAAGACAAGATGGAGGAAAAATAAAAGTGATCACGGTAGCAGAATTGTTCGCAGTGGCTATCAGGAACGCTTTTGAAAATAAAAGTATCACCAGCCTGTTCATACACTCACAGCGCAAAGACAAATAGTAACTAAACAAACAACATAAAATGAAAACAATTACAATCGAAGGACAACTGAGGACCGGAAACGGGAAGAAAGCCACCCGTCTAATCCGCTCTCAGGAGTTAGTGCCCGGTGTAATTTATGGCGGTGCCGCAGAGGTGAACTTTTCAGCTCCTGCAAAGGCTCTCAGGTCATTAGTTTACACTCCGGATTTTCAGCTTGCAGAAGTAACTATCGATGGTAAAACTTACCGTTGTATTATGAAAGATCTGCAGTTTGATAAAATTACAGATGAGTTGATGCATATCGACTTACTCGAACTGGTTGAGGATAAAAAAGTGATTGCTACCATTCCTATCAAGTATGTAGGGGTACCGGTAGGTGTAAAAGATGGAGGTAAGCTGGCGTTAAAAATGAAATCACTTAAAATAAAAACTTACCCGAAATACCTGAAGGAAAACATTGAAGTGAATATAGAGAAACTGGAATTGCATGGCAACGTACGTGTAGAGGATGTAAAGATTGAGAACTATGAGATATTGAACTCTCCCCGTATTCCCATTGCATCAGTACAAATAACCCGTGAGTTGAAAGTAGAAGAATCAGCCGCTGCACCTGCTGCCGCTGCTGCTGCTCCGGCTGCTGCCGCTGCTGCCGCTCCTGCTGCCGCACCAGCAAAAGAAAAGAAGAAATAAACAGGAAAAGATTTCTATACAAAACCCACTTCATTCATGTTGTGGGTTTTTTTGTAGCCTAAAAGAAAAGGATTAATGTAAATTAGTTTTCTATTCATCAGTATATCATGAAGTACCTGGTAGTCGGTTTGGGAAATATTGGCAATGAATATGCACACACCCGCCACAACATTGGTTTCGATGTGGTGAATGCTTTTGTACTTAAGCATGGGGGATCTTTTTCTACCGGGCGACTGGCATATACAGCGGAAGTAAAATGGAAGGGAAAGAAAATGGTCTGTATTTGCCCAACCACTTTTATGAATCTTAGCGGCTCTGCGGTTAAGTATTGGATGGATAAGGAGAAAATAACGGTAGAGAATGTGCTTATTATTCTTGATGATATTGCCTTACCACTAACCAAACTTCGATTAAGGCCGGGTGGAAATGATGGAGGACATAATGGGCTTAAAAGTATTAATGAAGTGCTTGGAACAAAAGATTATCCCCGCCTGCGATTTGGTATAGGTAGTAATTACCCTAAAGGCATGCAGGCCGATTTTGTACTAAGCAAATGGAAAAAAGAAGAAGAACCTCTTGTAAAGCATAAGATTAATGTGGCTATAGAAGTAATAGAGACATTTGCCTTAGCTGGTTTAACCACAGCTATGAACCAGGTAAATAATAAAGAGATTTCTCTATGACAAATCAGATTCATTACTTACTTTAGCTCCCCTGAGTTTTTTAAGCCATTCTTTTTTAAAATCCCCGATCTTATTGAAGCACCAAATGAATATATGGGATGAACAGCCCTTTTTGTATTGTATCCGATGTATTTAATCATTAAAGCCACCTTGTTATGAAGATTTTTTGTGTTGGCCGCAATTATGCAGCCCATGCCTCTGAGTTAGGAAACGAAATCCCCGATGAACCGGTGATTTTTATGAAGCCTAAAAGTGCTTTGTTACAGCCTAACACTCCATTTTATTATCCTGAGTTTACCAACGAATTGCATCATGAATGCGAACTAGTACTGCGTGTTTGTAAAAACGGAAAATACCTGCAGGATAAATTTGCGGGTAAATATTATGATGCAATCACAGCAGGTATCGATTTTACAGCAAGAGATATTCAAAATGAGCTGAAAGAAAAAGGTCTTCCATGGGAAAAAGCCAAAGCCTGGGACAACTCAGCAGCAATTGGCAAATGGATACCTGTAGAAAATATCAAAAACAAAAAAGATATCAATTTCTGTTTGTATAAAAACAAAGAACTGGTACAGCAGGGAAATTCTTCCAATATGCTGCACAGCTTTGATAAGATCGTTGCATACATTTCTCAATACTTTTCAATCAATATCGGTGACCTCATATTTACCGGGACACCGGCAGGTGTTGGAGAATTGGTAGTAGGAGATGAACTTGAATTATTTATTGAGGACGAAAGCTTATTAAAATTTGACGTAAAATAGTTTTAGAGTTATTACACGCTTTGAATCGACAAAGCAAAACCAACTGCACCATAAAAAAACATCCCGGTTATTTTAACGGGATGTTTTCTTTTATTTAAGCGTCAATGTTCCCTTATTTTTGCCGGGTTAGCTTGCAACGATGATTGATAATTCCATTTTACTGAAAGCCTATGCCCTTATGAGTAAAGCCAAATTCATGGCTGAAACTTATGAGGCTAACCGCTCCATCTGCAAATACGTTCATTCCACTTCAAGAGGACATGAGGCCATACAATTAGCCGCAGCATTTCAATTACAGCCACAGGATTTTGTAAGTCCTTATTATCGTGATGAGAGTATGCTGTTAGGTATGGGATTTACACCTTATGAGCTCATGCTGCAGTTGCTTGCAAAAAAGGAAGATATCTTCACTGGCGGAAGAGAATATTATTCGCATCCCAATTACAAGGGCGTTGATAAACCCACTATCATTCATCAAAGTAGCGCTACTGGGATGCAGGCGATACCTACAACAGGCTTGGCGTATGGAGTTCAGTTCAAAGAAAACTATAAACCCGATGACTTACCGCACGGAGTGAACGATGAGTTGCCAATTGTTATTTGTTCATTAGGCGATTCAAGTATAACGGAAGGAGAAGTGAGTGAAGCAATGCAGTTCGCCGTCCTCAAGCAATTACCTATTATTTATTTAGTTCAGGATAATAACTGGGGCATCAGCGTTTCTGCGGCTGAATCAAGAACAATGAATGCATTTGAATATGCAGCAGGTTTTAAAGGAATGAACAGGATACAGGTAGATGGAAGTGATTTCGAAGCTTCTTATGAAGTGTTGAAATATGTTTGTGATTGGGTAAGAAAAGAAAGAAAACCGTATCTCGTTCATGCACAGGTTCCATTGCTTGGGCATCATACAAGTGGTGTGAGAAAAGAATTTTACAGAAGCGAAGATGACTGGACAAAACATATAGCACATGATCCTAATCCCAAGCTCAGAAAAAAATTAGCCGAACGTGGAGTAGGCGAAGAAGAAATTTTAAAAATTGAAACTGAAGCTAACGATACGATCAAAATTGATTTTGAAAAAGCAATAGCTTCTCCTGAGCCGGATCCATCCTCGGTCGAAGATTTTGTTTTTGCCCCAACAACTGTAATTAACGAATCAGGTGAACGTTCTCCTGTTGATGCAGAAAAAGTATTAATGGTAGATGCCGCTTTGTATGCTATCCGTGAAATAATGGAAGATCATCCTGAAGCAATTTTATACGGGCAGGATGTTGGCAAAAGATTAGGTGGCGTTTTTCGTGAAGCAGCAACATTGGCGGATCGGTTTGGTTCCCATCGTGTTTTTAATACAGCTATACAAGAAGCTTTTATTGTTGGTTCATGCGTTGGTATAAGTGCTATGGGTTTGAAACCGATCGTTGAAGTACAATTTGCAGATTATATCTATCCCGGATTTAATCAATTGGCAAGCGAGGTTTCAAAAAGTTGTTATCTCACCTGCGGTAAGTTTCCGGTATCCATGATCCTTCGTGTACCTATTGGTGCTTATGGCGGTGGCGGCCCTTATCATAGCGGTAGTATTGAAACAACTCTACTTTCCATCAAAGGACTTAAAGTCGCTTATCCATCTAATGCTGCAGATATGAAAGGATTGATCAAGGCAGCTTACTTAGATCCTAATCCAGTAGTGATGCTCGAACATAAAGGGCTTTACTGGAGTAAAGTGCCGGGTACCGATGAAGCAAAAACAAAAGAACCGGCCCGTGATTATATTTTGCCTTTTGGAAAAGCGAATATTGTTTTACACGCAGATAAAAATAAAATAGTTAATGGCGAAAGCTGTGTAATTATTACTTACGGAATGGGAGTGTATTGGTCAAAAGCTGCAGCCAGAAATTTTTCCGGTCAAATTGAAGTGATTGATCTGAGAACATTATTTCCGTTGGATGAAGAATTGGTTTTTGAAAAAGTAAAACTGCATGGAAAATGTTTGATCGTGACGGAAGAGCAACAAAATAATTCTTTTGCAGAAGCATTAGCAGGGCGCATTTCAAAAGCTTGTTTTCATTGGCTGGATGCACCGGTAGATGTAATTGGAGCATTGAATTTACCTGCTGTGCCAATGAATATGGCATTGGAAAAAGCAATGCTGCCTGATGCTGAAAAGGTTAGCAAACGAATCAAAAATCTGCTGGCAAATTAGCCTCTCAACCTTATCTTTGCTGCCCATTTGCCGGGGTATCCGCCGCGGCGGATGGTTAGAGCATCGGATTCATATCCGCCGCGGCGGACGGCATGCAAGTCTGCTGCTTAATAAAATATTTTTTGCCGGGGTAGCTCAGCTGGTTAGAGCATCGGATTCATAACCCGAAGGTCGGCAGTTCAAGTCTGCTCTCCGGTACTAATAAAGGCTCTTTAAAGAGCCTTTATTTTGCAAATGTTTTCCGTTTATATCTTATACTCAGAGCTGCACAATAAACATTATACCGGGTTCACCTCAGACCTTGAACAACGGTTAAATTCTCATAACGAATTTGGAAAAGACTGGACATCCCGTTATAGGCCATGGAAACTTATTTATAAGAAAGAGTTTGAAAACAAAAATCTTGCAATGGTGTATGAGAAATGGCTGAAAACTGGTGCAGGTAGAGATTTTATTAAAACATTGCCGCATTAATAAGGGTTCATATCCGCCGCGGCGGACGGCAGTTCAAGTCTGCTCTCCGGTACTAATAAAGGCTCTTTAAAGAGCCTTTATTTTGCAAATGTTTTCCGTTTATATCTTATACTCAGAGCTGCATAATAAACATTATACCGGGTTCACCTCAGACCTTGAACAACGGTTAAATTCTCATAACGAATTTGGAAAAGACTGGACGTCCCGTTATAGGCCATGGAAACTTATTTATAAAAAAGAGTTTGAAAACAAAAATCTTGCAATGGTGTATGAGAAATGGCTGAAAACTGGTGCAGGTAGAGATTTTATTAAAACATTGCCGCATTAATAAGGGTTCATATCCGCCGCGGCGGACGGCAGTTCAAGTCGGCTCTCTGGTACTTATTTAAACCCACATTTGTGGGTTTTTGTATTTTTAAACCATGGCAAATATCCGTTTAGCTACAACTCATGATGCAGCAGGAATTTTAGAAATCTATGCGCCGTATATAGAAAACACTTCATTTACATTTGAAACAGAGGTTCCTTCACTGGAAGATTTTCAAAAAAGGATTTCAGATTACCTTATCAACTGGCCATGGGTTGTTTGTGAAATTGATGGTGTGATTACAGGCTATGCTTATGGTGCCAAATACCGTGAGAGAACAGCTTATCAATGGTGCGTTGAAAGTTCCATTTATATTCATGATGATTTTTTAAAACACAAAATTGGTAAGGCCTTATACGAAGCATTAATTGAAATACTAAAGAGACAAGGTTATAGAAATATTTATGCCGTAATCAATTTGCCCAATGATAGAAGCGTAAAATTTCATGAGAGTTGTGGCTTCACTTATTTCGCCACTTATGAAAAAGTAGGCTATAAATTAGGTAAATGGAAAAATGTTGGCTGGTGGCAGCTAAGTATTAATGAGTACGGCATGGATCCCTTGGCTCCCATTAAATTTTCTGAATTAAAAAAAGATTTTCTACAAGATCTCTTTGAAGAGAAATCGAAAATGATACGATCGTAAATTATATTTAGGCAAATGCTTTTGCCGTATTTTTATTTTCTACTTTATTAGGATAAACTTCTAACGCTTTTTCCAAACAATCCATTGCAGCATTCAGTGCATCGTTATTTAATACATAGGCAAGTCTCACTTCGTTTTTACCTAAGCCAGGCGTACCATAAAATCCGGTAGCAGGGGCAAGCATTACGGTTTGTTTGTTATAAGAAAAATCTTCAAGCAACCATTGGCAGAATTTATCTGCATCATCAATTGGCAATCTCGCAATAGCATAGAATGCGCCGCCGGGATTCGGACAATACACACCTGGCATTTTATTCAACCGGCCTATCATTGTATTTCTTCTTGACAAGTATTCGGCTTTAGGTGTGTCAAAATAAGAGGCAGGCAGATCAACAGCTGCTTCACCCATTATCTGTGCAAGACCCGGAGGGCTTAATCTTGCCTGAGCAAATTTCATGGCTGTATTATAAACATCTTTATTCTTTGTAACCAAGGCGCCCAGCCTCGCACCACAAGCACTATAACGTTTACTAATAGTATCCATTAATACTACATGCTGCTCCAACCCTTCAAGATGCATAGCACTTACATATTTGCCATCATAGCAAAACTCCCGGTAAGCTTCATCGCTGAATAAATAGAGATTATGTTTAATACAGATCTTTTTCAGTGCTTCCATTTCCTCCATACTATACAAATAACCTGTCGGGTTATTGGGGCTGCAAATGATTATCGCCTTTGTTTTTGGAGTAATTACTTTTTCAAAATCTTCGATCGGTGGTAATGCAAACCCATTTTCAATATACGAAGTAATAGGAACTACATTCACTCCTGCAGTACAGGCAAATCCATTATAGTTTGCATAAAAGGGTTCTGGTATAATTACTTCATCACCCGGATTGAGACAACAAAAAAAACCAAATAGAATTGCTTCACTGCCACCAGTAGTAATTAATATCTGTTCATGGGTAACATTAATTCCAACACTTTTATAATACTGTACCAATTTGCGGCGATAACTTTCATTGCCTGCACTATGACTATATTCCAAGACTTTTATATCTGCATTACGCACTGCATCCATTATAGCCGGCGGTGTTTCTATATCGGGCTGGCCAATATTCAGATGATAAACTTTTATTCCTTTTTTCTTTGCAGCTTCTGCATAAGGAACCAATTTGCGTATTGGTGAAGGCGGCATTTGCTGGCCACGATTAGAAATTTTAAGCATGCAACAAAGGTAAAAGAGGAGAGGGTAGATAAAAAAGAAATTTGCTGTTGTATAAAACAAAACCCGGCATATTAGCCGGGTTTTGAGAGTATCATAAATACAAACTCTTAATTATTAGGTTTGCTTTTATTGTCTTTGGAGTCTTTTCCTTTTGTCTTTACATAAGCATCATATTCTTCTGCAGATAAAACCTCACCCTTAATAGTTATCACTTTTGTTTCATCTACACCAGCCAATTTAACGGTGATCGTTTTTGTGAACGGACCAGGGGCCCCTGCATTAAATCCGGCAGTGATCTTGTTGGCATCACCGGGCATTATCGGCTGCTCAGGTCTTACGGGTGTAGTACATCCGCAACTTGCAGTTGCGCTTTCAACTACAACAGGTGTTTTGCCGGTATTTTCAATGGCAAAATCATAAGTAACGGGAACTCCTTGTTTTATTTTTCCAAAATCATGCTCTTCTGTTTTGAACTTAAGGTGGTCAACAAATTTTTCCTGTGCCATTAATGCTACACTGAAAATGAGAGCAACGGATGCTAATAATAACTTTTTCATGACGATGGTTTATTTTTTAAAATTATAAATTTTGTTTTTTCAAAAACTGAACAGAAGCATTGGCAGGTGCTGCTCCTTCAGGTGCTTTCCATACCTCACCTGAAATTTCTATTTGCTTAAAACCACCTGCATAGTTTACAGTGATATATTTTTTAAATGCACCTTCTGCTACTGCATTATATCCAACTTTGATAATTGATTTAGCTCCCGGTGCAATTGCTTCGCGATTCCATTCTGGAGTAGTACATCCGCAGCTTGCACTTACGTTTTCAAGCTTTGCTGGTTCTTTACCGTCATTCACGACTTCAAAATTATAATAAACAGGTTTGCCTTGAGGAATTTTACCAAAATCATGGGCAAGCTCTTTAAAACTAATCAGATCCACTTTTGCTGGAGCGACAGGCGCTGCAGGTGTTGCTTCATGATTATGACCGTCATTTGGTGTTTGCGCAAATGCTGTAAATGTGAAAAGAAAACAGCAGATAATGGTGATGAAATGTTTCATTGGGAGTTTTTGAGATTCCAAATTTAGTGCAAAGATGGCAATAAGCCAATAGACGTTGCACGATTGGGGTGGGGAAATAATGAGAATTATTTGTGAAACTGATTCCGTTATATTTGCCCTATGCCAGAGTCTGGAGTTGCTACCATATCATCTGCTGAAAAATTATCCTTCGATCTTTTTCGTGACCAGGTTTTAAGCGACTACCGTGTTGCCTGTATCAGTCGGGAAACCAGCCTTTTAGGCCGTAAGGAAGTCCTCACAGGCAAAGCGAAATTTGGAATTTTTGGGGATGGAAAGGAAGTGGCACAAGTAGCAATGGCCCGTTTTTTTAAACCTGGTGATTACCGCAGTGGGTACTACCGCGACCAGACTTTTGCCTATGCAACAGGCCTGACTAATGTGGAGCAGTATTTTTCCCAGTTATACTCCGATCCGGATATTAATAACGATCCATTCAGTGCCGGCCGGCAAATGAATGCTCATTTTGCTACACCCAATACCAAAGAAAATGGTGAATGGAATGATCTCGTAAACGTAAAGAATAATATCGCAGATCTTGCTCCTACTGCCGGGCAAATGCCAAGATCAATCGGGTTGGGGCTAGCCTCAAAAATATTCAGGGCTGTTCCTGAACTAAAGCAATTCAGTAATCTTTCCGATAATGGTAATGAGGTTTGCTTTACCACTATTGGTGATGCATCAACCAGTGAAGGACATTTTTGGGAAACTATAAATGCCGCAGGTGTGTTGCAGATACCGCTTTGTGTTTTTGTGTGGGACGATGGGTATGGAATTTCCGTTCCTAAAAAATATCAGACAACGAAAGGTTCTATTTCCGATGCGCTACAGGGTTTCCAAAAACAGGATGGCACAAACGGAATGAATATTTATAAAATAAAAGGATGGGATTATGCAGGCATGTGCGAAGCATTCGAAGAAGGAGTGAGAATTGCAAGAGAAAAACATATACCCTGTCTTTTTCATGTTGAAGAGATAACTCAACCCCAGGGACACTCAACATCAGGCAGCCATGAAAGATATAAAACGCCTGAGCGGTTGGAATGGGAACGGGAATTTGACGGCAATAAAAAAATGCGTGAATGGATATTGGCAAATCATCTTGCAGAAGAAGAAGAGATCAGCCAACTTGAAACAGAAGCAAAAGAAGTTGTAAGGGACGGGAAAAATAAAGCATGGGAGAAATTTTTTGCGCCGATAAAAATTCAAGTTACAAGAACGGTCGATTTAATACTATCATTGGTTGGTGCATTCCCTCTGAAAGCAGAAATGTTGCAGAAAATTGCAAAAGAACTTTCAACTAACCGTGAACCATTGCGTCGCGATGTGATGAAAGCATTGAAAGATGCAATTGATATTGCCGGAGATAACGAAGCCGCTTACTGGACAAAAGATTACTATAACGATTTATTGAATGAAAATAAATCATTGTACAATTCACATTTGTATAATGAAGGTGAAAAAAGTGCATTAAATGTTCAGGCCGTTGATGCAACATATGATGAAAAAGCTCCATTGATCAATGGCTATGAAATACTGAATAAATATTTTGATCAGTTGCTTGCAAATAACCCAAAAGTGGTTGCATTTGGTGAAGATGTAGGATATATCGGTGATGTGAACCAAGGCTTTAGTGGATTGCAGGCAAAGTATGGAATGAACAGAATTGCTGATACAGGCATTCGTGAACTAACCATTATGGGCCAGGGCATCGGACTTGCTTTCCGTGGATTGCGTCCGATCGCTGAGATACAATATATCGATTACCTTTTATATGGATTGCAACCGCTGAGTGATGATGCATCTACACTTCATTTCAGAACAAAAGGAAAACAAAGTTGTCCATTGATTGTAAGAACCCGCGGTCATCGGCTCGAAGGTATCTGGCATAGCGGCTCTCCAATGGGTATGGTGCTAAGTGCCCTGCGTGGTATGCTTGTTTGTGTGCCAAGAAATATGACACAGGCAGTCGGTATGTACAATACATTATTACAAGGTAATGATCCGGCGCTGATGATAGAATGCCTGAATGGTTACAGGCTCAAAGAAAAAATGCCATCAAACCTCGGTACATTTTCTGTGCCATTAGGTGTACCGGAAATAATTCGTCATGGAACTGATGTTACAGTTGTCTCCTACGGTTCTACTTTACGAATTATTATGGAAGCTGCAGAAACATTGGAAAATTTTGGTATTAGTTGCGAAGTGGTAGATGTGCAAACCTTAATGCCATTTGATACTCATCATAGCATTTTAAGTTCGCTGAAAAAAACAAACCGGATTGTTTTTGTAGATGAAGATGTGCCCGGTGGCGCTGCTGCATTTATGTTTAATAAAGTGATGGAAGAACAGGGGGGTTATCGATATCTTGATGTAGCACCAAAAACAATTACAGCAAAAGCGCATCGTCCTTCTTATGGAAGTGATGGTGATTACTTCAGCAAGCCCAATACTGAAGAAGTAGAAGCGGTGATAGCGGCTATGATGAAGGAGTAACATAAGAATTAACCAGGTTTACCTATTCTATAATAAATTCTAAGTGGTTTTATGAAATTTACCCTTTACCAGGTGGATGCTTTCACCAATAAATTATTTCATGGCAACCCTGCCGCCGTTATTCCCCTTGAACAATGGATAGATGATGAGCTGATGCAGAAGATCGCATTGGAAAACAATCTCAGTGAAACCGTTTTCTTTGTTCCTTCACAACAGCAGGGAGTGGATTATGATATCCGCTGGTTTACACCTGATGTCGAAATAAACTTATGTGGTCACGCCACCTTAGCGTCAGCATTTATTTTGTTCAGGTTTTTGGGTTTCAAAAAAAACAAAATTGTTTTTCATTCCAAAAGCGGAAAACTGGAAGTAGAACAGAATGGGGATGTATACCGCATGGATTTCCCGGCATGGACGCCTCAAAAAACAGATGAATACCCTGAAACGTTGCAAAAAGTATTAGGAGTAGATGAAGTTGTTGGCGTGTACAAACACCGTGATTTACTGGTTGAGTTACAAAATGAAGATGCGGTTAAAAAATGTACGCCGGATTTTAATGCATTGAAAAAACTCGGGGAAAAAGTTATTATCACAGCGCCGGGTAGCGGCGAAGTAGATTTTGTTTCCCGTTTTTTTGCTCCTTCCGCAGGTATCAATGAAGATCCTGTTACCGGTTCTTCACACTCACAGTTAATTCCTTTTTGGTCAGAAAAACTCGGTAAGAAAAAAATGTTTGCAAAGCAACTATCACAACGTGGTGGTGAATTGCAATGCGGTCTTTGGGGTGACCGTGTAACGATGGCTGGTCAATGTATATTTTATATGAAAGGAGAGTTGACTCTCTGATCAGAATTTAAAGAACTCTTTCATCTTTGCCTCAATCCAAAAACTTTTCTTTCAATTCTGGTGTAGGAATCATACACGCATCTTTTTTTCCAAACCATTTATACCGGTTCTTTGCGATCCAGTTATAAACTCCATCACGAATAAATTTTGGAAGAATAATAAAACCATAAAGTAAGCCCAATCCGCCACCTAAATGTTTAAGCATTCGTAAGGCACCGGTGCTGCGGGTATAAATTTTTTCATCTTCCAGTAAAATAAATGAATTGAAATTATCAGCGGGGAGACTATGTTTTTTTAAAAATTCTTGCCCAAAATTTCCTTGCAATGATGCAAAGCTGAATTGTTTTTTTTTATCCCGTTTAATAATAAACTGAACACTGTTGTTGCAAAGATTGCAAACACCGTCAAACAAAATAATTTTATTACCTGTACTAAGCTGATTCATTTCCAAAACAAAGTTCGCCTATTTGTGGTAAATTAATTTTACCAATCAGCTTTATCCCATGTTATGAAACACCTTTTGCACATCCTCATCCTGCTCTAATTTTTCGATCAGCTTACTTACATCAGCAGCTTGTTCATCATTTACAGGAACTGTAACAGTTGGTATCCATTCTAATTCTGCAGTGATAGGTATGATACCTTTATCTTCCAAAGCTTTTTGCATATTGCCAAAATCAGTAAAACCACAACGAACTACTAAGATCGGTTCGCCATTTTCTCCTGTGCTATCACCCAATTCTTCCAAACCAAAATCGATCAGCTCGAGTTCCATATCATCTGCATTCAATCCTTCTGGTTTCAATTTAAACACACCCATTTTTTTAAATTGAAATGCAACAGAACCACTATTACCTAAAGTGCCTTCACCTTTATTAAATATAGCTTTTACATTGGCCACTGTTCTTACATGGTTATCAGTTGCTGTTTCCACCAGTAATGCCACGCCATGAGGTGCATAGCCTTCATATAAAATCTCATCATAGTTGACCAACTCTTTACCTTGTGCTCTTTTGATTGCAGCTTCCACACGGTCCTTTGGCATGCCGACACTTCTTGCATTTTGAAAGCAACGACGCAAAGCAGCATTCGAATTAGGGTCGGGGCCACCAGCTTTTACAGCAATCACAATTTCTTTACCGATGCGGGTAAAATTTTTTGCCATCTTATCCCAGCGGGCAAACATGCTGGACTTGCGTACTTCAAATATTCTTCCCATAAAATTCTTCCTGTTGTTTGGAACTGATTAATCAGGGCTGCAAATGTAAGGCAATGCGGTAAAAAGAAAAACCGTCCTGGTTTTATCAGGACGGTTTGAGCAATAATTTATTTACCAGTATTAACTTTCTGCTTCAGCTTTACTAAGCCGGATTGCATAAAGTACCAGATGAACAACTGCAAAAGCGATAGAAATATAAAGCAGGGTTCTGTCTGTATCAAACCCAACAGTATACTGATGCAGGAGACCTACTACAACCAGCAAAATACTCAGGCATATACCTGTATAGCGGGCTATTTTCATGCCTTTTCTATTTGTAGTTCCATTACCAAGATGGCTGTTCTTTGCGCCATATACCAAATAAATATCCAAGCCTATCAGCATCCAAACCAATAAACGGATCCATGTATCCATTGGCAGAAATACCATCATAAATAAGCAGGTAGCAATACCAAGTATAGGAACCAGGGGAACCATCGGTGTTCTAAATGCTCTTGGTAAGTCAGGCATTTTTTTGCGCATTACCCATACACCTATGCATACAAGAATGAAGGCGAACAGTGTTCCAATGCTTGTCATTTCTCCGACAACCCTTGCAGGAACAAATGCAGCAAATGCACTTACAAAAAGCATAAACAATAAATTGTTTTTTGCAGGTGTTTGCGTCTTAGGATTAACTGCTGAAAATATTTTAGGAATCAAACCATCTTTACTCATACTAAAGAAGACACGGCTTTGTCCCATTAACATAACAAGGATAACCGAAGCATAGCCAAAAAGAATGGCAACAACAATGGCACGGTTCAACCAGGGGTAATCAGGTTTTGCTACTCCGGATGCATCAACCGTTCCCATATGATCAATTGCTACTGCTACAGGAGCAATACCATCTTTGCCTGCAAAAGTTGTATAATTTGTAACACCTGTCATTACATGTGCAAATAATATATATAATACTGTACAAATAAGCAGCGAACCCAAAATACCTATTGGCATATCCTTTTTAGGATTTTTAGCTTCCTGTGCGGCTGTACTCACAGCATCGAAACCAATGTAGGCGAAAAACACGATGGCTGCAGCCCTGATAATACCACTGAATCCGAAATCTCCAAATTTTCCTGTATTGTCAGGAATGTAGGGATTATAATTGTCATTATTAATATACTTCCAACCTAGTATAATGAAGATTAGCACTACCGCTATTTTTATTGCAACAATAATACTGTTTACAAAAGCACTCTCCCTTGTGCCTTTTATTAATAACAAACTCATCAGCACAATAATAAATACAGCAGGAAGATTGATAATACCACCGTCCCCTGGGCCAGCAGTTAATTCGGTAGGAAGTGCAATACCAAAGCCATCTAAAAACTTAACAAGGTACCGGCTCCAGCTTATCCCAACAGTTGCGGCACCTACTGCATATTCCAGTACAAGATCCCAACCAATAATCCAGGCCATAAATTCGCCCATGGTAGCATATGAGTAAGTATATGCGCTTCCTGCAACGGGAATCATCGATGCAAACTCTGCATAACATAAACCGGCAAAAAGACAACCTAAACCTGCTACTACAAATGAAATGGTGATGGCCGGACCAGCATGATTTGCTGCAGCCATACCAGTAATAGAAAATAAACCAGCACCGATAATAGCGCCTATTCCTAATGCAATTAAACCCCTAGCACCTAATGTTTTTTTAAGCGTATGTGTTCCTGTTTCAGATGCTTCATTCATTAAAACATCCATTGGCTTTCTGACGAATAAACTCATAAGTAGTTTGATTATAGTTTACAATAGCCGTAAAGTAATGAAATATTTCATTTGCAAACCCATTTCTTTTACACGGACGGAATTTTAGTCATTTAAAAGTTTTCAAGTCGGTTTTTTTCCCGATTTTCGGCCTTCTTTAAAATCAACTGAATGAAAGGAAACAGGCTTACTTTTTTTATACTCCTTGCAATGGTATTGGGGGTTGCAGTTGGTTATGTAGTACACGATCAAAGCTCGCCTGAGTTCATTAAAAAATTTGCAAACAACATTAAGCTCTTAACTACAATTTTCCTTCGATTGGTGCAGATGATAATTGCCCCATTGGTATTTACAACATTAGTAGTAGGTATTGCAAAATTGGGCGATTTAAAAGCCGTAGGCAGGGTAGGTGGTAAAGCGATGCTCTGGTTTGTGAGTGCATCGCTTGTGAGCTTATTACTGGGGCTTGTATTAGTGAATTTTTTTCATCCTGGCACTGCTATCGATTTAAGTAATGCTGATAATGAAGGGGCAAAAGAGTTGCTGGGTAAAACACAGGAATTCTCTTTAGCAAAATTTGTAGAGCATGTTTTTCCAAAGAGTGTGTTTGAAGCAATGGCAACTAACGAAATTCTTCAATTGGTTGTCTTCAGTATTTTCTTTGGAGTAGCTGCAACTGCGTTAGGCGATTATTCAAAGCCGGTGATCAAGGCATTGGATGTTGCTTCGCATATTATTTTAAAAATAGTTGGCTATGTAATGAACTTTGCACCCTTAGGTGTATTTGGCGCCATTGCAGCAATAATTGCCGTCAAAGGATTACAGATCTTTAATTTTTATGCGTTATATTTTTTATACTTCCTTATTGGCATTGCCTTATTATGGACAATATTATGGGGCGTAGGTTATTTAATTTTACGGGACCGCATTCCGCATTTGTTTAAAAGAATTTCACAACCCCTGTTGATTGCATTTAGCACAACGAGCAGTGAAGCAGTTTTTCCAAAATTGACTGAAGAACTTGAACGCTTTGGCTGTAAAGACAAAATTGTTTCTTTCATTCTTCCGCTCGGTTATAGTTTCAATCTCGATGGCAGTATGATGTATATGACATTTGCCAGCATCACCATTGCACAGGCTTATGGTGTTCATCTTGACATCGGCACACAGATTACTATGCTCCTGGTATTAATGCTTACCAGTAAAGGAGTAGCTGGTGTGCCGAGGGCATCTTTAGTTGTTATCATTGCTACCTGTGCTATGTTTAAAATTCCACCAGAAGGCATTGCCCTTATTTTACCAATTGACCATTTCTGCGATATGTTCCGCACTGCCACTAACGTTGTCGGCAATAGTATTGCTACCAGTGTAGTAAGCAAATGGGAAGGGGAATTGGGGCCGGGTGACGGACACAGTCATGGTCACGATCATTCACATCAACAAGGTCATCATCATTAATAATTACACCTATGGGTTTTTTAGAAAGATTTATTGAATGGATAATTGAAAACGGTGGCTTTTATGTTTTACTGCTCGTTGTTTTTGCCGAAACCGGTTTATTGGTTGGTTTTCTTTTTCCCGGTGACTCTTTATTATTTGCAGCTGGAATTTATTTAGACAAACTTACCCGTGAATTTTATACGTTAGGTGAAACAGGAGATGTTGCAGTTTGGCAATGGATGACCCTTGTTATTATGGTTATGATTGCGTCTGTTTTGGGCAATATCGTTGGTTATTGGTTTGGCCAAAAAACAGGACCATTGTTGTATGAACGAAAGGACACCTGGCTCTTTAAGAAAAAACATTTAATAAAGGCTAAAGCATTTTATGAGAAATACGGTAAGCCCACCATTTTTGTTGCAAAATTTCTTCCTTTCATCCGCACGTTTGCACCGATAGTTGCAGGTATGGTAAAAATGAGCAAGCCAATATTTATGTTCTATAATATTATTGGTAGTGTAGCTTGGGTGGGTTCGATGATGTTGGGTGGTTATTATCTGAACGGATGGTTTGAGAGAAAGTTTGGTATCAAATTGCAAGAACATATTGAAGCAATAACAATCGGAATAATCCTGATAACTACACTTCCGGTTTTATATAAAATATTTTTCCGTAAGAAAGACGAAGAAGAACCTACTCAAACTCTTTCATAAACTATGCAAGCCAAAACCAGTTACGGTGTTCTTTCCATTCCTGTTATTGTAGCCGCCCTGGGTTACTTCGTTGATATTTATGATCTGCTGTTGTTTGGTATCATTCGTATACCCAGTCTTCAATCATTTGGTTTGTCGGAAACAGAAGTACAAATAAGTGGAGAAAAGATTTTGCAATGGCAAATGTGGGGATTGCTTATCGGTGGAATTATTGCCGGCATCATTGGTGATAAAAAAGGAAGGTTGAGTGTATTATTTGGCTCTATCATTTTGTATTCACTTGCCAATATTGCAAACGGCTTTGTTGAAACAGTGGATCAGTATAAAGGGATACGCTTTATTGCTGGCCTGGGATTGGCAGGTGAGTTAGGTGTCGGAATTACATTAGTATCAGAAATTATTTCCAAAGAGAAAAGAGGGATTGCCACATCAATGGTAGCGGGTATTGGTTTAACCGGGGCCGTCGTTGCATTCATTATGAAAGAAAATTTTCATTGGCGTACATGTTATTTTATTGGTGGCGGGCTGGGTTTATTATTATTACTATTGCGCATTTCGGTTTTTGAGTCAGGCATGTTTCACCAGGTAAAGAAACTGGATGTCTCAAGAGGAAATTTCTTTATGCTGTTTACAAACGCAGATAGGTTCAAAAGATATCTCTGTGGAATATTGATCGGGTTGCCAACATGGTTTGTAATTGGGGTATTGGTTACTTTCTCAAGTGAATTCGGCAAACGCTTCGGTATAAAAGAAAAGATCGACCCTGGTAAAGCTATCATGTATGCTTATGCAGCGATCTCTATCGGCGATATATTAATTGGTTTTGTAAGTCAGTGGTTCAAAAGCCGGAAAAAGGCATTATTTCTTTTCTATGGTATTACGGCTCTTTTCATGGTTTTATTTTTTACTACACAATGGAATGGCAGTGCGCAAAAAATGTACTGGTTATGTGCAGGGTTAGGATTTGGAACCGGCTTCTGGGCGATTTTTGTAACGATGGGCGCCGAACAATTCGGTACAAACTTGCGTGCCACTGCTGCTACCACAATTCCCAATATGGTTCGTGGAATGCTGGCAGTTTTTATACTTCCTTTATTTCAGTGGTTGCGGGATATGGAAGGGGTTGGATATGTGAACGGAGGTATTTATGCTGCTGTCATCATTATGGTGATCACAATTATTGCAGCTTTGTTTACAAAAGAAACCTTTAATAAGGACATGGACTTTCTCGAAAAGGATTAATAAGTTTGGTAAAATATTCCAGTGCCGAAATTTCTCATCATACGTTTTTCCTCGATCGGTGATATTGTTCTCACCACTCCCGTTATCCGTTGTTTGAAAAAACAGGTGCCGGATGCTGAAGTGCATTTTTTAGTAAAAGAGAAGTTCCTTTCAGTCGTTCAGCACAATCCCTATATCGATAAATTTCATGTGTTGGCGCATAGCTGGGAAACAACGATGGAAGAACTGAAAGCGGAAGAGTATGATTACATTATAGACCTGCACAATAATGTAAAGACACTGCGTGTAAAAAAACAACTTAAGAAAAAATCATTCTCTTTTTACAAACTCAATATTGAAAAATATATCTACACAAGCATCAAGCTGAATGTGCTACCAAAAATTCATATTGTTGACAGGTATATGAAAACTGTCGAATCATTTGGAGTAAAGAATGATGGGAACGGGCTGGATTATTTTATCGGTGAACATGATGAAACAAAAAAAACGGATTTACCTGCATCACATTATGCTGGTTATATTGCCTGTGTGATCGGTGCTGCACATACAACAAAAAAATGGCCGGCTGAAAGATGGAAAGAGTTTGCTGAAAAAATAAATCACCCGATAATTTTATTAGGTGGCAAAGAAGACTATGCAGCAGGAGAGGAGATAGCTTCTGTCGATAAAGTGAAAGTATATAATGCTTGCGGTAAGTTCAGCATTAATGAAAGCGCAGACCTTGTAAAGAAATCAAAAATTGTAGTGACGCATGATACGGGCCTCATGCATATTGCCGCTGCTTATAAAAAACCAATTGTTTCTATCTGGGGTAATACGGTTCCATCGTTTGGTATGTCTCCCTATTACGGAGAAAAGAATATACCAAATGAAATAGTAGAGGTAAAAAAACTCTGGTGCCGGCCTTGCAGCAAGATCGGATACAATAAATGTCCGCTCGGGCATTTTAAATGCATGAGTAAAACCTCCGCCGAACATGTGCTGGCAGCTGTTAGAAGGCTGATGTAAGTTCCTTTAAACTTTATTTACCCCAAGTGAGTAAAGTAGCAACAGCTACTGAAACGAAAATTAATCCAATGATTACTGCACCCTGCACATCGGGTTTGCTTAAATACATGTTGATCTTTTTCATACACCAATCGTTTTAAGTTAATAAAAATGGGATGCGGATCAAGAGGTGTACGGATAGCTAACTTGAAAACAGTGAGTACGGAGATGTTAAGACGTGAATAAGCTATATTAAAAATAGAAAGACATTTTAATTTATGCAAGCAATTTAAAAATTGAGCAAAAGAAGATTGACCTACAGTGACATACGATTTTCTGTTCCAACATTTAAAATAGGGCAGTGAACTTTCTCCACCAGGGTTCAGGTTTGGGGAAGAAAAGAGGATAAGCCGTATAGGCCTGAATTTCCGCCAATATTTCTTTTTCAATTACCAGCTTCTCTTCGATTGACAACTTATCTTTCTTATCATCAATGCAGGATAACCAGTTTTGGATCTGTTTTGTTTCAGCAGGCATTGATTCGCCATTCAGGTAGCGATCTGTTTTTTTCTTTAATGTTTCAATAGTCATACGATGAGTTTAAGGTATAGGTGATTGAAGGTTACCAGAGATGTGTTATTTTCTGAAATGCATAAAGCAGGTTTTTCAGAACAACGGTATCGAAGTAAGAATTTCGTTTTTTATTATTCTCATGATTTATTTTATGAATCATGGCTGTTTGAATATTTGTTCTTTCTTTAAAAACAGTTTTTACAGGTTGCCTTGCTTTCTGAAGCTGCATAACCCGAAAACCAGGTATTACCTCGTCTTTTATTATAACTGTGTTTTTATCACTACCCAGGTTATTACTGATGCATTCAATTACTTTTCTTCTTACTTCTTTATAAAGATGAATTGAAACAGAAAAACCAACAGGCAGTGTATGACGGTTTTCCCATAATGAAACAAAGATTTCCCTTACAATGCGTTTGGCATCTTCGGGAGAATTAAGTTTATCAATACAATAATTGTAAAGTGAAATACAGTAACGATGATGAAGTTCTTCAAATGCTTCTGTGTCGTTTAAAAGAAGGTTATCAACGAGAGTTTCCTCGGGGGTAAAGTTCCTGCTCATGGGTTAAGGTTTAAATTAACAATTGAGGATATCGGAAATTGTTAATCGCAGGAATTGGAGATAGAATCAGGATGTAAGTTAGAAAGAAAACTGAAGCTTCAAAATAACTATATCAACATTCAGACAAAGGAAAAACACGATATGCTGCAAACCGTTGAAAATTAAGAGGATTATTTTTACGTTAACGGCGAGATCATGGGTTTTTAGTAAGGAAGTCAAACGAACCTGCTAACCAGCCAGCTCACTAAGCTCCAGCCAACGTAGTTCTTTTGCATCCAGCAATGCCGTTATCTCATTAATTCTTAATGAGGTTTCGGTTAACTTTTCAAAAGGTAGACTACCATTATTGAGTTGTTCGGTGAGCAATTCTTTTTCCTTATTCAGAGCTGGTATTTCTTTTTCTAATTGTTCAAATTCACGTTTTTCTTTATAGGAAAATTGTCGCTTTTTGACCACAGACGACAGACCACTGACCACAGCCGAGTGTTTTAATTCAGTAATATCTTTTTCCCTTTGCAAATCTGTTTCTGTGGTCTGTGGACCGTTGACTGTTGACTGTCTATACTGCGTATAGTTTCCCGGAAAATCTTTCACTATACCATCACCTTCGAAAACAAAAAGATGATCGACCAGCCTGTCCATAAAATAACGGTCATGCGATACAATGAGTAAACAGCCTGGATATTCGCTTAAGAAATTTTCAAGTACACCCAACGTAGGAAGATCTAAATCATTAGTAGGTTCATCAAGTATCAAAAAATTTGGATTGCGAAATAAAGTTGCAAGCAATTGTAATCTTTTCTTTTCGCCACCACTTAACCTGCTGAGATAAGTGTATTGTTTATCCGGATCAAAAAGAAAGAGCTGGAGAAACTGTGCAGCGCTTAATGAACCACCGCTAGCCAGAGGAAAATGTTCAGCAATATCTTTTACATACTCGATCACTCTCATGTCTTCCTTTATTTCCAGCCCCTTTTGAGAAAAGCTGCCAAATATCACTGTGTCACCAATATTCAGTTTGCCACTGTCAGCTTTTTCTGTTCCGAGAATAATATTAATAAAAGTTGATTTGCCAACACCATTTTTTCCAACTACACCAATACGTTCACCTTTTTTGAATGTATAATCAAAACCTTTCAGGATAATTTTCTCATCATAACTTTTGTTGATCTTTTTCATCTCTACCACTTTTCCCCCGAGCCGGTTCATCTTCATTTGTAGCTCAACCTGTGAGTCATCTATCTGTTGCTTTGCTTTCTTTTCTATTTGATAAAAATTATCCTGGCGGCTTTTACTTTTTGTTGTTCTTGCTTTAGGTTGCTTGCGCATCCACTCCAGTTCTTTGCGGTAAGTGTTTTTAGCTTTATCAATACTGGCAGCATCACTTTCTGTTCGTGCAGCTTTCTTTTCTAAATAATTTTCGTAATCACCCCGGTAAACAAAAAACTCATTCCTGTCAAGTTCCCATATCTCTTCGCAGATCGCATCTAAAAAATACCGGTCGTGTGTTACCAGTAGCAGCGTTACATTTTCCTGGTTGAGATAATGTTCCAGCCATTCCACCATTTCTACGTCAAGGTGGTTGGTCGGTTCATCCATAATAAGTAAAACATGTTTATGTTCAAAACCGATATCAATTAATGTTTTTGCCAGCGCCACTCTTTTTCGCTGGCCACCGCTTAGGGTCTTTGCTGTTTGCTGTAAATGATGAATATTAAGTTTGCCAAGGATCTGTTTCACTTTAGAATCAAAATCCCAGGCTCCGAGTTCATCCATTTTAATGATGGCGGCACTCATCCTTTCCATATTATCTTCATCACAGGCCAGTTCATATTCTGCAATGGCGTTAATGATCGGATGATTATGATAAAAGATATTTTCAAGGATCGTTTTATCTTCTTCAAATGTTGGTTCCTGTTCGAACAAAGCAACAGTTACATCTTTATGTACCCATAATTTTCCTTCATCAGCGGTTTCAAAACCTGAAAGAATTTTTAATAAAGTGGATTTGCCATAGCCATTTCTTGCTACAATGGCGATCTTATCTCCTTCTTCAATATGGAATGAAATATTCTCAAACAGGGGCTGAATGCCGTAACTCTTTGTCAATCCTTCGGCAGAAACATAGTGCATGCCGCAAAGATAACAGGTGGCGTTCTTTATGCTGAAATATGTTTCTTTGCAGGGATTTTATGCAAACAATAACCGGAACCGATATTATAAAAGCCGCATCATTATTGAAACAGGGTGAATTGGTAGCTGTACCGACTGAAACTGTTTATGGTCTTGCTGCCAATGCATTAGATGAAGAAGCTGTATTGAAAATTTATCATGCAAAAAATCGTCCCCGTTTTAACCCATTGATACTCCATGTTGCAAGTTTTGAAAAACTAAAACAGTATGCTGAGGAAATTCCGGCTGATTGTATAAAACTTGCTGAAAAATTTTCCCCGGGGCCGATTACGTTCTTATTAAAGAAAAAAGATTCAGTACCTGACCTGGTAACAGCCGGAAGCAAAAAAGTAGCGATCCGAATCCCCAATCATTCGATGCTTACAGAGTTATTAAAACAAATTGATTTTCCATTGGCAGCACCCAGCGCCAATCCTTCTGGGTATGTAAGCCCGGTAACAGCACAACATGTGCTTGAAGGATTGAATGAAAAGATCCCCTACATACTCGATGGCGGTGAATGTACAGTTGGTCTTGAATCAACCATTGTTGGTTTTGAGGATGGGCAAACAATTATTTACCGGCTCGGAGGTATTTCGAAAGAAGCGATTGAAGAAGTGTTGGGAAAAATTGTTGGGTTACTGTTATCACATACTGCACCGGATACACCCGGCCAGTTAAAAAGTCATTATGCTACATCAACTCCATTATATTTTGGAAATGTTGAAGAATTGATAAGCCGGTTTTCCGATAAAGAATTTGTAGTTATTAGTTTGAATAAACAATTCTCAAACCTCACACCTGCATTTCAGTTTCAGTTATCCTCATCAGGAGATCTTGATGAAGCAGCCCGCAATCTTTTTTCTGTATTAAGAAAGGCAGATGAGATGAAAACCGATTTGATCATTGCTGATAAAATGCCGGATAAAGAATTAGGCGCTGCTATTAATGACCGGTTGCAGAGAGCACAGCATGAAAATAAAATCGATCAGCCATAACTTTCCTGGAAAAGTACTTTGAAGTTTTTCTTGATCTTATCTTGTTGCCTCGGACTAATATCTTCAAATAGTTTTTTATATTTTTCGATACAGAGTTCATTCAATGCTTTTTTCTGTCCCCTGGCAATTTCTTTTTGCACTACTTCCATTACTACGGCTTGTGGTTCTCCATCAATCACTAATTTGATCGCATCATACATTTTGCCTGTCCCGGTGTAGCTTTTAAATAACCGGTCCCGGATATAGGCTGCAATATCATCCGAACTTACCGTGTCCCTTCCAATAGTTACAATTCCTGAACTGTTCACTTTTACTGTGATTATTTTTTCAGCGAATGAATCAGCGGCATTTATGGTATTTGTAAAAAAACAAAACAGGAGTGTCGCAATGAGTAAACTGCGGCCTAATGCTGAATAGCAATACGAATTTACAAGAGTGCGAGCCTTCGACAAGCTCAGGGTAAACTGCGAGGCAGTTGCTGAATACAGAACAGGATGATAAACGGAGCGTCGCAACGGAAGTATCATAGTAGTAATGAAGCCGGTTTAAAAATCACTTTACATATTTTCCAAAAAATTCAATACTACGTTGCCATGCAAGTTTAGCGGCTGCTTCATTATATCTGCCGGGTGATGTATCATTATGAAAAGCATGGTTCACACCTTCATACATATACAGTTCATAGGTGATTTTATTTTTCTTTAATGCTTCTTCATAAGCCGGTATGCCTTCGTTTACTCTTGTATCAAGACTGCCATAATGCAACTGCACAGCAGCTTTTATTTTGCTTACTTCTTCAGCAGCAGGCTGGCGGCCATAGAATGCAACAGCTGCTTTCAGGTCGGGCAAATTCACAGCAAGGCTGTTTGCCATTCCGCCGCCCCAGCAGAAACCAACACAACCGGCTTTGCCATTATAATCTTTTCGTGTGGCTAAATAGTTATAGGCATTGATGAAGTTCTGCAAATTATTTTCTGCTTTCAGCTCCGCGAATTTTGTTCTTGCTTCTTCTTCGGTTGCAGGCAGATCACCCAGGGCCGATAAAGCGTTTGGCGCAATTGCCAAATAACCGGCTTTGGCTGCACGGCGTGCCACATCTTCAATATGAGCATTTAATCCGCGGTTTTCATGGATCACTATCACGGCGGCGTATTTCTTTTCTTCTTTCGGTCTTGCTACATAGGCCGACATATTTCCGGGTACACCGGCAAATGAGACTTTTTCAGTAAACAAGTCATCATCAGGAGTGTTGCCGGCAACAGTATAATTATTTTCAATTTGCGATAATACTGTTTGGGCAATGGCAGCACTGCCGGTGAGCATAATAAGCTTTTTCAGAAAATCACCTCTTGAAATAGAAGGCGAATGAATATACTCATCATAGAGATTGATAATATTCTGGTCCATAAATAGAGTTTTTGAGTTACGAAAGTTACGGGTATTCTTTCAGAAAACGGGATGAACGGGTTTGGCAATCGGGCAGATAACCTACCTTTAGCATCCAAAAAATAAAATATGAAAATCAAAATTTTTCTTTCAGCAATGGTTTTATCAGCTATGATAGCCTGTAATAATAATGATTCAACTGCCGAAGGCGGTGAAAAAATGGATACAGCAGACCACGATCATCAGCATGTTGCTCCTACATCCGCAGTGGCAGATACAGAAATACCACCTGCAGGTGCAAAAGTGTTTTTTAAAAATCTGAAAGCCGGACAAACAATTGCTACAACCTATAAAATGGAAATGGGAGTGGAGGGAATGAAGGTCGATACAGCCGGTCCACTGGTTTCGGGTTCAGGTCATCATCACCTGATGATCGACGGGCCTGATTCATTGGCAAGAGGAACAGTTGTGAAAAAAGATTCAGTGAATGTTCATTTTGGAAAAGGACAAACAGAGTATGAATTGAAACTATCTCCCGGTAAGCATAAGCTTACTTTGCAGTTTGCAGATGGTTTGCATCGTGCATATGGCGGACAAATGGCTGCAACTGTGGAAGTGAATGTGAAGAAGTAATTATATTTAACTGAAATAGTAAAGGGGTGATTGAAGATTCAATCACCCCTTTGGTTTTTTATAGAGAGCGGGTCAGTATACTATTTTTTGGTTCTATTATGTATTATAATAGGACCAGCTTTTGAACAAATAAAAAAAACAGGTACTTAAGTCTTAGTAAGGTGGATCGGAGAAAATTCAGAGGAGGCGGTAATCAGCCAAATGTAGGATTATTTAGTTCACACGAACAAATAATTAATCCAACTCTTCAAACTGCCCGGTTTGTTTATTCTTGCGGACATTATCCCAGTTAAAGATTTTTCCATTCATTGCTATATAAATACCGTGCGGTAATGTTTGTACAAAAGCCAAAGCACTGCCAAGATTAAATAAACCATCAGAGCTGCCAAATTTATAAGGTATCATGGCGCCGGTGAGAACAACCGTTTTATCTTTTACTTTTTCAGCCAGCACTTTGGCGGTTTCTGTCATGGTATCTGTACCGTGAGTGATAACAATTTTATCTTCATCCGAACGGTTGCATTGGAATACGATCAATTCTCTTTCATCCACACCCATCTCAAGACTGTCGATCATCATAAGTGTTCTCAATTCCACATCCAGGTTGCAGCGGCCCAGTTTCAGCATTTCGGGTAAATGGGTATCCTGGAAAAATAATTTTCCGTCCAGTTCATTGTATTCCTTATCGAAAGTGCCGCCTGTGATGAAGACCCGGATTGACATAATGTTGGTTTTATGCGCCTGCCTGCCGCAGGCAGGGGTAAAATTAAGGAAACCGGGTGACTGCCATTAATCCAAAGCAACGGCCTGATTCTTTTTGATGTCAGGTATGGGAAACTAAAACAGTTTTGTCTATTTTTATTACCAAATCAACATTACGAGCCATGAATCGTATACAGCATTTAAACAAACTTATTATTGTTTTTCTCTTTGCAGCATTAATTGCCGGCATCGGTTGTCAACAGGAAATTAAAGAGGTGCCGGGTTCCACCCCGAATCCAAACCCCGGTACTGAAACCCCGGTGAATGATAATGAAATGGTAACTGCGTCCGTATTGGGTGTGGTAGTAAATGAAAATAATATCCCTGTACAGGGTGCAATAGTTAAAAGCGGAACAAATACAACCACAACTGACGTGCATGGTATCTTCCGGTTCAGCAATATCAGTTTATCCAAAGCAAACGGAAAAGTAAAGGTGGAGCAGAATGGATACTTTACTGCTTACCGCACATTCGTAACAACAGCAGGACGTACACATAATGTACGCATCCAGCTATTGCCAAAAACAAATACAGGAAATTTTGCAGCACCCGCAGGAGGAACAATTAATTTACCCGGTGGCGCAAAACTAGTTGTGCCTGTGGCGGCGGTTACAGATGCAGGGGGCGCTGCTTATAATGGTACAGTGAATGTTGCCATGACATGGATCGATCCCACTGCTGCAAACCTCGGTTCAATCGTAATGGGTGATTTGAGAGGTATAACAACCAGTGGCGTCGAAAGAGGTTTGACTACATATGGTATGCTTGGTGTTGAACTTACAGGCGGCGGCGGTCAACCTTTAAAAATTGCAAGTGGCAAAACCGCTGAGCTAACATTTCCTATTCCTGCTGCATTAGGTTCATCTGCACCTGCTACAATTGATCTCTGGCATTTTGATGAAGCTACAGCAAGATGGAAACAGGAAGGCACAGCAACAAAAACCGGAAGTAATTATATCGCCAACGTTTCTCATTTTTCCTTCTGGAACTGCGATGCACAGTTTCCATTAATTGATTTGTGCATGACACTGGTAAAAGGACCTGAGAATGGGCCGCTTAGTAATGCACCGGTGAGAATTAAAAGAACAGTAAATAATTCCTATGGTTATGGCCGAACAGATTCTGCAGGCAGGCTTTGTGGTAAAGTGCCAAAAAATGAATCGCTGGTGCTTGAAGTATTGGATCAATGCAACATAGTGGCTTACTCTCAAAATATCGGACCATTTGCTTCTAATACTGATTTAGGAACTATTGTGGTTACGCTGCCAACTGTAAATACATTGACCATTACCGGTAATGCAGTTAATTGTTCAGGCGGTAATGTAACAAGTGGAGTTGCTTTCGCTTATTTGGGGGGAGGCAATGTTTATTCGGCTGCTATCAGTAATGGCCAGTTTGTTATAAATATTGTCAGGTGTAATAATTCGGGTACGCTGAACCTGAGTGTGCAGGCAATTGATTATGCTACGTTGCAACAAAGCAATCCTGTTTTAGTTACTGGCACAACAGGCACTGTGAATGCAGGTACATTACAGGCATGCGGTGCATCAGCAGTTGAGTTTGTAGATGTAATGGTAGATGGAACACCTACTGTTTATACAGCACCGCCAGATAGTATCACGGCGCATGCACAAGGTGGAACAAGAGGTGTTAATGCCATGAAAATAATAACACCGGGCACTGTCAGCTATGTAAGTTTTACTTATACAGATATTACATCACCGGGTACTACGCCATTATTAACTTGCTTTGTGCAAGGGCCTAACTCAACACAACAAATTATAACAACACCATCACCGGTTGTAAACATAACAGCTGTAGGGCCGGTGATGACAGGATTTATAGAAGGTAATTTTAGTATCCAGATGACAATAGGAGGTACTCCACGAACGGTATCCTGTAATTTCAGGGTTCGACGATTCTAAAAGACAATAACAAATCATTTCATAGATCCCGCAGTTGCGGGATTTTTTCATTTACGAAAATCAATTGTATGCCTTTTAAATAATCGTACATTTAAAAACCTGTTTTCAATAAAACGAATTGCTGTATGAAAAAGAAAAGACACATCAACCGCCGTGAGTTTGTAAGAACAACGGCTGCTGCTTCATTAGCTTTCACAATTATTCCCAGAAATGTTTTAGGTGGCAAAGGATTTGTTGCGCCCAGTGATAAGATCAATCTTGCCTATATCGGCTGCGGTACACAAGGGCTTGCCGAAATGTGTGAGCTGATAACTGACCCTTCCATTCAAATTGTTTCTATTTGCGATCCGAATAAGTTCAGTACAGATTATATTGACTGGAATGCAACCCGTATAAAAGGAGCAATCGGAAAACTATTGGGTAATCCCGACTGGGGCAAAAATTTTAACGGCATACCTGGGGGCCTCGCTATTGGTAAAGAAGTAGTGGATGCTTATTATTCAAAAGCTGCTGATCGTAATTTCAAAGGCTGTTCAATGTATACTGATTTTCGTGAGCTCCTGGAAAAGCAAAAAGATTTTGATGCAGTAAAAATTATGACGCCGGATCATTTGCACGGATATATATCTGTTGCTTCCATGAAAAAAGGAAAGCATGTAGTGATACATAAACCACTCGCCAACCGGATGTATGAAGCAAAACTCGTAATGAATACTGCAAAACAGACAGGGATGAGTACACATTTGCTGGCATGGAGTAAACGAAGTGGCAATACGTTAGTGAAACAATGGATCGATGAGGGAAGAATTGGAACATTAAAAGAAATTCATAACTGGAGTAATCGTCCCGTTTGGCCGCAATGGATAGCAAATCCAAAAGAAACACCACCGGTACCCCAGGATTTTAATTGGGATCTCTGGTTAGGTCTCGTACCTGATCGACCCTATCATCCTAATTATACGCATAATGTTTTCCGTGGATGGTACGATTTCGGTGGTGGCGCAATCGCTGATATGGGCCACTATAGTTTATGGCCAATGTTTCTTCAACTTGGAATAAACACTGCTCCGCTTTCGGCAGAAGCATATGGCACTACAACAAGAATTGTTGAAAGCGGTATCAGCAAACCATATAATAATGATGTGGCATTTCCTGTTTCCTGCATCGTTCGGTTTAAATTTTCAAAGCAGGAAACATTACCTGCATTTGATCTTTACTGGTATGATGGTGGTATGAAACCTAATGCACCGGATGAACTGGAAGGAAAACCATTGGAGGCTGAGGGAATGATGTTCGTTGGAGATAAAGGAAAAATCATTGCTGGATTCCGTACAGAAAATCCAAGATTGATTCCTGATGGTAAAATGAAAACCTATATGGAAGGCAAAGAGCCTTACAAAGAAGAAATAGAAAACGGCGGACCCCATTGGATAAATGCGTTTAAAAATAAAACAGAATCACCCGGAAGTTTTTTAAATGCAGGTGCAGTAACAGAAACGATCTTACTCGGTGCTGTTGCTTTAAGAGCAAGAAAAAAAGTAGACTATGATTCAGCAGCGATGAAAATAACGAATGATGAAGCTGCGAATAAATTCTTTTATCGTGAATACAGACCCGGGTGGGAGATGTAAAAACAATTATTTTTAAAAATGGATTTAGCCCACAGAGAACCACAGAGGAATTGAGGTACGCAGAGATTTAACTCTGTGGTTCTCCTTAAACTCAGCGGTACTCTGTGGCCCCAAAATACTTTGAATTAAAAACTACTCAAATGGATAGAAGAAATTTTTTAGAAACATCGTTAACGATTGGTGCCGGTGGTTTAGTTGCACCTTCATTATTAAATCAGCCTGATATGACAAACAATTCAACAGAATTCAAAGATGATATATCCATTGCACAATGGGCATTAGTGGAAGAAATAAGAGCCGGCAAATGGAAGAACCTTGATTTCCCCCGTATTGCCCGTGAAGATTTTGGTGTGAATGGGATTGAATTTGTAAATACTTTATTTGAAGTGCCTACAGAAGATTACCTGAAGAAATTAAAGCAGAATGCAAAGGATCATGGAGTAACAATGGTACTTATTATGTGTGACCAGGAAGGTGATGGATGTTCAGATACTAAGGAAGGACAAAAACAATTTGTGATCAATCACCGCAAATGGGTTGATATTGCTCACTATCTCGGTTGCCATGCCATACGTACCAATTGCCGTGGTCCACAGAATGCTGATAAGAAAGAAGCATTGAAATGGTCGACAGATGCATATAACCAGTTACTGGAATATGCAAAACCTGCCAACATCAGCATTGTAATAGAAAATCATGGTGGTGTTTCTAATGATGCTGATTGGATGGTTGACCTGGTAAAGAAAATAAAGAATCCTTCTTTTGGTACTTATCCTGATTGGAGAAAACCATCTCCTGAGTTTGATAATTATGAGTATCTCAGGAAAACATTGCCTTATGCAAAAGGAATGTCGTATCGTAATCAACCAACTGATGACTTAACGATTAAGATGATCGAGTTGAGTAAAAAAGGAGGCTATAAAGGATGGTATGGTATTGAATCAACCGGAAGAGAAGAAATTAAAAAAGGAGTGGAGATGCTGAAGAAATACTTGTTGAATCAATAAGCGGCTGCCTTTTAATTTTGCTTTTGAATTAAAGCCTTACAATTGGAAAGTTGTTGAGTGGAGGACATCTCCGTTATTAGGATAATTTATTTATACTTGTCGAACCCATATCGGTGATACAAATCCTTGTAGCGCTGATCCTGCCTCATAGATTCAAAAAGCGGATCTATTTTCAGTAATCTGAATTCCCTTTCCCGGTTCACAAAAGATCTTTCCAGGCTTAGGAAACAGGAATCTTTTAACTGGTATTGAGTATAAATTCTGGCAATGTTAAAATCAATATCAAGATTTTTGTTGGCAGGCTTTTCTTGTAATTGCCGCAGAATATTTTTGCTTTCCACAAGGTCACCTTTTTTGAAATAGGCAATCGATAAGTAACAAAGTAAATCTGCGGAAATATTTGTTTTTTCATTTAAAAGAATTGGTTTTATTAATTGGATGACCTGGTCATAATCTCCTGCATAAAATCGGGAGAAGAAATACTGATTTTTCAATCCAAGATGCTCGGGAAATAGCTTTCGTCCCTCTGCAATATACTTTTCAGCTTCATGGAAGTTCTTTTTGTAAATATTGGCATTAGAAACAATTATATAACCGTTGAAGTCTGCCGGGTCAGAAGCGATAGCATCTAATCCGAGTCTTTCGGCCTTATCAAAATCACCCATCCATAGCAGGAAATAAGCATACCTGTTTTTTATAAGAGATGCGGAAGGACTCAACTGTATGGATTTTTCAAAATTCAATTTAGCCGTTGCGAAATCAAGTTCGATTGCCCATGCTGAAAGAGCTAACGCAGAATAACCTTCCGCAAGATCAGGATCAAGACGAATTGCATTGTATGCATATGATTTAGCTTCCCTGATGGCATTATAGTCGGCAAATGCGCCGGCCCTGTAGATGGTCCATATTTTAGCAAGAGCCATATAAGCATGAGCAGGCGCAAAAAGGGAATCCCCACTGATTGCTCGCAGAAAGTACTCAATGCTTTTTTCAAACTCCTCTTTTTTATATAACAGAAAGCCTTTCAGATATTCAGAATAAACTGCAGGATCGGTTTCCTTTTTAACTAATCTTGGTTTTTCTGATTCCGACAATGTGACCCTGAGCTTTTCAACAATGTTATTAGCAATACTGTCCTGAATCGCAAAAATATCTTTGGGTTCTTTATCAAACCGCTGTGACCAAATAACTTTATTGTCTTTTACACGAACCAATGTGGTGGTGATACGAAGAACGTTGCCTGCTAATTGTATGCTTCCCGAAAGAACATTGCTTACTTTTAGTTTTTCACCGATGCTATTTGCATCTAGTCCTTTTCCTTTAAATTGAAAAGAGGAAGTGCGGCCGATCACTTTCAGGTCTTTAATGATTGTTATCGAATTAATGATCTCTTCCGCCAACCCATCACTGAGATATTCATGGTCTTTTTGAGGACTCATATCATCAAAAGGAAGAATGGCAATCGATTTTTCATTCACTACAATCACTTTTTTACTGTTTGTATAAAAATAAAAAGCAGTTAAAAGTAGTATTGCCATCACCGATATAACGGCTATAACCCGGTTCTTTTTTATTTTTGCTCTTATGGTTGTTGTATGAGCCGTAACAATACCGTCGGCGATTAACTGGTAGATCCGCACAGGTTCCTTTACATTCTTAAGATGTTGTTCTTTTACAAATTTTGCCTGAAATTCTTTTTTATTGGCAATGCTATTGTGCACTGGCTCTGAAATAAAAATACTTCCGGGATTGGCGATGGTTTGTATACGTGAAGCAATATTTACACCATCTCCAAATACATCATTATTTTCAAAAACTACTTCACTGAGATGAATGCCGATGCGTAATTGAAAATCTTTTGCAGCATTGCAGGCTTGTTGGATCTTGATCGCTGCTGTTACTGCATCAGAAACTGTATTAAAGCTTGCCATCACACCATCTCCCAATTCTTTTATCCATCTTCCATTGTATTCTTCAATAATTGGTTTTTGAATTTGCCTGTTCTTATTAAGCATTTGAAATGCTTTTTGTTCATCCTTGCCCATAAGGGCTGTATAACCGACAATATCGGTGAACATGATAGCCGCAAGTTGGCGAATAGATGACATAAATTTCTCTTGCTGTTTGAAGTTAATAAAAAAGTCCCGTTTGAGCAGGACTTCACTACAATCTATCAATTATTATCTATTATGTTATTAAGCTTCAGCTTCCATATAACTCTCGATTGGTTCACATGTGCAGATCAAATTCCTGTCACCATGTGTATTGTTTACTCTTGCAACAGAGGGCCAGAATTTATTTTGCTTAACATACTCTAATGGAAATGCGGCCTGTTCTCTCGTGTAAGGTTTTGACCAATCACTAGCCATAACTACAAACTGTGTATGCGGTGCATTCTTCAGCGCATTATTTGTTTTGTCAGTCTCTCCATTTTCTATTGCCGCAATTTCTTTTCTTATTGCAAGCAATGCATCGCAGAAACGATCCAATTCAGCTTTGTCTTCGCTTTCTGTTGGCTCGATCATAATAGTGCCTGGAACAGGAAAGCTCATTGTTGGCGCATGAAAACCATAATCAATCAAACGTTTTGCAACATCTTCTGCTTCTATTCCAGCTGAAGTTTTAAATGGACGCAGGTCAACTATGAATTCATGTGCACAGGTACCATTATGACCTACATATAAAATATCAAAATCATTTTCCAATCTTGCCTTCATATAGTTTGCATTCAGTATGGCATACTCGGTTGCATTCTTAACACCTTTTGCGCCGAGCATTCTTATATATGCATAACTGATCAATAAAATTGAAGCTGAACCGTATTGAGCGGCACTTACTGCGCCGTGAATGGTGAGTGGTGAATTGTGAATGTTTGCCATTGCCGATTCACCATTCACAATTGCCATATGTCCGGGTAAATGCTTAGCTAAATGTTTCTTCACACAGATCGGCCCCATGCCCGGCCCGCCGCCACCATGAGGTATAGAAAATGTTTTATGCAAATTCAAATGACAAACATCCGCACCGATCAAACCCGGCGATGTTAATCCAACCTGTGCATTCATATTGGCCCCATCCATATATACCTGTCCGCCGTGTTGATGAACGATATCGCAAATCTCTTTAACATCTTCTTCAAAAATTCCATATGTACTCGGGTAAGTGATCATTGTACCGGCGAGATTAGCGCTGTGTTGTTCTGCTTTTGCACGGAAATCATTTACATCAATATATCCGTTCTCTAATGCTTTTACCACAACTACTTTCATTCCCACCATTACAGCACTTGCAGGGTTAGTTCCGTGTGCAGAAATTGGAATGAGAACAATATTTCTTTGTTTATCTCCATTTGCAAGATGATAATTTCTTATTGTCAGCAATCCGGCAAACTCGCCTTGTGCACCACTGTTTGGTTGAAGGCTGCATGCATCAAAGCCTGTGATCTCAGAAAGATAAGCAGAGAGTTCATCACATATTTGCTGGTAACCTGCTGTCTGATCTTTTGGTGCAAAAGGATGCATCTTGCTCCAATGAGGCCAGCTTAACGGCATCATTTCACTTGCTGCGTTTAATTTCATTGTACAACTTCCCAATGTGATCATCGAAGTATTCAGTGAAAGATCTTTATTCTCCAGTTGTTTGATGTAACGCATCATCTGGCTTTCGCTATGATGACTGTTGAAATTCGGATGGAGTAAATAAGCAGATGTACGTTGTAAGTCCTTTTGAATTTTATATACACCCGGACGATGACCTGCCTGTGCTCCATATTCTTTACCAATTGCTTTTGCAAAAACTTTTTTAATTACATGTACATCGGCAAGTGTAGTAGTTTCATCCAGGTTGATTTGTATGCCATCTGCAGTATAATAAAAATTAACCTCAGCAGCATCGGCAGCAGCTTTCACTTTTGCAGCATCAGCACCGGTAATTTTTATGGTATCAAAATAATGTTCATTGATCTGATTTAATCCGAGTTCCTGTAGTTCCTGTTCTGTTTTTTGCGCAATCAAATGTGTTCTTTCTGCAATTGCTTTTAATCCTTTTGGTCCGTGATAAACTGCATACATCGCTGCGATATTTGCAAGTAATGCCTGTGCGGTACAAATATTCGAAGTTGCTTTTTCACGTTTGATATGTTGTTCTCTTGTCTGCAAAGCCATGCGCAATGCACGGTTACCCTGCGCATCAATACTTACACCAATGATGCGGCCTGGAATAGCTCTTTTAAAATCATCCTTGGTTGAAAAGAATGCAGCATGAGGTCCGCCGAAACCAAGAGGTACACCAAAACGCTGAGCAGAACCGAATGCAACATCAGCGCCGAGTTCACCGGGAGGAGTTAATAATGTCAATGCAAGCAGATCAGTTGCCATTGCAACATAACCACCTTTGCTATGTACGTTTTCAATAAACTCACGATAGTCTACAACAGAGCCAGTATTGTTCGGATATTGGATCAATGCACCAAAATAAGTTTCATCGATTGCTGCATTTGTATAGTCACCAATTACAACTTCAATACCCAACGGCTGAGCTCTTGTAATTACTACATCTATTGTTTGTGCAAATACTTTATTGTCTACAAAAAATTTGGCTGATTTAATTACATCGGTCCGGTTAACCTGGTGAAAGAACATATTCATTGCTTCAGCAGCTGCAGTTGCTTCATCTAATAAACTTGCATTGGAAATTGGCAACGCCGTTAGATCACTCACCATCGTTTGAAAATTCAATAGACTTTCTAAACGACCCTGTGATATCTCTGCCTGGTAAGGCGTGTACTGTGTGTACCAACCTGGATTCTCAAAAACATTCCGGAGAATAACAGAAGGAGTGTGGGTATCATAATATCCTTGCCCGATATAAGTCTTATAAACTTTATTTTTCAGCGAAACATCTTTCAGGTATTTCAGCAGGTCAGCTTCACTCATCGCGGCAGGTAAATCAAGGTGTTTTTTACTGCGGATAGAAATGGGTATCGTTTTGTCAATTAACTCATCAAGGCTTGATGAGCCGATCGTTTTGAGCATTTGCTTTTCCTGGCCAATCGTTCCGATATGACGGGGTACGAATTCATTTTGTTGTTGTTCGAATAGGTTCATGAGCTTTAGTTGTTTAGTAGCAATTATTAACCGGTAATTAATAATTAATTCAGGCCGCAAAGTTAAGGTTGTGAGTGGTTCTAAAAACCTTATTGTTTAACTGTGGAAAAGAGGTTGTTTCTTTGTATAAATGAAAGAAGATCTATTAAAAAACTGGGAGAAGAAATCCGGGGAAAGACAGAAAGAGTATAAGAAGTTTTTGAACCGGGCCAATAAGAACCGGGTTCTGAAACAGTTGCCGGATCTGAACGAGGAGGCTTTTGCGAAAATTGATTGCCTGCAATGTGGCAATTGCTGTAAGAGTTTTTCACCCCGGTTTACCCCGCCCGATATAAAACGTATCAGCAAATACCTGGGCATGAAAGATGGGGACTTCAGGGATAAATATTTACGGGTGGATGAAGAAGGTGATAATGTCTTGCAGAAAATACCCTGTTCTTTTCTGGGTGCCGATAACTATTGCAGTATTTATGAAGTGAGACCAACTGATTGTGCCAGGTTTCCTTATATGGATGATGACTTTATGCTGAAACGACAGCCAATGGCATTAAAGAATTCAAGTTTTTGCCCGATCACTTATTATGTGCTGGAAAAGTTGATAGAACAAACCAAATAATTTTTAATCTCAGCCTTGTTCAGTTATTTAGGGTTTATCTTTTTGTCGGTAAGATTCCTGAGGAATTAAAGTCAGTTTGGTCGAATAAAATTAACATCTGCAAATTTTGCAATTTGGGTAAATTCATGTACCGTCAATTTTTTGGGAGTTCTTGTATTGATTTTTTTCTTGAAGATGTTTAGAATGTCTTGATCCGTTAAAATTGGTGGGTCTGTCAAGTTCATGAAAATGGGTTTGCTTATGACGAAACAACTCCACTTTTTTGATTTTGCTAAATACTCGTTGTCCCAATGAGAAACAATTCTGTCACCAATTATTTTTTGTTTGTCAGGTGGATAGGTTAAGAAATTTGAAATGTCTTTTTGTTTTTCATATCTCCCACCTGTTTCGTTAAAAGAATGTGGTGGATTATCGTGGATCATACACTTTGATGGAATTGTCAAGCCCTTGTTTGTGTACCATGATTTTGCTTGCAAATGTGTGTCTTTCCTTTCAATGACTTCCAAAATCGCAATTATCCGATAATGGTCAAAGTGGGTCAACCATTTTCCTTTTACCGTCATATAAACTACTATGTCATTTGGATAAAGCTGTGGGGCAAATTTTTCTTGCCGACATAATGCGGTGATTGACGGAAATGGGTTTTCAAAATCCGGTTCTCGTCTGCATGAAGCGTCAATGAAAGGGGGATAGCCAAATTTGTTTACAGCATTTTGTCCAATATCTGTTTCACATAATGGATGAAAAGAGTTAAGTCGAATAGTCTTTATGTATTTTTTTATGTAATCTGTCATTATTATTGGCAATACCAATGTTATAGGCAGCCTTTCTGTCTATTGATGAAAGTAACCCGTATCTCCAAGGGGTGACCAAAACGAATATTTAACGTGTTTGTATCTTCTGACATTTTCAGGAATTTCTTTAATTATATAAGTCATAAAGCCAGATTTGGCATTTGTCGAACACAAGTGTCCAATTGTATGCTCGAAAATGTAAATGCTGTTTTTAAAAACTAATGGTAGGAATTCTGATAAAGAAACTCTTTCAAGTTTTATTTCCTTAAACTCAAGTTCAATAGTCGGTGAAATTATGTTTGTGTTTACTTGAAGTTCAAAATCTTTAACTTTTACAAATTTTAATCTATGGTCTAATGAGTTTCTTAGTTCACGAACTACTTTGATAAAGTAAACCGATTTATCAATAAAAAGATAAAAGGGGTCAGCTTCTCCGTATTTTGTTTTAAGTATGTCTTGGAATTTCGGAAAATGTGATTGCTTTGTTAGTCCTTCGGTTGGGTAAAAAATAGTAATTATTTCCATTAAGATTTGCTCAATATGGTCAGCCTTTTGAAAAATCGTTTTGCATCTGGTCTCAACGTCGCTGATTGATGGAATAGCATAGGAAGATGGCTTCTTTCGACGTTCCTCATATTCATTGCTAACTTCCTTTTCTTTTGATAAATAGTCTCCAATTTCTTTCTCAAGAACAGTTAATTCAACTAATGCGTCTAAAGATAATTTAATGACTTTACTAGTGTCAATGTCTTTAAACAGCTCTTTCTTTAATAAGGTTTTTGTAGTCAAAAATGTCCTTCCAACTAATTCCGAGTCAGCACCTTGATTGATAAGTAGTCGTTGAATATTGGTTGGTAAAGATATGTTTGTGCGGTCTGGGTCAACTGTGTCCGCTGTCATGAATTCATAGAGGGCATATTCTTTTATTACAATTAGCTTTCCTTCCAAATTATACATTTCAAGAATCGCTCCATCTTGTGCAGTACCTATGTCAGCTGAGCCGCCTGAATATCTTTTTATATCTATTGGTCTTCTGTCGTTCATGGTTATTTTGAAGTGACTTATCAAGGGTTTCTATAACGTTCGAGGCTTTGTGCAGTTGGGGAATTGACCAACTGTCCGCCCGGAACTGAAGCTAAATTTATAACTAAAAGCCGAAGTTAGGAATTACAGCCCAGCAGAATTACGTCCGCCGAAACCAAAGCCTGGATATGCACTGCCGATGATTGCTTCAACGTAATGCCCCAATTGCACAAAACCTGATGTTAGTGGCCGTTATCGAAATGCTGTTCTTTAGGAATGAAGCATAAATTTTTCTAAAAAAACGAAATCGTCATTTGTCAATGAACTTTTCATTTTGTTTTCAAGTGAAACAGAATAGTTAACATATCTTATCACTAAAGGGTCAATTGAAAAATCCATAAGTATGTAAGCCGAGTTATCAGAATTTGTTTCTTCTATATTTATTTCTTCCTCAAATATTTTGAAACGTTTTATAATTTGTCCCTTAACTGTCCTCAAAATCACTTTAGCATTTTCTGGTAACCTGATACTTTCTATATCAGATTTTACACCCTCAAGGTCTTTTCCTATTACTTCTATTAAATAAGAGGGTAGTGTAAAAAGAATATTCATAAACTGATAATTTAATTATTCCCGTTCCAAAGCAATTTCATATTGAGTTGTTGGAGTGTAAGTATTAGTCCAAAAGGTTAGCACCAGGTTACCTTTTTTATATTCGTGATAGCGACTCTTTTCGGATGACATTTCAGTCCTAACAAAAATAAATCCCAGTGATTCTGCTTCTATTTTACTTTTTGAAAAATGGACGAGATTACCAAAATCCATAGAAACAATTTTTTTTCCACTCGAAAACTTAGCTATTGCAATAAAACCATCTGCATTATCGTCATAGATATTTTTATTCAGAGCGAATGAAGTTTGTGTGTAACCATTTGTGTCTTTAAACTTGTAAATTGCAAAACCTTTTGCATTTAGTAATTTTTCAGCAGTATTATCATTGGCGTCCATCACCAGCATTAGTTCTTTTATGCTAGCTAACTGTCCATAGGCTACATTTATATTGAAACCTATGAGTAATAAAATTATGAATTGCTTCATGAGCTGTTTTTTTAATTGCCACCAACTCGTCGCTTGACGTAATATTTTGTTCCAAATTTAATTCATTATCAAAGTAAAACTGCACAAATCACTTGCCTCCCAATTCATCCCACGCAGCACCCAGCGGTCGTGTTATCCCATCGCCTTTCCATTCACCGATGCCGGGAAAGGTTGTAGTTTTTAAAAACTCTTCTTTTGTTTTGCCGGCTTTGATCTCGCCTTCAGTAAATTTTAAAACAGCATCTAAGTAATCAGCAAATTTTTTCAGATCATCGGATGTGCCGGTTACTTCATAACCATCTGCGGCATGTCCGTAAACATATTTTGTTTTGCTGTCAAACTTGTTCATTGTTTTATTCAGCACTTCGATCCAGCTTTTAATATTGGCTCCTGCACCACGATCAACAAAAGGGTGGCGGCGGTTAAATAAAAGATCACCCATATGTATAATATTGGCATGTTCAAAATGTATTACACTATCACCATTAGTATGCCCTGCACCAAAATAATGCAGGCAGATCTTTTCTTTACCAAATTTCTGGCACCAGGTTGTTCCAAAAGTCTGGTCAGGGTATAATTGTTTGTCTTCTGATTTCTGTGCTTTAGCTGTTGTTTCCTGGTTCTTTTTTGAATTTTCATGTGCCAGCACATGCTCAACCATTCCTTTAAAAGAAATATTACCTGCTGTGTGATCGCCATGATGATGGGTATTGATCAAAAGTGTAAATGGCTTCTCACTTTTCTTTTTCAGTTCATCGATCAGGTGTTTGCTTGTATCAGCGAACTGTGAGTCAACTACAACAATTCCTTTTTTGCTTAACAGGAATGCGATAGTGCCACCCCGTTCGGTAAATATTCCAATGTCGTCAGTAAGCATTGTTATTTTCCATGCCTGCTGGAAGAAAGATGAAAATATTTTTTGTTGGCCCAATGTCAAAGCCCCAAATGTGAGTGCTGTGTTTTGTAAGAATGTTCGACGTTTCATGTGTTGTATGATTGTTGTTGAGTAGAGTTGTATTTGTACAAGTGTGCCCTTCGACAAGCTCAGGATAAACTTGCAACAAAAGTTAAATAGTAGCAATGTTGTTGGTTACATAATAAAGAACTTTATGCAATGCTGAAATTATGAAAAAATAAAGACAGATAAAATCTAAGTTCTCCGCCGCGGCGGAGACAGGGGGTTAATATTCAAATTTCCTCAGCCCCGGTGCTTTAAACCATGTGACGACAGAGACAAGTAAAGTCATACATCCACCAAAGATGACTGAGGGAACAGTGCCGAGTAAAGATGCAGCCACGCCGCTTTCAAACTGGCCCAGTTCATTGGATGAATTGATGAACATTGAATTGACAGAAGATACACGACCCCGCATTTCATCAGGAACAAATAATTGTACGATCGTTCCGCGAATGATAACGCTGACACCATCAAACAACCCGCTGATAAATAAAGCTGCAAAACTCAGCCAGAAATTTTTTGAAATAGCAAAGATCAAAATACAAATACCAAACCCGGCAACTACATATAATAATGACTTGCCTTGTTTATTTTTCAACGGATGAGTTGTAAGCCATGCAATGGCAACGAAATTTCCCAGATAAGTAGCAGCTACCAACCATCCTAATCCCTGCGGGCCGACATGTAAAATATCAATGGCAAAAACGGGTAACAATGCCGTTGCTCCGCCGAATAATACTGCAAACATATCAAGACTCATGGCGCCCAATAATGCTTTTTGATTGTACACGAACCGAAGCCCTTCTTTTACACTATCCCATGTTTTGCTATTGCCGGGGTTCCAGCTTACCGGTTTTGGTTTTATATTTTGAAATGCAAAAAATGATAACAATATCAGGGAACAAACAACTATAAATGAAACGGTGATATTGGTATAGCCCATCAACACCCCGGCAATAGCTGGCCCCGCTACGGCAGCTACCAGCCAGACCATACTGTTAACAGAAACAGCTTTTACTAATGAAGTGGTGGGTATTAATTGCGCAAGGAAAGAATTGAATGCGGATGCACTGTAAGCTCTTACAACACCGGTACCGAAGATCAATGCATAAATTCCCCACTCAATAAATCTGGAAGAGGTTTGCTCCAGCATCCATGATGAAGTAATAAACAAGAGACCAAGCATCAATAAAAAATATAACCCGATGCATACTGTTAATAACCGATGCTTATTGCTTCTGTCAACTTTTACGCCGGCAGGCAAAGCAAGACTCAAAGCCGGAATTACTTCTGATAAACCTAATATACCCAGGGAGAGTTTGCTACCAGTTATTTCATAGAGTCTCCATCCCAATAAAACAGGGGTCATACGAAGTCCGGCAATAAATAAAATACGGGCAATGATAAACCAGGTAAACTCAGTATTGATTACCGGGAAGAATTTTTTTCTTATGTCCGTTTCATCTGTCATGGGAGTGAAATAAAATGCTGACCCGGTTCGTATTCTTTATCCAACGCATCAATGATCGTCTGTAAATGTTTTTCATTATGCAGAAAATCAGCATTGCTGGTATCAACAAACAAAGTTTTTATATTATGCTGTTTGATATAATGCGTATAGGTTTCCTGGAGATTGAAAAGGTACTCATCAGGGATAGATTGCTCGTAACTGCGGTTACGTTTTTTTATGTTTTGTTGCAACTTACTTACAGAAGCATGCAGGTAAATGAGAATATCTGGTTGTATAAGTTGCTGATGAATGATCTCAAATAATCTCTGGTAAAGCCTGAATTCATCATCGGGCAATGTAACTTTTGCAAATAACAGGCATTTGGTAAAAAGATAATCGGAGATAGTGAGGTTATTGAACATATCTTTTTGCTGGATCAGGTCTTTGAGCTGTTTATACCGTTCAGCCATAAAAAACAATTCGACCGGGAATGCATACTGGGCCGGATTTTCATAAAATTTGGCGAGAAAAGGATTGTCAGCAAATGCTTCTAACACCAGGCGGGCATTGTAATGCTTGCTGAGTAACTGGGCTAGCGTTGTTTTGCCAGCTCCAATATTTCCTTCTATGGTGATGAAATGATAATTCATGTTTTAAGGCCACAGAGAGCCACTGAGGTTTCAGAGAACCACAGAGCTAATCACGGGCAATTAATCTTTTTATTCCGTCAGTTAACTTTAGCACATTAAAATTTATTAATAATCCAACTTTTGCTCCAGATAGTTTTAAATAGGTAAGCACTTGCGCCGTATGAATATCATTAAAGGCTTCAACCGATTTTATTTCAACTACTACACAATCTTCAACCAAAAAGTCAAGCCTATATCCTTCTTCAAGCCTGATTTCTTTATATACCACGGAAGTCCCAACTGCCTGATAATTTTTAAGCCAACTTTTTGTATTTCATAAAACAAGCATGCTTCATATGTTGATTCCAACAGACCAGGTCTTAAACGTTTATGTACTTCTATGGCACATCCTATTATTATTTCTGTTATTTTGTTTAATTCCATACTCCGTGGCCCTCGGTTTCTCTGTGGCACTCTGTGGCCCAAAAAATCTCAGATTGTGCAAAATAAATGAAATGAGATTTTATAAAATGAAATAGCGAAACTTGTGGATAAGTCAGATGATTTTTTTTACTTCTAGTTTATCCGGGCAATCTGCCAGTAATTGTTTGATGGTTTTTTTTAGAACCGGGTGAATAATATCCGGGGCAATTTCAGCTAAAGGAGTTAATGCAAACCGGCGGTTCTGCATTTCAGGATGCGGAAGGTTTAAAAATGGAATATCATGTGTTTCATCATTAAATAAAAGGATATCGATATCAATGATGCGGGGCCCGAATTTTTCTTTTCTTTCTCGCCCCATCAGTTTTTCCACTTTTAATATTTTACGGATAAGCTGCCGGGCATTTAGCCCGGTTTCTAATTCAAGTGCCTGGTTGAGAAAAGCGGATTGATCTGTATTGCCCCATGCTGCTGTTTCGTATAAGGACGATTCGGCTGTTACATTGCCACAGTATTCATTTAGCAATTGTATGGCCTTTTGCAGCATTGCTTTGCGGTTGCCTATATTGCCTCCTGTAAGTAAATAAGCTCTATTCATAAACAGCCTGTCGGATAGGGCTCAAATATCTTTATTTTTGGTCTTCTTAAAAGATTTGATTTATGTGGAATTTCTTTAAAACATTTTTTGCAGCATTACTGGCGATGGTCGTATTTACTGTAATTCTTCTGTTCTTCCTGGTAGCATGGGTAGGCAATCTTGCTTCATCTGGTAAACCGAAAATAGAAGAGAAATCCGTGCTGGTGATCGATGTTGGACAGCATTACGAGGAGCAGGTACAGGAAAATCTTTTTGGCGCATTGACAGGTGATGAGGAAAAAAATATTCCTTCTTTGTATGATGTTGTTCGCTTAATAGATAAAGCTGCATCGGATGAAAAAATTGCCGGCATCTATATTCAATGTAATCCCAGTCCCAATGGCTTTTCTGCAAGCGATGAGATAAGAACTGCATTGCTTGAATATAAAAAAAGTAAGAAATTTTTATATGCCTTCGGTGATGTGATCACACAAAAAGCTTATCATATTGCAAATACGGCTGATAAGATCTATCTCAGTCCGCAAGGCTATATGGAGTGGAATGGTTTTGCTGTCACACTTACATTTTTGAAAGGCACACTGGATAAACTCAATATTCAACCGCAAATATTCTATGCTGGTAAATTTAAAAGTGCTACTGAGCCATTGCGAACAACTGAAATGACCCCGGAAAATGAATTGCAAACATCAGTATGGTTAGGGGATCTATATGATCATTTTTTGTTGAAAGCATCTGAAGCAAGAAAAATTGATACAGCAGAGCTTCGCAAAATAGCTAATGATGGAAGAATTGTAACAGCCCAGGATGCTGTAGATGCAAAACTCGTTGATGCACTTAAATATGATGATGAAGTAAAAGATGAGATAAAAAGCAAACTCGGTTTGGATAAATACCAGAAAATAAATTTTGTTTCCATAAATACGTATGCAGCCGCAGGTGGATTCAGGAAAACAGCAGGGGAAAAGATCGCTATAATTTATGCCGAAGGTGATATCATTGATGGAAAAAGTAGTCAGCAAGGTACCATTGCGGCCGATGATTATCGCAAATTGATCCGGAGGATAAGGTTAGATAAATCAATTAAGGCAATTGTATTTCGTATCAATTCCGGTGGCGGCAGTTCACTGGCTAGTGAAACGATCTGGCGGGAATTAGAATTGGCAAAAAAGGATAAGCCAGTTGTTATAAGCTTTGGCGATGTAGCTGCAAGTGGTGGTTATTATATTGCCTGCGCTGCTGATAGCATCTTTGCTAATCCAACAACAATAACCGGCTCCATCGGTGTGTTTGGTATCATTCCAAATATGGAAGGGTTTTTTAAAAACAAACTTGGTGTTACGTTCGATGGTGTAAAGACAGGGCCTTATGGGGATGCAGGCACGATGACAAGGCCAATGAATGAAAATGAAAAGAAGATCGTACAGGCAGAAATTGAAAATATTTATGCAGTGTTTAAAAAACGTGTTGCTGATGCAAGAAAGAAAGATGTTGTTTATATCGATAGTATTGCGCAGGGCCGTGTATGGACAGGGCAAAGAGCCATTCAAATCGGTTTGATCGATAAATTCGGTGGTATCAACGATGCAGTAGCGGCGGCAGCAAGAATGGCAAAGCTTCCTGAATATTACCTGCGTGAATATCCTGAGTCGGTTGATTTCCTGGATCAGTTGTTAGGTAAAACATCATCTCCGATGAACTATAATAACAAACTAAAAGAAGAACTGGGAGAGGAGAACTTCAGAATTTTTAATGAAATGAGAAAAGTGCAGCAAATAAGTGGCAAGGCACAGGCTAAGTTGCCTTTTAATTTCTCTATTAATTAAACTGTTTTAGCCCTTGTAAGCTAAGTGCAGGAGTAAATATTTTTTTCCTCCTTCTTTTCCGGCTCTATCTTGCGGCATATTTTTATTAAATGCCAGATCGTCAATACAGCCAGCTTAAAGCAATGCTGGCTATTACCAAAGCCAGCCTGATAGCCCAGTTCCGCAGCCCGAGTGCATTGGTCTTCGGCTTCCTGTTCCCTTTATTTTTTATATTGATTTTTGGCATCGGGGGCGGTGGTATACCCGGAGTTACAATTGCATTGGATAAAAATTCGGATACCGCTAATAAAGTTTATTATGGTATCAAACAGGTTCCGAATATTAATATTCGTCAATATGATAATACAGAGGAGGGCAATGCAAAGAAACTGGATGATCTGCTCAAAGGAAGGATCACAGCAATACTGAATATTCAGCCGGCAAAAAGCGATTCATCAACGAAATATGAGATAGAAATTAATTCTTCAAAAGCATCCCAAGAAAGAGTAGGGCTACTACAGGTGATGCTAAACGGCGTTATTTCACGAATAGATCAATTCACAAATAAAAATAGCACAACGGTTGCAAAAATTAATACAACTCCTCCAATCGGCGACCGTGTTTATAAACGTATCGATTTTATTTTACCGGGACAGTTAGGCTTTTCATTATTAAGTGCCGGGCTGTTTGGGATTTCTTTTTTGTTTTTTAGTCTACGGGAAACACTCGTGTTAAAACGATTCAACGCTACACCGCTTAACCGCCCTTTTATAATTATCGGCGAGGCTTTAGCGAGGGTGATATTTCAGTTTGTAATACTTTCAATCATCATCCTGATCGGAAAATTCGCATTTGGATTTACCCTGATCCATGGGTTTACTACTTTTCTTGAGATGATGTTTATCTCTTTTATCGGCCTGTTTGTTTTTATGGGATTTGGTTTTGTTATCAGCGGCGTTTCTAAAAACATTAATGCTGTTCCTGCAATTACCAATGCGATCGGTTTCCCGCAGTTTATGTTGTCAGGCACTTTTTTCCCTTACGAAAGTTTGCCAAAGTTTTTACATCCTATTGCGAAAGCGCTGCCGCTAACTCATTTAAATGATGCTTTAAGAAAAATTTCTTTTGAAGGATTGCATCTTTCAGATTGCTGGAAGCAGTTGGGAATACTCGGTATCTGGGGAGTGGTGGTATATATTATAGCCATAAAAGTTTTCAGGTGGGAATAAGCAAATCAAAAGTCAAATAATTCAAACAGGATCAATGAGGTTCATAAAATTAGGTTTGATAAGTATCGTAATAATATTCCTGTTGTTTACGGGGATGTCTTTATTTATACCATCGAATGTAAATATTTCAAGGGCAATTAATCTCGCAGTGAAACCTGATAGTGTACTGCCACTAATAAAAGATACAACTAAGTGGATCCAATGGTATCCTGGTTTTGATACATTACAATCGCAGGGTACTGCCATCTCGTTTCAACCTTCCGAAAATAATAAGGTAAATGTTGAGTTCAGGAAAGGTGATTCAAGGCCCATTATTTCAACCTGGCAGATCATTCCCTATGCAAATACTGACTCGATAACTGTTCAATGGTATATGCATTTTAAACTACGTTGGTACCCCTGGGAAAAATTTGGAAGCCTGCTTTATGACAGGGCTTATGGACAACATATGGAAAGGGGATTAAACAACCTGGCTTCTATAGTTTCAAAATAATTATCTCGTAAATAATACCAGTCATTCAAAGCCGGTTATTCAATAAGCCAATTAAAATTATTTTTTATTAATTTCAGCATATGCATCCGCACATTCAACGATTGTATGAAATAGCCGGTAAGCCAGAACGAAAGATCATCGGTTTGATGAGCGGTACTTCTGTTGACGGTCTTGATATTGCATTATGTAGTTTCACCGGCAGCGGGGCGGACACAAAAATTAAAGTGCTCCAATTTGAAACAGTTAATTACACTGATGATTTTAAAAGCGAGGTGAAAAGTATTTTTTCAAAAAAACAAGTTGATTTTGAAAAGCTTTGCCTGCTCAATCCCTGGATCGCATTACAACAAGCGAAGATGATCAATGATTGCCTTGCGAAATGGAGGATTAAAAATAATGAGGTTGATCTAATAGCAAGTCATGGGCAAACTGTTTACCATGCACCAAAGATCTTACATAAACAACAAAAATTTGGGAATGCAACACTGCAGATAGGAGATGGGGATCATTTTGCAGTGGCAACCGGCATCATTACATTAAGTGATTTCAGACAAAAGCATATTGCAGCCGGGGGAGAAGGTGCGCCATTGGCAGTGTACGGCGATTATTTTGTGTTCAGTAAAAAGGATGAAGATCGAATTATGCTGAATATGGGAGGCATTGCAAACTTTACTTTTCTAAGTGGTGACATGGATGCATCAAAAGTTTTTAGTACCGACACAGGTCCCGGAAATACAATTATGGATGTTTATATACAAAAACATTTTCCCGGAAAATACTTTGACGAAAATGCTGCAGTGGCATCTGGCGGTACTATTAATGAAAATTTATTGAAAGCCTTAATGCAAAATGATTTTTTTGAAAAACCTTTTCCAAAAACTACGGGACCTGAATTATTCAATCTTGCTTATCTCGAAAATGCGCAACAAAGATCCGGAACAGAAGATATTTCGCAGGCCGATTGTATGGCTACGCTGAATTGTTTTTCCGCCGATACAATTGTAGATGGAATTAAGAGATCTTTTTCGGGTAGTCACAACTTTGTCATTTATGCAAGTGGTGGTGGTATGCACAATGCTTTACTGATGCAGAATATCAGCCGGCAATTACCCGGAATAATAATAAAGACAACAGCTGACCTGGAAATTAATCCTGATGCAAAAGAGGCAGTACTGTTCGCAATTCTTGCAAATGAATGTGTAAGCGGCGGCAGTTATAACTTTAATAGTGAAAAAGCAGGGATTCCTTCCGTCACAATGGGGAAGCTAAGTTTCCCGGACTGATGTTACCACTTGTCAAAAAAAATGGATTCACAAACACGGGAAGATTGTATATTTAACCTCCTAAAAAAATAATTTATGAAAATCTTCTTATCGCTTTTAGCAGCAATAACATTTATTACATCTACCTCCTGTGCACAGGGTGGGGCACCGGCAAAGAAAAGTCCTCATGATACACTAACGACCAAAGGTGTAACAGTTACTTATGGCCGGCCTTATAAAAAGGGAAGGGTAATATTTGGTGAGTTGGAAAAATATGGTAAAGTATGGCGTGTTGGTGCTGATGAAGCAACCCAGATCACTTTTAACCAGGATACAAAATTCGGTGGCGAAGGTGTGAAGAAAGGTACTTACACTTTATTTGCAATCCCTGAAGCTAATGAGTGGACCATTATTCTTAATTCACAATTAGGTCAATGGGGTGCATTCGGTTACGAAAAAGTAAAGGATAAAGATGTACTGAAAATAAAAGTGCCGGCTACCAAACTTGCATCAGTAGTAGAGCAGCTTACTATTAATGCGGATAAATCTGCATTAACTATAGAATGGGATCAGACAAAGGTTTCTATACCGATGAGTTTCTAAGAATTTTAAAATAAATAAAAGAGCCCCGGCACTTCAGTCGGGGCTCTTTTATTTATAGTCTTGATAGAAGTTTACATTATCAAGGGCAACACAAACCAACAGAATAAAGTGATGAGTATGATGGAGACAATATTCATTACAAATCCGGCCCGTATCATTTCTTTTATTTTAATGTGACCACTGGCAAATGCGATTGCATTAGGTGGTGTACCCATCGGCATCATGCTGGCACAGCTTGAGGCAAGCGTCATTGCCAAACCCAATTGTAATGGGTTCATACCGACCGCTACGGCCAGGCTACAAACGACAGGAGCAAATACAATGACCTGTGCAATATTGCTCATTACTTCACTGATAAAGATGGTGAGTACTGTAACCATTAATAATAACATGAAACCTCCACCTGCAAAAACAGAGAGCCATTCGCCCAATTGTTTTATCAATCCTGCTTTTTCCATTTGTGCTGCTAATGCCAATCCTCCACCAAACAATAACAAGATTCCCCATGCCATTTTCTTTGTATCCGACCATTCGAGTAGTCCGCCATGAAATTCATGTTGATCGGAGTCGTTAAGTTTTTCAGGATCGGGGTATTTGAGTTTGCCCGAAGGCCAGATAAATAATGCCATTGCGCAAAGCAAAGCAATAATGGTATCATCCAGTTTTACATAATCCTGGTTTGCATTGATCAGGTCTTTAAAAATCCAGAGCATGGCTGTAAAAACAAAAACAGTCATCACTCTTTTTTCTGCATACGACAATGGACCAAGTGTTTTATATTCTTGATTTATATAATTCCGTGCCACTTCGCTGGAGCGGATATGATTAGGGAATAAGATCCTTGTAAGAACAAAATATAATGCGATCAGCAGCACGATCGCAATAGGCATACATAACAGCATCCAGTTAACAAAGCTGATATTGGAAAAATGTTTTTCATAGTAGCCAACAAATGCAACATTGGGTGGTGTACCTACAATAGTTGCAATGCCCCCGAAATTGGAGGCATAAGCTATTGAAAGCATCATTGCCAGGCTGAAATTTTTAAAGTTACCGGTTCCGCTACCCGTATCCTTCATTACATGAATTACTGATAATGCAATCGGGAACATCATCATGGTAGTTGCTGTATTACTGATCCACATACTGATGAAACCTGTGGCCAGGATAAACCCCAACACGATCCTATTGCCGCTGGTGCCGGTAATTTTTACAATGCCCAATGCAATCCGCCGGTGCAGGTTCCATTTCTCAATAGCCAGTCCCAACATAAACCCCCCCATAAATAAAAAAATGATCTGGTCGCCATAACTTAAAGCCACTGTTTTCAACTCAGCAATATCGAGTAATGGAAAAACAATCAATGGAATTAATGCTACTACCGGCATTGGTAATGCCTCAGACACCCACCAGCTTATCATTAATGCTGCAACTGCAAGAACAATACTGGCCTTTTCATTTACGTCAAAAGGATTGATGATATAGAAGAACAGGGCAACTGCAACTCCCCCTATAAGAAAAATAGATTTAAGCTGAAATTTTGATAGTGTTGGCAAGTGGTTGGTTTTTATCTGGGAAAATACAACCTATTTAGATTTCCCGCTAACAAAAAGATTTCCTTTTATATAAAAACGGTATTTCAGCAAAGCGTCTTTACCCGCATAATCAACTCCGATCCTTGGAGATATTCCGATTTTTTTCTCCGGGTAAACAGTTCCATCATCAGCTATGTACAGTTCTTTGCTCAATAAAGAGATGCCTGTATGCTTTGTTTGTATGCCCAAAGCTTTTGAGACATTGCCCGGGCCTTTTGTCAGTGAATAATCAGCTTTTTCTTTTCCTGTTCTTTGAAGCATTTTTTCAATTCCTTTCAGTGGCTCCAGTGCCCGTATCAATATTGCATGAGGAATATCTTTATCATTTGACACCACATTAAATAAATGATGAATGCCATAACATAGATAAACATAACAAACACCACCATGTGCATACATTACTTCTGTGCGGTTAGTTCTTCTTCCTCCATACGCATGACTGGCTTTATCAATTTCACCGTTGTATGCTTCCACTTCTACAATCCGGCCCGAAGTTTCGATGCCATCAAATTTTGTCACCAGTATTTTTCCTAATAGTTCTTTTGCTACAACAAATACATTGTCTCTCCTGTAAAACTCTATTGGCAATTTTTTCATTCATCAAAAATATTGTTCAAAAACAAAATTCTCTTTTCTTCACTCACCATTGGCTATTTCACCATTCACTCTTTTCGCTATATTTACGCAACAAGTTAAGACATTGCTTAAAGAAATTGTCATAGCGTTTCAATCCTTTGAAGAGGCCAACCGTTTTATCCGGGAGCACAAAATGTATAAATGGATAATCATTCCCGGCATCATTTATACATTATTGTTTATTGCAGCAATGATTCTTTTTGCCGATTCTGCCAATGGAGCCGTTACCTGGCTTAGTCAGCAACTACGCATTGAACCCTGGTTGGAGAAAGAACGCAGCCCCTTCCTTAGTTTCATATTTGTGATGACGGGCATTATGCTTCGCCTGGTTTTATTTCTCTTTTACTTTTCTCTGTTCAAATATTTAATTCTGATCATCGGTTCACCGGTTTTTGCTTACCTGAGTGAAAAAACGGAAGCGATCATCGAAAACCGGGAGCATAGCTTTAACTGGAAACAACTACTGCCTGATGCGATCCGCGGAACAAAACTGGCATTACGCAATGCAGGCTGGCAAACTGTTTATATGGTCGCGTTGATCCTCCTTTGCCTTTTTCCTGTAGCAGGTTGGATAGCACCGGTGATTGCAGTTATCATTGAATGTTATTATTATGGTTTTGCCATGCTCGATTATGGTTTGGCGAAAAACGATTTTTCAGTTCCCAAATCAATATTTTATTCTGGTAAACATAAAGGTCTTTCTATTGGCAATGGCATTGTATTTTACCTGATGCATATAGTAGTTGTTTTTGCGCCAGCATTTGCCATCATTGCAGCCAATCTCAGTGTCATAAAAGTTAAAAACGATTAGCATGGCAGAAACAGCCACCGTTTATCTTATTCCAAGTCTGCTTCATGAAGAAGGCCTCCAATCTATCCCGCCCTATATAACCGATGCAGTAAAAAAATGTGATGTGTTTTTTGTGGAGAACGAAAGAACAGCGAGACGTTATTTTAAACAACTATGGAGAGAAATGGTGATTGATAATTATGAATGGTATGTAGTAAATGAAAAAGAAACTCCGGTTGATACATTCAGGCAAAAGATCAGGGAAAGTAAAACAATAGGTATCGTTAGCGAAGCCGGTTGCCCGGGAGTTGCTGACCCCGGTCAGCAATTAATTTCTATTGCCCAGCAAATGAATGTTGAAGTAAAACCATTAGTTGGCCCCAATTCCATTTTACTTGCACTAATGGCAAGTGGAATGAATGGTCAGCAATTTCAGTTTGCCGGTTATTTACCCGTAAAGGAACCTGAGCGAAGTAAAGCTATAAAAGAACTGGAAGCTGAATCCACCAGGAAAAACTGCACACAGATCTTTATTGAGACACCTTATCGCAACAACCAGTTAATAGAAACGATTTTTAAAACTGCAAAACCATCAACTCAGTTTTGTATTGCAGCCGACATCACCGGCCCAACTGAATGGATAAAAACAAAAACAATTGCTGAGTGGAAGAACAACATACCAGACATTCACAAGCGACCAGCTATCTTTCTTTTGTACAGCCATTAACTAAATAATAACTAAAACAATTAATCTGTCACATTCTTGTAACGTCTTAGAAGTGAGTTAAAAACTTTAAGAAAAAAAAACGGCCGTTATTGTATTATTATTATACTTTTGACACCGAATTAAAACTAAAAGAAGTTGAAAAAAATAATGACATACAAATTACTTAATACTCCCGTGGCCGGTAGTGTTGTATTGTGTGCTGTTACTCCCCGACGCCGACCTGTATTCTGACAGGACGAGTCACTCACCACGGCCCCTGTCAGTGGACATCCTCCGCAAACTAACCCCGGAATGGTCATCCGCAATTTTCAATTAACTTTTCAAACGTGGACAATCAACAAATAATTATACGTGTAGCTACTGCAGATGATGAGCATTACGCAGGAACTATTACCGATGAAATGGCTGAAAGCGCCAAGGCGAGGGGTACAGGAATTGCCAAACGTAGCCCGGAATATGTGGCTGAAAAGATGAAAGAGGGCAAAGCTGTAATCGCACATACACCAGATGGTGTATGGGTGGGCTTTTGTTATATCGAAACATGGAGTCATGGCGAGTATGTTGCCAACAGTGGTTTGATTGTTTCGCCAGCCTATAGAAAAAGCGGTGTTGCAAAAGCGATCAAGAAAAGAATATTTGAACTTTCAAGAGAAAAATATCCTGAAGCAAAATTGTTTGGTCTTACCACTGGTCTTGCAGTAATGAAAATTAACAGCGAACTCGGTTACGAGCCTGTTACCTATTCCGAGCTTACCCAGGACGAAGCTTTCTGGGCTGGTTGCAAAAGCTGTGTGAACTATGAAATATTGATGAGCAAGGAAAGAAATATCTGTATGTGTACGGCGATGCTCTACGATCCTAAAGACCATTATAAGCCTGAAGAAACAAAACAATTCTTCGAAGAAAACAAATCGGGATTTGAACGCTTGCTGAAATTCAGGCAATGGAAATTGCTTAAGCCATTTTTGAAAAAAGACAAAGAAGAAGACGGGGACAAAAATGGTTCAAAGCCTAAAACGTTCCTTCAATATTTTTTCAATATATAAATAGGTGCCTGGCGGCATTGCTGCTATTAAGCTTTCATTGCGTCGCACTCTTGTACTATAACGATTCTACCTGCCTGCCGGCAGGCAGGTTAAACAATAAAAGATGTCAGACAAGAAAATAGTTTTAGGATTTAGCGGTGGCCTTGATACCACTTACTGTGTAAAATATCTTACCGAAGAAAAAGGCTACGAGGTGCATAGCATCATCGTAAATACCGGCGGCTTCAGTGATGATGAATTGAAAAAAATAGAGGCACATGCTTATAAGCTCGGTGTAAAAACTCATACTTCAGTTAATGCTGTCAAGGGTTATTATGACCGCATCATTAAATATCTCATTTATGGGAACTGTTTAAAAAATAATACTTATCCGCTTTCTGTTTCTGCAGAAAGACTTAGCCAGGCATTGCATATTGCCGAACATGTAAAAAAACTGGATGCAAAAGCCGTTGCACATGGCAGTACAGGTGCCGGTAACGACCAGGTGAGGTTTGATATGATATTCCATATCATGATTCCAGGTGTTGAGATCATCACGCCAATCCGTGATCTGAAACTTAGCCGTGAAGCAGAAATTGCTTACCTGAAAAGCAAAGGTGTTGAGATAAACTTTGAAAAAGCGATGTACTCCATCAATAAAGGTTTGTGGGGAACAAGTGTCGGCGGAAAAGAAACATTGAACAGCAAAGGCATGCTGCCTGAAGAAGCATGGCCGACGCAGGTAACCAAAACAGCAAGCGAAGAAGTAAAACTTCATTTTGAAAAAGGAGAACTGAATGCTGTAAATGAGAAAAAATTTTCTCATCCTTCAGAAGCTATTCAATACTTGCAAACTATTGCCGGGCCATATGGCATTGGCAGGGATATACATGTTGGCGATACCATTATCGGCATCAAAGGTCGTGTTGGCTTTGAAGCAGCTGCACCGATGGTGATTTTAAAATCACATCATGCATTAGAAAAGCATGTGCTTACTAAATGGCAATTGCAATGGAAAGATACTTTGGCACAATTCTATGGTAACTGGATGCATGAAGGACAGATACTTGACCCGGTGATGAGAGATATCGAAGCATTTCTGGAAAACAGTCAGCAGAATGTAACAGGCGATGTATTTGTTCAGTTAATGCCTTATCGCTTCCAGGTTATCGGTATTGAAAGTAAATTCGATCTCATGAGCAGCAAGTTTGGCAAATATGGCGAAATGAATACCGGCTTTACCGGTGATGATGTAAGAGGCTTTTCAAAAATTTTCGGAAACCAAACTTCAATTCACCAGGCGGTGCAAAAAGATAATAATGGCAATTAAAGTAGGCATAATTGGCGGGGCAGGTTATACTGGTGGCGAACTCATACGTTTATTGATTCACCATCCGGATGTTGCTGTTTCTTTTATTCATAGCCGCAGCAATGCTGGCAAGCCTGTGCATTCGGTTCACCAGGATTTAATTGGTGATACCGACTTAAAATTTTCTGGTGAACTAAGCGATGACATTGATGTTTTGTTTTTATGCCTCGGTCATAGTGAATCGAAAAAGTTTTTAAGCGAAAACAAAATTGCCGACAAGATCAAGATTATTGATTTGGCCAATGACTTCCGGTTAGCTCAAAGCTCACAGCTCGGAGTTCGAAGCTTTATCTATGGTTTACCTGAACTGAACAGAGATAAGATCAAATCAGCAAACAGTATTGCCAACCCAGGTTGTTTTGCTACAACTATTCAATTAGGATTGCTTCCACTTGCAAAAGCCGGATTATTAAAAGATGTTTATACAACTGGCATTACCGGAAGTACCGGTGCAGGTCAGAGTTTATCTGCTACCTCGCATTTCAGCTGGAGAGAAAATAATATTCAGGCTTATAAAACTTTAACTCATCAGCATCTTGGAGAGATCGGGGAATCACTAAAACAATTACAATCATCGGGTAATATTGCTGTGAATTTTGTACCGTGGAGAGGAGATTTTACAAGAGGAATTTTTATCAGCTCGCAATTACCATGTGACTTAAGCTTGATTGAACTTAATAAACTTTACGAAGATTTTTATTCTGGTCACCCTTTTACTCATGTAACAAAAGACCCTGTCTTTTTAAAACAGGTTGTGAACACTAATAAATGTATCATTCAATTAGAACAGGTGGGTTCGCAACTCGTAGTTCACTCTGTTGCGGATAATTTATTGAAAGGAGCAAGTGGCCAGGCTGTACAAAATATGAACCTTATGTGTGGTCTGAATGAAACATCAGGATTGAATTTGAAAGCAAATTATTTTTAATAACCAGGAATCAAGGATTTTTCCGTGTGTTCCGTGCCTCCGAGGCAAAACTTTTTAAAATGAATTTATTTGACGTTTACCCGATCAACGAGATCACAATTGTAAAAGCCAAAGGCTCCTATGTGTGGGATGACAAAGGCGAACAGTATCTTGACCTCTATGGCGGTCATGCTGTAATCAGTATTGGCCATACCCATCCTCATTGGGTGAAACGAATTGAAGAGCAACTGGAGAAAATTGCTTTTTATTCAAACTCTATCCGTATTCCTTTACAGCAGGAACTGGCAACTAAGCTTGGAAAAGTTTCAGGCAAAGAAGACTATCAACTCTTTCTTTGCAACAGCGGTGCCGAAGCAAATGAGAATGCACTTAAGATGGCTTCTTTTCATAATGGAAGAAAAAAGGTAATTGCTTTCAGTAAATCTTTTCACGGAAGAACTTCACTGGCTGTTTCAGTTACCGATAACAAAAATTATATAGCTCCTATTAACCAGACAGATAATGTCATTTTTCTTCCTTTAAACGATGAGGAGGCACTCTCAGCATGTTTTGAGAAAAATGGTAAAGAGATTTCGTCTGTAATCATTGAAGGAATACAGGGAGTTGGCGGAATTAATGTAGCTGAAAATTCTTTCCTGAAAAAGATCCGCAGCCTCTGCGATGAGCATGGTGCAGTATATATAGCCGACAGTGTGCAGTGTGGTTATGGAAGAAGTGGTAAATTCTTCAGCCATGATTTTGCAGGAGTAAATGCAGATATGTACACAATGGCAAAAGGAATGGGGAATGGTTTTCCTGTAGCTGGTGTAATTATAGCGCCACATATTAAACCAAAACATTTCCAGCTAGGAACAACATTTGGTGGCAATCATCTTGCCTGCGCTGCTGCATTAGCGGTGCTGGAAATAATAGAAGAAGAAAAACTAATGGGCAATGCCACAATGGTTGGAAAATATTTGAGAGATGAATTGGATGGAATTCGTCAATTAAAAAATGTAAGAGGCCGTGGCCTGATGATTGGTTTTGATGTGCCTGAGGATTTTAAAGATTTAAAAAAGAATCTTCTCTGGAATCAGAAAGTGTTTACCGGAGAATCCAAACCCAATGTGATTCGTCTCTTACCTAGTCTAGCCCTGAAAAAAAGAGATGCCGAACAATTCATTGATTCAATAAAAGAAGAAATACAAAATTTAGTTTCATCGCCAAATCCCGTCGGTTAAGAATGAAAAATTTTATTTCCGTTCATGATGTAAGCAACATCGATTCGTTAGTAAAAAAGGCTTTAGCATATAAAGCCAGTCCTTTTGCAGACAAATCTCTCGGAACCAATAAACGTATTGGCTGCTTGTTTCTGAACCCGAGTATGCGTACCCGTTTGAGTACGCAGATTGCTGCACAGAATCTCGGCATGGAATGTATTGTATTCAATGTGGGACAGGAAGGTTGGGCACTGGAATTTGAAGACGAGGCTATCATGAGCGGAAACACAGTGGAGCATGTGAAAGATGCTGCCCCCATTATGGGAAAATATTTTGATATCCTTGCTATCCGCACTTTCCCTTCATTAAAAAACCGCGAAGATGATTATAGTGAGCTATACATTAAGCAATTTATAAAATATGCAGGCATCCCGGTTGTGAGTTTAGAAAGTGCAACACTGCATCCACTACAATCCTTAACTGATATAATTACAATAACTGAAGAGCTAAAAAAAACCAAAAGCAAAAAACAAAAACCAAAAATTGTTCTCACCTGGGCACCACATGTTAAGCCATTGCCCCAATGTGTAGCTAACAGCTTTGCACAATGGATAAACGCCTGGGATAAATCTGATTTTGTGATTACTCACCCCGAGGATTATGAATTGAGTGAGGAATTTACAAAAGGAGCAACGATCATTCATGACCAGGAAGAAGCATTGAAAGACGCTGACTTTGTGTATGTGAAGAATTGGAGCACATATAATGATTACGGTAAGATCTATACCAACGATCCTAAATGGCAATTGAAGAAAAAGCGCTGGTCACTAACCAATAAAGCAAAGGTCATGCACTGTTTGCCCGTAAGAAGAAATGTTGAGTTAAGTGATGAGATTCTTGATGGTAAAATGAGCATTGTTACGGAACAGGCCAGCAACAGAGTTTGGGCTGCTCAGGCTGTATTAAGTGAAATTCTGAATGGATAAGTTGATCGTTATAAAAATTGGCGGCAATATTGTCGACGATGAAGCAAAACTTTCATCATTCTTAAGATCATTTGCAGCAATCAATGGAAAGAAAATACTGGTTCACGGCGGCGGTAAAGTAGCAACAAAGATTGGCGATAAACTCGGCATTGAGTCAAAATATGTGGATGGAAGAAGAATAACTGATGCTGATACTATTGATTTGGTTACGATGGTTTATGCAGGCTTGATCAATAAGAAAATAATTGCACAGCTTCAATCTCTAAACTGCAATGCAATTGGCGTCACCGGTGCTGATGGAAATCTTATACCTGCCAGTAAACGACCGGTAAAAGATATTGATTACGGTTTTGTTGGCGATGTTATCAGTTCGCAATTGAATGCTGAAAGCTGGAAAGTTTTTCTGGATAATAATCTTGTACCGGTTGTTGCTCCCCTAACGCATGATAGCCGAGGACAAATCTTAAATACTAATGCAGATACGATAGCACAGGAAGTAGCAAAGGCATTGGGTAGATCGTATGAAGTTTCGTTGATCTATTCATTTGAAAAAAGCGGTGTGCTGCTTGATGTTAATGATGAATCATCAGTGATCAACAGATTAAACTGGGAAGAATACCAGAAGTTAAAAGCACCTTCTGACTCCCCTTTAGGGGATGGGGGTAAAATATTTGCAGGCATGATTCCTAAACTGGATAATGCTTTTACTGCATTGAATAGTGGGGTGAAAAAAGTGATCATCGGCAAAGCGGAAAATTTAAATGAACTGATTACTGGGAGATCAGGAACAACAATAGCGAATGAGTGATAAGCTGAACATATTACAGGAGAATGCGGTCAATCTTTTAAAACAACTGATCGCAACGCCTTCATTCAGCAAGGAGGAGCAGATCACCGCTGATATACTCGAACAGTTTTTCACCAGGAACGGAGTTAAACCGTTTGTTTACCTGAATAATATCTGGACGAAGAATAAATTTTATGATGAGAATAAACCAACCATTTTACTAAACTCTCATCATGACACAGTGAAGCCGAATAAAGGATATACACTCGACCCTTTTTCGCCCATTGAAAAGGATGGAAAACTTTTTGGTCTTGGGAGTAATGATGCAGGGGGATGTTTGGTTTCGTTGATTGCAGTGTTTCTCTATTTTTACGAAAAAGAAAACCTGAAGCACAATTTTATTTTTGCAGGGACTGCTGAAGAGGAAATTTCGGGCCATAATGGTATTGAGGCACTGCTTCCGCATCTCGGTAATATTGATTTCGGTATTGTTGGTGAGCCAACACTTATGAATATGGCAGTCGCAGAAAAAGGGTTGATGGTGCTTGATTGTACTTCAGCCGGACGTGCAGGTCATGCAGCAAGAGAAGAAGGGGAGAATGCACTTTACAAAGCGTTGAATGATATAGAATGGTTCCGTAATTATAAGTTTGAAAAAGTTTCTGATTTATTAGGTCCTGTAAAAATGAGTGTAACGGTTATTGAAACAGATAACAAAGCCCATAATGTAGTACCTGCTCAATGCAAATTTGTTGTGGATTGCCGGGTAAATGAGCTATATACTTTTGAGGAAATGCTGGAAACTATTCAACCAAATGTTCGCTGCGAAGTAAAACCCAGAAGTACAAGGTTGCGTTCCAGTTCAATCGCATTGGATCATCCATTGATAAAAGCTGGTTTGAATTTGAAGAGAAGCTATTATGGTTCTCCCACTACTTCTGACAAAGCATTAATGACTTTTCCTACGTTGAAAATTGGGCCCGGTGATAGTGCAAGAAGCCATACAGCTGATGAGTTTATTTACCTGGATGAAATAAAGAACGGAATTGAGTTGTACATTCAACTATTAAATCAACTGGTATGAAGCTCTGGCAAAAAGATAAGGCATCATTAAAGGAAGTAGAAACATTCACAGTCGGCAAGGACCGTGAGATGGATATCTATCTCGCCTCTTTTGATGTATTGGGTTCACTGGCTCATACACAGATGCTTGAATCAGTTGGGTTACTTACTAAAAATGAATTATCCCAACTCCAGGTGGAGTTAAAAAAGATTTACAAACAAATACAGAAAGGCGAATTCAAACTGCAGGATGATGTTGAAGATATCCATTCACAGATTGAATTATTGCTCACACAGGAACTCGGAGATATTGGAAAAAAGATTCATTCAGCCCGTAGCCGCAATGACCAGGTATTGGTAGATGTAAAACTGTTTTTAAGAAATGAGTTGGAGGAACTCGTAGAATCAATCCAACAAATTTTTGAATTATTACAAACGCAGAGTGAAAAATACAAAGACCATCTTCTTCCCGGTTATACGCATCTGCAATTGGCCATGCCTTCTTCATTCGGTTTATGGTTTGGTGCTTATGCAGAAAGCTTAGTTGATGATATGATAACATTGAGAGGAGCTTATGATGTGGTAAACAAAAACCCTCTGGGCTCCGCTGCAGGTTATGGTTCATCATTTCCTATCAACAGAACATTGACAACGAAATTGCTTGGCTTTGATGATTTGAATTATAATGTGGTGTATGCACAAATGGGTAGAGGAAAAGCTGAAAGGGTAGTTGCACAATCATTAGCAAATGTTGCCGACACACTTAGTAAACTCTGTATGGATGCATGTTTGTATCTGAATCAGAATTTCGGATTTATATTTTTTCCTGCTGAACTAACTACGGGAAGCAGCATCATGCCACATAAAAAAAATCCAGATGTGTTTGAATTGATACGCAGTCATTGTAACCGTATCAAAGCATTGCCGAATGAGATCATGATGATGACCACGAACCTGCCTTCAGGTTACCACCGGGATCTGCAATTGTTGAAGGAGCATTTATTTCCAACCTTCAAAATATTGAAAGATTGTATTGAAATGACGGGGCTAATGTTGAGTAATATTGAAATCAAAAAAGATATCCTAGCGGATGAAAAGTATAAATACCTGTTTAGTGTTGAAGAAGTAAACAAGCTTGTCAACGCCGGCATGCCTTTCCGTGATGCTTACAAAAAAATAGGATTAGATATTGAGGCCGGTAATTTTAAATATGATACTGGTGTTCAACATACACATGAAGGCTCTATCGGCAATCTTTGCACAGCAGAAATAAAAAAACAGATGCAAAAGGTTATTGATTCATTTCCTTTCGCATCTGTAAATATTGCGATAGCCAATCTTCTTAAATAGTATTAAGTCTTACAAGCCATACTGTGCAACCATATATACGATTGCTGTCATTCCAATGGCACCCATTTCCAGTTCTCTTTTATGCACTCCTTCAAACTTATCATTTGGTGCATGATGAAAATCGAAATAGCGTTGCGTACCTGGATTAACGCCACACATAAACGTTCCATATTTTCTCAATGGACCAATATCTGCACCGCCACCGCCATCAGGCATATCATAAATACCATATGGACGGAACAAAGGAAGCCAGCTTCTTACTTTAGCAACCTGCTCGGGTTTACCTGTGAGTCCTAAAGTCTCTACGCCGAAACCACCAGCATCACTTTCAATAGCGAAAAGATGATTCTCTTTATTTAATCCAGCCAGCTCAGCATATTTATTACCACCAGCTAATCCGTTTTCTTCATTCATAAATAAAACGCAGCGAATAGTACGTTTGGGTTTTATACCTAATGTTTTTATTGTTCTGATGATTTGAATACTTTGTACAACACCTGCACCATCATCATGTGCACCTTCTGCCAGGTCCCAACTATCAAGGTGTCCACCCGCAGAAATAATTTCTTCAGGCTTTTCTGTTCCTTTTATTTCACCGACTACATTATAACTTAAAACATCAGGCAGTTTTTCACAACTCATCTTCATAAACAATTCCACCTTCTTTTGTTTTTTAAATAATTCATGCAACCACTCAGCATCTAGGGTGCTGCAGGCCATGGCGGGAATTTTATTTACCGCACTATCATAACGGGTGGCACCTGTATGCGGATTATTATCCAAAGCATGTGTTACAGAACGGATCATTACACCTACAGCTCCCAATTTTGCAGCTTCTACCGGGCCACTGCCACGATAACGAACAGCATCACCATAACCACCGAATATCAGTTCAGGTCGCATCGGATAATTAAAGAAAACTATTTTACCTTTTACTTTTTCAGCGCCTAGACTTTTGAGTTCATCAAAATTTGCTACTTCGATTACTTCGGCTTTCAGTCCTGCAGAAGGCGTTCCTACACTCATACCGAGGGCACAAACATTTAATGATTTCTTATTCGTTCCCCATTGAATAACCCCTTGTTCCTTTGCCCCACGTACCCAATGTGGCACCATGCACGGTTGCAGGTACACTGTATCGGCTCCGGCTTCTCTCAACATTCTTGCTGTAGCTTCTACCGATTTTGCAGCATTTGCGGAGCCGCTAAGTCTTGCGCCGATCTTTTTACATAAATAACGAAGGTCTTCATAGGCCTTGCCATTTTTTAAAATATCATCAGCAATGTTGCGGATGATCAATGAATCATTATCCTGGCTGATGGCTGATAAGCCAGCGAGTAATAAACCAAAAGAAAAAATAAGTCTTTTCATGTGTGAGCAGTTTATGTAGAATTGAAAAAATGAAAATACGGATTTAACACGAACGGCAAATGCGGTTCATATAAAGTTATTTACCTTCGGGGACTATGACGATCAACAGAACCATGAGGATAGGAATTGTTTGCTATCCAACTTTCGGAGGCTCCGGCGTTTTGGCAACAGAATTAGGCAAGGCTCTTGCACAAAAAGGCCATATGGTACATTTTATTACTTACCAGCAGCCCGTAAGGCTAGGTGCATTTACACCCAATATTTTTTACCACGAAGTACAGGTACCCACATATCCTTTATTTGATTACCCGCCTTATGAAACTGCGCTTGCAAGCTCAATGGTGGATGTAATAAAAAATAATAATCTTGACCTGTTGCATGTGCATTATGCTATTCCACATGCTTCGGCCGCTTTTATGGCAAAACAGATATTAAAGAAAGAAGGAAAAAATATTCCAGTCATTACAACATTACACGGTACTGATATTACTCTTGTTGGTCGCGATAAAACATATGCCCCGGTTGTTACTTTCTCCATCAATGAAAGCGATGCAATTACAGCAGTATCTAATAACCTGCGGGATGAAACGTATAAGCATTTCAAAATTGAAAAGGAAATTGAGGTAATTGTAAACTTTGTAGATGTAAGCCGCTTTAACCGCAAACCAATTGATGCATTTAAAAAAATGATTGCGCCCAACGGCGAAAGAGTACTGATGCATGCTTCCAATTTCAGAAAATTGAAACGCATACCGGATGTTATAAAAATTTTTAAAGAAGTAAATGATAAGATTCCCAGTCGCCTTATGCTGGTAGGGGATGGTCCTGAAAGGCCTGCTGCTGAAGATCTTTGCCGTGAGCTGAACTTATGTGATGAAATACGTTTTGTAGGCAAGCAGGAACAGATGGAAGATATTCTCGCTATTGCGGATTTATTTTTATTGCCATCTGAATATGAAAGTTTTGGTTTGGCGGCTTTAGAAGCAATGGCAGCCGGTGTGCCAGTTGTTACTACTAATGCTGGCGGTTTAACTGAAATAAATATTCCTGGTGTAACTGGCTATATGGGTGATGTGGGTGATGTAAAAACAATGGGACAGCAGGCAATAAAAATATTACGTGATAATGATGTATTGAAACAATTTAAAAATAGAGCGGCTGCCCACGCAAAAAAATATGATATCAGTAATATTATTCCGGAGTACGAGAAGCTCTACGAGAAATTCTTATAAATAAAAAATCCCTCAACATATTGAGGGATTTTTTATTGTGTTTAAAATTTTTATCCGCCGCGTTTGAGCCAGGTCTCCGGATTTTGCTCATGGTTTTCAATCAGTAACATAAAATCAAGCTGACCGCCATTACCATCATCCGCATTTCCTGTTTTACCAATTACCTGCCCTTTTGTTACATGTGTTCCTTTTGAAACAGAAGCTGAAGACAATGTGCTGTAGGATGTAAAAAATTTACCATGCCGGATAATGACAGCCTGCACATCACCAAGATTATGCACGGCTACTACATCTCCATCAAACACTGATTTTACAGATTGCCCTGCAGAAGGTGTTGAAATGGTGATACCAGGATTGTCACCTACAATTTTTGTATCCTCCACTGTGTATCTTCCAAAATGGATGCTTACAACACCGTTATCAACAGGCCAGGGCAACTTTCCTTTATTGAGTTCGAATTTTTCAGCTAAAGCCGCTTCGTTTGCATTAAAGGTCAGATAGTTTTTTTCTTTAGCCGGAGCTGCATTAGTATTTGATGGTTTAGGAGTACTTGTAGTCGGATTACTTGTTACCGGTTTTGTAGCCACAGGGTTTGCGGCATTATTCTTTTTCTCGATTTCTGCCAACCGATCAGCTTCTTTTTTTGCTTCCTTTTTTGCGGCTTCAATTTCTCTTCTCACAGCCGATGCAATTGCTTTTCTCAGATCATCAGCTCTTTTCTTTTTTGCAGTGAGCTGTTTACTTAATTCTTTTTCCTGAGATTTTAATTGGGTAACAACGGCGGCCTTTTCATTCTTCTGCTTTGCCAATTCACCATACTGGCTTTTCTGGTTTACCAGTGCTGTGTTTTTAGTTTCTTTTTTTGTCAGTTGTTGTTTTTGCCGTTGTGCAATCAATGTTTGCGTTTCGGTTATCGTTTGTACCTGGCGTTCACGGTAGCTCCTGTACTGTTTCAGGTATGAAATGCGTTTCATGGCATCATTGAAACTGCTTGAGGAAAAAAGAAAATTCAGGTAGTCGTAATTGCTCCTGTTTTTATAAGCATACACCACACTTTTTGCATATTGTACTTTCAGTGTATCCAGCTGGTTTTTGAGCCGGTAAATTTCAAGATTGCTCCGGTAAAGATCATCATCTATATACCGGAGTTCTTTATTGATATTATTGATATAACGTTCCTGTGCATTTATTTTACGGTTTATTACACTCAGTTCACCAATAGAAGCTTTTGTTTTTCCTTTTACCTGTTTATAATCTTTTTCTATCTCCTGTATTTCTTTTTGCAGATCGGCCCTTTCTTTTTCCATTTGGGTTTTATCCTGCGGGGGCTGGGCCTGCAGGCAGAAAGCTGAAAATAAAATTGTGGCTGTTACAATAAGTTTTCTCATCATTTCAGGAATTGGGGGTTAATTAATACACAGGGTATCGAAATAAATAACGACAACATGCAAGATAAATTTTATTGCTTACTTTCTTTCATAGTTTTTAGGTATGTTAAAGGGAAAACTTAACGTTTCATTAAAATCATAATTCTTGAAATCCAGCTTTACGTCAAGTTTCGATTTTTCAGAGACCGTGATCTGGCGACGGGTGGAAAATAGGGGACCTTTTTTATCTTCATATTTTTCATAGATGAGGTCACAGGTGCGGTTACGCAATACATCTACATCATCCATTTTGCTATGCTGTACTAATTTGTCATTTGCATGTATGGTAATAAAATGACGGAACACGGAACCAAGGCTCAGTAATGAGACCTCTGCACCATTTTTGGAATAGGAAACAATATTACTGTCAAGATAAACAGGGTTTCCAATTATCAGGTCCTGTAAAGTGGAGAGATCAAGCGGCAGAGCCGTTACTTCCTGCAGATAGGTAATACTGCGAACAGAATAAAACTTATCCAATTTATTAATAAGCTTTACCGAATCTTTGGTTATGAGTAAACGCATTGCTTCAATTCCAAGTATGGCATTTACGGAAACCCAGATCATGCTGTCCTTATACATCCGGATATTCGCATTCACATCATATTTTTTTCCATCACCGCCGGTATATCCCACATCTACTTTTGCATTAAAGGTGGTATAATTTATTTTTTGCCGGATAATTGTATCCCGGATACCCTGGATAAATCGCATTGAATCATCGTGACCTGTATTTGAATTAATAATCGTCACCACTTCAGTAGAATCCTTTTTTGTGATAGCCGTCTGGATTTTTTTAGGGCCGCGACAAGAGGATACGATCAAAGCCGTTAAAACAACGATCAATAAAAAATGGAATTGGCCGGATGCTTTCTTTATTAAAAACTGAACATTGATCATTAAGTATTGTTTATGATTTTATTTACCGGTTGAACCAAATCCGCCTTCCCCTCTTATTGTTTCCTGCAATTCACCTGATTCTTTCCATTCTATCTTTTCCACTTTCTGAATTATCATTTGTGCTATGCGGTCTCCTGGTTGAATGATTTGTTCTTCAACAGAAAGGTTGATTAAGATAATCTTAATTTCTCCGCGGTAATCTGCATCAATGGTGCCGGGAGTGTTCAAACAAGTAATACCTTGTTTAATTGCCAAACCACTACGAGGCCTTATTTGCGCTTCATGGGCCTCAGGTAATTCAATAAACAAACCAGTTGGAACCAATACTCTTTCCATCGGTTTCACCATCAATGGTGCAGGTAAGTGAGCCCGGATATCCATGCCGGATGATCCTATAGTTGCATAATGTGGCAACGGGTTACCGGATTGATTGATGATTTTTACCTGTAATAAACCCATGCGGGCAAAGATAAGTGAGAGAATTCAGTTGAAAATGATAAAAACAAACCCGTATTTCTGCCTGTTATTTTCCAAAGCCATTGTATATAATAACTCCTTAAAGAATGAATCCTTTGTTGTTAATTGATATAAGAAGATGTAAACAAATGATGGAGGTAAAAATTGAGTACATCAATCGAGGAACAAACGAAATCCTTTTGAATTATTCTATAATTCAGAAATTCATAAAATAGTAAAAAACAGCTTTTTTAAAGAGCCATTAACTTCTACATATAAAGGGCCATTTTTTGTGACTTTTTGTACTTCTTGACAGTATTTTTATCAGTCAATAAAAAGAAATCGCAGGAGTAAATCCTATATGCAGAATCCTGCTTTGGCAGTAGATTTGATTACATAAGGTATTAAATTCTTATCCTATGAAAAAGACAATTGCATATAACATGCTCATGCTCCTGTTGTATTATGTATTGTTCTTATTGATTTTTTGAAAAGAGCGGCTCATTTCCAACAGAACACCAATAACACTGATATTACAAGAGATCAGGTCTCTTATCGCCTGTTCTTTTTAGCGATTGTTCATGTCGCCATTCTTCAATTAACTTATGATTGCCGCTCATGAGCACATCCGGCACTTTCCAACCGCGGAAATATTCAGGTCTTGTATAAACAGGCGGAGCTAATAAATTATCCTGGAATGAATCGGTGAGTGCAGATGTTTCATCATTCAGTACGCCGGGGATCAATCTTCCGATTGAGTCTACTAAAACTGCAGCAGCCAGTTCACCGCCGCTTAATACATAATCACCGATGGAAATTTCTTTCGTAACAAAATGTTCTCTTATTCTTTCATCAATGCCTTTGTAGTGCCCGCAGATCATCAGCAGGTTTTCTTTTAATGAAAATTGGTTGGCGATTTTTTGATTTAATGTAATTCCATCGGGTGTCAGGTAAATAATATCATCATATTTTCTTTCAGCTGATAATTCCTCGATTGCTTTTGTCAGCGGTTCACACATCATTACCATACCGGCGCCACCACCATATTGATAGTCGTCTACCTGGCCATATTCATTCACCGCCCATTTTCTTAGAGCATGCACATGCACCTCAAGAAACCCTTTTTCCTGCGCCCTTTTCATGATGCTGTGTTGTAGAGGGCTGTCAAGCAATTCGGGTAAAACACTGATAATATCTATCCGCATAGTAGCAAAGATAGAGGAAGGGATTTTATGTTACCGGCATTGATGGCTTTATTCATCGTCCCTTGCGTCGCACTCTTGTACTGAATCAATTCTATTCAGCAATGCCGTACATTCGCATCAATCATTATGCAGTATTTTAAAGCAGGAAAATTAGTAGCTGTTCATGGTCTCAAAGGAGAACTCGTTCTGAAACATGAACTGGGAAAAAAATCTTCATTAAAAGATGTGAAGGCTGTTTTTATTGAGGACAGGAAAGATTCGTTTCTTCCATGGTTCGTGGAGAGCACTAAAATAAAATCGGAGAACGAGATATATATTAAACTTGAAGGATTAGAGACAAGAGAGACCGCTTCAAAACTTACCCCTAAAGAAGTATGGCTTATCGAGGATGATTTCAAGCGGCTATCCGCAAAATCAGCTCCAGCTAACCTGCTGGGCTATACAATTATTAATAACAAGGAAAGATTAAGTGAAATACTGGAAGTGATCGAACAACCTCATCAATTACTCTGCCGCATGGAATTAAATGAAAAAGAAGTATTGATACCTCTTAATGAAAGCTTTCTTAAAAAAATTGATCATAGAAAAAAGGAAGTGATCGTTGAATTGCCTGAAGGCTTGCTGGATATTTATCTTTGATACTATTTCGGTCCTTTAATAAAATCCGCCAGTAGTTTCATCCTGTAAAAAAGATTGCTGAGCATTTTAGATACATCATTTTTTGCTTTTTCAACACTGCCTCCATTCATCTTTTTGATGTTTTTCAACTCTTCTATTTTCTCATCAATTTTATCGGCGAGCTTTTCTGCATTCCATCCCTGGTAGCGGCGGTTACGTTCATCGAATATGTGATAAGGTTCGATATTTCCTGCTTTTAGTTTTTTAAAACTAAAATTGCTTTTAATAGCTTCTTTGTAAGAATCGTTGGAAAGCAAATCAATGATCACATCTGCTGATACCTCATTGCGAAAAGCATTACTGAAAATATTCAGGTTATTCCTAAGTTCCCGGATAATCTGCTTTTTAAGCACATCATTAGTTTTGCCTTCCTTGTTCAGGAAAACAAGAATATCCTTTAAAGGACCCATTGCCGTTTTTAGCCATTCCCATTCCATAACTGTAAATTTGGAGACTAAATCTTGGAAAACAAAATTCCTTATATCGCCCATTTCGATCTTGATTCATTTTTTGTTTCAGTAGAGATTCTTAATGACCCCTCACTGAAAGGCAAACCAGTACTGGTTGGTGGCTATGAAAGGGGAGTAGTGGCAGCCTGTAGCTACGAAGCAAGGAAATTCGGTATCCATTCCGCTATGCCGATGAAAAAGGCAATGCAGTTATGCCCGCAGGCAATCATCACCAGTGCCAGTAGGGACCAGTACAGTAAATATTCAAGATGGGTAACAGATATTATTGCTGAAAAAGCACCTCTGTTTGAAAAAGCAAGTATTGATGAATTCTATATTGACCTTAGCGGGATGGATAAATTTTTTGGTTCCAGCAAATATGCACAGGAACTCCGAAAGGAAATTATTGACAGAACGGGTTTGCCCATCTCCTGTGGATTATCATCAGCCCGGTTCATCAGCAAGATGGCAACCAATGAGGCTAAACCCAACGGCTTTTTAGAAATACCACATGGAAAAGAAAAAGATTTTCTCTGGCCGATGGCAGTGGAGAAAATAAATGGGGTAGGGAAGGAGACTGAAATAAAACTCAAGAACCTCGGCTTTTATAAAATTGAAGATCTCGCCAAATCAACTCCAGAATATTTAGAAAAACATTTGGGAAAATGGGGTTTGAGTCTTTGGAATAAATCCCAGGGCATTGGTAGTGCAGAAATTGTTACGGATTGGGAACAGAAAAGTATGAGTCATGAAAATACTTTTGATAAAGATTATACCGATGTCGATTTTTTACATAAAGAACTTGTGAGACTTACAGAAAAAACCTGTTATGGTTTACGTGAAGATGAAAAACTTACCGGGTGTGTTACGGTTAAGATCCGCTACAATGATTTTGAGACCTTCAGCAAACAGGAAGTCATCGATTACACCGCATTGGATGATGAACTGATCGCAAAAGCAAAAGATATTTTCAATAAATCATACCAGAAAGGAAGACCGGTAAGATTAATAGGGGTTCGTTTTAGCCAGTTGATATCTTTTACAATGCAGATGAGTTTGTTTGATAATAAAATTGAGAAACTTCAACTCTACAAAGCAGTGGATGATATTAAAGACAGATTTGGAAGTAAGATTGTAAAGAAAGCGGTCAATACAGAATCTGATGAAACCCCTAACCCTTTTATAGAAAAACGTAAAAAAGGGAAATCGACAAACTAAAAAATGTGAAAATGCCTCGAAGCATTGAGCGAATTGTAAATTCAAATTCTGTTCTGAAACCCTATCTTCGCCTTCCTTAATCCCTCCCGATAGCTATCGGGATATCCAATCAACAAATTAATTACTCATGTCACAAGTTTGGAAAGACTACCAGGAAAAAAATAAAGATCGTTTCCTTAATGAATTACTGGAAATGCTTCGTATCCCATCCATCAGTGCAAGAAGTGAGCATAAAGCTGATATGGTAAAATGTGGGGAGATGGTTAAACAGCGGATGCTGGAAGCTGGCGCTGATAAAGCAGAAATTTTTACTACACCCGGTCACCCGATCGTGTATGGAGAAAAAATAATTGACCCTTCAAAACCTACAGTACTGGTATATGGTCACTACGATGTACAGCCTGTTGAGCCATTGGAACTTTGGCATAGCGGACCTTTTGATCCGGTGATAAAAGACGGAAAGATCTTTGCCCGCGGTTCTGCCGATGACAAGGGCCAGTTCTATATGCATGTAAAGGCGCTGGAGATAATGGTAAAGACAAACACGCTACCTACAAATATTAAATTCTGTATTGAAGGTGAAGAAGAAGTAGGTTCATCCAATCTTGGAGATTTTGTAAAAAGCCATAAAGAGTTATTAAAAGCCGATGTGATACTGATTAGCGACACAGCGATGCTAAGCATGGAAAATCCTTCTATTGATATTGGTGTTCGTGGTCTCAGCTATATTGAAGTGGAAGTAACAGGGCCTAATCGTGATTTGCACAGTGGCGTATACGGAGGCGCTGTAGCAAACCCTATTACTATTCTTGCAAAGATGATCGCATCGCTGCATGATGAAAATAATCATATTACCATTCCCGGATTTTATGATGATGTGGTAAACGCTACACCGGAAGAAAGAAAGAAAATGGCGGCCGCTCCGTTTGATGAAAAAGAATACAAAGAAGACCTGGGTGTAAAAGAATTGTGGGGAGAAAAGGGATTTACAACAAATGAAAGAACAGGTATTCGCCCAACCATCGAGTTAAATGGTATCTGGGGCGGTTATATTGGAGAAGGGTCTAAAACTGTTTTGCCATCCAAAGCATTTGCAAAAATTTCTGCACGGCTTGTTCCCAACCAGAATAGTGAAAAGATGACGGAAGTACTGATCAATCATTTAAAGAAAATAGCCCCTGCGAATGTTATAGTTAATGCAAAGCCACATCATGGTGGTGAACCGTACATGACCCCGCTTGACAGCAAAGCATATAAAGCTGCATCAGCCGCAATGAAAGATACTTTTGGCAAAGATCCGATCCCGGTTCGAGGTGGAGGTAGTATTCCTATCTGTGCATTATTTGAAAAAGAACTGGGAATTAAAATTGTGTTCATGGGTTTCGGGTTGGATAGTGACAACCTGCATAGTCCCAATGAAAAGTTCAATCTTGAAAACTATTATAAGGGGATAGAAACAATTCCACATTTTCACAAGCATTTTGCAGGGATGTAAAAAAGGTGTACTATTTTTTTGTCAACCTCACTTTAACCGGTGAGGTTTTTTTTATTTTTTTGAATATCTTTAAATGGGCGTTTATTTTAAATGCTTTTGAAAAAGATAAAACAATTGCTATGAAGTCTGTTTCATTTTTTATTTTCTTTATAGTTATAAATGAACTAGCTTTTTCACAACAGGATACTATTTATTACAACTCCCAATGGCAGATATGTGGAAAAGGGATTGCATCATTTTACAGAATAGGCTCTGTTGCAGTTGGAAAGGAATGGCACTTTACAGATAGCGTACGAGATTATTATATAAGCAACCGTATCCAGATGGAAGGCTTTTATTCTAAGGATGGATTTAGGGATGGACTATTTAGTTTTTATTATCCTGACGGAAATCTTGAAGCACAAGGAAGGTTTGTAAAGGACAGGTTTTATGGTAACTGGCAGTTTTACTACCCTGAGGGAAAAAGAAAAGCTAGGGTATATTATTCCGGAGATGCTATTGCATTTACGATTGTAGAATATATTGATGAAGAAGGAAATTATTTGGTCAAGGATGGAACTGGGAAATTTTTAATACCGGTTACCGATTTGTATGGTGATGTGAACTATTTACTTAAAGGGGAAATTATTAATGGAGAAAGAGAAGGAGCATGGGAGTATACCGGTTTAGTTAATGAAAATAATACCCAAATAAAACACAAAGAAGTATATAATGAAGGAAAGTTTAAACGGGGAGAATCTTCTTCCGGAGAAGAGTTTTACAGAGATTATGATAAACCAAAAGTTGCTGCAACTTTCATGAGTTTTAAAAAAATTAATAATACCGAAACGTTTGCTGTAAGCGAATCAGGGAACGTTGATATCATACTTAATAACAGAAAATTATTTCCTTCTTATAACCCAACATATGGCAATACAAGGGATACAATTGGTGCAATGACTAATGTCGAAATAGAAGCTGCATTTCCGGGAGGATATCTTGCATGGAGAAAATTTTTGGAGCAAAACTTAAAGGCAGATATATTAACAAACTCATTACCTGCATCCATCAAAAATTATAAACAAACAGTACAAGTCAGGTTTATTGTATGCGAAGATGGTACTGTGTGCAATGTGGAGGTCGCAAATAAAAATGAAGGTTTCAAACCTGTTCAGGATGAGGCAAGGAGAGTAATATCCCGGTCAGGCAAATGGGTACCCGCAGTACATGAGGGTAAGAATGTGAAATCTTTTCATACCCAGCTGATTACTTTTATTGCTACTTCTGAGTAACAAACTATTTTAAAACGGCTTTGCCGGAACTCCCAAAGCTTTTGAATCACCAGATACAGGGCCTGGTGGTAAATGTTCCCTCATAAATTTTGTATACAGGTTTGATAAATGCTCAGATGTTCCCTCACCTTCAAAAATTCCATGTGTCCTGTTAGGGTAACTCATCATCTGGAACTGTTTACCATATTTAATTAATTCATTGAACAACATATCGGCATTATTGTAATGCACATTATCATCACCTGTACCATGCACATATAATAAATTTCCTTTCAGGTTTTTTGCATAGGTCATTGGTGAGCCGTTTACAAAATCCTGCTTGTTCTCCTGCGGCAATCCCATATATCTTTCCTGGTAAATATTATCATAAGTGAGTTGGTTAGCTACTGGAGCAACAGCAATACCTGTTTTATAAATTTCAGGATACTGGAACATTAAATTCAATGTAGCAGAACCGCCGCCGCTCCAGCCCCAAACTCCAATACGACTTGTATCCACATAAGGCCATTTCATAATTTCTTTAGCTGCCATTGCCTGGTCTCTAATATTTACCAAACCAATTTTACGATACACACATTTTCTCCATTCCCTTCCTTTAGGGACAGGAGTGCCGCGGTTATCTATTGAAATATAGATATAACCATCCTTGCTCATATCACCTTTGTATAAAAAATTATTGGTGGAACCATAGGCATCAGTTACATTTTGTCCCCATGGTTCAGTGTACACATAAAAAATAACCGGGTATTTTTTTGTTGCATCAAAATTGGCAGGCTTTACCATCCATGCATCCATCTCTACGCCTTCTTCTGTTTTTACTTTGAAGAATTCTATATTCGATTTTGATTTATCGGCTTTAGCAACAGCATCATTCACTTTGTTTTCACCATTAATGCCTTTATGATCGGGTAGCGTTATCCATTCACTAACGGGGCTGGTGTAGTAGTTTGAAAAATTATGCTGGGCAAATTTTGCATTAAGAGAAACACGATAGTTATGTGTTCCTTTTTGATTAGCCGGTGAAACCATTTCGAGTTGGCCACTGCCATCGAGTTTGGTGCGGCATAAATATTTCTGGGTTGCATTCTCAGGTGATGCATGAAAATACACATAGCCTTCTTTCTGATCAATGGTGCTGATGTCCATCACATCATACTTACCGTTGGTGACCAATGTTTCTTTTTTTCCATCCCTGCTGATGCGGTATAAATGACGCCAACCATCTTTTTCACTTGCCCAGAGAAATTCCTGACCATTATTCAGCCAATCCCAGCCACCATTACCATAATCCGTATCCCACAGCGGAAGTATATCGATCCATGCTTCATCTTTCTCATTATAAATCGTTTTTGTATTGCCTGTTTTCACATCACAGAGCATCAGGTTGCTTTCATTCTGCTTTCTGTTCAGGTGCTGAATGATGAGTTCATTGCTGTTAGCGGCCCATTCCATTCTGGGAACATAGGTTCTCCATTTTTCATCATCAGGTATTTTCATCCATGCTGTTTTGCCAGTGGCTATATCAACCGAACCTATTTTATATTTCGATGGCGGTTCGCCAGCAATGGGGTACTCTACCGGTACAGCAACGGGATAAATGGAGTCGGTATTATTGATCATTAAATAATCTTTAGTTCCTTGTGCATCTATCTGCCAAAAAGCGATCTGTTTGCTATCCGGACTCCAGCGAAAACCATCACGACAGAAAAATTCTTCTTCATAAGCCCAATCGAATGTGCCATTGATGAGTTTACGGTTGCCATTTTTGGTTAAAGGCTTCACTATACCGGTTGCCAGGTCCTCAACATATAAATTATACTCACTTACATAAGCCACTTTTTTTCCATCAGGAGAAAATTTTGCAAACATGAGCGAAGAGGCAGGTCTGCCTTTACCTAATTGTTTTAATTTATTTGAACTGATTTCATACAACCAGTAATCACCTCTTGTATCAAGCCGCCACACTTTTTTTGTATTAGTATAGATCAGGACTTTATTGTAATCATTAGAGAATTTAAAGCCTCTTAGTGCCAATGGCTTTTCAGCGCCGACCGGTTTCAGTTTGTCTTTGCTCACAAACACGGTCTTTGTGTTTTGTGGCAATGTATACTTTGTTATATCGCCACCTTCATTCCTGAAATAAGAGTTACCATCAGTGCTCCAGTTTACACCACCTTGTGCCAGAACGATCAGCGGCAAACAATAAATAATTACAATTACAATAATTTTTACAAAGGCTGTCTTCATTATTTAGTTATTTTGAAACAGGAAAGTATTGAAAATTCTTAATCCCGGTTATTTAATTATATCAATGGCAGAAAAAGAGAAACTCAGGCTCGATAAATACCTCTGGTCCATCCGACTTTTTAAAACAAGGACTGAAGCAACTACCGCCTGCGATAAGGGAAAAGTAAAGCATAACGATGTGCAGGCAAAAGCTGCAAAGCAGGTACATATAGGAGAGGAGTACGAAGTAAAAACAGAGGCCAAACGTTGGCGGGTAAAGGTGACTGAGTTACTGTTTAAACGTGTTGCATACAGCGAAGCGATTAAGTATTATATAGACATTACCCCGGCAGAAGAAATAGAAAGGCTGCAGTTCCAGGCTGCCAGTTTTCATACGGGCAAAAGGCAGAGTAAAGTTGGCAGACCTACAAAAAAACAAAGAAGGGATATGGATGATTTTATGGAATTATAGTTTAGCTGGATCTTTAAGTTTTGAATCAAAACAATTTTTATGAAAAAATTGCTGCTGGTGTTACTTGTGAGTTTACCCGTTATCTTATGCGCACAGGTTGCCCAGTCTTCAAAGGATGATGAGAATAAGGTTTTTGAAAAGATAGAAATTGAAGCAGGCTTTAAAGGTGGTATTGTTAAATGGAATGAGTTTGTAAAAAAGAATTTCAACTTCATCAGAATTGAAAACAGTTTACCGGATTCTGTAACAACTTTTACTGATACTGCAAAAGCTCAGTTTATCGTAGATAAAAATGGGATCATCAATGAAATAAAAATTCTCAGTAAAACAAATTCAGCTTTCCAGCAATCCTGCATCGAAGTGTATAAAAAATCACCGCATTGGAATCCTGCCAATCAATGCGGCCGCCCAGTAAATGCTTACCGGAAGGAGACTTTCATTCTGCAGATCGATAAATCAACAAATAAGCGGGTTATCCTTGTCCGGTCGTAGTTTCAATGAGTATATCTTCTAAGTCATATTTGCGGAAAGTAGAAAAAAAACAGGCATATTTCATTGGTGAATACCTATGGCTTTATTGATAGACTGCATTTAATTTTACAGTACAAAAGTCAACCTTATGAAAACACGTTTGCTACTAATCCTGCTGATTGCAATCATGATCATTGAGTCATCATGCCGGAGTGCAATGACACCTTACCAGGCAGCCAATAATCCCGGCAAGAGCCGAAAGTGCAGGGCTATTCGTTAATTAATCATTAGAGTCTCCACCAAAAAAAGTACCTACCATTCCCTCCAGCATGGGATATTTTTCTATGATATAAGCTTTAAGTGTTGCGACCACTTTTACTGCCTGTTCATCAGTAATACCAGCTTCGGCTTTCAGTTTATCTATTAGATCCTGCATATTGTTTGTTTAATATTTGAAGTTAGGGAAATAAAAAAAACCGGCACTAACCGGTTTTAAATATTTTGCTTATTGACTTTTTTTTACGCTACTTTCAACAGACTCAGTTTACTCTTATCAAACTTACGAGTAGCATATTCCAGGTCAAGATTGAATTCTTTTTCATTCAGCGATGGCAGTTCAAACATGGCATCGGTAAGAATATTTTCGCAAATACTTCTCAAACCTCTTGCACCTAATTTATACTCCATTGCTTTTTGTACCATAAAATCAAGCACAGGATCTTCGATATTAAGTTTGATGCCTTCCAGTTCAAATAATTTTTTATACTGGCGTATCAATGCATTCTTCGGTTCTGTCAATATTGAACGTAGTGTTGTTGCATCCAGCGGTTCAAGATGGGTAACAACAGGCAAACGGCCCAATAACTCCGGAATCAAACCAAAAGATTTCAAGTCGGTTGCATTCACATAGCCCAACAGGTTTTTCCTCATACTTTCCTGCTGCTCTTTGTCTACGTTAAAGCCGATCATATTAGTTTTTACTCTGCGGGCAATCACTTTATCAATTCCATCAAATGCGCCTCCGCAGATAAATAGAATATTTTGCGTGTTCAATTTTATCAGCTTTTGTTCCGGATGTTTTCTTCCGCCCTGTGGTGGTACGAGTACATCCGTTCCTTCCAGTAATTTTAATAAACCCTGCTGCACACCTTCGCCACTTACATCACGAGTTATAGAAGGATTATCTCCTTTACGGGCTATCTTATCTATTTCATCAATATAAACAATACCACGTTCGGCAGCGCCTACATCATAGTTGCATACCTGAAGCAGTCTTGTTAATATGCTTTCAACATCTTCACCTACATAACCAGCTTCAGTGAATACAGTCGCATCAACTATTGCAAATGGAACGTTCAGTAATCTTGCAATTGTTTTTGCAAGCAAGGTTTTACCGGTACCGGTTTCACCTACCATTACAATATTGCTCTTTTCAATTTCAACATCATTCTCGCCGAGCTTTTGTTGTAATCTTTTAAAATGATTATAAACAGCAACAGAAAGAACTTTCTTTGCTTCATCCTGGCCAATTACATATTCATCCAGGAATTTTTTTATTTCAATAGGTTTCTTAACGGTGAGTTTGAATGAAGAGGAAGGCTTATCATTGGATATCACCAGCTCCTGTTCTATAATTTCACGGGCATGTTCAACGCAGTTTTCACAGATATGTCCTTCCTGTCCTGCAATGAGAATTTTCACCTCATCACGGTTGCGGCCGCAAAATGAACAATGTAGTTGTTGCTTAGCCATTTATAGTTGTATAACGATTTAAAAACGAGTTTGTAACTGTAAAAGTAGACAATAGCTCCCGAAAGGTTCAGGGAAATTTAGCAGACGGTATAAAAAGCTTAGAAATAGGGTTTTAGAGCTTGTCAATGAGCTTGTCAACGATACCATATTTTATTGCTTCCTTAGCATCCATCCAGTAGTCGCGGTCAAAGTCTTTCATAATTTGTTCAACCGTTTTACCGCAGTTTTCAGCGAGTATTTTAGCGCCGATTTCTTTTACTCTGCGTGTTTGCTCTGCCTGAATTTCAAGATCCTTGCTCACACCCTGTATATAACCACCCAATGATGGTTGGTGAATCATTACCTGTCCATTAGGATAAATAAAACGTTTGCCTTTTACACCACCACTCAGCAAAATACTTCCCATAGAAGCTGCAAGACCCATACAGATCGTACTTACCGGGCTCTTCATCATATTCATAGTATCATACATTACCATACCGCTTGTTACCACACCGCCTGGGCTATTGATATAAAATTTTATTTCTTCACCGGGTTTATCTGCTTCTAGCAACAGAAATTTTGAAACAACTTCTCTTGCACTCTTATCATCCACCACGCCCCAGAGATAAACAGAACGTTTTTCAAAAAAATATCTTTCCAGCTTTTTATTAAGCATATTCAGCTCATCCCGTTTGTCGGTACTTTCTTTTTCATCATCATCACTTCTCCAATCGTTAAATAAAAAATGTTTTGTGTTCATGGTTTATTTTTTTTGAAATCAACTTTATTACTACTATTAAACTTTGTTCCCGCTAAGCGGGACTCTTGTACGTTCTGATCGCTACTCATCAAATCATTTCTTCTCCTTTTTCGGATTTGTTGCCAGCACTTCATCTACCAATCCATACTCTTTTGCTTCAATCGCTGTCATCCAGTGGTCACGATCAAAGTCGGCTTCAATTTTTTCAACTGACTGTCCGCTGTGCTGACTGATCACATCGTACAACTCTTTCTTTAGTTTTTTGATCTCTGTTACTGTTATTTCAATATCACTTGCCTGTCCGCCGATAGCGCCGCTCGGCTGGTGCATCATGATGCGTGAATGTTTTAGCGCCGCCCTTTTTCCTTTTGTGCCTGCACCCAACAGTACACATGCCATAGATGCAGCTACACCGATACAGATCGTTGCCACATCAGGTGTTACATATTGAATAGTGTCATACACACCAAGCCCGCTGTACACACTGCCACCGGGGCTGTTGATGTACATATTGATGTCACGGGTCCTGTCTGTAGAGTCAAGGAACAATAACTGTGCGGTTACAATATTCGCCACCTCATCATTGATGGGATAGCCTAGAAAGATGATGCGGTCCATCATCAAACGGCTGTAAACGTCCATCACTGCCACATTCATGGGGCGTTCTTCAATAATGTTAGGTGTAAGACCAGTTACCAAATGGCTTGCATAACTGTTCAATGTATTACTGGAAATACCGCGATGCTTCACGGCATATTTTTCAAATTCAGAATTAAAGCTCATAGTTAATTTTTTAATCCGGGGTTTGTAAGGATTCATCAAATATCCGTCCAAATGGTAAAACTGCAAAATTGGTGTCATGAATTACCAGAATTAAGACGAATTGACATTTCTAGGTATATAGGGTATAAAAAGTAAAAAGGTTAGCGACTGCCAACCTTTTACATTATATACTTTTTATACTTTTCTATTAATGGTGTTGATGTTGATGTTCTTCCACCATTTTGCTAAACTCATCCATAGCGATAGGTTTCTCAGTAGCGTTTACCTGTCCTTCGGCCCATTCAAATACTTTCTGAGTTTGTATCCTGTTATAAGAATCTTCAACAAATTTGCGATCCTTCATCATTTTTTCAACATAATCTTTTATCCAGGGCTGCTCTTCATCATTGATAGTGCCGCCCATATATCCCATCAGTTGTTGTTTGGCAAAACCTTTTATTTCGTCCGGCTGAACCTGGATTCCATTTTCCGATACAATTTTATCAGTGATCAAAGTCCATTTCAACTGGTTGAGGAAAGTAGGAAATTCTGTTTCCACTTCTTCTTCAGTTTTTGGTTTTTCGCCTTGTGTTTTTACCCATTTTTTCAGGAAAGATTGAGGAAACTCAATCGTCGTATGATCGAGTAACTCATGATAGGTTTGATGCTGCAATTGATTTCTTGCCTGGCCATCCCAGTAAGCCTGGATTTCTTCTTTGATCTTATTTCTGAATTCAGCTTCTGTTTTTATTTCAGCACCGGGGTGAAGTTGATTAAAGAATTCTTCATTCATCTCTCTTTTCTCAAGCAATCCAACTTTGGTAATAGTAAGTTTGAAATATTTTTCAGCGTCAGCAGCATTTGTTTTATCCAAACCTAGATCATCCATTACCCATTCCCTTTCTTTTTCATCAAATGCTGATTTCAATTGCAGGGTTACTGTATCACCTGCTTTTTTATCTAATAAATTTTTGCGGAAGCTTTCTGAAAAATATTTCAGCAAAAGCGAATTATCTTTTTTAGCGCCGCCTTCAATTTCATTTCCGGCTGCATCTGTTTCAACAAAATTCACATTCAGCACATTTTCTTCTGTAGTTGCTGTTTCGCAATCCTTCATATTCCCGTAACGGTTCTGCAAGCGAGTCACTTCATTATCTATCATTTCTTCGGTGATAGAAACTTTGTATCGTGTTGCTTTAATTTTTTTCAGATCAGCAAGGTTGAATTCAGGTTTCAAACCAACTTCGAAATCGAAACTGTAATCGATGGGGTTATTCATATCCAACTGACGAAAATCTGATTCCATCGGCAGTGGTTGTGCAAAAATGTCCAGCTTCTCTGTTTCAAGGAAATTAATCAACTCCTTGTCAACGGTACGCAATACTTCATCTGTATAAACAGATGCACCATACATTTTTTTGATCAATCCTGCAGGTACCATTCCTTTTCTGAAACCGGGGATGTTTGCTTTCTTGCTGTATTCTTTTAGAGCTTTTTCAAAAGCAGGGAGGTAATCTTTTTTCTCCAATTTCAAAGTCAGCTTGTCATTCAGCAAGCCTATACTCTCTCTTGTTATTGTTGCCATATGCGTCTCAAGTTTAATGTTTAAGGTTTAATGTTGTAAACAGTTTACAATTTTAAAAAAGAGAAGGTTGAATGGGAAACCTTAAACATTAAACCATTCAACCTTAAACCTTAAAAAGTCCGGATGGAGGGACTCGAACCCCCATACCTTACGGCATCAGATCCTAAGTCTGACGTGTCTACCAATTTCACCACATCCGGTTACTAGACTCAATGATCAAACTCCAATTTAGCTTCTTTCAGCTTTGTTATTTGATTTCCTGAATTTTTGTTTTGGGGCTGCAAATGTAGGGCATTTTCTCTTTCCGAAAAGAATGAAAACCGATTTCCAATTTTCCTGATAAAATTGTACGTTTGGAACCCTAACCCGCTTGCCTGATTAAAATCCCCAATTTCCTGCGACAGACTGATTCAGGCTATTAACCATAGAACTTAGACTGCTTTTACCAACACTGCCTTTGGCAACTAAAACTAACCGTCGATGAGAAAACTTTTACTTATCGGTGCTGTATTATTTTCCATTTCAATACAGTCCCAAAATCCCGCTACCACCTTTACAATTCCAAACCGAAACATCAATCTTTCCTGCGGAACAAGTTGTACCAACTTTTCTGTTTCAGTTCCGCACATTAAACAATCATCAGATTATGTAATTACTAACCCGGCTTATTCACCTTTTGCGTACACAACACCCGGCGGTACGGTAGTTACATCTGTTTATATTGATGACACCTGGAGTCCGAAGATCCCGATCAGTTTCCCATTCTGTTTTTACAACATCACTTACCCAACATTAATAATGGGATCTAATTCCGCAATAACATTTGATACGGTGAGGGCAGGTACAGGAAGTGGCTATGTTATTTCCGCGACTGGTGCAATCCCCAGTACAGATTATGCCCCTAAAATGATATTCGGACCTTATCATGATATTCATCCGGGCCTGGCATCAACCAACAAAAAAATTGAATATCGTGTAGAAGGTGTTGCGCCAAAAAGAAGATTTGTTGCAAGCTATAATGATATTCCTTATTTCAGTGGATCATGTTCACTACCAAGAGCCACTCACCAGATGGTGTTGTATGAAAGTACCGGAATTATCGAAGTATATATTAAAGACAAACCTTTTTGTACCGACTGGAATGGTGGACGAACTATTCTCGGCGTGCAGGATGAAACAATGACCCGTGCCGTTGCAGCATCCGGTAAGAATGCTACAGTTTGGGGTGCCAATGCAATGGACTCCTGTTTTCGTTTTACACCCAGCGGTGGTGTTTCAAGATTTAAAAGTGCACAGCTTCGTGTAAATGGAAGTGTTGTTGCTACAGGCGACACTACTTCTGGCAGTTCGGGAATGTTGAATCTTAATTTTAATAATGTTTGCCCGACAGCAGACAGTACTGCTTATGTAGTTCGTGTTACTTATAGTACCTGTAACGACCCGGCACAGGATGTTTTTTTTGAAGACACTGTGTTTGTAAAAAAAGTTACACCAGCTTTCGCATTTAATAAAACTGATGCTACCTGTTCTGCAGGCGGAACTATAACAGTAACTGCTTCCGGGGGCATTGCGCCATTACAATACAGCACCAATGGTACTACTTATCAACCTTCAGGAAGCTTTACAAACGTTGCATCCGGTAACTATACTATTTACGTAAAAGATGCGGCAAACTGTATCGTGAATCAGCCTGTAACAGTTGGACTCTTAAATACGCTTACTGTAAGAACAAATAATGATACTACAATTTGTCGCGGTGCATCATTCACTCCTAATACAGTAAGTGCAGGAACATCTTTTGTATGGACGTCGCAGACTGGTGTAAGTAATCCTGCTATTGCTAATCCTGTTCTGTCTCCGCAAAATTCTATTACCTATACAGTGACTGCAACATTGGGTAATTGTACTGCAACGGATAATCTTGTCGTAACAGTTGTACCCGGTGCATCTGCCAATGCAGGCCCGGATGCATCAATTATTGCAGGTGATGTATATACTATTTCGGGTACTGCAACAACAGGCACTTACAATTGGTCACCAACAACAGGATTGAGTTCTGCAAATACACTTATTACGAACGCAGCTCCTACTGTGTCGACAACGTATACATTAACGGTTACTTCCCCACAAGGATGTACGGCTAGTGATGATATGCGCATTACCGTTGTTCCGTATTGTGTAAAACCAATGATTGCCTTTACACCCAATGGAGATGGTATAAATGATTTGTGGCTGATCACAAATGGTAACTGTTTGATCAGTGCAGTAGCACAGGTCTTTAATCGCTATGGAGCTAAAGTGTTTGAATCGAAAGATTATAAGAATAATTGGAACGGAACATGGGATGGTAAGCCTTTAGCCGATGGCACCTATTATTATGTTATCAGTTATAAACTGGTAAATGGCAAAACAGTTTTTGAAAAGGGCAATGTGACAATTCTCCGTTAACCTGCAAAAAAATTATTATGAAACACATTGTAAACATTGGTTTGATATTACTGATTTCAGCGAATGTTTCTGGTCAGCAATTAACATCATCTTCTTTTTATGATATGCAAGGCTCTTTGCACAATCCTTCTATGGCCGGTGTAAACAAACATGGAATGGTCGGCGGCTCTTTTCGGAGCATGTGGAGCGGAGTACCCGGTGGACCTGAAACACAGTTTTTATTTGGTTCATTTTATTTGCCAAACATAAATTCCGGTTTGGGGGCTTACTTATACAATGATGTAACGGGTCCTACAAAACGTATAGGCGCCCAACTGGCCTATGCTTATCAAATTCAATTGAAGAATGAAGCATCATTTTCATTGGGGATCGAAGCAAGACTACAGCAGTTTTCTTTTGACCAGGCAAAATTGCAACAGGCTTTGGGTTCAAATGACCCGGTATTGGGAAGCACAGATACCCAATTTAAAGCAGATGCAGGATTTGGTATTAACTACACTGCAAAAAAACTTCAGGTTGGTGCATCGGTAAGTCAGCTTGTTCAGTCAAAGCTCGATTTTTACAGTGGCAGCTATAATCGAACTGAAGAAGGAAAGTTGTACAGGCATTATTATTTACATGCTAATTACAAATGGAGAACCGATGCAAACACTGAGGTCATCCCCAATTTTCTTTTTATCTATTTACCCAATTCGCCATTGGAATTCCAGGGTGGTGTAAGAGTTGAACATAAAGAGCAATTCTTTTGGGGAGTAGGATTCCGGGCACATCAGAGCTGGATGCTTTCCGCAGGAGTACATATCAAAAAGAAATTTACAGTTGGTTATTCATTCGATATTTTCACTACACCACTTAGTACTTATGATAAAGGTGGCAATGCACATGAAGTGATGCTGCGATATGATTTTTTGAAGTAGGACTAAGAGATTAAAGAGAAAAGGAGGAAAAGAGTAAAGTAGTTTGCTCTTTTCCTCCTTTTTTATTCCCGAAATCTTAACTCCTTAAACTCTTTTTACTCTTTTACACTCTTAGCTATTTTCAGTAAATTCGTAGACTAATGGAAACGCTTGAACGGCCCTCAAAATATAACCTCACTCAGGAGCAGGAAAAGAAATTGATCCTGCGGGAATACCGTTCCCTTTTACGTTCATTAAAAACAAAACTGAAGCCGGGAGACCGTGACCTGATCCGCATTGCATTTGAAATGGCTGCGGAGGCCCATAAGACCATGCGCCGCAAAAGTGGTGAACCCTATATTCTGCATCCTTTAGCAGTTGCAAAAATTTGTGTTGAAGAAATTGGCTTGGGTGTACGTTCAACTATTTGTTCTTTGTTACACGATACAGTTGAAGATACCGATGTGACGATGGAAGATGTTCAACGTGAGTTTGGCAGTGAGATCGCAAAAATTGTTGATGGTCTTACCAAGATCGCAAACATTGTGGATGTAAATGCATCGCAGCAGGCTGAGAATTTTAAAAAGATATTACTTACGCTTACAGATGATCCCCGTGTGATTTTGATCAAACTATCCGATCGCTTACATAATATGCGTACGCTGGATAGTATGAAGCGGGAAAAGCAATTGAAGATCTCTTCCGAGACAGTTTATATCTATGCGCCACTTGCACACAGGATGGGTTTGTATACTATCAAAACGGAGATGGAAGACCTGGCCATGAAATACATGGAGCCGGATATTTACAAAGACATTGCACAGAAACTGGCAGAAACAAAACGTGAACGTACCCGTTATATCAATGAGTTTGTAAAACCATTGGTAGAGCAACTGGAAAAATCAGATTTTAAATTTGAAATACAAGGCCGCCCCAAAAGCATACACTCTATCTGGAATAAAATGAAAAAGAAAGGAGTGGCCTTTGAAGAAGTGTATGATCTTTTTGCTATCCGCATCATTCTCGATTCATCACCAGAAAAAGAAAAAGAAGAATGCTGGAAAGTGTATTCGATCATTACAGATGAGTATACACCATCACCGGAACGATTGCGTGACTGGTTGAGTAATCCAAAAAGTAACGGCTATGAAGCATTGCACACAACAGTGATGGGGCCGCAAGGCCGCTGGGTAGAAGTGCAGATACGTACACGACGTATGAATGAAATTGCGGAAAAAGGACTTGCCGCACATTGGAAGTATAAAGAAGATAGTGGTGATGAAAGCCGTTTTGATAAATGGTTTCACCAGATACGTGAAGTGCTGGCCAACCAGGATACAGACAGTGTTGACTTTTTACAGGATTTCAAAACAAGTTTTCTTACAGAAGAAATTTATGTGTACACACCAAAGGGTGATGTAAAGATGTTACCCGTCGGTTCTACTGCACTTGATTTTGCATTTTCAATTCACAGTGCTATTGGTATAAAAACAATTGGTGCCAAAGTAAATCACAAACTCGTTCCGATTAGCCATAAACTACGAAGTGGCGACCAGGTGGAAATAATTACGAGTAATAAACAAAAACCAAATGAAGACTGGCTGGGTTTTGTTGTAACATCAAAAGCAAAAGGAAGAATAAGAGATGCCCTTAAAGAAGAGAAAAGAAAAATAGCTGATGATGGCAAGTACACTATGCAGCGAAAGGTAGAAGGAATGGGAGCTGCGTTTAATCAACATAACATTGATGAAGTAGTTCATTTTTATAAATTCAGTTCGGCACTTGATCTCTATTACAATATTTCTATTAAGAATATTGATTTGAAAGAACTAAAAGAGTTCAAAGTTTATGGCGATAAACTGGAAGCACCGAAACCGGTTAAACAACCAGAGTTGAAACATGAATCTTATGTTCCCAACAAGAATGCAAAAGAAACCGAGCTGATCATTTTTGGTGAAAGCAGTGATAGGATCGTTTATAATCTTGCTAATTGCTGCAAGCCTATTCCGGGTGATGACGTATTTGGGTTTGTAACAACAGGAAAGGGATTAACAATTCACCGAACCAATTGCCCCAATGCGGCTAAACTATTAGCCAACTATGGCCATCGCGTAGTAAAAACAAAATGGGCCAAGAATAAAGAGATATCCTTCCTCACCGGTGTTCGCATAGTGGGATTGGATGATGTTGGTGTCATTCATAAACTTACAAACCTGATATCGGGTGAGTTGAAAATAAATATTGCCGCACTCACTGTAGAAGCCAAAGAAGGATTGTTTGAAGGAAATATCAAATTATTTGTGCATGATAAGGAAGAACTGGATAATCTTGTTCAACGCTTAATTGATCTTGGTGGCATTGAAAAAGTAGAACGATTTGATACTGAAGATTTAAATAATCTGCCATCGTAAATCCACATTCTGATGTTAAAAACTAGGCAAATTTTCTCTGAATTTTGAGAAGGATTTTATTAACTTGTAACCTTTCCATTTTATCACTACCAACTGCAATCGCTCATGAGAGGTTTAAGACTAATCGTACTTTTACTGCTATTCATTTTATTTTCTTTTTTCAGCAACGGGCAGGGGTTTACATTTAACTGTTCAAGGGATATAACCATGGTTGGTTGCGGCCCTACAGGTTGTTTGAATATACAAGCTTTGATCCCGGATATTCATCGTCAAACAAATACATATACTCTAAATCCTCTACCTATATTAGGTGTGCCGGCATGTTCTCCTACTTATGTTCCTGCTAATGATCCAGGTGGTGCACCTACTAATCTTGCTGTTGATGACACATACAGTTCTGTAATTAATATGGGATTTAATTTTCCTTTTTATGGCACAACTTATAGTTCATTAGTGGCAAGTACAAACGGGTATATAAGTTTTGATATTACAAGAGCAGGTCTTTTTGCACATTGGCAAAATAACGGTGACCTTCCGAATGCTTTATATGACAGGGCTTTGATAATGGGGCCATATCATGATCTTTTTCCCGGACAGGCTACTTCTCCATTTCAAAGAGTACAATACCAAACGATCGGTTCAGCGCCAACACGTAAATGGGTGTTGAGTTTTTTCAAAGTGCCATTGTTTAGTTGTACGAGTTTGATTGAAAATACTCACCAGATCATTTTATATGAATCAACAGGAATAATTGAAGTAAAAATTTTTGACATGCAGATATGTCCGGGATGGATTCAGGGTAAAGCAATGGTGGGCATCCAGGATTTTACCCGGACACAAGCTTTAATGGCACCCGGCAGAAGAATGAGTGATCCCTCATGGGGAAGCATGGGTATGAATGAAAGCTGGCGGTTTGTGCCAGATGGAGGCCCTTCATTATTTAAGAGAGTCGAACTTTATACTGTTACAGGAGTGTTAGTAGCAACAGGCACTACTTCTCCTGGTGCTACAGGTACATTAATAGCAAGCTTTCCAAATATTTGTCCTCCGCCCGGACCAACTACAACTTATATTGTAAGATCTGTTTATGAAAAAATAGATGATCCGACAGTTGAGATATTTGGTACAGATACTATCAGGATAAACAGGGCACCGGCAACCGTATCCGCAACAGCTACTACAACTGATGCTGTTTGTAATGGTAGTTCAACAGGCACTATCACTGTCAGTACCCCAACACCTGGCAATCCACCATTTCGTTATTCTTTGGATGGCATAAACTGGCAAACATCAAATGTGTTTCCTAATTTACCTGCAGGTACCTATACAATTTATTTTGAAGAAGGCAGTGGATGCGGTAACACTACAACTGCTACTATCGCCGAGCCAACGACACTTGTTTCCTCATTTACATCAACACCTGTTGTTTGCAATGGGCAAAGCAATGGTATAATAAACGTAACAGCTTCCGGCGGTATGGCACCATATGAGTTTTCATTAGATGGCGGCGCATACCAGTCATCAGGAACTTTCAATAATGCTAATGCCAATAACCATATTGTTACAATACGGGATGCAAACAGCTGCATTCGTACTGTAAATATTCCTATAAACGAACCTGCTGTTTTATCGTTATCAGGAAATACAGCGACTGCAAGCTGTGATGGAGGTAATGATGGTTTGATAGTAGTAAATGCTGCCGGCGGTAATTCAAGCTATCAGTATTCAATTGATGCCACTACTTATCAATCATCTGATTCGTTCCTTGTTGCTCCGGGAAATTATATGATCACTGTAAGAGATAACCTGAATTGTGTAGATACCCAAAGTTTTATAGTGGGTCTTACATCCAATCTTACACATACCCCATTAACAGATCCAACGATCTGTGAAGGAAGTTCAACGCAACTTAATTTTACTTCAAACGCAACTAATTATAGTTGGAGTCCTGCAATTGGATTAAGTAATCCAAATTCTGCTAATCCGGTTGCTAATCCTGTTACAACACAGCAATACATTGTTTCGTATACTTTGGGACGTTGTACAGAAAAAGATACAGCATTGGTAAGGGTAAATGCGGCGCCGATACCCGCAGCTGGCCCTGATGGATTTATTTGTTATGGACAAACCTATCAATTGCAGGCAAGTGGCGGCGTTGTATATAGTTGGGCTCCATCAACATTTTTAACCAGCATAGGTGTATCAAACCCTGTTTCAAAACCGGATAATACAATGACCTATTCTGTTAGGATCGTTGCTGACGCAAATGGTTGTCCTTCGCTTGTAACTGACCAGGTAACGGTAGATGTAACTCCACCAATAAAAGTGAGAACTTATCCGCAGGATACGATCGTACATGCAGGCGATCAGTTCCAGCTGCTGGCTACTTCTGTTGCGCCAAATTATAGCTGGTCACCGGGTTATGATTTGGACAGAACCGATATTCCAAATCCTGTTATCACTGTTGATAGAGATGTGATATTGATAGTTACTGCCAGTTCACAGGCGGGATGTATCGGCGAAGCAAGTATAAGAATTCAGGTGTATAAGGGTCCCGATCTTTATCCGCCAACAGGATTTACGCCGAATGGAGATGGGCTAAATGATAAATTCTATCCTTTCCCTGTGGGTATACAAGAATTAAAATATTTCAAAGTATTTAATCGTTGGGGGCAAATGGTTTTCAGCACAAATAAACTCTGGGATGGCTGGGATGGAAGATTGGGTGGAAGAGAACAGGCCTCAGGTACTTATGCATGGATTGCGCAGGGTGTAACCCGTGACGGAAGGGTAATAACGAAAAAAGGAACGGTTGTTCTTATAAGATAGTGCTGTGGAAAGAAACTTTAAAAGAGCTGCCGGAATTACACGGTAGCTTTTTTTGTTCCCTTATTTTTGCCGCCGTTGAAACCCCCTGTCCTCCGCCACGGCGGAGAGACTTAGATTGAAGATTCATTTTGTAATAGCAAGTTCTGTCGGAAATAATCTTGAATAGAATTACAGAAAGTACAAGGGAGCGTCGCAACAGAAGTTAAATAGTAGCAATACAGTTGGTAAACAAAAAATAATTTTAATTCATAAAATAATTCCGAAAAGAGGAGTTTCTTATCTCCCCTTTAGGGGTTGGGGGTTTTAATATGGTAGATGTAATTCTCGGTTTACAATGGGGTGATGAGGGAAAGGGAAAGATAGTTGATTACTTCGCAAAAGATTATGACGTGATAGCCCGTTTCCAGGGCGGCCCTAATGCCGGGCATACTTTGTATGTAGAAGATAAAAAAGTGGTGTTGCACCAGATTCCTTCTGGTGTGTTTCATAAAAAAGCAACTAACTTAATTGGTAATGGAGTAGTGCTTGACCCGGTAACATTAAAAAAGGAATGTGAGATAGTTGCCGGATTTGGTATTGATGTTAAAAAAAACCTTTTCATTTCCGATCGTACACACCTGATACTTCCTACTCATCGTGCATTAGATAAAGCAGCAGAGCTTTCAAAAGGAACACAAAAGATAGGCAGTACTTTAAAAGGGATTGGGCCGGCTTATATGGACAAAACAGGCCGTAACGCATTGCGGGTTGGTGACCTGTTGGATAAAAACTTTACTACATCTTATATCAAACTTCGTCTTAAGCACCAGCGTTTGTTAGACAATTATTCTTTTTCAGAAGATATCAGCGCCTGGGAGGAAGAATTTTTTGAAGCATTGGAATTGTTAAGACAGTTAAATATTGTGAATGGTGAGTATTTCATCAATGACCAGCTGACCAAAGGAAAAAGAGTGTTGGCCGAAGGTGCGCAGGGAAGTATGCTCGATATAGACTTTGGAACATTTCCTTATGTAACATCAAGTAATACGATCACCGCAGGTGTTTGTAATGGATTGGGTGTTGCACCACAAAAGATCAGGGATGTAATGGGTGTAACAAAAGCTTATTGTACAAGGGTAGGCGGTGGACCTTTCCCGACAGAATTAGAAAATGAAATTGGTGAAGAATTGAGAAAGCTTGGCAATGAATTTGGAGCAACAACTGGCCGGCCTCGCCGTTGCGGATGGATCGACCTTGTAGCATTGAAATTTGCCTGCATGATAAATGGTGTTACAAAGATCATTATGACCAAGGCTGATGTACTGGATTCATTTAAAGAGCTTGAAGTTTGTACAGCTTATTCAATTGCTGGTAAAGAAACCGCTGAAGTACCAATGAATATGGGAAAAGTGAAAATTGAGCCGGTGTATAAAAAATTTAAAGGATGGGATATACCCAGCAGTACTGCAAAGACCGCTTCAGACCTGCCGGGCACTATGCACTCATACGTTGATTTTATTAATAAATATCTCGGAGTTAATGTACATTACATCTCCAATGGCCCGGGCCGTGATCAACTGATCCAGGTTAGTAAATAACCAGGATTAAGATAATTACGTGGGCGGTTGTACGTTAATAAAAAAATAGCCAAAAAAAGTATTTTAAAAATTTGGTCAATTAAAAACTTCGCTGAAATTTTACGGAAACAATCTTAATTAGGTTATGTCAAAATCTGTTAAGCCAACTAAATCCGCCGGGAAAACTAATCATGGTGCTGGAAGCAATCATGAAGGCAAAGAAACATCTAAACCCAAAAAGCAAATGGAAGAAGATGATGACGATGATGAATTAGAAAATGAGGAATTAGATGTAAAACCATCGGCAAAGAAAGCAGGCAAAGCTTCGTCTAAAAAAACTGATGAAGATGATGACGATGATGATGCGGAAGATGTAAAAGATGATTGGGAAAAACCCGAAGAAGAAGAGGAATGGGATCCCGACTTCGAGGAATTTGATGTACCTAAATCAAAAGGTAAAAAAGCCGGCGGTAAAGCTGAAGAAGAGGATGATTTTAAAGTAGACGATGAATTCAAAGATCTCTTTGGTGGTGGTGATGATTTTGATGATGACGAAGAACAAGACGATTATTAATTCCCGATAATAAACTGGCTTGCTTGAGTAAACAAACATTTACTATTACAGATTTCAGGCAAACCAAACAAAAAATGCTGAACTGGGTCAACCGGTTCAGCATTTTTTGTTTCCTGGATAATCATAATTACCAGATATCACCTCATTCAGTTGAATGCCTGCTGGCAGCCGGTGCAAAAAGAAGTATAAAATGCAATGCGGGCAATGCGCTGGAACAATTACAGAAATTCATCAATGAAAAACCCGGATGGTTGTTCGGTCATTTGGGTTATGATCTGAAAAATGAAATTGAACAACTCAGTTCAGCAAAGCCGGAGAGTATTGATTTTCCTGATCTGTATTTTTTTGAACCGGAGATCATCATCCGGTTAAATGAAAATGAAATGATGATCGAAGCTGAAGACCCGGATTTTGTTTTTGATTCAATTAGTAACTGTGAGGTCAGTGATGTTTTTTCTCCAGGTATTGTAAAAATAAAAAACAGGTTAAACAAAGAACAGTATTGTGAACTCATTACTCAGCTAAAGCAGCATATACTTCGTGGAGATTGCTATGAAATAAATTTCTGTCAGGAGTTCTATGCAGAAGATGCAATAATAAACCCAATCGATGTTTACAAAAAACTTTCTGAACTTTCTCCCAATCCTTTTTCTGCCTTGTATAAACTAAATGATCAATGGCTACTCTGTGCCAGCCCGGAACGATATTTAAAAAAACAAGGAAATAAAATTTTATCTCAACCGATAAAAGGAACTTCAAAGAGAAATCTTGCTCTGAAAGAAGAGGATGAAAAACAAAAACAAGGATTATACAACAGTGCAAAGGACAGAAGTGAAAATGTAATGGTAGTCGATCTGGTGCGGAACGATTTGGCAAAAGTTTGTGAGGAGGGCACAGTAAAAGTCGATGAGTTATTCGGCATCTATTCTTTTCCGCAAGTGCACCAGATGATAAGTACAGTAAGTGGCGAAGTGAAAAAAGATATTCCATTCAGTGAGATCATTCGATCCACTTTTCCGATGGGAAGTATGACAGGTGCACCGAAAAAGAGAGTGATGGAGCTGATCGAGCAATATGAAAAAACAAAAAGGGGTTTATTCTCCGGAGCCGTTGGTTATATTAGCCCTGAAGGTGATTTTGATTTTAATGTAGTGATAAGAAGTATTCTTTATAATGCGGATAAAAAATATCTTTCTTTTCCGGCAGGCAGCGGTATTACTTTTTATAGCGATCCACAACAAGAGTGGGAGGAATGTGAAATGAAAGCAGAAGCGATGAAAAAAGTATTGATGTGATTGATTTTTGTAAATTACTCAATGTCTCTAAAGTAAAAAATGATAGTAATGAAATATTTATTATTTATAGGTTTGATTTTGTTAGCGAATCAATCATTTGGACAAAAGAAAACAGTAGTTTGTTTAGGCTCGACATTCTTCGAGGATACAGTAGTGATCAGACATCATAAGACGACATTGCTTGATACAATCGTATCGGTAGGCCCAATTTCACATGCATTAATTCCGGTTGAGTTTAAAAGGAGGAAAAGTGATAAAGGGCTTATGGTTTTTATAAATAATACTGGAGCTTTTCTATCATTAGATAGAGTCAGAAGAAATACGCTAATAATAATTAATTACTACAATGATCCTCTAGCAGTCATTACTGAAGGTGTTTCGTTCGAACTTTTTAATCTTAGAAGATTTATGAGAAACAACAAGCTTTAGCTATATAAAATTAGAATCCTTTCTTCGGGTCATTCACAGAATTCATAAGTAGCATAGTGCTTTCATACAGTATCTCCGATTTTTTCGCAGCGAACAGGTCCATCTTATCGATAGGTAATCTCAATTCAAAACTATTTCCTGCTGCAAGAGTTTTATCAAAATCGGGATTGTAGCGGTTAAAGCTTAGTATATCCATTGTTATTTTACTTGTCAATACAACTGAGTTATAGCGGCCGGTAAGTGTTATTGTTTTTGAATTATTTTTTTCTTCAGCAGTTAATTCATTGGGTGATTTAGCTGTATTTAATCTCAACTCACTTGCTTCCTGTTTGGTTACTGTAGTAATGCCACCCTGGCCTTCCATAATATAATGCGTGGCAATAAATTTTTTTACATGATTCTTCGATTCAGTTGGCAAATAGTTTTGTAATAACCAAAAGTCTTTGCTTTTACTTCTGCGGATAGCAGCATCTACATTACCGGGGCCACCATTATATGCTGCAATTACCAATAACCAATCACCATACTGTGAATAAAGTTCGGTTAAATAACTGGCTGCGGCATGTGTGCTTTTAAAATAGTTTGTTCTTTCATCAATGCTATAGTTTACGACGAGGCCCATACGTCTTGCAGTAGCGGGCATAAACTGCCATGGGCCTACAGCACCTGCCCACGAAACAGCATATGATTTCAAATGCGATTCAATTACAGCGAGGTATTTCATTTCTCTCGGTATGCCATGTTGAGATAGTATCACATCCATCATATCAAAATAAGGTTTGCCCCAGCCTTTCATATCATTCAGCTTCTTGCTGTTTTTCTGCATATAATCTTCAACAAAACTGATAGCTCTTGGATTGAGTGTGGTTACATCAAGACCGTCTGAATTTTTATCGCTGATGAATAGATCCTTAAACCCTGCTTTTAAATCATTCATCTGAACAATAACTGCTGAGTCTTTTTTTATGATGGTGTCTTTGGGAACAGATCTATCAACAACACTGCCTTGTGCATTTATAGATTGAATGCTCAGGTGGCTAATAATTAGAAATAAAACTGTCGGGATTAACCGCATGATTGATTGCTTATTTTTCTGAAGCAAGACTGTTCATTGCTGTTTCAGAAAACTGAAGCAAAGATAGTTCATCAAAACTGTTAGCCATCACCTGCAGGCCGAAGGGCATACCATTGCTGTGTTTGTAAAGTGGAATAGAAATAGAAGGAATACCAACAAGATTAGCCATTACTGTGTAGATATCAGCGAGGTACATAGCAATTGGGTCATCCATTTTTTCACCCAGCTTAAATGCTGTAGTAGGTGAGGTAGGCATGATAATGAAATCATAATCTTTAAACACCTGCTCAATTTTTTGTTTCAATAGCTTCCGCACTTTTTGTGCACGGGTAAAATAAGCATCATAATAACCGGCGCTAAGCACAAATGTGCCAAGCATGATCCTGCGTTTTACTTCTTTTCCAAATCCTTCACTTCTTGTTTGTTTATAAAACTCAGTGAGGTCAATATCTTTTTGAGCTGTGCGATGCCCATATTTTACTCCATCAAATCTTGAAAGATTAGAAGATGCTTCAGCTGTTGTAAGTACATAATAAGCAGGAACGATATAATCAAGCAGATCAAATTCAACTGAATTTACTTGGTGTCCATCCTGCCTTAACCTTTCAATCGTATTATTTATTGCCGATGAAATTTCTTTATCAAGACTGGGATGATTCAGGGCTTCATTAAAATAAGCAACCCGAAATTTCTTATCATTGGAAAGCAAAGAAGAATAAGCCGGAACTTCTTTCTGCGAAACTGTACTGTCAAAATCATTTGCCCCGGCAATTACTTCAAGTGTTTTGGAAACATCCGAAATATTTTTTCCGAAAATTCCGATCTGATCAAACGAAGAAGCATAGGCGATCAAACCATATCTTGAAATACGTCCATAAGTAGGTTTCAGACCAACGATGCCACAGAAATCAGCAGGCTGCCTTACTGAGCCGCCTGTATCACTTCCCAATGATAACATACAGAGTCCTGCCTGTACAGCAACTGCACTACCGCCTGATGAGCCACCAGGTACTCTTGATTCATCCGTTGCATTCAATACCGGGCCATATGAAGAATTTTCATTGGTACTGCCCATTGCAAACTCATCGCAGTTGCAATTGCCGATGATGATTGCCTCTTCAGCGATCAATCTTTCCGTTGCAGTAGAAGAATAAATAGAGTTAAAGTTTTTGAGAATATTTGATGAAGCAGATACATGATGATCTTTATAGCAGATCACATCTTTTAGAGCAATCACAACCCCATATAATTTGCCAGTTGGTTGCCCTGCACTTCTTTTTTTATCCAGCTCTTTTGCTTTTTGAATAGCTTCTTCAGCGTACACTTCAATAAATGCATTAAGATGGGATGTACTTTTTATTTTTTCGAGGTAATACTCAACAGCCTGCAAACAGGAGGTAGTTCCTTCTTGCAATTGTGCATGGTATTGCTCAATGGAAGTGTATTCAAACAAAAGCTTCCCTTTTTTGATAGTGGTAAAACAAATACCTGCCGGACTGAGTCGCCCAGGAGGGGTTGAGGAGATTAGTTAGCGGGGTTTTTATTTTCGCTTACGTTTTCTTCAATCTCTTTTTTTACATTATTCTTGGCATCATTGAATTCACGAACACCTTTACCCAATCCTCTCATCAGTTCAGGTATTTTTCTGCCACCGAACATTAATAGAACCACAATCACGATAATGATCATTTCATTGGTTCCGAATGCTAATAATACAGGTTCCATATTGTGTTTATTAAGATTTCAAAGATAAGCACTACTTCTTTATAATAGCTGCGGGAGTTAAGTTAAAAAAAATCCCCCCGGTTTTAGCTGGAGGGAATCAATATCTTGTCTTAAAATATTATTCTGCTGTTTCGTGAGCCTGGCGTTTTTCACGGATCCTTGCACTCTTACCACTACGTTTACGCTGGTAAAATAGTTTAGCACGACGAACATTACCTGACTTGTTCAGTTCAATTGAATCAATATTTGGTGAGAAAAGAGGAAATAATCTCTCTACTCCTACACCATCAGATATTTTACGTACTGTAAAACTTTGTGTTGGCCCTGTGCCCTGGCGTTTGAGAACATCACCTTTGAAACTCTGAATCCTTTCCTTGTTTCCTTCTACGATCTTATAGTTTACAGTGATATTGTCACCAGCTTTAAAAGCAGGAAATTCTTTCTTAGTTGTAAGTTGCTCGTGTACGTATGATATAGCGTTCATAATCTTTGATTTTAACGGGTCGCAAAGATAGGGGGAAAGTGGTTAATTAGGAGTTGGATAATTGGAGAATTTGTAAAAAATCCTGATTAAGCCAATGTCATTATGCTTCAGTAGCTAATATCCTAATACCCAATTACCTCGCTACATTCACAGCCCTCTTTTCCCTGATCACAGTCACTTTTATCTGTCCCGGGAAGGTCATTTCGGTCTGAATTTTCTGGGCTATTTCAAAAGAAAGTCTTTCAGAATCCTGGTCGGTTACCTTATCAGCTTCCACAATCACTCTCAATTCACGTCCGGCCTGGATAGCATAAGCTTTTTCTACTCCGGTATATGCCATTGCCATCGTTTCCAAGTCCCTAATACGCTGAAGGTATTGTTGCATTATCTCCCTGCGGGCACCGGGCCTTGCACCACTTATCGAATCACATGCCTGTACGATTGGTGAGATCACATATTGCATTTCCATTTCATCGTGGTGAGCACCGATTGCATTTACAATAGCTGGAATTTCACCGTATTTTTCAGCAATTTTTGCTCCCAGCAATGCGTGGCTCAATTCACTTTCTTCATCAGGTACTTTACCAATATCATGTAGCAAGCCTGCACGTTTAGCCAGTTTAGGATTCATGCCCAGTTCTGCTGCCATCGTTGCACAAAGATTGGCAACTTCACGGCTATGCATCAACAGGTTTTGCCCGTAAGAAGAACGGAAACGCATTTTGCCAACTATTCTTACCAACTCTTTATGCAATCCATGAATACCTAACTCGATCACTGTTCTTTCACCAATTTCCATTATCTGGTCTTCCAGTTGCTTACGGGTTTTATCCACCACTTCTTCAATTCTTGCAGGGTGAATACGGCCATCGGCTACCAGCCTTTGTAAACTAAGGCGTGCAATTTCACGACGCAATGGATCGAAACATGAAAGAAGAATTGCTTCCGGAGTATCGTCAACAATTAAGTCAACGCCAGTAGCTGCTTCGATAGCACGGATATTACGTCCTTCGCGGCCAATGATCTGTCCTTTTATTTCATCACTTTCAAGATTGAATACTGTGATTGCATTTTCAATTGCCTGCTCAGATGCAGTACGCTGAATGGTTTGAATAATTATTTTACGGGCCTCTTTGTTGGCTTTTTGTTTTGCATCATCAATTATTTCCTGCTGAATTCCGATAGCTTTTGTCTGTGCTTCCTGCTTCAGACTTTCTATTAATTGAGCTTTCGCTTCTTCAGCACTGAGGGCAGCAATTTTTTCAAGACGGCGAATATGTTCTTCCTGGTGTTTCTCCAGTTCGGTTCTTTTAATATTTACCAATTCTATCTGGCGGTTCAGATTTTCCTTGATAGCCTCATTTTCTTTGATATACTTATCAAGGTTAGTTTCTTTCTGGTTGATAGATTGTTCTTTTTGGCGGATGCGGTTCTCGGAGTCATTTATTTTCCGGCTGCGGTCATTCACCTCGCGGTCATGTGCCGATTTCATCTGCACAAATTTTTCCTTAGCCTCCAGTTCTTTTTCTTTCCGGATGTTTTCGGCTCTCAGTTCAGCTTCTCTAAGGATTGTTTGAGACTGGAGTTCTGCTTCTTCTATTTTCTTTCTTGTGTTCTTGGCAAACAGTAGTTTACCCAGTATAATGCCCACGACCAAGGCACCCACACCAATGATGATGTATAAAATATCTGGAGTCATTAATTGTATGTTTTTGTTTGTTCCGAATCATATGATGGCAAGTATTCATCATACAGTTTTAATTGTCTCCGCATTGTGCAGAGGCTCACGAAGATACAAAACCGGAGCATATAAGGAAAAAATGAAGTGAGCCGGGTATAATTTTAGCCGTTCGTAAATCTGGCCGCTTTGCCGGGCATAAATTCGCTAAACTTGCATCTCTAAAACAAGTAACATGAAGAAACTACTGTTTATCCTGATACTGGCCCCGTTGGTGTCATCAGCACAGGACGACAAAGCCAAAGAGTTTAAAATAAAAGGCAAACTGAGCAATCTTAAAATGGAACCTGAATGGGTGTTTTTTTCTTACCGCCAGGGTGATAACTATTTAAATGATAGTGTAAAAGTTTCCAACGGCAAGTATAGCTATACAGGAAAAACCGTAGAACCTCAAACTGCAAGGATCAGGGTGAAATATAAAAGTACCGATCCTGGAAAGCCCGTTGCTGTTAATTATAAAAGAGACATGACTGCTGTGTTCATTGAGCCAGGAACAATAAAAATTGTTTCCGTAGATTCTTTTAGTAATGTAAAGGTGAAAAGCTCAGATGCACATGCTGAGTATGTAAAACTGCAAAAGCAGAATAAACCTTTTGATGATAAACTGGAACCACTGTATAAAAAATATAGTGAGTTTGCAAAAGCAAAAGATAAAGTAGGACAGGATAATACAGAAAAAGAAATTGATGCTATCAGTGCAGACAGGAAAGAAGCAGTTTACGGAGCTTATCTCCGCAACAATGCTTCATCGCCGATAGCAATGTATGCTATGAACCAATATGCAGGCTGGGATATTGATGTAGAGAAAGTAGAACCCGTGTTTAATTCTTTGCCAGAAGCAACCCGGTCACTTCCTTCTGCTGTTGAGTTCAAAGAAAAAATTGAGATAACCAAAAAAACAGGAGTTGGAAGAATAGCAATGGACTTCACACAAAACGACACACTCGGGCAGCCAGTAGCTTTATCATCTTTAAGAGGTAAATATTTATTGATTGATTTCTGGGCAAGTTGGTGCGGCCCTTGCCGTGCAGAAAATCCGAACCTGGTTAAGGCATATGCTAAATTCAGAGAAAAAGGATTTCATATCATCGGTGTTTCTTTGGATAACCCCGGTCAAAAAGAAAAATGGATGAAAGCAATTCATGATGATGGTTTGTATTGGACGCAGGTAAGTGATCTGAAAGGTTGGAAAAACGAAGTTTCAGTTATGTATGGCATACAGGCAATTCCTCAAAATCTTTTATTGGATCCGGAAGGAAAAATTGTTGCCAAAAACATTAGAGGCGAAGAGCTGGATTCTAAACTGGCAGAGTTTGTTGAGAAAAAAGGGTTTTAATTTAATTCATAAGATTTTTAAATCCCTCCGGTATCCGGGGGGATTTTTTTTAACATGCAACGATAGCAGAGATACAATTGTCAACTTATTAACTTCAGGAAATGGATTTTAACCGATTGGTACGGGATTGTTTGAAAGCAATACCATCTGCTCAAAAACAGTTGTATGACTGTTTTGCCGAACAGATGCTGGGGGTTTGTTATCGCTATACCAAATCAGTTGCTGATGCAGAAGATGTGTTGCAGGATGGATTTGTAAAAGTATTTACGCATTTACATAATTATAGGAACGAAGGCGAACTCGGTGCATGGATCCGCAGGATAATGGTGACAACAGCCCTGAATTTTTTAAAGAAACACAGAAACTACCGGCTTGATCTATCATTCAGCAGCGAAGATGCGCTGCACCCGGTAACCGAGAACGATGCAGAAGTAAAAATGTCTGCAAAAGAATTAGCTGAGCTGATACGCCAATTACCAACAGGGTATCAAACAATTTTCAATCTGCATGCAGTGGAAGGCTATACACATGTAGAAATTGGAAAGTTGCTGGGCATCAGCGAAGGCACATCCCGTTCGCAGTACAGCCGTTCAAGAAGTTTGCTGATCGAATGGGTGAACAAAAATGAATTAACAGATAAAAAAGAAACTTATGTCCGCTGATAAATTTGTAAACAAGGTGCAGCAAAAAATGGATGAGGTGCGGTTTTCGCCCAACCCGCAGGTTTGGGTAGAAGTGGAACGCCGTATCCGCGAAAAGAAAAAAAGAAGAGTGATCATTTTTTGGTTTCTTTTCGGCGGGCTGTTGCTGGCCGGCGGAGGATATTTTTTATTTAATCAACCCAATACTAAAAAGGATTCAATTACCATTAACCATAAACCTGTTTCAGCTAAAACCGAAAACACAACTCTAGATACAAACCCTGAAGAAAATAAAAAAGGTAATGACTTTGATGTTAAAAATGAAACTGAAAAATCGAAGCAAGAGGTTGTTTCTGTAGAAAAAGAAAAAACATCTCCAGAAAGTACAGAACAGCCAAAACAGAAAGAGCAAAAAGCACAGATCGCTAAAACAAAACCATCAACGGAAATAAAAAATGACGGGCAAGCCGTAACAAAAACCAACAATGTTCCTGCAACAACCAACGAACCTCAAATCAATAAAGCTGATGATTCGGGCATCATTGAACCTTCGAATGATGTTGTTAAGCAAACAAAGGGAGATGATCAGAAACCAATAGGAGAAAAAAAGGATAAAATAGATACTGTTGTTAAAAACGATCTAGTAGTTGAACAAGTAGCAAATGAATCGAAAAAGAAAAAAGATTCAACCCGTAAAAATAAATGGGAGATTGGTTTGAATGGTGCACTTGGTTCAACAAAACTTACAAAAGGAGAATTACTGGATATTGGAGGGGCTAAAAGTGCGGATCTGTTTTCAGCCCCCAATTCAAGCACTAATAATCCGTCAACTATGTCTACAAGCCATGCTGATTCAATTCCGTTGAAAGGAGGTTATTGGCAGCTTGGAGTATACGCAAAAAGAAAGATTGGAAAGAAAACTTATTTCTCAACCGGGTTAAATATTGCAGCGTATACCACCAAGCAAATGGTGGGTGCATATGTAGATAGCGTAACCGTAATCAATAATGATTTACGTTCGCAAACAACAGATGGGTTTTATAGGGCGGGTCAGTCAACAGTTTATAAGAACCGCTATTATTTTATCCAGGTACCCTTATTAATATTATGGCAGCTTAATAAAGGAGAAAAAATCCCTATTGTATGGGAAAATGGTTTTGTGCCTTCATTTCTTATTGCCAGCGATGCGCTGGTATACGACAAAAGTTCCAAGAAATTTTTTAAGGATAAAAGAATGTACAATGATTTTAATCTTGTGTATCATACAGCTTTAGGAGTAAGCCTTTTCAAGGATAACAAGCATCCATTAAATCTCGGGATTTTTTATAATTCTCACATCAGCATGCTGCAAAAGACCGACCCCCCAAATTATAACTACTTAAACTCCTTCGGAATAAAAATGAACTGGGTAATAAAAAAGTAAGGGCCATGCAACGGTCGGAGAAACTCAATTGTCAACTTTTTAAATACCATTTTATGAGAAAAATAATTTTACTGCCGATCCTGTTTTTAACTGCAGTTATTTTTTATTCATGCCTGAAAGATAAAGTAACGCATACCTATACTTTGATGAGACCGGTATATAAAAGCAAAACGGAAGTGTATGCCAATATTAAAAGCAATGCGCCACAATCTATCGAGTCACCGGGTAAGCTTTACATGTATGGTAATTATATTTTTCTGAATGATATTGATAAAGGCGTGCATATTATTGACAACACAAACCCATCTAATCCTGTCGTCAAAGCATTTATCAATATTCCGGGTAACCTGGATATTGCCGTAAAAGGAAATACATTATATGCGGATTTATTTACCGATATGGTAGTGATAGATATCACCAATCCATTATCAGTACGGTTTGAAAAATTTATTCCTTTTGTTTTTCCATTCAGGACTTATGGATATGGGTTTATTGCAGACAGTAATAATGTAGTAGTTGATTGGATCAAGAAAGATACTTCTGTTGAATATTACACCTATAATAACTGGAATAAAAGAGATGCAATGCTTTTTAGTTCTGCTTCAAGTGTTGCCTTAGGTACAGGTGGAGGTGGTAGTGTTAGTGTGCCGGGCGTAGCTGGCTCAATGGCAAGAATGTCGATTGTAAACAATTACATGTACTGTGTAAACAACTATGAACTTCGCAGCTTTGATATCAACAATGCTCTTAATCCGCATCAGGTTGCTTCAAGCAATGCTGGCTGGCAAATAGAAACCATTTATCCTTTCAGGAATAAATTATTCCTCGGCTCTGCTTCCGGTATGTTTATTTATGACATAACTAACCCGGCCACACCGGTACGTGAAGGACAGTTTCAGCATGCCCGTGCCTGTGACCCGGTGATATCTGATGGTAATTATGCTTATGTAACATTACATGATGGTACAAATTGCCAGGGTTTTAGCAACCAGTTGGATGTTGTGAATATTACTAATCTTTCCGCCCCATCATTATTGCGTACCTATGCATTGACACATCCACATGGATTATCAAAAGATGGCGATCTCTTATTTGTCTGCGATGGAAGAGATGGGTTGAAAATGTATGATGCAAGTTCTCCCGGCAATCTTACTTTGAAAAAACATATACCTGGTATTGAAACCTATGATGCCATTGCATGGAATAATAATCTTGTAGTAGTTGCGAAGGATGGCTTGTATCAATATGACTATAGCAATTCTTCAAACCTAGTTCAGAGAAGTAAAATTTCAGTTGACAGATAAAAATACCTGTATGAAAAAAAATATTATTGCTTTTATGTTTCTTACAGTATGTTGTAGTGTGCAAGCACAAAACAAAGTGGCTTTTTCTACTCAAAACTATGTCGGCCTTTTAGTTGGCAGCAACGGTAGTAACCCGCAGATACAAACGATAAACGGAATTCGTTTTAATAAATGGTTCACAGGTATTGGTACAGGTATCGATTGGTATTACCAGAGAAGCATTCCCGTTTTTCTTTCAGTGGAAAGAGGTTTTCGTGTGGCGCCTAAAAAGAATATTTATTTTTCATCCGGTGCAGGGATCAATTTTCCATGGCGGGATAATGCTTACAATGACTGGAACTGGGGGTCTGTATCAGAAACAAAGAATGGTTTATTCTGGAATGCAGGCTTTGGATATAAGATCAGCGTAAGTAAAACTAATGATGCTATACTTTTGTATTTTGGTTATTCAAATAAAGTTTATAGCGAAGAAATAAAAACTACTTATCCCTGCCTTATAGGGCCCTGCCCGGAAAACATTGAAACATATAAATACAACCTGCAGGCGTTATCAATTAAAGTTGGTTATGGGTTCTGACCGGGTTGGATAAACTTCAGGTTACGTTGCAGGCCTTTATACTTTGTTCTTTTAACCGCCGAACCGGAAAATATTTTTTTGAAACTTTCTTCACTCATCGCTTCCCATTCTTTAGTAGTGAAGTTTAATATTTCAGGTAGAGGTGTAAATTCAATTTCGTTATGTGGTTTTGAAAAACGGTTCCAGGGACAAACATCCTGGCAGATATCACAACCAAACATCCAGTTTTGGAATTTGCCTTTCATTTCACCCGGTATTAATGCATCTTTTAGCTCAATGGTGAAATAGGAAATACATTTACTTCCATCAACAACTCTATCAGGCAGGATTGCATCTGTAGGGCAGGCATCAATACACTTTGTGCAGGTGCCGCAATAATCTTTTGCAAACGGATCATCATATTCCAATTCGATATCTGTGATCAACGTAGCAATAAAATAAAATGAGCCGCTTTGTTTATTGATCAAATTCCCATTTTTACCAACCCAACCCAAACCACTTTTCTGGGCCCATGTTCTTTCAAGTACCGGTGCACTGTCTACAAATCCTCTTCCATTTACTTCACCGATATTTTCCTTCATCAGCCCAATTAGTTCTGTTAATTGCTGGCGAATTACATCATGATAATCTTTGCCAAAAGCATATTTGGAAATTTTTGGGGCGGTTGTGTTCTGTAGTTGTGGTGGAAAATAGTTTTTCAATAATGTGATCACCGATCTAGCACTGGGTACCAGCCGGGATGGATCAACCCTCATTTCAAAATAGTTTTCCATGTAGTGCATACCGCCTTGCATACTTTTACTGAGCCAGTTTTCCAGGCGTTTTGCATCAGCATCCAGTTTTTGAGATTTCGCAATGCCGCAAAAATCAAACCCAAGTCGCCAGGCTTGCTCTTTTATCCACGCCGTATTTTGAGTTTTGTTACCCACAGTCACAAATTAAAAAATAATACCAGCAGATTTTTAATTTTTAATCATTTAGCTTAATTTAAATAATTAACTGCAAACGTTCACTAATACACACCACATGAGAAAACAAGTTTTACTCCTTCCGGGATTATTATTTCTTTTTTCCCCCTTTATCATTGCCCAAAAATCTGAAAAGGGCCCGGTTAAATTCGGAAAAGTTTCTGCTGAGGATTTTAAAAAGGTTTATTCTATTGACAGCAACGCCTATGCAGTCGTTATTGCAGATGTAGGCAATAGTAGTTTTGTTGGTAATAACAGCGGATGGTTCTCTCTTGAATTTGAAAGACAGGTAAGGATCCATATCCTTAATAAAAATGCATATGACGAAGCTAATTTTGAAGTGCCGCTGTATACATCCGGTAGTGCTGAAGAAGAATTGGTGAATGTGAAAGCAACAACCTATAACCTGGAAAATGGTAAGGTGGTTGAAACGAAAATGGATAAAGGATCAGTGTTTAAAGACAAGATTGATAAAAATGTTGCAGTCAAAAAATTTACGTTGCCTAACCTGAAAGAGGGTTGTATCATTGAAGTCGAGTATAAGGTTAAATCTGATTTTTTACGAAATCTTCAGTCATGGACATTCCAGGGTGAGTACCCGGTATTATGGAGCGAATATTCAGTGGGCATCCCTGAATTCTTTTCTTATATCACTCTTACACAAGGCTACCGCACTTTTGATATCAACGAAAGAAAAGAACGCAATGATATTTTTGCAGGAAGCACATCAAGAGGTGGCGCTGCACCGGAACGGTTTTCTTTTAATGCAGTAGTAAATGACTTCCGCTGGGTAATGAAAAATGTAAATGCTTTAAAAAAGGAAGCATACACTTCAACATTAAGGAATCATATTTCAAAAATTGAATTTCAGCTCAATGCCCATATGTCACCGCTGGAACCACGAAGCATTATGGGTACCTGGAAAGAACTAAATGATGAGTTGGAAAGGAATGAGTATTTCGGTCTGCCAATTAGAAATGATCATGGATATCTTGCTGATGAAATACCAATAAAAGCAAAACTGATTAAAGAGGCAAATCTTGAAAAAGCAAAACTCATTTTCGAATACGTACGAGATAATTACACCTGCACAGATCATAATGCCAAATTTCTTTCACAGAATTTGCGCAATCTTTTAAAAACAAAGAACGGGAATGTAGCAGATATAAACTTGTTGTTAGTAGGTATACTGAGGACGGCAGGTTTTACGACCGATCCTGTGTTGTTAGGCTTAAGAAACCGCGGCATGACTTACGCAATGTATCCATTACTTGACAGGTTTAATTTTGTAATTGCCCAATTGGTTGTTGATGGGAAAAAATATTATCTCGACGCATCAGACCCTGTGCTGGGTTTTGGCAGATTAGATCCGCTTTGTTATAACGGGCATGCACGGATAATCAACGGCGAACCAGAGGCCATTGAGCTTAATACCGACATGTTAAATGAAAAAAAACTGAGTTCTGTATTTATCATCAATGAAAATGGAAAATTAAGCGGGGCCGTGCAGCAGATACCCGGCTATGCGGAGTCTTCAGACATACGCAGTACTATCAAAGAAAAAGGTAAGGAATCCGTAAAGGCTGATATAAAAAAGGGATTTAATGCAGAAGTGGATATCCAGAATTTCAGGATCGATTCACTAAATAAAAAAGATGATCCTGTTGGAATATTCTACGATTTCCTTCTTGACGCGGGAACAGAGGATATTATTTACCTGAACCCGATGTTTGGTGAAGGATATAAAAACAATCCTTTTAAATCAGCAGAAAGATATTATCCTGTCGAAATGCCTTATACAATGGATGAAACATATATTTTATCAATGGATGTACCGACTGGCTATACAGTCGACGAAATGCCAAAACCGATGGTATTGAAATTAAATGATGAAGGCGAAGGATTATTTGAATACCGGATCAGTGAATCAGGAGGTACTATTTCATTACGCTGCCGCCTGCAAATAAAGCGTACTGTATTTGCCCCGGAAGAGTATGATCTGCTGCGTGAGTTTTTTAATATGGTGGTTGCAAAACAAACTGAGCAAATTGTATTTAAAAAGAAAAAATAATTCATGATCAAATGTTTTTTGATGTTGATGACCTTTTGTTTTATCACAGGCGCAGCATTTGCCTCTGGCGATGATGATTATTCCGTTTTGGCAATCTCAAAGGATCTGCTGAAAAATGCCAATGTTGTTTACAGGAATTATTCCACAAGGGTGGAAATAGAAAGTCTTGGAAAGATGAGGGTGACCGAAAGATATGCAGTTACCATTCTTAATGAAGCAGGTGAAGATTATGCGCAGTTTGTAGAACATTATGACAAACTTTCTTCCATAAAAAGCATTGATGGAAAATTGTATGATGCCAATGGTAAGAAAATGAGAGAATTGAAAAAGAATGAAATAAAAGATGTAAGCAATATCAGTGATTTCAGCTTATTTGAAGATAACCGTGTGAAGCTGCATAATTTTTATTATAAAGTTTTTCCATATACGGTGGAGTATGAATGCGAAGTTGTGTATGACGGTACTTTATTTATACCGCCTTATTATCCACAGCGGGGTTATGCAGTATCGGTAGAAAAATCAGATTACACAGTTATGCTACCATCATCAGCTACACTGGTATTTAAAAAAGTGAATTTTGAAAAAGAGCCTGTAATAACTCCCGGTGATAAGGATAAGAAAACATATCAATGGAAGACCGAAACGATGCAGGCTATACAAAGAGAGTCTTTCAGTCCTTCTCTTACCCGGATAGTGCCGAATATAAGATTAGCGCTGGCAGAATTTGAATTCGAAGGTTATAAAGGGAGTAATAGTTCATGGAAAGAATTTGGAAAATTTGTTTACGAGTTAAAAAAGAACCGTGATGAATTACCGGATGCAATTAAACAACAGGTAAGAAACCTGGTTGCAGGGCTAAGTTCAAACGAAGAAAAAATAAAAAAACTATACGAATATCTCCAGGCCAATACAAGATATATAAGTGTTCAATTGGGTATTGGTGGTTTGCAGCCATTTGATGCAAAATATGTAGCAGGTAACAGGTATGGTGATTGTAAGGCTTTATCAAACTATATGTATGCTTTGCTGAAAGAGGCTGGCATCTCATCTTTATATACGATCATAAAAGCTGGTGATGATGAGGATGATATCTTCACTGATTTTTCAACGACCCAGTTCAATCATGTTATTCTTTGTGTGCCGAATAATAAAGACACGATGTGGTTGGAGTGTACTGATCAATATAAGTCGGCAGGTTATATGGGTGATTTTACCGGCAATCGTCATGCATTGCTTATCACTGAAGAGGGAGGTGTGCTGGTAAAGACTCCTCAGTATACGATGAATGAAAACCTACAATTAAGAAAAATACAAGCTGTATTAAGTGATGATGCTACTCTTAATTTCAAAGCCAATACGCAATATATGGCCATGCAGCAGGATGATCTGCAGGGAGCTATTAACAGGCTGGCAAAAGATAAATGGAAAGAAAGATTACAGGGTGGATTTGATTTCTCTACTTATAATATCAATTCATTTGATTATAAAGAACAGAAGGGAAAAATTCCGGGAATGAATGAATCGCTGGACATCACAGTATTTAATTATGCTACAATTACAGGTAAAAGATTATTCATTGTTCCCAACATTATGAACAAAACCTATCGTCGTCTTTCAGTTGATTCAACCAGAAAATTTGATATTGATCTTGGTTTTGCATACAAAGATGTTGATAGTATCGAAATTCAACTGCCGGCTGGGTATTCGCAGGAGTCAGTTCCGCAGGATGTTAACATCAGCAGCAAGTTTGCTGCCTACAAAGTATCTGTACAAGCAAAAGAGGGAAAACTATTTTATCATCGCCAAATTGAATACAAGGGCGGCGTTTATCCCGCTTCTGATTATGCTGAGCTGGTAAAATTTTATGAAGCTATCTACAAAGCCGATCGTAATCGTGTGGTGTTAGTTAAAAAAGAGGGTGAGTTAAAAGCATTCTGATAAACTTTTCAATCATCTTCTAAATGCAGCTTATGAAATAAACGATGCAATGCCGGCGCCAGTATCAAACCAATATTGGTAATAAAAACCACACCGCTGAATATTGCATAGAGTGAATTGAACCATTTACCTCCAGGGGTATAAATATCCTTTACAGGACCCATTCCGCTCAATATCATCGATGCCTCTTGAAAAGCATCAAGCCATTGCCAGCCTTCAAAATGCTGATAGCCGAAAGTTCCGATCATCAGCGAAGCAAATATTATTACCAGGGCAACGAGGATATTTTTGAAAATCCGGACATAAAAAACGACTGGTTTGGCCAAAGGCTGTTTACGGTGTTCGTACATAGCTTTAAAATTTAGAGTATAAGCGGTTTAGCTGAGTGCCGGGACCTCTCAAAGATAAACCCGGATTCCGGTAGTTTAGTGCCCCTAAAACGACCAGCAGGCTACAAAAAGCTTCGGGCATATTTAATGCTATACTATTATCCGAATAGCTATCTTAGCAACCCTAATTTTTACTTTAACCAATTGTATGTTATTACTCGGCATTGATCTCGGCACTTCATCTGTAAAGGTATCCGTAGTTGACGGAGCAACCCAGCAAACCATCGCTTCTGCACAATATCCGGATTCGGAATCACCTATTATCGCAAAAGAGCCAGGTTGGGCAGAACAATCGCCTGATACCTGGTGGCATGATGTACAACAGGCTATTTTGAGATTAAATGCAAGCGGTAAATATGACCCAAAGGATATCGGTGCTATCGGTATTGCTTACCAGATGCATGGATTGGTTTGTGTAGACAAAGACAAAAATGTTTTGCGTAACTCAATTATCTGGTGTGATAGCCGTGCGGTCAAGATCGGTGAGAAGGCATTTAAAAAAATTGGTAACGAAAAATGCTTGTCAAGATTATTGAATTCCCCTGGAAATTTTACTGCATCGAAACTGGCATGGGTAAAAGAAAATGAGCCGGCTATTTATGAAAAAATAGACAAGATATTGTTGCCCGGAGATTTTATCGCTATGCAACTGACAGGTGATATGACGACTACTTCATCAGCTGCAAGTGAAGGTATCTTCTGGGATTTTAAGAAAGAGAAACTGAGCAAAGACGTTTTTGAATATTTTGGCTTTGATAAAAGTATCATTCCTTCCATTCAGCCCGTTTTTTCATCACATGGTCTATTGAAGAAAGATGTTGCTGATGCGTTGGCATTAAAAGCAGGTATTCCTGTTACCTATAAGGCCGGCGATCAGCCAAACAATGCACTTTCATTAAATGTCCTGGAACCCGGAGATGTGGCTGCCAATGCAGGAACAAGCGGAGTAATATATGGAGTAAGTGATGAATTGGGATTTGATAAGCAATCCCGCATTAACAGCTTTGCACATGTGAACCATACGGAGGAAAATAAAAGAATTGGTGTGTTGCTTTGCATTAACGGCGCAGGCATCACCAATAACTGGATCAAAAATAATTTCACCAATAATGGAGATTATAAAGCATTGAACGATGCAGCTAATAAAATCTATCCCGGCAGCGAAGGGGTACAAGTGATTCCATTTGGTAATGGTGCTGAGCGAATGCTGAATAACAAAACTGTTGGTGCACATATCCTCAACTTTGACTGGAACCTTCATACACCATTGCATGTTTATCGTGCAGGACAGGAAGGAGTTTCATTTGCTTTTCGTTATGGTTTGGATATAATGAAAAAGAACGGCATTAAGCCAACAGTGATAAGAGCAGGCAAAGCAAATATGTTTTTAAGCAAAACGTTTGTAAAAGCATTTGTGAATACAACAGCGGTGCCTGTAGAATTATATAACAGTGATGGAAGCGTTGGTGCAGCAATAGGCGCAGGTATTGGTGCAAACTTTTTTGTAACACCTGCTGAAGCATTTACAAATATGAAAGCAGTTGAAAAAGTTGAACCGCTGCAGGAAAGTATTTATAATGATGCTTACCAAAAATGGAAAGAAAGCTTGATCGGGCTTATGAAAATGCAGGAAGTAGAAGAATAAGATTGATTACACTGATTTATTCTTTGCTGCAATCATTCTTTTTGAATTGTTCATCTACAACTTCTTTTATCTGCAAATGGGCATCGGCTCTTTCTTCTCCCAGAAAATTTTTTACAACAACAAGATAAGCATAGCCGCGACAGAAATCGATCATCGGCCAGGTGCCAAATAATCCAGGGCTTGCAAGTGCTGTTGCCTTATTATCTTTTTCTTCAATCACCCAACTTCCTGATGCATAATTAAAACCTGTTGCAGATTTGGGGGCATATTTTATTTGTTCAGCTTTCGTATTTATTTTCATCATCTCATCGATCGACGCTTCACTGATGATCTGTTTGCCTTTATAATTTCCGCGGTTCAGCAGCATGGTCAAAAATTTCATATAATCTTCTGCAGTTGATTTAGCACCGCCGCTAGGATTGATCGGGCCCATATTCGCTTCAGTAAAATTGGAACTGCGCATAGTCAATGGGCCAAATAATTTTAGTTTGATAAGTTGATCAAATTTTTTCTTTGTTACTATTTCGCATATACGACCGGCAATATTTAATCCATATCCACTATACCGGAACTCTGTTCCCGGTGCCGCCTGTATTTCTCTTGAGGCTATTGCATTTACTTCTTCTTCCAGCGACTCGTATTTTTTTCTTTGGAATAAATTCTTGATCACACCACCTTCTTCTTTAATACCGGTCATATGGCTGAGGCAATGCCGGACGGTGATATATTTTTTGAAATATTTTCCAAACTCAGGTATATAGTTTACGATATTATCATCCAATGAAATTTTTCCTTCGTCAACCAATATCATTACCAATGCAGCCGTGAACCATTTGCTGGCACTCGCAATTGGGGCAGGGGTTTTGCTTTTGAAATCACCGAGCTCCTTTTTATAAACGATAGTGTCCTTATTGGCCACCATCATTACCAGGTCCTTGCCAAGCAATTGTTGCTTTTGCTGGAGAATATCGTCCAGGTCGACCCATTTGTTTTGGGCATTCAAAGGCTGTAAGATTAGCAGGAAGGTTGCTATAACTGTGCTTTTCAGGCAGTCTAAGAGGATTTTTTGTGACATAGTTTCTGAATCTTGGATTAGGATTGGGATTTGACACTAATGTTTAAAATTATTGGTTTTTGGCCAGAGGAGATGGAACTGTTCGTTAAATAAACAATTAAAAACATTCGATATGAATCTTGGAAATTTTACCATAAAAGCAGCCGAAGCTGTGCAAGCAGCACAGCAGTTAGCATTTAATGCTCAAAGCCCTGCTATTGAAACCGAGCATATTTTAAAGGCATTGATCGAGCAACAGGATTCGCCTGTTGATTATTTGCTAAAAAGAAATAATGTTACAATTAATCTTGTTGATACTAAACTTGATGAACTTATTTCAAAATTATCCAAAACATCAGGCGATCCTGCACAACAGGTAAGCCGTGATGCAGGAAATGTTGTACTGCGTGCAGGCGCCGCTTTAAAACAGTTTAATGATGAATTTGTAACTCCGGAACATTTACTGTTAGCCATCGTTCAGGGAAATGATAATACAGCTAAGCTTTTGAAAAATTCAGGGCTTACTGAAAAAGGTTTGATAACAGCAATTAAAGATTTACGTAAAGGTGATAAAGTAACCTCGCAGACACAAAGCCAGGATTATAATGCGCTGAATAAATATGCAAAAAATCTGAATGAACTGGCAAGGAACGGTAAGCTTGATCCGGTTATTGGCCGTGATGAAGAAATAAGAAGAACACTTCATATTCTGACCCGTCGTTCAAAGAATAATCCAATATTAGTTGGTGAACCCGGTGTTGGTAAAACAGCCATCGCAGAAGGTTTGGCAATGCGTATTGTGAATGGCGATGTACCGGAAAATTTGAAATCAAAGATCATTTATGCGCTGGATATGGGAATGCTGATCGCCGGTGCAAAATATAAAGGTGAGTTTGAAGAAAGATTGAAGTCAGTGATAAAAGAAGTAAGCACCAGCGATGGCGAGATCATTTTATTTATTGATGAAATACATACACTGGTAGGAGCTGGTGGTGGTGAAGGTGCTATGGATGCCGCAAATATTTTAAAGCCTGCATTGGCAAGAGGCGAGTTGAGAGCAGTAGGTGCAACTACATTAAATGAGTATCAGAAATATTTTGAAAAAGATAAAGCCCTTGAACGCCGTTTCCAGAAAGTGATGATCGATGAACCATCTGTTGAAGATGCGATTTCTATTCTGCGTGGTTTAAAGGATCGTTACGAAACACATCACCATGTTCGTATAAAAGATGAAGCAATTATTGCTGCAGTGGAATTATCCAGCCGGTATATTACTGATCGTTTTTTACCGGATAAAGCCATTGACCTGATTGATGAAAGCGCAGCAAAACTTCGTTTGGAAATGAATTCAATGCCTGAAGAGTTGGATAAACTCGAAAGACAGATAAGACAATTAGAAATAGAACGTGAAGCGATCAAAAGAGAAAATGATGAAATTCAACTAAGAGGGCTGAATACAGATATTGCAAATCTTTCAGTTGAAAGAGATACATTAAAAGCAAAATGGAAAGAAGAGAAGGAACTTGTAGAGAAGGTGCAGAATGCAAAAGCAGAAATTGAAAGTTTAAAACAACTGGCTGAAAGAGCTGAGAGGGAAGGAGACTATGGAAAAGTAGCTGAGATCCGTTATGGAAAAATAAAAGAACAGGAAAAAATAATTGAAGACTTTAATCAGCAATTGGCCAGTACCAACGAAAAACGTCTTTTAAAAGAAGAAGTAGATGCTGAAGATATTGCAGAAAATGTAGCAAAGGCAACAGGCATACCTGTAAGCAAAATGCTACAGAGTGATAAAGAAAAGCTGTTACATCTTGAAAAACATTTGCATGAAAGAGTAATAGGACAAGAGGAAGCAATAACTGCTGTGGCAGATGCCGTTCGTCGTAGCCGTGCAGGTTTACAGGATCCTAAAAAACCGATTGGCTCATTTATATTTTTAGGCACAACCGGTGTTGGCAAAACAGAGCTGGCAAAAGCATTGGCCGAATATTTATTTGATGATGAAAGTATGATGACCCGGATCGATATGAGTGAGTACCAGGAAAAACATACCGTATCAAGATTGGTTGGAGCACCTCCCGGATATGTGGGTTATGATGAAGGTGGTCAATTGACTGAAGCCGTTCGCAGAAAACCTTACAGTGTTGTATTGTTGGATGAGATTGAAAAAGCCCATCCCGACGTATGGAATGTGCTACTGCAAGTGCTGGATGACGGAAGACTGACGGATAACAAAGGAAGGGTGGTCAATTTTCGAAACACGATAATTATTATGACCAGCAATTTGGGCAGCCAGGTGATCCAGGAAAATTTTGATGGCATTACGGAAAAAAATAAAGAAGAAGTCGTAAATCGAACTAAAGTAGAGGTTATGAACGAGTTACGTCAAACTATCAGACCCGAATTCCTTAATAGAGTAGACGAGATAATCATGTTCCAACCCCTCATGAAGAGGGAAATTGCCGGTATAGTAGGCATCCAATTAAACAATTTAAAGCGTATTCTTGTTGATAGTGGAATAAATCTTGTTTTTAGTGATTATGCTTTGGATTATCTTGCCGAACAGGGATATGACCCCCAATTCGGCGCAAGACCACTTAAACGATTGATCCAGAAGGAGATCGTTAATACTTTGAGTAAAAAAATAATCGCTGGAGACATTGATAAATCCAAGCCTGTGCTGGTAGATGTGTTTGACAACACAGTTGTCTTCAGAAATGAGGAACCAACTAAAACAAATGGAAAAGTAAAAGAGAAAAAAACAACGATATAAAAATCATCCCGCCAAATGCGGGAAAGAAAGGAGAAAAAAACCATGGCATTTAAAAAAGAAGAAATTATTATTATTAAACCAAGAGATGTATTTGTTGGAGATGAAGATGCGCCAGTAACATTAATGGAATTTGGGGAGTATGAAAATGAGGATTGCGCAAAAGTAAATGAAGTAGTAAAACAGTTACTGGAAAAATACGAAGGAAAGATTCGCTTCAATTTTCGTCACTTTCCGCTTACACGTATACACCAGCGTAGTTTGAAAGCAAGCGAATCAGCAGTTGCCGCCGCACAAACTGGCAAGTTCTGGGAGATGCATAATATACTTTTCGAGAAGAGACGCAATCTCGGAACTACCAGCCTTAAACTGCACAGCAAAGAAGCTGGTGTGGTTGATAAAAGATTTTTAGAAGATCTTGTAAACGGTACCTATGGTTGGGAAGTGCAGGATGATTTGAGAGAAGGCATTGACAGAGGTATAAAGCAGATCCCTGCTCAGATTCCTGCCTTTTTTATCAACGATGAAAAATTTGAATTGAAACCCAGTTTTGAAAACCTGAGTAAAGCAATCGATGCGGCGCTGAGGAAATCGAAAAGACAAAAACCAGCAGAAAAGAAAAGAGCATAATAAAAAAGCCCTGACAAAAGTTGGGGCTTTTTCTTTTATAGAGTGGCATAATTTTTTATGACTTATATAATAGAGGCAGAAATACGGCGTTATAATGCTGTATAATAGATTAAAGCTTTTATTATTATATTTTCAAATCCAGTCCTCATGAAATACGTTAATCCAGGGAGTTCTACTTCTATCATTACAAGGTATCTTGTTGCAACTTTTATAGTCGGTTTATCAGCAGTTGCCGTTTATTTTTTTTCTGGCTTCAGCTTTTCTTCTGATGAACCAGCGTCAAAAACTCATTCAATTTCGGCTCAACCTGCCGTTTCATCATTACCACCAAAAATTGAAAATACTAACCCTCCTGCAACAGATTTATATAAGCAAAAAATGAATCATATTATCAATGGTGATTCATCGGGTCGTTGGGTAACAGGGGAAACAATGCCATTGGATGGGGCAATACTTCCTTACAAAAGAATAATTGCTTTTTACGGGAATTTATATTCTAAACAAATGGGTATCCTCGGAGAGTTGCCCAAAACTGATGTGCTAAATAAATTAAAAGAAGAAGTAGCAGCATGGCAACAAGCAGACTCAGTACTAGAAGTTCAGCCGGCATTGCATTATATAGCAGTCACTGCCCAAAGTTTGCCGGGCAAAGGTGGGAAGTACAGGTTGCGAATGCCATTTTCACAAATTGACTCCGTATTGAATATGGCAAAACAAATTGATGCGATTGTCTTTCTCGATATACAAGTTGGTCTGAGCGATTTGCAGGCAGAAATACCTGAGTTGAAAGAATATCTCAAGCTTCCGAATGTGCATTTAGGAATTGACCCTGAGTTTTCAATGAAAGGTGGTCAAAAACCTGGTAAAGTGATCGGGGAGTTTAATGCTGACGATATTAACTATGCTGCAGATTATCTTGCTACTATTGTAAAGGAAAATAAGCTGCCGCCAAAAATTCTTGTTGTGCATCGTTTTACACAAGGAATGGTAAAACAGTACAATCAGATAAAACTGAGACCTGAAGTGCAATTTATCATGCACATGGATGGCTGGGGATTCCCGGCTAAAAAGGTAAATACTTATAAGCAGTTTATTTATAAAGAACCTGTTGAATACACAGGCTTCAAACTGTTTTATAAAAATGATATAAAGAATAACGGCCGCATGGTTACACGCCAGGAATTATTGCAACTAAAACCACAGCCTGTTTACATACAATATCAATAAGGAATTGTTATCTTCTTGATATTGCTTTTAATTTAAAATGCTCATCTTGGGTAACAACGGTCCAGTTAAAAAAGCCATTTGTTGAATCGGGTTCAGTTCCTGGAATTTTATCTTCGTTTTGAATAGCTTCAAATTCTTTTAAAGCTAAAAGATATTTTTCTCTTTCCTTTTTTGTAAGCGTTACAAGACTTCCTTTTTCTTCATAATAAAAATGGGTAGCGATAAATTTCTTTACATGCATTCTTGTTTCTTTCGGTAAAAAGTATTGCAACTTCCAGAATTCACGGCTGCCTGATCTTTTTATTGCTTTGTTTACATAACCAGGTCCACTGTTATAAGCTGCGATCACCAATAGCCAGTCATCATATTGTTTGTATAGGTCATTAAGGTATTTTGCAGCAGCAACAGAGCTTTTATAAGCATACCTTCTTTCATCTGTTTTGCCGGCCACCTTTAGACCCAGCTCCCTTGCTGTCCCGGGCATTAATTGCCACATGCCAGCTGCACCAACCCTTGAGGTTGCATTGGATTTTAATTTTGATTCTATAACAGCAAGGTATTTTAACTCTTCAGGCAATCCGTATTTTTCAAGAACTTTCTCAATTGTTGTAAAACTTGAGTTACGGTTAAGCAGGATATAATCCAGCATTTCATCATTCTGTTTCATGTAGTCCTTTACAAAACCTTCCATTGAAGAATGAAGCTTTATCTCGGGGACTAACACTAGTTTCTTTGTATTAATAATAGATGCAGCAAGTGTATCGTGAAAATCAGTTATTGATTTTAATGCCAAGCTTGCTTTAATATTGATACCGCTTTTTATGGGTTTGTGATCAGGAGGGGTTGCATAAGCAAATGATCCTGGTATAGTCAAAGCTAAAATAGGGTACAATAAAATTACTTTCCATAGATACGTTTTCATCGTTGTGTTTTTCGTGATTAATGCTGACCAGGATTTGGATCTCGGAAAAATTTACAAGGTATTATCGGGTCAAGCTTGATGCAGAAACATTGCCGGAGTCAGTTTTAGTTTTTTCATTTACCGGTGTTAAAGCATTCGCTTATTTCGAATAACTGAAGCAAAAGTACTCAGCATCTTTTCTATATCCTACTAATTAAGGTTAGTAAAACCTCTATGACAACTTAACGATGTGGTGCTCATACTACTAACTTTTCCACAGTAATTATGTCATTGAAAATCTACGATTGTAAGTATTTCTCCGATAGTTTTAGTAACACTGTACTGAGTTGTATAAAAGACAAAAAGGGACAATCCATTTACGGATGTCCCTTTTCTTTTCAAGAGTAAAGTTTAAATTGTTATCCTATTTTACTTCGGTTACAGCTACGTTCTTTACCATCGATACGCTACTGCGGATCTCATACACTACTGATTTTTTTGTTTTCTTACTCAGTACTTCGAAATGCAGCGAAGAATTGCTCAACTCTTCAGCATCGAAAAGGAAACGTTTGGTAAAGTTTTCAGATTTAATATTTTCTTTATAAATCTGGTTGCCAAACTCGTCCTTTATCAGGATGGTGAACTCATTATTGGTTTCATCTCCTGTTACATTCAGCTGAAAAATCTGGTGACTGTTGATAGTGCCCACATAGTTTAAGCGGGTTACCGTTTCTTTGTCTTTACCACCATTAGCAAAAACAGGCTGAGCTACTGCCACTGAAAATACCGTCATCAATGCAATTGCGATAAAGCGGTTGTTACGAAAGATCTGTTTCATAGTTTTAAGTTTTAATAGTTACACAAAAATGTTTGTTTAAAAATTTTTATGGAGCAACCGGGCAGGCAAGAATCGGAGAAGGCAAGGAAGAATCAGAAACTATTACTCATTAACCGGATTTGAATTACCGGGTGGAAGCATGTTGATTTGATGATGTAAATGTAGATGCGAGTTTGGTCTGTTGCAAATCAAATTCAATGACCATTATAGATACCCAATCCTTTTTTTTAGAATTAATAATCTAAGAATCAGCCCCTTAATAATGGTAGTTGAATGACACCCAACCTTAAAATTTAGATTTCGCAGATTTGTCTTTATTCCAATAATCTTATTTAATTGGACAAACGATATAAAGTATCATAAAGCCAAGGCATAAAAAAGAGGTCCTGATTTCAGAACCTCATTGTATTTGAAATAGATTAATCTATTTGGGAATGGTAAGTTTTGTCAACTCCTGTCCGTTAAATATCCGGCTCAGGTTAAAATCCTGTGTCTTCTTGTAGTCTTTGATTCTTGCTTCAGGAACGATGCGCCAAAAGTTTTTTGCTTTCAGTTCATCATAGTCCCTGAATTTAATAAACAAACCAATAATAGGCTGGCGGGTTTTAAATTCTACTTTTAATGGTTCCTGTTCAAGGAATCTTTTTTCTACGATATTAGCAATATCCGGACTGTGCATGGTTATGATTTGAGTAAAGATAATATTTTAAAATTCACAGCAAATTTTCTGTAAAAGGATTATACACCAATATAATCATCTTTAACAAATGTTGGTAAACGGCAGTGAAGGATTATTTATATAGCCTGAAAAATACCCCTTGAGCTTTGGCTATTCCTGTTTCAATCGGTTTAAATTTGCATTCTTTCAACTATCTTTTCCGGACACATGAATGATCAGCTGAAGCGACTTGCACAAACACTGGATGGCGAGCTTTTTTTTGACGTCACGATGCGTACACTGTATGCAACGGATGCCTCCGCATATAGAGAAATGCCGCTGGCTGTTGCCATTCCTAAAACGATAGAAGATTTAAAAAAGCTGATCGCCTTTGCAAGTAATAATCATACTTCAATAATTCCCCGTACAGCAGGCACTTCTCTGGCTGGCCAGGTGGTGGGGAGCGGAATTATAGTGGATGTTTCTAAAAATTTTACCCAAATCATTGAATTGAATAAAAAGGAAGGGTGGGTAAGAGTAGAGCCCGGGGTTATCAGGGATGAGCTGAACTTATTTTTAAAATCACAGGGCTTATTTTTTGGACCCGAAACATCAACCGCCAACAGGGCAATGATGGGCGGAATGATAGGCAATAATAGTTGCGGATCCAATTCTATTGTGTACCGAAGCACAAGAGAACATCTGCTGGAGGTAAAAGCATTGCTGAGTGATGGGAGTGAAGCAGTATTTAAGTCCTTATCGATCGATGAATTTCATAAGAAGTGTGAAAGCGAAGGTCTCGAATCAAATATTTATAGAACAGTAAGAGGCTTGTTAAGTAATTATGATAACCAGCTTGAGATCAGGAAGGAATTTCCTAAAAAATCAGTTGAGAGAAGAAATACCGGCTATGCAGTTGATTTATTATTAGAAACGGCACCATTTACTGCTGGTTCAGAAGATTTTAATTTTTGTAAACTGATTGCTGGTTCAGAAGGAACCCTGGCCTTTATTACAGAGATCAAATTAAATGTTGTTCCGCTTCCACCAAAAGAAACAGGATTGCTTTGTGTGCATTTTAATTCTATTGATGAATCACTAAGGGCTAATTTAATTGCTGTAAAATATAATATCAGTGCAAGTGAGTTGATCGATCATTATATATTGGAGTGTACAAAAAATAATATTGAACAACAGAAGAACCGTTTTTTTGTACAAGGCGATCCCGGGGCGATACTGGTAATCGAATTTGCAAGAAATACAAGAGAGGAGGTGATAGCTGATGCAAAAAAATGTGAAGAGGAAATGCAGGCTGCAGGATTGGGTTATTATTTCCCTTTATTATTTAGTGGTGATGCAAAAAAAATATGGACGTTGAGAAAAGCTGGTTTGGGATTGCTTGGTAATTTACCGGGTGATGAAAAGGCTGTGCCAGTAATTGAAGACACAGCAGTTGATGTAAATGATCTGCCAGCTTATATCCGTGAGTTCAATGAAATTTTAAAAAAGTATAACCTGTATTCTGTTCACTATGCACATGCTGGTTCGGGTGAGTTGCATTTGCGTCCGATCATAAACCTCAAAACAGAAGAAGGGAATAAATTATTCAGAACAATTGCCGAGGAAATTGCAACACTGGTAAAAAAATATAACGGTTCATTAAGTGGTGAACATGGAGATGGCAGGTTGAGGGGTGAGTTTATCAGGCAAATGGTAGGCGACAAAAATTATAGCCTGTTAAAGGAAATTAAAAAAGCATGGGATCCCAATAATATTTTCAATCCAAACAAGATCGTTGATACGCCTCCGATGAATACGATGCTCCGGTATGTACCCGGCCAAAAGACTCCTGAATTTAAAACCGTATTCCGTTTTCATAACCAGGATATACTACAACATGCAGAGCAATGTAATGGGAGTGGTGATTGCCGTAAAACACATTTAAGCGGCGGCACGATGTGCCCTTCCTATATGGCTTCAAAGAATGAGAAAGACACAACAAGGGCAAGGGCAAATATTCTTCGTGAGTTTCTAACGAACTCAGATAAGATGAACCGTTATGATCACAAAGAAATATATGATGTAATGGACTTATGTTTGAGTTGCAAAGGTTGTAAATCCGAATGCCCGAGTAATGTGGATGTAGCAAAACTGAAAGCTGAGTTTTTACAACACTACTATGATGCAAATGGAGTTCCGTTTCGTTCGAAGCTTATTGCATGGTTTAACAAGTCCGCTGCATTGGGAAGTATCTGGCCAGGGGCTTACAACTTTATAATGACAAACAAGCTGGTTGGTAAATGGGTTAAGTCATTATCAGGATTCGCTGTGGAAAGGAGCATGCCAAAAATGTATAAGATGACGCTGAAGAAATGGTTTGATAGTCACAAGTCGGGTGCTAGAAGTTCGGAGCCAGGAACCAGGAGAAAGATTTATTTTTTTAATGATGAGTTTACTAACTACCTGGATACGGAAATAGGAATAAAGGCAATCCAGTTGCTTGAAAGACTCGGGTATGAAGTTATTATTCCTGAGCATGAGGAAAGTGGTCGTGCATGGTTGTCAAAAGGATTGATACGGGCTGCAAAAAAAATTGCAAATAAAAATATTAAACTTCTTTCTTCTTTAATAAATGATAAAACACCGTTGGTAGGAGTGGAGCCATCTGCGATTCTTACTTTCAGGGATGAATATATTGATCTGGCCGACGATGAAAACCTGGAAGCAGCAAAGGATTTGTCTAAGAATGTTTTTATGATCGATGAGTTTATCGCTACAGAAATGGAGAAAGGAAATATCAGCAAGCAGTTATTTACAAAAGAACAACACAAAATAAAGCTGCACGGACATTGCCAGCAAAAAGCATTGGCATCTGTTTTATCATCCGAAAGGATATTATCATTCCCGGAAAACTATTCTGTTGAAACGATCCCTTCCGGTTGTTGCGGTATGGCGGGTAGTTTTGGCTATGAAAAAGAACATTTTGATCTATCAATGAAAGTTGGAGAGTTAGTTTTATTTCCCGCAGTAAGATCTGCGGACGAACAAACTATTATAGCTGCTCCGGGCACCAGTTGTCGTCACCAGGTAAAAGATGGAACAGGCCGGATTGCGAAGCATCCGGTGGAAATTCTGTATGAAGCTTTGGTATAGTTATTTTAAAACCTGAAGGCTTTGCAGGATTTTTTTGAAATCATCTTTACTTATTGCCTTGTATTGGTATTTGTGTTCCCCCTCGTCCTCATCACCCAGCGCTTCGAATTCACCGCCGGGCATAGTGACGATACAGAAAACATGAAAGGCAACTTTGTTTATTTCAAACCACTCGGTAGAGATCATGTCTTCCTGTTTTTCCCTTTTTCCAATAACACTTGTTTCATAAGGCTGATAATACAAATCAATTTTACCAACAGCAGATTGAATTGCTTCCGGGGGATACCCTAAACTGCCCAATCCATCAAAACCAGCTTCTACTATAAACGACTGCCATGTACTGTCATTTACTTTTTTTGTGTATTGCACATAAAGCATTTTATCCTGAATGGGTGTGTTCTTATTCGTCTTCAATTCAAATGTATCCAGTTTAAAACCTTCCGGTAGCCACGTAGGCAAAGGGATCATTATACCGTTTGCAAGCAACTTTTTTTTATCTGTTGATCTTAATCCAGGAAAATCCTGCGCCCAGGCGGTCAATGTAATTGCTGTAAAAAGAAAAAGAAGAAATTGCTTTCTCATGCCGGAAGTTTTCGTAAAACTATTCTATTAAGCGGAAATACCAGCTACCCATTTAGTAGTATTTTTCAATAGTATCCCCATGTACAATTTCCCCAGTAGCTCTGCCAGTTTGTAGGAGGCTCATATATCCTAACTATTTTCACACAGCTTACCATCCATTCTCCTTTTGTTGCTACCGGAAATTTTATAAGACCTTTTTTATCGGAAATAACTGTCCATTTCAAAGTTTCATTACCACGACGATTCCAAACTTTGATTATTGCATTGGTCAGTGGTTTGCCTTTAAAAATAATTTTAACAGTTAGCGAATCACCATCTGATATTTTATAAGGATGTGAAAGCGGAATAATATCCAGCGGTAAGCTTGTGGCTAGCTTATAGGTTTCATCTTTTATATTTCCTACCTGGAAAATTGTTTTTATACTTCGCTGGTAAAACTCATAACCGCTGCTGTCCGTTTCGTCATGTTGTTTGCGATATTCTACCGCATCAGTTAGTTCTTCTTCTTCAAGATATTCATTGAAATCTTTTGCATTTAAAGTGATAAAAGAATTTTTGCTGTTGTAGGTAACCATACTTGTCCCCTCATCATATTGTCTCAATTGCAGGGAATCGCCTTTTTCAGCAAAAAAGTTTGGTGAAATAATATCCTTTACACCACCATAATAAAATATAAGATTATTGATCCTTGAGCTGTCGCCTTGCCAGTTCTCACCTTCAAAATCCTCCCCAACAATAAAACGGATATTTATTTCTTCGCCACGGTCATAAATGTATTTATTGGGTTGTAACCAGAATTCATGAGAGGATAGTAAAATGAACAGGGCAAGCAAAGAAAATGCAAAAAGAATCTTTTTCATTGTGGGTCTTTTTAATCCGCACATTCTCAAATTCGCACATCAATAAATCACTTTATCATATCATCCATATTCCTGTCATTCGGCATTTTTCCTGTTTCCTCAAGCATCCGCATTTCTTTGGCATCTCTCAAAAAATCAGAAGCAAAAATAAAATCATTGAGTCGTTGGTTTTTACTGAAAATGATTTCCTTATTGCTGCCTTCCCACTCTTTGTGTCCCTGGTACATGTAAAGAATATAATTTCCGATCTCCATCACACTATTCATGTCATGAGTGTTTACAACAGTAGTGATATTATATTCTGTTGTGATCTCCTGTATCAGCTTATCAATTACTAGCGATGTTTGCGGATCGAGACCGCTGTTGGGTTCATCACAAAAAAGATATTTGGGATTTAAAACAATGGCCCTTGCAATACCTACCCTTTTTTTCATTCCACCACTAAGCTCGGCCGGAAATTTCTTGTTGGTATCTTTAAGGTTTACCCGGTCTAATACTTCGTTTACCCTGTCCAGTTTTTTTCTAAAATTCCATTTAGTAAACATGCTCAGTGGAAACATCACATTTTCCTGAACCGTCAAACTATCAAACAAAGCCGAACCCTGGAACAGCATACCGATCTGTTTGCGTATCTCCGTCCGCTGGTTAGTTGTCATGGCAGTAAAATTTTCACCACCAAACTCAATACTTCCTTGATCGGGTTCAAACAAGCCAACCATACATTTCATTAATACCGTTTTTCCACTGCCGCTTGACCCGATGATGAGATTGCATTGCCCTGACTTCATCACAGAACTTACATCCTGGATCACAGTTTTATCGGAAAATGATTTTTTTATGTTTTTTATTTCGATCAAAGGAATCTTTTAGGCTTCAAGTAATAATGCTGCTAATAAATAATCGGCTAATAAAACAAGTATGCAGCTTACAACAACAGCTTTTGTACTGGCCCTTCCTATTTCTAAGGCACCACCTTTTACATAATAACCATAATAAGCGGGTACGCTGGAAATAATAAATGCAAATGTATAGGCCTTGCACATTGCAAAAATTACATTGAACGGAACAAAGTATTCAAGTAAACCTTTATCATAAGTGCTTGGAGAAATAATACCTCCCATTTCACCAGCAAGGCGACCACCCCAGATGCCTAAGGCACCTGAGATAACAACCAGCATTGGAACAACTACCAATGCTGCCAGAATTTTCGGCATTACGAGATAGGTTTTCGAGTTTACACCCATTATTTCCAATGCATCTATCTGTTCGCTGATACGCATATTGCCAAGTTCGCTTGCAATTTTACTACCCACTACACCTGCCAGTACTATACAGATAAGTGTAGGAGAAAATTCAAGGATCATTGTATCACGAACGATCTGTGCAATGGTACTAGGAGGAATTAAAGGTGAAACCAACTGGTAGGCTGTTTGAACCGTTGACACAGCACCCATAAAAACAGAAATGATACAAACGATGGGTAAAGAACCAATGCCGATATCAGAACATTGATGCATAAATTCTTTCCAGTACATCTTCATGTTCTCCGGTTTATGGAACATGCCTTTTAGCATCAGCAGGTACTGGCCTATGTCATGGAAAATAGTCATGCGTTAATGTGCAATATACAGGAAAAACGAGCAAGGCACAAGACACAAGAATTGCTTGGGGAGAAATGCTCAGCGCTTAATATTCAACGGTAATATTCAATCTGAACTTACATATCCCTGCTCGCTTTCCGGAACCGTTTCCACCACGGAGATTTTTTTACAATCTCTGCGGTAGCTGTTTTGCTTTTTATTTGTGCGTCTGATACTGCTACCAGTGCCATATTTACAATGCTGTGTACAGAACTACCTAATTGTAAAATATGAACAGGTTTATTTAATCCTAATAATATCGGGCCAACTGCATCAGCAGCTTCCAGTTCCTTCATCAGGTTATAGGCAATATTGCCCGATGCAAGGTTAGGAAATATCAAAGTGTTCACATCTTTGTCTACCAGTTCGCTAAAGGGATAGTTTTCTTTCATCAACTCTTTATTGAAAGCTACGCTGGCCTGCATCTCACCATCAATCAACAAAGTTGGCATTTTAGATTTCACTATTTGTCTTGCCTTTGCCACTAATTGTGCTTCTGGCGAATTACTGCTTCCGAAATTTGAATAACTCAGCATCGCAATCCGTGGAATGATATTAAAGTTCCTTACTTCTTTTGCTGTTAGTAAAGTTATTTCAGCAAGTTCTTCTGCAGTAGGATTGAAGTTTACTGTTGTGTCTGCAAGAAATAACGGGCCTTTTTTTGCAAGCATTAAATACATGCCTGCAATTTTTTGAACACCGGGCTCTGTGCCGATGCAATGCAATGCAGGACGGATCGTATCAGGATAATTTTTTGTAAGACCTGAGATCATTGCATCCGCATCACCGCATTCCACCATCATGCATCCGAAATGGTTTCTGTCACGCATTACTTTTTTAGACTCATAAGCATTGAAACCTCTTCTTCCTCTTTTAGCTAAAAATATTTCTGAATATTTATTTCTTTTTTCTTCTGTTTCTTCGCCTCTCGGGTCGAGTATTGGTAAACCTTCCAGGTCTATTCCGTTGCTTTCAGCAATACGTCTGATCTTCTGTTCTTCACCTAACAGGATAGGGTAGCCAATACCCTCATCAAAAACAATTTGCGCAGCTTTTAAAATTTTTACATTATCAGCTTCTGCAAATACAATTCGTTTGGGATCACGACGGGCTTTGTTACCCAATACTCTCATCACCTGGTTATCCAACCCAAGACGTTTGTTAAGTGTAGTAATATAAGTGTCCCAGTTTTCAATATTAATTCTGGCTACCCCACTTTCCATTGCAGCTTTTGCAACAGCAGGAGCTACGGTTGATAATAATCTTGGGTCAAGTGGTTTTGGAATAATATAATTTGCGCCGAACAGGATGTTCTGTTCGTTGTATGCCATGTTCACAATATCAGGCACAGGAGTTTTTGTGAGATCTGCTAATGCTTTTACTGCTGCAAGTTTCATAGCTTCATTAATAGCAGTGGCACGAACATCCAATGCGCCACGGAAAATATAAGGGAAGCCGAGTACATTATTTACCTGGTTAGGATAATCGCTTCGGCCAGTTGCCATGATAACATCTTTCCTTGCACCTGTTGCATCTTCCCAACTTATTTCAGGATTAGGATTGGCCATTGCAAATACGATCGGGTTCTTAGCCATGCTCTTTACCATTTCCGGAGTTACACAATTACCCGAACTTAAACCGATAAATACATCCGCATCTTTCATCGCCTCTGCCAGCGTCATATCTTTATTTCCAATGGCATATTGTTTTTTTATTTCGTCCAGATCTGTTCTGCCATGATGTAGCACACCTTTGCGGTCCAGCATCAGGAAATTTTCATGCTTTGCGCCCAATGCTTCATAGAGCCGGCTGCAGGAAATAGCAGCAGCACCGGCGCCATTTACTACAATTTTTACTTTATCGATTTTCTTCTTTTGAATTTCCAATGCATTCAGCAATGCAGCAGCAGAAATAATTGCAGTACCATGCTGGTCATCATGCATGACAGGAATATGAAGTAATTTTTTTAATTCCTGTTCAATGTAAAAACATTCAGGTGCTTTGATGTCTTCTAAATTTATTCCACCGAACGTCGGCTCCAATGCTTTTACGATCTGTACAAATTTCACCGGGTCCTTTTCGTTTATCTCAATATCAAACACATCAATGTCGGCAAAGATCTTAAACAATACACCTTTGCCTTCCATTACAGGCTTGCCTGCTTCAGGACCAATATCGCCTAAGCCCAAAACAGCGGTTCCATTGCTTATCACCGCTACTAAATTTCCTTTTGCCGTGTATTTATAAACATTGTCAATATTTGCCGCAATTTCAAGACAAGGCTCAGCTACACCGGGACTGTAGGCAAGCGATAAGTCTCTTTGTGTTTTTGCTTCTTTGGTAGGAACTACTTCAATTTTTCCGGGTCTCCCTTTTGCATGATATTCAAGAGCCTGTTGTTTGCGCAATTCGTTGGACATAGCCTGATTTTATTGTTCGTCTTTCTGCACTTATTCTGAATGGGATGCAATGTACAAAATTATAATTGTCGAGGGATTTTGATGGAAAGTGCCATTATTCTGTACAAATCTAGTGTCTGTTTAATAAAAAAAACCTCTGAGTTTGAACAGCATTTCTAATTGGAAAATTAGCGTTACAAATAAATGACATTGGAGTTGTTAAAAGCTTTTACTACAAGAAATCTGGAAAAATTTTTGCGGAATAGCAGCGTTATTTTTTTTAGATAATCAAAAACTATATAACGTGAAATTAAAACTCTTTGGCTTTGCTGCCTTGGTAAGCATATTAATATCCTGCAAAAAGAATGATACTCCAAATCCTGATCCGCAACAACCTGTAGTAACTGCTGAAATGATCAAAGATTCTACATTGATCTACTCCAGGGATATTTATTTGTGGGACTCTCAAATACCGGCTTCATTTAATGCTCGTTCTTATGCCGGTCCAAATGAAATTATGACAGCTATTCGCAGTTATAGTAATGAACCTGGATTTAGTCAACCTGTCGACCGGTGGAGTTTTGCAATAAAACAAGACGAATGGAATAATGTAAGTTCAGGTGCTGCGTTAGATTTTGGTATGAATGTTTTTTTTAGAGCTGAAGGTGACCTGCGAGTTCGTTACGTAGAAAAGTCATCACCTGCTGGTATGGCAGGTATACGTCGGGGTTGGCAGATAACAAAGATCAATAACAGCACAAATATTTCTACAACCAATGCAAACTTTATTATTGATGCTGTTTATAATAGTCCTGCGAGCAGCTTTACTTTTAAAAAGCCAGATGGTTCTTTGGTGGATATTAGCTTGAATGGCGGAGCCTACAATGACCAGCCCGTCTTTTTTGATTCTGTTTATACTGCTGGGTCAAAAAAAGTAGGTTATTTCGTATTCAATTCTTTTCTTGGTGATACCACGAATATTTACAACAAGTTTCAACATATCTTTGCTCGGTTTGCTGCAGAAAATGTAAATGAAGTAGCAGTTGATCTTCGGTATAATGGTGGAGGCTATGTTTCTATGCAAGAAAAACTAGCGAATTATCTTATCAATGCCGCAGGTAATGGGCAATTAATGATGAAGCAACAATTCAATGATAAATACACTCAATACAACGAAAGCACTTTTTTCCAGAAGAAAGGAACATTGAACTTAGACCGTGTATTTTTTATAGTTAGTAATAGTACAGCTTCTGCAAGTGAATTGCTGATCAATAATCTTAAACCTTATATGCAGGTTGTATTGGTAGGACCAACAAAAACACACGGCAAGCCTGTTGGATTTTTCCCAATACCAATTGGTGACTGGTACATATTCCCGGTTTCTTTCAGGACTGTCAATAAAAATGGAGAAGGCAATTACTTTGATGGCTTTGCTTTAAATAACCAGGTTGCGGATGGACTTGACAAGGATTGGGGCGATATAAATGAATCAGCATTTGCAAGCGTTTTGAGGTATATCAGCTCGGGGGCATTCAGATTACAGCAAACAGAAGTGTATGTTCCAGACCAGAAAGTATTAGCCGGTAATAAAATATTAGATCAGCCTTTCTTTAAAGGAGCAGTTGATGTAATGCGAAAGTTTTAAAGGGCCAATAAATATGAAGAATTCATAAAAGCCCGGTAATCCGGGCTTTTATTTTAATTTGAAATTGCTTTTTGTTTTCTTGCACATTTACAATCAATTCTCTTTTCTTTTTTTGTTGTAATTGTCGATGTGCTATCAATAACATTCTTTTTATTGATCAAACCTGCATCTGCTTTTGCGGCATTTTCAATTGTCTTAGGATCTTTTTTTAGTTGATTCATTTTTTCTTTAGTGTTTTGACAGAAAGAGTTGCCTGAGACAAAAGCCAGAAGAGTACATGAAAGAAAATATTTTGTCATAGCTTTTATTTATATGACGAAAACTTTATACCATCAGTTATTTTGAATTGTTAAGATTAAATAAAAAGACAGAAAGCTTAGAGTTTAGCACTGCAACCGACCCATGCCATAAAACCCATTCCTGTTTCAATTGCGTCTTCATCAATATTAAAAGTAGGAGTATGCACACCTGAGGTAATTCCTTTTTCTTTATTCATTACACCTACACGATAAAAACAGGCAGGAATTTGTTGTGCATAATAACCGAAATCTTCGGCACCCATACGCAATTCTGTTTCTTCCACATTTGCAGTACCAATAAATTCTTTTGCAGCATTTTTAGCAACCTCATGCAGCTGTTCATTATTATAAACAGTCGGGTAGCCTTTATCAATTAATAAATCAATTTCACCGCCCATGCTTTTTACTAACTCAGTTGCATTTCTTGTGATTAGTTCGTGTGCTTTTGCCCGCCAGTTTTCATCCATTGCACGGAATGTACCTTTCAGTTTTACTTCATTCGGTATCACATTGGTTGTTGTTCCCCCCTGGAAAGAAGTAATGGAAAGAACAGAAGGATTAAATGGATTTGAATTTCTACTTATCACCTGTTGCAAACTAATGATAAGATGAGATGCAATAAGTATCGGGTCAATACACATATGTGGAGATGCAGCATGACCACCTTTACCTTTTACAGTAATATAAATTTCATCTGCACTGGCCATTACTTTACCACTGCGAAAACTCATTTTACCCAATTGCAAACCCGGATGTACATGCATAGCGAAGATGGCAGAGGGCTTTGGGTTTTCCAGTACACCATCACGTATCATATAACTGGCGCCACCCGGATTTTTTTCTTCACCGGGTTGAAAGATCAGTTTAACTGTTCCTTCCCAATCATTTTTTGTTTCACTTAAGATCTTTGCAGCACCCAACAAGCAGGTTGTATGCACATCATGCCCGCATGCATGCATGATGCCATCTTTGGTTGATTTATACGGAACATCATTTTCTTCTTTGATCGGCAATGCATCCATATCGGCACGCAAAGCAATAATTCTGCTTTCCGGATTCTTTCCTTTAATCAGTCCAACTACTCCTGTAGTTGCAATTACTTCAAACGGAATTCCGAATGAAGCCAGTTTGCTTTGCACAAATTTTGAAGTTTCAAATTCCTGGTAACTCAATTCAGGGTTTGCATGTAAATGGTGGCGTACCTCAATAAATTCTGAACTATATTTTTTGGCGAGTTGTTTGATCCTGTCTAACATGCTGCAAAAGTAAAAAACCATTCGCCAACTGGCGAATGGTTTTTTAGGTAGTTTATTGAACCTTATATTCTTCCAGATTCTCTTTTTCTGGTTTGTTTTCAATAATATCATTCATGATATATACACCGGAAGGAAAGTAATATTTCATTTTTTTCTGGTAATCCTCAGCTTCTTTACGGTCTTTAAAATTACCCACTTTCAGTTTGTAGTACGGCGATTGATAAAGCAGGTAAGCTTTTAGTTCAGGGAAATTTGTATATACTTTAGCCTTAGCCGCTATTGCATCATCTCTTTTCGTGGTATTAATTACCAGCAATCGAAAACCTTTGCCTGTCTTACGGGAATCCCTGGTGGTTTCTTCATTGATCTGAGCCTGCTTTTTCACCAGCAGATCGATCCGGGGATCCTTACGTACAATAATTGAATTGCTGTCAACAACGTCCTGCCCGTTGGATTTATAAACTATAAAAATCAGGAAAGCGAAGAAGATCTTTTTCATATGCTTTTACAAAACAAAAATTTGGCCAAACCTGTAACTTAATATCCACCTCCGGCGCCGGCAATGTTTTCCACCGGGTGCCAGGTAGTTTTTATTTCCTGTGTATCCATGATGAAGTAAGGTGATTGCCCTTCCTCTGTATTCCATTTAATTTTATCATAAAAGAAGATCCGCTTCAGGTTCATAGCACTTTTCTCTTTTATCATTTGCTGAACAGAAGAATCATTTTCACAATAAATGGTTGCATTTACATCCATATGAGTAACGAACCATTCGGCCAGTTCTTTTACTTTTCCTGTTAAAATATTTACAACGCCACCCGGTAAGTCTGAGGAGTTGAGTACTTCAGCAAATGTAACAGAGCAAAGTGGTTTTGTTTCTGATGCTAATACTATACAGGTATTACCGCCGGCGATGACAGGGGCAATTACAGAAACTAATCCCAATAATGAATCGCTTTGCGGAGCAATTATTGAAACAACACCAGTAGGTTCTGGCACAGAAAAATTAAAATGCGAAGAAGCAACAGGATTTACAGCACTAAATAATTGCTGGAACTTATCACACCAGCCGGAATAATAGATCAGTCGGTCAATGGCAAGATTGACTTCCTTTTCTGCTTTACCTTTTGTGCTATCCTGCTGCATTAGTTCATCAATGAACTGTGCTTTTCTTCCTTCCAGCATTTCAGCCATACGGTAAAGTATCTGTGAACGATTAAATGCTGCCCTTCCGCTCCAGCTACTTACAGCGCCTCTCGCCACCACGGCGGCGTCACGAAAATCTTTTCTTGAACTCAGACATATATTAGCTAATTTTTTCCCAGTCGCATTTGTTGGAACATAATAACGTCCTGATTCAGTTCTTGGGAACTGCCCACCGATATAAATCTTGTAAGTTTTTAAAACTTCAAGACGTTTTGAATTGGTTTTCTTTTCTAATCCATTCTCACTAATGGTGAGTGAAGATTTTTTCATTGTTTGTCTTTCCATATTCTAACTCCCCTTTAGGGGATGGGGGTTTAATTAACAAGATTTAAATAAGGTAATAAACCATGTAAGCCGCCTTCTCTTCCAAAACCACTTTCTTTATAACCACCAAATGGAGAAGAAGGATCGAACTTATTAAATGTATTTGCCCAAACCACACCGGCCCGCATTCTTTTTGTCATATTGAAAATCTTTGAACCCTTATCTGTCCAAACGCCGGCACTCAACCCATAGGGGGAGTTATTTGCTTTTTCAATTACTTCATCATCTGTTCTGAAAGTAAGAATTGATAATACAGGCCCGAAAATTTCTTCCTGTGCAATGCGGTTGCTTTGTGCAACATTTGTAAACATCGTTGGTTTGCACCAATAACCTTTACCGGGCAACGAACAACTGCTTTGATACATTTCAGCGCCTTCGTCTTTTCCTATTTTTAAATATTTATGAATTGTTTCTAATTGCTGGCGAGAATTGATAGCGCCGATGTCGGTGTTCTTATCCAATGGATCGCCAACAATCAAAGATTCAAGCCTGTCTTTTAGTTTTCTTATTACTTGCTTAGCAACGGATTCCTGCACATACAATCTTGAGCCTGCACAGCACACATGGCCCTGGTTAAAGAAAATTCCGTTGATAACACCTTCCACTGCCTGGTCAAGTGGTGCGTCTTCAAAAATTATATTGGCAGCTTTACCACCCAGTTCCAGTGTTGCTTTTTTATTAGTACCTGCAATGGCACGCTGAATTATTTTTCCAACATCTGTAGAACCAGTGAATGCAATTTTATTGATGTCAGGATGATTGACAATTGCAGCACCCGTTGCGCCGGCGCCTGTAATAATATTTACAACACCTGGCGGCAGATCAGCTTCCTGGATTATTTCAGCAAGCTTTAATGCAGTCAGTGAGGTAGTTTCAGCGGGTTTTAATACAACTGTGTTTCCAGTTGCAATAGCTGGCGCAATTTTCCATGCAGCCATTAGCAATGGAAAATTCCAGGGAATGATCTGCCCGGCAACACCCAATGGCTCTGTTGTACGATTGGGAAATGCATATTCTAATTTATCAGCCCATCCTGCATAATAAAAGAAATGATTGGCAGCAGTAGGCACATCAAAATCGCGGCTTTCACGAATGGGTTTACCGCCATCCAGTGATTCGATGATGCAAAGCTCTCTTGCTTTTTCCTGTATAATTCTTGCTATGCGGAAAATATATTTTGCTCTTTCTTTTGCCGGCATTTTCTTCCACACTTTTTCATAAGCCCTGCGTGCAGCTTTTACAGCAGTATCCACATCAGCAGCATTTGCATCTGCTATTTCACTCAGCTTTTCTTCAGTAGCAGGATTGATCGTATCAAAATATTTTCCGTTGGAAGGCTTTGCCCATTCGCCATTAATATACAAATCATATTGCTTATTAATAGTAGCAGCACTTTTACTTTCTGGTGCAGGAGCATATTGCCAGCTTGTATCAAACTTGAGTTTGATAGTATTGTTTTTCTTTTTTGGAATTGCTTTTGGCATTATTAAGAGTTAACAAGTAATCAATATCATTTTCTAATCAACCGAAAAATAATTTGCAGCCTGGTACACACCTGTTTTTTCTTTCAGTATCTGCATCAATACATCATTTGCTAAACTGCTGGCACCAAAACGGAACCATTCATTCGTTAACCAATCTTCCCCTAATGTTTCTTTTACCATTACTAAATAATGTAAGGCCAGTTTTGATTTTGAAATACCACCGGCAGGTTTCATGCCGATCAGCTTACCGGTTTCATAATAAAAATCACGAATGGCTTCCAGCATTACCAATGTTACTGGCATTGTTGCTGCAGGAGAAATTTTTCCTGTTGATGTTTTTATAAAATCAGCACCGGCATACATCGCTATATCGCTTGCCCGTCTTACTTTATCAAATGTGCCGAGCTCACCGGTTTCTAAAATTACTTTCAGTCTTGCATCGCCACAGGCTTCTTTGATAGCTGCTATTTCATCAAATACAAAATTATATTCACCGGCATGAAATTTACCCCGGCTAATGACCATATCTATTTCATCAGCACCGTTTGCGACAGCATATTTTGTATCACGGATCTTTACATCGCTTGGCGCCTGACCACTGGGAAATGCTGTAGCAACTGAAGCAACATTTACACCTGAATCACCCAGTGCTTTTTTGGCCACTTTTACCATACTTGGGTAAACGCAAATAGCTGCTACTGTTGGCAGGTCCGGGTAGGAATCGTGTAAATGCATTGCTTTGTAGCAAAGCTGTTTTACTTTTCCATCGGTATCTTTTCCTTCCAGGGTAGTGAGATCGATCATATTCAGCACCAGCTTCAATCCATTTAGTTTTGTTTCTTTCTTGATGCTTCGTTTTGTAAACCTGGAAGCCCTTTCTTCTACACCAACCTGGTCGATGCGGGGTGAGAGAGTAAACTCGGGCAATCGTAATGAGGTCTTGGCAATAGCCATAATCAATTTTTATAGAAAATCAAAGGTAACCAAACTTTGTTGTAAAGGATAGCGACGGATTTTGCGTCTAAAAAATCCGTTTATCATTTTAAAATCAGGGATTAGCCGGATTGCCTTAAATTCGAAGTCCTTTTTAAAAACAACATGCAATGAGAAAACTAAAATTAGCTTTTGGGCTGAGTTGTGGTTTGGTGCTAAGTACAGTGCTTACGGCGCAACCAACTTTTCCCGAGAATGGTGTGGCTGACCCCCGCCATGGTCATTATGCATTTACAAATGCAACAATTGTAAAAGACGGAACCACTACATTATCCAATGCCACATTGATAATTAAAGATGGTAAAATTATTTCTGTCGCTTCAGGCGGATCGGTACCCGCTGGCGCAGTAGAGGTGGATTGTAAAGGGAAATACATTTACCCATCATTCATCGACATTTATTCAGATTACGGAACACCACAACGTCAACAGGGTGCTGGCGGTGGAGGATTTAATTTTAACCAGGCACCACAGATTGAAACTGCGGCAAAAGGACCTTATGGATGGAACCAGGCCATCAAATCTGATGTGGATGTTTATAAAGTGTTTGGTGTAAGTGATGCAACTGCAAAACCATTGCGTGAAGCTGGTTTTGGTACAGTACTTACCCATGTAAAAGATGGTGTGGCAAGGGGCACAGGTGCGGTGGTAACACTCGCCACTGAAAAAGAGAACCTTGTTATAGTAAAAGAAAAAGCATCTGCTCATTATTCATTTAGCAAAGGCACGTCTACACAGGCTTATCCCAGTTCTAAGATGGGATATATAGCCCTTATGCGTCAAACCTATCTCGATGCAGCATGGTATAAAACAAAACCTTATATGGAAGGTTTTAATCTTACCCTGCAATCATGGAATGATAACCAGAATTTACCACAGATATTTGAAGCCAATGATAAATGGGATGATCTGCGTGCTGACAGGATCGGTGATGAATTCGGCGTGCAATACATTATTAAAGCAGGCCAAAATGAATATCAGCGTATCAAGGAAATGAAAGCCACGAATGCAACTTTCATTCTGCCTTTGAACTATCCACAGGCAATGGATGTGGAAGATCCTAACGATGCACGGTTTGTTTCTTTAGAAGATATGAAACAATGGGAACTGGCGCCTACAAATGCTGCGGCATTTGAAAAGGCAGGAATTCCTTTTTGTTTGACCACATCAGACCTGAGAAGTACAGCAACTTTCTGGGCCAATCTTCGCAAAGCAATGGAGTATGGTTTGAGTGAAACAAAAGCAATGGAAGCTTTGACAAAAACACCTGCAATGACCCTGGGTGTGTACGACAAAGTTGGAAGCCTTGATGCGGGTAAACTTGCAAATTTTCTTGTCACAAACGGCCCCATCTTCAGCGAGAAAACAAATATCCTTTACAACTATGTGCAGGGGATCAAATACAATGTAAAAGATGATATCAATATTGCAGGTACCTATAATATTACGATCAACACACCTGCTGGCGAAGAGAAGTATACACTGGATGTAAAGAGTGCAAGTTCTCTCAGCATGTTTGCAAAAGATACATTGAACACACGATTCAGTTTTGACGGCAAACAAGTAAAACTTGCTTATGCACCAAAACCTGTAAGACAAAGACCTGCTGCACAACCCGGCGATACAACAAGAAGACCCAGTGGTGGCGGTGGATTTCCCGGTGGTGGAAGATTTGGCGGCGGTGGTGAAGCCACATTGCCTGCATCAGCAACAAGACTAAGCGGTATCAGCAATGGTACTGAATGGAATGGTACAGGTGTTGATTCATTAAATAATACTTTAACCTGGACTGCTGTATTTGTAAAAGCTGCAGAAGTAAAAGTTGATAGTGCGGTTAAAAAACCAATTCCTTCTGTTGGCAAAGTAACTTATCCATTCCTTCCTTATGGTTGGGATGAAACAAGTCAACCCAAACAAGAAACGATCCTGATAAAGAACGCAACGGTATGGACAATGGAAAAAGAAGGTGTTTTGGAAAATACTGATGTACTTCTGAAAAATGGAAAAGTTGCAGCTGTTGGAAAAAATCTGAATGAAGCTGGTGCAAGAGTGATTGATGGTACAGGTAAACATGTTTCTCCGGGTATCATTGATGAACACTCTCATATTGCTGCTGCATCTATCAATGAAGGTGCACAATCAGTAACATCCGAGGTTCGCATTGCTGATAATATTAACCCTGATGATATAAATATCTATCGCCAGTTGAGCGGCGGTGTTACTTCATCACATATCCTCCATGGTTCTGCAAATGTTATTGGAGGGCAAACACAATTATTGAAACTACGCTGGGGTGCAAATGATGATGATATGAAATTCAAAGGATGGACAGGACAAATAAAATTTGCATTGGGTGAGAACGTGAAGCGTTCCAATTTCAACATACCCGGTGGTAATAACCGTTACCCGGATACAAGAATGGGAGTAGAGCAGGTATTGATCGATGCATTTACCCGTGCAAAGGATTACCAGAAAGAATGGAAAGGATATAATGCTGAAAAGGACAAATTGGCCAAAGAGAAAAAACCGTTGACGGGTTTAAATGCTCCACGTCGTGACCTGGAACTTGAAGCATTAGTTGAGGTACTTGAAAACAAAAGATATATCACTTGCCACTCTTATGTGCAAAGTGAAATAACAGGTTCAATGGAAGTGGCTGATAAAATGGGTTATCACTACAACACGTTCACACATATTCTTGAAGGATATAAAGTAGCTGATAAAATGAAAGCACATGGTGCATTTGCTTCTACATTTTCAGATTGGTGGGCTTATAAAATGGAAGTGGAAGATGCAATCCCTTATAATGCTGCCATTATGCACAAAGTGGGTTTGGTAGTTGCAATCAATTCTGATGATGCGGAAATGGCGAGACGCTTGAACCAGGAAGCTGCTAAGACTATCAAGTATGGTGGTTTATCCGAAATTGAAGCATTGGAACTGGTAACTCTCAACCCGGCAAAAATGCTGCATGTAGAGGATAAAGTGGGAAGCCTGAAAATTGGCAAAGATGCGGATGTGGTTGTGTGGAGTGATAATCCACTGAGCATTTATGCAAAATCATTGTACACGATTGTTGATGGTACAGTTTATTTTGACAGGGCAAAAGATGAACAACTGCAGAAAGAAGTTGATTTAGAAAGAGCAAGATTGGTCAAAAAACTGACAGGAGAAAAAAGAGGTGGAGCACCAACTATACCTGCTGTACCTTCTTATCAAATTATGCATACTTGCAGCGACCACGGTCATAGTCATGGATTGCTCGTAATCGATACAGAAGAATGAGATAACAATTAAAAACTTTATAATGAAAAAGATATTTTTTCTTTTAACCGTAATTACAATTGGCATGAAGGTTTTTTCGCAAGCCAATGTATTACCAGCACCAGCACAGAAAGGTGTTATGTATATTAAAAATGCAACCATTCATGTGGGCAACGGAACTGTAATTGAGAACGGCATCATCCAGGTGAAGGATGGTAAAATTGAAAAAGTAGGAAAGGACATCGCAATACCTGCATCAGGTGCAGAAGTTATTGACGTAAAGGGTAAACATGTTTATCCAGGTCTTATATTGCCATCAAGCGATTTAGGTTTGGTAGAGATAAGCGCTGTAAAAGCATCCAGCGATGTTCGTGAAATTGGTGATATGAACCCTAATGTACGTTCTATCGTTGCTTATAATACTGATTCAAAAGTTATCAATACACTTCGTTCGAATGGTGTATTGGCTGCGAATATTATTCCGCAAGGAAGTTTTTTAGCCGGTTCATCATCTGTAGTGCAACTGGATGCATGGACATGGACAGATGCTTCTATGAAAACAGATGAAGGCATGCACTTATTTATGCCTTCTTTAATGCCACGTCCCAGCTTCGGCAGATTTGGTGGCGGTGGACCGGGTGGTCCGAATGCAAGCGGTGGAACACCACCTGATCCGGTAAAAGAAGGACTGGAGCAAATAGAAAAACTGAAAGCATTTTTCCGGGAGGCAAAAGCTTATAATGCTGCAACCACACATGATGAAACAAATATTAAATACGAGGCGGTAAAAAACTTGTTTAATAAAACTCAGAAATTTTATGTGCATGGCAATACAGTAAAACAAATGCTGGTTGCATTGGACTTTGTAAAAGAGTTTGGCTTTGATGTGGTGATCGTAGGTGGCAGTGAAAGCTGGCAGATACCTGATTTACTAAAGCAACATAATGTTTCTGTCATTCTTCAGCAGATGCACAGCCTGCCCACTACAACAGATGATGCAGTTGACCAGCCTTATAAATCAGCATTGGCTTTGCAAAAAGCAGGTGTGTTGTTTGCAATATCTGATGACGACCCACAGACCCGCGGCCGTAACCTTCCTTTTAATGCAGGTACTGCTGTTGCTTATGGCTTAACAAAGGAAGAAGCGTTAGCTGCTATCTCATTAAATGCAGCAAAAATTATGGGAGTAGGAGATAAAACAGGAAGCATTGAAGCAGGAAAAGAAGCAAACTTTATTGTTAGCTCTGGTGATATATTGGATATGAGCAAAAACAATGTAACTGACGCCTTCATCCAGGGACGTAAAATAAACCTTGATGACAAGCAAAAACAATTGAACGAACGCTATGAACAGAAATATGATTTGAAAAAAGCACCTAAGCCTTTTTGATAAATTTTGGTTTTGATAGCAACCGGGTAGCGAAATGTTACCCGGTTTTTTTTATCATAAAAAAATCCCATCCGCTTTAAACAGATGGGATAAATAAGCAAGTAATTCGGGTTTTATGGGAATATGCCCAGTTCGGCATAGCTTGTTGCTACTTTATTAATAGCAACTACATACGCGGCTGTACGCATATCAGGAATTTTTGGATTGCTTTTCCAGCATCTCATTATTTCATGTGTAGCATTGATCATTGTTTCTTCCAGTCCACTGTACACCAAATCGACCTCATCAGCGCCATGTAAAATAAAATCTCTTTCTCTTTCATCTGCTGTTTTACCAGTCAGTCCTTCTATCTGCCCGAGAATATGTGCATTCATATTTTCTGTAAAACGTTTTTCCATTCTTCCGTAACGTACATGACTCAGGTTTTTCAGCCACTCAAAATAACTCACCGTTACACCGCCAGCATTCAGATACATATCTGGTACTACCAGTACATTTTTCTTGATGAATATTTCATCGGCCTCAGGAGTCAATGGGCCATTGGCACCTTCACCAATTATTTTCGCTTTAATGCGGGGTGCATTGTCACCATCAATTACATTTTCCAATGCAGCAGGTATTAAAATATCGCAATCCATTTCTATTGCTTCGTTGCTGCTGTCGACATGGGTGCCTCCCGGAAAGTTTCTTACACTGCCTGTTTTCTTTTTATGCTGAAACAGTTCTTCTTCATTCAACCCATTTTCGTTGAAAGCAGCTCCATCATGTTCAGCTATACAAATAACTTTTGCACCACCTTCACGGAAAAATTTTGCAGCATGATAGCCCACATTACCTAAGCCCTGAACGATTACACGTTTACCTTCAACTCCTGTACTCAATCCTAATTTACTCATTACATCTTCCATCTTACATACTTCGCGAATACCATAGAACACACCGAGGCCTGTAGCTTCACGTCGGCCACGAACACCACCTTGTGTAATTGGTTTACCAGTTACGCAACCTGCCGCATCGATCTCGCCGGGCCGCATAGATGTATAAGTATCGAGTATCCACGCCATTTCTCTTTCACCGGTTCCGTAATCAGGTGCAGGCACATCGGTGCCGGGCCCGATAAAATTTTTCTTGATCAGTTCTGCAGTATAACGACGTGTGATTTTTTCAAGTTCATATGGCGTATATTTTTTCGGATCGATGCTGATACCACCTTTTGCACCACCGAATGGAACATCTACAATTGCACATTTAAAAGTCATCAGTGCAGCAAGTGCCATTACTTCATCGAGGTTTACCGAAGTTGAAAAACGGATACCGCCTTTGCAGGGAGATTTGTGATGACTGTGTTGAACACGATAAGCTTTTATTACTTGTATGCTATCACCGATTTTCACAGGGAAATTCATCCGGTAAACAGCATTGCATTGTTTTATTTGTTCCAGGGTGCCTGCATCCCATTTGGTAAATTGTGCGGCTTTATCGAAACTTTTTTCGACTGCGCCAAAGAAACTGTAATTAGACATGCTTTTGAATTTTATATTTATTTTTTCTGAACCAGCGGCATCGTCACTACTTGAATGCAGTGCGTCCGCCGCGGCGGATCAACAATTGAATTTCTATTGAGCTATCAAAAACTAAGGTTTGTTATTCCATTAATGAAAAAAATAAAACCCATCATAGGTTTATTTTTCTTTTTCCAACTTGCTTATTTTTTTATCCAGTCTTACTATGTATAGAACCAACCCGATCAAAATCGTTAGTATCACGGCTATCACTACATAGATCCTTCCGTTACTTCGCATCATATCATTTGCCGGAGAACCTTGTGCATTCAGTAATGTGCTAAAACTCATCAACAGTAACATAGCCAGAAAATATCTTAGTCTTTTCATGATAACATCGTTTTATCTTTCAGTAAAGCAACTCTTATTTTTAAAGTAGCGATCCAAACACCCAATAAAGTCCATCCGATCACAGCAGGATAAAATACCATTCGCATTGATCCGTCAATATCATTTTTCACATCCAGGGCTGGGTTGCCATCTTGTCCCGGGTGCAGGCTCGGTAATATTCTTGGAATGATCCAGATAGATGGGAACAGCATTGCATAAGCAAATATGTTATACACTGAGCTGATCCTGGCTCGTTTGTCCATATCCTGTATGGAATCACGCAAAATCATATAAGCAAAATAAACAAGCAAGGCGATAGCGGCGCCGATTAGTTTAGGTTCTCTTGCAATTGTACTAAAAGAGGCAGTAGCAGGATTATTCGGGTCTGCCCATGTATAGCTCATCCAGATGGCGCCTGTAGCATAACCTAATATCCCAAGTACAATACCAACAGCTACATACTGCCTTGCATAAATATCATATTTAAGATTGAAGGTGCGCAGGTAGCGTATAGCATTTACAACCGAAATTGTAAAGAGGATCATCATTGCAAACCACATACATACATGAAAATAAAGGTTGCGGATCGTTTCATCGAGTGCAGGTAGTTGGGGCACTTTAAAAAGGAGGCCGCCAACAACTGTATAAACCAGTAAGACTACTGCTGTAATTTTCCACCAGGATTTATACATATAGTTTTTTTGTTCGGTCATTGGACGAAGCCCAATGAAGGGCAGCAACGAATAAAGTGGGGCAAAAATAAGGGGAAATCGGGGAATAGGAATTGGGATATTTAGATATTATGATATTAAGAAATTGATTTAATAAGGAAGTTATTTAAATTGGCTAAATCACCCAATATCCTAATATCAGCTACATCAGTCTTTCCACAGAAACGGGAATAAAATAACAGCCAGGACTATAACCAGTATATCAAGTGCTACAAGCAGAAGTATTGTTGTAAACGGTATTACCATCAAAGGCACAAAAGCCGATTTTGATAATTGCATCAGCAAAATCAGTTGTGGAATGATAAGCGGAAAGCCGAGCACAGCCATGATCGCAGCATTCTGTTGTGCCCTTGCAGCGATCGCTGCCAAAAAACTAAAAACAAGACTGAGGCTCCATCCGCCGAGTAAGACCAGCCCGATAAAAGGCAGCGTTTTTTCCAATGGATTACCAAGAAACAATGTAAACAATAACAAACTCAGCATACTCATTAGCAGCATGAGCAGGGAATTGAATAACAGCTTTGATATCACAAAATGAACAGGGCTGCTAATAGAATAGAAGTATAACATCCGGCCCTTGCTTTCCTGCAGAAAACTTTTTGCTACTGCATTTATACAAATGAATAACTGGATAACCCAGAATAACCCGTTCCATACTTTCGCTTCGGGTTCGTTCACTGCATTAAATAAAACAAAGATAGTAGCACTGATATACAACAGTATTCCGTAGAAACTGTATTGCTGCCGAACTTCAAGCAACAGATCTTTTTTAAATAAGGTAAGTACCTGGCGCAAATTGTAAATGATGAGTTATGCGAAAGTAATATTTGTAAATAATAACATTCATGATTAAGTAAACCAATATCCTGGTAACTACTCCACCTTCATATTATAGCATTGTCTGCACCGCGGTTCATACACGTCTTTAGCACCGAGCATTACCTGGTCATCATTGGGCACTTTACGATAGCTATAGTTAGCTATATTTCCGCATTTCACACAGATCGCATGTAATTTGGTCACATAGTCAGCTTTGGCCATCAGGCTGGGCATTTGTCCAAACGGGTTGCCGAGATAATCCATATCAAGACCAGCAACAATAACACGAATGCCACGGTAGGCAAGTTCGTCGCAAACATTAGCGATCTCATTGTCAAAAAACTGGGCCTCATCCACACCTATTACATCTACATCCTGCGCCAGTAATAGTATTTTTTGTGAGTTATCAATTGGCGTGGATTGTATAGCATTTTCATCATGCGACACGATCTTTATTGCATCGTATCGCACATCAATACCGGGTTTGAATATCTCGACTTTCAGGTTAGCGATTTTTACCCGCTTCAGCCGGCGTATAAGTTCTTCTGTTTTACCGCTAAACATACTTCCGCAAATCACTTCTATCCATCCGCGGCGTTCAGGTCTGAAATTAGGTTCAATAAACATTGTTAAGAATTGATATCATCAAAACCAGTTTGCATATATTGGCAAACTGTTTGTAATTTTAAAAGCCGTTTTAAATATTTTAACGGGTTTCAAATGTAGCATAATGGAGCGAATTGATTCTTTAATAAATAAATTAAAAGAACAGGCAGAACAAAATGCCACACCTGACCAGATGCTCATCACTATTCAGATCCTTTCGGCTGAGCTTCAATCGATGCAATCAGGAAAAGAGCAAATGCTGGGTACGCCTAAAGTAGCTGTTATGCTCCCCCGTACAACACCGGTTATTACCATGCCATCCGAACATGAAAGATATTTTCCTAAACCTGTGCAGGATAAACCGTTAGTGCATGAAGTAAAAGAAACAATATTGGTTGATAACGGGGCGATTTCCAAATTGCAGAAAAACGGTCAGCTTGATATGGTATTTGATCCGATGACTGAAATACCGACTTTGTCACACCAGCCAAAAGAAAAGGAGATAAATGATTCGATGTTGAATGGGCCTGAATCGCTGAATGATAAATTGAAATATGGGAAAACAGAGCTTATGCAAATTCTGAAGGAAACTCCTGTTAGAGATTTGAGAAAGGCAGTTGGTATCAACGACCGGTTTCTTTTTATCAATGAATTATTCAGGGGAGATGAAAACATGTATGAACGCTGCATTAAAACGATCAACAGTTTTAATATCTATCCTGAGGCTGAATACTGGATCAATCGTGAATTAAAAGTAAAACTGGGCTGGAATGATGACAGCGAAACTGCTGCACATTTCTATCAATTGGTTAAAAGGCGATTTACCTGAATATAGTTGAGTATCTTTTTTACTGCCCCGGCATTTTCCCTTATATATTTAAATGAAGCTTCACATGAATGATGGTATTTATTTTTATCCAGCACTAATTCATTAATTACCTTATTTAATTCATCAGCATTTTTTATTACACTACCGCCACCGGTTTTTACCAGTTCAACCGCTTCTATGTATTTTGAAATATAGGGACCCATTAAAACAGGTTTGCCATATACTGCTGCTTCGGTTACATTATGTACACCGGTTGGTTTGTAGCCGCCACCGACAAATGTGATATGTGCATAGTGATAAAGTCTTGCAAGCATGCCTACATTGTCGATTATGAGTTGAGTTGCCGGTTGTGACCCGATAGCTATCGGGTTGTCAGTTGTGAGATGAGAGTAGTTGATGGACCCGGGAAATAATTTTTTTATTTCTGCTAAATGATTTTCTGTTATTTCATGCGGGGCAATGATCAACATTATATCATTGCTGTTTAAAGTTTCTGTAACTGTAGAAAGTATTATTTCATCTTCCGGCCAGGTACTGCCTGCTACTAAAACTTTTTTTCCTTTACAAAAATGCTCAATATTTTCAATAGGTTTAAAATTGTCGGCAATTTCAATCACTCTATCGAACCGTGTATCACCAGCGACTGAATAATTTTTCTCGGCCCCCAGTTCATCCAGCATCTGTTTTGAACTTTCATTTTGTAAAAAAATATGATTGAAACGTGAAAGCATTTTAAGCTGCAATCCGCCAAACCATTTAAATGATCTCATATCTTTTCTGAAAATAGCAGAAACCAATATGAAGGGAATCTCCCGGTACTTTATTTTTTTCAAATAGTAATACCAGAATTCATATTTCACAAAAATCACCAACGAAGGATGAACGATCTCAAGAAACTGCCTGGCATTACTGGCACCATCCATTGGCAAATAAAAAACCCAATCGGCGCCTTTATAGTTCTTCTGCACTTCATACCCTGAAGGGGAAAAGAAAGTAAGCAAAATCTTGTGTCCGGTACCTTGTTCCTTTAATTTTTCTAATACGGGTCTTCCTTGTTCAAACTCACCTAACGAAGCGCAATGCATCCAGATTATTTTCTCATCTTTTGGAATAGCAGCTTCCAGGTTTTCAAAAATATCTTTCCGCCCACTTACCCATTTTTTTGCCTTAGGATTAAATAGCGAGGCGATATGAGTACCGGCCCGGAACAGCAGTAAGAAAATATTGTAGAGAAAAACAAACAATAGGGGTGTATTTAGATATCCGGCAAAAGTAAAAGCAAACGTCTAAACTACCTGTATTTTACTATTTTTGCCCGCCCGAACGTACCAATTTAGGAAATGATGCGTATTAATGATTCGGTACGGGCAGGCGGCACTTTAAATTACAACCCATTCCAATGCGACCGATCCAGATGGTAGATACAAAAACCCAGTACCAGAAAATTAAATCTGAAGTGGATAGGGCTGTATTAGATGTAATCGAAAGCTCGGCTTTTATTAATGGTAAACCTGTTCATGAATTTGCAGCGGCGCTTTCTGCTTATGTTGGTGTAAAACATACAATACCCTGCGCTAACGGAACCGATGCCTTGCAGATTGCAATGATGGCTCTCGGTTTGCAACCCGGCGATGAAGTTATCACTCCTTCCTTTACTTATATTGCTACAACAGAAGTGATCGCTTTATTGAGGCTTACACCGGTTTTTGTTGAGGTAGATAAAAAATCATTCTGTGTAGAAGCAGCCTCTATCCGCAAAGCAATCACACCAAAAACAAAAGCAATTGTACCGGTTCATCTATACGGACAGTCTTCACCAATGGAAGAAATAATGGCAATTGCAAAAGAATTTAATTTATTTGTGATAGAAGACACTGCCCAGGCCATCGGCAGTGAATATATTTTTAAAGATGGAACTAAAAAGAAAACCGGTTCAATTGGTCATGTAGGCGCTACTTCATTTTATCCTTCTAAAAATTTAGGTGGTTTTGGTGATGGTGGGGCCTTGTTCACTAACGACGATGAACTAGCTGCTAAAATGAAAATGATTGCTAATCACGGGCAGAGCAAACAGTATTACCATGACGTGGTTGGTTGCAACAGCCGGCTCGATTCCATCCAGGCAGCTGTATTGAATATTAAATTGAAACACCTCGATGAATATGCTGATGAAAGAAGAAAGGCAGCTGATTTCTACGACAAGGCTTTTGCTGGCAATGAAAAAATAATTACTCCTTTCAGGGCTGCCTATTCAAAGCATGTGTTTCACCAATACACCATTGTGCTGAATGTAAAAGAGAATGCAAGTGATTTTAGAAACGGATTGAAAGAGTATTTGGCAAAACATTCAATTCCTGCCATGATCTATTACCCGGTAGCGGGACATCAGCAAAAAATGTTTGAGACATTTGCAAAGCAGGATATCTCTTTGCCGATTACTGATTGGCTAACAGAAAGAGTAATTTCGTTGCCAATGCATACAGAGCTGGATCATGAACAACTCGGCTTTATTACATCAAAAATTTTAGATTACATTAATCAATAAAATTCAAACCTGAAATGAAGATCGCAGTTGTAGGAACAGGATATGTCGGGTTGGTTAGCGGCACATGCCTTGCTGAAACCGGTAACACTATTACCTGCATTGATGTAGATGAAAAAAAAGTAGATAAACTAAATGCAGGGGAGATCACAATTTTTGAAAGAGGGCTGGAAGGATTATACCTGCGCAACAGGCGGGAAGGTCGACTAAAATTTACTACAAGTTTAGAAGAAGGAATTCAAGGGGCTCAGCTAATCATGCTTGCTTTACCTACTCCACCGGGAGAAGATGGCTCTGCAGATTTAACTTATATATTGAAAGTAGCTGAAGATCTGGGAAAACTGATCAGCTCATATCATGTTATTGTAAACAAAAGTACTGTGCCGGTAGGTACAGCCGAAAAAGTGAAAGCTGCTATTGCAAAAAATTATAAAGGAGAATTTGATGTGATCAGCAACCCTGAATTTTTAAGAGAAGGGCTGGCAGTGGAAGATTTTATGCGGCCAGACAGGATTGTGATCGGCACTCAATCTGAACGGGCAAAAAAACTGATGACTGAACTTTATGAGCCTTTTGTTCGTAAAGGAAATCCTGTTTTTTTTATGGATGAACGAACTGCCGAACTAACTAAATATGCTGCTAATACTTTTCTGGCAACAAAAATTACATTCATGAACGAGATTGCCCAATTATGTGAAAGAGTTGGGGCAGACGTTGATCTAATAAGAAGAGCAATGGGAGCCGATGACAGGATTGGTCAACGATTTTTGTTTCCCGGTATAGGTTTTGGTGGTAGTTGTTTTCCGAAAGATGTAAAAGCGTTGATACATTCTGCCGGTGAAGCAGGTTATCCTTTTAAAATACTAAAAGCTGTAACGGAAGTAAACAACCTTCAGCGGGTTGCATTGGTGTCGAGAATAAAAAAATATTTCAATAATAACCTTGCAGGAAAGAAGCTGGCAATATGGGGATTATCCTTTAAACCCAATACAGATGATTTTCGTGAAGCACCGGCAAAATATATGATCGAGGAACTTTTACAGGCAGGCGCCGCCATAGCTGCCTTTGATCCGGAAGCAATGAATAATGCAAAGCTTGAATTTAAAGACAGAATTGAATATGGTAGCAGCCAATATGAAGTGCTGATGGGTTGTGATGCATTGATCATTGCAACTGAGTGGGGAGAGTTCCGTTCACCGGACTTTGAAAGGATTGGAAGTTTATTAAAATCGAAAACAATTTTTGATGGCCGCAATATGTATAGTACCGGGAAAATGAATGAACTCGGATTTTATTATGAATGTATTGGCAGGCCTGTCGTTACCCTTAAAAAATAAAGACTAAATGTATCAGGAACTGGTTGACGGAAAATCTAAACTGGCAGTGATTGGACTTGGCTATGTAGGCCTTCCAATCGCTTTGGAATTTGCAAAGAAAATCTCGGTTATAGGATTTGATATAAGTGAAAAGCGAATTGAGATGATGCGTAATAGTATCGACCCTAGTAATGAACTGGAAAAACAGGCATTTGAAGGTTGTGATATTACATTTACTACTTCCCTTGATTTGTTACGTGAAGCGAAGTTTTTTATTGTCGCTGTACCCACTCCTGTCGATGAGCATAATGTTCCTGACTTAACACCGGTAAAAAAAGCATCTGAGACAGTTGGTAAAGTAGTAAAGAAAGGAGATTATGTTGTTTTTGAGTCAACAGTTTATCCGGGTTGTACGGAAGAAGATTGTTTGCCCATCATTGAAAAATTATCCGGGTTAAAAAATATTACTGATTTTAAGTTGGGTTATTCTCCTGAAAGAATTAATCCGGGAGATAAAAATCATACGCTTTCGTCTATAATAAAAGTGGTATCCGGTTGTGATGCAACATCGCTTGAAGACATTGCAAAGACATATGAGCTTGTAGTGAAAGCCGGTGTGCACCGGGCTTCTTCAATTAAAGTAGCGGAGGCAGCAAAAATCATTGAGAACACTCAACGGGATTTGAATATTGCTTTAATGAATGAACTATCTATCATTTTTAATATGATGGGCATAAACACCTATGAAGTTTTAGAAGCTGCCGGAACAAAATGGAATTTCCTGAAATTTCAACCGGGACTCGTAGGCGGACATTGTATCGGCGTGGATCCTTATTATCTTACTTATAAAGCAAATGAACTGGGGTATGATGCTGAAGTGATATTAGCCGGAAGAAACATTAATGATAATATGGCTAAGTATGTTGCAAAAACCATCGTACAGCATCTTATTAAAAATACAGACGATGTAAAGAAGGCAAAAGTGCTGGTAAAGGGAGCAACTTTTAAAGAAAATGTAAGTGATATCCGTAATTCCAAAGTAGCGGATGTTGTAAAGGCGCTGGAGTCATATTATGTAAACGTAGAAGTGGAAGACCCGTATGCAGATTCAGATGAATTGAAACATGAATATGGTTTTGGATTGGTAGACAAAGTTTCAACTGATTATGATGCAGTGATTATAACAGTTCCCCATAATGATTACAAGGAACTGGGTGACGATTATTTTGCTTCTATTACAAAACCACATGCAATGATTGCTGACCTCAAAGGAATTTACCGTAATAAAATTTCAAACCGACAATACTGGAGTTTATAATATGTCATTCAGCGTAACACCTTTAAAAGATGTATTGATCTTCGAGCCAAAGGTTTTTGAAGATAGCCGTGGTTTTTTCTTTGAGTCATATAATGAAAACACATTTAAGTCAGCTGGGGTAAATTTTCATTGGGTGCAGGATAATCAATCCTTATCTTCTTATGGAGTTATCCGGGGATTGCATTACCAGCTCAACCCGTATGCACAGGTAAAACTTGTAAGAGTGTTGGTTGGTGAGATACTGGACGTGGTAGTAGATATTAGAAAGACATCGCCGACCTATGGACATTCTTATGCAATTGAGTTATCAGCAAAAAACAAAAAACAGCTTTTTATTCCCGGAGGTTTTGCCCATGGTTTTTCTGTACTGAGTGAAAAAGCTGAAATGTTGTATAAATGCAATGAGTTTTACAATAGAGAAACCGAAGGAGGTATAATTTATAATGATCCGGCATTGAAAATCGATTGGCGCATACCGGCCGGTAAGGAAATAGTTTCAGATAAAGACGAAGCATTGCCTCTGCTGGCTGATTGTAAGAATAATTTTTAATTCATAGATTTAATAATGGCCCAACCAAAAATACTTGTAACCGGAGCCAATGGCCAGTTGGGAAAAGAATTAAAACAATTAGCTCCATCTTATCCACAGCTTGATTTTATTTTTTTATCAAGAGAAGATTTACCTATTCATCATTTTGAAATGGTGAGAAACTATTTCAAAATTCATAAGCCTTCCTTTCTTATCAACGCTGCAGCTTATACTGCAGTGGACCGGGCCGAACAGGAAAAAGATCTGGCCATGCAGGTAAATGCAGAAGCAGTAGGCGTACTGGCAGCAGTGTGTAAAGAAAATGATTGCAGGTTTATTCATATATCAACGGATTATGTTTTTGATGGCAATGCATCCACACCCTATAAAGAAGATACGCCAACTAATCCGCAATCAGTTTATGGTTCATCAAAGCTGGAGGGGGAGAAGCAGGCAATGCAATTGAACCCAGAATCGATCATTCTCCGCACATCATGGGTGTATAGTGAGTTTGGAAAAAACTTTGTAAGAACGATGATGAAGCTCATGTGTGAAAAAACTGAAGTTAATGTTGTAAGTGACCAGGTGGGTTCGCCAACTTATGCAGCAGATCTGGCCGAAGTAATTTTACAAATCACTGTCAAATGGATACCCGGCATTTATCATTTCTCTAACGAAGGAATAATTAGCTGGTATGATTTTGCAGTTGCAATAAAAGAAATAACCCGGAGCAATTGTAAAGTCAATCCGATTCCAACATCAGCTTATCCTACACCAGCAAAAAGACCGGCCTATTCTGTTTTAGATAAAAATAAAATTCAACAGTCATTTGGGATCAGTTTAAAAAACTGGAAAGACAGCCTTGCTATTTGTATTGAAAAAATAAAAAAGGCATGAATCTTGTCATGCCTGTAGAATATTTACCTGGAAATTTATTTTATTGAAGTTATTTCAGCAGTAGCGCCATTCGCATCACTCTTTATCACACCAAAACCCGGAGCAAACCATTCGATCACATCAGCTTTTACGGGAATGCTAATGCCGGAAATTTTAATATTCATTTTCTGATTGGATGAAATTTTAAAACAATCCCATGTGCCTGCAGGAGTGGTTACACTTTCCTTGCCTAAAACTTTACGTTCGGTAATGTTTACGCTTACACTACCCGACATTCCGCTCGTACTTTTATAATCCATACTGAACTGCCCATCTTTCAGTGCGTCACCTTCGTTCATGTTTACAGGATATTCAAGATAAACATCACTTGCTGTAGCGGTAGCAGTTCCCATTTGTTCCTGCTGTGCCGATGGAATAAATAACTTCATATCCATCATTAAAACACCTGCTACACATTTTACATTATTAGTTGCTTTGGAAATGCTCTTTCCTTTATCACTAAAAAATTCTGAGTTAACAGTTCCAGTTGTAGCAGTTCCGGATTTAGAAACATTTGAAATAGTATAAACCTGTTTGCCGGTTTCCTTTCCTTTTTTATTTTTAAAAGTCTGTTCGATCGTTTTATTATCCTGCAAAAAATAATAATTACAATCCTGGCCAATGATTATATTACTGAGTACAAGACAAACTGCAAACAATAAGATTTTCATGTTTATTTTTTTGAGCAATACCTAAATTAGGAAAAAATATAACTCGATTGTTACTCATATTTCCCCCAAAAAAAATCTAACTTCAGTTATACACAAGCTCTATCGCAAACGGGTTTTTCAAAAAAATTGCCTTTCATTTGTACCAAACTGTCCTTTATGCGAAAATCTAACCACCGAATCCAGGAATTATTATTCACAATTGTACTGATCATTTTATCTGCTGCAATTGCATCCGCACAGATAACAACAGCCACTTTAAGCGGCTATGTTAAAGACTCAAAAGGTGAAGCGCTGCAATCGGTGACAGTTACTGTAGAATTTGCAGATGCAGGAATCAAACAAATAGTAATTACAAAATCAGATGGAAGATTTACTGTGCCCAATCTTCGTGCGGGAGGTCCTTATGTAGTAACGATTGAACATGTAAGCTATAAAAAAGTTACAACTGAAAATGTAGTGCTCGACCTGGGATTAAACAACAGCATTGATGTTGTAATGGAAGAAAAAGAACAAACCATTGCTAACGTGGTAGTAGTTGCCCGTTCAAGTGTTTTTGATAATAAAAGAACAGGGCCTTCTACAAATATTTCAAATAGGCAATTAAGAACAATGCCCTCTATTTCCCGTTCTACAGAAGATTTTTTAAGATTTACACCATCTGCTTCTGCTACTTACAATGGAATGTCATTTGCCGGGAGAAACGGGCAGTATAACAATTTCTCACTGGACGGGGCAATTTTTAATAATCCATTTGGGTTAGATGCACCGGGCCCGGGCGGGCAAACCAATGCGCAACCTATTTCATTGGATGCAATTGAACAGATCCAGGTAAATATTGCACCCTATGATATAACACAAGCTGGCTTTACCGGTGCGGGGGTAAATACCGTTACTAAATCCGGGAGTAATAAATTTTCAGGAACGGCTTATGCATTTTACCGTACAGAAACATTTACTGGCAGAGAAGTTTCAGGACACAAACAGGTTGTTCCTGATCTAACACAATTTCAGGGCGGCTTTGCTTTTGGGGGTGCTTTAAAGAAAAATAAACTTTTTTATTTTTTAAGTTTTGAAACCGAACAAAGAACAGATGAGGCTACAAGCTATGTTACACGCAATGCAAGCAACGGTGGCAATTCAAATACATCCCGTGTACTGGAATCCGATATGCAGGCGGTAAGAAGCATTTTAAAATCGAAATTTAATTATGAGACCGGCGATTACCAGGGGTTCACACATAATCAAGATAACTATAAATGGATGGCAAAATTGGATTGGAATATCAACAGTGTTCATAAACTCGCATTTACTTATAATGGATTAAGTGCAAGGAAAGAGAAACCTGCACACCCGAGTGCCATCGGTCGCCGGGGTCCTGATTATACAACATTGCAATTTCAAAACTCAGGTTACGAGATCGTGAATGATCTGCACAATTTTGCTGCTGAGTTGAAATCAAATTTCAAAAGTGGTAATGCAAATAAGCTGAGGGTGATCTACACAACTTTTAGAGATAGCCGTAATCCATTTTCAGCGCCTTTCCCCGTTGTAAATATTTCCAAGAATAATACAAGATATATTGTTGCAGGTCATGAACCTTTTTCAATTTACAATCGCCTGAATCAGGATGCTTTCCAGGCAACAAACGATTTCCAGATATTTGCCAACAAACATACCGTTACAATTGGTGCATCACTCGAGACTTTCAAATTTGGAAATTCATTTAACCTGACTGGTTATGGCCCTACAGTATTTTGGGATAGCGATATTCAAACATTCAAAGATAGTGTACCAGTTAGCGGAAAATTGGTATTTGGGGCTTACCCGCTTGATGTGGATGTAAACTATGCAAGGAACCGTGCTGTTGCGGATCGCTGGTCATGGTATTATCTCACCGTTGGCCAGTTTGCTCTTTATGGACAGGATGAATGGCAGGTTACTCCAAATTTTAGAATGACATTGGGACTCCGTATTGATAAGCCTATTTATTTTGAAAAAAAATTCAGTGTTGATTTTCCCAATTTTAATGGCGATGGAACTTACGCTGGGTCTAACCTGACAGCATCACCAACTGTACAGAATAGTGATAACCTTACATTATTTGATAAAGATGGTAAACCAGTTACCAATGGACCCGGCAAAGATCTCGACAATACAAGGCTGCCAACAGGCAAACCTTTATTTTCACCACGATTTGGATTTAACTGGGATGCTAGCGGAGATAAAAAATTCCAAATACGCGGCGGCTCAGGATTATTTTCCGGACGTTTTCCATTTGTATGGTTGGGTAATCATATAGGAAATCCATTCAGCTTTTTCTATAATGCTACTGATCACAATTTCCGATGGCCACAGATATGGCGTTCAAATCTTGGAATTGATATTCGTACAAATCCAGGATGGATCATAACAACAGATATTTCTTATACAAAAGATGTGAAAGCGATGATGGTACGTAATTATAAATTAGGTACTCCAACCGGAACGTTGAATTCAGGTACTGGCGACAGACGTAATATTTACCTTGCAGCTAACCAGGGTGCAGCCAATGCGTACGTATTTACTAATACAGATGTAGGCTACCAATTTAACTGGACGCTGCAGCTCCAAAGAACTTTCGCTAAAGGGCTAACCGTAATGGCTGCTTATAATTACCTGGTTGCAAAAGATGCAAGCTCTATTTCGGCAGAAATTTCAAGTGATGCATTTGACCGCAACCCAATATTGAATAATGCAAACGAAGCCATTCTTACTCCTTCTTTGTATGGAAATACACATCGCAGTATTGTAGCTGCTTCACGCAAGTTCGATTATGGTCATAATAAAAAATGGGCAACAACAATTTCCTTGTTTGGCTCATGGACCTCAGGTAACCGTTTTGCATATGTGTATGGTGGTGATATTAATAATGATGGAACTGCTACCAATGATCTGTTATATGTTCCAACTGTTGGAGAAATTGATGCAATGGCTTTTGCTTCGTTAGTAGATGTAGACGGAAATACTATATCTGCGGCAGCACAAAGACAAGGATTGAAAGATTTTATTCTCCAGGATGAATACCTGAGTGAAAGAAGAGGACTATACACAGAGAAATATGGCGGCGTTACTCCCTGGTATAGCCAGGTGGATGTTAGAATTCTACAGGATCTTATATTGAGCAAGGAAAAAGGACGATCTCTCCAGTTCAGTATTGACCTTGTTAATCTTGGGAATATGATAAACAGTAATTGGGGTGTTCGTAAATATGCGACTACTTCTGGTTTCTATCAGCCGCTTTCTGTAAACTATAATAACAACAGCCCGGTTTACCAATTCGATCCTTCAAACAAAAGTACATTTATTGATAGTCCCGATCTGCAGAGCCGCTGGCAATTGCAATTTGGATTGAGATATAATTTTTAGAATGTTGATTATACAAGAAACCTGTTCAGATAATTGAACAGGTTTCTATTTTTTAAATCTTGCTTCTTCTTTATTCTTATCTGATTTATCCAAATGCCGCCAACGATAACGGCCAGACCATTTATGATTCTTTCCTTCCGCAATAGTTGCGATCATATCACCAATAACAGGCCCCATTTTAAATGCATGTCCGCTGCCACCGGTTCCGATCGTAAGATTTTTTATTTCGGGATGATTGTCTATCCAGAAATGCCCATCTAATGTATCCGTGTAGCAGCATCTTCTTGTGTAAACAATTTTGTCATTAGCCAATGAAGGAATCGATTCGTTTAAGAAGTTTTTTAAATGGTTGATGTCTGATTCATACACTACACGTTCATCATGTTCCGGGTCAGTGAGTTCTATTCCTTTTCCATGATTAGCCAATTTTACCACGTTTGCTTTTGGATGAAACGGAAAACCATACCAACCTGTATTGGAAATATCTGCAGCAAGAACTGGAAATTTTTCTGCATTGAACAGTTCAGGTTGTGAAGGATCGATGTGAAAAACAGGATGCCCCGTAATTTTTATATATGGCTTTAAAGCAGGAATAAGAACATGCGAAAGATTTCCTGCGCAAACGATCACATGTCCTGCATTAAAAATTTTTCCTTCTTTTGTCTTTACACCAATAGCTTTCTGATTTGAAATGAGAATTTCATTTGCAGTTTGTTCTTCGAAAATTTCACAACCCGATTGTCTTGCATAGTCAGTAAGTCTTTCAACGAGTTTACCAGATTCAGCATAGCCGCCAATGCGATGATAAAATCCATCAATATATTTTTCAGCATTGATCGCAGGATAAAATTTTGCAATATCCTGTTGTGTTAATCTTTCAGGCTTGTATCCCTTTTTAATAAGATTTGAAAAGCTGGCTGCTTCAAAACTTAATGAATCATTTTCAAAATTGTTTTTAGATAACAGCAGAAACCCAACTTCATGGTAAAGTTGTTCATTGAACAGATCATTCCATTCACGCCATACAGGTAATGATTCTTCTACCATTTGCATGTACTCAATATCAGTTCCGTATTCCATACGGATGATCTTGCTGATATCGGTGGACTCCGCTAGCGGATGAGGAATTTTTCCGGGATTTAAAACAGCAACAGAATATTTTCTTTTGCATAATTCAACTGTCGTTGTAACGCCAAAAATACCGGCACCAATAATCAAAAAATCATAATGCTTCATATTGCAATTAGAGTTAGCTCTTTATTGTTTGTACTTCTATAAAAGTAATTATGATTATTAACTCAAAGCAACTTGCTAACCTATTATTTCGATACAATAAATATCTATTCATTTAAAATGGCTTTTTATGACAAACATTTTTCAGAAAGCCACCATGTCATTTCTTCCACCACTTTCAATTATCATCTTAGGATTATTTATCTCGCTTCAAGCATGTAAAAAAGAGATAAGGCAGGATGCACAAGCTGAGCAATCTATTGCAGACAAGGATTCCAAAAGCTTAAAGAATTTTATGCAAGTCAATCTTGTGGGTAATAATAACGAGTATGACCCTGTAAGAATTGATCCGCTAATGGTTAACGGTTGGGGAATTGCGATCAGTCCTACCGGTACGATTTGGATTTCTGCAGAAGCCACTGGTGTAAGCACTGTATATAATAAGGATGGCGGCCAGGTACTTGCAGCTGTTGCTATTCCTTCACCTACTGCAAATACTGGTGGTCATCCAACTGGCCAGGTATTTAATGCGGGCAGAGGTTTTAGACTTCCCAATCGCAACCCAGCTCGTTTCATTTTTGCCGGTGCAGATGGAGTTATTTCTGGTTGGAATGGAGGAGCAGCTGCTGTAAGAGTTATTAATGATCCCGGCGATCCTTATCTCGGTATTGCCATTGCCCGCAATGGTGCGGATAGTTTTTTGTATGTCGCTAATTTTAAGGATAACGAAATTGAAGTATATGATACTGCATGGCACGAAGTAGATATGGAATTTGAGGATGATGATCTGCCTGCAGGTTATGCGCCTTTTAATATCCAGAACATTGGCAACAAACTATATGTAATGTATGCCAAACAAGGTGTAGGTGAAGAAGAACCGGGCCCGGGTAATGGGTATGTTGATATTTACAATCCTGATGGATCATTGCTGCAACGATTTGCATCAAGAGGGCAGTTAAATGCGCCATGGGGAATAGCCAAAGCTCCGGCCAGTTTTTGGGGAACTGCGGCTACTGCTAATGTGATCCTTATTGGAAATTTTGGCGATGGACGGATCAATGCATTTGATGAAAATGGAAATTTCCTGGGGCAGCTTCGTGCAAGCGGAAATCCAATTGTAATTGAAGGATTGTGGGGAATCTCATTTGCACCGCCAACCGCAACAGCGATCAATCCCAACTGGCTTTATTTTGCGGCAGGTCCGGATGATGAAGAAGAAGGATTATTTGGGTATATAACCCGGGCTGATCAATAAATGCAAGCCATTTCTTTATAATAAAAAAAGCTACTGAGATTCAGTAGCTTTTTGTTGACCCATAAGGATTCGAACCTTAACTGACTGAACCAAAATCAGTAGTGCTACCATTACACCATGGGTCAAACTCACTCAACATTTCTGTTGGGGTGCAAAAATAAGGGTTGACCTCTTTTTGGCCAAAGGCAATTTGAAAAGTTTCAGAATATTTACACGATTACCTGGTCTTCAGGCAAGATGTTAAAGCTGGCGTTTTCCACCATTTGAGCTTCTTTTTCCCTTCGGGTTATCAATCCTCCCTGTTTTTGAGGATCCCATAGTCTTTTCATATTTCTGATCTGTGTTGCAATACCATTCAGGTTTTCGGCAGCAACCAGATTAATTATGTTTTTCATTTCCCTTCTTCGGTCACCTTCAATGCTTGTTCCGCGGTTGTACACCAAACTTACTAATGCTCCTTGTGCATCGGGCGGAAGTTTTTGTACTCCCGGATAGCGTCTTTTGGTTTTGCCTGCAAATTCAGGTAATGTAAAAAAATGAAAAGCTCTTATAGCTGTATCAAAAGGAATTTTGACCTGCTTAACAGGTGGTAATGCAGCTTTTGCATTTAAACCGGTTTTGCCTTTTACACTTATCAATAGTTGCAGATCAGAAGCTGAAACCAGCGGACCCCAGGTCTCTGTTATTTGTTTTGTTGTATAAAAACCGAGATCATAACCGATCCCAATTGTCACACCACTTTCACCACCCGGCCAGATTGGTGATTGATATTTCTGTTCATAAAAAGCTTTTGATGTTACTTCAAAAGCGATCAACGCATCAATACTTTTTTTAGATAATACCATTGATGCACCGGCTGGTGGTTTGGGTAAAACCGGTGCAATTAATGCTTCTATTTTTGTAACAGTTTCTGAACCAGGTACACCGTCATCATCAGTGTTTACCATACGCTGCACCATTTTGATAAGTGTTTTCAAATCTGTTGTGTTAGCTGTTTTACCACCACGGCTTAGCAGTTCAATACAAGTAGCGTTGTCAAAAACTCCGGATTGAGTTACGCCAATCGATGATTGAATATTATTAATACGGGTGGTGAGAGAGGATGGCATAAAATGAGTTTGATTTATACTTTGAAAGTTAAACTCATTACCCGCACAAGACAATACCCCGTTAGGAGTAATTTTTTTAAGAAAAATTATTCATGTGTCTTATTCAGAAAACGGGAGATGATAAAAAGTGGAAGGACCATGATCATTCCGCTAATGAAAAAAGGAAGGCTATGATGACTTGAGAACATAGATGTTCCTAATGGCGGGCCAATTACTCTTGCAAGTGATGAAAAACTTTGATTGGCGCCAAGAACCTGGCCTACATGCACCGGTGGCGCTATGCGGCTAAGCCAGGCTGTTACAGCAGGAGTGATGCATGAGTTACCAAAAGAAAGAAAGGCGCAGGCTACGATCTCCCATGGGTAAAATAGATCTTTAGGGGGCAGGGGTATTGCTGCAAGCCCAAGAGCCATAATGATTGCTCCGCCGATAATTAATTGCCGCGATGAAAATATTTTTGAAAGTCTGCCTACTAATAATCCCTGGAACAGTGCTGATGTGATACCAATAAATGCAAAAACATAAGTAGTTTCTTTTATTGTTAGCCCATACTTTTCTTTCCATAACAAGCCGCTTGTGATCTGCATAATGCTGAATGCAACTACATAGGAAAAGAATAACCACATCAATTGGCTGAAAACCGGTTTGCCTATCCATTTACGAATGGGAGAGATGGGATTTAAATTTCTTTTCTTATCCGGGTCAATTTGCTGGTTGCTTTCTTTTAAAAATAAATAGCCGCTTAAAAGATTTAATGCGTTAAGTATTGCTGCACCCATCCCAACCCAAAAAGCAGAACCTTCGCCACTCCAGCCTTTAAATACACCACCGAGATAAGGTCCGATAATAAAACCCAAGCCAAACATGGCGCCGATAAGTCCCATATTTTTTGTACGGTTTTGCGGTGTTGAAATATCAGACATATAAGCCTGCGCTACACTGATATTAGCACTTCCAACGCCTGCTATCAACCGGGCAGTGAATAATAAAGCTGTATTAGAAACAAAACTGAGTAAGATATTTGAGCAAAGTGTAATGAAAATACTCAGCAGCATTACAGGTCTTCGTCCTTTTCTATCACTCATGCCGCCCCAAAGAGGTCCAAAAATAAAATTCATTCCGGCAAAAATGGCAACACAAATGCCTACATACACTTCCGGCATCTTCATTTCAGTTACAAAATAAGGAAGTACAGGAAAGAGCATGCTAAAGCATAGCATGTCTATAAAGACAGTGAAGCAGAGAACGATTTTTTGTTTGGTCATTAGGTAAATATAGCTTTTAGCAATTAGCCTTTAGCTTTTAGCCTGCGGCTTCTCTGCTGTGGTAAGAGTTTCTCTAAAAGCGGTAATCATTTTTTCTTCTTCGGTTAAAATGGCTAATGTATTTCCGATCAATTCCTGGTTACCGTATTTTACTTCCCGGGCTATCAGAAGCTGGGTCTCTAGTTCAAATGAAGAGCCTAAAGCAATTTCAATAAACCGGTTATAATCTTTATCGCTGCTTCTGCTGCTGCCTTCAGCAATATTTGAAGGAATAGACACACCCGATTTATTTATCTGCAAGGCTAATCCGAATTTCTCCTGTTGAGGAAATGTTTCGGTAATTCGGAAACAATTAATAGCAATCTGAAAACCCTTTTGCCAGATTTTTAGTTCCTTGAAATTTCTCATAAAATCTATTTAATACTTTTAACTCTAAAGGCTAACGGCTAAAAGCTAATGGCTTTTCTTCTCTCTCTTCTCTTTCTTTCAGTTCTCTTATTTTATCTAATGCTCTTGCTACAACATCGCACATGATAGTGTATAATGCACCTTGTTTAGGGTTTTCATAAATATAATCCAGCGCCTGGTCCTCGTTGGGTATCGTCATTACCGGAATATGTGGATTTACTTTTTCAATTCCTTCTTTCAATAAGTCGATTATTTCATCTGCTGTTCTTCCCCTGAGATTTTTATCACAGCGGATAATTATTTCATCAAAATAGTTTGCTGATATTTCGCCGAGTTCACGGATGTCTTCATCCCTTCTATCACCCGTTCCGCTAATAACACCGATACGCATCGGATAATCCAGTTTGCTCACAAAATCACAAAGCAGTTTTAAGCCATGCGGGTTATGTGCAAAATCAGCCAGCATAGTAAAATTCTTGAAATGGAAAAAGTTCAAACGACCCGGTGTCAAACTTTCGCTTGGAATAAATGTTTGCAGACCGGTTCTTATATCTTCAATTGTTATATCACGGAATAAATAAGTAGCAAGTACAGCTGGTAAACAGTTGTTGATATTATGTACAGCCTTGCCTTCATAGGTCAACGGAATTTTCTTTACATCCAATACTCTTATTTTCCATGCTCCTTTCATAATTGTTACAAAACCGTTTTCAAAAACACAACTCAAACCATTTTCTGCTGCATGTTCTTTTATTCTTGGATTGTTTTCATCCATGCTGAACAAAGCGATATTGCATTTCAAGTCATCTTTCATTTTGTAAACCAGGTCATCATCGGCATTCAAGACTGCATAGCCATGTGGAAAAGCTGTTTCAGGAACTACAGCTTTTACTTTTCCCATCGCTTCGAGTGTATGTATACCCCCAAGACCCATATGATCGGCCGCAACATTGGTTACTACTGCAACTTCGCAATTTTGAAAAGCCAGACCTGATTTTAAAATTCCGCCTCTTGCACATTCAAGCACAGCAAAATCAACCGTCGGATCTTTTAAAACAAATTGCGATGAGATAGGCCCGGTACAATCACCTTTCATCATTAGTTGATTTTGTATATAAACTCCGTCTGAAGTCGTATAGCCAACTTTTTTTCCTGCACTCTTTGCAATATGTGCTGTTAATCTTGTGGTAGTTGTTTTTCCATTTGTACCTGTAATTGCGATAATAGGAATTCTTCCAGCACTTCCTTTTGGAAACAGCATGTCAACTACAGGTTCGGCAACATTGCGTGCCAATCCTTCTGACGGTTCTATATGCATACGGAAACCCGGCGCAGCATTTACTTCCAGTATTGCTCCTCCGTTTTCTGAAACAGGAGTTCGCAGATCAGTTGCCATTACATCAATGCCGCAGATATCCAAACCAATAATTTTTGCAATGCGTTCAAACATGAAGATATTAGCAGGATGCACTTCATCTGTTACATCGGTTGATGTGCCACCGGTAGAAAGATTAGCAGTTGGTTTCAGTAATACTCTTTCACCTTTTGCAGGAATAGTTTCTAAAGTAATGTTAGCGTCATCCAGCATTTTTTGAGTAAACTGGTCAATTGTAATTTGAGTCAGCACCTTTTCATGACCATAGCCACGCCGAGGATCTTTATTGATTTCTTCAATAAGCCATTTGATATCATGCTTCCCATCACCCACAACAGATGCAGGTGTACGCAAAGCAGCACAAATAAATTTATAATTGATAACAAGACAACGAAAATCAAACCCTGTAATGAATTTTTCTATTATCACATTGCGGCCATAGACTTTTGCTGCTTCTAATGCTTTTACGGCTTGCTCCCATGTAGTGATGTTAGTCGTGTTTCCTTTTCCATGATTACCATCAATTGGTTTTATCACTAATGGATAACCATATTTTTCAATTGCTTCTTTCAAACCTTCTTCTGTTCTTATTACTGTTCCTCTTGGTACAGGGATCTCCGCTGCTTCAAGCAACTGTTTTGTTTCTTCTTTATCACAAGCAATATCCACAGCAATATTTCCGGTTGTAGATGCAATTGTGGCACGTATACGTTTCTGGTTTACACCATAACCTAACTGTACCAAACTTTGTTTGTTCAATCTTATAAAAGGGATTCCTCTTTTAGCAGCTTCATCTACAATACAACCAGTAGAAGGACCGAGCCTTGTATCTTCACGGATCACCCGCATGTTCTGAATATCTTCGGCAAGGTCATAGTCTTTCCCATCTATCAATGCTTGTGCAATTCTTACTGATGCTTTTGCTGCATACACCCCGGCATCTTCTTCCATATAGCTGAACACTACATAATACACACCTTCTTTTTCACCTTCAGGAGTTCTAGTTCTTCCAAAACCTGTATCCATTCCTGCCAGTGTTTGAATTTCCAATGCGATATGTTCTATCACATGACCCATCCAGGTACCTTCGTCAACACGTTCAAAAAAACCACCGGGTTTACCTACACTGCAGCGATGCTCATATAGAGAAGGCAAGAGTTTTTCCAGCCTTTCCCTGAACCCCGGAATTTTATTAGTCGGCATGTTTTCTTTTTCCTCAAGATCAAGCTTCATCTGGATCAGTTTGTTCCGCCGCACACTCCAGTAATTGGGACCTTTCAGCACTTTTATTTCGAGGATGTTCATACTAATAAAGTTGAGGTTGGAAGGTAGTTTTTTTTAATTAGGTAGCCAACTGGGGTACTACTATTGAGCTTTCGTTGCGTCGCACTCTTGTACAGTACAATTTAACTCAGCAGTTTGGCCACAGAGAACCTCAGAGTTTAGGGAGAGCCACAGAGAAAATCTCTGTGGCTCTCAATTCCTCAGTGGTTCTCTGTGGGCTGAAAAACTTTTCGCTACATTTATACAAACTAACAGTGATGATATCCGACAACCGTAGAAAATTTTTAAAAAAAGCTGGTGCATTTTCAGCCTTATCCATTTTTACTGCACTAACTAAACCGATGTGGGCCAGGAACCTTGATGCAGCATTAAAAAATGCAGAAGGAATTCCACCGGATGATCTTGCTAGTGAAGAAGATTTCTGGTATTATATTCAGCAATCATTTACTATATCTCCTTATTTAATTAACCTGAATAATGGTGGTGTTAGTCCCGCACCTAAAACTGTGCAGGAAGCAATGAAGCGTTATTATGATTACAGCAATGAAGCGCCGAGTTATTATATGTGGCGGTTGCTTGACCAGGGCCGTGAGCCTTTGAGAAAGCATATGGCAAAAATGGCTGGATGTGATGCAGAGGAAGTTGCTATTAACCGCAATTCATCAGAAGGATTAGAGACGGTGATTTTTGGGTTACAGTTAAAAGCTGGTGATGAAGTAGTGGCAGCAAAGCAAGATTATCCAAATGTCGTGAATGCTTATAAGCAGAGAGAAATGCGGGATGGAATAAAAATGAACTGGATAAATCTCGAACTGCCAAGTGAGGATGAAAATTATTTAGTGAGCCAGTATGTAAAAGCATTTACACCAAAGACAAAAATTGTACATATCACGCATATCATCAACTGGAATGGACAGATACTACCGGTGAAAAAGATCGCTGCAGAGGCGCATAAGCGGGGAATTGAAGTAGTGGTAGATGGTGCACATAGTCTTTTTCATTTCGATTTTAAAATTTCGGACCTTGACTGTGATTATTTTGCAAGCAGCCTGCATAAATGGTTGTATGCGCCTATTGGTAGCGGTATGTTGTATGTGCGGAAAGAAAAGATCAAGAGCATATACCCGATGTTTGCAATGGGTGATCCGATGAAAGATGATATCCGAAAATTTGAAGCATTAGGTACAAGACCTTTCTTTATTGAACAAGCAATTAGTAAAGCATTAGAATTTCATGAAATGATCGGCAATGAAAGAAAGGAAAAGCGATTGCACTATTTAAAGAATTACTGGTTTGATAAAGTAAAAAATACACCAAAAGTAAAACTGCATACTTCCTTTTCTCCTAAATGGGGCTGCGCCATCGGTAATGTTTCTGTAGAAGGTAAAAAGCCAGCCGAACTGGATTCATACCTGCTTGATAAATATAAAGTGCATACCGTAGGAATTGAATGGGAGAATATAAAAAGTGTGAGAGTAACTCCGAATGTATATACTACTACGAATAACCTCGATATATTGGTAGAAGGAATAAACACATTTGCAAAGACATGATTTATTATTTCTGATTTCGCAAGCAGAATGAACGGGTGTTACCAATTTTTATAATGAAAGCCAATTAAATTACAGTTTGATTTTCTTTCATGCCCACACTCCAAAACCGAAAAATAAATTTACTACAGGCTACTACTATCAACATGATTGATATGGTTGGTATCGGCCCCTTTGTGGTAATGCCTTTTGTAGTAAGCCAGTTCAACAGCGGATTATTTTTATGGGCATGGATATTCGGCGCTGTGACTGCATTGGTTGATGCAATGATCTGGAGTGAACTTGGCGCAGCTTATCCATTGGCGGGAGGTACTTATAATTTTCATCGCATTGCTTTCGGCGAGAAGTATGGAAAACTGATGAGCTTTTTGTTTGTATGGCAAACAGCAATTCAGGCGCCGCTGGTCGTAGCTTCCGGTGCCATCGGCTTTGCACAATACCTTACTTATATTGTTGATTTGAGTTTTATTGAACAAAAAATTGTTTCAGGGTCATTGGTGATCTTAGTTTTCATTTTGCTATACAGAAAAATAGAAGCGATTGGAAAAATTTCAGTCGCAATGGGTATAGTGGTTGTGTTGACTATTACTTGGATCATTATCAGTGGGCTTTCAAATTTTCATAACCCGGTTAAACTGTTACCAGAAGCCAGCGAATCATTTTTCAGTTTAGCATTTTGGGCAGCGGTGGGACATGCTTCTGTAAAAACAGTTTATAGTTATTTGGGATATTATAATGTTTGTCATCTCGGCAGCGAAATAAAAAGACCGGAGGTGAATATTCCAAGGAGTATTTTTATTTCTATTGCAGGCATCACTTTGCTCTACCTGTTAATGAATATAAGTGTGATGGGAGTAGTGCCATGGCAATCTGTAAAACCTGATGATAAATATTTGGTTAGTTCATTTATGGAACAGCTGCACGGGCCGCAGGCAGGTATTATTGTTACTGTTTTGATCTTGTGTATTGCCCTTTCATCTTTGTTTGCAGTTGTGCTGGGTTATTCGAGAGTGCCTTATGCAGCTGCTGTCGACGGTAATTTCTTTAAAATATTTTCAAAGCTGCATCCCACCAAAAACTTTCCTTACATCTCACTCATATTTCTTTGTGCACTCGGTTTTATTTTCAGTTTATTCATGAAGCTGAGCGAAGTGATCTCGTCCATTCTTGCCATGCGCATCATTGTACAATTTATCGGGCAGGGTGTAGGTGTTTCGTTATTGCGGAAAAGATTTGGCTCAAAGAATCTTCCTTTTAAAATGTGGTTGTTTCCACTGCCTGTGATTGTTTCTATTTGTATCTGGCTTTTTCTTTTATTCTCTACCGGTTGGTTTGCTTTGTGGGGGAGTTTGATAGCCGCAGCAGGAGTGGTAGTCTATTTTATGGTGAATAGAATTACCCAACGTACAAGTGAGTGACACAACGAAATTTTAATAGTAGTACTACAGTTTGTGCCCTAATTTTCCACATATTCACAAAATGTTTGGTATAGTAAATACGTTATAATCATTCTGATTATATTTGAAAAAATCAAACCCTTTTGAATGATTGTTCCTAAAGGAAAACTGATTGCAGTTGGCGGCGCTGAAGATAAAGGCGCTGACTCCGAAACCGGGGAAATTCACCGCAATAATCTTAATTTTTTTGAACTACAGATACTTCGCCGTGTGGTGGAAGAGGCTGGCGGCATCAATGCAAGGATCGAAATTATCACCACAGCTTCTACGATCCCCTATGAGGTCGGCGAGAATTATATGAATGCATTCGGCAAGATCGGTTGTGTGAACGTGGGTGTAATGCATATACGTAACCGCCAGGATACAGCAAATTCAGAGTATATTGAACGAATAAAAGTATGTGATGCCGTAATGTTCAGCGGTGGTAATCAATTAAGATTAAGTGTAACGGATGGGGGTACCGAGTTTCTTTCCATCATGAAGAAACGCTATATGGAGGAAAATTTCCTTATCGCCGGAACGAGTGCAGGCGCCATGGCTATGAGTAAAACAATGATCTATGAAGGCAATGCAACAAGGGCACACCTGAAAGGCGAAGTGAAAATGACAAGCGGTCTCGGGTTTATTGATACGATCATCATCGACTCGCATTTTGAAAAGCGGGGACGTTTTGGAAGATTGGTACAGGCTGTTGCGACAAATCCTTCATCTATTGGTATTGGACTTGGAGAAGATACTGGTATGCTGATCACTGAAGGGAATAAAATGGAAGCGATTGGCAGCGGGCTGGTGGTAATTATTGATGGGCATGATATTTTACACTCCAATATTGCAGATATACCGGATGGCAATCCTGTTTCAATTGAAAATCTGAAAGTTCATTTCTGCGAAAAAGGAAACGGCTACATTATTAATGAAAGAAAATTCTTAATGGAAGCCAGTGATGGTGCCGTTGTAAAGAAACAGGTGGATGTAGAGTAAGTTTTGATTTTAATGTTAAATATGGGAGCATTCTTTGATGAAAGGATGCTTTTTTAATATAAATCCTGTTATCTTCATTTCCCCTTTTCCGTCCTTTGTCACTATTTTAATTCAGCCCCTTCACCTTTTAAAAAAATCAACAATTATGAAATTGAATCAGAAACTATTCTTGCTGTTTGCAGCAGGCGCAATGTTATTTATTACTGCATGCAATACAAAAACCGCTATCGAAGAAAAGCCGCCATTGATACCGGTGGAAGAATTTTTTAAGAATCCTGAAAAATTCAGCTGGCAGATATCTCCCGATGGAGAATATATTTCTTACCTATCGCCTTATAAAGGCCATACGAATGTGCATGTTCGGAAAATATCAGACACAGTTGGTGTTCCTGTTACCAATGATACTTTGCGTAATATCTGGACCTATCAATGGAAAGGTAACCGCATTCTTTACCTGCAGGATGTTGGCGGTGATGAGAACTTCCAATTGTTTTCAGTTGCTATTGATGGCAAAGATGTAAAAGCACTAACGCCTTTTGCTAAAGTGCGGACAGGCATATTGAATGACCTGAGGTATGTAGCCGGTAAAGAAAAAGAAGTAATGATAACAATGAATAAGCGGGATGCAAGGTTTTTTGATCCTTATAGTGTGAATATTGAAACTGGCGAGCTGAAGGTGCTTTTTCAAAATGATAAAAACTATGATGGCTGGTTTACCGATAACGATGGAGTGATCCGCATTGCTACAAAGACAGACGGAGTAAATACAACTTATTTTCAACGTGCATCTGAAACAGAACCTTTCGATTCTTTTCTGAACACAAGCTTTAAAGATATTTTTGGCATCCAGTTTTTTACGTTTGATAATAAAAATATTTATGCCGCTTCCAATATCGGTCGGGATAAAACAGGGATCATCGAGTATGACCTTTCAACTAAAAAAGAAGTAAGAGAACTATACAGCAATCCTGACTATGATGTTGACGGGTTAGGCAAATCTCAAAAAAGAAAAGTACTGACTGCAGTTTATTATACTTCCTGGAAAGGTGAGCAACATTTCCTGGATAAAGAATCAGAGGATGAATATAATAAAATGAAGAAAAAATTTGATGGTTACGAAGTAGGCATTTATGGCAGTAATAATTCAGAAGATAAATCCATCGTAGCGATAGGAAATGATAAACTTGCGGCACGTTATTATTTCTATGATAAACAATCAGGCGAAACAAAATTATTAGGCGAAGCTTTTCCACGGTTGAATGAAAAAGATATGGCAACTACAAAACCGATAGAATATAAATCAAGGGATGGATTAACAATACATGGATATCTTACTTTACCAAAAGGAGTGGATCCGAAGAATATCCCTGTAGTAGTAAATCCGCATGGTGGCCCGTGGGCAAGAGATTCATGGGGCTTCAATTGGGAGGCACAATTCCTTGCAAATCGTGGTTATGGCGTATTGCAAATGAATTTCCGCGGTTCAACCGGTTATGGAAAGGAATTCTGGATGAAGAGTTTCAAACAATGGGGCAAAACAATGCAGGATGATATAACAGATGGTGTGCAATGGTTGATAAAAGAAGGAATTGCAGATCCGAAACGAGTTGCTATTTATGGCGGCAGTTATGGCGGTTATGCAACATTGGCCGGCGTTGCATTTACTCCTGATCTTTATGCCGCAGCTGTTGATTATGTCGGCGTAGCCAATATGTTCACATTTATGAAAACAATTCCTCCTTACTGGGAACCTTATAAAGCTATGTTTTATGAAATGGTTGGTGATCCTGTAAAGGATAGTGCTTTACTGGCAGCCGCATCACCTGTAATGCATGCAGATAAGATTAAAACACCTTTGTTTGTAGCACAAGGAGCTAACGATCCGAGAGTAAATAAAGACGAAAGTGACCAAATGGTAGAAGCATTAAAGAAAAGGGGCGTAGATGTGGAGTATATGGTAAAGAATGATGAAGGTCATGGTTTTCAGAATGAAAACAACCGAACCGATTTTTATAAGTCGATGGAAAAGTTTTTTGCAAAACACCTTACAGAGAAAAAAGAGGAATCAAAAAAACAATGATCATTTCGCAATAACTAATTAAAGTCCCGCACACAACGGGACTTTTTTATTTATCTTGTCCTCAAAATTTATTGGATGAAAAACATTTTAATCGTCGGTTTAGTTTTTATCACAATGTCATTCAGCTATCAGAAAAAGAACAAAGTAATATTCTTCGGTGATTCGATCACGCAGGCAGGTGTTCAGCAAGGTGGTTATATAGTTCGCATTGATAGTATGAGTCATGTTGAAGGAAAATCTGCTCAATATGAGTTTGTCGGTGCCGGTATTGGCGGCAATAAAGTGTACGATCTATACCTGAGAATGGAGAATGATGTATTGGCAAAAACTCCTGATATTGTTTTTATATACATTGGTGTAAATGATGTGTGGCATAAAACAACATCGGGCACAGGCACAGATCCGGATAAATTTGAAAAATTTTACCAGGCTATTATTGATAAACTGGTCGCAAAGAATATTAAAGTGATCCTTTGCACACCGGCTGCAATAGGAGAGAAGACCGATTTCAGTAACCCTCAGGATGGCGATATGAATTATTACAGTAATATCATCCGGAATATCGCATTAAAGAACAAATTGACACTGGTTGATCTGAGGAAATTATTTCTTGAGTATAACCTGAAAAACAATAAAGAAAATAAAGACCGCGGTATTCTTACAACCGATAGGGTACACCTGAATTCAACAGGTAATCAATTAGTAGCAGATGAAATGTGGAAAGTGATAAAAAAGTTATAAGAGGCCTTTGTCAGATTCCCATTTGCGGGAAGACTTACCTTCATGTTCTATTACAGTGAAATTATTTTCAGTCGCCCATTTCAACACTTTTTTACGTAATAGCTTGGGATAAAAATGGGTAGCAATATTTTTGCTGTTTGAGTATTCCGGGAACAAACCGATCATACTTAATACATCATATGATGCTGCCGCACATCGCATACCAAATATTGCATAATCATAAGGTGTGTGCTTTGATAAGGAGTCAAAGAGCAACTGTAGTTCTGAAAATTGATCGACCGATACAGGAATAAATACTGTTGTCCACTTCGTGTTTGTAGTATCCCAGTATATTGAATTGTTTAATCTGAATCCGCCCGATGGTTTTTTATCTTTTGGAAATAAAGGATTATTGCCGGGCATAAAGTCCAGCACTTTGTCGCCGGCTTCTATATTTACATGGCCACCTTTTATTCCTCCGAATTTTTTTGCTTCTATGTCTTTATATCCTTTTGCGGGTTTAGAGCCGTAAAGAAAATTTAGTCTGATAAAATGAATTAAACTGTCGTTTGCTGAACAACATGTAAAAAAACTGAATTGGAGTATTAGCAAAGCTATCCGCATAGAATCCTGGAATGAAATTTAAAGCAATTTAACTCAGTATATCTTTAATCAGCGTATGCTGTTAAACAATTAACTTTTTTATCAGGTTTGAGATTTCTTCAGGCTGGTTCATGATCATCAGGTGGGTTCCTTTTTCAACCACATAATCAGCTTTTACCCTTCGGCAGGGAAGCAATTTGTCAGAACGGCCATGTATATGAATTATATTTTGTGGCACAACATTGTTTTTCCAGTAAAGTATTGAATGAATAGCCCACCTGGTAAAGCGGGTATCTGAATCATTCAGTATTTGTTTAAAAAGTTCTTTTTGTTTTTCTCCTTTTGGGCCGAAAAACAAACTACGGAATAAAGCAGCTTTTTTAAGCAGTGTCTGAGGCACCCATTTGTATACCGGTAAGTATTTGCCTGCCCTGTAAAGAGATGGAAATTCATTTGCAGTTTTATTGCTTGAAATAATAATTGCTTTTATACCAGGGTCGGCTTTTGCCATTTCAGTAACAAGCATACCGCCAAATGAAACACCGATTATAATTGGGTGTTCCCCGCTGATCTGTTTTCTCAATCTCAATGCATAAGCTGCTAATGATTCATCCGGTAGTGGCTGTATCCAGTCAATAAAAACGGGATTACAGAAAGAAAGATCAAGAAGTGAAAAAGTACGTTTATCAGCACCCAGGCCGCTGATAAAATAAACTTTTTGAAGGGATATAGCAGGATTATCCGACACTTATCAAAAAAATATTTTTCTTTCCTTTATTCACCAATAAAAAGCGATCAAGCAGCAGGTGTGAAGCATCAATTTTAAAATCAACTGTTTCTACTTTTTTCCGATTAAGACTTATACCGCCACCCTGTACATTTTTACGGGCATTCCCTTTACTGTCGAAAATATTTGTTTCAGCAAGAAAAGAAACAATATCTATTCCAGAATGAATTTTATCTCTTGAAAAAGAAATTTGGGTAACACCCTGCATATCTTCAAAATCTTTTAATGTGAGTTCTTCTGCCGGTATATCTTTTTGTGTAAATGTTTTTTCTGTAGTTGTTAATGCTTCCTGCAATGCATTTTCTCCATGCACAAAACGTGTAACTTCCTCTGCTAATCTTTTTTGTAAAATTCTTTTACCTGCATCTTTTTTATGTTCATCAAGAATTGAATTGATCTCAGCTTGTAGCAAAAAAGTAAAGATCTTGATCCATTTCTCTGCATCCTCATCACTTGCATTCAACCAGAACTGATAAAATTGGTAAGGAGTGGTTTTATTTGCATCCAACCATATATTCCCTTTTTCTGTTTTGCCAAACTTGCCGCCATCAGCTTTTGTTATTAACGGGCAGGTAAAAGCAAAGGCTTCACCACCTTCTTTTCTTCTTATCAGTTCAGTACCGGTTACAATATTTCCCCATTGATCACTACCGCCCATTTGCAGTTTGGCATTTTTATTTTTATACAACCAGTAAAAATCATAACCCTGAACCAACTGGTAAGTGAATTCTGTAAAACTCATTCCTGTTTCACCTTCCAATCGTTTCTTCACACTGTCTTTACTCATCATGTAGTTCACTGTGATATGTTTGCCCACATCACGAATAAAATTCAGAAAACTAAAATCTTTAAACCAGTCATAATTGTTCACCATTTCTGCGCAGTTTGTTTTCGATGTATCGAAGTCTAGATACTGCATCAATTGTTTTTTTACACCTTCCTGGTTATGCCGTAAAACATCTTCACTTAATAAATTTCTTTCTTCGCTTTTTCCGCTTGGATCACCAACCATGCCTGTAGCGCCACCTATTAAGGCAATCGGTTTGTGTCCGGCTTTTTGAAAATGCACCAGCAATAAAATAGGAACAAGGCTTCCGATATGCAGGCTATCTGCGGTCGGATCAAAGCCGATATAGGCAGTTGTCATTTCCTTTTTCAGCTGCTCTTCAGTGCCCGGCATGATGTCCTGTATCATCCCTCTCCATCGTAATTCTTCTATCAAGTTCATAGTTGTAACTCTGTGATTTGCAACAAAAGTAAGGTAGAATGCAAAAGGAACGGGGCATCGGCAATTTTTTTCTAACAAATTCGTTTTCAGATGATATTCTTTTCTGGCCGGACTATGTAATCCGGCCCGTATAAAGTATTTTTGAAGCCACATCCGCCACCTCTGAAAACTTAAATGAATTGCTTATTAGAAATCTTTAATCTGATGAAACGAACCCTTGTAACACTTACCCTATTAACTGCGATTTTTTCTGACTCGTCTGCACAGTTCAGAAAATATTCCAATGAATTTTTGAATATTGGCGCCGGTGCCCGAGGTCTTGCAATGGGGGGAGCACAGGTAGCATCAGTGAACGACGGAACGGCTAGTTATTGGAATCCTGCAGGTTTAGTAAACATAAAAGATGTTCCCCAGCTTAACATAATGCATGCTGAATATTTCGCCGGTATCGGTAAATATGATTTTGCAGGAATCGCTTTCCCTTCGGCAAATAAAAAAAGAACAGTAGCTGTCACCGGGTTGCGTTTTGCCGTAGATGATATCATGAATACTTTATTCCTGGTAGAACCCGATGGTTCTATCAATTATAACAATATCCAGGCTTTTTCATCGGCTGATTATGCATTTCTTGTTTCGTTTGCACAACGCCTGAAAGAAACGGAACATAAGAATGTACAGTTTGGAGTAAATGCAAAAGTTATTCATCGCAGCGTAGGTAAGTTTGCGAAAGCATGGGGTTTTGGTTTGGATGCAGGAGTGCAAATTCAAAAAGATAAATGGCGGTTTGGCATATCAGGTCGTGATATCACTACCACGTTCAATGCATGGTCATTTACATTTACTGAAAGAGAGAAAGAAGTTCTTTATCTCACCAACAATGAGATCCCCGTTAAATCTACTGAGTTGACGGCACCAAGGTTAGTGTTAGGCGTGGCAAGGGATTTTAAATTGGGAAAAAAATCAAGCCTCCTTGCTGAAGCCAATTTAGATTTGACTTTTGATGGAAAACGTAATACACTCGTAAGTGCAGATCCGGTAAGCGTTGATCCGAAACTGGGTTTGGAATTTAATGTCAACAATGTTTTTTACCTGCGTGCAGGTATCAATAATTTCCAGAGGGCATTGGCGGATGGGGATACATTGAATCAAAAAAAGGTCTGGATCTATCAGCCGGGTGGTGGTGCAGGGTTTAAAATACAGAATGTAACGATTGATTATGCATTTACCAATCTAGCCAACCAATCTAACCCGTTATTTACCCATGTGTTTTCGTTGCGGCTGAATTTGGTGAGTGACCCAAACCGTAAGAAAAAATAAAATCAGGCATCCGAAATAAACCATTGAGCAATGAAACGAATTTTACTTATACTGTTTATTCTGAGCGGAGTTCTGGTGAAAGCACAGAACTTTAATAATGAATGGATAGATTACAATAAAACTTATTACAAGTTTAAAGTCGGTGCTACAGGTTTGTATCGCATTAATCAATCTGCTTTAGCCTCATGGGGTCTGGGTACTGTGCAGGCGCAACACTTTCAATTATGGAGAAATGGCCAGGAAGTGCCAATTTATACATCTATTCAAACCGGTTTATTCGGTGCATCCGATTATATTGAATTTTGGGGTAAGATGAATGATGGCAAAGTGGATAAAGTGATGTACAGAATTCAGGATCACCAACTGAATGATGCATGGAATTTTAATACTGATACGGCAGCATTCTTTCTTACGGTAAATACAACAAGTCCCAATTTCAGGTTGGCGCCAACGATCAATGATGTTGCAGGAAACTCATTGCCTGCTGAACCATATTTTATGCATACAGCCGGAGTTGATTTCAGGACAAAGCAAAACCCGGGCTTTGCAGCAGTGATAAGTGAATATGTATACTCATCTTCTTATGACCAGGGAGAAGGATGGACATCTGCAGATATTGGCAGAACAACAACTACTGAATTTATATTGGGCAGTTTTCCCAATTCATTGAAAGTATATACGGGAGCCGGCGCACCTGAATCAAGATTCAGAATTAATGCAGTAGGTAATGCGCTTAATCCACGAGAGTTTAGTGTAAGTATTAACGGTAATCCAATTGATACACAACGAATGGATTATTTTGATTATGTAAAACTGGATATTCCTTTGGATGCAGCAAATATTACTTCAGCAGCTACTACAGTAACCTTAAATAATATTACAACTGTTAATAGTGACAGGATGGTGGTTGGAATGTTTGGGATAGATTATCCACGGATATTCGACTTTGATAATTCAATAAACTTCAAATTCAAATTGCCAGCTTCAGTTGCAGGTAATTATCTTGAAATAAACAATTTCAATTTTGGTGGGATAACGCCAGTATTACTTGATCTTACAAATGGGCAGCGCTATGTTGCAGATATGGGTAATCAACCAACCTTACGTTTTAAGTTATTGCCTTCAACTACTGAACGGGAATTGGTTTTGGTTTCACAGAATGCCTCAAATTATTCTTCAGTAGTCAATGCTGTTCAGAGAAATTTTGTTAATTATACTGGGACTGCATATGAGGGTGATTATTTAATTATCTCACATGCGGCATTGATGACCGGGCCAAATGGTTCAAATCCCGTTGAAGCATATAAAACTTATAGAAGCTCAACCGCTGGCGGCGGTTACAACGCTAAGATTTACATGATAGAAGATTTAGTTGACCAATTTGGATTTGGTATTAAAATGAATCCTTTATCAGTAAGAAATTTTCTGCGTTGGGCAAGGGCAACATATGCGGTGCAGCCCAAATTTGTTTTTTTGATCGGTAAAGGATTAACCTATAACCAATTTCGGGCATTTGAGTCGAATCCAGATGTATACAAGCTAGGATTCATTCCAACATTTGGGCACCCCGCTTCTGATAATCTCTTAAGTGCTGATCCTGGAAACCTGATACCTGTAACACCTATTGGAAGGTTATCTGTAATTAACGGAGAAGAGATACTTAATTACCTTGCAAAGGTTATTGTATATGAACAAACTCAAAAAACGAATTCACCTGCCATTCAGGATAAAGCATGGATGAAAAATGTAATACATGTAGTGGGTGCCAGTGATGAAAACCTGGAAGCATTGTTGGAAGCTTATATGAACAGGTATCGTGATATAATTAAAGACACTCTATTCGGCGCTAATGTGCATTTATTCAGCAAAACATCAGCAGAGACAGTTACATTGCTTAATACGGTAAGACTAAAACAATTGATGGAAGAGGGAGTGAGCTTACTTACTTACTTTGGTCACTCTGCCACCAGTTCACTTGAATTTAATTTGGATGATCCGGCCAGCTATAATAACACAGGCAAGTACCCGGTAATGATAGTGATGGGTTGTAATGCAGGAAATCTTTTTAATTTTAATACGGTTCGTTTTCTTGTAAGGGAAACATTATCTGAAAAATTTGTTCTCGCTGCTAATAAAGGATCTATTGCTTTTATAGCAAGTACACACTTCGGTATTGTACATTACCTTGATATTTACAACACAAAAAACTATACTGCCATATCTACAACTCATTATGGTAAAACGCTAGGTGAGCAAATGAAGGAAACGATTACACAAGTCTTTAACCTTACATCACAATTGGATTATTATGCCCGGTTTCAATGTGAACAAACCAGCTTACATGGTGACCCTGCTATAAAACTAAATTATTTCGAGAAGCCTGATTATGCGATTGAAGAGCCAATGGTAAAGATTTCCCCGAATATCATTTCAATAGCTGAAGATAGTTTCCAGTTGAATGTACAGTATGTGAATCTTGGAAAGGCTGTTAATAAAAATATTGTAGTAGAAGTAAAACGTACCTATCCCACTACTAACGTTACTGAAGTTATTTATAAGGATACAATTCCGGGTATACGTTTTATAGATTCACTGAAACTTAAAATACCAGTTGTAGCTACCCGGGATAAAGGATTAAATAGGATAACGATTACAATTGATGCAGAAAACCAGGTAGATGAAACATTTGAATCAAATAATTCTGTTACAAAGGACTTTTTCATATACGAGGATGAAGCGAGACCAGTTTACCCATACAATTTTTCAATTATCAATAAACAAAATATTAAGCTTATTGCTTCTACTGCTAACCCGTTAAGTACACTCAAGCCTTATATGCTGGAAATTGATACGACTGAATTGTTTAATTCACCAATGAAAGCAACTCGTACACTTAGCTCAGTTGGAGGAGTTCTTGAGTTTAGCCCAGGAATAATTTTTACAGATAGCACTGTTTATTATTGGAGAGTAGCTCCACAGCCAACAACAGGCTTGCCGGTATGGAATAGCTCATCATTTATTTACCTGGCTAATAACGACCTGGGATATAATCAAAGCCATTACTTTCAACATGGCCACTCGGTCTATTCGGGTGTTATATTAAAGGAAGACAGAAAGCTTGTATTTGATTCAAGTAATAATAATCTTTTTATCAAGAATGCGATCTTCCCTACAGCCTCAAACCAGGCACCAGACTTCATTATTTCCGTAAATGATTCCGCATTTATTGCGGGTGGATGTAATTATGATGCCATAATGGTCAGTGTCTTTAACCCTAAAACACTTAAAGCTTTAAAAAATGATTACTCCGGACCTACCGGATTGTACGAAAGTCTCCGATTGACTTGTGGTATCAGGCGGGAGTATACATTTGAATATCTTTTTACAGATACTGCATCTCGGCGTAAGCTCATGAATTTCCTGAATAATGTAGTTCCTGACGGTTCATATGTGGTAATACGGGGAAATAACAGCCCTACCGATCCGGTGGGACTCGCTTATCCTAATGTATGGAAAGATGATACACTTCTTTATGGTTCCGGAAATTCATTGTACCATACTTTATATAACCAGGGATTTGCAACACTAGACAGTTTTAACCGTCCTCGTACATTCATCTTCACATATAAGAAAAATGATGCGACAGCATTTCCTCCAAGAACACTATTTACTGCAGGTAACTATGATAAAATTTACATGGATGTCAATATAAAAACTCCGGATACTGTCGGGTTGATAACATCACCGTTAATGGGTCCTGCCAAAGAATGGAGAACTTTAAAATGGAGAGGTACTGTTGCACCGGATATTAACCCACTTGATAGTGTATCACTTGCATTGATCGGTATATCACCGACCGGGCAAGAGATTGTATTGTTAAATAACCTGACCACTGCACAGCAAGATTATGATATTTCTTCTTTCAGCGCAACAGCTTATCCTTATATGAGACTTCGTTTATTTACAAAGGATACACTGAACTTTACACCTTACCAGCTTCGTTACTGGAGATTAACTTATGTGCCGGTACCGGAAGGTGCAATTGCACCGAATATCCTTTTTGAATCTAAGGATACTGTTGATGTAGGTGAACCATTCAACTTTAAAGTCGCATTTAAAAATGTCAGCGAAATTCCATTCGATAGTCTTAAAGTAAAAATGGTTATAACTGATAAAAGTAATACGCCAAATATTATTCCAATACCGAGAAAAAAGGCATTAGCGGTAAACGATACGATCGTAGTAAGCACAACTGTACAGACACCTTCACTTTCTGGGTACAATACAATTTATGTAGAAGTGAATCCTGATGATGATCAGCCGGAACAATATCATTTTAATAATTTCTTATTTAAAACATTGTATGTAAAACCAGACAGCCTTAACCCGCTGCTTGATGTTACGTTTGATAATGTCCATATCTTAAACCGGGATGTTGTTTCATCCAAACCGCATATAGTGGTAAAACTAAAAGATGAAGCAAGATGGATGATACTGGATGATACCAGTCTTTTAACTGTAAAAGTGAAGTATCCCGGTGGTACGGTACGCCAGTTTAATTTCAATAACGATACATTACGGTTTACACCGGCTGGCCAGGCACCGAATGCTAATAATACAGCCGCTATTGACTTCTTCCCATACTTTACACAAGATGGCGAGTATGAATTGATCGTAACCGGTAAAGACAGAAGTGAAAATGCAGCTGGTAATATTGAATACAGAGTGGTATTTAAGGTCATCAACAAACCGATGATCTCAAATATGCTGAATTACCCGAATCCGTTTACTACATCTACAGCATTTGTATTTACAATAACCGGAAGCGAGGTGCCGCAAAATATTCGAATACAGATATTGACTATTACTGGTAAAGTGGTGAGGGAAATAACAAAAGATGAATTAGGGCCTTTACATATCGGCCGAAACATCACTGAGTTTAAATGGGATGGAACAGACAGTTATGGACAAAAGCTGGCAAACGGTATTTATCTGTACCGCGTCATTACCAATCACAAAGGAAAGGCGTTGGAGAAATATCGTAGTAATGAGACAGATAATGAAGACAATACCGATAAGTTCTTCAACAATGGATATGGAAAAATGTATCTAATGCGTTAATTAATAAATTTTAAGTGTGAAGAAGGGCCGCAAATACGGCCCTTTTTCTTTATGCGTAAGTGTTGTTTGTCCATCAACTGTTACTTTTGCGCATCGCTTGAAAATATTATATGGCAAAAATCGCAATCAATATATCAACCGGCAGTCTGCAGCAACAGGAAATGATCGTTGGAATAGACCTGGGAACCACCAACAGCCTCGTCGCCATCATTCACCCCGAAACAAAGAAACCGGTCGTGTTAAAAGAGTTTGATGGAAATGCACTGGTGCCTTCTATTCTTCATTTTTCTAAAAGTGGCGAAATAACAGTTGGAGATGAGGCAAAAAAGTTTTTGATTGCTGAACCAGAGAATACGGTGTTTTCTGTGAAGCGGTTAATGGGTAAATCATATAATGATATCCGTGAGCATACAGGCTTTTTTACCTATAAAATAATTGATGATAATACCGAAAGCCTTGTGAAAGTGCAAGTAGGTGAAAAGTTTTATTCTCCCATTGAGCTTTCTTCTTTTATTCTGAAAGAATTAAAAAAAAGGGCAGAACATATTTTAAAAACACCGGTTACAAGAACTGTAATAACAGTACCTGCTTATTTTAATGATGCGCAGCGCCAGGCTACAAGAGATGCTGGTAAGCTTGCAGGGCTCGATGTAATGCGAATAGTGAATGAGCCAACGGCGGCAAGTTTGGCTTACGGCTTAGGTTTAAATAAAGAGGAAGAAAAAACTATTGCTGTATATGATTTAGGTGGTGGCACATTTGATATTTCTGTTTTACGGATAACAGGTGGTGTATTTGATGTGCTTTCAACAAATGGTGATACTTATCTAGGTGGTGATGATTTTGACAGGGCTATAAGCGAATACTGGATCAATGCAAAAGGATGGAATGAAAAGGCAACCGACGATAATTTCAGGCAGCAAATAAGATTATTAGCAGAAGAAGCCAAGAAGCATTTAAGTTTTAATAATACTTTTTCTTATCAGTTGAATGGAGAGGATCTATCACTTTTGAAAACTGAGTATGAAAATCTTATTAGACCTCTTGTTGAAAAAACAATTGCCTGTTGCATAAATGCTGTGATTGATGCGGGAATTAAAGTTGCTGAAATAAATGAGGTAGTGATGGTAGGTGGTAGTACAAGAGTGCCGCTTGTTATCGAATCAGTAAGTAAGTTTTTTAAAAGAAAAGTAAATGATACTGTTAATCCTGATGAAGTAGTGGCATTGGGAGCAGCCGTACAAGCAGATATTTTAGCAGGCAACAATAAAGATTTTTTATTGCTTGACATAACACCCTTATCGTTGGGTATTGAAACAATGGGCGGGTTGATGGATGTGCTGATCCCGAGAAATTCAAAAGTTCCTTCGAAAGCAGGCAGACAATATACTACTCAGAAAGATGGACAAAGTGGAATGCGGATTTCCGTATACCAGGGTGAAAGAGACCTCGTAAAAGATAACCGGAGACTAGCAGAATTTAATTTAACAGGTATACCGGCAATGCCCGCAGGATTGCCAAAAGTGGAAGTGAGTTTCCTAGTGAATGCAGACGGAATATTGGTTGTAAAAGCGAAAGAACTAAGAAGCGGAGTAGAACAAAGCATTGAAGTAAAACCGCAATATGGATTAACAGATGCGGAAGTAGAACAAATGCTATTGGATTCCATCACTCATGCTAAAGAAGATATGCAGACAAGGGCTTTGGTAGAAGCACAGACAGAAGGAAAACAAATAGTTGATGCAACGGGGTTGTTTATTGAAAAAAACAAAGAGTATCTGCTTGATGAGGAAATATCCATTACACAAAATGCAATAAGCGGATTGCAAACTTTGATCAATTCCGGAACTAAGGATGAAATTCAGGGAGCTATTGAAAAGCTGAATGAAATTTCAAGGCCTTATGCAGAGCGGCTGATGAATGAAGCGATCGGTAAAGCCATGAAAGGAAAGATTATTTAAACAAGCTTTTGTTCCTTGTTTTTTTTATACACAAAAAAAGTAGTAGTAAAATGAGAATAGTGATATTGATTTGCAAAACTGTTCTAATTGGTTTGGGGTTAAAGTTGAATTCAATAATATGATCACCGTCAGTAACAGGTACTGAAATAAATGTTTTAAAAGCTGTAGAATGTTTTATTTCTTTTCCATCCATTGAAACTCGCCAGTACGGATAATTGTTTTGCAATAAAACAAGAAATTTATATCCGCTATTACTGACACTGCATTTAATTTTTCCAGGTCCGTTTTCAATCACTTTAATAGCTGAAGAATCAAAGCTTGTGAATGCGGTGGTCAATGTATCTGAACTAAGAAATAACCACGCCTGTTGATTAATAAAATTAGTTAATGCTGAATCGCTGAAAAAGGCTGCACTTGATTTTAACTGTACGGGGTAATCTTCCATTTCGGGGTTGCCGATTTTTTTACTGAAAGAAGACAGCATTATAAACTCTCTTTTATTTTCCGGTGTTATCAGCTTTGTCTCTGAAACAGGTGTGAGTTTCTGTAATTGTATGCCCGGGGGACTACTGTTAATCACCTGCTGCATTTCTTTTTTTGACTTCATCCCAAGTCCTGTAAATGGCAGGGATAACCATGTTGTGATCGTAAGATTTGCACAAATTATAAAGACCGATGCGGTATAACTAAATTTATATTTTTTAATCAGCCAAACTGTAAAAATTCCAATGAGACTTTGAATAAGAAGTAAATCGGCAAAACTTAGATTTTCAAATAATGATTTAATATAATATTTACCGGCAGCATTACTGCTAGTAAATATGAAAGATGATTTTGTTGTAGTAATCAAAATCAACGAAATCAATGAAGTTGTCAGGAACAGCATCAATAACCATTTAAATGGTGCAGTAAGCAAATGAGGATAGTTGTCTTTTTGAAGCAATGAAGACAATCCTGCAGATGACAACAAAAAGAGAATCAACAGTGCGAAATAAGTGAATTCGCCATTAATACGTACAAAACCAGTAAGTGGCAAGGCATGCCAGGCAAAGGTTTTAAACCAGCCGCCAGAAGCAAGTAGCACGAAAAATAAAAGCGGCAACAGACTGAATAAAATTACTTTACGGGTTATATTTTTAAAATAAAAAAACAAACCAACTATCAGTGCGATTCCGCCATAGACATTTCGCATTGAAATATCAGTATCAAAAAAATTGGTCTTATGAACGGCTAAAGGAAATAAAACGGAGAAATAAGACTGTAAAGTCGTAGAGGCAAACTGTGCATATTCTGTCGGTACCCTGCTACTCCGCGATATATGCTGCAGAACTTCAAGATTACTGACAATAATAACCGAGCAGCACAGGCCTGCAATTATTAGTAACACAAAATTTATTTTCCAGAAATTTCCGGTGTAAAACTTTTTTGTTGCCGAATTTCTGAATAAGTATATAAAAAGTATAACAAACAGGAAGAAGTAAGAACCTCCAATTACCTGGCTTGGATGTGTAGCAGACATAAATAAAAAAACACTGAAACCGCTGGCGATGAAATTTTTAACAATAGGTGCTTTATGAGTACGGATAAAATATAAGAGGACAAAAGGGAAAAATGCCAACCCCGGTATCATAATAAAATGCTGTAATCGTCCTACTGCACAACCGCAGCATATATATGCAAGCCCGGTTAGCAAAGCCGTGTTTTTGGAAAATAATTCTTTGATTAACTTATACATGCCCCATCCGCCAAGCAGCAGGTAAAACATTTCTTCTAGCGTAATTGTATAGATCGAATAGCCAATGGTTTTTGCTATCAGCCATAGAAATGGGTTCCAGAAACCATTATTCATATCTCCATATTGGGGTATACCATAATGTATGTATGGGTTCCACCAGGGAAAATAGCCGGAGTATAAACTCTCGCTGATAACAAAACGGGTAGGAAGATTTTGCGTTATTAAATCATTTTTTAAATGAAAAAAGGGTAAAAACACCGGCAAGTAAACAATAAAGAGAAATAGTAAAAAAAGCGCAACAGGGTTTCGATATAAAAATGAAGCGACTTTTTTCATTTGATTAATAAACATAGTTACGGATAAAGATACTATCTGGATGCGGATCCATTTTAAAACCGTCTTTCAGTGAACTGCCTCGAAGCAGCAGGTATTTATTTTCTTGATAAATACATGGAAGATCTGTATTGTAGCAGTCACGTAGCCATCCATTATTAATTACTTCGGGGAGGTTAAAATTCATACCATTAATTGTAATGATTCCGACCGGAGGTTGGTCCAGCTTTGCAGTGTGTACAAAATAATCAGGGTGTTCAAAAAATGGCTGCGATTTTAAATAAAGGTAATAACCAGTTATAAAAAATGTAAGTATAATAAGAGGCTTGTGTAACTGGGGAGTAAAATATTTACCAAAATAAAAACAGATCGGGAAAAAAGCCAACATAAGCAGTACGCCATAACCAAAGCGGGGAGAAGGTGCCGTGAAGAACCATCCCGCCGCCATTAGTATAAGAACAAAGAATAAACCACGCAGTGATTTATGGCTGACTGATAACCCTGACTTGAAAAAAAACAAAGCAAGAGAAAGCAACGACAGACCAATAATGATTTTTTGCTGAAATAATAATCCCGTTGCCCATAAATGTATCCAGCTTTGCTGCATAAGTTCGGGAACCTTTGTAAAATCGATGCTTTTGCTATTGTAAAACCTGTTTGAGACATAAATATATTGTCTGAGATAGTCTGTCATTTCCAACGGAAGTTTCCAGTCGGGATTATTAAAACTGATAGGCATAGGATAAACCGGGTATCCTGTGACTATATAATTTTTAATTAAAAGAGGAGTGATGATTATAATTCCTGCGGTAAGACAATAAATCCAGTATTTGATCTTTAAAAAACCGGATAAATAGAATAACAATAAAAGCACAAGGAATATACCGGAGAGCTTAAATGGAATTACTGAGATACAAAGAACAATGAATATAAAAGAGATTTTTTTTTCTTCTTGTAGAAATAAGATTGATTCAAGGAGAAACGATATAGCAATTAAAGTTAATGCGGTTACAATGAAATCGTAATTTGTAGAGCTTGCTGCATCTCTGAAAAGCTCCCATTCAAGCATGGAAAACAAAATAACCAGTAAATAAAAATGACTCATTACCTGGTGGGATGAAGAGGTTTTTTTCAAAAAATGAAATCGCCAGTTATTAATCAACCATACAAAAAACCAAATAACAGTTGTAGTATTCAACCAGGTGAAATTTTCATAACTGAAATATGGAATTCGGAACATTGCGATCAGGTTAAACCAGTTAGAGCCTAACCCAAAACGTGGAAAAAGATTTGCTATGCCTGGAACAGTACCATATTCATTGAACCAGCGGATGATCTGTACATGATATATCTGTGTATCACTATTCAGGGGTTTTAAAACGCCGGGTATAAAACATGCTGCAAGGCAAACAAGAATAAAACTAACCTCAACCAATGAAAGATTTAATTTTAACGGAAACATTTTCAATAACTCTACAGCTGCTTTTCTTTTTGAAATTAGAAATAACAATGGCACAATGCTGAATAAAAGAAGATAGCTAAACCTCATTGGTAAAAACAGGCAAAGCCAGGAACTAATAAATGACAATGTAATTAACCCGGCAAAATAAAGGAAGCAATAAAATCCTGCCGTTGAACGGATCCAGAAATTATTTCCGGGTTTGATTTTTTTTGCTGCCAATAAAATCATGAGTCCCCATACCATGCAAATAGTAGAAATAATAATCATATGTACTGCGAGCTGAAGCATAGATTAGATTACAGGATCAGGTTTTATTTTTCCTGGCTACTGCAATCGCAGAAAGCCCGGCTTTATGAAAAGTGATTTTGTCTAATAACTTTCCAAAAGGCACTATGTTATTGAACAATTTCATTTCAGTTTTAGGCAATACTTTAAATTTTCGGATCTTACCATATAGCCATGCAGGAATGCCGATAAAGTTGAAACAAAATGATTTTTCAATATTGAAACCTTCTGCATTAATTTTTTTACAAATTGATTTAGTGGTATACCGGCGGTAATGATTCAGTTGCTTATCCATCTCGGAAAACAGGAATGAATAAGCTGGCACCAGGATGATCAGGGTGCCATTTTCTTTTAACAAAAATCTGCAATTCTGAATTGCATAACTGTCATCAGCCAGGTGCTCAAGCACATTTAAAAGAAATACAGCATCAAATTTTTCTTTTAGATCTTCATAGCATTTACTGAATTCTTTTGTTTGCAGATCAATAGAAAGAAAGTTTTTAACGTTCGGGTAGGTATGAAATTTTTTTTGCAGGTGATCAAGGTAAAAAGGATCAATATCTGATAATGTAATTGCATCTCCTTTCAGGACGAAAAATTTTGAAATATTACCCATTCCGCTTCCGATTTCAAGAATATTTCCGGATGCATAAGGGCTAATTGCAGAGTACATCCAGTTATTAAATGCGTCTGCTTCAGATAATATCTGTAATGCCTGGTGACCGGTATTTTCTCTTGGTTGCAAATGCTGGTTATTTTTTTGAAAAGAGGTTATACCTGATAATACAATAAAATGCCCTGAAGCCATCAGTGAAATTAATTTTTTTCCCTTCTGCAAAATTCCGTCCCTTATATGAAATGCCCACTTCTTTTATTCTCACATCTTTTCTATGACCAAGTTTGGCTATTATTTCAGGGTCAAAACCAAAACGATGTTCTTCAATAATAACAGACTTCAGGATTTGGGTTTTGAACATTTTATAACAGGTATGTATGTCTGATAAATGCTGGCCAGTTAAAATGTTCGATAAAAAGGTATAAACTTTATTTACCAGTTTGTGTAAAATAAAGGGCCCCTTATGTGGGCCATCTCCACGAAACCTTGATCCAAGTACCACATCCGCCTCATTATTCATGATCGGTTGTAACAAAAGATTAAAATCATTTGGATCATATTCAAGATCTGCATCCTGAACGATAACAACTTCGCCGGTAACATGTTCCAAAGCTGTTTTTATGCTACTGCCTTTACCCAAATTTTTTTCATGATTTAATAATCGGATATCTGCTCCGGTATTTTGGGTGATAAATATTTCAATATTTTTTTGAGTAGCATCAGCAGATCCATCATTTACAATTATTATTTGTTTTGCCAGGCTGTAGCCGGGATCACATTCAATTACTCTCTTCAAAACAGTTGCTACGTATTGTTCTTCATTATAACAGGGTATGATGATGCTGAGTTGTTTTATTTCTGTATTCTGGGATTGCATTCAGGTTTATCTGTAGTATCAGCGAAAATACTTTTTAAGCTTAAGAAAAGGCATTTCAAAGAAATAAAAACTCAAAATGCTGATCAGGAATCCTGCTACTGTTGCTATTGCTGCTGCTAAGAACTGTGAGCTTCCTGTATTTATATGTAATACCTGTTTTAAATAATTCAGCAATATCGGGAAAAGCAAAACATAAATGGGCCAGTGATAAATGTAAAAGCCATACGAAATTTTACCAATGAAACGTAAGGGGGTAAAACTTAGTAGTATGGTAATAAAATTTTTATTCAATGTAGCAGCTTCGGAAACTATTACAGCAAAAACAATTGCAAAAGTAGTGTAGCCGATCAGGGGAAAATAAGGAAATGAGAACCCGTAGTTTTTATTAATGAAGTAAAACACAAAATTAAAGATCGCAACAGAGCTTATGATATAGGGTGTATTGTTAGTAATGAATTTTGGCGATATAAATTTTATAAGTGCCAATGCGCTGCCAATACAAATACCATCGATGCGGCTAAAAGTAAACCAGCTAAAATATTGAAATCCTTCAATTTGTTTATTCCACAATACTAACCTTAGAATAATAATTCCAATCAAAAAAAACAAGCTTATCGCAAGTAAAACTTTCGGTTTCCTGAATATTAGAATAACAAAAGGCCAGATAAGGTAATATTGTTCTTCCACTGCCAGTGACCATAAGTGAAGCAGGATATTTGAATAGGCGTGGGGTTTAATAATATACAACCAGTTTTGTGTATAGGTCCAAAGCCAGGCCTGGTTGTTTGTATAATATTCAAGATTGACTGTAGACGAAATAAAATGAGGAAGTATTAAAAGAAAAATTATCAATAGCAGGTAATAAATGGGAAAAATTCTTAAAATCCGTCTTGTATAAAAGGATTTTAAATAATTTTTTGATCCTGTTTCTCTGATAAGTATATCAGTAATAAGAAATCCTGATAGCACAAAAAACAAGTCTACACCCAACCAGCCAAAAAAGAAGTAGTTGATGAAACCGAAATTGTGAAAAAACACAACAAGCAATATCGCTATTCCCCGCACACCATCTAAAGCAGGATAGTGTTGTCTATCGGTTTTTATTTCCGTCATCAGCAGTAGGTGGGTTAGTTTATTGAACCAAAGATAATTTTCTAAGGATATATTTTCCAATCATATCAAATTCGATATTCATAGTGTCACCTTTATCTAAATATTGAATATTGGTATGATTAAAAGTATAAGGAATAATGGCTACCCTGAATGTTTTCTTTTTCACATCAAATGCAGTAAGGCTTATTCCGTTTATACAGATAGAACCTTTTTCTATCACCAGTTCAGCAAATTTTTTTGGAAACTCAAATTCAAAAACCCAGCTTCCATCTTTGGGTTTTTTCTGAAGGCATGTTGCGGTAGTGTCCACATGGCCCTGCACCCAATGGCCATCAAGACGGCTGTTCATTGTCAGGCATCTTTCAAGGTTTATGGTGCCGCCTTCCTTCCAGCTACCCAAATTGGTTTTGATCAATGTTTCCTCAATTGCCGTCACTTGATGGCGGTTGTCTGAAACTTCCTCTACGGTAAGGCAGGCGCCGTTATGGCTCACACTTTGGTCTGTTTTAAGTTGATTAGAAATAGGGGACTCGATCCAAAAACTCTTGTTGGAACCATTGGAAATGACCTGTTTAATAATGCCAGTTGCTTCTATTATTCCCGTAAACATTCGACAAATCTCCCCAAAGGCGGCCACTTGGACAAATTCCTTCTTACAAAGCTTTTTCATTTGAACATCAGCCCCTATCTTTGCAGCCCATTTAAAAAAATTACCAAAGGAGGTATACAAATGCTGATTATCGATTCTAAAGACTGCGAAAACATAGACAAGGCCCTCAAAAAGTATAAAAAGAAATTTGAGAAGTCAAAAGTGCTTCTGCAGTTGCGTGAACGCCAGTCTTTCACTAAGCCGTCAGTTAAACGTCGGGGTGAAGTGTTGAAAGCTGTTTACAAGCAGAAAATCGCCAGCGGAAAAATAGAGAAGTAAGCTTTTGCTTTTTTATAAATCGGCACATAGCAGCAAAGTTTTATAGCTTTGCTGCTATTGTTATTTATGGAGGTAGCTAATCATCCGCATATCCAATCCTTTCTTGATTACCTGAAATTTGAAAAACGATATTCAGTTCATACCATCATCGCTTATCAAACCGATCTTTCTGATTTTTTTAATTTCCTGAAGAATACTTTCGATAACACTGAGCTGAAACTGATCTCTCATACATGGGTGCGCAGCTGGCTTGCATCGTTGAAAGAGAACGACAATACATCACGTAGCATCAACCGGAAAATATCAACGTTAAAATCTTTTTTCAAGTATCATATAAAGTCGGGCAATTTGCAATCAACTCCAATGAGCCAGGTAATATCACCGAAAATGCAAAAGCGATTGCCTTCTTTCATTAGAGAAAAGGATGCACTAAAAATGATAGATGCTGTAAGTGTTGCAACCGAAGATTGGGATTCGTTAAATGCAAAAATGCTGATCACTCTTTTTTATGCAACCGGCATGCGGTTAAGTGAATTAATAAATCTTAAAGAATCACAAATTGATACCGGAAATAGACAGTTAAAAATTTTGGGTAAAGGAAACAAGGAAAGAATCATTCCCGTACCCGCAACAATACTGGCTGATATAAAGGATTACAAGGCACAGAAAAGAAAACTGTTTGAAAAAGTACAGGACATTTTACTCGTTACTTCAAAAGGTCAAAAGCTATATCCTAAATACGCTTATAATATTGTGAACCGTGTTTTAGGAGAATCCAGCACATTGGACAAAAAAAGCCCCCACGTCTTGCGTCATAGTTTTGCCACACATCTCATGAACAATGGTGCAAACCTGAATGCTGTAAAGGAATTACTGGGTCATAGCAGCCTTTCCTCTACCCAGGTTTATACACATAATACTATCGAAAAGCTCAAAGATGTTTATAAAAAGGCCCATCCAAAGGCCTAGAAAAATTTTACCATTTTTCTGTAAAATCGGGCTTCAGAAGTTTGGAAAAAACAGGCTGTGTTCGTAACTTGAACATGAAGTACAAAAAACTTTTAACCAAGTTCTTTACATATTGTTTCACTTAAATTAAGAGCTATGAACGTAAACATTCAAACCGTACGTTTTGCGGCGGACAGAAAGTTGTTGGATTACATTGAGAAAAAAATGGAAAAGCTAAACAACTTTCACCATCGAATTATCCGAGTAAATGTTTTTCTCAAACTTGACAATGTGGCTCACACAATTAAAGACAAGATTGCAGAAATCAGGATTCACGTACCCCGGTACGATTTTTTTGTAAAAGCAGGCAGCAAATCTTTTGAAGAATCATTTGACCAGGCATTCGAATCACTACTGGTTCAACTAAAACGAAAAAAAGAAAAGCAAGCAGCATAAAACAAGCAGCATAAAATTTTTCAAGACCTCCGCATTGCGGGGGTCTTTTTCATTTATGTACTAAACCGTATTACTACCATTAAACCTTTGTTGCAAGTTTATCCTGAGCTTGTCGAAAGACTCTCTTGTACTTTCTGTTTTCTATTCAACATTTGCATCGCATTTTGCAGAATAATGAGGACAATCAGCAATCCTGATCAGATAATAAACACAATCATCTGAAAACAAGTAAAAAAATAGTTAACTGAACATTTTTGCAATTATCAAATTCCCTTACCTTTGCCTCCCCTAATAAATGGGGGTAGTTCTTTATTGCCTCGACCGCCGTAGCATCCTTGAAAAACCGAGAGACAGTGGCGGGCTGAAGGAAAGTAATATCACTTTAGTTCAATTGGTTGAGCACCCCAGCTTGAATGGGGATGATCTTTGGTTCGAAGTTAAAGTAGATGTTTGAAAAGTAATGCCACTTTAGCTCAGCTGGTAGAGCAACTGATTTGTAATCAGTAGGTCGTTGGTTCGATTCCGACAAGTGGCTCTGTTTATCCGATTTACAGATTGGGTTTACGATGGGCAGATGGCCGAGTGGCTAAAGGCGACAGACTGTAAATCTGTTCTCTCACGAGTACGGAGGTTCGAATCCTTCTCTGCCCACGAAAGTTCTTTATATCGATGAGATTTTTAGCAGCGGGAGTAGCTCATTTGGTAGAGCGATAGCCTTCCAAGCTATAGGTGGCGAGTTCGAGCCTCGTCTCCCGCTCTTGATTGAGTCATTCCGCACTGACTTCAATGACTCAAAAAGCCGTTGTAGCTCAGTGGCAGAGCACTTCCTTGGTAAGGAAGAGGTCAAGGGTTCAATTCCCTTTAACGGCTCATCCTTCGGCAGGTTCAGAATGACAACTGAAAGTGCTGAATAGAAAACAGAAAGTACAAGAGTGCGACGCAACGGAAGCTTAATAGTAGCCCTGTTGCATGGCACATTATTTATAAAAACAACTTTTAAAACCGATAACAATGTCAAAAGAGACCTTTAAGAGGGACAAACCCCACGTTAACGTTGGTACCATTGGCCATATCGACCACGGTAAAACAACACTTACTGCTGCCATCACAACCATTCTTGCAAAGAGCGGTTTGGCAACAGCTAAAAAGTATGATGAAATTGATGCTGCACCTGAAGAAAAGGAACGTGGTATCACGATTAATACGGCCCACGTGGAGTATCAGACGAAGAACCGTCACTATGCTCACGTTGACTGTCCTGGTCACGCTGACTATGTAAAGAATATGATCACTGGTGCTGCACAAATGGACGGAGCAATCCTCGTTGTGGCTGCTACTGATGGTCCAATGCCTCAAACAAAAGAGCACATCCTGCTGGCACGCCAGGTTGGTGTACCCCGCATGGTTGTGTTTATGAATAAAGTTGACCTGGTTGACGATCCAGAATTATTGGAACTTGTAGAAATGGAGATCCGTGAGCTATTGACTTTCTATGGTTTTGACGGTACGAATACGCCGATCATTAAAGGTTCTGCAACTGGTGCGTTGGCTGGTGAAGAAAAATGGTTGGCTGCTATCGATGAACTGATGGCTGCAGTTGATACTTATATTCCGCTGCCTCCTCGTCCGGTTGATCAGCCGTTCCTGATGTCAGTTGAAGACGTATTCTCTATTACGGGTCGTGGTACTGTTGCTACTGGCCGTATTGAAAGAGGTCGTGTAAAAACTGGTGAACCTGTTGAGATCGTTGGTTTGATCGAAAAACCATTGACTTCAACTGTAACAGGTGTGGAAATGTTCCGTAAGATCCTTGATGAAGGTGAAGCTGGTGATAACGCTGGTTTGCTACTTCGCGGTATTGAGAAAACTCAGATCCGTCGTGGTATGGTTATCGTTAAGCCTGGTTCTATTACTCCGCACACTGATTTCAAATGCGAAGTATACGTACTTAGCAAAGAAGAAGGTGGACGTCACACTCCTTTCTTCCAGAAATATCGTCCTCAGTTCTATTTCAGAACTACAGACGTAACAGGTGAGGTAGAATTACCAGCAGGTACCGAAATGGTTATGCCTGGTGATAACTGTACATTGACTGTAAAACTGATTCAGCCGATTGCGATGGAAAAAGGTCTGAAATTTGCGATCCGTGAAGGTGGTCGTACAGTAGGTGCTGGTCAGGTGACTGAGATTTTAAAATAATCTTTATATCTTTGATACTTCAAAAGTCATTGGTCCAAAGGAATTTCCGAACGGCCGGTGACTTTTGATTCTTACGGGCATGGTGCAACGGTAGCATACGGGTCTCCAAAACCTTTGATCTGGGTTCGAATCCTAGTGCCCGTGCTGATTAATTTTTTTTTGAAAAGGAAAATAACATGAACAAAATTTCAACTTATTTTAAAGAGAGCTACAAAGAGCTGATGGAAAAAGTAACCTGGCCTACATGGAGCCAGTTACAACAATCTACAATGATTGTATTGGGAGCAACATTAGTTATTACTGCTATTGTGTGGATAATGGATTTTGCTTCTGGTGGTGTACTGAAATTTCTCTACAACCAATTATTTAAAAGCTAATGGAAACTACAGCAAATACAACACCTGTGCAGCAGGAGGAGACGAAGTGGTATGTGCTTCGTGTAGTGAGTGGTAAAGAACGTAAGGTGAAAGAATACCTTGATAAGGAGATAAGCCGCAGTAATTGGAATACAGTGGTAAAACAAGTTTTTTTACCGGTAGAAAAAGTATACAAAGTTGCTAATGGCAAAAAGGTAGTGAGAGAAAGAAACTATTACCCGGGTTATGTAATGGTGGAAATTCAGGAAGGAAAACTTTCTGATGATCTGCGTGACCTGATTAAGAATACAAACAGCGTTATTCATTTTCTTGGAAAAGAAAATCCTATTGCATTACGTAAAGCAGAGGTAAATAAGATGCTGGGTAAAATGGATGAGATGGCTGAAGTTGGTGGTGTAAGTATGAGTGAGCCATTTATCGTTGGCGAAACTATCAAGATCATAGAAGGACCTTTCAATGACTTTAATGGTACGATTGAAGAAGTGAATGACGAGAAGAAAAAATTGAAAGTAACAGTAAAGATATTTGGCCGTTCTACACCTGTAGAACTTAACTACATGCAAGTAGAAAAGATTAGCTAAGGTTGGTTTTCAACTGATTGAGTCCCGTCCCGATAGCTATCGGGACGGGACTTTTTTATTTCGGCTAAGACAAGAAATAGTTGCTTAAAATCTTCTGAAATACACTGCACACACCTATCTTTGCCGCCCAAATAAGTTCTTGGATATTCGCATTTGCGAGTTGACGAATTTGGAAGACTGAGTATCCGCCGCGGCGGAGAAAAGTCGTTATCACCAATAAATCAAAAAAGAAATGGCAAAAGAAATCACTGGCTATGTAAAGCTACAGTGCAAGGGTGGCCAGGCCAATCCTGCACCTCCGATCGGTCCGGCTTTGGGTTCCAAGGGTATTAATATCATGGAATTCTGTAAGCAGTTCAATGCAAGAACACAGGACAAAATGGGAAAAGTTATCCCTGTATTAATCACCGTTTATACTGACAAGAGTTTTGACTTTGTATTAAAAACTCCTCCCGCAGCTGTTCAGCTGATGGAAGCCGCAAAAATTCAGAAAGGTTCCAAAGAAAGCAACCGTGCAAAAGTTGGTAAAGTATCATGGGATCAGGTAAAAGCTATTGCTGAAGATAAAATGCCTGACCTGAACTGCTTTTCTATAGAAAGCGCCATGAAAATGGTTGCCGGTACTGCACGCAGCATGGGCCTGAATGTGGATGGTAAAGCTCCATGGGAAAATTAATTGATTACAGTTAAAACGAATTACAATGGCATTCATCAGTAAAAAAAGAAAAGTTGCAAATACAAAAGTAGACGGCAACAAATCATATTCATTAAAAGAAGCATCTGCATTAGTAAAACAAATTACTACCTGCAAATTTGATGCTTCAGTTGATCTTCATATCCGTTTGGGTGTGGATCCTAAAAAAGCTGACCAGGCGATCCGTGGTACAGTATCATTACCACACGGTACTGGTAAAACAAAAAAAGTATTAGTGCTTTGTCCTCCCGATAAAGAAGCAGAAGCTAAAGCAGCCGGCGCTGATTTCGTTGGGTTGGATGAGTATGTAACAAAGATCGAAGGCGGATGGGTTGACGTTGATGTTATCATCGCTACACCATCAGTAATGCCTAAGATCGGTAAACTGGGTAAAGTATTAGGCCCCCGTAACCTGATGCCGAATCCTAAGACTGGTACTGTTACTAACGATGTTGCAAATGCGATCAATGATGTAAAGGGCGGTAAGATTGCTTTCAAGGTTGATAAAGTTGGTATCATCCATGCTTCTATCGGCCGTGTAAGTTTTACACCTGAAAAAATTGAAGCAAACAGCCATGAGTTACTGAACGCAATCATCAAAGCAAAACCATCATCTGCAAAAGGCACATACCTGAAAGGTATCAGCATGGCCAGCAGCATGAGCCCAGGTATTGTAATTGATACAAAAGGATTCGTTCATTAAACCCCCAAACCCCCTAAAGGGGGCTTTTGAAGAAACAATTAATTCGAAAAGTCAAAACATAATAAAATGACTAAAGAACAAAAAAATGAAGTGATAGAAGTGTTGAAAGGAAAATTTTCCCAGTATAACAATTTCTATATTGCCGATACAGAATCATTGACAGTTGCACAAGTGGTAAAACTGCGTCGTGTTTGTTTTAATAAGCATGTAGAAATGAAAGTGGCTAAGAATACGCTTATTAAAAAAGCATTGGAATCCCTGGACAGCGAAAAATATGCAGGTATGTATGATTCATTGCATAAAGTAACTGCGTTGATGTTTTCTGAAAATCCGAAAGAACCAGCTCTTATCATCAGTGCTTTTCGTAAAGAAAGCAATACTGAAAAGCCTGTATTGAAAGCTGCATTCATCAATGGTGATGTGTATATGGGTAATGATCAGTTAGTAGCCTTAACGAAGATCAAAACGAAGAATGAACTGATCGGAGAAGTGATCGGCTTGTTGCAATCACCAGCGAAGAGAGTGCTAGCTGCGTTATTGCAGAATGCTGAGAAGAAAGCAACAGAAGCTGCTCCGGCAGAATAATTAGTGAATTAGCAGATGTGCGGATCAGCACATTGGCAATTATAAATAAACAATTTTTTTAATCAACCGTCGGATCCGTCCCGATAGCTATCGGGAGTGGAAGAGAAGACGGGAAAAATTTAAATCAAATGGCAGACGTAAAAGCATTAGCTGAAAATTTAGTAAGCTTAACAGTAAAAGAAGTTCAGGAATTAGCTGATTTCTTAAAATCAGAATATGGTATCGAGCCAGCTGCAGCTGCAGTAGTAGTTTCTGCTGGTGGCGAAGGTGGTGGCGCAGCCGCTGTTGAAGAAAAAACTGCATTCAATGTAGTATTGAAAAGCGGTGGTGCTTCTAAACTGAACGTAGTTAAGATCGTAAAAGATCTGACTGGTTTAGGACTGAAAGAAGCAAAAGAAATGGTAGACGGTGCACCTAAGAACATAAAAGAAGGCATTTCTAAAGCAGAAGCTGAAGATATCGTCAACAGGCTGAAAGAAGCAGGTGCCGATGTTGAGATCGCTTAATCTGATAGCTATCGGATCTTCACTGATAATTAATTCAAAGCCTTTCCCTAGCGGAGAGGCTTTTTTATTTCAAAGCATGCCCTATAAATTTTCCCGTTGGGAAAAAACTTACCCTGTCATTCAGGAGTCATTGGTTGGACAGTAAAAATGTTGATGTTACAAAACCCTTCCTATATAAAGGTTTTTTATTTTCTATTGCCCAAAGCCTAAAGGGATGATATTTAATTGATGTTTAATCAGGGTACGTCTTTTGCAACATTCCCTTTATGCGTATCATATTTACAATATTAATCCTGCTACCAACTGTGTTATTTGGACAAACCAATTTTGCAAAGCAATTGGATGACTTAGTAAAGGATTCAACAAATTATTTTAAGAGCTTTAAAAGTAATTTCAAAGAAAGAAGATTCACAGAAGCTTCCCCTGATTCGATCTTTTATACAAGTGGTTCATTGGACGGCACCTCTAATAATGAGTTGCTGATCTCGGCTGGTGAATCGATCTATATGGCAGATGTAGCAGATTCATTAAATGAAAATGATGGTAAAGCAATTGTTGATGAATGGCGGGATAAAATAAATTTTCTGCTTGGTAGCGGTTTTATAATAGAAGATGTAAAAACAATAGAAGATCATCCTTCCAAATACGGATGGAACTTTACAAAAGGAAATCTCACAATTAATATTGGCCTGTTCCCACATAAAAAGAATGCAAATCTCAACTGGATAGGATTGGCTGTTTCTGTCTTTGAAGATGAAGAAACAGGACTGGCTACTAAAAATGATTAAACGAGTCAGAAGGGTGCAATTTTCTTTACTAGTTTTTCAAGTTTTATCAATCTTTTTTCTAGTTCTTGTATCCTTTGCTGTAACGCATTACTTATTTCGTTTACATCGCCTTCATCTTCCACTAAACTAAGCTTCTCGGATTCTAATGTGGAATATCTGGTTATTTTCTTTGGCTTAACATGGTGCTTTGATTGATCAGTAAATAATAAATCATCTATTGACATTTCAAACAACTTGGCTATTTTAATCAAATCATCAAATCCAGGCACACTTCGCCCATTTTCATAATTGCTCCAGGTTGAAACGCTAAATCCTTCAATTTCAGACTGCTTCCAGCCTTTGGATTTTCTTAAGACCTCGCAGTTTTTAGCAAAAAGTGTATTCATTTTGAAAATGTGAATAAATTGTAATTACAAATAATATGTATTTACAATTTATTTTAATTAGTATTGTATTACAATATAATTTTTTTAAACCATTTTCTTAACCTCAAAACTTAAAGTATGAAAACAAAAATCAATTCAAATGCATTATTTGTTATTGGATGTCTCTTCTTCACATTAAGTTGTAAAAAGGAATCAAACATCGAAAAACCTCCTGGTAACCTAACTACTTTAAATGAAAAAGTAAAGTCGTGGTATGATAACCAAAATTCAAGTCTTGCAAAAAAAAGAAATGAATATCTTTTATGGAAAGAAACTCGACAAATTGAATCGGGAATTAATATCACGCCGATCAAAATCGGAGATATCGAGATAGGCGATAATAACAAGGTTTATAAAATTCTATTAACCAAGGAAAATGAAAAAGGTGATATAATTTCAGGAAGCTATATCTATTATGTTCCAAATGGGAATAGCCAAAATCTTCAAATACAGGAAATGAATTTGCTAGTTGCTTCAAAAACATCAACTCAAAATAAATTTTCAGGAGCAGTTTTAAAATACGAAATAAATTATAAATTAATTGAAGCAAAAACCTATTATAATGGGCAGATTGAATATGACCAAGTAAAGTTGATATCAAAGAGCGATGGCAAATCAAATGAGATTTCTTCTTTTGCAGAAATTCCTTGTGGTGTATGTATTGATTGGTATCTCCAAACATATGATATAGATACAGGTGAAATTTTAAGTGAAATATATTTATTTACTGAGTGTGGTCATAATGGTTGTGAAGGCGGAGGAGGTGGTGGAAATGGAGGTAGTGTGCCGCAATCTGTTTATAATGGGTTAATGACTCTTGTAAACAGTATTGTTGTATCAAATGAAACAAAAAGCATAACAACTTTAAGCGAAACTCCAGAACAAAAAATAAAAAAATTGGAATGGAAACTCCTCAAAGGAATTGGATGGTATATTTATAGTTGGGAAAAAGGAACTCAAGTTAAAGTTGCTAGTCAAGACCGAAGTACGCAATGGCAATGGCATTCTATAACTCATGAAGGTTCCGCTAAAGTAGGAGTAATAGTCGGGGGTTCTGTATCACATAATATTACCTATTGGAATGCAATCCTTGGACTTTATAATGCCATAGTTGATGTTCAACTCTCTGTTACCTGCTCGGTGGGATGGAGAGGATCACCTATAAGCTATGATCTTACCTATTCCTGTCAGAAAAATTTTAATGTTAATGAATCATATGAATAATTCATTTAATTGCCTTAAAAATTTAGCCAGGGTAACAATAGCATTTACCCTGGCCATTATTCTTTTAAATTGCTCTTTCAGAAATAAAGATCGAATCAAAGATTCAAATCGTTTTTTATTGATTTTAAATTTTCCAGTCGTTCAGCTTGATGGTAAATTGTTAAATTTAACAGACAGTATTTTTATTACCTTCGATCGTACAACAATTATATATCAACTTCCCTCACATCACAGTATTGAGGATGATGAAAAAATATTGTTTCAAGAATTGAGATATTCTGGATTTGTATTTAATAGGGATGATAAATTTGGGTATTTTTTTAATTCAATAAATGATTCAATTGGGAAAAAAACATCTGTAGATTCAATTTTGAAAATAAAGGCTTTTGGCTTTTTGGATATATATGATGTTATTAAGGAGAGTAAATTAGAGTCATCATATACTAACCCCCAAAACCATACTTTAACCCAAGTCTATTCATCAAAAAAAATCGTGGATGAATCATACAACGATACTAGCTATTTATATTTTAATAAAAGAAATCCATTAATTGATTTACCTTTTTCTAAAAAAATAGATAGTGTTATGAATCTTAGTTTGTTTAAAGCTAGATTTTTATTCAACGAAAGATATTCAGAGTTGTACAAAATCAAAGTGCCAAAAAGAGATATAACAATTGATCTTATTAAAATGAAGAATGAAATATCATCGGAGGCAAAATCTTTTTTGCACTTATTTAAATCGAAGATCAAGAAAAATGAATTGAATTAAAAACGCTTCAAATCTTAATTAGAAGAACTATTTAATGACAAGATAAGCCTCAATCTTCCTATAAATTTCCTCCGTCACCGCCATCACTTTCTTCACATCTTCCACTTTGGAAAATAATCCATGTTCATTTCTATAAGCAACAATAGGATTAGCTACTCTGTATTTGATATAGGGATGTGCTTTTACTTCCTCCACCAAAGAACCAGCTCATTAGCGGCAGTATCTATGAATAGCAGATACATCTCTATTCTAATTAGCTACATTTTACAGCAATTCTTTTGCAGTTCGCCGGCATAAAATTTTAAACGACAAAATGGGATTGCATCTTTGATCTATCAAATTAAAAAAATAAAAAGCAAAAAAACAAAACAATGAAACAGATGAAATTTATAACAGCTGCTTTAATAATAATTGCCGCTGTTTCCTGCTCCAAATCAAAAAATGAATTGCCACAACCACAGCAGCAATCGGTAGAAAAAAAATTGATAGCAGCAAGTACTATTTATGCAAATGATCCTACGGAAACCATGGAACTAACCTATGATGCACAGGGAAGATTATCTAACTATAAGGATGATGAGCATACATACTTTTTTTCTTACGATGCCGGTTCTAAACTGAATGTAATAAGGAAGAAGCTGTCAGATGGTCAGCCTGACCAACTTATCGAATGTGATCTAAACGAAAAAGGTGCTATCACCAAAATGGTTTATAAGAAAGCAGATAATACGATTACTTACACATACGAATATTTTTATGACGCCAATGGATATATGATAAAGCAAAAAGGACAAGGTACTGGTTACTTAATGGAGGAGGAATATGTGATCGTGAATGGCAACCCGGTTTCTTCAAAGTTGTCTTATGACGGTGTATTTAATTCTAAACGGGAGTATCATTACGATGAAAAAATTCTCAACAAAGCCCCGCAAGGCACTTCAAACATGTGGCCGTCGGACAAATTATTCGGTAAGACGGTAAAAAATATTATGATTGCGTCTAAAACTTTTGATACTAACAATATAGTAACATGGGATGTTAAGTTTACTTATAAGTTTGATGCTGATAATTATCCTGTTAAACAAACAACTGACTATGTTTTGCAAGGTGAAACTAATGTGACTACGTATACTTATCAATAAATCTCTTTCTTCTTAAAAATTCAAGGCTGCCTGGGCAGCCTTTTACAGTTTATTTATTTTTTTGTCCACCGGGGTCTTCGCCTTGAACGACTTCAAACAAAATGAATGATGAGGCGAGACACCGGAGTGATTATAGAGTAAGATAAGGCTGAATCTTTTTATAAATCTCCTCCGTTACCACCATCACTTTCTTCACATCTTCCACTTTAGAAAATAATCCATGTTCATTTCTATAAGCAACAATAGGATTTGCTAAACTGTATTTGATATAAGGATGTGCTTTCAGTTCATCAACAGTTGCAGTATTGATATTAATTTTCTTCACTGACGGGTTATCTAATTTCAAATACTGTTTTATTTTTTGATAAGTTGAATCAGGCAAACCAAAAGTTTCTTTCACTTGTTCAACAGAATAAAATCCTCCGAGTTTGTCTCTGAAGTTTACAATTCTTGCAGCCAACTTGCTTCCAATTCCTGGCAAAGAAATGAATGCTGTTGTGTCAGCAGCATTCACATCAATAACAGAATACCCTGGCGTATATCTTTTAATCCCTGGTTTTTCACTAGCCGCAGTCGTATATGTTTCATTGACCTTATTTTCAGAAGAAGATTCAATTCTGATATAAGGCTCCAGTCTTTCAAATTCATCTTTATGTAATCCATAAACTCTTTGCAGGTCTTCAGGTTTTCTGAACTTCCCGCCTTTGCTTAAATAATTCTGAATCGTCTGGATTGTTTTATTTCTTAATCCCAAACGCTTCCATTCTGCAGCAGAAATTTTATTTGGGTCAAAATAGAAAAGCTCACCTTTTAGTTGCGAATTATTTGAATAACTTTTTTTTGATCTGTCATACTGGTAGGCATAATCATTATCATCCTTAGTTTGATCATCCTGGTAAAAAGAATCAGGCTGTTTTAATTCCAGCCTTTTCACGGTATTTATCCAGGCAGTGTCTGCTTTATCTGGGGCATAAGACCCTGTTCTTGACAAAATTGATGGGGCCATCAAAACTGCTATCATCACTCCGATAATTATAATGACAGCAATTCTTTCCCGCCGGGTAAAATTCAGGTAGTCCTTTACAAATTGCTTCCAGCCCATATCTTCCCGTTTTCATCCAAGGTAAGTTTTAGGGAAAAGCCAGAAAATACCCGCTTAGTAGTAATTTAGGCCGCATTTTTGTTGTCAAACTTTTCTTGGTCAGAAACTTATAACCCTTACCTTTGCAGTCCTTATTTTTTGCGCAAAACACATTGGGGTACAAATTCATTATTAAATAGCTGATTAACATAGGCTTTTATTCTTATAAATAAATGCCTGTGAGTCATTTGTATCCCCTGAACATTTAAAAAACCGGTTTTACAATTATGTCTTCAACAAAATTGAACCACAGGATTGATTTCGGCAAGATCAAACACCTCGCAGACGCCCCCGATTTGCTTGAGGTACAGATTCAATCTTTTAAAGAGTTTTTCCAGTTAGAAACAACACCCGATAAAAGGAATATCGAGGGCTTATTCCGAGTGTTTAAGGATAATTTTCCTATCACTGATACCCGGAACATTTTCGTATTAGAGTTCCTGGATTATTTTATCGACCCACCCCGTTACACGATCGAGGAGTGTATGGAACGTGGTTTAACCTATGCCGTTCCCCTCAAAGCCAAACTCCGTTTGAGCTGTAATGATGAGGAACACGTAGACTTTCAAACCATCGTCCAGGACGTGTTTTTAGGGAACATTCCTTACATGACACCCCGCGGTACGTTTGTTATCAACGGTGCTGAACGTGTAGTTGTTTCTCAGCTTCACCGTTCACCTGGTGTATTCTTCGGTCAGTCTATTCACCCCAATGGAACAAAGATCTACTCTGCAAGAGTAATTCCTTTCAAAGGTGCGTGGATGGAGTTTGCAACCGATATCAACAACGTGATGTACGCATACATCGATCGTAAGAAAAAGTTCCCCGTAACTACGCTTCTTCGCTCCATCGGTTATGAAACTGACAAAGACATTCTCGAATTATTCGGAATGGCTGACGAGGTTAAAACCGATAAGAAGACTTTAGCTAAATATGCAGGCAGAAGATTAGCTGCCCGTGTACTCAGAAGCTGGGTAGAAGATTTCGTAGATGAAGATACTGGTGAGGTTGTTTCTATCGAAAGAAATGAAGTAGTCCTTGAAAGAGATTCCATTCTTGATGATGAAGCAATTGATATGATTGCAGAAATGGATGTGAAGAGTATTTTTATTCAGCGTGAAGATGTAGGTGGTGATTATGCAATTATCTACAACACATTAAATAAAGATACTTCGAACAGTGAGCTGGAAGCGGTTCAGTATATCTATCGCCAATTGCGTGGTGCTGATGCCCCGGATAATGAAACTGCTCGTGGTATCATCGATAAATTATTCTTTAGTGATAAGCGTTACGATCTAGGAGAAGTTGGCCGTTATAAAATTAACCGCAAACTGAACCTGGATGCGCCATTAGTACAAAAGACATTAACAAAAGAAGATATCATTCTTATCATCAAATATCTTGTACGCCTTACAAATGGTAAAGCGGAGATAGATGATATTGATCACCTGAGCAACCGCCGTGTTCGCACAGTGGGTGAGCAGTTATATGCTCAGTTCGGTGTGGGTCTGGCACGTATGGCTCGTACTATACGTGAAAGAATGAACGTAAGAGATAACGAGGTATTTACACCAGTTGATTTGATCAATGCAAGAACACTTTCTTCTGTTATCAATTCATTCTTTGGTACATCGCAGTTATCTCAGTTCCTTGATCAGACAAACCCGTTAAGTGAGATCACTCACAAACGTCGTATTTCAGCACTCGGACCCGGTGGTTTGAGTCGTGAAAGAGCTGGCTTCGAGGTTCGTGACGTACACTACTCACACTATGGTCGTTTGTGTACAATTGAAACTCCGGAAGGTCCAAACATTGGTTTGATCTCTACACTTTGCGTACATGCGAAGATCAATGATATGGGATTCATTGAAACTCCTTACCGTAAGGTGAACGAAGGAAAAGTGGATATGAAAAAACTTTCTTTCCTGAGTGCAGAAGAGGAAGACCTGAAGAAGATCGCACAGGCTAACTCACCGTTAGATGAGAAAGGAGAATTTAAAGAAGAGAAAATCACTTCACGTCAAACTGGTGATTTCCCGATACTGGATAAAAATGAAGTGGAATTTATGGACGTAGCTCCGAACCAGATCGTTGGTTTGAGTGCTTCACTCATTCCGTTCCTTGAACATGACGATGCCAACCGTGCATTGATGGGATCAAACATGCAACGCCAGGCTGTTCCGCTTATCCGTCCTGATGTACCAGTTGTTGGTACAGGATTGGAAGGAAAGGCTGCTCGTGATGCAAGGATCCAGATCCATGCTGATGGTAATGGTATTGTTGAGTTTGTGGATGCAAACGAAATTCATGTTCGTTATGAGAGAGATGAAACGGACAGACTCGTAAGCTTTGAAGATGACTTAAGAGTTTACAGGCTTACCAAGTTTATCAAAACAAACCAGGAAACAAGTATCAACCTGAAGCCGGCTGTAAAGAAAGGTCAGCATGTAAAGAAAAGTGATTTCTTAACTGAAGGATATGCTACTCAAAATGGTGAACTCGCATTGGGTAAAAACCTGAAAGTGGCATTCATGCCATGGAAGGGTTACAACTTCGAGGATGCGATCGTAATTAGTGAAAGAGTAGTGAAAGAAGATATGTTTACTTCTGTACACATTTCTGAATATGAACTGGAAGTTCGTGATACAAAACTCGGTGAAGAAGAATTGACACCGGATATTCCAAACGTATCTGAAGAAGCAACAAAAGACCTGGATGAAAATGGTATTATCAGGGTTGGTGCACAGGTAAAAGAAGGTGATATCTTAATTGGTAAGATCACTCCGAAAGGAGAAAGTGATCCGACACCTGAAGAGAAACTGTTGCGTGCCATCTTTGGTGATAAAGCAGGTGATGCAAAAGATGCTTCGCTGAAAGCGCCGAATGGTGTGGAAGGTGTTGTTATCGGAAAGAAATTATTCCAGAGAGCTAAGAAAGATAAGAATAGTAAAGTAAGAGAGAAAGCCGCCTTGGAGAAACTGGAAAAAATGCACGAAGCAAATACCAAGAACGTAATGGATTTGCTGCAGGAAAAATTGGGTGCATTATTAAGAAACCATGTTTCAAATAGCGTAAGCAACAACTTTGGTGAAGTGCTGATTGGAAAAGGTGCCAAGTTCACACAGAAGAACCTGGCTGAAATCGACTATTCAACTGTTAATCCATTAGGATGGACGGCTGATAAGAAAACAGATGATCAGATCAATACGCTGTTACACAACTATAGTATTAAATACAACGAAGAACTAGGCCGTTACAAGAGAGAGAAATTTAATATCTCTATCGGTGATGAGTTGCCTGCAGGTGTATTGAAACTTGCAAAAGTTTATCTCGCAGTAAAACGTAAGTTGAAAGTGGGAGATAAAATGGCTGGTCGTCACGGTAACAAAGGTATTGTCGCTAAGATCGTTCGCCAGGAAGATATGCCGTTCCTTGAAGACGGAACACCTGTAGATGTTGTACTGAATCCATTGGGTGTACCAAGCCGTATGAACCTCGGACAGATCTATGAAACTGTTCTTGGATGGACTGCACAAAGACTGGGAGTGAAATTTGCAACGCCAATCTTTGATGGTGCTTCAGTTGATGAAATTGCTGATTACTGTAAGCAAGCTGATATTCCAATGTACGGCCACACTTACTTGTATGATGGTGAAACGGGAGATCGTTTCCACCAGAAAGCAACGGTGGGTGTTATCTATGTCATCAAACTTCACCACATGGTGGATGATAAAATGCATGCCCGTTCGATCGGACCTTACAGCTTGATTACTCAACAGCCGTTGGGTGGTAAAGCTCAGTTCGGTGGTCAGCGTTTTGGTGAGATGGAGGTTTGGGCATTGGAAGCATATGGTGCATCAAACATCCTGCAGGAATTGCTTACTATTAAATCTGATGATATCATCGGTCGTGCAAAAACTTACGAATCAATTGTGAAAGGTGATAATGTACCAAGAGCAGGTGTGCCTGAATCATTCAATGTATTGGTGCATGAGTTGAGAGGATTGGGATTGGATCTTAAGTTCGAGTAATGGTGAGTAGAGAATAAAACGTATCCCGCCAAGGCGGGACTGGTAACAAAAACAAAAAACTTCAAACCATAAAGTAATATGGCAATCAGAAAAGAAAATCGTCCGAAAGCTGCGTTTTCACAAATAACAATCGGACTTGCTTCGCCGGATACAATTCTTGAAAGAAGTTATGGCGAGGTGTTGAAACCTGAAACCATTAACTATCGTACTTACAAACCTGAACGTGATGGTTTGTTTTGCGAAAGGATTTTCGGACCGGTAAAAGATTATGAATGTGCCTGCGGAAAGTATAAGCGTATCCGCTACAAAGGCATTGTTTGTGATCGTTGCGGTGTGGAAGTAACCGAAAAGAAAGTTCGTCGTGAAAGAATGGGCCACATCAAATTGGTGGTGCCTGTTGTACATATTTGGTATTTTAAATCACTGCCGAATAAGATCGGTTACCTGTTGGGTGTAAGCTCTAAAAAATTAGAGACCATAATTTATTACGAAAGATTTGTAGTAATACAAACAGGTCTGCGTGCAGATAAAGGTCAGAGTGTTGGTGATTTGCTGACGGAAGAAGAATACCTCGATATTCTTGAAACATTACCAAAAGATAACCAGTACCTGCCTGATGATGATCCGAACAAGTTCATCGCAAAGATGGGTGCTGAAGCGGTACATGATATGTTACAGCGTATCGACCTCGATCAGTTATCTTTTGATCTGCGTAATGCGGCTGCAAACGAAACTTCACAGCAACGTAAGGCAGATGCATTGAAGCGTTTGAGTGTTGTTGAGGCTTTCCGTGATGCAAATACAAGGATCAATAACCGTCCGGAGTGGATGGTTATGCAATACATTCCTGTTATTCCGCCTGAACTTCGTCCGTTAGTTCCGTTGGATGGTGGTCGTTTTGCATCATCTGATCTGAATGATTTATACCGTCGTGTTATTATCCGTAATAACCGTTTGAAAAGATTATTAGAGATCAAAGCACCTGAAGTTATCCTTCGTAACGAGAAGCGTATGCTGCAGGAAGCTATTGACTCTTTATTTGATAACTCAAGAAAATCAAATGCCGTTAAAGCTGAAGGCGGCCGTGCATTGAAATCTTTGAGTGATGTATTGAAAGGTAAACAAGGACGTTTCCGTCAGAACCTGTTAGGTAAACGTGTTGACTATTCTGGTCGTTCGGTTATCGTAGTTGGTCCTGAATTGAAATTGCATGAGTGCGGTTTGCCAAAAGATATGGCTGCTGAATTGTTCAAGCCATTTATCATCCGCAAACTGATTGAGAGAGGTATTGTAAAAACAGTAAAGAGTGCAAGAAAATTAGTTGATAAAAAAGAAGCAGTGGTTTGGGATATTTTGGAGAACATTTTAAGAGGCCACCCGATCATGCTTAACCGTGCCCCGACACTTCACCGTTTATCAATCCAGGCTTTCCAGCCAAAATTGATCGAAGGTAAAGCGATACAATTGCACCCATTAGTGTGTGCGGCGTTCAACGCCGACTTTGATGGTGACCAGATGGCCGTTCACGTTCCATTAAGTCACGCAGCAGTATTGGAAGCACAGTTATTGATGCTTGCATCACATAACATTTTGAACCCACAGAATGGTACGCCTATCACACTTCCTTCACAGGACATGGTGTTGGGTTTGTATTATATCACAAAAGGCAGAAAGACCATACCGGAATTAAAAGTTCGCGGAGAAGGAATGATATTCTACAGTGCGGAAGAAGTTATCATTGCTTACAACGAAGGTATCGTTGACTTGCATGCTCATATAAAAGTAAAAGCAAACATCCGTAATGAAGATGGTCTGCTTGTTCATAAGCTGATCGAAACAACTGTAGGTCGTGTAATATTTAACCAACACGTACCTGCAGAAGTAGGGTTTGTAAATGCATTATTGACTAAAAAGAATCTTCGTGAGATCATTGGTGATATTATTAAAATTACCAACGTTCCAAAAACAGCGAAGTTCCTTGATGATATTAAGACACTTGGTTTCCGCACAGCCTTCCAGGGTGGTTTGTCATTTAATATTAATGACCTTATCATTCCTGATGTAAAAGAAGAAATGCTGGACAATGCGAAAGTAGAAGTTGAAGAAGTATGGGATAACTATAATATGGGTCTTATTACAAACAACGAACGCTATAACCAGATCGTTGACATTTGGAGCCGTGTTGATACCCGTATTACAGAATCACTCATCCGTGAGTTGAGCAGTGATAAGCAGGGCTTCAATTCAGTATTTATGATGTTGGATTCAGGTGCCCGTGGTAGTAAGCAGCAGATCAAACAGCTTGCTGGTATCAGGGGTTTGATGGCTAAGCCAAGAAAATCAGGGTCAACAGGAAGTGAGATCATCGAGAATCCGATCCTTTCCAACTTTAAAGGTGGATTGAACGTATTAGATTATTTCATTTCTACACACGGTGCCCGTAAAGGTCTTGCCGATACAGCGTTGAAAACGGCGGATGCCGGTTACTTGACCCGTCGTCTTGTTGACGTAGCACAGGATGTGGTTATCACTGAAGAAGATTGCGGAACACTCCGTGGCATCAATACAAGTGCATTAAAAGATAATGAGGATGTAATTGAACCATTGAGTGACAGGATCGCTGGCCGTACTTCATTGCATAATGTTTATAACCCGCTGAATGATGAATTGATCATTGAAGCAGGTGATGAAATAACTGCAGACCTGTCGAGGAAGATTGAAGATGCAGGAATTGAGTTTGTTGAGATCCGTTCAGTATTGACATGCGAAAGCAAACGTGGTTGTTGCGTGAAGTGTTATGGTAAAAACCTGGCAACAGGTTACCTTGCACAAAAAGGTGATGCAGTTGGTATCATTGCTGCACAGTCAATTGGTGAGCCGGGTACACAGCTTACACTCCGTACCTTCCACGTAGGTGGTGTTGCGGGTTCTGCATCAGTTGAATCTACATTACCTGCAAAATTCGACGGTACTATTCAATTTGATGGTTTACGTACAGTAACTACAATGAATAGTGAGGGAGAAAAAGCCCAGGTAGTTATTGGTCGTACAGGTGAAGTAAGGATCATTGATACAAAGAATGATCGTTTGCTGATCACTAATAACATTCCTTACGGCTCTACTTTGAATGTAAAAGATGGCCAGAAAATTAATAAAGGTGAAGTTATCTGCACATGGGATCCTTACAATAACGTAATCATGGCTGAGCAGGATGGTGTGATCAAGTTTGAAAACGTTATTGAAGGTGTTACTTACCGCGAAGAAGCTGATGAACAAACAGGTCACAGAGAGAAAGTGGTAATTGAAACCCGTGATAAAACAAAAATTCCTTCAATTGTTGTAGAAGGAAAAGATAAAAAGATCTATAACCTGCCGACAGGAAGCCATATCATACCTGAAGAAGCTGAAAATGTGAAAGCAGGTAAAGTGTTGGTTAAAATTCCAAGGGTATTAGGTAAACTAAGAGATATTACCGGAGGTCTTCCAAGAGTTACCGAATTATTTGAAGCAAGAAACCCAAGCAACCCAGCCATCGTTTCTGAAATTGATGGTGTGGTTTCAATGGGTGCTATCAAACGTGGTAACAGGGAAATAATGATCGAAGCAAAAGATGGTGTTCAGAAAAAATATCTTGTTCCGTTGACACGTCAAATTCTTGCACAAGATGGAGACTTTGTAAAAGCAGGTACACCGATGAGTGATGGACAAATTGCTCCAGGCGATATTCTTGCGATCAAAGGACCATTTGCAGTACAGGAGTATGTTGTGAATGAGATACAGGAAGTTTACCGTTTGCAAGGTGTAAAGATCAATGACAAGCATATTGAGGTTATCGTTCGCCAGATGATGCGTAAAGTGATCATCGTCGATCCAGGTGATACTAAATTCCTCGAAGAGGACCTGGTTGACAAATTCGAGTTCATTAATGAGAACGATTTCATCTATGATAAAAAAGTAGTAACTGATGCAGGTGATTCAGGAAAAATGCGCCCAGGTCAGATCGTTACATTGCGTGAAGTAAGGGATGAGAATTCAGTGCTTCGTCGTAATGATAAAAAGCCGATCGAATACCGCGATGCAAAACCGGCAACATCTACTCCTTCATTGTTGGGTATCACCAAAGCTTCTCTGGGTGTGCAAAGCTGGATCTCAGCTGCATCATTCCAGGAAACAACCAAGGTGCTTTCTTCAGCTGCGATAGAAGGTAAGACAGATGAGATGCTCGGATTGAAAGAGAACGTAATCACTGGTCACCCGATCCCGGCTGGTACAGGTTTGCGTGACTTTGAAAGCATCATTGTAGGTAGTAAAGAAGAATACGAATTACTGCAGACAACAAGAGAGGCTATGGATTTTGATGATGAAGAATAATTGAATGTGCAACAGATAAAATAATCAATAAGGAGTAAGATAATAATCTTGCTCCTTTTTACTTGAAACAGCAGGTTATTGTGTAAGGCATATTGCTTTCATGTTAACTGTTTCCTAAAGTACCTGAATCATTATATTTGCGGCCGGGTTCATGTTTAATTTGCAAAAAAAGATTGAATGAAAAATGGAATGCTGATTTGGAATATTCTCTTAACTGCGGTGGCGGGAATTTTGCTGTTTTTGTATTTTGGTAATAATAACAAGAGTAACACTCCAAAGACTGCCGCTGCTGATACAGCGAGTAAAGTAAGTTCCACCCGCATTGCCTATATCAATATGGATTCAGTAGAAGAAAATTATTCATATGCCCGGGAGATTTTGGATGAAGTCCGGAAATCAGAACAGGACAATAATTTTAAACTGCAGAAAATGAGTGATGATTACAGCAAGAAACTGCAGGGCTATGTACAACAGGATCAAAGTGCCGGGCTTACACAGCTTAGTGAAGCACATCAGCTTGATCTGCGGGAAACAGAAAAAAGAATCAGTGATCAGAAGCAGCAGCTTGAACAGGAGTATGTGAAGAGAGTATCACAACTTGAATTGACCCTGCGTAATAAAATAAAAACCTATTTGAAGGAATATAATAGTGACAGGAGGTATGCTTATATCATGTCACTTGAGGACAGGGTTTTTTATTATGTCGATACGGTTTATGATATTACAGTTGATGTAATAAAAGGATTGAACCTGCAGCATAAAAGCAAAAAAGAGTAACGGATAAATTTATTTTTGAAAGTCCTCTCATACCGGGAGGACTTTTTATTTGCGGCTACTTGAAATGAAAGGATTTACTTATCTTGACTTTTAAACCAACCCTTATGGCGGAACAGCAAACTTCTTTTAAACAATCACTCGGCTTGATGGATGCAACAATGATCGTTGCAGGCTCAATGATTGGCTCAGGTATTTTTATCGTAAGCTCAGATATCACCCGGTATGTAGGCAGTGCTGGCTGGCTCGTTGCCGTTTGGGCTATTACAGGTTTTATGACCATTACAGCAGCCGTAAGCTATGGAGAACTCAGCGGGATGTATCCAAAAGCTGGGGGCCAGTATGTTTATTTGAAAGAGGCGTTTAATCCGCTGGCAGGTTTTTTATATGGCTGGAGTTTTTTTGCAGTAATACAAACTGCTACCATTGCGGCAGTAGGTGTTGCGTTTAGTCGCTTTACTGCTTACCTGATACCTGCTGTAGGAGAAAACAATATTTTATTAGAGTTAGGCTCTTTTCATATATCTGCCGCACAGTTGCTCGCAATTGCATTGATATTATTTCTAACCTGGACGAACTCAAAAGGAATACAGGGTGGAAAGATCATACAAACGACTTTTACCTCGGCAAAACTCATTTCACTTTTTGGATTAATCATTCTCGGATTCTTATTGGCAAAACATAGTTTCTGGAGTGAAAACTGGGAAACAGGATTCAATGCAGTAAAACTTGAACAGGATGCGACCGGTGGATTTATTAAAGATGGAAGCTGGTCTTCTATTGGCGGGCCGGCATTAATGGGAGCTATCGCTGCAGCCATGGTAGGTTCTATTTTCAGTAGTGATGCATGGAACAATGTAACCTTCATTGCAGGTGAAATAAAAAATCCAAAGAAGAATATCGGGCTGGCTTTATTTTTTGGAACTCTCATCGTAACCGTTATTTATGTTTCAGCCAATTTAATGTACCTGCATGTACTTCCTTTAACAGGTGCTGATAGCATTGCTTACCCCGAAGGAGATAGGGTAGCGGTTGCTGCCTCCAATCAGATTTTCGGTGAAGCAGGGGCAATGATCATTGCAGTTATGATCATGATCTCAACTTTTGGATGTAACAATGGATTAATATTGGCTGGCGGCCGGGTATATTACACAATGGCCAATGATGGATTGTTTTTCAAAAAAACCGCTGAGCTGAATAAAAATGCAGTGCCTGAATATGCGATGTGGGCACAGGCAATCGTTGCTTCTTTGCTTTGCCTCAGCGGAAAATATGGCGACCTGCTGGATATGGTTTCATTTGTCGTTGTATTATTTTATGCACTCACGATCTTAGGTATTTTTGTTTTAAGAAAGAAAAGACCTGATATTGAAAGGCCCTACAAAGCATTTGGTTACCCGGTATTGCCGGCTATTTATATTGTTATGGCATTAACTTTCTGTTATTTCCTGATAACGATGAAGCCTAAGTATGCGGGCATCGGGCTGGGAATAGTTTTACTGGGCATACCTCTTTATTACCTGGCTGTTTCCCGTAAAAAATAATTACGGACATTTGCAGTATGGCAACTGATATTAAAAAACTATTTGAATCTTTTTCTTCAATCAAGGTTGGTGTGATCGGGGATGTGATGCTTGATACGTATATGTGGGGTAAAGTAGAACGCATTTCACCCGAAGCTCCCGTTCCTGTTGTTTCATTACACAAAAAAGAATATCGCATTGGTGGTGCAGGTAATGTGGCGTTGAATTGTAAGTCGCTGGGAGCACAGGTTTATGCAATCTCAGTAACGGGAAACGACAGTGATGGTATGCTGCTCGAAGAATTGTTTAATGAGCATATGATCGACACAACATGCATGGTAAAAAGCAACAGTCGTATTACAACTAATAAAACCCGTGTTATCAGCCGCAACCAGCAGATGATGCGGCTGGATAGTGAAATGACAAAGGATATTACTGACGAAGAAGAGATCAAATTATTGCAGAAGGTGCAGGATTTTATTGCTAAAACAGATCCGGATATTATCATTTTTGAAGATTATAATAAAGGGGTGCTGACTGAGTATGTGATCGAGAATGTAATTCAGCTTTGCGTTGAAGCCGGGGTAATGACAGCCGTTGACCCTAAGCGAAAGAATTTTTTCAGCTACCAAAACGTAACACTTTTTAAACCCAACCTGAAAGAAGTAAAAGAAGCCTTGAATATTATTTCTGATGCATCGGATGAAGCGGCCCTTTGCCAGGTGCATGATGAATTAAAACAACATTTGTCACACGAAATTTCTTTTATCACCTTATCAGAGAAAGGTGTTTTCATACAGCAGAATGGTTTTCATAAAATTATTCCTTCGCATATCCGTAATATTTCAGATGTATCCGGCGCCGGTGATACAGTGATCGCTACAGCTTCCTTAGTATATGCATCTACTCAAAACACTCACCTGATGGCGGAAGTTGCGAATATAGCAGGTGGCTTAGTGTGTGAAGAAGTAGGCACAGTAGCCATTGATAAAGAGAAACTGATGCATGAATGTGAAATGCTGTTATCTTAAACGGACAGACTGCGAGTTAATCAGGCTTCTTCCTTTTCTTCATTTTTCAATACGCTCATTTGTTTATTGAGTATCCCGTCATAATCTACAAATACTTCAAAGAAGATTTTAATGCAGGCAAAGAGGATGATAAATACTGTGCCTGCACCAAAACTTAAGAACATGCTGCCCACAATAACTGCGAACTGTTGAATGAATATCCGGATATAAGGCTGAAACATCAGGTGCATTAGCGATACTGTTCTGTACTGACCTGAAAGAATAAAGTTGTAGATCATGCTAAAACCATAACTAATAATAAAGCCTGCCAGCATGTAATAAGCGTCTTTACTTAATAGCTGGGGCCATTTATAAAAAAAGCTGAATACATTTATTCCACCATCCGGCATGAGCCCGGAAACGCCAAAGAATATTCCCATCTGGATAGCCACAAACAATCCATAATGAATCAAAAAGAAAAATATAAAGAATAATCCGTGTTGCTGTGTACGGCTCGGCCCATTATACCATGTATCGGTCTTCCTCACGGAAGTCACGATTCCCATTTTTATAATATTGAAAATACCAATGATGATCGTCTCGAGGCAATACACGAGAAAAACTTCTTTTGCACTCCATCTTTCAAACAAAACACCATAAACGGGAATCAAATTGGCAGCAATGATGAAATAATCTGATCGGGTGAGTTGTTTCTTTATCAGGCTTACAGTGGCTGGCATAAATGAATTATTTTCGCTTTCAACAGATATAAGGTTGAAGATATGGGAAAAATCAGTTTGGTAATACATGGCGGAGCCGGAACAATTCTGAAAACGAATATGACGCTTGAAAAGGAGAGCCAGTACAAGCAGGCGTTGCAGGATGCATTGGATGTGGGGTATAAGATTCTTGAGAATAACGGAACTGCAATGGATGCAGTAAAAGCAGCTGTTGTATCATTAGAGGATTGTATTCTCTTCAATGCGGGCCGGGGCTCTGTATTTACACATAAAGGCACACATGAAATGGATGCTTCCATTATGAATGGAAAAACATTACAGGCAGGTGCAGTAGCCGGTGTAAAAAATATCCGCAACCCGGTTTTACTGGCTGATTGTATTATCAAAAACAGTGAACATATTCTTTTATGTGGCGAAGGAGCAGAGGAATTTGCCAAACAATATAACATACAAACAGAACCCGACGAATATTTTTTTAGCCAGTTTCGTTATGATCAGTTAAAGCATGCACAGGAATCAGAAACGGTTGTGCTGGATCATTTCAGCCCCAATGAGAAAAAGTTTGGAACAGTTGGCGCTGTTGCCTGTGATGCAGAAGGAAATATTGCAGCAGCAACAAGTACCGGCGGTATGACCAATAAAAAATTTGGAAGGGTAGGAGATACGCCGATTATTGGTAGCGGTACTTATGCCAATAATAAAACCTGCGCCATAAGTTGCACCGGGCATGGGGAACCTTTTATGCAGACAGTAACTGCTTACGATGTAAGTTGCCTGATGGAATACAAAGGCTTTTCGTTGCAGCTGGCAATGGAAGAAGTTACACTTAAAAAATTAGTTGTCATCAATGGAGAAGGGGGAATGATTGGTGTGGATGCAAAAGGAAATGCTGCAATGGTTTTTAATAGTGATGGAATGTATAGAGGTATGAAATGTAGTGATGGATTGAATGAAGTTTCGATTTACAAATAATTATTCATGAAGAAATACGCCGTCATAGTAGCCGGGGGCTCAGGGTTAAGAATGGGAACTGCTGTGCCCAAACAATTTTTAATACTTGCCGGCAAGCCTGTACTTTGGCATACACTGACTGCATTCCTTGATGCTTATGATGATCTTGAAATAATCCTTGTATTGCATAAAGATTATCTTGATGCAGGATTAGAAATTGCCCGTTCAACTCATTCTCCCAACCGCATCGGTGTCACTGAAGGAGGTGAAACAAGATTTCATTCTGTACAAAATGGCTTAAAACATATCACTCAACATTCGGTTGTATTTGTGCATGATGCAGTTCGCTGTTTGGCAACAACCTGGCTAATTCATTTATGTTATGAAGAGACCTTGAAAAATGGAAATGCTGTGCCAGCAGTATCGGCTGTTGATACAATTCGTATTGAATCGGCATTAGGGAATGAACAAGTCGATCGTAACCGGGTACGTATTATTCAAACCCCGCAAACATTTTACAGCGATATGATCAAAGCAGCCTTTGAACAAGAGTACGAAGATTCATTCACTGATGAAGCAAGTGTGGTGGAGAGACTGAATGTAAAAATTAATCTTGTTGAAGGTGATTATAGTAATATAAAAATTACCAAACCGGTTGATTTGCTGATAGCCGAAAAAGTTCTGGAGGAAAGAAGTCTTAATAATCAGTAATTATTTCTTCATCCATTTCAAATAAAAGGGGAGCTTATTAATTTTAAAAAATGGATATAATTCTTCTTTAGCACCAAATCCACCATAGAAAAAAGCGAGATTGCGGATATCCGAACCTTCAAAGTCAAGTACAAGATTTTTTTCAGCATTGTCTTTTATAAAAGCATCTATCAGTGCATGTGATGCTCCTATTGTTTTCCCATCAGGTGTATTTCCAACAAGAATATAATAAGCCCTGTTATGCGAGTAAAAAAAAACACAGGAAGCCATGATCGCTTTTTGTTCATTCACGATTGCATAGGTTTCTGCCTGTTGCTTTTGTTTCAGCAGGTGAAACAGTTTTTCAAAATGATAGTAATCTTCTTCCGGTAATTTGCCTGCATTAAGCAATTCCTTATTGATGAGTGTAATTTCTTCAACAGCTATATCTTTTTTAACTGTATAGCCTAACTGAAAAGTCTTCTTGATATTACGTTGATGATTTTCCCTGTAACCTGCAACTAAATCTTCATACGATCTGTTGAGTGATAAAACGTGGTTTGTTCTCAGGATGAACTCATCACGGTGTTCTAAAACATTCCCACTGTTCAGGCATATTTCAGCAAGCTTAAATTTACCCGGAATAGCATTGATAAATGAATTGAGCAGCGGATAATCCAGTTTTTCCCCAAATAAACCTAGTTGTGCAGTAAATGCCGGCTGGTATAAATAATGTATACCATATTTTTTATTCCATGTAAGCGGCATTACGGCTTCATAATCGTTAAATATTAATGCATCCCAATGCTTCGCCATTGTATCGAGATAAAATGAATACGCATAGATCAATCCATTGGATGCTTCAGCTATACATTTATCCCATTTAGTTTTATCTATCTGTTTGTTAGTGAGATATTGTATTTGGGAAGAGAACGGCATCAGAAAATGAGATTACGATCGAACTTACGCAAATTGAAATTGGAAATATCAATTGTGAATGAAATTGTTTTAAAGAACCGGCCTTTTTCTTCAATGGTTGACTGGATATATTCTTTAAACACTTTGCTGTAAATGATCGGTATGTAAATGTTGACAGTTTCTTTCAAGAGTGGGATCTGTAATCCAAAATCAAACAAGAAACGATCGATCTCTGCATTTTTCTCCCATGCTTCAGCGAATGTGCCGATATCAAAAAACAGTTTCAACGGAATCTTGACAGGAAGAAGACTTAATGGATTTATTCCATCAGGGATAGTAGTACTGAAATTTATTGACGAAAGCCAATTATCTGTCTTGCCTACTTTGCTTGCGAGTAGATCGGTTCTTACTTTAAATGCGCCATCACGGTTCATGATCTGCTGACTTTCGAAACCTTCATATTGATTACGTCCAAGAAAATAATCGCTGTAAGTATAATCTTCAGATCCGTTAGGACCGGTCATGTTTAAATGATAACGATCCGTGTTAAACTGTTTGGTGATTGTTTTGCCACCCGTATAGAAAAATTTTCCGGCAAACAATCTTACATTCAAGCCTCCACCTTTTGGATAATTGAAAAAATAATTTCCAGTGAAAGCCGCTCTTACAAAATCTTCCGCCTGTTCCAGTTTCAGCTCACCTGAATAAGGATATAATGCCCGGTAATTCTCAATTACAATTCTTAACTGGTTAAGTGTCCTGTTTTGAATTACTGTGCGGAAGCGGTTATAGATCGTAGTGTCATTTGGAGGATTGACAACAGTATCACGATAAAAACGTAATGCATCTTCACCAATGAGAAAAGTTTTCCATTGAAAGAAACGTAACCGGGTGCTGCGTGGATCTTTTTCCTTTAAGGTAAAACGTATGCCCGGAACTGTTTTCTGAAATGAGAGATAAGCTTTATTGCCATCACTGCTTTCAAATTTATTCTGAGAAAATTTTGAATAGCTTACTCCCGGTTCGATCTTTTTGAATATGCCATTTGGATAGAATGTGTGAAAAGCGAAACCTATTCCGTTAAACTCTTTTGAACCAAATGCATAATAAGGAAGCACCATAAATTGAAATTTCGATGGAGGCAAGTTGACATTGGTAAATAGTACACCTGCCATTCCTTTATCATAGTAGTTATATCCGGGCAAGGGTACCCAGGTAATAACTGTTTTTTTATCCAGGTTCGCCTGCTTTACAGCTTTTATTATTCCTTGTATGGCAAAGCCTTTTCTGTTATCGGGAGGAAGTGATCCTGTTTTTGAAAGCAATGAAAAAACAGAATCCAGGTTTTTACCGCTGCTTTCTTCCATTACTTTTCTGAAATCTTCAGGATAAGGATGTTTGAATTTCCATTTATCAAAATATTCATGCATGGCTTTTGAAAAAGCCTCCGGGCCCATTTCTTTTTCCAGCAACCGCATCCATTCGGCTGTTTTAAAATAAGCAATAAGTCCATAATTTCTATCGCTGAATTTTTCCGATGTGGTTTCTATCGGCTGGTCATTCTTTGTTGCAATAACTGTCTCAACAAGACTTTGTTCAGTTTGTTGTTTATATTGATGATCTTTTTGCAAACTATACTTGTTTTCATAAAATGAATTCATGCCTTCATCCATCCAGGGATGCGTCCGTTCATTGCTTGCAAGGATTCCATAAAACCAGTTATGCCCTACTTCATGGGCAATTACTTTATCCAGTTCCTTTGCTGAAGTCATTGGTGAAATAACGGTGATGCCGGGATATTCCATACCCCCACCAAAACTTTCAGGGCCTTGTACAACACTTACCGTGTTATAAAGATACTCTCCGACATTAGTGGAGTAAAACTTAACAGCGTCTTTTGCATTTTGCAAACTGTTTGCCCAAATTTTTTTGTGTTCCGGTGTATAAAAACTGAATACATGAATTAATCTATCAGAAGGGAGAACAAGAGGTTCATAGTTTACAATAAAACGTTTATCAGCAAACCATGCAAAATCATGGGACAGTATTTGTTTATAATGAAGTGTTTTGGTCGTAGGTGAGCTTTCCGGAAACTCCTGGATCTTGGTTTCAATAAGTCCTTTTGAGTTTTTTACTTTTTTCTTTATCGGTTCCCAGGTGAAATTTTTTCTTTCCATGAGCCAGGCTCTTTCATCTTCATTCATTAGATAGCCCGATGCAGCCACAACATAGTTTGAAGGAACCGTAATTTTAACTTCCGTATTTCCAAATTCACTGTAGAATTCTCCCTGGTCAAGATAAGGCATCGGGTGCCAGCCTTTATGATCGTACACTGCCGGTTTGGGATACCATTGTGTGCACTGATAACTTTGCCCAACATGCCCGCCGCGGGAAATATTGTAAGGTAATTGAACATGAAAAGGTGTTGTAATAGTAACCGTCTGGTTAGGCGCAAGGGGTGATGGCAAGATCAATTTTACGATATCAATATGCTCGGGATGATCTTCTATTTTGACTGAAATATTATCGATACGAAAATCGAGCCTGTTGATATATCCTTTTTCTTCTTTTTTGGAAAAATAAAATTTTGTATTACCATTTTCAAGCAACTGATCGCTGAAGGCCGTCTTGTCATTTTTATAGGCATTGGGCCATAAGTGAAACCAGATATATGTTAACGTATCGGGTGAATAGTTGGAATAAATGATCTTTTCAAAACCGTCAAGGCTATGATCCTTGTCATTCAGCGAAACGTCGATATTGTAGCTGACCTGTTGTTGCCAGGTTTGGGAAAATAAATTGAGCTGCAGGATTGATGCTAATACGAAAAGAAAAATTTTATTTCTCAAAGGATGGGAATTTCCTCAAAAATAGAAAAGAAGCGTCGTATTTTATAGATGCTTCTTTTCATATCCGTTAATAACTTATTTCAGGCTGCCTTTCTTTTTCAGCAGGTCAAAATAGGTGTCCAGTTTCTTGCCCATGTTTCCTTCATCACAGCCCTGAAATCTTCCGGATAGGGATGTTTGAATTTCCATTTTTCATAATAGGCTTTTAAACCTTTAATTGACTATTTTCCTTTGCCCAGGAAAATAATCCGAATGGTATGGATCATGATCTTGAAGTCAAGTGCAAGTGAAATATTCTCAATATAGAGCAGATCATATTTACTGCGTTCGATCATTTCTTCTACATTTTCTGCATACCCAAACTGAACCATGCCCCAGCTTGTAAGACCGGGTTTTACTTTCAGCAGGTATTTATAATAAGGAAACTGAGGGACCAACTGGTCGATATAGAATTTTCTTTCGGGTCTTGGTCCTACGAGGCTCATTTCACCTTTTAAAATATTCCATAGCTGGGGTAATTCATCTAATCGCCATTTGCGCATTACACGACCCCATTTGATGATCCGTTCATCATTATCCGATGAAAGGGCAGGCCCGTTCTTTTCTGCATCTGCAAACATGGAACGGAATTTATGCATCATGAATGGTTTTCCCCTGTAACCAATTCTTTCCTGTGAATAAAAAACAGGACCCGGAGAGGATAATTTAACTCGGATAGCAATAAACAGGAACAAAGGTGATAAAAGGATTAATGAAATAAATGCAAGGCCGAAGTCCAACAGGCGTTTGATGTTTTGTTGCCACTCTGGCATTAAACCGGTCTTAATATCAATAAGTGGTGCGCCAAGTACATTGCTTGTTTTAACAGAACCCGAGAGAATGTCCAAAATATCTGGTTGAATTTTTACAGAAACATCTTTCTCTCCCAACCGGCTGATAATATTTTCCAACAATGAATGTTCGGATTTTTCTACAGCAAGAATTACCTGGTGAATATTTTTTGTATCAATGATCTTTTCAAGCTGATCTGCTGTGCCTAGCTTCGGAATATATTTATCCAACCCGTTCTTACCATTCCCGTTCGTCATGATATAACCGCTGAATTGAAAACCATCATTCTTCATAAACTTCTCACTTTCTTTATAAATGCGAATGGCATTTTCATTACCGCCTACAAGAATTGTATTAAATACTACTTCCCCTTTTAGCAATTGTTTTTTTGCTTTGTTCAACAAAATCCAGCGGCCAAATAATGTAAAACTGAATTGCAGCAAAAACAATACACCAAAACCTGAATAGTAATAAGTGTAGCTTTTTTTTGCGTCATCCAGCAGGAATAAAAAGAAAAGTATAACGCAACCGATCAGGCTGCAAATGAAAGTCATCGTGAATTCATTCAGCCTTGATTTTTTATATAATGAATGATAAGAGCCTACGATCGTATAAATAGCCAACCAGCCCATTGGAATAAAAAATATACCCAGCCAGAATTTTTCATCAGTTAATAAATGCCCGTCATTAAAAACGGGCTCTTTCAAAATCAACTTTCGGAGAAAGAAAAATAAACCCCATGCTAATGCGGCCATGAAGTAATCCATTATCGCATAATAAGTCACCGGTATTTTTCTGGTGTGGCTCATTGGCGGCTGATGAGGTTGTTGCCAATTCTGTCAAGTATCTGGTGAGCTACTTCCATTGCCATCAGCCCGTCCAGCTCAGACACAATTGTTTTATGATTATTCTTGATAGCATTTACAAATTCTTCCAGTTCCCGCTTAATAGCATTTACTTCAGGTATTATCGGGTTGGCAACAGCAATTGTTTTTTTACCGCCGCCGGGAGTTTCAATTTCAAAGGTAAAAGCGTTTGTATCAGTTGGTTCTTTTAGTTTGATGATCTCCGTTTTCTTATTCAGAAAGTCAATGCCGATATAGGCATCTTTCTGAAACAAACGCATCTTCCGCATTTTTTTCATCGATATTCTTGATGAAGTAAGATTCGCCACACAACCATTATTGAATTCAATACGAACATTGGCAATATCAGGCGTCTCGGTCATAACACCTACACCACTTGCCGAAATATTCTTTACATCGCTTTTTACAATGCTTAAAATAATATCAATGTCATGGATCATCAGATCCAGTATCACACTTACTTCTGTACCCCTGGGATTAAACTGTGCTAGCCTGTGTACTTCGATAAACATAGGATTGAGGTTTACATCCTTCATGGCAAGAAATGCGGGATTAAATCTTTCGACATGACCTACCTGTAGCTTCACATTTGATTCTTTAACCAACTCTACTAATTGACGAGCCTCGTCCATAGTATGCGCAAGCGGTTTTTCCACAAAAACATGTTTACCTTTCTTAATTGCCTTTTCACATAATTCAAAATGATAATTTGTCGGGGCTACCACATCAATAGCATCGCATAGGCTTATAAGCTCTGCGGCATCAGTAAATCGTTTAAGTCCATATTTTTTCTCTACTTCTGCGGCTATATTATCATCTGGGTCAAGAAAACCGACCAGTTCTACTCCGGGGATTTCTTTCCAGTTGTTCAGGTGAAATTTCCCCAGGTGACCTACGCCGAAGACTCCGATTTTTAGCATGAATTTGAATTATGTGCGCAAAAATAGTCTAAATCGGACTGCCTATTAAAACAAAAAACAAGGTATTTCGGTGAGTTGGGTGCAACCCTTTTTCTTATAGAGAAGTAGTATGGAGCAGTTTGATATTGTCGGAGAAATGCAGGCTTTTATGCACTTGAGAGGAACAAGTTTTATAAATGTATTCTCCAAAATCAGAACCATGAATTCTGATAAGTTTAATTATCCCTCAGCTTCTGTTCTTACAATTTGGATCTTTTGAATAAATTCATTGAAATCGTTTCCATGATTCGTAGCGGAACCATATGCATCCATGATATAGCCGATCAGGCCATCAGTAGCTTTTATTAGATAAATGACCGACATATCGGATGGATTACTATCGCCTTCAAAACGGTAAGTTTTTATAATGGTTAATTCTTCAGGTGTATAATATTTTCCTTTTCCTGCAGTAAAACCTTTTTCATCATAATAAAATTCAGTATCCTGTTTTTTATGTCTTAAGTTTTCCAATACAGTGTTTACTGTTGTCATCTCGGTTTTTGCTGTGTTCATAACTTTTGTTTTAGTAGCTGATGAAATTTATCAGCTGTTTTTCAAACCCAATTACTAATTCTATAAACCAAATAGTGTTCCGTCTTTTAAATTACCCGTTTATTATTTCACCTCCATTAGGATGAATAAACTGTCCGGTAATAAAACTTGCATCATCACTGGCAAGAAAAAGGTAAGATGGCGCAATTTCAACAGGTTCCGCAGCTCTTCCCATTGGAACATCGCTGCCAAATTTTGCCACCCGTTTGGCAGAAAAACTAGATGCAATAAGGGGGGTCCATACAGGGCCAGGTGCCACCCCATTTACCCTGATACCCTTTTTGACCAGGTTAGCAGATAAGCTTCGTGTAAAAGCTACAATCGCCCCTTTGGTTGCTGCATAATCAATAAGCCCTGCGCTGCCCCGGTATGCTGTTACAGATGATGTATTAATGATACAAGTTCCTTTTTTCATATAGGGTAATGCCGCTTTGGTAAGCCATATAAAGGGAAAAATATTTGTTTCGAATGTTTTAAACAATTCTTTAGTTGTAAGATCTCCCAGCTTTTTATTTTCATAATGCAAAGCTGCATTGTTTATCAATATATCAATACGGCCATATTCCCGTATAACTTTTTTAATTACTTTTTTGCAATTTTTTTCGATAGCAAGATTGCCGGGTATAAGTGTACATTTTCTTCCATAAGTATGTTGAACAATATTTGCAGTCTCCTTTGCATCCTTATGTTCATTCAGGTAGCAAATGATAATATCTGCTCCTTCCTTTGCAAAAAGTACAGCCACGGCTCTGCCTATTCCGCTATCACCTCCGCTTATCAATGCAATTTTGCCCAAAAGTTTATTGCTGCCCTTTTTTTCAGAATAATCAAATACTGGTTTTGGGCTTAATTTTTTTTCATTGCCGGGTCTTTGCTGAAGTTGGGGTTTGCGCAATTGCCTCTGCTTGCTTCCTTTTTGCATGACTTTTTTTAATAACCGGAAAAATTCATACCAAGAAACTTAATGCGATACAGCCAAAAAACTCTACTATCAGGTGAGAAGTCTTTTTGACAGCAGAATATCTTTTACTCTTAAAGTCCCTGAGCCAATAAGCAATGGCTATAATAAGACCGACAACAAAAAGTTCTGGCGAAAAAAAATTTCCTGGTGACTTAACAATAAAAGAAAGAAGAAGAAACATCAAGACGACCACACCTGTGTCTTGTGCTGGTTTATTGTAGGTTTCCATAATCTGCTGTTATTTTATACCATTCATTATATAAAAGACCGGAGCAGCAAATGCTGTACCGGTCTTTTATTGTAACAATTAAAGCTGAGCGTCCCGCAATTTTTTTACTTTGTCATGAGCTTCTCTGAGGGTTGCTTTTTGTTGCTCAAGCAACTGACGAACATCACTGCTAAGGTCATCTTCTTCTAGCGCTGATTGATAAGCCCTTTGAGCCGCATCCTCTCCAAATTCGCATGACTCAAGAACAGATTTGCGGTCTTTTCCACTGAATGTTGCTTTAACGCCCATCCATGCTCTATAAATCTTTCCACGAATTGTTGTTCCTTCTTCCGGCTCATCTCCTTCAGCCATCACACGTTGTCTTAATTCGCCGGCAAACTGATTACTTTGTGTGGCAAATTTTGCAAAAAGCGAACGAAGGTCTTCATCTGATGTTTGCACAGAGGCTTTGTTATAACCTTCTACCCGATCATTATTGATTTCTATCAGGTCATTCAGCGCTTCTGTGTTTTGCATTGTACTTTTCATAAATAATAGTTTAGCGATTAATAAAATATTTGGATCACACATGTAAAGATTTTACACTTATTATATTTTTTTTCTTACAGGCTTACGATGCTCCTTTTTATTGTGTGTAATATCATTCCCATTTACAGTTTGTTCTTCATTTATCCTGGCATCAAGATCATTTCTTATATCAGGACGATGTTTATGAGTATTAAACTGAATATTTTCTTTCTTTAGCTGGCTTATTTTCTTTTTCATATTGCTTAGCATGTAAAAATCATACCAATCAGGAAAATAGTTTATTCATCGGTGCCAGATTTTCTTTGAAAAAAAAGTTGGTATCACATTTGATTTTAATGAAAACGATATTTCTTTTCTTATTTAAAAAAAATTGTATGACAACTAATATTAATTATCAGTCTATCGAAAACAAGCTGGGTGAGTTAAAGACCGCAGTTATGTACAGTATGAGTAACAGCATAAAAAAATTGCCAAATGATGTTGTGGGGTTTTATAAAGTTGATGAGGAAGGAAAGATTTGGTTTACCGCCCACAAACCAAGAGGTTGGATAAGAAACTATGAGTATTGTTTTCCAGCCAAGTTGTTTTTCTATCGTAAGAATGTGGATTTCTATATGGAAATAGATGGAACAGTGTTATTTGCAAGTAAAGATGAAGTGGAAAGTTGCAAGGATGAATTAACAGAGAAATCATTATTACTTAAAATAACTCCCCAAGTTATTGAGTATACAGAAACAGGAAAAAAGAATTTATTCCAGGGCATGTCACGTTTCTTTTCAGGTTTCTATAATGGGCTTTCAGAAATGTTACCGATACCATTTAGCGCTATAGGACAAGGGCAAAGATAAAAAACGAGCAGTATGGAAAATAAATGGATGCACACAATGGGGAAAATAATCAACATCCGGTGTGGCCTTTTGAGGTTTAAAAATAAAAACGAAAGAATCTCCTTGCCGGTAGATGTCGAGCAAACTACTTGTGATAATGGTTATTTTCATGTTGTAGTAAAAGATGGAGATTGCCCGATGAAGCTCATCAATCAAAATGCAAACTTCATTCAAAGAACAGATAGTGGCTATTTATTTGTTTCTGCCTATATCACGAGCATCATGAAATATAAAAAAAGTGTTTTGCTATTGGATGTGATAAAGGCATGTTCTTTTGTTCGTAAGAAAACGGGCCAATCAACCTGGCTGGAAGAAACCTGCCTATATGAACAAATGGAAGGAAGGTAGGGAATGGATTTTATCACCTGTTAAAAGAAAATAGGCGTGCATCCTTGTTATTTTTATTTTTAAGTAAATCACAGATAATTTGAGCTGCAATTATACTAAATGTAATTCCATTGCCTCCAAATCCCAATGCAAACAAAGTATGAGGACGCTGACGAATGGCCCCAATATATGGAAGACCATCAATTGTTGATGCAAAAGTACCAGCCCATCTGAAATCGGTTTTGAAAGGAATGGAAGGAAATAATTTGGCAAACGATTTTTCCAGATCTTTTGATTTTATGTTTATGTATTTATCTCTTTTATTCGGGTCAGAGGAATCAATGTCTTTCCCGCCAATAATGATTCTTTTATCTTCAGTGGTTCTCAAGTACAGATAAGGAGTAGAAGTTTCCCAGATCAATGAATCCTTATACCATAATTCTTGTATCGCCACAGGTTCACTTATTATAGCAAAAGTTGATTGTAATTCCTGTATTTTAAAAGGAATATATTGCTGCGATTCATAGCCACAGGCAATAATAAGTTTCCTTGCCTTTATCCTTTTGCCATCTCCTGTCAATAATTCCACTCCTCTTTTTTTATGGCGTATTGAAACAATTTCTGTATGATCGCATACCTGCATTCCCTTTAGTTGTCCATCATTTAGTAATTTATGAGTAAGAGCATATGCATCCAGGCTGGCTCCCGTAGCCGAAAGTATACCAGCAGGTTTTGAAAATCCAAATTTGTCCAGAACATCTTTTTCTTCCAGCCATTCTATTTCGATCCCCGCTTTTTTCCTCCATTCAAATTCTTCCCAAAGTGGATCTTTATCTTTTTTATAGGAAGCAAATTGAAAACTGGGACTGGGAATGAATAATTTTTTTGCATTCAGCTTTGAACATATATTTTTTATATCCGTGATGGATTTAAGGCATAGTTCATAACTTTTTATTGCATCTTTTTCTCCACGTAATTTAACCAACTCTCTTAATGGGGTATCAATTTCATATTGCAATAAAGCAGTACTGGCGGCCGTACTACCCATTCCAATATGTCTTCGATCTAATACGAGTACGTCAAATCCCACCTGCTGTAAGTGCCATGCTGTAAGTGCCCCGCTGATCCCACCTCCAATTACAGCTATCTCTGTCGTGACATTTTTTTGAAGTGATGGATAACTTTTGATTATACCATGCTTTAATAACCAGAAAGGGCCGTTTGATCGGAGATCCATACAAATAATATTAAAAAATCGGGCCTGATTTTATTGTCATGTTTGCATTTATGCTACTTGATTCCTGTATTATTTATTTGTAATTTATTTACACATGAAGCTGCGCTTCATTCACTATATTTTTTTTAAAAAAATGATTTTATGGGGAAAAGCTTGCCCATTTTTTGAATGCAATTTGTTCCATTTTGTTTTTCATGTTGAATTTCGAAGGGCATAATGTTTGTGAGTAAACTTACTATTCTTTAATCTTTAAATTTTACCATTATGACAACGAGAAGAAATTCAGGCGAAGGTTTTGGCTCAATGCATCCTGAAGAACGCCGGGGTTTTGCAAGCCGTGATGAACGAACCTCACAGCGAAGGTTTGAAAATGATTATGATACTGATTTTGGAAATGGACGAAAGTATTACGATGATTCACGAGATAGCCGATTTGAAGCTGGGGACAGAACACGAAAAGAAAGACATATAAACGATGATGAGGATTATGATAACGGAAATAGCGGAAGGTATGGTCGTTCTGAACGGCGATATAACAGTGAATATGGAGGTGGTGGTTTTGAAGACGACAGATATGACAAAGATTATAGAGGTCAGGATCAAAGATCTCATAGAGATCAAGGTCAAAGATCTAGTGGTAGATATTCTGAAGAAAGTCGCAACGATAATAATCGTTTTTTTGATGAAAATCATTATTCACGCAGAGGATTTGGCAGCATGGGTCGCCATAAATATGAAAATGAAATGGGTTATCGTGAACATTCCTGGGAACCCTATTCAAATGGTAACAGGAGATCGTCTTCAGATGGTGATAGTAGAAGAGAATATGGAAACGAACGTAATGTGAATCGTGGCTACACTGAAGACCAGTACAATGATCGTGGAATGAGAGGAAGAAACTATGATGATTTAAACCAAAGAAATAAGGGTTGGGATGAAAGCCGTGATTATGCTTTTGGTAAGTCGCCTGAAAAAAGCACCAAGACAACCACCAGTAGCAGAAAAAAATCATCTGCAAAAACGACAGCTAAACGCGGAAGCAATAAAAAATGATTGCTAGCCACGAGTTCAAAATATGGTTTATTCATTTTGTAAAATAATAATGTATGAAAAATTCAAAGACTAATAATGGCACTTCTACCAATGGTAAAGAAGGCAAAAATAAAATATCTCCTTTGGAGAAGTTTTTTACAGACCAGCTGAAGGATATTTATTATGCAGAACAGCAACTTGTAAAAGCCTTGCCCGAAATGCAACATGCATGCACTACCGAGGAACTGGAAGATGCTTTTGAAAATCATCTCAAACAAACAGAAAGACAATTAAAAAGATTGGAACGGGTTTTTCAATTGATTGATCAAAAACCTGAGGGAAAAAAATGTGAAGCTATTGAAGGGCTGATAAAAGAAGCTAAATCAATCATCAGTGAAACAAAAGAAGGAACAATGACAAGAGATGCGGCTTTAATAATTGCTGCTCAAAAAGTAGAACATTATGAAATTGCTACTTATGGCGGATTAGTACAGCTGGCTATTACTATGAATCTTCACCAAGTAGCAGATTTGCTTGATAAGACACTCCAGGAGGAGGAGGGAGCCGATCATTTGCTTACTCATATCGCTGAGACACGTATAAACTTAATGGCAGAAAATGAAGGACAGTATTCCTGGCAACGAAAAGAAGAAATGGCGGATATGGAAGAATAATATTTTCATTAGGACGGTTCGTAAGGGAGAAGGCCCGGCATTTATTTGCTGGGCTTTCTTTATATATGAATTAGGAGGTTGCGGAAAGAATATCTCTTGACAAATAAAAAAGGTTATCAAATACTATTTAATAACCTTTTATGTAAGAAATACAGTCTACCAATATCTCTTTTGTATCGCTTTTGCTGAGTCAAGATGCATTCTCAATGCAGGCAATGTTTTGTCAGCAAATGATTTTACATCAGCATCTTTAGCATTTTCCATTGCTTTTTGAAACATATCAATACCTGCCTGGTGATTGTCAACCATTGTTTTTATAAAAGCTCTGTCGAAATCTTTACCAGTTTTGTTTTTGAGGTTATCAATTTCTTTTTGTTTTTCATCAGAAACTGTTGCGGGTAGTACAATATTTTTTTGACCAGCAAGATTTCTCACCTGCTCATTTACAGCTGAATGATCTTTATTCAGCATGCCTGCAAGATCTTTAACCGATTGATAGATGGCTTTTTGTTGTGCCAGGGAAGTCATTTCTACCTCTGCAATGCCTGAATTAGCAACCCGAACTAGGAATGAAGAACTTTCTTCATCTATTACAACATTATTCCGGTTCATAGCAGTATCGACGTTGGCTGCATTCGCTGAATCTGCTTTTTCTACACTGTCTGTAGCAGTGTTGTTGCAGGAGATAAATAGCATAATTGGTAGCGATAAAACGATCATCTTTTTCATAAAACACATTTAGCTTAAAAAAATTATTGACAAAAAGCGTATTGAAACTTTCATGCCAATCAATATTAAAAAAATCAATGTGTAGCCAGACTTGTTTTCACATTTACTACTGGCACAATTTTTTCTTTACTGTATTCACAGAGTTACTTTCGGGGTGTTTGATAGAAGAAAGCTGGGAACAGTTTTCATATTCTTTCTGAGATCATACCCGCATAAACTGATCCGGGTAATTCCGGCGAAGTGACCAGGTAACTTGTAGAGAGTTTCGGTTCTGCCGGAACTCTTTTTTGTAAATACCTGTCCCATCATGAGGAATATAAACTACATAATGAACAAAATCAGTATTGTTTTTGGTATAATAATTTCATTGAGCACTATAGGTTGATAATTTAAAATCTCTTTGTATGAAAGCAATATGGACTGGCTCTATTGGTTTTGGCCTGGTAAACATTCCTATTCGTTTATTCAGCGCCGTTCAAAACAGTACACTTGATTTTGATATGCTTGATAAAAAAGATCATTCAAATATTAAGTTTAAAAGAGTGAATGAGAAGACTGGTAAGGAGGTATTATGGCAAAATATTGAAAAAGGATATTTATATAACGACAAGTATGTAATTGTAGAAGAAAAAGATTTTAAAAAAGCAAGTCCTGAAAAATCATCCCATATCGAGATCCTTCAGTTTGTAGAAGAGTCAGAGATCGACAGCGTTTTTTTTGAAACACCCTATTTTATACAACCCGAAAAAGGTGGTATCAAAGCATACGACTTATTAAGGGAGGCGTTACAAAAAACTGGAAAAGCAGGATTGGGTTCTTTTGTGATGCGGCAGCGGGAACATGTCTGCCTCATCAAGCCCTATAAAAATATATTAATGCTAAACTGCCTTCGCTATGCTCAGGAAATCAGAGATGCTAAGGAAATAAAAGCTCCAGGTTCAAAAGCTAAACCAGGTGAGTTAAAAATGGCCATTAATCTGATCGATCAGCTTACCGATTCTTTTAATCCTTCTTTTTTTAAAGATGAATATGCAAACGAGCTTTTGAAAATAATTAAGGATAAGGCTAAAGGTAAAAAAGTTGTATATCAACCTATGAAAGTCGTTCACGTAGGTAAAGCTGATGACCTTATGGAGCAACTAAAAGCAAGTCTTGGCAATAAAAAGAGAGCATCTTGAGTAAAAATTAAGAGATGATAAAATGAAAGCTTCTTTGAATAAAAAATCAACAGTTACAAATACTCATAAAATATTTTGGCCGGATGAAGGTTATACTAAAGGTGACCTGATCAATTATTATAAAACGATGGCCATTTATATACTTCCGCATTTAAAAGATCGTCCGCTTTCTTTAAAAAGAAATCCCAATGGAATTAAGGATGCTGGCTTTTACCATAAGGATGCAGGCGAAAATGCACCTTCGTTTGTAAAAGTTTATCCTTATGACAATGGAGAGAAGGTCATTGATTATATCGTTTGTAATAATGAAGCAACACTTATCTATTTAGCTAATCTAGGGTGTATTGAAATAAATCCATGGAATAACCGTTACCAGAAAAAAAATAAACCGGATTGGCTTGCGATTGATCTTGATCCGGGTAAACATAACAGTTTTAAGCAGGTGATAGAAACTGCCCAGGTAGCAAAGACTGTATTGGATAAGGGGAAATTAAAAGGTTATTGCAAAACGTCTGGAGCCAGTGGAATACATATTTATATTCCATTGAATGCAGAATATGACTATGATACAGTAAAACAGTTTGGTCAGTTCTTTATGCAGCAAATTCAGGAACAACTTCCCGGGAGCACAACATTAGAAAGAACGATATCTAAAAGAGGGAAAAAAATATACCTGGATTATTTACAGAATCGCCCCGGCCAGACATTGGCTTCCGTATACAGTGTGAGGCCGGTAGAGGGTGCCACAGTTGCAACTCCCATTGAGTGGAAAGAACTAACAAGCTCCCTTGATCCTGCAGCGTTCACTATGAAGAACATACATAAAAGAGTTATGAAGAAAGGTGATCTCTTTAAAAAAGTGCTGACAGAAAAAAATAATCTTCGAAAAGCTTTGCAATTGTTGACCTCATAAATGAAAGTCCATATGAAAAATTCTTCCCTATTTTTCCGTCTCACTGTGCGGGGCATCAACGGGTTTGGATTGTGGGGAACCTTTCTGACGTAGGAAAACCGATAGGATCACAATTGCAAAAACTGATAAGAATTCACTCTGCCAATTTTGAAACGATTCGAACCAGAAACGAGAGTCAGCTAGGTATGTGTTCCAGTTTTCCGTAGGTAATCCTTTTATTGCTAACTGTTCATTTTCATCTTTGAAACTTCCATAAAAATGCAGGATTAGGGAAAGTAAAAATAAAATGACAAGTGCAAGAGTTAGCGAATGTTTATAAATCGCCAACACCCAGCCACCACGTTTTACTGGCCACGGTACTTTTTTGCGTTTTGCCGAGGGTTCCCGGTCAACTTCTTCCGGCCCATCACATTTTTTTGATTCAGAAGAACCTTTCTGTCGTAGCGAAATAGTAAGCACCACGAATAAAGCCATTTGTAAAAATTCGCTTTCCCAATTTTCAAAAGTGGATTGAATGAAATGCCCTGAACTGCTGTAAGTTGCTAACGATACTTCCGGAAGATGTTCTTCCATTCGTTCTTTATTATATTCCTTAAATCCCATCAACCACTGACCAACTAATGCCAATAGAAAGAGTAACAGAAAGACGATGGACAAGCTATTATTATAAATAAATTTTCGCATGTTGAATTTCGTTGTTATATCCTTTTTGGTTTTTATAAAATTTATAAGATTGCAACAAGACGCTTACAAACGACTGAAATATATTCTTCCTGGATCTTTAAAGGTGTTTTCTCTTTGGGAATGATCTTGCCCTTTAATTTTATACGTCCTGCCCTGGCAACTGCGAAATATGCAAAAACTTTATTTCCTGATTCAGGTACCGGTGTTGCATAACCGGTCACTGCAATGCTCCAATCACTTTGAAAAAGCGGCAAGACCGAGAGAGCCATTTGTGTAGCAACCATCGGGGAGACGCAATTGACGGCCTGGGCATGTATCGGTTCTACGTGCAGGTGTTTATATTTTTGACCGAGATTATAGGTTGTAATTCCGCCCTGGAAAAATTTTGTTGCATCCGGCAGAGTTGACAATGCCAATTGGAACATGCCAGCCGTTACACTTTCGGCTACAGCAATAGTCTGTTCTTTTGCTAATAGCTTTTTACCAATCCGCTTCAACGTAACAGTATCGAACATACTATTTATTTATCCTTATGAAACATTTGCAACTTCAATTTGCTTTGGTGCTGCATGATTTTCTTGTTTCCAAATTCTAACTAATGGATCTGCGTTTCCTTCAAGCGGACCTGTGACTGGAAGAGGCAAACTTTCAATATTCTTATCTGCTTTCGGCCGTTCTTCAGGATTACCATAATTCATATCAAAATCGCGGCCTTCCGGATATCCTCCTATACAAATAACATCTTTTAAACGCCCCAGGTTTTTATGTGCCACTCCTGCGGGAATAACGATGACATCTCCTTTATGTAATACTATCTGTTTACCGTTTTCCCCGCCGAGTAGTAAGGTTGCTCTGCCTTTAATAACCGCCATGGCTTCATGAGTGTTACTATGATAATGATGATAGGTGTATATGCCATTGCGCCAGGTATTGCTCCAGTTATGTACTCGAAAAAGATTTTTGACATAACGGCCTGCAAAAAAAAATGGAAGTCGAACCGCTTTTTTGTAATGCAAAACTGGTAAGCTGCTGCCGGGAAAAATATCGTTATCGCTGATGTAATATGTCAATGGAGTTTTCATTTTCATATATACTTTCGTCCAAATGATATGCCATTAAGCAGGTTACTTAATATTAGCTGAGCTAACATTGTCTGAGGCAAAAAATCCACGTTGTTGAAAAGATGCCCGTATCAATGAGCATAAAATAGTGTTAGGTGATTTAGAAAGATAAAGTGTTATTCGTGGGGTCATCGACAGAAAAAATCATTCAGTAAGTATTTAGATGAAGTGGGTTGCTATTCAACAAAAATCCCCTGAGAACTATAAAATTCCAGGGGATGAATGAAGTTGATTTATTTGCGGACCGGACGGGACTCGAACCCGCGACCTCCGCCGTGACAGGGCGGCATTCTAACCAACTGAACTACCGATCCGTTCCCTTTTTTCGGGGTGGCAAAGATAGGGGAAAATCATTTTTTTGGAACAAAAGTTTCAGAAAAAATATTATAGCAAAATGACCCAAAACAGGTTTTATTTGGTCGCATTTAGGAGTCTACTAAAGTAAATTGTTTGATCCATTGAGAAGAAAATTGGCAAAGTGAATGATTGAATATTGGTTTTATGCGTATTATTAAAAACATGGTTCAACCCAAACAGATTAGATGAATCCGTAATTGAAAATGCTAATTTTGAAAAATCATAAAACCGAGTAGTATGAAAAATATTTTCTTTGGTTTAATTGTTTGTTTGCTGTTTGGCTGTAGCTCGCATGAACCTGCTGCTACGCCAGCCCCTTTTGCCAAGAGTATAGCAGCATTCAAAAAGCAGGATTCCATTTCTTTTCCTCCGGAGAATGCCATTCTCTTTATCGGCAGCTCATCTTTTACGTTATGGGAAGATGTACAGAATTATTTTCCCGGATATACTATCATTAACAGGGGTTTCGGTGGTTCCACATTAGAAGACCAGATACGATATGCAAATGACATTATTTTTCCGTACAAACCAAAGCAAATAATTATCTACTGCGGCGAAAACGATTTGGCTTTTTCTGATACAGTAACAGCAGTAATGGTTTTTGAAAGATTCAAACATCTATATAAAATGATAAGGGAAAAAACAAATGCTCCGGTTGCTTATATTTCAATGAAACCAAGCCCAAGCAGACGTCATTTGTTTGCAAAAATGCGTGAAGCTAATTTGTTAATTATGGAGTTTATTATTAGCCAGGATCCGAATGCAATGATAAGAAGCAATATGGATCCGGCACCTGCAGTCTTTATTGAAGTACATTCAAAAATGCTGAATAAAGAAGGAGAACCTTTTCCCGAAATATTTCTGGATGATAGCTTGCATATGAATGCTAAAGGATATTCGATCTGGCAAAAAGAAATACAACCCTATTTACTCAAAGACTAAAACTAAATAGATGAAAAGAATCATTTTAATCAATGTTTTGCTTATTTCAGTAACTGCATTCACCCAATCATCGCAGGATGCAAAAATGAAAGCATTTATTGATGACCTGGTGATGAAGATGACATTGGATGAAAAGATTGGTCAATTGAATTTGGTAACCCCCGGTGGCGGTGTTGCAACCGGCGCTGTTGTTAGCAGTGGTGTTGAACAAAAAATAAAAGAAGGCAAAGTTGGCGGTTTGTTTGGTATTACCGGTGTAGAAAAAATAAAAGTGGTACAAACAATGGTTGTAACACAAAGCCGGTTGAAAATACCATTGATCTTCGGTTCAGATATTATTCACGGTTATAAAACAATTCATCCAATACCATTGGGCCTTTCAGCCAGTTGGGATATGAAAATGATAGAACAGAGTGCAAGAATAGCTGCTATAGAAGCAACAGCAGATGGATTGTGCTGGAATTTTTCACCAATGGTTGACATTGCCCGTGATCCGCGTTGGGGCCGCGTTGCAGAAGGTGGTGGCGAAGATACTTATCTCGGTTCTCAAATTGCAACAGCAATGGTTAAAGGTTACCAGGGTGATGATCTCAGCAAGAACAATACATTGATGGCTTGTGTAAAACATTTTGCATTATATGGCGCTTCTGAAGCAGGCCGTGATTACAATACAACCGATATGAGCCGGGTGAGAATGTACAATGAATATTTACCACCGTATAAAGCTGCGGTGGATGCAGGTGTTGGCAGTGTGATGAGTTCATTCAATGAAATTGATGGCTTACCTGCTACTGCAAATAAATGGTTGCTGACCGATCTGCTCCGTCATCAATGGGGTTTTAAAGGTTTTGTGGTTTCTGATTATACATCAGTAAACGAAATGATCAATCATGGTATAGGAGATCTGCAAACTGTTTCCGCTTTGGCATTGAATGCCGGTCTTGATATGGATATGGTTGGTGAAGGATTTTTAACCACACTAAAAAAATCTATTGATGAAGGAAAGACAACACATGTGCAGGTGGATGAAGCTTGCAGAAGAATACTGGAAGCAAAATATAAATTAGGTTTGTTTGAAGATCCCTTCCGTTATATAGATGAAAGCAAACCGGCTAAAGAAATATTGACAACACAGCGAAGAAAAGAAGCAAGAGAAATTGCAGCAAAAACTTTTGTGCTGCTGAAAAATAACAATCAATCCCTGCCATTAAAAAGATCCGGGACAATTGCGTTGATCGGGCCATTGGCAAATGATAAAAGTAATATGTTGGGTACATGGGCGGTTAGTGCTGATAGACAAATGTCCATTCCTGTTTTCGATGGAATGAAAAATGTTGGGGGTTCATCCGTAAATATTCTTTATGCAAAAGGCGCCAATATTTCTGACGATACTTTGTTTGCTAAAAAAGTAAACGTATTCGGTACGAGGATCGATATAGACAAACGTAGTGCCGATGTGATGCTTAAAGAAGCTCTTGATATTGCAAAAAGATCGGATGTAATTGTTGCCGTGGTAGGCGAGGCTTCGGAGATGAGTGGTGAAGCAGCAAGTCGTACTGATATTATCATTCCTGAAAGTCAAAAGAAATTGATCAGGGCTTTATCAGGAACAGGCAAACCTCTTGTATTGGTTGTAATGACAGGTCGTCCGCTTGCGTTGACTGAAGAAAATGAATTAGCAAGCTCAATACTTGTTACATGGCATGCAGGCACAGAAGCTGGTAATGCCATCGCTGATGTTTTATTTGGCAATTATAATCCTGCTGGAAAATTGTCCGCTACATTTCCAAGAAATGTTGGACAAGTACCAATTTTTTATAATCATAAAAATACAGGGCGGCCCTCAGCGCCAAATTCACCAAAGTTTCAATCAAATTATCTTGATGTACCAAATACACCGCTGTTTCCTTTTGGCTATGGTTTAAGTTACACTGCATTTTCTTATGGTAATATTTCTGTAAGTAAAACAAGTGCTAAGGGAAATGAAAAGATTACTGCATCCATTACAGTTACTAATACCGGGAAATATGATGGTGAAGAAGTAGTACAGTTATATATACGTGATGTAGTGGGCAGCATTGCCAGGCCATTAAAAGAATTAAAAGGTTTTCAAAAGATCAACCTGAAAGCCGGTGAATCCAAAACTGTTTCATTCAACATTTCACCCGATGACCTAAAATTTTATAATTATGATCTCGAGTATGATTGGGAATCTGGTGACTTTGAGATCATGATAGGCGGAAATTCAAAAGATGTGAAGGCAGTTAAGGTGAACTGGGTAAAATAAACCCCACATAAACTCCATTTTCCTTTTTTGCAAGAAATGACGTAAAAAAATTGCTTAGGTTATTCTCCTGATTGTTTAACTTTAGTATTGCTTGCTTAATTGTTGTGATTGCTTATGCTACATACTGCAAAAATGATTTGCCCCGCCTGCTCTCACAGGATGATGATAGGGGTGATTTTACAGAATTGTATAACCGCTACTGGAAAAAATTATTTGCCATCGCATCCAGCCGGCTGAAAGAAAGAGAAACTGCTAAAGATATTGTTCATGATATTTTGCCAGCCTGTGGAAAAGCCGGTGCAGACCTGCATTTTACAGACGGCTTGTCAAGAAGTGAACGGTTAGAAAAGTGTTTGAAAAACTAGAACTAACCGGCGAAGTGAAATTTAAAACAGAAAGAAGAAAAATTATCGGTTCACCCTAAAATATATGCTTATGCTTAACTGCTTTATGAATGCCGTAAAAGATGGATAGCAAAAAAACTGTTGCATAAACAAAACCGGAACTTTGTTCCAGGCATTGGTTTGTGCATCAACAGGCATACAAGTAAGATTGCTTATTCATTAACATAAACTCAAAGAAATTATGTACTTCACCGTCTTCAGAAAATCCGGATTGTTTACAAACGGATCTCTGACCAAAACATTTCAGATTATGAAACTCACAACAGTTTTTATAATCGCTGCTTGCATGCAGGTAAGTGCCAGGGACTATTCCCAAAAAGTAACATTGAACGGGAACAGCATTACCCTGCAAAAAGTATTTGAGGAAATAAAAAAACAAACAGGCTACCAGTTTTTTTATGCGGAAGAAACCATACAATCTGCCCGCCCCGTAACGGTTAGCTTGAAAAAGGTTTCATTAGAAACAGCATTGAATGCTGTTTTCGAAAGTCAGCCTCTTTCTTACACTATTTCTGAAAACACAATTATTGTAAGAAAAAAATCGGTAACAAGTATGATGGCAAATGAAATAGTATTAGCAGCGCCGCTTCCTGCACCGATAACTGGAAAAGTAACCGATGATAAAGGTCAGCCGCTGGAAGGCGCAACTGTACTTATAAAAGGAACACCTAATGGTACTAAAACAAATGCCTCTGGTGATTTTTCAATCGAAGCTGACGCAAATGCAACATTGATCATTTCTTATGTGGGATTTATAACAATAGAAGTAAAAGCTGTTGCTGGTGCTGCTAATGTGCAATTGAAACCTCAGGCCAATTCAGTGGAAGCAGTAGTTGTGGTAGGTTATGGTACATCTAAAAAAAGAGACCTTACAGGGTCTATATCTTCAGTGAAAGGTGAAGAAGTAGCTAAGATGCCTTCTACAAATCCTATTTCATCTTTACAGGGTAAAGTACCGGGACTAACTGTTTCCAATACTGGTAGAGCAGGTGCAACCCCGGTAGTTCGCATCAGGGGAGTAAACAGTACTAATAGTGCCAACCCGGTATATGTGGTAGACGGAATTCTGCAGGATAATATTGATTTTTTAAATCCTGCTGATATTGAATCAATAGATGTGTTGAGAGATCCTTCGTCCATCGCTATCTATGGTTTGCGTGGTGCGAATGGTGTAATCGCTATTACTTCTAAAAAAGCAGCAAGAGGACAAACCCGTATCAGTCTGCAGAGTTCAGTGGGTATTCAGACAGTGAATGATAAAATTGAACTGACCGATGCTGCAGGGTTTAAAAAATTATATACAGCACAGCTGGCAAATATTAATGCAGCACCATTTGACTATACCAACTATACAGCCAATACTAACTGGCAGGATTTGGTTTTGCGTGATGCTGTGGTAACTGCTACCAACCTGAGTATTTCCAACAGTGGTGAAAAGTCAAGCACATTACTGAATGTTGGATACACAAACCAGGAAGGTGTTCTGAAGAATGATAATTTTGAAAGATTTCTTCTTCGCCTGAATGAAGAAATAAGGATCAACAAAAATATTAAAGTAGGTGGTGAAGTAACGGGCTATTATTATCAAACAGACCCGCCTGCAGCTTCCATTACGAATGCATTATGGGCAGCGCCGATAGTACCCATACAACAGGATGAAGATACTTATTACAGCATGCCTTCATTTCAACGGGCACAGGTTGGTAATCCCATTGCTACATTAAACCGCAATAACAGAAACTCCATTGAAAAAGGAACCCGTGTAATTAGCAGCCTTTTTGCTGAAATAAAATTCTTAAAAAGTTTTACATGGAGGTCAACTGTATATGGGGACCTCTGGTTTAATACAGCAAGAAGTTATGTGCAACTTCCTTTTGAATTTATTAATCTTGGAGAGGGTGCAGCACCTACGACTATTACTACTGATAATTCCATCCGTACATCTGTAACACAGGAACAAGCTGAATCAAAACGTTTTCAACAGGATCACACATTGTCTTATGACAAAAAGATGGGCAATGGTCATTCTATAAATGCAATTGCTGGTTTTACCACATTATATAATTATTCATCTTTTGTAAATGGTACAAGAAGGGATACAAGTGTAAATGTTCCGGACAGTCCCGAATTCTGGTACGTCGGTATTATTAATGCAAATAACCCAACTACCAATGGCGGCGGAGGTGCCGAAGGTTCTATTGTGGGTGGATTTGCAAGAGTAGGTTATAATTATATGGGTAAATATCTTGTGAATGCAACAATAAGAAGAGATGGTAGTTCCAAATTTGCACCGGAAAATCGCTGGGGCACATTTGGCAGTATAGGTGCTGGCTGGGTAGTAAGCGATGAAAACTTTCTTAATAATATAGAGGCAATTGATTTTTTAAAAGTACGTGTAGCCTGGGGTGTTACAGGGAATGCAAATGGATTTGCTGAAAATTTATGGAGACCCGGAATTCAAAATGCATCTACAGCAATTTTTGGTGACAATGTATATTCTTCTATACAAGCTGCCTATATACCCGACCCTGACCTGCATTGGGAAACAGTACAGGGTATTGATGTAGGTTTTGATGTAAGAGCATTAGACAATCGCCTGAATGCAGAAATAACTTTTTATAACCGTACTACCACCGATATACTTACTGCTGTAACACTTCCTAATGATTCACGCAGTTATTTTACCAACCTCGGTAAAATAACTAATAAGGGTATTGAGATAAGTACAGGATGGGGTGATAAATTAGGAATGGGCCTCAACTATAGATTGTCAGCTAATTTCAGTTACAATGAAAACATAGTAAACTCAATCGGTGATAATTTCAATTTCCAGATACTTGGCAATGGCGGAGTAAACCGTACCAATACAGGTTCTTCCATTGGCCATTTTTATGGATACACGCAAACAGGAATTTACCAGTCAGTAGCTGACATGGATAAGCAACCGACTTTTTCCAACTCATTACCGGGCGATATTTCTTATAAGGATCTGAATAATGATGGAGTAATAACGACTGCAGATAGAGGTTATATCGGTACTCCTTTTCCGCCTTATAGTTTTGGCGGTAATATATCGCTGGATTATAAAGGATTTGATTTTGAAATAGATGGTCAGGGTGCAGCAGGACATAAAATATATACACAACGCCGTACGGCCACATTTGCTGTATTGAATTATGAAGCCAATCGACTGAATGCGTGGACAACACCCGGTAGTACGAATATTGAACCAATCCTTGATAACACAAGAGGAAATAATTTCCTGATGAGTACCTACTATCTTGAACCCGGAGATTATTTCAGGATTCGTATGCTGCAGGTAGGTTATACTTTTACTAAAGGATTTATTACAAAAGCAAGCATTAAAAACATAAGAGTATATCTCAGTGCACAAAATCTGAAAACATGGAGCCAGGTAACCGGTTATTCACCAGAGCCATTAATTGGTAGTATACTCGGAGGCGGTGCAGATAATGGTGCTTATCCTGTTCCTGCCATTTATTCATTGGGTATAAACCTGAACTTCTAAAACACAATTAAACTTCATTATATGAAACAGAATAATTTTTTAAACCGGTTTGCAGTTGTTATAGCTATTATCACCTGCATCATTTTTGTAGTACCGGGGTGTAAAAAAATACTGGACACAGAAGCACAGGGCAGTTATAATGCTGATAACTATCCTTATCCCGGCGGCTCCGGTCCTTACGATCAGTACATATTTGCTGCTTACAACGAATTGCGTCAATTCAATGTGCATGTATTTCCTTTTATACATGCTACCAGCATTCGCAGTGATGATGCTGATAAGGGTAGCACAGCAGCAGATGGTGGTGCCAATTCCATCGATATGGATAATTTTAAAGTATTGCCAGGTAACGGTTTTACCAATGACCTGTGGACGGGTTATTTCGGATTGATCAATAAATGTAATGTTACGATTAAACAGGTGAATACTAACACAACTATTGTTGCATCAGATGCGATAAAAAATCAAACAATTGGTGAAGCAAAATTTTTAAGGGGCTATGCCTATTTTATGATGGTTCGTTTATTTGGCCGTGTACCTTTAATAGATTCAGTATTCAGCAACCCTGCCTCACAAAATAATGTAGCGCAAAGCAGCCCGGCACAATTGTACGCATTTATAGAAAGTGATTTATCCTTCGCTGCTTCTATTTTACCTGCAAGCTGGGATGCAAAATTTGTTGGACGGGCAACAAGCGGTGCCGCCAATGGATTATTGGCAAAGGTTTATTTAACGCAACAAAAATGGGCATCGGCGATGGCTGCTGCTAACCTGGTAATTACTTCAGGCAAGTATGATCTATCAACACCTTATGACAGAATTTTCCGTGAAGAAGGTGAGAACAGTAAAGAATCGGTTTTTGAAGTTCAGGCAACTGCAACAGCAACAGTACCTACTGATAATGGCATTCAATATACTAATGTGCAGGGTGTAAGAGGAAGTGGTGTTTGGGATTTGGGCTGGGGTTTTAATTCACCAAGCCAGAACCTTGCTGATTTTTATGAAGCCAACGATCCCCGCCGGGCAAGAACAATTCTTTTCACAAGTACTGCCACACAAACATACCAGACTATTTATGGAGAGACATTACCGGTAGGTTTACCTAATCCACGTTATAATAATAAGGTTTATTCCAACCCATCTTTGCGTGCCTCTGTTGGTAACCGGTTCGGATGGTGGATGAATGTAAGAATACTCCGTTATGCCGATGTAGTACTGATGTATGCCGAAGCGGCAAATGAAGTAGGTGGCGCTGCTAATATTACTGCTGCGCAAAATGCTTTGAATTCAATACGGGCAAGAGCAAGAGCAGGTGCTCCGGCCGGCACATTACCAGATGTAGTTACTACCGATCAGGCAACATTGCGTGATGCGATCCGTCGTGAACGCCGTGCAGAACTTGCAATGGAGCATGACCGTTTCTTCGACCTGGTACGTTGGGGCATCGCCCAAACAACATTGCATGCTGTGGGTAAAACCAATTTCAGCGACAGTCGTGATGTAATACTACCTATTCCGCAGGTGCAAATGGATCTGAGTGCAGGTGTGCTTACACAAAACTTCGGGTATTAATTTTTGTCAACAATTAAAACTGAAAAAATGAAGATCATAAAATCATATTTAATAAACCAGGTTGGTGTGGCACTACTGTTTACTCTTGCATTTACTTCCTGCAAGAAAGATGGTAACCCCAATGACCTGCCTGGTGTAGACGCTGCGTCTTATGATGGAAAAATAGATGGTTACAGCAGTTCTGATGAAATATTTCCAGCTAATCTTGTTGCATACTGGAACTTTGATGATACAAAAAATGAACTAAAAACCGGAACTGCACCTGCATCATCATTAAATGATAGTTATGTTACTGGAGGTGTAAGAGGTAAAGCACTAAGCCTTGCAGCAGGTTATGTTTTTTTCTCTAACCAGTTTGGTGCATTTAAAACAGATTCTTTGAAGAGTTGGAGTCTCAGTGTCTGGATTAAGATTAAAAACAATGGTACAAAAAGAACAATGGTGTTTCAATTGGCCAGGCCTACCATGTTTAACGGCAATATCAATTTTGCTTTGAATACGAATGGTTACCCGGCTACCAATGATACTGTACTCAGGATTCAACCCACTTTTTTAACCATAGGCGGCGGTACACAAGACAATCTGAATAATGTGCTGGATAAAACTAACCTTAATAATTGGGTGCATCTTGTGCTAACGTATGATTATAATACTGGTGTATTTAACAACTGGATGAATGGAGTGAAAGTGGGCAATTTCCCTAACCGTGGCGTAGGAAATAGTTTGTTTAAATCGTATGAACCCAGCCAGGTACTTATTGGCGCTAATTATAATGCAGCAGGAATGACGGTAAGTGCAGATGTTTCATTTGCTGCTATGACCGGGCAATTAGATGAACTGCGAATATTCAACCGGACGTTGCCTGACGCACATATAAAAGCATTATATAATCTCGGAAAGGCTAACAAATAAATTTTAATAAAGCACATCATTGCACTGTAAGGTCAACGGTGTGCTTTTTTATTTCAATTATAAAATTTTGTTTGCTGATGAAAAACATAATTTATTTTTTATTCTGTTTCATATTTTCATTGGCTTGTAGCCCTTCCCAAAAAACAAACAGTGTAGTGAGTTTGCCCACAGAAGATGAAAAAATTTTTACAGAGGTGCAAAAACAAAGCTTTCAGTATTTCTATGACGGAGCGGAACCTACAAGCGGCCTTGCAAGAGAACGTTTTCATGCAGATAATATTTACCCGCAAAATGATAAGAACACAGTAACAAGTGGCGGTAGCGGTTTTGGAGTAATGGCCCTGCTTGTTGGTATCGAAAGAGGTTTTATTACAAGAGCAGAAGGAATACAACAGTTTAATAAGATCATTCATTTCCTGGAAACAGCCGACCGTTTTCATGGTGCGTGGCCACACTGGTGGAATGGTGAAACCGGGAAAGTAAAACCATTTGGCCGCAAAGATGATGGTGGTGATTTGGTGGAGAGTTCATTTATGGCGCAGGGCTTACTCTGCGTTCGTCAATATTTTCAGAATGGTAGTGCTGAAGAAAAAGCATTGGCTGCAAGGGCTGATAAACTTTGGAAGGAAATAGATTTTAACTGGTACCGCAACGGGAAGAATATTCTATACTGGCACTGGAGCCCTAACTATGCGTGGGAAATGAATTTTGGTGTTAAGGGTTATAATGAATGTTTGATTATGTATGTGCTTGCGGCAGCATCACCTACACATTCTGTTCCGGTAGAAGTATATAATGAAGGTTGGGCTGATAACGGAAAGATAAAAGATGTAAATAAAACCGATAGTATTGTTTCCAACTATCCTTACAAGCTACAAATGAAACACCAGGGTGATGCGTATAATGGAGGCCCGCTTTTCTGGGCACATTATTCTTATCTCGGTTTGGACCCAAGAGGTTTGAAAGATAAATACGCCGACTATTGGGAAGAATGCAAAAACCAGGCACTCATCAATTACCAATGGTGTGTTGACAATCCAAAAAAGTTTAAAGGTTACGGTCCCAATAGCTGGGGACTTACATCTAGTTATTCTATAAAGGGCTATGCAGGTCATGCACCGACAATGAAAAGAGACCTGGGAGTTATTTCACCCACCGCTGCTTTATCATCTTTTCCTTATACACCACAGCAATCTATGGCCGCAATGAAACATTGGTTCACTGATCTGAAAGATAAAACCTGGGGCCCTTATGGTTTTTATGATGCATTCAGTGAAAATGATAATTGGTTTCTGCCCCGTTACCTTGCTATTGACCAGGGCCCGATCGTAGTAATGATGGAGAACTACCGGAGCGGTTTATTATGGAACTTATTTATGAGCTGCCCGGAAATAAAAGAAGGATTAAAGAAATTAGGATTTGAAAGCCCCTGGTTAAAAAAATAAAAATGAAAACTGTATTAAGACTTATAATTATTCTTGTGTTGTTCCCGCTGTTTTCCTTTTCACAGCAGGAAATAAAGATCATGAGTTATAATATCCGGTTGGATTTAAAAAGCGATGGCGAAAATCAATGGGATAAACGAAAAGATAAAGTTGCTGCATTGATGAATTATTATGAAGCTGACTTTATCGGTGGGCAGGAGGTGCAGCATCATCAACTAACGTATTTACTGGAGCATTTAAATGGTTATTCTTATATCGGAGTAGGTAGAGATGATGGTAAAGAAGCCGGAGAGTACTCCTGTATTTTTTATAAGAAAGATAAGTTTGAAGTATTGCGGCAATCTACCTTTTGGCTTTCTACTACACCTGACACTGTATCTAAGGGATGGGATGCTGCCATTGTAAGAGTATGTACATATGGGTTGTTTAAAAATAAAAAAACAAAACAGATTTTTTGGGTGTTCAATACACATTTCGATCATATTGGTCGGCAGGCGAGATTGGAATCTGCTAAACTCATCGTTAAAAAAATTAAAGAACTAAACACAAAAAATTACCCGGTATTGCTTTCAGGCGATTTTAATTCAAAGCCTGATGATGAACCTTCACAGTACATGATGGCCAATATGCAAAACATCCGGAACATCAGTAAACTTCTTCACGGTAATACCGATACATGGAATGCTTTTAAGTTTAATGAAAAACCCAACGGCTGTATTGATTATATTTTTACAAACAATGATAAACGGATCAGTGTTTCGAAGTTTGCGACACTTACTGATTCATATGATATGAAATATCCTTCAGACCATTTCCCGATACTGGCCACCGTCCAAATCGCCACCAAGTAAACGTTAAGGCTAAATCATCACTGAACTGTAAATTCTTGAAAACGATCATGAATTAAACTAAAAAGCGGCTTAGAGCCCCTTATTTTTATAATATCCTTAATTTCGCCGCAACAGCAAGGTTATGCCAACAAACGCAAACAGACAGTTTCTGGATTTTGAAAAACCTATCAAGGATCTGGTGGATGAGATTGAGAATCTCCGTCATCGCCAGGAAAAAACCAAGATAGATTTTTCATCAACTATTGTACAGCTCGAACAAAGCATCGTTGAAAAAAGAAAAGAGATTACAAAACATCTTTCCAGTTGGCAACGGGTACAGCTCAGCCGTCACCCGGACAGGCCTTATACATTGAAGTATATTGAACACATGACGGAAAATTTCATCGAACTCTATGGCGACAGGAATGTGAAAGATGATAAAGCCATGGTAGGCGGTTTTGCAAACCTCGGTGGAGAAACGGTGATGCTGATCGGTCAGCAAAAAGGGATCAATACAAAAATGCGCCAGCACCGGAATTTTGGAATGGCGAATCCCGAAGGTTATAGGAAAGCATTGCGATTGATGAGGCTTGCAGAAAAATTTAATAAACCTGTTGTTACATTAATAGATACTCCCGGTGCTTATCCTGGTCTTGAAGCAGAAGAAAGAGGACAGGGCGAAGCCATTGCAAGAAATATTTATGAAATGATAAGGCTGCAGGTACCAGTGATATGTGTGATCATTGGTGAAGGCGCAAGCGGCGGTGCACTCGGTATCGGCGTTGGTGATCGGGTGTTCATGATGGAAAATACATGGTACACAGTTATCAGTCCGGAGAGTTGTTCATCTATTCTCTGGCGTAGTTGGGAGAAAAAAGAAGTTGCGGCCGAGCAATTGAGATTAACAGCAGAAGATAATTTGCGCAATGGGTTGATCGATGGTATCATTCCTGAACCTGATGGTGGTGCACAGTGGGATTACCGTGAATCAGCATTGAAGCTGAAAAATTTCCTTAAGCCTGTGATAAAAGAATTAAAACAAATTCAGCCTGGGGAAAGAGTGAAGCAACGTATAACGAAGTTTGGTAAGATGGGTTTCTGGGAAGAGGAAACTTGATAGCAATTCTATTCAACAATCTTAAATACAAAATATAAAATTCAATCATGTCTCTTCGTGAAAGATTTCGTGGCACAGGCGTAGCAATTGTTACTCCTTTTAATGCAGATGGCAGTATTGACTGGCCATCTTTTGAGAAAGTCATCAATCATATTATTGATGGCAAGTGTGAATACCTTGTTGTACTCGGTACAACGGGTGAAAGTGCAACGATACATGGCAAGGAGAAACAGGAAGTATTTTCATTTGTAAATAAAATAAATGCAGGTCGTGTTGCGCTGGTTGCCGGCATTGGTGGTAACGATACGCAGGAAGTGATCGAAGGTTTTAAAAGTTTTGATCTGACGGGCTATGAAGCAATATTATCTGTTGCGCCTTATTATAACAAACCCAACCAGGAAGGGTTGTTTCAGCATTACAAAGCATTAGATGCTGCTACACCATTGCCTATCATGATGTATAACGTTCCATCTCGTACAAGTATGAATGTATCTGGGGAAACACAGGTTCGTATTGCACAGGAATGCAAGAATGTGTTTTCAACCAAAGAAGCCAGTGGCAATTTTGACCAGATCAATTATATCATCAAAAACAAACCAGCCGATTTTATGGTCATCAGTGGTGATGACCCGGTAACATTACAGATGATTGCCGCAGGGGCTGATGGATTGGTCTCTGTTGTTGCCAACGCATATCCGAAAGATTATTCTGATATGGTTCGCTTTTGTCTTGAAGGAAATTTTGAAGAAGCACAGAAACTTCATTATAAATACACAGATATTATTGCTTCTATGTTTGCAGAAGGAAGCCCCAGCGGTGTAAAAGCTTACCTCGCTGAAATGGGATTATGCCAGAATACATTCCGTCTGCCTATTTGGAAAGTGAGTGAAAAGCACCATTCAAAGATTAAGGAGTTGATGAAGAAGGTTAGTTCAGTATTCCTTCAATACTGAACCATAAATACCGGCAACAGGAAACTGTTGATGCAATTTTTATATAAGCATGGTCAAGAAAATCCTCTTCATACTGTTTTCTGTTCAAAGCTTATTTGTTTCAGCACAATACACCCTTCAGCTTTCCACGTTTATGCTTCCGGAAAATCATCCTTCAAATGAAGATATTTACCTGGCTGGAACATTTAATAGTTGGAACCCGAAGGATGAAAAATTTAAACTACAGAAGAGTAGCACAGGCAGTTATTCTATTTCTGTAAGCGTAAAAGAGAAAACAGGGCAATATAAACTCACCCGTGGCGGGTGGGATAAAGTGGAATGTGATAAAAACGGAAATGATATTACCAACCGGCATTATGATACAGAAGTAAACGAATTGGTGGGTCTCACTGTACAGGCTTGGAAAGATAAGTTTGCTTCCAACGCAAAACTATCGACAGCATCAAAGAATGTAAAGATCATTGATACTGCGTTTTTCATTCCCCAATTAAAAAGAAAAAGAACCATTCGCATATATCTCCCGGAAGGATATTCAGTATCCAAAACCCGTTATCCTGTTTTATACATGCACGATGGACAAAATCTTTTTGACAATACAACTTCATTTGCTGGTGAATGGGGTGTAGATGAATTTATGGATAGCACTCGTTTGAAAAAATGCATTATTATCGGAATAGATAATGGTAGTAATAAGCGTATGAACGAATACAATACTTATACAAACGAGCGGTTCGGAAAAGCAGAGGGGAATGAGTATATAGATTTTATTGTAAAAACTTTAAAACCTTATATCGATAAAAAATACCGGACATTAAAAGATAAGGCGAATACATCTATATCCGGCAGTTCAATGGGAGGGTTGATCTCTTTCATGGCAGTATTAAAATATCCAAATATATTCGGAACAGCAGGAGTTTATTCACCATCCTTCTGGATAGCACCAAAGCTATACGAAGAAGTAAAAACAAAAGGAAAGCTGGTAAACTCAAAGATCTATTTTTTTGCAGGTAAACTGGAAGGTGATAATATGTTTATGGTAACGGATGCGGTAAAAATGTATGAAGCAATGCGTAAAGTTTCAAAATCAAAAATGAGACTGGTAATAAAGGATGACGGAAGACATAATGAAGCTACCTGGCGAAAAGATTTTCCGGAGTTTTATAAATGGATAAACCCCTAAATCCCCTAAAGGGGACTTGCCATTGCACAAGCCTTGCTTTTCAAATTCTCAAAATGATTTTGAATTTTGCTGATAATAGTGAATCTTCAAAAGCCCCCTTTAGGGGGTTGGGGGTTCATACCTGGTAAGTAACTCCTTCCAATGCGAGGTCCGTATTTTCAAAAACCTCTCTTGCTTCTATCTCAAATTCATCGAGCTCTGGGTATTTACTGCTGAAGTGGCCGATCAATAACCTTTTTACTTCTGCTTTTTTTGCGATCGTTGCTGCTTGTTTGGTAGTGGAGTGAAATCTTTCTGTTGCTCTTTCACGCAGGTTATCGAGATAAGTGGTTTCATGATAGATCATATCCGAATATTTAATATGCGGAATGATGGATTCATCATATTTGGTATCGCCACAAAATGAATATTTATCTCCTTTCAGCGCATTAGTTGTCACCAACTCATTCTTAACGATCACTCCATCCTTCCGTAAGTAATCTTCACCATCTCTCAACCTTTCATAAAAAGAAGATGGTATTTCATATTCAATCGCTTTATCAGGATCGAGTTTTCTTGGCTTTCTTTTTTCTTCAAAAACAAATCCATAGCATTCGATACGATGATTGGTACGAAAGCAACTTATTTTTATTTTATTGTCATCCACCAGTACTGCTTCTTCTGTTATGGTATGAAAATGGAGTTTATAAGAAAGATTTGTTTCTGCCACCTTCAATTGCAGCTCGATGATCTCCTGGAGTTGAGATGGGCCAAATACATGCAAATCCTGCTGATGGCTTAAAAGGCTAAAAGTGTTTATCAGGCCAACCAGTCCAAAATAATGGTCGCCATGCAGGTGAGAAATAAAAATATGGGAGATCTTGCCCCGCCTGATCTTATATTTTATCATTTGGATTTGGGTACCCTCACCGCAGTCTACAAGATAATTTGTGCCGTCAAGACTGACTACCTGGCTGGTAGGGTGCCGGTCAAATGCTGGTACTGCTGAATTGTTTCCTAATATGGTTACGGAGATCATGTATTCGTATATCTACTAAAATTAGTCAGCCTATTGCAGCCGCCAAAATTATTATATATGTTTGTTATCCTTAATCCATTAAATACCCTTGTCGGTCTTTTTTAACCGGTATTTTATACTCATCCTCTGTTAAAAACCCATAGAAAAAATCCATACCATGATGCCATAAATTTTAAGCACCTTGTATGAAACTATTTTTTACCGGTTTTTTTTTAATAGGATTTTCTTTTTTCATTTCTGCCCAATCACCATTGCCCTGCATTAATGATTGTGTGTCTTCATCTGCAATAGATAATTGCGCCGGTAGCAGAATTAGCGATTTTAAAAACGGGGCTTTATTTTCTTCACCTTCATCCTGTCCTGATGGTTCATGTGCTGGTTCCGTTTGGCGTTTCCCTGCAATCACTGTAGCCGGCGGAGTAATTAATGCTACTGTTACAATCGATGAACTAATAAATGCCCGCATAGATAAAATTGATGATGATGCAGCAACAGATAATAACGGTGATTCAAAAACTTCTTTATTAGCGCCACGCATCAGCCCGGATATTCCACTGAACGGTGTGGATAGAAAAGGATATGTTCAGTTTACGGTGCGTTTTTTTTCCGCCAATATCGGTGACGGATATTCATTGCTGCTGAACCTTGCAAACCTTTCAGTTTACCAGTACGATGTGGATGGAGATAATGCCGGAAATGTTAATATAGGAAATAATGGAAGTTGGTTCAGAGAAACGGCGGTTTTAAAATCAAAGGATGTGGCCAATCCTTCAATACTACTGGATCAGCAGACTGAACTGAATACAATTGAATTTATGGAAGGCGCAGACAAATGGGTGGGAAGTATGAGTGCCTTGTGTAGTAAAACAGGTTTATCAGGTTGTGCTCAGAATATTTCAGCAGCAAAATTCACAAAACCACAATACAGCATTACTCTTCGTTTAGGTTATGATTATAATGCTGGCGGAAATATCGGTCAGCCATCAACACAGTTCGGGGTTAAGTTCGGATGTTTTAGTATACCCAGCAGTATACAACTGCCAGTAAACATGTATGAGTTTAATGCCAAAAGAAATAACAGCAATGTATTGCTTGATTGGGCTACAACATACGAAAGTCTTAACCAGGGATTCCGGGTTCAGCGGAAAACAAATAATATCGATTTTGAAGATGTGGCCTTTGTTCCCAGCCAGGCACTAGGTGGTAATAGCCAGATAAAACTGACTTACCGGTATAATGAGGTAAATAATTTTAAAGGCGTATCGCAGTATAGGATCATCCAGACAGACATGGAGAATAAGATCCGGGTAAGTGAGACAAGATCGGTAGCAGGTGAATCTTCAAAACACAATCTTGTTATTTACCCTAATCCATCAACTGATGGAGTTGTTAATCTTGTATTTGAAAACTCCCGTTCTCTCAGGGATGCAGTATTAAGTAATATGTTTGGTCAGCAGCTAAAAAAATGGAGCAGCATTTCGTCCAACACAATAGTGCTTGAAAATTTAATACCGGGTGTTTATCACTTCAGTGTTATTAATAGCGATACAGGGGAAATGCAGAATGCCAAATTTGTGGTAAACAAGTAGCCTGATGTAATTATAAACCATCGTTATCAAGAAATTCCCTTTCTATTTCTTCCATCTGCACAATGTCCCATGCTTCCGATTCTGTAGGAGTACTGTTAATTAATTCCAAAAGGTTTTTGCCATCCAGGAGCTCTTCCACTTCTTTCCCGATTTCGCAAATTACAAATGAAGCATTTTGATCGTAAAACTTTTGTTGTAGTTGTACCAGCAATTCCCCAGCTTGTACATCAGTTTCCTGCACTTCTTTGAGTGACAGAATAATGTTTTTATTGGAGGTATTAAGAATACTGGCTAGGTCTTTGGACAATTGTTCTGCCATAACAGCAGAAAGGATAGGCCCGGCAACCGTGATGACATGAAATTTATCTTTGGTATCTATTTTGAAGTTCATACAACTAAGTTTATCAACAATCCGTTTATAATTATGAAGAACGGGGAACCAAATTTATTCGTTAATATTGTACAACAAGCAATTATCTCAATTATGGATAATAATTTTTCTGCACAGGTTAAGGAAATTATTTCTTTCAGCAGGGAAGAGGCTTTAAGACTGGGAAATGATTTCATCGGTACTGAGCATTTATTGCTCGGCCTAATCCGCGAAGGTGATAATACCGCCATCCGCATCCTGAAAACTTTTAATGTTGATTTGTATGAACTTCGAAAGGAAATTGAATTAGCAGTAAAAGATAAAACAGGAAAGAACATCGCAAACATCAATAGTCTTCCACTTACCAAGCAGGCTGAAAAGGTAATAAGGGTGACAGTGCTCGAAGCAAAAGCATTGAAAAGTGCAACTGTGGAAACTGAGCACCTGATGTTGTCGATCTTAAAGAACAAAGAAAATATTGCAACTCAAATTTTAAATCAATACGACGTGGACTATGATTTATTCCGCCAGGAACTCGGCATTGTAAAATCAAGCGATCCCCGTGCTGAGTTTACTGATGAAAACGATGATGATTTTGATGAAGAGAAAAAATATTCTCAGCAAAAGGGTGGCGCTGGTAAACAACAAGGTGCTGTTAAAAGCAAAACCCCTGTATTAGATAATTTTGGCCGGGATATTACAAAGCTTGCCGAAATAGGAACTTTGGATCCGATCGTTGGCCGTGATTCGGAAATTGAGAGGGTATCGCAGATATTAAGCAGGAGAAAAAAGAACAACCCGATTCTTATTGGTGAACCAGGTGTGGGTAAAACAGCAATTGTGGAAGGCCTGGCATTACGAATTGTTCAACGTAAAGTATCCCGTGTTTTATTTGATAAACGTGTTATCTCTCTTGACCTGGCTGCATTGGTAGCTGGTACAAAATACCGCGGTCAGTTTGAAGAAAGAATGAAAGCTATCATGGGTGAATTGGAAAAAAACCGTGATGTGATCTTGTTCATCGATGAATTACATACCATTGTAGGTGCCGGCGGCGCCAGTGGTTCATTAGATGCAAGCAATATTTTTAAACCAGCGTTGGCCCGTGGCGAGCTGCAATGTATTGGGGCTTCTACTTTAGATGAGTACAGGATGTATATTGAAAAAGATGGTGCATTAGACCGCCGTTTTCAAAAAGTAATTGTTGATCCGCCATCTGTAGACGATACCATCCAGATATTGAATAATATCAAATCCAAATACGAGGATTATCACAATGTGAACTATAATGATGAAGCGATTGATGCATGTGTTAAACTAAGTGACCGTTATATCACCGACCGTTTATTGCCTGACAAGGCTATCGATGTAATGGATGAAGTAGGGGCCAGGGTGCATTTAAAAAATATTAATGTACCGCAGAATATTGTCGACCTCGAAAAGAAAATAGAAGATGTAAAGAATGAAAAGAATAAGGTTGTAAAAAGCCAGAAGTTCGAAGAAGCTGCTTCTTTAAGGGATACAGAAAAAAGATTGCAGGAAGGCCTGGAAAAAGCAAAATCAGATTGGGAAGAAGAAAGTAAGCATAAGCGTTACCCGATTGGTGAAGAACAAATAGCAGAAGTAGTAAGCATGATGACCGGGATACCAGTGAAAAGAATGGTACAGGCTGAAACAGAAAAGCTTCGCAAGATGAATGAGGATATGAAGGAGATGGTAGTTGGCCAGGAGGAAGCAATTCAAAAAGTGGTAAAAGCAATTCAACGGAACAGGGTAGGTTTGAAAGATCCCAAAAAACCGATTGGTACATTTATTTTCCTTGGCCCAACCGGTGTGGGTAAAACAGAGCTGGCGAGAGCATTGGCGAGATATATGTTCGATTCAGAAGATACGCTGATAAGAATAGATATGAGTGAGTACATGGAAAAATTCACTGTAAGCAGGTTGATAGGTGCTCCTCCCGGTTATGTTGGCTATGAAGAGGGTGGCCAGTTAACAGAAAAAGTGAGAAGAAAACCTTATAGCGTTATCCTGCTTGATGAAATTGAAAAAGCTCACCCGGATATCTATAATATCCTATTGCAGGTATTGGATGATGGACAACTTACCGATGGTTTAGGCCGGAAAGTTGATTTTAAAAATAGCCTGATCATAATGACTTCTAATATTGGTGTTCGCCAGTTGAAAGATTTTGGTACCGGTGTAGGATTTGCCACCAGTTCAAAAGTTGAACATGAAGATGAAGCCAATAAAGCAGTTATTGAAAAGGCATTGAAAAAAACATTTTCTCCTGAATTTTTAAACAGGATAGATGATGTAGTCATTTTCAACAGCCTGACCAAAGAGAATATCTTTAATATCATTGATATTCTAATGAAAGGTGTAATGAAAAGATTGATCAATCTTGGTTTCAGTCTTGAATTAACCGAGGATGCAAAAAACCTTTTGGCTGACAAGGGGTATGACGTGCAATTCGGTGCCCGGCCTTTACACCGTGCCATACAGAAATACCTGGAAGATCCGCTTGCAGAAGAAATTCTAAACCTGAATGTAAAAGCAGGCGATGTGCTGGTGGCTGACCTGGATAAAGAAAATCAGAAGCTGAAATTTTCATTCAAAGAAAGAATTGAACAGAAATCAAAAGCCTGATTTACTAAAAATAAATAACAAGACCCTTCTTCTGCCCTGAAGAAGGGTTTTTTTCTTCCGATAGCTATCGGAATTAGCAGCTTTGTCATTACTTTGAATCTGGATGAAGGAAAAGAAAATTATAATTACAATTGACGGCAAAAGCAGTTGTGGTAAAAGCACTCTTGCCAAACAGCTTGCAAAAAAGCTGGGATATATTTATGTTGACAGCGGGGCTATGTATCGTGCCATAACTCTTTATTTTTTGAGAAATCATATTGACTGGACGGATAAAGCTGAAGTGAAAAAAGCCCTTCTTAATATTAATATTGAATTTGCCTATAACGGAAAGAAGGAGTCAAGTGAAATATTCCTGAATGGCGAAAACGTGGAGTATGTAATAAGAGACCTGGTGGTGGCAGAAAAAGTAAGTGAAGTGGCGGCGATAAAAGAAGTAAGAGAATTTGCTGTTCGGCAACAGCAGGAAATGGGCCGGAAAAAAGGAATTGTAATGGATGGAAGGGATATTGGCACAACTGTTTTTCCTAAAGCTGAACTCAAAATATTTATGACGGCCGATGATACGGTCAGGGTGGAGCGACGTTTCAGGGAATTATATGCTAAAAACCCAAATATTTCGATCGAGGAAGTAAAAACAAACCTTGAATTGAGAGATTATATTGACTCAAACCGTGAAATAAGTCCATTAAGGAAAGCAAATGACGCAATTGAGCTCGATAATACCAGCCTGACTGAGGCCGCACAGCTCGAAGCTGCGCTTAAAATGGCGCATAGTAAATTTTCTTAAAGAAAAATCGTGCAGATACTTGCATAAATCCGCAATGCATATTACTTTAGCAGTCCAATTACTTAAATCTCCTTCTTAGAAAAGCCTCCTTTACAATCCAGTCACTTTTTAAAACCTGAGCAGCTAACTGTAACAGCCTATTGTCTATTGCACCTACTGTCTTAGTATTATCCAATTCTTCTGAATAGTTACTTAATTATCCTCCTCCGGAAAAACGGTTAAAATTCCTTCCTATCTGAATGACTCAAAGTCCAGGCTATGAATCATCACTTAACTGTGGATGTATTGATTCATCATATACCGTTTTGAAAACAGAATTTTAAAAAGTACACTATTATTTAACAAAAACAACCTTGAGTTATGAAAAAGTTTTTACTCTCTATTATGACTGTTGTGGTCTTTTCCACTTTCAGTAAAACTAATGCGCAATGCGACGTTGCACTAAGCAACGTTTTGGTCCAAATTGTATCACAATCACCTGGTCCTGGCGTAAACCCATGTACCGTTGTAGTAAACGTAACATTTGATTTGAGTTACAACAATGGCGCTACATTCGTTTATATTAATTCGTATTTAGCTGCAGATTATCTTGCTTTAGAAACGACAAATCCTCTTGCTTTTGTATGCGGTTCTGCGCAGACACCGGCCAGAGATGCTCCTAATGTTGGCAGGTTAGGAGATCTTATTTCATCACCTGGAAAATCATTCCTGGATCTAGGTATGGATTTGAGTGGAGGACACGGTGCAGTTGGGGTTCCAATTACAACGAGACTTCTTACACAATATCTGCAAGATCCTCTCGTAGATTTAAATACTGTTGCTAATTCCTCAAAGGGGGCAGGTGTCGACTCGCTTACAGTGACCAGAGCATTTGTAAGTGGCACTACAGACCATTTTACTGTCTCAAATCTTAAGCTAACAATCGCTGCGGGTTGTAATACTTCGGATCTTGATGTTTCTACTGATATTTGGGCTTCAAATGCGAACTCATCTTCAGCTAAAGCACAATGTTATCAATGTCAGGCAAGGCAGTCATTTGCTGATCCGTTAATCAGCGGACAAAAGAACTGTGATCTCCCACGTGGCTTTACACTTGGTATTGCTACTACTGACCCAATTCTGGATACTGTCATATACAAAGTTTATATAGATATGGATAACAGTGGTGGTTTAACAGCTGGTGATTTGTTGGCATTAACAAGTACCGGAATTCCACTTGTATTGGGTACTCCTTATTCAAGTGGTGTCCCAATTGTATTACCTCCTCCTTATGGTAATACGGCTCCTTATGTAAATAAAGGATATGTAGTTGTTGTGGAATTTCCAACTCCACCAGTTAAAAACGCCGTGGCTAGATATTTCCCGCCAGCTTTGGGTTGTGCAGCGTTACCTGTTGGCATGAAATCATTCAATGCTAAAAGATCAAACAGGACCAATGTAAATGTATCATGGGAAACTGTTTCTGAACAAAACTCTGCTGGCTTTGTTGTAGAAAGAAATGTAAATGGTAACTGGGAGCAGGTAGCTGATGTACCTAGCCAGGCAGTTGGTGGTAACAGCAGTAGCTTGCTTGTTTATACAGTGAATGATCTGAATCCTGCAAAAGGGATTTCACAATATCGTATTCGCATCCTTGACCTGGATGGTGTAGCTAAACTTTCAGACATCCGTTCAGTACGTGGTGAAGGTCAGAAAGGAACAACAATTGTTTACCCGAATCCTAGCAATGATGGAAAAGTAAATGTGGTGTTCCAGGGTGAATTTGCAAAACGTGATGTGACTGTCCAGGATATGAGTGGCCGTATTATTAAGCAATGGAGAAATTTTACGAATAACAATATTCAGATCGATAATCTGACACCTGGCTTCTATACCATCCGCATTGTAGACACCGAAACTGGTGAACAGAATGTAGAGAAGGTTGTAGTTAACAATCGTTAAAGCTCAAGGTTTATCTTTGACGAAGGGGAACTTGCGAAAGCGGTTCCCCTTTTCCATTGTATAATGTTCTATGTTTAAGTTTGCAACTAAAACTCAATTCTGAAGAAATGAAGATTTTTAATCTCTTGTTTTGTTGTTTATTTATTTTTTCTGCGGCACTGCAGTATAATGATCCCGATCCATATTTGTGGATGCCAATTTATCTGTACGGAGCAGCATTGTGCTGGCTTGCATTCAAGGGCAAATATTTTCCAAAGGCTTATATCATCGGTATTATTTTATACCTCGGCTACGCTATTTATTTGCTCCTGGAAAGTGATGGTGTGATAGATTGGTATTCCAAACATGATTCAGAAAGTCTTGTACAAACAATGAAGGCAACAAAACCCTGGATTGAGAATACAAGAGAATTCGGCGGCCTGCTGATATTGATTATCGTTTTAGCGATAAATTATTTTTACAGCAAACGAAAAGCGAAGAAAGTAAAAAGAATTACTTAAAATCAATTCTGCTTAGTCCTGAATCTTTATTCTTACTAAACCAACCAGTCCCATATTCAAGAATATATAATTTGCCATCAGGCCCTAATTCCATATCAACAGGCGCTGCAAATTTTACATTTTCCAAAAAAGGCTCCATTCGATAAAAATCACCATTGGGTTGAAGCGTTACAGCTTTTATCCAGTTGCGCATCCATTCATAAATAAAAAGTTTACCATTATAATATTCAGGCATTCTTGTTTTATCAGGAAACAGATCTGCATAATAAACGGGTCCGGCCATTGCTGTTCTTCCACCGGTAGCTGTTTGTGGAAAATCAGGAGAGTTACCATAAGGATACCAGATAAAAGGCTGTGCTACTGCCGGCAATTCTTTTATACCTGTATTATTTCTTGAATCGTTTACCGGTTTTAACGGATCAAACTTTTCTCCTGTTTTGCCAGTATTATAATCGTATTTATAATATGGAAAATTTTTACCGACAAATAAAGGCCAGCCGAAATAACCTGCGCTACGGGCCTGGTTAATTTCATCATATCCCCTGGGTCCACGGGTAGCAAAACTATCTTTATCTGAATCTGGCCCAACTTCGCCCCAATATAAATAACTGTTTTTCTGATCAACACTAATGCGATAGGGGTTACGGTTTCCCATTACATAAATTTCAGGCTTGGTATTCGGTTGGTCTTTTGCAAATAAATTTCCATCGGGAATTGTATAAGTTCCATCTTCATTAATTTTTAGGCGGATAATTTTTCCCCTAAGATCATTTGAATTGGATGCTGTTCTTCTTGCGTCATATTGTTCAAACCCGGGCCTGTCATCAATAGGCGCAAAACCACGATTTACAAATGGCTTCTTAGGCTGATCAAAAGGAGTGGAGTTATCGCCGGTTGATACATACAATAATCCATCGGGTCCAAATGCAATAGAGCCCCCGGTATGACAACAGATCTCACGTTGTGAATAGAATTGAAGAACAATTTTTTCTGAGCTCATATCGATCTTGTCATCCTTTACTGTAAATCTTGACAACCTGTTTACTGATGTATCAGCAGGAGAATAAAAAATAAAAACATGATTATTCTTTGCATAGTTGGGGTCTTTTGCAATACCCAGCAAGCCTTCTTCAGCATTTACAGTAGTGTCTTTTAATGAACGGAAATAAACTTTCAGAAAACCTGCCTGCTTTAATTCTTTGGTTTCATTTTTATAAAGAAGGATCTCTCCACGGCGTTGAACAATTAATATATCGAGATTGGGTAGCACGGTCATTTCAGTAGGTTCATAGAATTCTCCTTTTGTCAAAACTGTTTTTGAAATTTTAGTTGAATCAGGAGGATATTGCGATTTTACATTGGCATAATCCAGTTTTTTATTTTCACCAATGGCATATTGGATGCCGCCTGTGATATGTTTCAGGTAAACAGAATCTGTATAAGATTCTTCAGTATGTCCTAATTCAGTATAAAATGCCCTTCCGCCGTCATAATCATGATACCATGCCATAGGGTGATCATTATTATGCTTACCACCTTCATAAGATGTTTCATCTATCTTCAGTAAAACCTTCACATCCTTATTCATGTTTTTAAAATTGTACCACTCATCAGTTTTTGTCCAGGTATCACCGAGATGTTTTGTTGAAGGATGGTTTTTATCTGTTACAATTAATTTTGCTTCCTGCGGTTTTGGATGACTTTCAAAATTGCCGCCAACCATTCGTGCATACCATATCCAATCGTATTCTGTATCGGTAGCTGAATGAATGCCTACAAAACCGCCACCGGCTTGTATATATCTTTCAAATGCAGTTTCCTGGTATGTATTTAAAACATTTCCTGTTGTACTCAGAAAAATAACTGCAGCATATTTTTTTAAATTGTCTTCTGTGAAAACAGATGCATCTTCTGTTGTATCTACTTTCCAGTTATTTTCAGTACCCAGTTTAAGCAAAGCAGCTTTCCCATTTGGAATTGAACTATGCCTGAAGCCCTGTGTTTTTGAAAAAACCAGTACTCTTGTTTCTGTTTTTTGATTGCATGCGGAAAAAGCAAGGAGTACAATAATCCCTGTCAACAGTTTATTTTTCATTTTTGGATTTAATTGAATTGAATATTTAATTAAGCTGTGGATCGATCGGGAAGTTAATCATCATTTCAAAATCACCGCCAAGATGTTTGAGAGAATCTTTCCAGATCTCATCGATATTTTTATGAAAGATCAGTTTGCGTTCTGCCTGTACGGTCAACCAGCTTTTTTCTTTTAATTCACCATCCAACTGGCCGCCACTCCAGCCGCTATACCCAACATAGAACCGGATCTTCGAAGGTTTTATTTCCTTCTTTTTAATCATATCTATCACCATTTCAAAATCGCCACCCCAATAAATACCTTTTGATATTTCAAAACTTCCAGGGATTATATCCGGGTATTGGTGAATAAAATGAAGTGTATCCATTTGTACCGGGCCGCCATAATAAACCGGGAATTTATGACCTTCCAGGTCGGGGATGATCTCGTCCAGTGTATTTTCAATTTGCTTATTTAATACAAAACCAAAGCTGCCCTCAGCTTTATGTTCGCACAAAAGAACAACAGTCCTGAGAAAATTCGGGTCTTTCAGAAAAGGATCAGCGATTAATAATATACCGGGAGCCGGTTCAATCATATTTCAATTTACAGAAAATTCAATCAGCATGTATAAAAGGGCCCACGGTTTCTAAAATACGGTTAAAATATCCCGGTGGAAAGAGGACAGTCTTTTCTGCGCTGATTATGTGTTATTTTGCAGCGGTTTAAAAAGCCCCATTTAGTGAAAAAAATCTATACCATAATTTTTATACTCATCAGTCTTTCCCTTGCAGGTATCATTATCATTCAGTTTCTATGGATAAAGAATGTTAGAAATGTGCAAGAGGACAGGTTGAAAGAAAAAATTGATAAAGCCGTTGAAATTGTAGGGGAAGAACTAAAAGAGTATAAAGGCTCCATTTCTGGTACAAGCAAAATGGGTACAGGGGGCATGCTGGATAATTTTAATATTGAGTACTTAAAAAAATCTATTACAGTATCGCAGAGGTTTACGGTGGCTGATCTGGAAATAAAAATGAGAGCTGCACTAAAACAGGTTCGTTTAGAAGACATCCCATTTGAATTTGGCCTTGCAACTTTTAATCTGCGTTCTAATGCAGTCGGACATTTGGAAAGAAACTCAAGAAATTTTGTCAAGGTTTACTGGGATAGTGTAAATAATTATATAAGTCCGCCACAATTGATCATCACACCTAGCGGATCTGCAGCAGAAAATCTCAGTCCTGATGAAACATTTACTGTCGTTATTCCGAATTTTAAAAAGTTGGTTTATAAATCTCTTTCATGGAGTATTATAATGGCAGTATTCTTTACCATTGTTATCATTACTGCTTTTTACCTGACCGTGAGAACAATGCTGCGACAGAAAAAACTCAGTGAGATAAAAAATGATTTTATAAACAATATGACCCATGAGTTTAAGACCCCGATCGCCACTATTTCGCTTGCAGTAGATGCATTGCGAAACGAAAAGGTGATGAGTGATAGAGAGAAGATGGGTTATTTCAATAGTATTATCAAAGAGGAAAATCAGCGGATGAACCGACAGGTGGAAACGATATTAAAAGCATCCCAGTTGGAAAAACAGGAAGTAGAGCTTTTACTTAAACCCCAACATGTGCATGAGGTGATAAAGGATGTGGCTGATAATTTCACACTGCAGCTAAATGAGAAAAATGGTAAAGTAGAGCTTGATCTGAATGCAAAGGAAGATCTGATCGAAGCAGATGAAGTTCATTTTTCAAATCTTGTCAACAATCTTATTGATAATGCAGTAAAATATGCCAAGGATAATGTTCCTCCTGAAATTAAAATTTCGACGCAATCAAACGGAAAACATTTTATTTTTCAGATCGATGATAATGGAATTGGAATGTCGAAGGAGACACTGAAGCGAATTTTTGAAAAATTTTACCGGGCACATACCGGCAATATTCATAATGTAAAAGGATTTGGTTTGGGCCTGAGTTATGTAAAGACAATGGTAGAGGCTCATGGCGGCGAAATAAAGGCAGACAGTGTTCCCGGTCGTGGCAGCACATTTGTTATTGAACTGCCTTTGAAGAAAGCAACTGCTTAAAAAAACATTATACTTCCATCACCATAACTGAGAAACCGGAAGTCATTCTCCAAAGCATAATCGTATACTTTCCTCCAATCATCGCCAATCAAAGCTGATACAAGTAACAATAAAGTTGATTGTGGTTGATGAAAATTTGTGATCAGGGCTTTTGCAATTTTAGGTTTATATCCTGGCGCAATTATAATTTGGGTTTTAGTAACCAGTTTACCTGCTTTATTTTTCTCCATCCATTTCAACAATGAATTAAGAGCTTCTTCTGCAGGAATGTTTTTTGTGTAAAATTCATAAGGTTCCCATTGAGTGACTTCCAACCCGATAGCTATCGGATCCTCACTCCTAACTCCCGGCTCCAAACTCTTAACCCCCAGCCAATATAAACTCTCTATCGTTCTAAGACTTGTAGTTCCGACTGCTACGATTGTTTTATCAAGATTTTCAAGTAAATGCCTGATTGTTTCTTTAGACACCTCAATAAACTCTGCATGCATTTCATGTTTTTCCATTACTTCAACCTTCACTGGTTTGAATGTGCCAGCACTAACATGAAGGGTCACAAAATCTGTTTGAATAGTTTTCCTTCTCAGTTCTTCAAAAATAGTCGGAGTAAAATGCAAACCTGCAGTAGGAGCAGCCACTGAGCCATCAAATTTTGCATAAACAGTTTGATATCTCTCTGAATCTTCTGCTTCTGCTTTTCTTTTTATATAAGGTGGGAGAGGGATAGCTCCAGCTTTATGCAGTATTTCAGCAAAACTCAAATTTGAATCCCAGGAAATTTCTACAATAAAGCAATCGGTTCTTTTTTCAACAAATCGACATTGAAGATCTAGATCTTCAATTTTTTTCTCCAATACCTGGCCATGTTTCCATTTTGATGCACCGCCAATTAAACATTTCCATAAAACCTTTTCATGTTGCATCATAGCAGTTGTTATATCGGGATATTGTTCATGAGGTTCCAGGCAGAATATCTCAATGACGCCACCAGATGATTTTTGAAAAAGTAATCTTGCTTCTACAACTTTTGTGTTATTAAAAATGAGTAGTGAATCTTCTGGAATGAAGTCCGCAAGGTTTTTGTAAACAGATCCAGTGATAGTTCCATTCTTATAAACCAACAATTTTGAACTATCTCTTTCTGCTAAGGGATGGAAAGCAATCTTGTCTTCGGGTAAATGATAAGTAAAATCCTTTATGGATAAATTTTTCGGATGCATAGAACACAGCCAACTGCTGTATTTAGTGAATGACAAATGTACTAACGTTTCGCAACCGGTACAACCAGTTTCAATCCGCTCCAGATATCACTTACTGCGCAAACTTTCACATCTACCAGATTATTTTGCAATGCATAGCTTCTTATTACATCTTCAGTAATATCAGTTTCAATCCTTTTAGCTTTTTTATACCAGGAAACCCAAATTGTAATTGAAGTGTTTTTCCTGATCAATGATTTCATTTTTTTCATCTCTGATAAAAACTCTTTCTGAGATTGTACAAATAAATGAATCAAATCGGGTGTTTCATTCTTCTTGCATAATTGTTCATCAAGATTTACTTCAATTAGTTTATAATAATCATCGGGCTGATTGATCAACAGCAATTTCATCTCTGGCTTGATGCCGAGTTTCTTTAAAAGTGGTGTTCCGGAATATCCTGCAGTTGCCATTTCATGAAGTAAAAACAATTTCTGTATTCAAAAAACCCACTTATAGAAAGCATTTCATGTCCTTTCCACAGCTTATTAACAGCAATCCACAGTAAAAACACAGTTGCAGAAAATCCATAACTATTAAATGGTGGTAAAACCCATACCAGTTCAGGCTTTCAGTGGGATAAAGTGGTGGGGAAAAAATAAAATAAGAAAAATTTGGTGGTTAAGTGGGAAAAAGTGTTATTTTGTGTTATTAATTTTAAAACGGTGCAAACCTCTGATAATGACAGGCTTTCTCGGAGAATTCGAATCAACACTGGACGCAAAGGGGCGTTTTCTTCTCCCGGGCGGTTTCAAAAAGCAGCTTGAGGAAGGAGAGTCGTTGAAGTTTGTTATCAACAGGGGTTTTGAAAAATGCTTGAGTCTTTACCCGGTTAAAAACTGGGAGCCGCTCTACAACGAAATAAATAACCTGAGCGATTTTGACCCGAAGGCCCGTGAGTTTAAAAGGATGTTTTTAAATGGTGCCACAATAGTTGAACCGGACAGTGCAGGAAGAATACTGGTGCCACCCAACCTGAAGCAACATGCAGAGCTCGAAAAAGATCTGGTACTGATGGCGACAGGTAACAAACTTGAAATATGGGATAGTAAGAATTATAAAAAGTTCTTTGACTCGTACTCCCCCGAAACATTCAGTAACCTGGCAAAAGACGTGATGGTAAAGGACAAGGATAAGGAGTAATTATTGATCAATAATTATTAATTATTTGGAACAACACTATCATACGCCGGTCTTACTAAATGAAACGATTGATGCTTTGGCGATAAAACCCGGAGGCATTTATGTTGATTGCACATTCGGCGGCGGCGGACATTCGAAAGTGATTCTTGAAAAATTGAGCGAAAAAGCCCGCCCGGACGACCCGGTCGGACGGGGAAAACTGATCGCATTTGATCAGGATATAACTGCTAAACAAAATGTTCCCGATGATTCAAGAGTGTTGTTTGTACAACAAAACTTTCGTCATGTTGCCCGGTTCTTAAAGTTGCACAACATAAATGAGATTGATGGATTGCTTGCAGATCTTGGCGTAAGCAGTCACCAGTTTGATGAAGCAGAAAGAGGGTTTTCATTTCGTTTTGATGCGGCGATGGATATGCGGATGGATCAACGGCAAACATTGACAGCCGCAGAAATCATCAAAACGTATAATGAGCAGCAATTGCACAAAATGTTTGAGCAGTATGGCGAAGTGACAAACGCAAAAACTTTAGCCAGGACAATTGTTCAGGTCCGAAACACTGCACAGCTCAAAACGATCGACGGTTTCAGGAATGCAATCAGGGGGGCAGTGAAAGGAAATCCCAACAAGTACTTTGCCCAGGTATTTCAGGCTTTTCGAATTGAAGTGAATGATGAAATGGGAGCATTGAAAGACCTGTTGACGCAAATTCCAAAATTGCTGAAACCCGGGGGCAGAGCAGCCATCATTACGTTTCATTCCATTGAAGACAGATTGGTAAAGAATTTTTTTCGTCGCGGCACATTCGATGAGCCGGAAGAGAACCCGTTTATCAACGATGAAACGGTAAGTGAACTGAAAGTGATAACAAAGAAACCGATCGTACCCACCGAAAAAGAGATGAAACAAAATCCGAGATCAAGAAGTGCAAAGTTGAGAGTGACAGAGAAGGTGAATAGTGAATAGTGAATGGTGAGTGTGATGATGATGAAGTAAGCGGCATTACTACTATGATGCTTTTGTTGCGACGCTCCGTTCATCGTTCTTATCATTATTAAGCATGTACCTATCAGCATAACATATATAGATTTTTTGGAAAATCTATATCCTTTGAAATAAACCCTTGTATGCAATACCTGTGAAGGCCGAACATCCAGGATCAGTAAGTGAAAAACCAACAAACTGAATGAGCTAAAATTCATTTATGCAGGAACAACAAACAAAGGAACGGAATCTGAAACCTGAATCAACGCCAGGTGGATGGAAGAGGTGGCTCAACTACCACTCCATTGTTAAGCAGATCCCGTTCTTTCTGTTCCTCGCAGCATTAGCCGTGTTGTATATCTATAACGGCCATTATGCAGACAAAACAATCCGGAAAATAAATATAACAGCAAAAGAAGTAAAGGAACTGCAGTACGAACATAAAATGATAAAGAGTGAAGTGATGTTTCGCAGTAAACAAAGTGAGTTGGTAAAAGCAGTTGAACCATTGGGATTAAAAGAACTGACAGACGCACCAATGGTTTTGAAGAGTGAGTGATGATTGCTGAACAGGATCACAGGAAGATGATCCGCCGAAGGCGGACGCAAGGGACGGCGATAGTAGCTCTGAAGATGATAAAAAAATCTTTTACAGGACATAAAGGGTTTTCATAACAACTAAAACCAACATAGAAAAAGGGCATTGGAAGTTAGACGTGACATACTATGGAGAGTGTACATGAGTTTTATGGGTATTGTACTGTTTGGTGTATTGGTACTTGGTAAAACTTTCTACATTCAGCGTTTCCAGGGAAATTACTGGCGCAGCATGAGTGACAGCCTGCATCAGAAAATTGAATCCATCGACGCTGAAAGGGGTACTGTCTTCAGCGAAGACGGCCAAATGCTTAGCACTTCGATTCCCACCTTCGATATCTACATAGATTTTCTTGCTGATGGTTTACAGGAGAAAAAAGGAAAACGTTTCAAAGAAAATATTGATTCTTTTACTGTTGCCTTATCTGATTATTTCGGTGATAAATCTGCTGCAGCGTACAAACGTGACTTACAAAATGCCTACCGGGATAAAAACAGGTATTACCCTTTGAAGAAAAAACTATCCTTTGAAGATTACAAAACATTTCGCCAGTTTCCACTGGTGAAATTAGGTAGAAACAAAAGCGGTGTTATCGTTGAAGTAAACAGCAAACGCTTAATGCCTTTTGGTTTGCTTGCCAACCGCACCATTGGTTTATCAAGAGATTTTGTTGCAACCAACGGCAAAATGAAAAAGACAAATGTGGGATTGGAAAAAAGTTTCGACACCTTATTAAATGGTCAGAAAGGTGAACGCCTTGTTCGCTTTATAGCTGGTGGTACTGCTATTCCTGTTGAAGGTTACCAGATAGAACCTGAGAATGGTAAAGATGTATTTACAACACTGGATGTAAATATGCAGGACATAACAGAAACTGCATTGATGAAGATGATGCTTGAAAGTGAAGCACAGTATGGAACTGCCATTGTAATGGAAACAAAAACAGGGAAGATCAAAGCGATTGCAAATCTTGGTCGGCAGAAAGATGGCAGCTACTGGGAAGATGATAATTATGCATTGCGTGTTACAGAGCCGGGCTCCACTATTAAACTCGTTACATTATTATCTGTATTGGAAGAAGGAAGTTCTGAGATTACTGATATGGTCGAAGTAGGTTCAGCAGGTCAGATGATCGTTGGCCCGAGAAATGTAAATGATGCTGAACGTTCGCCTCGTCCTGTATTAAGTGTGAAAGAATGTTTTGCTCATAGCTCAAATGTTGGAATGAGTAAGCTTGCTTACAAAGCATTTGCAAATAATCCAAAGAAGTTTAAAGAATACCTCCACAAATATCATATGGATGTTAAATCACCGATTGATTTAACGGATGTACCCAAGCCAGTATTTTCTTCATTCGAAAAAAATGCAGGCGGTGTAATGAATATGATCACAATGAGTTTTGGTTATTCATTAAATGTTTCTCCGCTGCATACACTCACATTGTATAATGCAATTGCTAATGACGGCAAGATGATGAAGCCTTACCTGGTGAATGGAATAAAAAGAGACGGTATAATGACGCAACAGTTTAGCCCGGTTGTTTTGGAAGGAAACATTGCAAAACCTTCTGCAGTTAAGGCAGCACAAGAAAGTATGGAGTTGGTAGTTACAGAAGGAACAGGCAGGCCAGCATTTAAAGGATTTCCATTTGCAGTGGCCGGTAAAACAGGTACAGCACATGTGGCCGATCGTGGTATACAATATAATGATATGGTTTACCAGGCCTCATTCGTTGGATATTTTCCCGCTAATAATCCGCAGTACTCATGCATCGTGGTGATCCGTACCAAACCACATGCAGCTATGCACTACGGTGGCCAGTTAGGGGCGCCGGTGTTTAAAGAGATCGCTTCAAAACTATATGCCATGTATGTTGACAATAAAACTGTCAACTATGCCGGTGTTAAAAGTGACAGTAATTCTTATTTCTACTCCGGCTATTCAAAAGATATAAGAACTGTATATAGTACAATGAATATCGCTGCAAAAGATTCTGCGGCGCAGAATAACTGGGGGATTGTTTATAGTAATAATTACCAGCCGGTGGTGAAAGGGTTTGATGTAAGGAATAAGCAGATGCCGAATGTAAAAGGTATGGGATTGAAAGATGCATTGTTTATGCTGGAGAATATGGGGCTGAAAGTCGTAGTGAAAGGAAAAGGCAAAGTAGCAAGTCAATCAGTGCAGATAGGCGCACAGGTGACAAAAGGAATGGTAGTATATATTGAACTGAGTTAAAACAGTGGATTAAAAAATCAATCATTGCTTTTAAAAGATGTTTTATATAAAGTGGCATTAAGATCTGTGGCGGGAAGTACAGACAGTGAAGTAAAGGATGTGCAGATCGATTCGAGAAGAATAACAAATGGTTCTGTTTTTATAGCAGTGAAGGGAGTAGCGATGGATGGCCATGAGTTCATTGATAAAGCAGTTGATGCAGGGGCAAAGACGATCGTATGCGAAGAGTTGCCTGCATCGCTGAAAGAAGGTGTCAATTATGTACAGGTAGAAAACAGCGCTGAGGCTGCTGCTCATATTGCACATAATTTTTACGGTCAGCCATCAGAGAAACTAAAACTGGTAGGAGTGACCGGGACAAACGGAAAAACAACAATAGCAACATTATTATATAAGCTCTTTACATCGCTGGGTTATAAATGCGGATTGCTGAGTACGGTGGAAAATATAATTGGAGATAAAGCAGAACCTTCCAGTCATACCACACCGGATACGATCAGCCTGAATGCGACATTGAAAACAATGTATGATGAAGGATGCACACATGTGTTTATGGAAAATAGTTCACATGCTATTCATCAGCATCGCAGTACAGGATTGAAGTTTACCGGTGCCTTGTTCAGCAACATCACACATGACCACCTGGATTATCATAAAACATTTGATGAATATATCCGGGTGAAGAAATCCTTCTTCGACAATTTATCATCTGATGCATTTGCCATCAGCAATGCAGACGATAAAAGAGGATTGGTGATGCTGCAGAACACCAACGCAAGAAAATACCTGTACAGCCTGCGCACAGCAGCCGAGTATAAAGGAAAAATTCTTGATAACAGCCTGACGGGTCTGCATATGGTGATAAATGAACAAGAAGTTTATTTCAGGTTGATTGGTGAGTTCAATGCTTATAACCTGCTGGCTGTTTATGGTGCAGCAATTTGTATGGGCGAGGATAAACATGAAGTGCTTAAGTTCTTAAGTGTGTTGACCGGTGCAGAAGGAAGATTTGATTATATGATCTCGCCGAAAGAAAAAATAATCGCAATTGTAGATTATGCTCACACACCGGATGCTCTTTTAAATGTGCTGGCAACGATAAAGAAATTGAGAAAAGGAAATGAGAAAATAATCACAGTTGTTGGGTGTGGTGGTGACAGGGACAAAACTAAAAGACCCATCATGGCAGAAGTAGCCTGCGAGCATAGTGATAAAGTGATATTGACAAGTGATAATCCAAGAAGTGAGAATCCGGAACAAATAATAAAAGACATGGAGCAGGGAGTAGGGATAGCGTCGAGGAAAAAAACATTATCGATAGCAGACAGAAGAGAAGCAATAAAAACGGCGATCAACCTGGCAGAAACAGAAGATATCATACTGGTAGCAGGTAAAGGACATGAAAAATACCAGGAGATAAAAGGAGTGAAGCATCATTTTGATGATAAAGAAATAGTGAGAGAGATGTTTGATGTATTGGAAAAGTGAGACGAGAAAAGTGAAAAGTGAAACTGGAGTTTTTTGACGTTTGACATTTCACCTTTCACCAAAAGAAGCAATTACTTGGACGGTAATTATAAATCAGGCTGCGGATCGGAGGAACGAACCTCCTCCGGTTCAAAGCAAAACCAACTGGCAACATGCTGTATCATTTATTTGAATGGTTTAAAGAACAGAAGATTGACTTCCCCGGAAGCCAGTTGTTCTACTTCCTTACATTCCGTGTAATGCTGGCCATGTTGCTTTCACTGGTGATAACATTGGTTTATGGTAAGAAGCTGATAGAGATGATAAGCAAAAGGATCGGAAATGAAACTGTTCGTGATCTGGGATTGGCAGGTGAACAGTCAAAGAAGAGTACACCAACAATGGGAGGTTTGATCATCATCATCGGCATTCTCGTTCCCACTTTATTGTTTGCAAGATTAAATACAATATATATTATCATCATGCTGGTAGCCACTGTGTGGTTGGGTTTAATTGGTTTTATTGATGACTATTTAAAGATCAGGGCAAAACGAATAGCACAGCAGCAAGGAATCCCTTATAAAAAAGGCGACAAAGATGGTTTGGCAGGATGGTTTAAAATTCTCGGGCAGGTTGGCTTAGGATTATTTGTTGCATTGATCTTATATTTTAATTCCGGCGTACAAATATGGAGAGAGTACCAGGGTACTTATAATCCCCAAGATTCAACTCAGCGACAGATTCCATTAAATGGCAAAGAAAAAGTATATGTAATAACAAAAGAACCGATCACAACTATTCCGTTTGTAAAAAGCCATGAGTTTAATTATACAAAACTATTGCCGGCCGGATTGAGGAAATATTCATGGATACTTTATGCACTCATTGTAATATTTATCATTACTGCAGTTTCTAATGGTGCAAATATTACAGATGGATTGGATGGATTAGCATCAGGTACTTCAGCCTTGATCGGAGTTTGTCTCGGCATATTCGCTTATTCAAGTGGTAGTTTCTTTTTGGCTGATTATCTAAAGATAATGTACATACCGAATCTCGGTGAGCTCTCTGTATTTATTGCGGCAATGGTTGGCGCCTGTATCGGTTTCCTGTGGTATAACTCTTACCCGGCACAAGTGTTCATGGGTGATACAGGAAGTTTAACACTGGGAGGGATCATTGCTTCAATAGCAATCATTGTACATAAAGAATTATTGATACCGATTTTTTGTGGAATATTCTTCGTTGAGTTGTTGAGTGTGATGTTACAGGTAAGTTATTTCAAATACACAAAAAGAAAATTTGGAGAAGGCAAAAGAATATTCCTGATGAGTCCTTTGCATCATCATTATCAGAAAAAAGGATATCACGAGGTGAAGATAGTAACGAGGTTTTGGTTGATAACATTATTACTGGTGCTGTTGGCTATTGTGACATTGAAGTTGAGATAGAGATTACTGAAAAACCCAAATACTGACCCTGCTTCAAACGTAATTGTGGTGCAGTTGTATTCGAATCCAATACTTGTGAAAAACCAGGCTCCGTACAACGTTTGGAAACTTGAAAACTAACCCACCGTCTTCTCCCGATTTGGTCGGGAGAATGAAGGTGAGGAAATGAAGAAGAAAGATGAAAAGGAAAATGGTAATACTGGGAGGGGGCGAAAGCGGTGTCGGAGCTGCTTTGCTGGCAAAACAGAAAGGATATGATGTTTTTCTTTCCGATGGAAGCTCTTTGAAGGATATATATCGCAACGAACTGCAACAGGCGGGAATCGATTTTGAAGAAGGTAAACACAGCGAAGAAAAAATTCTAAGTGCTGATGAAGTGGTGAAAAGCCCGGGCATTCCCGAAAAGAATGACCTGGTAAAAAAGATAAGGACAAAAGAAATTTCAATTATCAGTGAAATAGAATTGGCTTACCGCTTCAAAGGAGAAAGTAAAATTGTTGCCATTACAGGCAGTAATGGAAAAACAACAACAACTGCTTTGACACATCACATTTTTAAAACTGCAGGTGTTGATTGTGCACTGGTAGGAAATATCGGTTACTCTTTTGCAAAACAAATAGCTGAAGATCCTAAACCGGTTTATATCGCCGAGATAAGCAGTTTCCAGTTAGATGATATAAAAGAGTTCAGGCCGGATGTGGCAATACTCACAAATATCACTGAAGATCACCTGGATCGTTACGATTACAAATTCGAAAATTATATCCGCAGCAAATTCCGAATTACGATGAACCAGCAGGCAAATGATCATTTCATTTACTGCGACGACGATGAAGTAACTATGAAATATTTAAACAAATTCAATATTCAATCAACCAAACTACCCATTAGCATGAAAAGAGAATTACCAAACGGAGCCTTTATTAAAGACGGGGATATGTACGTAAGAACAACAGGCGAGTACATGACAATGAGTGTATTTGATTTTGCACTCAAAGGAAAACACAATCAATACAACACAATGGCAGCATGTGTAGCCGGGGCAACGATGGAGCTCCGCAAAGAAAAGATCCGCGATGCGGTTGTCACATTTGAAAACCTCGAACATCGTATGGAGTATGTTTCAACTGTACGTGGCGTGGAATTCATCAATGACAGCAAAGCAACCAACGTGAACAGTACCTGGTATGCGTTGGAAAGCATGACAAAACCAACTGTATTAATACTCGGAGGAGTGGATAAAGGAAATGATTATTCATTGATGATTGATATGGTAAAAGAGAAAGTAAAAACAATTATCTGCATGGGTAAGGACAATGCTAAAATCCATGAAGCTTTTACCGATTCAGTTGATATGATTGTTGATACAGCCAGTGCACATGAAGCTGTGCAGGCAGCATTTCATTTTGCAGAAAAAGGAGACGTTGTATTATTAAGCCCAGCCTGTGCAAGTTTTGATCTATTTAAAAATTATGAAGATAGAGGCGATCAGTTTAAAAGAGCAGTAAGGGAGTTGTAAAAAATAATAACAAACCTAAAGCCAATAATCAAAGACCATTAACCAACCACCATCAACAAGTAACAGGATGACCGAAATACTCAACATACAAAATCAATTTAAAAACATTGGACAAAAAACCAAGGGTGATAAAGTCATCTGGGGTTTAGTAGTGTTGCTTGTCTTGTTTTCATTGCTTGCGGTGTACAGTGCTACGGGTTCGCTGGCTTACCAGAAATATCGTGGCAATACAGAAATTTACCTGTTCAAACAGATCGGGTTTATTGTATTTGGAATGATCGTAATTTATTTTGCGCATCTTGTTAATTATACATTCTATTCAAAATTTGCCCAGATACTTTTCCTGCTTTGTATTCCGCTACTGATCTATACTTTATTCTTTGGGGTAAGAATGAATGAAGGTAGCCGGTGGATCAGGCTCCCAATAATCGGTATGAACATGCAAAGTTCTGAGCTGGCAAAACTTGCGTTGTTTATGTACCTGGCAAGATTGCTTAGTAAGAAGCAACATGTGATCAAGGATTTTAAAACAGGATTTGTTCCGGTTATCACACCGGTACTTATCATGTGTGCATTGATCGCTCCCGCAAATCTTTCTACCGCATTATTATTAGGTGCTAGCTGCCTATTGCTCATGTTTATCGGCCGGGCCAACACAAAGCATATTTTATTGGTCATTTGTATTGCTATGATCCCTGTGTTAATGCTTATTGGAGCGGCAATGATAAAACATAACAATAATTCTGATAAAGCAGTCGTAGCTGCGACTTCTTCATCCGGTTTATTAAGCAGGGTAAACACTTGGGTAAGCCGGGTGGAAACATTTATATATGGCAGCAAGAATGTAATTGATGAAGATGCTTACCAGATCACACAAGCTAAAATTGCTATTGCACAAGGCGGCACTTTTGGCGCCGGACCGGGAAACAGTACACAACGAAATTTTTTACCACAGGCTTATAATGATTTTATTTTCCCTATCATCATTGAGGAGTATGGATTAGTGGGAGGGATGTTTATTCTATTTATCTATATCGTTTTTTTGTACCGATGTATTCGAATATTTAAAAAATGCCCTTATGCATTTGGTGCATTCCTGGCATTGGGTCTCAGTTTTACATTGGTCATACAGGCTATGATAAATATGGCAGTAAGTGTTGGATTGTTTCCGGTAACGGGTGTGACACTGCCATTGATAAGTATGGGCGGAACAAGTTTCTTATTTACATGTTTATCGATTGGAATAATATTAAGTGTAGCAAGAAATGCTGAAGTGGTAGAAGGGAAACCCTCCAAACCTTCCGCCTCAGGCGGAGAGGCTTATAAAGCTAACTAAAGATGAGTGATATAAATGATAATAGTGAGGCTTCAGGTTCCCCCTTTAGGGGGCGGAGGGGGCGCATTATAATAGCAGGAGGCGGTACAGGCGGACATATTTTTCCGGCAATAGCAATTGCCAATGCGTTGAAGAAAAGAGATAACAGTATTGAAATTCTTTTTGTAGGAGCAAAAGGAAAAATGGAAATGGAAAAAGTACCACAGGCAGGATATAAAATTGAAGGAATTGATATAGCAGGTTTCAATCGCAGTTCTTTGATAAAAAACATTGGGTTGCCATTCAAACTTATCAAAAGTTTTATTCAGGTAAGGGGAATTGTAAACCAGTTTAAGCCAGATGCAGTGATTGGCGTTGGCGGATATTCCAGTTTCCCGGTTTTAAGATTTGCACAAGCTAAAAGAATTCCAAGTTTTATTCATGAGTCAAATTCTTTTGCAGGCAAATCAAATATGCTGCTGGGAAAAAAAGCTACAAAAATTTTTGTGGCAATTGATGGAATGGAAAAATTCTTTCCTGCCAATAAACTGATGATAACAGGTAACCCTGTAAGAGCGGCAATTGCACACAACACAACCAATAAAACAGAAGCAATAAAATTTTTCTCATTGAATGAAATGAAAAAAACTGTTTTGGTTGTTGGTGGAAGCCTGGGAGCAAGATCAATTAATGAAGCAATTGATATGCACCTGGAAGAATTGTTGAAGGCAGACTTACAGATCATTTGGCAGACAGGAAAACCATATGCAGCAACAGCAAAGAAAAGATGTGAAGAGAAAAATGGTGTTTGGGTAAATGAGTTTATCACCCAAATGGAGAATGCTTATGGAGCTGCGGATATTGTTGTATCCCGTTCCGGCGCAATGACAGTTGCTGAACTCTGTGTAGCGAAGAAGCCGGTAATTTTTGTTCCGTATCCGTTCGCTGCAGAAGATCATCAGACCGTGAATGCTAAAAGGCTTGTTGAGAAAAATGCAGCGATGATGATCAAAGACAGTGAAGTAAAAGAAAAGCTCTTACAAACAATTATTGATTTGGCGAATAATGAGACAAAACAAAATGAAATGAAAGTTAATATTTCAAAGCTTGCAGTCATAAATGCTGATGAAAGGGTAGCTGATGAAGTATTAAAGACAATAAGCTGATTTAAGAAATTATCCTAATCCCCTTTAGGCCCGCCCGGATGACGGGTCGGACGGGGGTTAGGGGTAAGAAGGTCCAATCAATACTGTCCTTATGAAGAACCCCCTTCGGGGGATGTATAGGATTGAAAATTGAAAATTTTAAAACTGTGAGTGAATCAAGTATGCCAATTAATAAGATCAAGTCAGTTTATTTTATTGGCATTGGTGGGATCGGGATGAGTGCATTGGCCCGTTACTTTCATTCAAAAGAAGTTAAGGTAAGTGGCTATGATAAAACAGAAACTTCTTTGACAAAGGAATTGATGGCAAGTGGAATTGAAATTCATTATGAAGAAAGAATGGATTTAATCCCAAAAGAAGTGGAACTGGTTGTTTATACACCTGCTGTTCCAAAGGATCACAAAGAGTTGGTGTATTATCAGCAGAATGGATACAAAGTAGTAAAGCGGAGTGATGTGTTACAGATGATCTCCGAAAGCTCTTTTAATATCTGCATCGCAGGTACACATGGTAAAACAACAATTACAACAATGGTGGCGCATTTGCTCCGTCATACAGGTTATGGTTGTAATGCATTTCTCGGTGGCATATCAGTAAACTATGGAACTAATTTCTGGAGCAATGAAAGAAATGTATGTGTGATAGAAGCTGATGAATATGATAGAAGTTTTTTGAAATTAAGTCCGGATGTAGCCATCATTACAGCCATGGATGCCGACCACCTCGATATATATGGTACTCCTGCTGAAATGGAAAAGGCATTTATCGAATTCAGCAGTAAAGTAAAAAAAGGTGGTTTGTTGCTGAGCAAGCATGGCTTACAAAGAGGAAAAGAATTAAAAGCAGACAGGCACCTGACATACAGTTTGCAAAATGAAAGCGCAGATGTATATGCCGGAAATATAAAAATGGACGACGGTAGTTATGAGTTTGATGTGGTGATGAACGATAACAAGCTCGAAAATGTGAAATTGAATATGGGTGGAATGCATAATGTGGAGAATGTAACAGCGGCGATTGGTGTAGCAAGTTCTTTGGGAATTGAAAATGAAAAGATCAAAGCAGCGGTGGAAGATTTTCGCGGGGTGAAGAGAAGGTTTGAGTATATCATCAAAACAAAACAAATGGTATTGGTTGATGATTATGCTCACCACCCGGAAGAGTTAAGGGCATTGCTGAATGGCGCTAAGTCTTTGTTCAGGGAAAGAAAATGTACCATCATTTTTCAACCGCACCTGTACACAAGAACAAGGGACTTTGCTGATGGCTTTGCAGAAGTGCTTGACCTTGCTGATGAAACAATTTTATTGCCGATATACCCGGCAAGAGAATTACCGATAGAAGGTGTGAACAGCCAGATGATCCTTGATAAAATGAAAAGCAACCATAAAAGAGCGATGACAAAAGATGAAGTGATGAATTGGGTGAAGAATGATTTTTCAAAAAATGCGAATAAAGAATTCGGTGAGTTGTTGATAATGGCGGGAGCAGGGGATATAGATACAATGGTAAAGCCGGTTGGTGATTTTTTGATGAGTTGATTAGCAAATGTGCGGATGTGATGATGTGCGGATTTGCGGATTGAGGAAATGTTCTTAGGATTAATGAATGTACTCAACCCCGAAGGGGTTGAACATGAATAGCACCGGGTGAAAACCCGGTGTACAAAAAAGTAAAGTAGTAACAGTTGAATACCAAACAAACGATACGAAAAGTATTATTCATCCTGCTATGGGTGGTAATTGGCGGAGGCATGATCACCCTGCTGGTAGCAGCCATAGGAAAAAAGAAAAAAGAAACCTGCAGTGATTACCAGGTCACCATTAAAGGGGCGCAACAAAATTTCTTTGTTGATGTAAAGGATATTACAAAATTGCTGACTGCAGCATCCGGTGGTTCTATTAAAGGCCAGCATGTCTCCGATATCAAAATGAGAAAATTGGAAGAGCTATTGGAGGATAATGAATGGATACAAGACGCTGAACTTTGGTTTGACAATAAGAATGTACTCAATGTTATTGTAACCGAAAGAGAACCTGTTGCAAGAATCTTCACAACAGCAGGTAATACATATTATATAGACAGTACAGTTAAAAGAATGTCCTTATCTGATAAGATGAGTGCAAGAGTTCCTGTTTTCACCAACTTCCCTGAAAAAAAAGTATGGACCCCTAATGATAGTGCATTAATGCAGGATGTAAAATTAGTTGCACAGTTTGTTCAGCACAATGAATTCTGGAATAGCCAGGTAGCACAATTAGATATTATCAATTGCGGATTCAACTGCTGGCAATTTGAAATGGTTCCCGTTGTCGGCAATCATACAGTAAGATTAGGTAATGCCGAAAACCTGGAAGAAAAATTTAGCAGACTCTTTACTTTCTATAAGCAGGTATTAAGTAAATCAGGTTTTGATAAATACCCGGTGCTGGATGTGCAGTACAAAGGCCAGGTAATTGGGCTGAAGGAAAAGCCAATTGGTAAAGTGGACTCTGTTCTGTTAAGAAAGAATGTAGAAAAATTATTGCTGCAATCCCGTGAAGCGCAAAATGATTCAGCAGGTATTATTAATGCACCAAGAGTTATCGCATTTGATACAACAACAAATAATACTAACCCTGTTCCTGTGAAGACTAATAATCCGCCCAAACCAAGAGCAGTGATGATGAAGAAGAATTAGTTCGGAGTTAGGAGTCGGTAGATAGGAGGCAGAATAACGAACAGAACGTACAAGTGTGCGACACAACAGACGATGATAGTAGTAATGATGATGACAACAAAAAACCAAAACAGCTAACAACTAAAACTAAATACGTAAACAACTAAAAACGCAATACTATGAACAACGAGCAGCCCATTATTGTCGGACTCGACATTGGAACCACCAAGATCGCTGTTATTGCCGGTCGTAAAAATGAATTCGGTAAACTGGAGATCTTAGGCTTTGGCCGTGCCAACAGCAACGGTGTTAAACACGGACAGGTGTTGAACATCGATGAAACAATTAAAGCCATCAACACTGCATTGCAAAACTGCATGGCAAGTAATCCTGACCTGGAGATAGGAGAAGTGTATGTTGGCATTGCAGGTCATCATATCAAAAGCCTGCAAACCCGTGGCGATATCGTTCGCCAGAATACAGAAAATGAAATTAATCAATCAGAGATCGACCAGTTGGTCGCTGACCAGTACAAAACTTATATTCCTGCGGGTGACCAGATCATTGATGTGATACCGCAAGAGTTTACGATTGATAATTTTCAAAATATCGTAAAGCCGATCGGTTATGGAGGCGTAAAGCTTGGCGCTAACTTCCACATCATCACCGGCGATAAAAATGCTATTCGTAATATCAACCGCAGCGTTGAGAAATCGGGTTTGCATACAAAAGACCTGGTGTTGCAGCCGTTGGCTTCATCTTCTGCAGTAATGGGACAGGAAGACCTGGAAGCAGGTGTGGCAATCGTTGATATCGGTGGCGGTACAACTGACCTTGCTGTTTTCTACGAAGGAATTTTAAAACATACTGCTGTTATTCCTTTTGCCGGTGAAAATATTACCAATGATATTAAAACCGGTTTGGGTGTATTAAAAACACAAGCTGAGCAAATGAAAATGCAATTTGGAAGTGCATTGGCAAATGAAGCAAAAGGAAATGCTTATATCACTATACCGGGATTGCGTGGTATGCCTGCAAAAGAGATCAGTGTTAAGAATCTTGCCAATATCATACAAGCAAGAATGAGTGAGATCATGGATTTTGTTACATACCATTTGAAGCAGGTTGGTTTAGACAATCGCATGCTGAATGGTGGTATCATCCTTACAGGCGGTGGTTCACAACTTAAACATTTAATTCAGCTGACTGAGTATACAACCGGTTTACCTGCACGTATCGGATATCCTAATGAGCATTTAGCTGCAGGACATATTGAAGAATTGGCTAAACCAACTTATTCCACTTGTATCGGACTTATCCTGAAAGGGTATGATGATTATGAGCATAACCGCAAGGAGTTTGAAAAAGGTTTCAGAAAAGTTGGTGTGCCTGATGGTTTAAAAAGATCTGAAGCTGAAATTGATGCAACTATAGAAGGAGTAAGTGAGCAGCAGATGAAGGAACGTAAAGGCCTTAGCAATTTCTGGGGCAAGTTTAAAGATGGGATCATTGATCTGTTCAAAGAAGAAGAAGATAAACATCTATAACAACCGGCCCCCTAAATCCCCCAAGGGGGACTTTAGAACCCGATATTTTGAAAAGCTCTTTTTAAAACAACTAACCCAATTGTCAACAGCTTCGTAAGTCCCGCCCCAGCGGGATTTGGAGGGGCCTTTAAAATCAATTACTATGATACATTTTGATCTGCCCAAAGAAAAGTCATCCATTATAAAAGTGATTGGCGTAGGCGGTGGTGGCGGTAATGCCGTTAACCACATGCATAGCCAGGTAATAGAAGGTTGCAATTTTATTATCTGTAATACCGATGCACAGGCATTAGCCAACAGTGCTATTCCTAACCGTATCCAACTCGGACCACATCTTACACAAGGCCTTGGTGCCGGTGCCAATCCGGAGATCGGCAGACAGGCAACCGAAGAATCATTGGAAGAAATAAAACGCATACTGGAAGTAAATACCAAGATGGCATTTATTACTGCTGGTATGGGCGGTGGTACAGGTACAGGCGGTGCACCGATCATTGCAAAAATTTGTAAAGACCTCGGCATACTCACAGTGGGTATTGTCACAACGCCTTTTGCTTATGAAGGAAAAAAGCGTCAGCTACAGGCAGAAGAAGGAATAAAAATATTAAAAGGATATGTAGATACATTACTTGTTATCAGTAATGATAAACTGCGTCACCAATATGGTAATTTAAAAATGCGTGATGCATTTGCAAAAGCAGATAATGTATTGGCAACAGCTGCAAAATGTATCACCGATGTTATCAGCAGCACCGGCCAGATCAATGTTGACTTTGCCGATGTATGCACAGTAATGAAGAATGGTGGTGTAGCAATACTTGGTAACTCAGCAGTAGCAGGAGAGAACCGTGCACAACAAGCTATTGAAGAAGCATTGAACTCACCATTGCTGAACGATAATGAGATCAAAGGTGCTAAATGGATATTGATGAACATTAATAGTTCTGAAGGAGAACATGAATTCACTATGGATGAAGTAGAAGTGATACAGAACTATGTTTTAGCACAGGCGGGTGAGGATAGTGATGTGATACTCGGTTTGGGTTATGATAATACACTCGGCGATCAATTGGGTATCACGATCATTGCAACAGGCTTTCAGCATAAGGATCCATTTACAAAACCTGTTGAAAAGAAAAAGCCTTCAGAAGAAAAAATAATTATGGTGTTGGGTGAGGAAGAGAAACCGAAAGTTAGTAGTCAGGAGTCAGGAGTCAGGAGTCAGGAGCCAGGAGCCAAGAATCCAGTATCCAGTATCCAGCATCCGGAATCTATAACTCCTGAGCATTTAGCTCCTGTAATGATAGAAACTCCTGCATCCGAAGAACCTATTTCAGCAATGATGGTGATCGATGAAGATGAATTGGAAGAAGAAGAAATGGATATCGATAGCTACCAGGAAAAGAAAGAAGAGAGCAGCACCGTTATTCATTGGGAATTGGATATGAAAGCTGATAGTAATACTACGAACAATACGAGTAGTAATATTACGAAAGAAGACAAAAAAGAAGTCGTAAAAGAACAAAGTATAATAACGAATACCATAGTTTCGGCAGAGCAACCAAAAATCAATGAAGCTGCCATTCCCGAGAACAATCAGCCCGTAAAAAACATATTTGAAATAAGTGCGCCGGTGTCTGCAGCATCTGGTGGCTACCTGGCAAGGCCAGCTAATATCTATGCAGAAAGCAAACCAGGGGAAATCACCCCAATAACTTCTGCTGAAAAACCGCATTCGCATATACCCCCGCAGAAAGAGGAGGAAGTTCTTCCCGATCTGCAATTGGTAATGCGTGATGACATTCCAGCGGCGGATGCGCCGTTGGCCCATCATTCTCATACACCGATGCCTACCATCTCAGAGGACCAGGCTATGCCTGACGAAGAGGAGGAGCAACAACGTAGGGCAGCAGAACGACTGCAGAAGCTGCGGAATTTATCGTTCAATTTCAACGCAGCCGATCCGAATAATGAGTTTGAGACTGTGCCGGCCTACATCCGCCGCAATATGGAACTCTATAACCAGTCTTCCGTTGCGGAAAATTTCTACAGTAATATCGAAGTAAAAAAAGATGGTGACAGCAAAGCAACGCTGAGCACTATCAATACATTTTTGGATGGTAAAAAACCAGACTAACCGATCTCACATACATAGCCCGTTCCAATGAAATAAATAAGGCTAGTGTTTTTAGTTGTTCCCTCCGGTTTCTACCGGAGGGTTTTTTTATTATGAACTAGGCTACATTACTACTATTAAGTTTTTGTTGCGTCGCACTCTTGTACGGTTGGGAATTCTATTGTGCTCGAATATGACTATTTTTTAATTGCCAGAGTAAGAATTATTGCAATCAATGACAATATTATGCCTATCCACACAGCCCATTCATTTCTGATAAACCTTTTTCTATCTTTTTGATAGTCGAGATGTTGGTTTGTTAAAAGCTGAACATTGGTTCAGAGTTGTTGTAGTTCTAGATTTTCTTTTTCTGCTTGAGTTTCTATTGATTTTTTGTTTTTTGATTCTAACCCAGAGTATCCACCATTATCTATAAATGAAATTCCTTTTAAAGTCAAAACGTAAGATTGTCCCCAATAATGTTTATATCCTTTTTCTCCCATTCGAACTAAATCATCATTAATTAATTTATTCATTAATTGCTCGAAATTGTCCGGTTCTTTATTATCGAAAGCGTTTAGCACAATTTCTTCATCAACCAAACCTTGTTTGATGTTTGATTTTAACGCATTCAATATTGAATCAAGCGGATCAATAAACATGTCTTTTTTTATAAATGGAATTTACGCCGTTGTTGGTGTTTTCGAAGTTAAGTCTTTGCTCATTTAATTTTCTTCACCAACAACCGAAATTGTATTATGATTGTATTATTGGTGAAGAATCAGAAACTTTATTTTGAGCAACAACAACGGCGTAACTAACACGCAAGGCTATGGGTGAAGACCCTGCTACAACTAAAGGGCGAAAAATCATTGTTTCGATTTTACTCTCATAATATCAGTATCCACTTGCAGATTTCCTCGTTGCTTTGAAGCATTATACCATTTAAGAGCTTGCTCAAGATCTATACTCGTACCGCGTCCGTATTCATACATAATTCCAATGTTTCTCATAGCGTCACTATTACCGAGCTTTGCAGCTTCGTCCCATTTTTCTCTTGCCAAACTAAATTTGTCAGCATTGTAATATGCTCCTCCCTCTAGTACTAATGAAAGGCTTTTCTTACCCTGTACTCTTGCAATATCGTCCTTCACGTACGTGTGTCCTTTGTTTTTTGCGGCATTAAACCAGTCAAGGGCTTTATCATAATTCATATTTTCTCCTCTGCCCAGTTCATACATAAGTCCAATGTTGCGCATGGCATCACTGTTTCCAAGGCTTGCAGCTTCGTTCCACTTTTCCCTTGCTAACGGATACTTCAATGCATCGTAGTATGCTCCTCCTTCCATCACCAGGTCGTCGGAGCTTTTTGGTCTTTCTTTTCCATTAGCCGGTAAAAAATCTTTGCCGGCAGACGATTGCTTCTTTGGGTCAGCATATTTTTCTGTCGCTTTCAGGCTATTTGAGTTTTTAACCGGCTGCTTAGCTGGTGTATGAATTTTTGGGGAATCGGCAATTGATGTAGTGCTCTGCATTACTGAAGTATCGGTTGAAGTCCTGCTATGAAAAGTGTCGCTTGCTAAAGTGGATGAAGTGACAGAAGTATCAACCTTTGAAAAACCGAATGAACTGTGTGATGCTGAAGATGCAACAATTATCCACACAATAATTGCTATTCCAGCAACAACAGACCCTATAATGTAATAGACTTTTCGGAGTGACTTTTGTGGCTGAAGGAGCTTTTGCTGCTTATGCCATTCTTCTTCCCGCAGTTGTTCTTCTTCGGTTTGCTGCTGCGGCTGCCGGTCTTCGTTCACTTTTAGCATCAGGGTATTACTCACTGTTTGCAATACTTCATCATAACTATCCGTAACATCGTAATGCTGCAGTCTTTTGAGCCTGAAGGGAAGATTGCAGTTATCGATGCGGATGGGAACAACCCGTTTATTTTCTTCCAAAGCTGCGTACACTTCATCGAGTGCATTTTTTGATTGAACAGATGCCTGTGAAGCCACAAAAAGCACACAGTTGCATTCGTTTAATGCAGTTTCTATTTCAATGTCCCACAACGAGCCTAAGGGGATGTCGAGCTGGTCGAGCCAAATATCTACGCCCAATGTTTTAAGGTCTGCAGTAAGTTTTTTTACAAATGCCGAATCGGCGCGGGAATAGCTGACGAAGACCTTGCTTGGCATGGGCGATAGGTGGGGCTAAGAAATGAGATCATAAAGATAAGCATGGGTTTTGTCATTCTGAATTTGTTTTAGGAGCCTTTGCGGTGCAAAAAGATTTATGTCCTGCCGAGGTCTTCTCAAGAAGAAACTTCGATAAATAAAAAATAACTGAGAGACCCCGTGAGGACGGATATCATTTTACAGAAAAGGATTCATATATTTTCTGTAAAATAGCAAAAGAATCATTCTTGATTGTCCATATATTATAGTTACCCGCAGTTATCACTACCAATAAATTATTTGTTTTATCATAGAAGATTCTTTGGTCTCCATTTCCAACCGCAGCACTCGTGGAAATTAGTTTATTTTGAATTGTGTCTATATACGTCCAAAACAAATATCCATATCCTCCTCTTGAATTAGGCCTTGCTACTGCTTTTTGAATTGACACAGTTGCCCAATTCTCAGATATAATATGCTTATTGTTCCAACTACCCTTTTGATAATATAAAATGCCAAATTTTAATAGATCTCTCGACCGCAGTCTTAATCCTGAAGCAGCAGCAGGGGTATTGGTTCCGGGAAATTTAGTCCACTCAAAATTTGTAATGCCCATAGGTTTAAAAAGATAATGGTTTGCAAATTCATCGACCTTTTTCCCGGTTGCTTTTTCAATAATTGCTGCAAGCACTTCGGTAGTTCCTCCATTATAATTCCATACTTTACCCGGCGCAGATATTAAGTTTCGGCTTAAGACAAAATTTATAGGATCTTCACTCTTGTCCATTTGAATTTCACTATTTAGCGGATTATCATAAGGAACTTGTTCATTCCATTCAAATCCAGAGGTCATTGTTAAAAGATTTTTTATAGTCAGCGTTTTCTTTAGTCCCGTGTCGTAGACAGCATATTCCGGGAAGAAATCGAATACTCTTTGTTCGGCACTTTTGATTTTACCTTGTGCAATAGCAATACCTATACAAGCGGAAACTACACTTTTTGAAATGCTTCTGACGTCATGAGGGCTATTAGCAGAATGTTCGATTACGCCTAAATTCTTACCCCAGATTTGATCTTTTCCCGGAAAGTATTTTTCGAATACAAGCTTGTTGTTTTTGTATATCAGAAGACTATGAATATTAGGATAATAATTGGAAGAAATTTGAGCTGACAATGTATCTATCACTGATGGATTCATTCCCATTTCGGATAAGGATGCGGTTTTGATCCCATCCTCCAGATCGATAGGTTTAGATGAATGTAATTGATCTGTCTGGCTAATTCCATATCTGAATATTGTCAGGCAAATCAGGCTGATAACAATTTTATGACGCATAACAATATTTATTTTTTGATGGGAAATTAAAGAGCCGCTAAAGTGTATTACTGCTAAAATACGCTACTTATTTCGGTCAACATTTTTTTGTGCTGAAGTAGTCTAAAAAGACATTTTCGTATTCTTAATTTATATTATTACATTTAATAATGACACAGTGAGATGATAAGCTTTTCTCGGTTTGAATGTGCACACGAAAACGGCCGATTAAATTCCCGCAAACCATAAGAAAGACTAAGCCTGCTTAATACCATTACCCCTCTTGTGAACAATTGCCGGTGTTTCATTCAAAACAATTTTTTATGATAAAAAAATTAATTGCTTTCCATGCCTTTTTGCTTCAACTATTTATTGGGGGCATTGCACAAAATGTTGGTATTGGCAATACAAATCCTCAATTCCTTCTGGATGTTTCGGGCAGGATGCGCATCCGGAGCCAGGATGCAGTATTTACAGCGGGCATTTATTTTAATAAAATAGATAATTCGAATACGCAGGCTTTTATTGGCATGCATTCAGATAATTATGTTGGATTTTTCGGTGTACCATTGAATAACTGGGGATTGGTAATGAACACCAGTAACGGGAATGTAGGAATTAACAATACTTCTCCCCAGGCATTGCTGCATATAGTAAAGGGACAGGGAACAAACGGACCTTTTATTTCCTCACCAGCCGCAGTGATTGAAGGTGACCAGGGAGGCTGGCTGCAATTTTCAAATAATAATAATATTGAAAGCGGCATACTTTCGGGCAACCAGGTAACCGCTATACGAAGCGCAGTTATTTTTGGGTCTGATAGTTCTTTAAAGTTGCGTTCCGGTGGAAATTTTACGAGGTTAACCTTAACTAAAACCGGCGAAGTTAATTTTTCATCCAGTATCAATGTTACGGCTGACGTAAAGCGTCCCTCAACAGGCACAGCAAACCTTGTTCCTATTTGCTATGGTTCGGTTAATCTTGTAGGTACCATTCTTAGCGGTACTGGTAATTTTAGTGTTTTATGGACAGGTGCAGGGAATTACCGGATTACTATCACAGGCGAAGACTATAATGAATCTGATTATTGCGTTTTTATTACTCCTATAGGTGATGTTATTAGATTTTCTACTATAAGGGAAGTATTTGGTGAGTCATACATATCTCTAAGAATATATAATAGTGATCATATTTCTACAGAAACGGATTTTAATTTTATCGTTTATAAACGCTAAAGGAATTGTAAACGAACATAAGAGAGTAAGAAGCTTACCTGATTCTATTCTCCGTTGTATCCGCTGTCTGCAAGAAAGGAAGTAAAGTCTTTGATATTTAATATTTCTTGTATTGCTTTTGTTTTATCTGTCGCTTTTGTATAGTAGGCTTTAGTGATCTTATAGCCCATCCAATATCCCAGGTCTTTTGGTCTTGACTCGAAGCTGTGATGAAAGTTACAGAATAAAAATAATTTTTTGTTTATGTCGTGGGATCTCGCCACAACTTGTGCCATAAAAAACTCAACCTCTATCTTGTAGTTTGATCATTTGAGTACATTAAGCAATAATTCCGATTAAAGCTTTATTTCCAATAATTGGATTCATGTCGGTGGAACAGCACATTCTTTAAAGGATTCGTAGGTTCCGGCTGCGGGATCTTCTGAAATATTTCTTCCAGGACATAATCTGGAAAGTCAGCAATAATTTCTGTCGCAGCAGCAGAAAGTAATTCAAAATCATCCTCGGTTGCGGTTTCGTCGAATACGCATTTAAAAATGATTTTTTTATTACTTAACTCGATAGATGCGCTTCTTAGTGGCGGAGTGATTTCTCCTGTCAATGCTCTGACCCCACTAAGAATGAGAGAGATGTCTTCTTCAATTTTCATATGGGACCTTTTAAAAATTATAATTTTCTATTACCGCTAACGGTCAGGACTTTCTGCTGTGCTGATATTCCATGATTCGTCAGCCCGGTAACTAAAGATAAATAGAAATGCTGATGCTGAATAAACTTCAATTGATGTTGCGAAGGCAAGTCACAGCGTGATGCAATATAACAATTAGGGTTACTTGAATTTCTCAATCTTCTTCTGAATAGCATGTTTATCTGCCACTGTTTTTGCAAGTGAGTAAGCTTTTTCAAAATTCTCTTTTGCCTTTTGATAGTCAATATCAGTGTATAGTTCGCCGAGTAAAGCAAAATAAAACTGGCTATCTGTTAGCTTTAGTTTTTCTGCTTCAGCAATAGCCTGTTGTTTTCCTTTTACTTTGGCCACAGCATAAGTTCTGTTGAGTGCAGCAATAGGGGAGTATTCTATTTGCAGCAGGTGGTTATACAATTGCAGAATGGCCGACCATTTTTCTTCTGTATCGGCTTTCTGGGTATTCCAATAAGCAATCGCCGCTTCCAAATGATATTTTGAAAGCTGGTTTCCACCAGCAGATTGATGGAAATAGTAAATCCCGTTATTGATCAGTTCAGTATTCCAGAGATCAGTGTCTTGCTCTTCATATAAAACAAGCTCACCATTTTTATCCAACCGGGCTTCAAATCTTGAAGTATGAAAACACATCAATGCAAACAAAGCATTCACTTCAGGTTTGTTGGTAGTTTCATTTTCGATAAGCATGCTGCAAAGCCGCATTGCTTCAATACAAAGTTCTTTTCGTATTGGCTGGTTCTGACTGGTGGAATAATAACCTTCACTGAATAAAAGATAAATAGTTCGTAGTACTGTTGTAAGACGTACATCAATTTCAGCAGGACCGGGTAATTCTATTTTTATCTTTTCTTCACGCAGTTTTTCTTTTGCCCTCGATAATCTTTTATTGATCGTTTCTTTATTACTTAAAAATGCATCCGCAATTTCTTCAATACCAAAACCGCAAAGGATACGAAGGGATAAACCGATCTGTGCTTCGGGAGAAATAGCAGGATGGCAAATGGCAAACATCATTTGCAATTGACTATCGTTTATATTCTGAAGGGAAAGATCAATTTCTATTTCAGCAGAGGCTTCTTTTGTTGCTTTAATTTCAGGTACAATTTTTTTATCAAAGAGATCATTGCGCTGCAAATAGTTTCTTGCTTTATTTTTTGCAACATGATAAAGCCATGCAACAGGATTTTCAGGTATGCCATTCATACTCCATGTCTGCGCAGCCGTAAGAAAAGTATCGCTTGCAATATCTTCGGCTATTTCTATTTGTTCAAACCCGAAATGACGACTTAATACGGAAACGATCTTCCGGTATTCTGTGCGGAACAAATGCGGTATCAATTCAGGTTGTTGCATATATAATAGGCCCCTGCAAAAGTACAGGGGCTGTTCTATCATTAATGCACACCATCTCCTTTTGCAATTTTCCGCACTTCCAGGCTATTGCCTTCTCCCTGCAATACAGGACAGCCTTTGGCAAACTCTACAGCTTCTTCGATCGATTCCGCTTTTACGATGATCAATCCGCCGATCGTTTCTTTAATATCACCAAAGGGGCCGTTAGTAACAATGTTTTTTGAACCCTTATTGGTTACTACTCTTGCATCGCTAAAAGGCAAGCCGGTACCACTTACAAATTTGTTTTGTGCAGCAATGCCACCGATCCAGTCCATGGTTTGTTTCATCCATTCCTGTAATTGCTCGGGTGAAGCGACTGCCTGGCCGTCTTCATGCCGCATGATCAATGCATATTCATTCATTTCTTTAAGTTTTATGCTCCGCTATTCACGGAACAGTTTTAATAATCTGGTTACGCATTAATAACAAGTGAACCTTTCCGGATTGGACAAATATTTCAAAAAATATTTTCGAAATATTTTGCTTGCTTCGTAGGTAGCGGTTCCTGTTTATGTTTTCTCAATAACAAGTAATTGATTATCCACATACTTAATATTGGCAAAAACAGTATAACAAAAAAGATAAAATAAGAAACGGTTACTTCCGGCTGCGGTTGTTTTTGTATGAATATTCCTTGCCCGATGGGGCCTTCAGAAAAAATAAATCCTTTGGTCAGGTTCCATCCTAAATGAATGGCGCAGGGTATATACAATGAAAATGTTTTTGCATAACCATAGGCAAGCAACAAACCCATGATGCCGGTCATTATAAATAGTATGAGCATTTGTTTCGGGTCGCCAAATGCTTCCTGCGAAAACCAATGATAAATACCGAAAGCTATTGAGGAAATAATTATTCCTTTTACTGAACCCAGTCTTTTTATAAGAATATACAGCAGCACACCCCGAAAGATCAGCTCTTCAAATAATACCGACTTGATATTCCACCAAAGCCCTTCTGCAACTAAATTCGCTGACAATGCTGGATTTAACTGCCATTGTTCTTTTGCAAAACCAATTCTCATTACAAACTCTGATGCGCAACAAATAGCAGTAATAAAAAAGAAAACTACAAAACCGGTCAGTCTTTTTTTAGTTGGAAAGAAGCCCAGAACAGATAGATTGCCTTTTTCGACCAACCATATGATCAGCCAGGAAATTGCGAGTTGTACGAGAATGCCTAACATTTGATTATTAAGATTTTTTATAAGAGTGTGTCAACTGGTCAACACTTAAAAATACCGGATTTGCTCAAAACCTCTATAAATCAATGAATAATTTATACCAACGAGGAGGCCTGTTATCGGGAAAATTAATAACTTAGCCGCATATCTGCTTAAAGTGAAAAAGGTAACTGCTGCATGTTTTCTTATAATGATCTTTATTAGCCAAATCGGCTATTACTTCTTTTACAGTTATCGTCAGTACCAGATCAAAGAGGAAATTAAAGAAGAGTTATTTGCCAGTATTCCCGAATCATCACTTGAACTGATCATACAGGAGCAGTATGCAGACAAAATAGAATGGGAGGAGGCCGATAAAGAATTTTACCTGGATGGTAATTTGTATGACGTTGCAAAGATCAAACATGAAGATGGAAAGACTTATCTATACTGTATAAACGATAAAAAAGAAAAGGAACTTCTTTCGAATTTTTCTAAAACTGTAAACCATAACAATAGAAACAACAGATCCGAAAGTTCAGCGCTAAAATTCCAGTTTTCTGTTTATGTATTGCAGAGAACTGAAATTGTTCCTGAAATATTTACAGTTGCACCTGGCCAATTTCCCATTTTAGATGTGAGTTTAATTTCTTCTTTCAAAGAGATAAATTCGCCACCCCCCAAGGCCTGATCAGTTTTAATTACTACTTATTCACAACAACAGTTTTCCTGCCTGGCGGGATGCCTGTATTTAATTTACTTACCCAACCATTTCATCAATATTATTTAAAATGAAAGCAATTATATTATCTACTGCTATGTGTGTATTAAGCGCAGTAGCATTTTCTCAAAAAAATTTAAAAGGAAAAGTGATGGATGCCGCTACCGGCAAACCGTTGGCTGGTGCTTCAGTCTCATTCTCATCCAAAGATGGAACTGTTACCGGCAATGACGGTACGTTTTCCGTTAATTGTAATACTACATCACGTATTACGATATCATTTGTTGGTTATGCTGCACATACTCAAATGATCAAAGATTGTGATGCTGAGCTACAGGTTTCCTTAACACCAGTTGGAAAACCACTGGAAGAAGTAGAACTATCTGCTACTTCCAATTCCAACAAATCAGTTTTATACCAGCCGCTATCAATAACCAAACTAACTCCAAAAGAATTAAAAAGAGGCCAGGGAATATTTTTTGATGATGTAATTCAAACCAGTGTTCCGGGTGTGATCATGAATCGCAGAACTGTTTCGGGCGGACAACAATTCAACATCAGGGGCTATGGCAATGGCTCAAGAGGTACAAGAGGCATCAGCAGCAATTTTGATGGACAGGGTTATAAAGTATATCTCAATGGAATTCCTGTAACAGATGCGGAAGGAATTACAACTCTTGATGATATTGACTATGCATCTATTGGAAATGCAGAGATCGTAAAAGGACCTGCTGGTACTTTATATGGCCAGGCAATTTCAGGAGCGATCAATTTTAAAATTAATTCACCTGAAAGAGGAAAAAGTTCATTGGAACAGCAAGTAACAATAGGCAATTATGGGCTTCAACGCTATACCACACTTTTAAGAACAGCTACTGAAAAAAGCGGAATTTTATTAGCCTATGGAAAACAAAATTCAGATGGATTTTCAATTCACAATAGCTCACATAAAGACTTTGTAAATTTTGTTGGCGATTTTCAAGCAAGCGAAAAACAAACCATTACAACCTTTGTTGGATATACTGATAGTTATGATGAACGTCTCGGTGAGTTGACACTTACACAATGGGCCGCTAAAGACTATTCAGGAAATATTGAATACATTAAAAGAAATGCACATAGCCATGTAAGTACTTTCCGTGCAGGATTGGCGCATACTTACAATTTCAGTAAAGCAGTTTCTAATACTACTTCCATATTTGGTATGGGATTCAGAAGTGATGCAAGTTCTGCAGGTGGCTGGACGGACAAAACCTCAGTTAACTATGGCTTCCGCACTTCATTCGATACCAAATTTTCTCTGGGAAGTGGTTCTACATTAAGTGGTATAACTGGTCTTGAAGTACAACGCCAGGATGCACAAATAACCGGGTATAATATGAAAGCTGATCCTTCCGATCCAAATCCCGGTGGCCCCTGGGTGTATGGCACGAGTCCTTATTGGATCGTAAATGCAGTTACATCTAATAATGCTTTTGTAACTACACCTACTGCATATTTTACAGAGTGGACATTAGGTTTGGCGCATGATCTTTCTGTTACTGCCGGTATTGGTTTAAGCAGTCAAGGAATTATATTGGATGACAGGTTTAGTTCGCCTAACGCAACAGTAGCAAGACCATCACATTTTGATACAAGCTATACGAATATGTGGTCCCCGCATGTAGCGATCAATAAAGTGATCAACAAGAATGCTTCTGTATATGTTTCTTACAGCAGTGGATATAAAGCACCGGTAAGTTCTTATTTCTTTATTGCAACTCCACAGATCGGTACACCTCCTAATGCTGGTTCAGCACCTGCAAAAGCTATGGTTAATGGTGAGCTAAAACCTGAGAAAGGTAACCAGTTCGAGATCGGCGCAAAAGGAAGTATTCTCAAAGATAAATTGATTTACCAGGTAGCATTGTTCTCATTGGATTTTACTGATAAAATGACTGCTGTTGCAGTACCAGTTCCAACTACTACACCTCCGGCTACAGCTACAGCTTATAGTTATATGATAAACGGTGGAGAACAGAATCATAAAGGATTGGAAGCATTGGTTAAATACTCTATCGTGAAGGATCGTACTGGTGTATTCACCAATGTTACTCCTTTTGTGAATTTCACTTATTCCGACTTTAAGTATGCTGATAATTTTGTTTACAAAACCGGTACAACTACTGCTGCTGGTGGAATTGATACAGTTAACTATAGCGGCCTCGATGTATTTGGGGTACCTAAAATAATGGCTGCATGTGGTGTTGATGTTTCGACCAAATATGGAATTTATGCAAGCGTCTCATATTTGTATAAAGATCCTCAGAATATTGCGCTTGAAAGATTGACAAATAATCCGGAGACATATGCATTGCGCAAAGCAACCAGCTATAGTTTACTGAACACTAAAGTTGGCATTAAAAGAAACCTGTCTTCTAAGTTTGACCTGGATGTATTCTTTGGTGTGAATAATATCACAAATCAGCAATATCCTATTATGATCTTTGTAAATCAGTTGCCTGATGCGTATATACCTGCTCCTCCAAAAGCAGTTGTATTCGGCGGACTGAATTTAAAATATACCCTATAGCCTTTGCCTATGGAACTTAAGGGTAGCCGAAAGGCTACCCTTCTTTAAATTAATTATATGAAAAAAAATTTTTATTACCTGCTGGTATTGTTTATAGTTTCCGCCTGCGGAAGATTCAGTAATAGGGAAACAGACGGTAAAAAAGATATGAGGATCGTATGCCTGTCAAAACATTTGACAGAAATGGTATATGCATTGGGTAAAGGTCATGATCTTGTAGCTGTAGATCTGAGCAGTACGTATCCTGATAGTGCCAGGTTGCTTAAGACAGTTGGCTATCACCGTGCATTAAGTCCTGAAAGTATTATTGCAATGGATCCTGACCTGGTTATTCATAGCAATGATATCGGGCCGGAGAATGTATTGCCACAGATCACCAATGCGGGGTTGAACATAAAAGTATTTGGTGGGGCTAATACAATTGATAGTGCAAAGATTTTATTGAAAGAGTTAGGAAGTTTCTTTGGGGAAGAAAAGAAAGCTGATTCAATTAGTAGAAAAATAGATGCTGATATTGCAGCCGCAGCTGATTCATTAAAAGCAATGAATTTAAAAGATACTTTGAGTGTAATGATCATTCATTTCGGCAGGGCCAACAATATTTATTTTGTAATGAGTGGCCGCAGAGGGGTGGGAGATAAAATGATCGCATTGGCCGGAGGTAAAACAGCGATCTATGATGCAAAAGGTGCAAGACAGATCAGCGCAGAAGCTGTAGCGGCTGCTAATCCTGATATTATTATTGCAACTGATTTTGGTTTTGACCAGATGGGAAATATGGACAAGTTTATTGAAGGTGTTCCCGGTGTAGCATTAACAAATGCAGGAAAGAATAAACGCATTGTTCGTTTTGAAGAACATGACCTTGTGTATTTCGGCCCACGTACTGGTGAAAATATTATTAAACTAATGAAACTTTTATATCCAGCCGGTGTTCAGACAAAGTAAATTTTTCTTTCCTGTGCTGATCGCTTTATTAGTGATCGTGACAATCTGCGCTATTGCATTTGGTGCAGTAAGTATTCGTCCTATAGAAATGTTTTCAGCTATTAAACATTTTTTTACCGGGGAAAAACCAGCAAATATTTATGAAGCTGTTTTTATTCAGCTGCGCTTACCTCGTGTATTGCTTTGCGGTATCACCGGGGCAATACTTGCTGTAAGTGGAGTATTAATGCAGGGATTATTCCGCAACCCGATCGTAGAGCCGGGATTGATAGGAACAAGCAGCGGTGCAGCATTTGGAGCTTCTTTTGTTTTTGTAATGGCTGCTAAATGGCCACCAACAATCAAAAGTCAGTTTGGTCCTTTTCTTACTCCGCTATTTGCGTTTGCAGGTGCATTGCTGGCAACATATCTCGTGTATGTGTTGGCAAAAAATGCAAAACGTATTTCTATTATTTCTTTATTGCTGATCGGTATTGCTATCAATGCCGTCGGTATGAGTGGCACCGGATTTATGAGTTATATCGCAAGAGATCCGCAGGCGAGGAGTATTACTTTCTGGAACCTCGGCACTTTTTCCGGTGCAAGTTGGATGCAGGTTGGTATCGTTGGCACTGTTGCTGCTATCATGTTTATCATTTCTTTTCGTTATTCAAAGCAATTGAATGCATTGCTTCTCGGCGAAGAAGAAGCCAGTTATCTCGGTGTTGATACCGACAAACTGAAAAGAAGGGTAATGATATTAAACACGGCAATGGTATCTGTCGCTACTGCATTTGTGGGTGTTATCAGTTTTATGGGATTGATCGTTCCGCATATTTTGCGTTTGCTGATAGGAAGTGATAATAAACGATTGCTCCCTGCATCGATGATAGTTGGGGCTACGTTGCTTTTACTTGCTGATATGTGTGCAAGATTATTATTGGCTCCGGCAGAAATCCCAATTGGTATTATTACTTCATTGGTTGGAGCACCTGTATTTATTATTTTATTAAAACGCTTCAATTTGCTGCAACATAAAGGAGGGTATGATGCTTAAGACCGAAGGCATTTCATATAATATTGGCCGTAAGCAAATTTTAAAAAATGTAAGCGCCGCATTTCATCCCGGTGGGTTTAATATGATACTGGGCCCGAATGGTTCGGGCAAATCCTCTTTCCTAAAGATATTCAGTGGAGAGGTCAACAAATACCAGGGAAATGTTTTTTATAATGAGAAAACTATTTTAAGCCTGGATAAACAAGAGCTTGCAAGGAAAAGGGCTGTACTTAGCCAGCAACCTGATCTGAGTTTTCCATTGCTGGTGGAAGAAGTGGTGATGATGGGACGCTATCCTCATTTTACATTCAGCCCGAATAAAAAAGACATTTCCATTTGCAATGAAGTGATCGAACGAATGAACCTTTCATCATTTAAGGAAAGAAATTACTTAACGCTGAGTGGTGGCGAAAAACAAAGAGTGCAGTTTGCCCGTGTGTTATCACAGATATGGGAACAACCTGAAACTGGGTACCGTTATCTTTTTCTTGATGAACCATTGAACAGTCTTGATATCAGTTACCAGCACGAATTTTTGCAACAAGCCATGCAGTTGGCTAAACACAATACTGTTTTAATAGCTGTAATGCATGATATTAATCTTGCCGCTCAATATGCAGATAAATTATTTTTCCTGAAAGAAGGTGAACTGGTAAGCAATGGAAGCCCCCGGGAAATTTTAACTGCCGGTTTGATAAAGCAGGTGTTTAATGTAGAGACCACAATAATTGATAACCCTGTTACAGGGAAACCGTTAGTGATCTATAATTAAAGTTTACAGATCATCATACTTATATTTTCTTACCGCAAGTGTAATGAAAAGTAGTATATACCCACAGACAACGGCAAGCAATACTCCAGCTGAAGGGATGTTTTTGTAGAGTTCCCTGAAGCTGCTAAAAGGTATCAGGGAATCGGATGATTGTATCGGTAAAAAATAGGGAAGTGAAGGATGTATCTTGATCACCAGCCACCATAAAAGCCATTCCAATAGTAAACCATAAATAAAAAATACAATGATGGCAATTCCGCTTTTTCTAAACAAGGTTGCCAGGAAAAGAGCAAACATGAGATAAAGAAATGACTGTAAAAATGAATATAAGGAAACGACAAATGCCTCTGTGGTGATTTGTGCATCCGTAATTTGAGCCATAATGACCATAGCCAAAAAATTCATGATCATCACAGCTACAGATATACAAGCAATCAAAGAAATTTTAGTAAAGATGAAAGTTTCTCTTTTCCATCCATCAATAATGTTTTGCCTGTGTGTTTTGAAGTTGACTTCATTAATAAATAAATTAATGATGATCATGCCCGGCAAGTACAGCAGAAAGCTGGTCCAGAAACAAACAGTATAGGGAAGATTAGTGCTCGAAAAAAGTCCCAAGATATCACGGGCTTCTGTGTTTGCACCCGTCATTGCTCTTTGCAACTCTGCAATAAAGCTGAGATAGACCTTGTAAAAAATATAAATGATAAGGAGAATTCCCAACAAATACAGGATAGAGAATACCTGGAATACACGGTAGTTCTTTATTTTCATCCATTCTATCTGCAGATATTTAAACATAATGTTAGTTTTTAGATTAATGTTCACTTTTTGTTCCCGTAATTTCTAAAAATCTTCTCTCCAGTGTTTTTCGTTTAAGATTCAAATGGCCTAACACAATTCCTTTTTCAAAACAATACCGGTTGATGGCAGTTGTTGTCAACGTTTCATCGCATTGAAGCGATAATACACCGTCTATGTGTTGTATGTTGATAATTCCGGGCATTTCTTTCAGAATAGCTTCCAACCCCGGAACATTATCAGCCAGCAGTTCAATTTCCAATATGTTACCAGCACCACTTGCGGTTGCCGATAAAACATCACTCACGGTTCCGACGGTTTTCAAAATTCCTTTTTGCAGGATGGCAACATGCGTACAAACCTTTTCTACTTCATCAAGAATATGACTCGCCATGATGACTGTTTTGCCCTGGCGGTTCAGTTCTTTCATCAGTTCCCGTATTTCAGCAATACCTGCCGGATCCAATCCATTTGTCGGTTCATCAAAAACGAGAATATCAGGATTGCCCAACAGTGTGGATGCAATTGCCAACCGTTGTTTCATCCCGAGTGAGTAAGTGCTGAATTTGGAATCCTTGCGTTGAAACAGGTTGACCTGTTCAAGAACTTTTGGAATATCCTCTTTTCCTCTTTCTTTAATAGCAGCAGCTATCTGCAGGTTTTTTTGGCCACTCAGGTAATGATAAAAGTTTGGTGTTTCCAGCAAGGTGCCAATGTGTTTTCGTTGTTCATTGCTTCCTGGCTGCCCGTTCCATAAATAATTTCCTTTTGTCGGTTTCAGAATATCCATCACTATTCCGAGCAGAGTTGTTTTGCCACTACCGTTGGGCCCAAGTATGCCAAATACACTTCCTTTGGGTACTTCAAAAGAAACTTCATTCAATGCACGTACCGGCCCGTAAAATTTGGTCATGTTCTGAACGGATAAAACTGTACTCATAAGTAGAATTTGCTGATGAAGATATGTTTTTTGTTTTCACAGAAAAGGAAATTTTACAACAATGGCCTTGGTCATTTGTTATTAATCTAATTTTAGCACAATGGAAACAGTTTTAATTACAGGTGGTACAGGTATGATCGGCCATTCACTCAGAAGCGTATTATTGGAAAAAGGTTACAGGGTAATTGTTCTTACCCGGGATAAATCAAAACAAGAATCTAATATTAACGGTCTGGATTATGCTGAATGGGATGTTGAGAAAATGAAAATAGATAAGGAAGCTATCGCAGCAGCAGATTATATTATTCATTTAGCCGGTGCAGGTGTAGCTGATAAACGATGGACGGCAAAAAGGAAGCAGGAAATAATCAGCAGTCGTGTGAAGAGTGGCGAGTTGCTTGTAAAAGCACTCAATGAGACTTCGAATAAGGTAAAAGCTGTTATCAGTATTTCTGGAATTGGTTATTATGGGCCAGATACGGGAGGAAAAGCTTTTGTTGAGTCGGATAGTTCTTTTTCAGATTTCCTTGGTGATACCTGTGTGAAATGGGAAGCTGCAATACAACCGGTAGAAACTATTGGGAAAAGATTAGTCATATTCCGGACAGGGGTAGTATTGAGTAATAAAGGAGGTGCTATCAAAGAATTTAAAAAGCCACTCAGGTTTGGATTTGCAACTATTCTGGGTTCGGGTAAGCAAATTGTAAGCTGGATACATATAGACGATGCGGTGAAAATGTTTTTATATGCTATCGAAAATAATTTGCTGAGTGGGATTTATAATGCTGTATCGCCAGGCCCTGTATCGAATAAAGAACTCATATTGCAATTAGCAAAAACCAATAACCGGTTTTATATACCATTTATTGTTCCAGCGTTTATTTTAAAAATTGTAGTCGGTGAATTAAGTATTGAAGTATTAAAATCTGCAACAGTCAATTCAAAAAAAGTTGAGGGAAGCGGATTTGTATTTCAGTATCCAACGATTGAATCAGCTATCCGAAAACTGGCGGCCTCATAAAATCTTCAGCGCTTACCGAGGCATGATCAGGATGCCATATATTGGTAAACTCACCAATGATCGCCTTACCGTGATGAAATTGGAGTTTGTGAATTTTCAGGTTATCAATATCCTGCTGGGTTACTTTTCTATGCATCGGGTGCATAGTGCCGCCAGGGATGCCCGCCGGTTTTGAAGGATCGTATTGAAACATTGCATCCACCAATGTTCCTCTTGGATACATTATGCTGGGTATACCTTTTCCTCTTATATCCAATGACTGTGGATGATCAAGACCCAGTGTATGGCCATATTCATGAGCAGCAGTAGTAGAGCCTTTGTATAAATTCTCCAATTTGAAATAACCGCTATTGCAATTGATGCTATCTACAAAAGAAATATTGCCATGCACAAATTCTTCGATGCGGAAATAATTGTTTCGGGGATCAGTATTTTGGTAAATTTCAATAGGATCAATGAATGGATTAACAAAAGCATTGGTCTTAAAAACAACATTTAATTTTAAACGATCAAACATTAAACTGCCTTCAGCTTCATTCCACATCGTTTCAATCTCATCTCTTATCGATTCAGTGATCTCAGGATTAGAGGCATTGCCATAAGTTATGATATTGGAATAAATGATAAGTTGATGATGATTTATATCTATTTCTGCTGTTCCCATGAAACTCTAATTGTTATTAATCTGCAATTTAAGAAGCAATTTCATTTTATTTCTTCACCTTATTTACGGGGCATGGCTTTTGCTTTTTATAATAAACCAAAAATCAGTGTCGGATCATGAAAATTGTTTACTTATCTACATTTCCACCAAGAGAATGCGGCATAGCAACTTTTAATCTAAGCCTGATCAGTGGAATTCAAGCCAATTTAAAAAAGGAAGGTCAGTTTGAACAGGAGTTTATTGTTGCATTGAATGACTCCGAAGACCTAGATGAGTACGAATATCCCCAGAATGTGAAATTTATCATTCGGCAGGAAAATGAAAAGGATTATCTAAAAGCGGCAGAACTTATTAATAACAGCAGCATCGATGTATGTATTCTTCAACATGAATTCGGAATATTTGGCGGACAAAGCGGAATTTATATTCTACCATTATTACATCGTGTTGAAAAACCGGTTGTGACCGTTTTACATACTATTTTAAAGGAGCCAACTTTTATTCAAAAAATAATAATCCAGGAAATCGGAAAGCAATCGGCAAAACTGGTTGTGTTTAATAAAAGAGCAATAAGTTTTCTTACCTCTATTTATAATGTTCCGATTGAAAAAATACAACTAATTGAGCATGGCGTTCCTGATATTGACCCGCCAATATTTAATCCAGTCAGAAATTTCCCATCATTTAAAAATAAAAAGTTATTAATGACGTTTGGCCTTATCAACAGGGGCAAAGGATTAGAGACTGTTATAAGAGCATTACCTAAGATAATTGATAAACATCCGGAAACGATCTATGCAATTCTGGGAAACACACATCCTGTAGTAGCAAGAAAATATGGAGAGGAGTATCGTGATAGTCTTAAGTTATTGGCAACGGAATTAAAAGTTGATAAACATCTTGTTTTTATTAACCGTTTTTTGCCGGAAAAAGAACTGGTCAATTATCTTTCAGCTGCTGATATTTATATTACTCCATATATTAATGAAGCACAGATAAGCAGCGGTACATTATCGTATGCTATTGGTGCTGGTGCGGCATGTTTATCTACTCCTTACTGGCATGCAGTTGAATTACTAAATGGAAGCAGGGGGCAATTTTTTGATTTCAGAGATGCAAATGGGCTAGCATCTCTTGTTAATGATCTTTTTGATAATCCACAAAAGCTTGCTGAGCTTAGAGAAAATGCATATGAATATGGACTGGATCTCCGGTGGCCAAATATTACCAGTAAATATTTGGCATTACTAAATGACGTTATAGATACACATGTTACAGAAAAAAAAGAAATCAAACAGATCATCGATCCTGACCTGATGCCTAAATTCAGTTTGTCACATGTGTTGCGATTAACAGATGATACAGGAATTGTGCAGCATGCTAAATATGGTATTCCAAATCTTAAGGAAGGTTATTGTCTTGATGACAATGCACGGGCACTTATCATGACAATTATGCTATGTCAGCAGAAAAAAAACCAGGAGGCGTTGAAACTTTTGCCCGTATATCTCAGTTATATCCAATATATGCAACGGGCAGATGGAAATTTTGGAAACTTTCTCAGTTTTGACAGGAAATACATAGATGAAATTGCTTCTGATGATGCTTTTGGGCGTACTATTTGGGCACTTGGTTTTTTAATTTCTAATCCACCCACCAATTCTTATCGTGAATTTGCAGATGAATTATTTTACAATTCAGTAAAGCATTTCAAAACAATAAAAAGCATGAGAGGATGTGCCAATACGCTGATCGGTGTTTCCTATTTTTTACGGGCTCGTCCCGGGCATGAAGAAATGTTCAGAGAACTGGTTGAACTGACGAATGTGTTAATGAATGCATATAAAAAACATCGTGATAATAAATGGCGTTGGTTCGAGGATACAATGACTTATGATAATGCAATACTACCTCTTGCTTTGTTTCATTCAGCTGAAATTACAGGAGATGAGGAAGTAAAAAAAGTTGCTATTGAATCTTTGAAGTTCCTGGATAAAATTAGTTTCAGAAACGATTACTATACACCCATCGGGAATAACAATTGGTACAATCGTGATAATGATAAACATGTACCTTTATATGATCAGCAGGCGATCGAGACTATGGGGATGGTATTAGTATACCTGCAGGCTTACGAATCAACACAGGAACCAGCATATATTCAAAAAATGTTCAGTAGCTATTTATGGTTTTTGGGAGAAAACTCTTTGCGAGTGCCATTATACGATCATGAGACCAAAGGTTGCTGTGATGGATTGCAATCAACCGGTATCAATCGCAACCAGGGAGCCGAAAGTACGCTGGCATACATTATTTCTTATCTCACAGTTCTGAAAGCATTTGAAAAAGAATACCAGGTTCAGTATCAATCGGCATCTGCAATAGAAATTTTAGTGCAAACATGAGAATAGCTGTTTTATCTCCAATAGCCTGGCGAACACCACCAAGGCATTATGGACCGTGGGAATTAGTGGCATCTAATCTTACTGAAGGCCTGGTAAAAAAGGGGATCGAGGCAACATTGTTCGCTACTTCTGATTCAATAACAAAAGCAAAACTGGATGCGGTGATCGAAAAAGGATATGAAGAAGATCCAGGTCAATCTGCTAAAGTCGCAGAGTGTTTGCACATCAGCAACCTGATGGAAAAAGCTTCGGAGTTTGACCTAATACATAATCATTTTGATTTTCTTCCGCTTACTTATTCAAAACTTATCACTACTCCGATGATCACTACAATACATGGGTTTTCTTCTCAAAATATAATTCCTGTATATAAAAAATATAACTCAAATAACTCTTATGTTTCTATCAGTCATTCAGATCGTTCACCTGAATTAAACTATATCGCCAATATTTATCATGGTATTGATACAACTCAATTCAGTTTTAATGATCAACCTGATGACTACTTGCTTTATTTTGGCCGCATTCACCCGGATAAAGGAACAGCTGAAGCGATTGAGATAGCAAAGCGATCAAAGCGTCGTTTATTCATTGCCGGCATTATACAGGATGAAACATATTTTAAGGAAAAAGTGGAGCCTTGTTTTAATGATAACGTTTTTTATTTAGGATCAGCTATGTCTGGGGAAAGAAATGTGTTATTAAGAAATGCATTTGCCTTATTACATCCAATAAATTTTGATGAACCTTTTGGCTTAAGTGTTGCTGAAGCTATGTTATGCGGCACCCCTGTTATCGCTTTTAATAGAGGTTCGATGCCGGAATTGATCGAAGATAAAAAAACAGGGTTTCTCGTAAATGATATTGACGAAGCTGTTGATGCTGTTTCAATGATACACATTATTGACAGGGATGCTTGTCATCGTCATGCAAAAGAAAAATTTTCTTTAGAAAGAATGGTTAAAGATTACATCGATGTTTATGAGCAGGTCATTTACAAACGCTGACTACGTAATTTATCCAGCAATGCGTTAAGATCTACTGACATGAATGAAGAAGAATGATCAGCTAACCCATAGGGTATGATCAATTTTCCATTGTTGATTATTGAACCGCATGAATAAACAACATTCGGAACATAACCTTCACGTTCATCTTCATTGGGCATTAAGATCGGCTCATCCAATCTTCCAATTTCTTTAGAAGGATCATCACGATCCAGCAAGCTAACTCCCAGGCAATAGCGGCGCATGGAGCCAACCCCATGTGTGATAACTATCCAGCCATGCTCCGTTTCAATGGGTGATCCGCAGTTACCTATTTGAATAAATTCCCAGGGATATTTTGGCTCTTGTAATAATTGAGGGTTTTCCCAAATGAGCACATTGTTTGAATACATGATATAATTATTCATGCCATCTATGCGTGACATCATCGCATATTTTCCATTGATACGCCGGGGAAATAAAGCCAGGTTTTTATTCATTGCACCGGAGCCATAAAGGGGCCTTACTTTAAAATCATAAAAATCTGAGGTCTGCATCAATTTGGGCAAGATCTGAATCCCGTCATAGGCAGTATAAGTTGCGTAATAAATTATTTTTCCATTATCTTCTGTGAAGCGTACAAAACGGGCATCTTCAATTCCATTTCTTTCAAACTCAGATATGGGGAAGATCACACGGTCCGATATATCGGTATCCAATGAAAAAATTATTTCATGATAAACATCTGCCAGCCATAAAACTTTGTTCAATTCAATTTTTCTTAGATCGTCAGTTTCTTTATCTGTTAAACTCCGGATCACCCGCTGAAGAGTAAAATATTCAAACTGCTCGTCTAATTGTTTCTTTACTTGTTCTATTATTTCCGGTGCAATGTTTTGCTCTATTGCTTTAGTAAAAAATAATTCCTTTTTGTAATTAGCATTTCGTATCACTTCTGCTTCATCAATATAGTCTCCGGCAGGTATCACAGTAATATTATTATTATTATCAATGATGGCTCTTCGAAATGCTATCGAAGAAATATGACCTTCGCCTACTGCTCTGAAACTAATGATGACCCTTTTTTGTCCTTCTACCAATTCTGTTTGATCCGGGTCTTCAACACAGGAGGGGTTAAAGAAAGCTGATGACTCGATAGAGTATTCATGTGTTGCATAGGAACCGATCAGGAGTTTGCGGTATTGCGACAAGGAATCAAAATCAATCCCAAGATCTGAGAATATTTTTTTTAGCCTTTCACAATGCCTGATAAGTATACCTGTGATCCTTCTATGTCGTTTGGAAAATTCTTGTAAGAGTGGAAGTATGATGTTGGTTACTTCCTGCTCTGATAAGTTCATTACTTTTTTTATGAGTTCTGCTGAACGGTTTTCTCCATAAAAGGAGAACCGTGCAATAACTCTTGTTGGGTCCGGGTAAATTTTTACTGTTCTACGTTCAACGGGAATTCGCATATGGAATTTTTACTAAGTAAGGCCTGAAATGCAAAAACGATACCGAAACAAAGGGACTTTCAATAAATAATCGATTCATTCAAAGCTAAGCGAATATAGTTTTTCTTTTTCCTCCCTGCCTTTAAATTCCATTTCCCCAATTTCAGTTATTGAGAATGAATGGGGCGTATGGAAATCGTGCAGAAAATCTCCAGACAAGACAAATGGCTGGTTAAGATCATGACATTTACCCCTTATTCTTGCAGTAGTATTTAATGTATCGCCGCTGTAGACCAAATCTTTTTTTACAATACCAATAACGCCGGCTGTTACTTCTCCTGAATGAATACCTGTTTTAAAGGAGGGGACCACACCATAACGTTTCATGTATCTTTTCTCTTTTCTTTTTAAAATGAAAAAAGCCTGGCGAATGAATTTTAAGCAACGGATCTTATTCAGGGGTGTGTTTTTCCATGACAGTACTACTTCATCCCCTACATATTGATAGATCTCGCCGCTGTTAGCAAGAATAGGTATGGTGATATCAGCAAAAAATTCACGAAGCAATCGAAAATATTTTGTGTGACCCAATTTTTCAGCAATAGTGGTGGCATCATTAATATCGAGGAAAACGAATATCCTGTTTTCAATTTTAGGTTTATTGTATTTGCCCCGCATCATACTCCAGAAACCACCGGGTCCATATTTATCTGTTACTTCAATAATAAGTATAGTAAGCAAGGTCATGATGCCCAGATCGATCATGAAGATGAGAAACCCCCTGGTAAGGAAAACATCCCGATAAAAACCACCAATGAAATCTTCAAAAGTCCCTTTTTCATTAAAAACAAAATACATTGCTAACATTACAAAGGCTATTAGTACAAATAAGAAAAAGGTCATTGACATTTTTATTGTGACTGAAAGCCAAAGAGGATAATGCTTAAATGCATATTTTAAATAAAATAGCAAGAGAGCAGAAACCACAAATCCAATGATAGCAAAAGCAAGCGAAAATAGTAGGAGAGAGCGGTGTGTTACCAGGCTTTTTTCAATCAGGATGATGTTGTATAAAAATAAAAATGCAAATACTACCCAAATGATAACAATGTTTATAAGCACCCGCAAGCGGTAATAAATAATTCTACTTGAGATCATGGGCTAATGTACGTTGAAATTTATTTTATCTAAGACTTAGTTCTTCAGGTACATTTTTTGTTTGGGTGTAATGATCATTCTTTGGCCCTGTCGTGTTTCCATCGCTTCATTAGCCTGTACTGCTGTAATTTTTATTGTTACACTTACCGGTTCAGTCGCACTGTCATTGGAAAAACAAAAAAATAAATTTCCTTTTCGGGGGTCCATTCTTGCATAGTCATTTATCCCTTTTCCCTTTTTTATATAACGGAATTGAGTACCTGCAGAGAAAGGTGCTAGATTGTCGGCATCCATTATCCAATAATTTACTGAAGGACCTGTTTCCATCTTTAAAATCGTTGCCGGCCTGTTTAGCGCCACTGCAGTAAGTATGTTATATAAAGGAAACTTTTGTGTGATGGATGAAGAAGTTGAAAGAAACTCTTTATTAGCCTCTGAATATATTTCCTGCCCGGTCTTATCAGTACAGATATAATAACTCCAGGCCACAGTATTATCAGGTAAATTAAAATTGAAACTGGTCTTATTTCCGCCAGCAGTTCCAAGTGGATTTACTTTTATTATTCTATCCTGGAAATTGGTGATCACTGTATCTGACTTAGCAATAAAATCTTCATCCTCATTTATAAAAGTAGTATCGTTTACAGTATGAGTAAAAACAGTTGTATTAAAGTTTTGCATAGATGCATTTGCTGGTATTCTTTGGATCTTGTATTTACAAAGTCTTGGAGTAATAGCTGAGTTGGTAAACCTGAATTTATAAATACCTGTTTTAGGAATAGTAAGGGTTTTGTTGACGATCTTACTTATTTTTAGTTCAAGATACCTTGAGGTGCCAGGCAATTCTACGATCTCCACTTCTTTCAATTCTTTGCCGTTTGCTTCTTCGAAGTTGAAAATTACTTTATCGCCTTCGGCAAAACCGAGATAGAAGATCTCTTCGCCCATGATGGTGACTTTTAAGGTGGTCTCAATTACATCTACAGGAGTTTGGCTGCTAAGCGGAGCAGCAGATAAGATTACTAATAGCTGAATTGGTGCGATGAATTTCCAATTCATAATTGAAGGTATTAGGTTAATAGAGAATGTTGCTTGTTTGTCAACTCATCCAGTTCACACCGGCTTCCGGGTTCCATTTCACTGTGCTCTTTTTCAGTTTTGTCCAGAATTCAATTGAACTCTTCCCGGTGATATCACCGACTCCAAATTTACTTTCATTCCATCCGCCAAAACTAAATGGCTCTCTCGGTACCGGCACACCCACATTCACACCGATCATTCCTGCACTTGCATGGTCAATGATATATCTTGCCAGCCCGCCATTTTGTGTAAATACACTGGCTGCATTTCCATAAGGATTTGCATTTTCAATGGCCAATGCCTCATCCACTGTATTTGTCCGCATAATAGAAATTACCGGCCCGAAAATTTCTTCTTTAGCCACACTCATTTCAGGCTTTACAAAATCAATTACCGTAGGGCCTACATAAGTTCCATTTTCTTTTCCTTCTACTTTGGTGCCGCGGCCATCCACTAAAATTTTTGCACCATCTTTTTCTGCCTCACTTATAAAGCGTTCAATTCTTTCTTTCGATTCTTTGCTGATCACTGCACCGAGATTTTTTCCCGGAATAATTTTTCTTGCCTCATCACAAATTTTTTCAATGATATGATCAATATTGCCAACACCTACCATTGCACTTGCTGCCATGCAGCGCTGACCGGCACAACCACTCATACTTGCTGCTACATTCTGCGCAGTCATCTCGGGTTTTGCATCTGGTAATACCATTAAATGATTTTTTGCACCGCCCAATGCTAGTGCCCTTTTATAATTCATCGTTGCCCGCTGGTAAACGATCTTCGCAACTTTTGTAGAACCAACAAATGAAACAGCTTCAATACCCGGATGATCACAGATCGCATTTACTATTTCACTATCGCCATGAACAATATTAAAAACACCATCAGGTAAGCCAGCTTCTTTTAAAAGCATGGCCAGCCTTCCTACACTCAGCGGCACTTTTTCTGAAGGTTTTATTACCATACAATTTCCTAATGCTATTGCATTTGGCAAGGTCCAGTTTGGAACCATTGATGGGAAATTGAATGGAACGATGGAAGCAATAACCCCCAGCGGTACATGTTCGGTTCTGCATTCAACACCTTTACTTACTTCCAGTACTTCACCCGTCACTAATTGCGGAAGTGAACAGGCAAACTCAGTAAGCTCCACACATTTTTCCATTTCAGCAACGGCTTCACCAATTGTTTTACCATTCTCCTCACTTATCAATGCTGCCAGTTCCTGCAGGTTTTTTTCAAGTAGGTATTTGTATCTATAAAAAACCTGTACTCTTTCTTTGATCGGGGTATGGCTCCATTTAGGAAAAGCAGCTTTTGCAGCTTTAACGGCTTCATCCAGGTCTTTTGGAGTAGACATCGGCACTTTTGAAAGTAAATTGCCATCTAAAGGGGAGATAACGTCTAAATTTCGTGAGGAAGAAGCATCAACAAACTTTCCACTAATATAATTTTGGACGGGAGCGTATTTCATTTCAGTTAGTTTATTCTTTCTTTGCCGGTAGGGTAAACCGGCCTATATAAAAATAACTAAATAAAACAGGTATTGCAAACATCGGATATTGAATTATGACCCCGGAAAGAAAAGAAAAACTGGAGACAGTACTGAGTAAAAGACAGAGTGGTATCACTATTGTGCTGGAAAATGTATTTGATCCTCACAATATTTCGGCTGTTATGCGGACCTGTGATGCAGTGGGTGTGCAGGAGGTTTATGTATTAAATACAAAGATCCCAAGGCATAAGAAATGGGGGGCTAAAAGTTCATCCAGCGCTGCCAAATGGCTGACAGTACACCAGTATGAAAATGCGGAGGAATGTTTTTCGTCATTGAGAAAGAAGTATTCAAGGATTTTAACAACCCATCTCAGCAGTGATGCGGTAGGTTTGTATGAAATTGATTTTACCAAAAGTCTTGCCCTTGTTTTTGGAAATGAACATAGCGGCGTAAGTGATGAAATACGGGCATTGGCAGATGGAAACTTTGTTATCCCGCAAATGGGAATTATCCGTTCGCTGAATATAAGTGTGGCTTGTGCAATAACTTTATACGAGGCCCTTCGGCAAAAGACAAATGCGGGGCATTATAACAAACGGAGCCTGGGTGACGCGGAGTACAATGAGTTGCTGAACGAATGGGGATTTAAAGAAGAAGACAAATAACCAATAATTAATTTTAATGAAGAGAGTATTAAAAATAATAGGCTGCGTTTTAATTGCTACAAATTCCTTTTCTCAAAAAGTAAAGGTTGTAAAGATCGATGAGTTACAAAAGATAATTACTGAAACAAAAAATCCGCTGATCGTAAACTTCTGGGCTACCTGGTGTGTACCTTGTGTACAAGAATTGCCTTATTTTCTTGAAGAATATAATAACCACAAAAAAGACAGTCTTCAATTATTATTAGTGAGTCTCGATTTTAAAGATTCATATCAAAAAGCTATTCCCGATGCTGTAAAGAAAAGAAATATCAATGCGCCTGTTTTATGGCTAAATGAAACTAATGCAGATTATTTCTGCCCGAAAATTGACAGTGTGTGGAGCGGGGCGATACCATCCTCGTTATTTATAAATTCAAAGTCTGGTTATCGCAAATTTTACGAGGATCAGTTGTCACATGAACAACTGAAAAAAGAAATCATGGCTATACTTAAATAATATTTTCAAGCTGACTTTGACTCTTCGGAATCTCTTTCCTGTTTTGCCTTGGCAAGCAGGTAAACAAAATTAACTACGGCACCAAGACTTGTAAGGGCTAAAATAAAACCAAGGGCACTGCCGTATTTAAGGCTTTCTGCCACACAATATCCCACAGCTGCCACAACTATAAATACCAATGCTAGGTTGATTAATATTCGGATAATCATAAGCGGGGTTTTAGGGTTTCTAATGTGTATTTTAAAGTTAACTTTCTAATGGATGCCGCCCCGAATTTTTTCCATAAAATATTCTAAAAAAAATGTCCCGCCACAGGCAGGACATCAGAAACTTAAAAATTTATACTTACTAGTCTCCTAATCTTTTTATACCACAACCTACTGAACGTGAATTTTTCTGGCTTACATCTTTTCCCTCCAGCATTTCGTCCATAGCTACCATCAGGTGTTTGCGGTTTACACTACCAGCATCGGATGGGTTATCATCAATGGCTCCATGATATACCAACTTGCCGGCTTTATCAAAGAGGAAAACTTCCGGCGTACGGGTAGCTCCAAAAGCGTCAGCCAATACTGAATTTTTATCAACTGCATATTTCCATGCATAATTTTGAGCTTTAGCATATTCCTGCATTTCTTCGAACGAATCTGAGCCGTCACGGCTACCTTCATTAGAATTGAGAACAGCGACACCAATCCATTTTTTAGAAGCAAAGCTGCATACTTCAGCTGTACGGGCCTGGTTCTTTATTACGTAAGGACAAGTATTACAACTGAACATGACCAGCAACCCATTCTTACCTTTTGAATCATTCAGCGATATTTCTTTGCCATCGGTAGTTTTCATTTTTACATCAGCCTTGGGCATATCGGAACCTATCGGTAATGGATCGGGTACTGGTTTCAGTGCAAGCACGGCAACTATTGCCAGGGGCATTGCTGCAAATAATAATTTCTTCATGACTTTTGATCTTGAGACTCTAAAGGTCAGTAATTTTTTAGGAAAGTTCATCGCCGCCTGCATCATTTTTATTCCGTTCATCGGCAATTTTACGCAGGGATGAGATACTTACATTCAACTCAAAACCGATAAGCAACACCAGCGAATTAAAGTAAATCAACAACATTAACACTAATACAGTGCTTATAGGCCCGTATAACTGGTTGTAATTGGCGAAATTGTTTATCCACCATGAAAAGAACATAGTGAATACCAACATCATAAAAGTTGCTAAAATAGAACCCGGGGTTATCAGTTTCCACTTTTTAGGTACAGCCGGAGCATATTTATAAATAAAGGAAATTATATAAAAGAAGAGAAGAATTATAACCAGCCAACGAAGGTTTTTAATGATGACCAGGGCCCTTTCATTTTTAATGTCTAGCCATATTAATACTTCACTTCGCATGGCAATAACAAATATTGCTACCAGCAGTAAGAAATAAAATGTCATGGTAAGTCTCAACGCAATTAAGCGGTTATGTATATCACCACGTTTATTAAATCCAATATAGTTTTTATCAAAGGACCGCATAATGCCCATCATGGCATTGGAAGAAAAGAAAAGGGATAATATAAAACCTATGGAAAGCAAACCATTTCTCGGGTTATTTAAAAAGTCGTCAAGAAAGCCGATAAGCGGTGAGTTATTTTTCTGGCCGGGAATGATGTCGCGGATCAATGTATACAGTTCATTAATGACTTCATCCGAAATAGGAATGTGCGGGATCAATGTAAAAAGAAAAATAATAGCCGGTGGAATGGCCATGGTGAAATTAAATGCAATAGCAGAAGCTCTTTCTGTCATTCCTACTGTCTTTACCTGTTTCAGAAAGAACATCCACACATCATATAAGGACACACCACGAAAACCCGGCAACGAAATATGTTTGCTTTTTTCCGCAATGAAATTAACCGGCGCAGAGTTGAGAATTTTTTTTTCTATGGTGTCGTATAGAGACATTATTTTTTATTGGCCGAATCAAGCAGTTTGGTTAATGCTGCCTGGTAAAGTCTTGCATATTTCATATGGTCATCATAGTCACTGGTAAAAACGTGGGTGCCGTCAAATGTACTGTTGGCTACAAAATACAAATAATCTGTCTTTGGTGCATTAAGAACAGCATCGATCGTTTCTGCTTGTGGTGTGCAGATGGGGCCGGGAGGTAAACCGGTATTTAAATAGGTGTTATACGGTGATGGAGTTTGTGTATGACCATATAAGATCCTTTTTAAACCAAAATCTTTCAATCCAAACTTCACCGTCGGGTCAGCCTGCAAGGGCATATTTTTAGCGAGCCGGTTGATATAAACACTTGCTATTTTAGGCCTGTCAATTTCATTATTGGTTTCTTCATCTATGATAGAAGCAAGAGTAAATACCTGGTGCATAGTAAGGCCAAGGCTTGTTGCTTTTTGCTTTCTTTCATCTGTCCAGAATTCTTTCCATGCTTTATGAAAGTGCTGCAATATTTTTTTTGGGGTCGTATTCCAGTTGATAGAGTAGGTGAGGGGTAATGCAAGTGACATGACTGTGTTGCTATCAACATCAAATTGCTTTATTGAATCATTGTTGTTTAGGTAGCTTATCAGTTGTGTTGAATCACATTCGAAAAGCTTGCCGGCCCTGCGGGCAAGATCTTCTTTTGTCCGGAATTTGGTAATTACAAAATTCACTGGTGTTTGTTGTCCGTTGCGAAGCATACGTGCCAGGTTAAAAACACTCATACCATTGCTAAGTTTATAGCGGCCGGGTTTTACAGTTTCAAATTTTAAAATTTGAGAAGCTCTGCTAAACCATGTCGTGGATGATATAAACTCTTTATCCAGTAATTCTTTTTTCAGATCATCGAAGGAGGAACCTGTTTTTACAAACAGGTATTGAGGGCTATCACCTTTTACTGATACGGCAGGGCCGAATATTTTATAGGTAATGAATGCAGCAATGATCAAAATGATTGCTGTAACGGATAAAAAAATCTTTCTTTTCATTCGGATTTGATTTTAACTGGATTGAATCTGCAATTTATACTGAATAGAATTACAAACTGTACAAGAGTGTCCTTCGATTTTCTCAGGATAAACTGTGTAACATAAGTTTAATAATAGTAAAAAAGCTGGTCTCAAAATAAATAAAAAACCCCGCCGATAGGTGGGGTTTGTATATTAAAGTTTTGGTAGTTTATTTTTTTGTTGTGTCAACAGGTGTAATGCTTGGTAATATAGGCTGCTGCTGAGGCTGCGTTTGTGCCGGTGCAGTTTGAGCTGGTTTGCCAATTTCAGGGGTAGCGGCACTGCTGGCAGTTGATGAAATGAACATCGATGAAAAGAGACAAAGCAGACCAATAATTCCTGCAAAAAGCCAGGTGCCTTTCTCCAGTACATCGGTAGTTTGTTTTACACCCATGAACTGGTTACTGAAACCGGCGATACTGCCTGCCAGGCCACCACCTTTAGGGTTTTGGATCAATACAATGAGGCCAAGAACGATGCTTGCTATCACGATAAGTATTACAAAAATCAGGGTCATATCAGTTATTCTTTAAGTCCGAAATGCGGGATGCAAAGTAAGGACTTTTGGCGGGTTCAAGCAAACTTAATTTATGATAGATTTCAATTGCTTTTTGAGTATTTCCCTGCTTGATCCATACTTCGGCCATGGCTTCAGTAACAACGTTGGAATCAGCAAGTGAGACCTCGGCTAACTGCTCTACTTTTTTCTCGGAAGTTTCGTTTATAGCAGGAGTTACCGGCTCAACTACCGGCAACTTTTTCATCGTCTTTAGCCAATCCGTAAAGCTCTTTAGTTGCTTTGTAAATTTATCCGGGGGATTATCCTCCAGTTTTACTTTAATGCCTTGTGAGGCGAAATAATCAACCGTATGAAAAGCTTCGAAGACAAGGGGTAGGTCGTTGGTTTCTGACTTGCTTATCGGGGATTCAGTAAACACAGGCTGCAGCCCGGTAGTGGCCGGCTTTTCTTCTAAAGTTTCTGTGAAGATGGGTTGCTCTTCTAAACTTGTCGAAGCACTGCTTTCTGGTTGTTCGTTTTGTTGTGGTTCAGGCAAAGGCACTTGCTGAATTTCCGGTACTATTATTTTTTCTTCAGATTCTGTTATTACAGTTTCTATTGGATTAGATGTTTCGGGTTCAGGTACAAGTGGTTCTTCTGCTTTTTCAATTACTGGTTCCTTCACAGGCTGTATTATTGTATCTGTAATTTCTTTTTTAATGACAACAACATTACCCGCAGTATTTACTAAAGAGGTTAATTGTGAAGGATGAAAATGCAGCCCGGCTTTTTGAATAATTGCCTTCGATTCTATTGTATCTGTTGATTGAACTTTTGTTGCTGCTAATAAATGGCCGGCATTAAAGTAAGGATACTTATCGGTGATGCATTGCAGTTCTTCCACACTACATTCATCAAGAGACTTATTTAATAATATTTTCGCAAGCCGGTTCATGGCTGCAAGATAATAAACGAACGGTTTGAAACTACCAATCAGAAAAAATACGGTTAAAGATATCGTCCGCTAAAGTCCGGATTATTTCATCGAGCAGTCTTGATTCTGCCTGTTGCAGGGATTGGTTGGCGCTGAAATCATAATTTCTTGAAACATCATGCTCTAGTCTTGCGTCTTCTCTATGGTTATCAAAAATAATATGTACAGATACGGTAAGACGGTTTATTGCTTCCTGCTGGTTAGATAAACCGGAAGTAGTAACAGAATATTCTGTTATTGTTCCGCTTATTTCCCAATCAGCATTATCATTATTGGTTTGAGTAAGTTTTGTTTGCCCTGTTATTTTTTGGCGAACACGGTCAGTAAGCCTTGGGCTTAACTGCGGGTTTACATATCGTGCACGGTTCTCAATAATATTAATCTTTACCGTTTTTATAGAATCAGGAATAGATATGTCTTTAAAACCATAACGAAGGCAACCAGTTTGGGAAAACAGGATAATGAACAAGGAGCAAGGAATGATGAACAGGGAAAGTTGCCCAAGATGTTTTATGATGTATTTGTTCATTCTAAAATATTCAATTGTAAATCTTAAATCAAATTACCCTTCAATGTCATATTCCTTCAATTTACGATACAATGTTCGTTCACTGATGCCCAGATCAGATGAAGCATCTTTTCTTTTTCCTTTATGTTTTTTCAATGCTTTAATGATCAGTTCTTTTTCTTTGTCCATGATGTTCAGGCTTTCTTCCACTTCTTCATGTTCATGTATCTCACCCGGCATACCTATCGTCATTGGTGTTGAGGTGGCCTGCTGAATCGATGGCTGAACGATTACGGGATGAGCCTGTTCATGTGATCTCCATTCTTTCAATTCATTCAGTATAGCAGTACTTTGCCCAGCCATATTCGGATTTTGTAATACTTCTAAAAACATTTTCTTCAGTTCTGTTACATCTCGTTTCATATCAAAAAACAATTTGTAAAGCATTTCCCTTTCATTACTGAAATCATGTGTGGCGCCGTTAGTTTGATGGGCCAGGACCGGCAAATTGTTTTTTGAATAAGGCTTTAAATACTTGCCCAGTTCACGGTCGTTTACCTGTTTATCCACTGAAAGAACTGATATCTGTTCTGCAATATTCTTCAACTCCCTCACATTGCCCGGCCACGGATAGTTAATTAACAGGTTTTTTGCTTCATCTGTTAACTGAACAGAGGCTGTTTTATATTTATCAGCAAAGTCGGCAGCAAATTTCCGGAAGAGAATAAAAATATCTTCTTTCCGATCGTGTAGTGCAGGAACACGGATAGGTACAGTACTTAAACGGTAATAAAGATCTTCCCGGAATTTTCCTTTCTCCACTTGTTGTAACAGATCTTTATTAGTGGCAGCAATAACACGTACATCTGTTTTTTGCGTTTTGCTTGATCCGACACGAATGTATTCTCCGGCTTCGAGTACACGAAGCAAACGAGCTTGTGTTCCTAATGGCAATTCACCTATTTCATCCAGGAAAATAGTTCCGCCATTCACTGTTTCGAAGTATCCTTTTCTTGCATCTACTGCCCCAGTGAAAGAACCTTTTTCGTGTCCGAATAATTCCGAATCAATTGTTCCTTCAGGTATAGCACCGCAGTTAACAGCGATAAACGGGTTATGTTTTCTTGCAGAAAGTGTGTGTATGATATTTGAGAAAACTTCTTTACCCACACCGCTTTCTCCGTTGATCAATACAGTAAGATCAGTATTGGCCACCTGTACAGCTACCTGCAAGGCATAATTGAGTGCCGGTGAGTTGCCAATTATTCCGAATCTGTTTTTTATGCTTTGAATGTCCATTATCAAAATTTAAAATCTAAAATGAAAAATGCAGAATGTAAAACTGATTTACATCTTGATCTTTCCCAATAGTGTTGCCTGTGTGCAATCGTTCACTTTCACATTTACATAATCACCTTTCTTCAGGTTGTAGTTTTCTTTTGGAAACACAATAACTTTATTCTGCGAGTTTCTTCCTTTCCATTCTGTCTCATCTTTTTTACTATCACCATCTATCAGCACTTTGAAAATTTTTCCAAGATCTTTTTTATTGCTTTCATGTGAAAGTCTTCCTTGTAAGTCTACTACTTCCTGTAAGCGTCTTTTCTTTATTTCCAGCGGTACATCATCATCATATCTTCTTTCTGCCAGAGTGCCGGGTCTTTCACTGTAAAAAAACATATAACTGTAATCATAACTACTATATTCCATGATCGTCATCGTTTCTGCATGATCTTCTTCCGTCTCCGTACAAAATCCGGTAATGATATCAGATGAAATTCCACAGTCCGGCATGATCTCACGGATACGATCAACTTTTGCTTTATACCATTCTCTTGTATAAGTGCGGTTCATCAGTTGCAATATCCTGCTGCTCCCGCTTTGTACAGGCAGATGAATATTGTTGCAGATGTTTTCATGCTTCACCATTGTGTGCAATACATCATCTGTAATATCTTTTGGATGCGAAGTAGAAAAACGGATGCGGAGCAACGGCGAGATCAGCGCAACTTTTTCAAGCAGCATTGCAAATGTAACAGTGGGCTGACCATCTGTTGCATAGTAGTAACTGTCTACGTTCTGTCCCAACAAGGTGACTTCTCTGAATCCTTTTTCAAACAGATCTTTGCTTTCATTCACAATGCTATCAGCATCCCGGCTTCTTTCTCTTCCTCTTGTAAATGGTACTACACAAAAGGAACACATATTATTACATCCCCGCATAATGCTTACAAATGCACTCACACCATTACTATCCAAACGGACCGGCGAAATATCAGCATAAGTTTCGTCCCGGCTTAATAAAACATTTACGGCCTTCTGGCCGCCTTCTGCTTCAGTTACTAATGCGGGTAGTGAACGGTATGCATCCGGGCCAACAACTATATCAACCAGTTTTTCTTCTTCTAAAAATTTTGTTTTCAACCGCTCAGCCATGCATCCTAACACGCCTACCAACAATCCCGGTTTTTTAAGTTTCGTTTTTTTAAAATCAGATAATCTTTTCCTGACTGTTTGTTCCGCTTTTTCCCGGATAGAGCAGGTATTTATAAATATCAGATCTGCCTCATCCAAATTTTTTGTGGCGCCAAACCCTTCCTTATATAAAATAGATGCTACTACCTCGCTGTCAGCAAAATTCATAGCACAGCCATAGCTTTCTATATAAAACCTTTTTTTGTAGGCGTTTGGATCCTCGCCGAATGGAGAAAATGCTTCCCCCTGGCGGGTTTCATCCTGTACTTTATCTGTCACGTAATCAAGCATTCTTTGAGTTATAAGGACTGCAAATTTAAGGTATAATAAGTTGCTGGTGACAGGATGGCATAGCCTTTTAAAAAATCTTCGTAACCGCCTGCGTAAAAAGCAGGAATTCAATGATTGCCTCGTCTAAATTTACATTATGAGATTTCTGGCAGGACTGGCAGTTTTTATTCTTTTTACAATTTCTTCTGAGTCTCAGGTCGTTTCCAAAACCAATGAAGGGATTATAGCAGGCAATCTGCTGGATTCGACTACCCAGAAATCGATAGCAGGTGCTAATGTTCAACTTATTCATCTTGGAGATGGCAAAACACTAAGCCAGGTTTCTACAAAGGAGGGTGAGTTTTCGTTTACAGGTCTTGTTTTCGGCTATTATAGATTATCGATAAGCACGGTTGGTTATGGTCCCATGAGTTTCGACAGTATAAATGTACGAACCGAACGTTTTGATTTTAACCTTGCTGATATACGTCTTTCAACAAAATCCGGCGAGCTTGAAACAGTAGTTGTATATGCAGAAAAACCACTGATACAATCCAAGGATGGTAATATCACTTTCAATGCGGGTGAATCGGCTCTTGCAGCAGGTAGTAATGCCAGTGAATTGCTGACGAGTGTTCCTCTCGTAACAAAGGACCCGAACGGAAAAATATTAGTTCGCGGAAAAGAACCCAAAATTTTAATTGATGATAAACCCGTTGAACTAAACCAGCAACAATTACAGGATCTGCTTGAGTCATTGCCCGGAAGTTCTGTCGAGAAAATTGAGGTTATGACCAACCCGCCACCACAATATGCAAATGAGCAGGGTGGCGTTATCAATATCGTTACCCGGAAGGGAAGAGTAGGAATGGGTGGACGTATAAATATTTCAGCAGGTTCAAGAGGAGAGAGAACTCTCAGTACAAATTTTAATTACCGTAAAAATAAATTCGCCATTAATGTAAATGCCGGATTTGGATATAATTACTTTTCAGGAAACGGTTATTCAGAACGGACAAATATTTATACTGACTCAACTAATTTTTTTAATACAGCCAGCAAGAATGTAAATAAAAGCACACGGCCGAATATCCGGGTGAATATGGATTATGATATTAATAAATTCAACTCCCTGAATCTTGAGGCTACTTATAATCAAAATGATTTTAATAACCTGAGCATAACCGAATACACGAACATCAACCAGTATAAGGAAATTTATAAACTTAGCGAAAGGGCCATAAGAAGTGAAGGGAACAATAATAATCCGGCATTGAACTTTACCTATACACATAAAGGCAAAAAACTAGGTGAGGTATTAAAAATTATAACAGGAGCAAATCTTTCACTAAGTAACAGCGACCGGCTATTTTACCAGCAATACTTTTATCCAGATCATACACCCAACGGTCTTGACTCGACACAAAAACAAATAAATGACAATACAAATAATGGGCACAGTGTAAGGGTTAGCTATGATAAGCCTTTAAATAAAAAAACCTACCTCTCAGTAGGAGCAGCCTATATACGCAACACCAGCAATATAGATGTGGATGCCAGTTATAAGAAAAAGCCGGAAGGTTATTTTGTACCAATGGAATTGCTGAGTAATAATTTTAAATTTTACCAGACCATCAAAAATGTCAGGGCATCTTTTCGGCAGGTATTGGGTGAAAAATTCAGCATCACAGCTGGCGCAGCTTTAGAAGAGACAAAGTTTCATTTTGATTTATACAAACTAGCAACGGAAGCAGGGAACAGTTACTGGAATCTTATGCCTTTCGCCAATCTTAATAAAAACTGGAACGACAATCTTAGTCTTACGCTTTCTTATCGTCGTACGATCCGCCGTCCCGGTATTAATGAACTGAATCCGACCATTGATTTTTCTGATCCGTATAATATTCGTTATGGTAATCCTACTTTGTTACCTAGTCTTGCACATAATTTTGACCTGGTGATTGGCCGCACCAAACCGAAATATTTTTTAAACTTCGGTTTAGGGTATAATAAAGTGGAAGATATTTTTAGCCAGATACGGACTTTGATGGAAGATGGTAAAACACAAATAACCTGGGAGAACATCAGTCACCGGAATGAATATGAAGCGAGCACATGGAATGGTTATACGATTAGTAAAAAACTTCGACTCAACCTGAGTGCAAGTTATACTTACAACCAGTACAGCGATTTTGATAAAGCTGTAAGAAAATACCGTGATGGCGGTTCATTCACTACTACGGTTAATGGAAATTATTCTTTAAAAGATATCTGGATCTTCACGGGCAACTTTACGACCAGCCGGTTTGCGAATCCACAGGGTTCCGTTAACTGGAACCTGAGCATGAATCTGAGCCTTCAGAAAAAATTCTTCAATAAGAAGCTTGTTGTAACACTTAATTGCATTGATCCATTCCGTAACCAGCAGACCAACAGTTATACCTACGGTAAAAATTTTGAAGTGCATTCCTACAACGCTACACAAACAAAGAACTATCGACTTTCGCTGGGTTATAGTTTTACAAAAAAAGCGAAGAAGAAAACTGTAAAAAAATAAGTTTTTAATCGACTCTGAGTTGATCTATATATATTCCCCTACTCATTTGGTTTGCAATTTGTTTCCCCCTATCTTCATCTCGATTCCTGACCTTATGAAATAAACGCAGGTTACCCGAACCGTAACCGTATATCCAATCTTCTGCGAACAATCCACCAGTAATCATCATCTGACATTGTAGCTTTTTATTATTCATTTACAGAACAAATGAGGATAGCCCTATTTTGCATAATCGTAATTGCTATTGCCACCAACAGCCTTAATGGACAGTCCTGGAAAAATCTAAACGATAGTGCTACATTGTTTAATAAGCAGAAAAGCTATGAGAATGCTCTTGATTATTATAGCCGGTCAAAGAATTTGTTATCGCCTGATTCTGCAATCTCTGAAACGGTATTTAAGATAGACACAGCGATAGGAAATATTTATTATTTACGCAAAGGTCAATATGCAACTGCCGAACTCTACTACCTGGAAGCAAGGCAGATCATTGAGAAAAGGAATGAAAATAAGAGTCTGGCTTTTGCTGCTGTTGCCAGCCTGCTTGGACAGGTAAATTATCGCCAAACACGTTATGATAAAGCAGAGGCTTATTATTTAGAAGCAATGAAGATTTGGGAGATAACATCCGGGAAAAATAGCTCGGAATATGCACTTGGTTGTAATATGTTGGGTATATTATATAATGATCGTGGTCAATATGAAAAAGCAGAGGAGCGACATTTAGAAGCAAGAGCTATAAGAAAACAATTATTTGGCCGTGAAAACGGCGCTTATGCACAAAGTTGTAATAATCTCGCTGCCATTTATTGGAATCTTGGCAAGTATGAAAAAGCTGAACCGCTTGCATTGGAGGCAAAAGAAATAAGGGGAAGGCTTCCGGATGTTGCCAAACCAACGTATGCAATAAGTTGTATCAACCTGGCCAATATTTATCGTGATATGGGTAAATACGAACAAGCCGAACAACTTTATATTGAAGCTAAGAATATTCGTGAGCAAGCATTTACAACAAATCCCAATGACTATACTTTGAGCTGTGATATACTTGCAGACTTATATTATTACACCAAACAGTACGATAAAGCTGAACCGCTTTACCTGGAAGCAAAAGCAATCCGGGAGAAGCTATCGACTGTTAAAGGACTTTCCTATGGTCAGAATTGCAGCAGCCTCTCTTCTTTATACACAGCCACCGGTGATTATAGCAAAGCAGAAGCTTTTGCTTTTGAAGCAAATGCTATCTGGCAGCGGTTAGGGCCAGCAGTAGCAGCAGACATGGCTATTAACAACAACAGCATTGGTTATTTATATTTCCTGTTAAAGAAATATGATAAGGCTGAAGAGCATTATTTAAAAGCAAGAACATTTTGGAAAGAAAGCCTTGGTGAAAACCATCCTTACTATACTAACAATACTCTTAACCTTGCAAGGGTGTATTGGTTGAAAAATGATGTAACGAAGGCTGCCGAAATGTATCAAAATGCTTTTGATGCACAGGCTAAACAGGCAGGTGAAATTTTTTCATTTACATCAGAAGAAGAAAAACAGCTATACTTGAAGAACGTTACCGGCGCTGAGGATGAATACCATTCTTTTTATTATGAGAAATTAAAAAATGGAAACAACGGGCAGCCCTATCTTATTTCATTGCAGAAAAGAAACCTGGTTCTTTCATCATCACAGCAAATGCGGCAAACTATTTATTCAAGCAATGATCCGGTATTGCAAAAAAAATATAATGATTGGGCAGCTTTAAAAAAACAGGTAGCAGCACTTTACTCCAAAGGCGAGGGGGCGCCAAAAGATTATTTGAAAGAGGTGATCAGGAAAGCCGATTCACTGGAAAAAAATCTTGTACGTTATACTTCGACTCTTGATAAGGGTTATTCCACTGTTACCGGATGGAAAACAATTCAACAAAAGCTGGGTGCTGATGAAGCAGCTATTGAATTTATTGAGTTCAATTATCATAATGGCCAACAGTTTACTGACAGCACATATTATGCTGCACTCGTTCTGAGAAAAGAAATGAATGAGCCTGAGTATGTAAGTCTTTTTGAAAAAAAACAATTGGATAGTTTGCTTTCGAAGGGTTCTGTAAGCTGGCAGGGAATTAACGGATTTTACACCCGTGGTGGAGAAGTTGAAATAAATACAGGAGATAATGTTTCAAAAAATGGCTTCAATTTAATATGGCAGCCATTGGAAACTAAACTGAACGGAGTTACAAAAATTTATTTTGCCCCTGCAGGTTTATTACATCGCATTTCGTTTGCAGCCTTGTCAGTTGACAGTACTCATGTATTAAGTGACAAATATCAATTGGTACAATTGTCAACTACTGCAGCAGTAACCACACTTGTAAAGGAAACAGTTGCTCCTTCAGAAAAGATTGTTTTGTTCGGCGGAGTTGAATATACCCGTGATCCGGCAAAAAAAGATCCGGTGATCAAATCAGCTAATGCAGCAAAACGTAGCGGCTTTGAATATTTGCCCGGAACAGAAAGAGAAGTAACACAAATAAAAACAGATGGCTTAAAAAATAAATACAAACCCATAGTTGTAAAAGGGTGGATGGCAAAAGAAGATTCAGTGAAAATGTTGAATGGAAAAAGATCGCCGGCAATACTGCATATTGCCACGCATGGTTTTTTCTTTGATGATCCGCAAAAGAAAAAAACAAATTCTGCTTCAGCGATGATAACCGGAAGTAAAGTATTTGAGCAGTCTGATAATCCTTTGTTCAGGGCCGGGTTACTTTTTGCCGGCGCCAATGATACCTGGCAGGGAAAATATATTGATAGCACCGTAGATGATGGAATTCTTACGGCGTATGAATTATCTGATCTGTACCTGCCTAATACAAGACTTGTTGTATTGTCCGCTTGTGAAACTGCATTGGGAGATATAAAAGGAAGTGAAGGAGTATATGGGCTACAGCGGGCATTGAAAATGGCTGGTGTAAAAAACCTTGTGATGAGCCTATGGAAAGTACCAGATGATGAAACAGCTGAATTTATGGAAGAATTCTATAAGAAAATTTTTACAGGTATACCAATTGACCAGGCATTTTATAAAACACAAAACACATTGCGGGATAAATACAGGAACACACCCTATAAATGGGCCGCATGGGTTTTGATTCGATAATTATTACTGAACTATAACCATCACTAATGACGAAACAACTGTTTATTTTTCTTTTATTGTCTTTCTTTATTGAAAACGCTTTGATTGCTCAGAATAATCAATGGGTGTGGATGAAAGGAGATAGCTCATTGACAAGCACAAGAAGTGGAGTTTATGGTACACAAGGAGTACCCTCTGCTTTAAACAGACCGGGCAGTAGAGAAAATGCTGTTACATGGACGGATGCGAGTGGTAATTTCTGGTTGTTTGGCGGGGAAGGATTTACAGAGACTGATTCATATGGAAACTTAAATGATTTATGGAAATACAATCCTTCAACAAATCAATGGACATGGGTAAAAGGAGATAAAATAAAAAATGTATTTGGTATTTATGGTTCAGTTACAGTGCCAGCGTTGTCCAACAAACCTGGTTCAAGAAAAGGTGCGGTGTCTTGGACTGACGCATCAGGAAATTTTTGGTTATTCGGTGGTGAAGGTTATAGCGAAAATCATGGTTATCCATATTTACTAAATGATCTATGGAAATACAATCCTTCGACTAATGAATGGACATGGATGAAGGGGGATAAAATCAATAATGTAAATGGTGTTTATGGTACTGTAACAGTTTCTGCAACTCTTAATAAGCCCGGAAGTCGTTCCGGATCAGTTTCGTGGTCTGATGCTTCTGGTAATTTATGGCTATTTGGAGGATACGGCTTTCCGGAAACTAGTAGTTATAGTTATTTAAATGATTTGTGGAAATACAATCCGACAACCAATGAATGGACATGGATGAAAGGGGATAAGATAATTGGTGTAAATGGAGTTTATGGAACGCAAGGAGTATTTGCAGCCGGTAATAAACCCGGTAGCAGACAACAAGGAGTAGCATGGCGTGACATTAATGGTATTGTATGGTTATTTGGTGGGGAGGGATATCCTGAAACAGGGTTTTATGGGTACTTAAATGATTTATGGAAATATGATCCTGCTACCAACCAATGGGCTTGGATGAAAGGAGATAAAACAACCGGTGTGTATGGAGTTTATGGTACGCAGAGTGTTCCTGCAGTTGGCAATAAACCCGGAAGCAGGTATTATGCAACAGGATTGTCAGATGCTTCAGGAAATCTTTTGCTCTTTGGCGGGTATGGTTATTCAGAAACTGATTATGCTTACTTAAATGATTTATGGAAATATGATCGGGCAACGAATCAATGGACATGGATGAAAGGCGATAAGACAGCTTATGGGGCAAGTGTTTACGGACAGCAAAACATTTTCAATACAAATAATAAACCAGGTGGCCGAAGAAGCATGGCAGTATGGAAAGATGCAATTGGTATGTTTTGGATTTATGGAGGAAATTGCAATGAGTTATGGAAATATGATCCAATCCTTAATCGATGGGCATGGGTAAGAGATTATGCGTATGAAGGATTTAAAGGAATATATGGAACACAAGGTGTAGAAGCTGCAAACAATAAACCCGGATCAAGGTATGGAGCATGTGAATGGATTGATGCAACTGGTAATCTTTGGTTATTTGGAGGGATAGGTGCCGGAGGCATGTTTGCTGACGGCAATCTCAATGATATGTGGAGACTTAATCTTTCTACCAATCAATGGACATGGATAAAAGGTGATTCAATTGCAGATAAAGTTGGTGTATATGGTACACAGGGAATATTTGCGGTAGCCAATCATCCTGGTGCCAGAGCAAAAGCAGTTTCATGGAAAGATAATAATGGAATTTTCTGGCTCTTTGGTGGAAATGGTTATTCAGAAACTGATCAGGGTTATTTAAATGATCTATGGAAATATGATCCGGCGATCAATCAATGGGCATGGGTAAAAGGGGATAAGACAACCTATATCAATGGTATTTATGGAACACAGGGCAATCAGTCGTCTGGTAATAAGCCCGGTAGTAGACATGGGGCAGTTGGTTGGGCAGATGCAAGTGGAAATCTTTTTTTATTCGGAGGAGAAGGGAATGGTGAAGCTGATTTTGGATACCTCAATGATTTGTGGCGGTTCAATATAGCCGCAGGTCAATGGACATGGATGAAGGGATATAAGTATACTAATTCTTCGGGTCAGTATGGAGTGAAAGGAACAGCAAACGCAGCTAACACTCCAGCCGGAAAATTTGAAGCAACAGGATGGACTGGCAATGCTGGTAATTTATGGTTGTTTGGAGGTTATGGAAATGATATTTCTGGATTTACCACTGGAAGTCAAAATAATTTATGGAAGTATTCTATTTCAAACAATGAGTGGACATGGATAAAAGGTGATTCAGGTTCAGATTCGGCAAGTATTTTTGGTACACAGGGAACTTCGGGTAATGCATTTAATCCCGCAGGCCGACAGGCTGCAAAAGGATGGACAGATGCTAATAACAATCTCTGGCTATTTGGTGGAATGCCACATAGCTCTTCTTCTTTTTACAATGATTTATGGAAATACAATGCTACAACAAACAAATGGGCATGGATAAAAGGTGCAACTACTTCTAATTTTAATTATGGTCAGTACGGTACTATCGGGGTACCATCACCTCAAAATAATCCCGGTGGAAAAACAAATGCATCAGTGTGGCGAAGCACCACCAATGATTTCTGGTTATTTGGTGGTTATGGAATAGGAACCAGCTATCCAGCGATCACCGAAGGAAATTTAAATGATATATGGAAATTTTCTCCTTGCACAGCGGAATTATCTATTACACCTGATGGTGGCAATTTCTGCTTTGGGTCATCTATACTTCTTACGGTATCTGGTGGCAGCGGAACTTATGAATGGTATAAAAATGGAATATTGATACCAGGAGTAACAGGCACAACCTGCGATGCTACCAGTTCTGGTTCTTATTATGCAAAATCAATTGTTGGTTCCTGTACGCTTTTTTCAAATGAAGTAATTCTTGATCCGGGAACAACACCACCAGCACTTGGAGGCAGCGGTGTTTACTGCCTGGGAAACAATGTAAATGTTGGTATTCCGCAAACAGAAGTAGATCAAATCTATTTATGGCGACAAAACGGAGCCGGTGCATATGGCCCCATTGGTGGTAATGGAGGAAACCAGAGTCTTAATTTCAATATGACGGAAAGCCGTGTTGGTACCTATATAGTTGAATCCACTCAGCCAGGATGTAACACTGTTTATTCAAATACTGTTTATGTTGGTTTAGCAGTTGTAAATAATTTGGCAACTGTTTATATCTGTTCGGACGGCGTCACTTTTAACTGGAAACGTACAGCACCGATCAATATTTCACAAAGCTATCATTATGCAGTTACACAATCGATCACACCACCGGATAATGGAACAGTTACAAATGATAGTATTATAAGTGTAGGCTCATTGAGCCCTTCTACACAATATTATATTCATGCTCGTGCCACCTGCAATTTTGGTTCATCATATGGCGATTGGAGTACTATTTCATTTACAACTACAGCAACCGGCGGACCTTGTGAATGGATCGGTGCAGCAAATACAGATTGGTTCAACCCGCAAAACTGGAAATGCGGAAATGTGCCAACGACAACATCCGAAGTAGTGATCAATGGAGGAAGAACATTTTATCCGAACGTAACATCCAATATGACGATTAAAAAAATTACACTCAATTCCGGAGCAACCATGCAGGTGGCACCAGGAGTTGTGATAAACATAACGAGCCAATAAAGAATATTACTGATAACAAAACCACCATCAGATGAGAAAATTTTTTATTTCACTTGCAGCAATTCTATTTATTACTTCTTCACTACACAGTCAGAATAATCAATGGGCATGGATGAAGGGGGATAATATTCCAACAACGTTTGATAATTCTTCAGTTGTTTATGGTACAGTTACTGTTCCCGATGCTGCGAACAGACCCGGCCAGAGAGATGGAGCTGTTACCTGGCGGGATCTCCAGGGAAATTTTTGGTTATTCGGTGGAGAAGGAAATGCAACAAATGGTTTTGGATATTTAAACGACCTATGGAAATATAATCCCCTTACTGATCAGTGGACCTGGATGAAAGGCAATAACACGGTTAATGCCACAGGTACATATGGGACTGTAAATACTGCAAATATTAATAATAAGCCAGGTGCAAGAATTGGAGCAATGGTGTGGACCGACGCATCAGGTGTGTTTTGGTTATTTGGAGGAGAAGGCTATGGGGCATCTGGAGGGAGAGGTTATTTAAATGATATGTGGAGATATGATCCGGGAAGCAATACATGGACCTGGATGAAAGGGGATAACACTATTAATGCTACTGCTGTTTATGGAACGATCAATACGGCTAATGTTAACAATAAGCCCGGCGCACGGGAAAATGGGGGTGGTGGTGGTTTTGATGCAAGTGGTAATTTGCTTTTGTTTGGTGGATATGGACATACAACAACATCAACACCCGGTTTTCTCAGTGATCTTTGGAGTTTTGATAGGGCTACAAGGGTATGGACATGGATAAAAGGAAACCAGACTTTAAATGCTTTAGGAGATTATGGTACAATGACTGTGGCTAGCTCAAATAATAAACCTGGTGGACGAAGACTTGTGACGACTTGGCAAGACTCGAATGGCGATTTTTGGCTTTTTGGTGGATTTGGCCATAATATTAATCTTAGTCCAATGCAATTAGGTGATTTGTGGAAATATAGTACTGCAACTGGTAATTGGACATGGATGAAGGGGAATAATTCACTTCCTAGTGGAGGGGTATATGGAACGAGAGGAATTTCTAATGCTAATAACAAGCCCGGTTCAAGGTATAAGTCTTCCGGTTTTTTAGGTACTGGAAATAAACTTTGGTTGTTTGGTGGCGATGGAGAAGGAGCTTTTGGAAATGGAAGACTAAATGATTTGTGGGCATACGATATAGGGACTAATAGATGGACATGGATGAGTGGTTCACAAGAAACAGATGAAGCCAGTACATATGGCTTACAGGGAGTGCCTTCTGCAAACAACACTCCTGGTGCCCGAGATTTAGCATCCGCCTGGACTGATCAAAGCGGAAATTTATGGTTGACCTTTGGGGAAGATACTTGGAACATCTACAATGAATTGTGGAAGTATAATGTATCAACAAATCAATGGACATGGGTAAGAGGGAATAATTTAACTGAAGATATTTTCCCTGCGACATATGGAGTTCAAGGTACATCTGCAGTCGCTAACAAACCTGGTGGAAGATATGAAGCAGGTTACTGGAATGATGGGGCTAGTTTTTGGCTATTTGGTGGAACAGGAAGAGCAAATACTTTTAGTGGATATTTGAATGATCTATGGAGATATAATTCATCAACAAATGAATGGACATGGAAAAAGGGGGCAAATGCAGCAAATCAAAAAAGTAATTATGGTACTATGGGAATTTCATTAGTATCTAATGCTCCTGGGGGGAGACTTTCAATGTCAACCTGGAAAGACAATAATGGAAAATTATGGATGTTTGGAGGTTCTGGTTTAGGAGGTGGGTATGTAGAAGGATATTTAAATGATTTATGGAAGTATGATACTGTAGCGAATCAATGGACCTGGATAAAAGGTGATAGCACAGTAAATGATGCCGGAGATTATGGCTCTATTGGAGTACCATCTGCTTCAAATAAACCTGGAGCAAGAATAAATGCATGTACATGGACAGATGTAAGTGGAAATTTATGGTTGTTGGGTGGTGAAGGTTATGATAACGCCGGAATCTCAGGGAAACTGAATGATCTATGGAAGTATGATATTGCAACAAATCAATGGACTTGGATAAAAGGAAATGATTTTGCAAATGCTTACGGATATTATGGTGTTAAAGGCATTAGTGGAGTTGATAATATGCCTAGTGCAAGGACTGATCATATTTCCTGGAGCGATATATCAGGTAACTTTTGGCTTTTCGGCGGCAATGGTTATGACACTTCTGGGACTCTTGGTTATCTTAATGATTTATGGAAATACAATACAACAATAAATGAATGGACATGGATAAAAGGAGACAATCGTAAAAATGTATTTGGTGTATATGGTACAACCGGGAAGTCTGGAGTATTAAATAAACCAGGTGGAAGAACTAAGGCTTCTGGATGGATTGATATAAATGGAATTTTTTGGCTATTTGGTGGCGAAGGATATGCAGGCTCTGGTTCTGGACTATTGAATGATTTATGGAAGTATAATCAAGGTACAAATCAATGGCAATGGGTAAAAGGAGACTCAATTGTTTATGTATCGAGTGTTTACGGTATATTAAATACACCGAATAATTCAAATAAACCAGGCGGAAGAAATGGGTCAGTTGCATGGAAAGATAATAATAGTAGCTTATGGATGTTTGGAGGTTCTGGCTTTTCACAAAACAATTATAATGATAACTTGAATGATCTATGGAAGTATTATCTGCCTTGTTCATCAGAGATTACAATATCAGCGATTTCTAATATTGTTTGCTTTGATGGTAATCCTGTACAACTAACTGCTTCTGGTGGGTCTTCTTATGAATGGTATAAAGATGGAGTTTTGATTCCCGGCGCCACAGGTCCTTCGTATAGCGCCACAACAACAGGCTCCTACTATGCAAAAGGCAATGCAGGTTCCTGCACTAATGTATTTTCGAATGAGATTTTGCTCCAGGTGCCACCTGTAGCTCCTCAATTAACTGGCACGGGTATTTACTGCGAAGGGGTATTAGTAAATGTGGGCATCCCAGTCACCGAAATTTCACAATCTTATACATGGTTACGTAGCGGCTCACCGACATATGGTCCTATTGGTGGTAATGGCGGCAATCAAAGCCTGCAGTTTAATATGGTAAGTTTTGATGATGGAGCTTATAGAGTAGAATCAAGTAAGGAAGGATGTCCCTCGGTATATTCCCCTACGGTAAATGTTTATTATGGAGGCATTACAAACTTGTCGACGACTGCAATAAGCTCAAACTCTGTAAGCTTCTCATGGCTCGATTATAATAATCCGATTAAAAAATTTCAATATGCAGTTACTACTTCTTCCTTTCCACCGGCTAATGGCATTAATACAACTTCAACATCAGTGACCGTTGGTTCTTTGTTTTCATGCGTCACGTATTATATTCATGTCAGAGGAGCAACTATTCTGGATCTGGACGATCCGAATACGTTCTCCTTCTGTGATAACTGGACTACTATAAGTTTTAATACACCACCGGCAGGTGCAATTCTATGGACAGGCACTGTTGATACAGATTGGTTTAATCCAGAAAACTGGACATGTAGTTTTGTGCCTTTGCCTAATTCTGAAGTAGTGATTAATGGTAGTAAACCACATTACCCAGTCATTACTTCCAATGTAACTGTAAAAAAACTTACAATTAATTCGGGGGCTTCAGTAAATGTAGAACCTGATGTGATATTAACTATTACAAGCCAGTAAAAAATTAAGTTGAGCGGAAGACGGGACTCGAACCCGCTACCTACAGCTTGGGAAGCTGTCGCTCTACCAGGTGAGCTACTTCCGCTTGTATCCTGTTGGCTATTGTGACTAATTTACGAAACTGTATTTGAAAATGTAATTTTCTTATTCAGCCAACTTTCTTTTACTGGTATCAGCCAGTTGTTTTCAAGTTCTTCTTTTGTCTGTACAGGATTGTTGAAGTAGAGTGTATCAGCGGAAATAAAACCATTGTCAACACCGTATTGTAATTGTGAAAGTGGTAGTAATTGGATCCGATAGTTATCGGATTTATCTTTTACTACAAATGCCAGAGTAGTACGATCGAATAGAGTTACTTTATACTTCTGCTCAATGTCTTTGATCAATCGGACTGAGCTATCTGTACTACATCCGCTTACACCGGTTGCTTTTTCATCGGCCATTAAAATTATAAATTGTCCAAAGAATAAATAGCCGGCGCCTTTTACCGGCGTACCATGTGAAAGCCATTTGCTGGAAAAATCATTCAGTATGTCTTCTATTTCAAATGCTTCACTTAAACTGAATAACCTGTTGCTTTGATATATCCATACACGACTATCAGAAGAAAAATTTTCGTCGAGGAGATTTTTATAATCCAGATTCATTTTGCAAATTTAATCCAAACTGGCGGCAATCAATTCCGCAACATCCATCACCTGCACATTATCTTCTTTTTCTGCCTGCTTTACGCCGTCGGTAAGCATTGTATTGCAAAACGGACAGGCAGCAGCAATAATGTTTGATCCCGTTGCGATGGCTTCATTGCTCCGATCAACATTTACTCTTATTGTTCCCTTTTCTTCTTCTTTAAACATTTGTGCACCACCGGCGCCACAGCATAATCCATTACTGCGGCAGCGTTTCATTTCTACAAGTTCAGCATCTAATGCTTCCAGTACTTTTCTTGGCGCTTCATAAATATCATTTCCACGGCCGAGATAGCAACTGTCGTGATAAGTAATTTTCTTGCCTTTGAATGAACCGCCTTCTTTCATTTTTATTTTTCCTTCATCAATCAGTTGCTGCAATAAGACAGTGTGATGTATCACTTCATAATCACCACCGAGTTCTTTGTATTCATTTTTTATTATATTAAAACAATGCGGACAGGTAGTTACGATTTTTTTTATACCATAATTATTTAAAGTCTGTATATTATGGTAAGCCATCATCTGGAACATAAATTCATTGCCTGCACGACGTACCGGGTCACCGGTACACATTTCTTCTTTACCAAGTATTGCATAATTTATTCCAACTTTATCCAGGATCGTAGCAAATGCTTTGGTGATTTTTTGTGCCCGTTGATCAAAGCTTCCGGCGCATCCAACCCAAAACAATATATCCGGCGATTTTCCCTGTGCAAGTAATTCAGCTACCGAAGGAACATTCATAAGTCCAATTTTGCCCAAATCTAAAACATAAACCTGTATCCGGATACTTTTCATTCAGTCGGCCAGTTTATATTTGCTGCACTGCATGAAAGTTAAAAAATTTTTTGAGCGACTTACCAATTGGGAACTCTGGAATTTCTATGTTCTCTATTTCCCTCTTTCATTTGTGTGGCTATGGTATTGCATCCGTAGCGGCTCATTCTGGTTTTTTAGTTCTTCCAACCCAACGATCACTTTTGGTGGTATGGAAGGAGAAGGCAAAAAAGAAATGTATGATCAATTGCCGGAGCAATTTGTTCCCCGTACCATTTTTATCATGCACGACTTACCGTTTGAGGAAGTAAAAGGTAGAGTTGAAGAAGCCGGGTTTACATATCCGTTTATTGTAAAACCCGATATCGGAATGAAAGGAATTTTGTTCAGGAAAATTGAAAATGAAGAACAATTAAAAAAATATCATGAAAGGATACCGGTTGAATATATCATCCAGGATCTGATAATGTTGCCGGTGGAAGTAAGTGTATTTTATTACCGTCATCCTGCAGACAAAAAAGGAATTGTTAGCGGATTTATTCATAAAGAATTGTTGCATGTGGTAGGTGACGGAAAGAGTGATCTTGAAACATTGATAAAAGATCATGCCCGTGCAAAACACCGCTACGATGAAATGAAACACCGGCATGGTCATCGTTTTGAAAGAGTAATTCCGGCAGGAGAAATTTTTTACCTGAGCTATGCAGGTAATCATAACCGCGGCGCCCATTTCACTAACCTGCATAAGGAAATAGATGAACGGCTGCATAAAGTATTTGATGATCTGTTTGATTACAATAAGAAATTTTTTTACGGACGTTATGATATTAAGACTACATCTATTGAAGATCTGAAACAGAGTCGCAACATTATGATACTTGAATATAATGGATGCGGCGCCGAGCCCAATCATATTTACGATTGTGGTATGAGTTTGTTCAGCGCTTATGCTGAAATACTGAAGCATTGGAAAGCTTTGTTTGAGATCAGCCGCTACAATCATCACAACGGCACGCCTTACTGGTCCTTCATGAAAGGCTACCGGTTTTTACAGGTATCAAAACAGCACTTTAAGATGATCGAAAAATACGATTGAGCTTTTGTATTTTCGTTCTATGCATCCCTTGCTAAAAATATTTTTTACCGGCTTGCTGGTAAGTTTTGTGGGTTCATTGCCACTTGGCACATTGAATGTAGCGGCCATGCAGATATCAGTGAGTGATGGAATAACGCAGGCTATGTTGTTTTCCCTCGGCTCATTGATCGCCGAGATAATCTATGTGCGAATGTCACTGGTAGCAATGGATTGGATAAGAAAACAGGAATTGTTTTTTAAAATACTGGAATGGGTAACACTGGCAATCGTAGCGGCACTGGCGGTATTTAGTTTTTATGCTGCTTTACATCCGTCGGAGAGTGAAAATAAAATCCTGAGTAGTCAATTGCCAAACATTTTACTGGGTTTTATAATGAGTGCTTTGAATCCCGTTCAAATTCCTTTCTGGTTTGGCTGGAGTACTGTACTGTTCAGTAAAAAAATATTATTGCCACGAAATGATCATTATAATTTCTATATCATCGGTATCGGTATCGGTACTTTTATCGGCAATCTTCTTTTTATTTTCGGAGGACAATTTATTGCTGATAAGATCAGTAATAACCAGCACATCCTTAGTTGGATAATAGGAGGAATATTCAGCATCACAGCACTTATTCAATTATGGAAGATAATGAAGAAAAAGGATGCGGTTCACCAGATTGAACACCCCGAGGAAGTAACACAAGGTATGCAAGACAAGATTGAAAAAATTGTAGAAGAAGCCGATAAGAAATTCAGTAAACACTAAAAATAATATATGCCAATAAGAGATGCACTCATCCCAGAGTATGAAATGGAATTGAAAAACACCCGTAAAATGCTTGAAAGGGTACCAATGGAAAAAGCTGACTGGAAGCCACATGAAAAGTCAATGTCCTTAGGGAGGCTGGCAGCTCATGTTGCCGAAACGCCTATTTGGATGACAAAGGCAATCATCGATGATGAAATTGATTTTGCAAACGGTTTTGAAAATAATAATCCTGCAACTAAAGAAGAGTTGATAAAACTTTTTGATGAAAGCGCAGCTAAAGCAATGGAAGAACTTAAAAAAGTTTCTGACGAATCATTTCTTTGTAACTGGGTAATGCGAAGAGGCGATCGTGTATATGCCACTATGCCAAAAGTTATTGTTGCAAGAAATTTCGGCATGAATCATTTGTATCATCACCGCGGGCAATTGTCTGTATATTTAAGGTTATTGGATGTGCCGGTGCCCGGTATGTATGGCCCCAGCGCAGACGAGGGAAGATAGTAATACACTAAAACCACCAACATGCAAGATTCTGGTAAGGCTGCATTAAAGCAAACTCTCGGTTTGCAATTCGTACTTGTATTTGTAATTGCCAATATTCTCGGCTCAGGTGTTTATAAAAAAGTAGCGCCGATGGCGGATGCGCTGCATTCATCAGGCTGGGTGTTGATAGCATGGGTAATCGGTGGTATTATTAGTTTATTTGGTGCATTGAGTTATGCTGAAGTAGCGGGACTGCTTGCAGATACGGGAGGAGATTATTCTTATTATAAAAAGATCTACAATAAGTTTTTTGCATTTCAGTTTGGGTGGTCAACGTTTACAATTATACAAACAGCAGCTATCTCTTCATTGGCGTATGTATTTGCACAATCACTTCACAATATTGCTCACTTTCCACCAGTACTTGAATCCTCATCTAATTTTAATATTGCTGGCATTTTTTATCCTTTCAGGGATTTTAATGTAAAACTTACTGCAATCTGTTTAATTCTTTTGCTCACCTGGGTCAACACACAAGGACTGAAAACAGGTGCATGGTTGGGAACAGTTATTCTTTTACTAGTGTTTGCCGGTTTATTTACCATTATATTTTTTGGATTGACAAGTAAGGAATCAAATCTTAGCATGGCCTTTAGTTTGGATACAACCAATAATCAACCTGTAACATTCAGTGCGATGTTTACCGCTATGCTTGCTGCATTCTGGGGTTATCAGGGCTGGGCATCGGTAGGATATATTGGCGGCGAAGCAAAAAATGCCAATCGAAATATTCCCCGTGGAATTGCTATCGGAGTTTTTATTGTCATCGCATTATACTTGTTGGTGAATACAGCTTATCTATCATTGCTTCCAATTACTTCGCTTGAACAAATAAAAACATCATCCAGCGGTATTGCTGCTGTTGAGGCGGTAAAAGTTTTTTGGGGCAGGGGAGGGGAGTTGTTTATTTCTGTTTTGATACTGATAACGACATTCGGTTGCACACATGCTACTATTATTTCAAGTTGTCGTATTTATTATGCAATGACAAAAGAAAAAATGTTTTTTAAACCCGTTGCCGAACTCAACAAACATGCTGTTCCGCATAACTCACTTTTTTATCAATGTGTGTGGGCAAGTATCTTGGTGTTGTCAGGAACATTCGACCAGTTAACTGATATGATCATTTTTGCCGTATTTGTTTTTTATGGCGCTACAGCATTTGGTGTTTTTGTGTTGAGAAAAAAGATGCCGGATGCACATAGGCCGTATAAAGTGTGGGGTTACCCGATAGTTCCTGCAATTGTGATAATAATTTCTGCTGCATTGTTTGTAAATACAATTATCACACAACCAAGAGAAGCAGGAATAGGTTTGGCATTAATGGCTACCGGTATACCAATGTGGTATTGGTTCAATAGAAAAAAAGATTAGAAACGATAACCAAGGTCAATACCCGGTAAAAGCCGTCCACCGAAATCTTCATCGAGGGAATTAAACTCTTTGGTTACTTTCTTAGTGAAGCCATAACCAACAAATGGCGTAACTGCGTAATGAGTTTTAAATGTAAAATGATAACCCGCTTCGGCCATGGGTGTAATGAATAAACTATTGAGGCTGGTTTTGCCGTCAAAATTGTCAAAAGAAAACCAAAGCCTTCCCCCGACAAATGCATTTCCTGTTCCTTTTTCATTAAATATAAATCCGTAGCGATAACCGGCATACATGCCAAAACCTTTATAACCAGAGTAAGATTGTTTAGAAGAAAAATTATACGTTAACCCGATCACCCAGCTATGCTTTTTGCTGAAGGTTTCATAGCGGGGACCAACATGGCTGCTTTTAAAATTTTTTCCCATCGAACGCATATACTCACCGCCGAGTTCCCAGGGATTTTGTGAAAGGGCAGTAGTAGCAAATGAAAAACAAAGAATTGATAAGCATAATATTTTACGCATAGCTCTATTAACGAACAGGATGGAAAAATATTTTCAATGATCAATCAACAATAAAGAGTTTACAGCCCATTTGTGTAGAACTCCGATGGGATTCCGCTAATAACTGGTAAAGCTGTTTCAGCTTCTGGTTTATTATTAATGACATATTTGGGTCAATTGGTTTTCATTTCTTCCGCCCACTTGTCCCTTTCATCAGGAGAAAACTTCCACGGCGCAAAATTATTCTCTACATTACTGAACATGGCATTCCATTCCTGTGGGGCATTACTGTCCTCCATAACCAATGAACGACGGAGTTCAATAATAATATCAAGCGGTGAAATGGAAACAGGACATTCTTGTACACAGGCATTGCAAGTAGTGCAGGCACGCAGTTCTTCAACAGTAATATAATTGAGCAGGTTTTTTCCATCATCTTTAAACTCGCCATTTACATTGATGTTCTTTCCAACTTCTTCCATTCTGTCCCTCGTGTCCATCATTATTTTTCTAGGTGATAACAGTTTGCCCGTTTGAGTGGCAGGGCAAGCGGCAGAACATCTACCGCATTCAGTACAACTATATGCATCCAATAAATGCTTCTGCCCTAGATCAAAAACATCTTTTGCTCCAAATCGTGCAGGAGCTGCTGCATCGGTTGGTGCTAGTTCCGGTCGCATGGAATATAAGACCTCATTCTGTACTGATTGCATATTGGTCATCTTACCCATCGGGTTAAATTTTGCAAAATAGGCGTTGGGAAATGCAAGAATAATATGCAGGTGTTTTGAGTAAGGCAGATAATTTAAAAAAGCAAAAATGCCAACAATGTGCAACCACCAGCAAGATCGTTCAAGAAAAATAAGTGATGAGGCAGAAAGACCTGAAAGGTTTTCTGCAAAGATCCCGCTGATAACAAAATCGCCGGTTTGTTTATAATGTTCATGTCCCTGCAACTGTAATGCACGGTCGGCACTATTCATTGTAAGGAACAAACTCATCAAAACGATTTCTGTTATCAGAATATAATTTGCATCACTGCGTGGCCAGCCGTTAAGATCTTTACTGATAAAACGTTTGAGTTTGATAATATTTCTACGGACCAAAAAGATAACACAGCCCACCAGTACCAGCAAAGCCAATACTTCAAATGCATTGATAAGGAAACTGTATAAGCCTCCTAATGGTTCGGCAAATAACCTATGATTGCCGAGTATTCCATCTAATACTATTTCCAGTACTTCAATATTGATAATGATAAACCCGGCATAAACAAAAAAATGCATAACAGCTACCAACGGATTGCGAAACATTTTTTGCTGACCAAATGCCAGCAAAAATAAATTACGCCAGCGTTGTGAAGGATTATCATTAACCAGGTCATTTTTACCTAACCTGATATTGCGGATAATTTCTTTTGCTTTCTTTGAAAAAAGCCAGATAGCAACTGCTGAAAGCAGGATAAATAAAATTTGTGGTATAAATTGCATGCAGTCTGGTTTCGAATAGCTAAATTAAGGGTTGTTGTTGGATTCCGGATGCCGGATTCAGGACTTCTAATATTGAAAAGATAATCCTTACAGAAAATTATGAGTGATAAAAAATATATACTTACAAAAGAAGTGGCAGAAAAAAAGATCCGTCGGCTTGCATTAGAAATTATTGAGCATAATCCCGATGAAAAAGAACTGATACTTGCGGGCATTCGTGGCAGCGGTACCGTCGTAGCAAGTTGTATTCAGAAAAGTATTGAAGAACTTTCATCACTTAAAACAAAACTGATCACACTTACGCTGGATAAAAAGAATCCGAAGGAAGTTGAGTTGAGTGAAGCGATTGATTTCAATAATAAGACAGTGGTATTGATTGATGATGTAGCCAATAGTGGTAAAACCATACTCTATGCACTCAAGCCTTTTCTGTCTTTTCATCCAAAGTCCATCCAGGCATTGGTGCTTGTAGAGCGGACACATACTAGTTTTCCCGTTACGGCAGATTATGTCGGGTTATCAGTTGCCAGCACATCGCAGGAACATATTTATGTAGAAGTAAGCGAAACAGAAGTGCTGGGCGCCTTCCTGCAATAACTTAAGGTTCTAATATTATATCTACTTCTTTTGTTGTTTGGTAATCGTACTGGTCGGTTGAAGTGATTTTTATAGCCGCAGTAAATGTGGCGACAATTCCTGAAACCGACATTAACCAGTCGAAGTTATACAGGTTGTCTTGTTTAAAAGTACAGAAAATAAAATTTCGTCTTGCCTCCAGGATTTAACTCAAGTGTCGGTGCAGGAAATTTAAAAGCACTCAGAACAGTAAGAAAAAATTTAAGGGTTTTGCTGTTGGTTTTTATTTTACTCAGATCAATGTCGGGTGCAATATACCATTGCCTTCTTCTTGGTACATCGGTTCTGTTAAAAATAACATTGCCACTTTCATCCGTATCTACATTTTCCTCTGCGCCAAATAATCCTTCTGCTCCATATCCAACTGAAACACCTAACCACGGAGGCAGGTTTGATTTGGGAAAAAATGATTTGAAATTGGCCGATGCCCAATAGGTTTGCCCGTTATAATCCTTCAAAAACCTTTCTGGTGCGCTGGTGCCGAATAATTCTTCAGTTCTTTCTTGTAACTGTGGGTCGCTGTAATTTTTTTTGTGATAAGAGAATTTGAGTTTGATGCGTTGATCATCCCATGCAAGTTCCTGCGCCACCAGTATGCCACTGCCTAAAATATTTGCGCTGAAATCATACCAGCTCCATCCCCATTGTTCGCTGAATCCATCGAGTACTTCAATCGCTGTTTGATAAAATGCGCCGCTCATACCACCGATCCAGATCCTTTTTTTTCTGTCAATACCTGTCCACCGCCAAAGCTCCATACTGGCACGGCTTTCTATATATGCGCTATACATATGTCCGACCTTGTCCATTTGTTTCCATTCGTGCCAGTCATTAATGGTATGAAACGATGATTGCGGGTAGTCTTTATACCAGGAATTGTACAATCCTATCATAACAGCGCCATAGCCGACCACATTGGCTCCAATAACGATACGGGTACGTTTTTTTATTTGTTCAGGTGTAAGGGCAGTTGGTGGGTTTAGTGGAACCGGTGATGATTGAGCAGGCATTTGTGTTATGCTATCAACTACTATTTGCTTTTGTATTGTTGTATCCTGGGAAAATAAGCCGCATACAGGAAACATCAGAAAGCAGAACAGGGTTACAGCAGTACAAGAGTGCGACGCAACAGAAGCTAAATTTTGCACAGGTGCCGGTTTCATTCAAACAAAAATACGGGACAAAGACCATTTTAGATTGAATAGGAAAATTCAATAACTTCCCTCTTTAAACCAACTATTATGGATGCAACGATCCTTGCAAAAGTGAATAACTGGCTTAGCGGAAATTTTGATACTGTGACAAAGGATGAGATCACCCGCCTGCAGAAGGATAATGAAAAAGAATTGGAAGATGCATTTTATCGCAATCTTGAATTTGGTACGGGTGGTTTGCGAGGTATTATGGGAGTAGGAACCAACCGGATGAATAAATATACGGTGGGGATGGCTACCCAGGGCTATGCCAATTACCTGAAGCAATGTTTTGGTAATGATGTGAGTGTTGCAATTGCGCATGATAGCCGGAATAATAGCCGCTTCTTTGCCGAAACAGTTGCCAATGTGTTTGGCGCAAATGGGATCAAAGTTTATTTATTCGAAGCGTTACGTCCAACTCCGGAACTTTCATTCGCTATCCGTCATTTAAAATGCAAAGGTGGAGTAGTGTGCACAGCTTCGCATAATCCAAAAGAGTTTAATGGGTACAAGGCTTATTGGGATGATGGCTCACAGCTGGTGCCACCGCATGATAAAAATGTAATTAAAGAAGTAGATAAGATATTATCAGTTGATGATGTAAAGTGGAGTGGTGGTGAAAAGAATATTACCATCATCGGTAAAGAGCTGGATGATGTGTATATGAAAATGGTAAAAAGCCTGAGTGTGTACCCGGATGTTATCAAAAAGCAACATGATCTGAAAATAGTTTACACTTCTATTCATGGAACAGGTATTGTGCTGATGCCGGAAGTGCTGAAACGTTTTGGTTTTACTAATGTAACGGTGGTGGAAGAACAGAAAGTGCCGGATGGAAATTTTCCAACAGTAGTTTATCCCAATCCTGAAGAAAGTGAAGCAATGAGTATTGGGTTGAAAAAAGCAAAGGAACTGGATGCAGATATTTTATTAGGTACGGACCCTGATAGCGACCGTGTAGGCATCGGCGTAAAAGATAATAATGGCAATTGGGTGCTGATGAATGGCAACCAAACTGCTGTGCTTGCTTTTAATTACATGATCGAAGCAAGAAAAGCGAAAGGCATTGCTCAGCCCAATGATATGGTGGTAAAAACAATTGTAACAACGGAGATGATCGACCAGATAGCAAAAGCAAGTGGCATTGCCTGTTATAATGTGCTTACTGGTTTTAAATGGATCGCTGAATTAATAAGAGAAAAAGAAGGAAAAGAAAACTATGTTGTGGGGGGTGAAGAAAGTTTTGGTTTGATGATCGGTGATAAGGTAAGGGATAAGGATGCGATCAGCGCTGTGGCTTTGCTTTGTGAAATGGCAGCTTATGAAAAAGAAAAAGGTCGCAGCTTGTTTCAAAAAATGATTGACCTGTATGTGCAGTATGGTTTTTATAAAGAACATTTGATATCCATTACTAAAAAAGGAATGGATGGCCAGCAACAAATTGCTGCAATGATGGAAGGTTACCGCAGTAATCCGCCACTTAAAATAAATGGAGTAAATGTTGAGCAGTTATTGGATTATAAAATGCGCAAAGGAAAAAACCTGTTGACAGGAGAGGAGTGGGAAATAAAATTACCCAAATCAAATGTGTTGCAATTCATATTAACTGATGGAAGTAAGATAAGTGCAAGACCAAGTGGTACAGAACCAAAGATCAAATTCTATTTTAGTGTAAATGGAAAGTTGAAGAATGCTGCAGACTTTGAAAAAGTAGGAAAAGAGTTGGATGAGAAAATAAAGGCGATAATTAATGATTTGAAATTATAACTATGAAACCACATTTTTTACTCCAGCCTTCCAATTCGATCGGCCTCTTAAGAATGCTGATGGGAATTGTTTTTATTCTGCATGGCGGTGCAAGATTGTATGAACACTCAGTTACAGGATTTGGTGGGTTTATTGGTGATCATGGAATCCCGGGTGGATTATACCTTGCATGGTTTATAACTGTGTTTGAAATAATAGGAGGCACAGCAATGTTCCTTCGCTATGCAGTAAAGGTTTTTTGTGTAATTGAGATCCTTATTCAAATCGGCGGCATATTAATGGTTCATAGCCCAAATGGATGGTTTACAGTTGGGGCACAAGTGGGCGGAATGGAATATAGTGTTGTTCTGGTTGGAGTATTACTTGCAATATTCCTCGCTGAAAGAAAGAATGATTTGAATATTAAACCACTGCTATGAGAAAACTACTTTTTATTTCTCTTGCGGTATTTTTTTATTCCTGTTCAACAGAAGCACCCAAAGAAGATGAAGTAAAAGAAATGGTAAAGATTTGGTATATGCAGAAAAGTTCAGCAGACGGTGCAGGGATATGGAATGTGAGTGGTGTCACTGTACTTTCAATAAAAAAAGATGAGAAGCGAAAAGATATTTTCAATACAATAAGTCATGCAACAGGTACCTGGAAATATCCGCCATTGGAAATTCCAAAGCCTGATGAAAATTTTTCTGATACAGTGCAGATGGACCTACGATGGAATGGCTCTAAATGGGTAACAGCAAATGAATAAGATATAAAACAGCATTAACAATTACATTAACCGAAACATCAAATATGAAAATTGCATTTCACGGGGCGGCAAGAACCGTAACAGGCTCGAAACATCTTATCACTTTAAAGAACGGCAAAAAGATCTTGCTTGATTGTGGCATGTTCCAGGGTATGGGCAAAGAAACGGATATGCTCAATCGTGATTTTGGTTTTGAGCCGGCTGAAGTGGATGTAATGATATTGTCTCATGCACATATTGATCATAGCGGTCTTATACCCAAACTGGTCAAAGATGGGTTTAAAGGAAATATTTTCTGTACACCAGCTACCAAAGATCTAACCGAAGTTTTGTTAGAAGACTCTGCCGGAATTCAGGAAGATGAGATCAAATACCAGAATAAACGAAGAGCTTCTGAAGGATTGCCTTACCTGAAACCTTTATATACTTCGGAAGATGCAAAACAAGCCAACTCACATTTTGTCGCAAAGGAATATGGCCAGTGGTTTGATGTGATTGAAGATGTGCAGGCTTTATTTACCGATGCGGGCCATATTATCGGCAGTGCATGTGTGCATGTAAAAATTAAAGAGAATGGAAAAGATACCGCTATCACATTTAGCGGTGATGTGGGCCGCTATAGGGATGTGATCTTAAAATCCCCGGAAGATTTTCCACAGGCAGATTATATCATTTGTGAATCAACTTATGGTAACAGCCTGCATGATGTAAACACCACTACACCTGACCTGATACTGCGTTGGATCGAAAAAGCCTGTGTACACAAAAAAGGTAAATTGATCATGCCGGCATTTAGTGTGGGTCGTACGCAGGAAATATTGTTTGCACTCAATCAACTTGAGTTGGAAAATAGATTGCCGGAACTGGATTATTATGTGGATAGTCCATTAAGTGTAGAAGCAACTGAAATTGTCAAACGTTATCCTGATTATTTTAATAAAACAATTCAAACGATACTAAAAAGCGATAGTGACCCATTCGGCTTCAAAGGACTTAAGTTTATTAAAACAGTTGAGCAATCCAAATTGCTGAATTTTCAGAATGGCCCCTTTGTAATTATTTCTGCCAGCGGAATGGCTGATGCAGGCAGGGTAAAACATCATGTCAGTAATAATATTGAGAGCAGTCATAATACGATTTTATTGACTGGGTATTGCGAACCCCATTCAGTGGGTGGACAATTAATGAATGGCGATAAGGAAATAAAAATTTTTGGAGTAGATCACCAGGTTAATGCCGAGATCGGTTCCATTCGCAGCATGAGTGCCCATGGCGATTACGAAGATCTAAGCCAGTGGCTTGCCTGCCAGGATAAGAAAAGAGTAAAACGGACTTTCCTTGTACACGGTGAATATGAAGTGCAGCAAGAGTTCAAACAGCGATTAATTAAAAAAGGATTCGTTGATGTTGAGATCCCCGAAAGGCATTATGAGATCGGGCTTACCTGATTTTCTACTTTGCAGTTGTAGGATCTATTATTGCAAAAACTTTTGCAACCGAATTAACCGGAAAGCCTCCTTGCTTTGCCTGTTCCCTTACCATTTCTTCGTTCTGTGCATTATAAATGCAATAAATTTTATCAATGGTCACATAACTATGTACCCATTGTATTTGCGGGCCCATTTTATTCAATACGCCGCATGAAGTCTGCGAAATGGCATGCAACTGCTCATGTGTCATTTTTCTGCTCCCGGTATCTCCCTTTCAAGTGCAAATTTTGGCATACAATTTTTTTTAAATGTTAAAAAAATTGGGACGGAAATCTTTTTAAGGAAATCTGAAACTTATTTTCTGAAAGCTAATTTTTTTTCACATCTCTTTAATAAACGCGGCAATGAATTTGTCGTTTATATATAGAATAAAAAAATGAAATAAATGAAAAAACAAATCATGTCGTGGAGCGGAGTACTTGGTGTTGTCTTACTGCTGAGCAGTTGTGCCTCTACGACTCATATTGAAAAAGACGACACTGTAAATTTTTCTAAATACAACACATTTGCGTGGGCTGGTAAAGACGAAGATGCCAGTGCCAGTGAATTGCTGGAAAAAAACATTCATACTGCCGTTCACCAGGAGCTGACCAAAGCAGGATGGAGGGAAGTAAAAAGCAGGCCGGATCTTTTGATCGATTATGATATACTGGTTGAGAAATCGGTGAAAGAATTAAGTAACCCTGTTTATTCACAACCTTATAGCCGATTGATCTATAACCCTTATACCCGGAGGTATGCTTCTGTTTATTATCCTTCACAATTTTTAGGATATGACAGGGAACAAAAGGCGGTAAGAGAAGGCACTGTTACCATTACATTGATCGATTCAAAAACGGATAAAACCGTTTGGCAGGGATGGACAACAGATGAGGTAAACAGCAGAAACCTGACATCAAAAGAGGTTCAAAACCTTATAAAATCAATCTTTAAAAAAGCTGATTTGGCCAAAAACTAATACCATATAGGACGGATTAGGATGGAAATACCCCCGCCGGTTCGGGGGTATTTTATTTTAATAAAGTTTGGTTGAAAAGGGTCGCAGACCTATCTTTGCCGTCCCTAAAAACGGAGTATTTTAACGGTTTTTACCGCGAAAATTCTCAAAAGACGGCCCGTTCGTCTAAGGGCTAGGACACCACCCTTTCACGGTGGTGATACGAGTTCGAATCTCGTACGGGCTACAAGAATTCTTTCAATAAGATTCGTTTCCCCACAGTATGCTAATATTGTGGGGATTTTTTTTGCAGTTAGTTTCACTACAACTCAGTTTTCGTCGCTTTTTGGTTCACCCATGCTTCACCAAAAGGTGTTGCTTCACCAAAAATTTAAAAGCAATGAAAGCTGCAATCATTTTTTATCCGAATGAATTAAAAAGAATCTTAAAACAGAACTGATTCCGATCATCATAACATTTCGTCACAATTACATGAATTACTTCACCTTCAATTTGAAGATTATCTTCACCCATAAGTACAGTGACATTCAGAATTTCTTTTCGGTATTGATGAAATAAATTTATCTTCTTTGTTAAATGTTAAAAGATGATTGCACACAGCAGGGGTGCTGCAAAATCTCACTATCTTCCTTATGCTTAAACTTATCTATATGAGGTCTTTACCAATTGCTTTGCTTATTACCATTTTTTCCTTTGTGGTAAGTTGTAAAAAAGATGTGGCAGGGAGTTTTAAAGGAAGCTATACAGGAATATTACAGGAGCAGGATTTAGCAGGGGCATTGCAAAGTGAGACGTATCCCACTCAGGTAACAATACAAGCTAAGTCCCGTGATTCGATTGTACTGACTGTAAAAGCGGGATTTACTACTTTTTTTACACACAACCTGCCGGTTAACAACAACTCAGAGTTCGGCTATACGTCTTCTTCAGGCGGTAGCAACTATTCATACGAAGGAAGAATAAAAGGAGATTCGCTTGTTTATCTCTATGTGCAAGATCAAGCATCTATGCCATTGCGTTATCTTTTTAAAGGAACCAGGAATTAAGAGAGATTTCCATCTATGACTGTAGAGATTCTAAATTATCTCAATATCATTAATCGATGTGATTATTAAATATTCTTCATTTTAGTAGTGTTTCCCAAGCTATCCATAGTATTCATTAACTTATTACGGAAAAGCTGACCTGTGATACATGCTCAAAACAGCGTTTTCTTTATATGTAGACCTATACTTACGAAGGCATAGCGATATTTAGTGAGCCTTAAAGTTCCATTTAGAATTGTCACTATTCATATCAAACATTGCAAGTGTGGGATTGCTATCCCCTGAAGACACTAACACTAATTGCTTTTTTGCATCAGGAATTACTTTGGGCATAATACGGTATGTTCCATCAGTCAGCTGATCTATCCGCCATAATTGTTCCGGTGCACCGGTAAATGCCGGTACTGTTATCACTTCAGCATTTGCAGTAGCTGCTAATGCCCGTTCTGTTCCTGCTATTACTATTTTATAGTACGGCCCGCCTAAATAACCAGTCGTATCAGGTGCATCTGTAATCGCCCATTTCTGATGAGGACGGAACATGTAATCACCTATTCTTGCATTAATATTTCCTGTTGGCCAGGTTTTAATTACATCTGCTAATTCTTGAGCTGGAACGGGTTTTATTGGTTCATTGTTGGGCTGGCCAAATCCACGAGGTCCACCAGCCATTCTTGTAAAATCCACTGCCAGCTCCAAAGCATATCCTCTTCTTACGGATTCAATTTCATAGGTACCTTCTTTAAACTTCTCTCCGGCAACAGGCCATCCATCTTTCCAAAGCAGTGGAAGAATGCCCAATACGCTACGACCTCCCTGTTCTAAATCTGCTTCATAATGAATGGATATTTTTTCAACTCCTTTCTCAAGGATCATGTGTCCAAAATGCCCGGGGCCTATCAATCCGCCACGTGTAACAGCAACCATTTTACCCCCGCCTTCCAACATGGTTCTTCCCACGTTATCGATGTATGGGCCCAAAATATTTTTTGAACGTCCAACTACTACATTGTAAGTAGAGTTAGCACCATCGCAACAGCTACCATGAGTTGCAAGCAAATAATACCAGCCTTCACGATATACTAATACTGAAGCTTCACAAACAATGGCTATATCAACCGGTTTATTGCCTTGTACTCGTTTGCCTGTTTTCGGATCCAGTTCCACAATGCGGATGAATCCAAAATAGGTACCGTATGTCAACCAAAGGCGTCCAGTAACAGGATCTAACATAAGACCGGGATCGATGGCATCATTTTCTTCATAACCGTCAGATGTAGCTACTACAATTGGCTCCGAATATTTAAAATCAGGAGACTTTGGATCCAATGTTTTATTCCACATAGTAAAGATGGCACCTTTGTGTGAGCCTCCGCCACCAGTTGCTCCATACACAACAAGATAGCGGTTACCAATCTTCATCGCATCAGGTGCAGCTCCACCTCCCGGCCTTACTCCACCGCCATACCATGTCCAACCGTCTTCGGATATTAATCCACCACCGCCTGTGCCAAACGTGTAATATTTTCCTTCACATTCAACGATGGTTGATGGATCATGTATAAATGGTTTTCCTACCTGTGCTATTAATGTTTGTGTTATCAATATTGCTAACAAGGCAGTCAGGCCGGTTATTTTCATTCTTTTCATAATAAATTTCGATTTCAAAATAATTGATACTTTAAACAGACTAACAAATTTTATTCGTAACTAATACTGAAGTTTTTTACTGGCAATCCTTTTTCATCTACAAAACGAACACAGAAATTACACATACCTGGTCCATTAATTACTGCGCCACGAATAATATTCTTTCCCTTTCTCAGTGTTACAAGCGAAGAAGTTCCATTATCCACTATCATATCTCTGTCACCGGATAGCATCAATGCTTCTTCGCCATTCAGCCACCACATGCTTCCGGAATTACAACCTGCAGCTAGTCTAACATTTTTGATTTCTTCCGGGCAATTGATGACGGTGACTAACCAGAAGAGTACACCGTATGGCGGTTTGTTGATTGCATAAGTAAAATGGTATAAATTAAAGTTGTAGGTCTTACTGTCCAGCGCATACCATTTTAATTCCTGATCTCCTACTTTTACTTGTTCGCCATTTTTGGGAACTATAGTGTAATTGGCAGAAAAATTATCAGCGGAAAAATTTGTCCTGAGATAGTTGTCGGTGAATATGTTATTTCTCGCAATAGTTTTTTTTACGGGTTCCAGCACCAACCAACGTTGAATAAACCCCTTGCTGTCGGGTGTCTTTTTGCTGCCTGCCGCCGGTATAAAATATCTAGTCAGCGTATGTGTCGTATCGCCGCTGATCGGTATTGGAGGCAGGTTTGGTCTTTGTGGTTGTGTCGGAGGATTCTGTCCGAAGGCTGTAAAACTACAAAGCTGTAGTCCCGATAAAACGACAAAAGCCATAGCAGGCAAAAGGGATTTAAATTTTCTGTTCATAGCAGATATCTTTTGTAAAGATTTTTGTTCTTAAATAGAATGGCTGAAAAAATAATAATATCCCAGAATGTTTGTTCAACACCTGGGATATTAATTTATAAATAATAGTTGTTACTTAACTCTTGTAAGTTTCATTTCTCCTCTTTCATTCTTTACCAATATTTCATTTTCACTTATCAGTTCTGCAGTACTGGATACTTTAGTATCGTTAAAGGAAATACTGTAAGAAAATTTTTTCCCCTCAATTTTTCCATCCTCTAATTTAGATTCACCAAATTGAGTTTTCCAAACACCAGTAACTACATTGCCTTCCACCTTAAAAGTGTAATTGACTTCAAAAGTGCCGTTCGGTGTTTCACGGGAGCCTTTCCAGTTGCCATCAATAGGGTTTTGTGCAAAAGCTGTAAAACCTACTAAGAGGAGTAATAAACTAAAAATGTATTTCATATAGCATGTTTTTAATGTGATTGAATTTATTAAATTAATCGGAATTCTGTCAAAATTATTAACAACATTCCGATAATTCTGTATTGCAGATTTTTTTTGCGCTAACAATTTATCAGAAATTTAAAATCGTTCTACACCTTTAACATTCATCTTTACAGAAGTGACCCTATCAGGGCTTGTCATAAATAATATTTTGTTGTTTGTTCCTGCAAAAACATTGTTGGTACCGCCGCCACCAGGAATTGTTAATACTTTATTTCCATCTTTATCATAAGCGTTTAATCCAGGGCCACCGCTAACATAAATATTTCCATTTTCATCCAGTGACATACCATCGCAGAAGTTCAGATTATTAACAAGCGTCTGCATGTTGGAGAGTGTGCCATCAGAATTGATATTAAAGACCTTGATTTGCCCAGTACCATTATAGGTCCAATTGTTTACATACAGTTTTTTACCATCAGGAGTTCCAGTGATACCGTTTGGCCATATATCAGCATTCCATCCGGCCATTGTAGTAACCCTGACAAGTGTGTTAGCACCCGGCGCTAAATAATATACATGGCCGCCTTTACCGGTTGCAGCTTGTTCAGAGTGTGTTGGCTCCCAATTTTGTTTGCGGGGATCAGATGCATCCCAATAATCTCTCGGGAATATAGGATCAGTAATATAGATGCCTCCATTTTTCGGATTGATCCATACATCATTAGGGCCATTTAATAATTTGCCATTGTAATTATTTACCAATACAGTATGACTAGCATCAGGAGCTATCTTCCAAAGTTCTCCATGCATGTCAGCGCAAGCAATAAGATAACCATCTTTATCAATAGCCATTCCATTAGAGCGGCCAGTACCAGTTAAGAATGTTGTGATTTGCCCGGTTGATGCTGTCCACTTATAAATTTTATCATTGGGCTGATCAGTAAAAAATACATTTCCATCTTTATCGACAGCAGGTCCTTCTGTAAACCCAAATCCTTTTTGAATTGTGTCTAACACTCCGTGCTGGCTTGCTGAAATTAGACCACCTGGATCAAAAAAAGTACTACCTGAAACATTCGAACCAGCAGATACTTTTCCAGTTACTAATTCATTAGAATTAGTGTCTTCGGAACGAAGCATGCTTTTTTTACAGGAAAAAAGCCCCACGGCACATAACATTGCCAGGGAAAAAATCATTTTCTTTTTCATACTAGCAAACAATTTTAAGTTTAAAATAAAATGAGTAACAATTGCACAATTGTGCAGAATTCTGCATCAATAGGAAAACTATTTAAGTTTAGAAGTAAAAACTACCAATAGATACCGGCGAAGAATTTTGAACAACAGTATGGTTTTTTGCTCATCTGTCTTCAAGGAGTAATAACTAATGTTAGTCCTGCACAGACAATCTTAATTAAACAGTCGTCACAATAATTACCAGAAATGGTTTCATTGCGAGCTTTATTTTAATCCATCTTTGTAATCTGGAATCAATGACTGGCTGTTTATTTTTTTATCCCGTCATCATTGCCTTTATATTCAAACCAATCGTAGGTTGCAACAGATGTTGTGGGCTCGCCATCAGATGTACCATAGAGAGCAAACAAACTTCCCACAAATCCTCCTGCTTTTTTTGTGCTAAGAAATGAAGCATCCACTCCATCTTTCAATAGTTTCCACTTATTCTTCTTATCAGCAAAATAAAATGCATAAGTTGCTGCATTCGATTCAATTTTCAAGTACAATGATTTTGCTGAAGTGAGTGGCTGGGATGCTAATAGTTCTCCATTTTTATTTCCTCTTGATGGAGATTTATATAATTGAACAACAGGTTTGCCATTCTCAATAGATTTACATAAAAAATAGTAATTGTTTTCGCTCTGGAAGATCATTAAACCAGCTTTTTCTTTTTCAGAGGCAGCCGTAAAATCAATACTCGTTGCTGCATATCCTTTTAAATTATGCTGTCGTGATCCAAGGAAGGAAGGACTTTTTCTTTCGGATGCAGTTTGAGGACGAAGTGACAATTGAAAAAAACCACTCTTTGCAGTTAAGCTATACGCATCCATTTCAGGATTTCTAAGGAACAGATAGCGATCCTCAAATTTCTTGTTGTTGAAATCATCTTTAAAAGTTACGTTACCACCAAAGGGATTATTTACTTTTTTAGTTAATGCAGGTAATGGTACCGGCAATGTGTAAGGTACTTCCTCGTTTCCTTCTAATATATGCGGCCATCCATCTTTCCATTCAACGGGTAAGAGAAATGTTTCTCTTCCTGTATTGTATATATCATCTCCGTAAGGACGACAAGCAAGGAATACCGCAAACCATTTACCATCGGGTGTTTCTACAAAGTCGGCATGACCAGTTGTGGTAACCGGATTTTGTCGTTGTTTGTCAAGGTGACGTTGAGTAAGTATCGGATTCTTTTCATAAGGAATATAAGGGCCATCAACAGCTTTGCTCCTGAAAACAACTTCTGAATGATTATACCCTGTACCACCTTCTGCACAAATAAGATAATACCAGGCATCTTTCTTAAAAATATGTGGCGCCTCTATCCATATTGGTTTTTTAGACAAATCAGTACCGCCATTCACCAGCAATTTTTCTTGTCCTACTACTTTCATGGTGTTGATATCAAATTCATACATACGAATGGTACGGTGACCGTTGTATAATGGCTTGTTATCAGGTGCATCATTATTGTACACTACATAAGCTCTGTCATCTACGAAATCAATGGAAGGATCTATACCTCTTACTTCTGGCAACCAGATAGGATTACTCCATGGTCCTTTAGGATCTTTGGCGGTAATAATAAAATTACCTTTCTTATCAATTAAGGTGCATAGTATATAGAAAGTGCCTTTATTGTAGCGGATGGTAGGCGCAAATAAACCTCTTGACACTCCTGCATTCGTTTGATCTAGTTGTTCCTGTCTATCCATAGCATTACCGATCTGTTTCCAGTTAACCAGATCGGTGCTATGAAAAATAGGTAGCCCTGGGAAATATGCAAAAGTAGAAGTGGTGATATAGTAATCATTACTCACCCTGCATATACTTGGATCAGAATAGAATCCTGCCAGTATTGGGTTGTTAAATGTTTGTGCTTTTGTTCCCAATAGCAAAACAGAGAATAAAAAAAATAGAAAAAATTTCTTCATCATAATAGTTAAATTAATAGTTTTAATATTTTTAGAGTTACTCAATAACATGTTTTAATTAAACTGTATCCAGTCAACCGCAACCTCTTTATCTTTTAGTACAATAAAAATATTTTGAACTCCCTTAGGTGATTTAACGACAGAAGTTTTTGTTTGCTTAAATTCTGTGCTCTTCGGTAGTGTAACTTTTGCAACGATAGGACCATTAATACTACTGGTATGTATTTCCAATATTCCACCTGTTTCAGACATTGCATTTATCGATACTGTTTTCAATGGTTTCGTTCCCAAATCAACAGCATTGTATTGTGTCCATGCATTTACTTTATTGAATATTGTTTTCCAGCCCATGAATCTGTTAGCAGTATCAATAAATTCAATGGAAGTGCCTTCATTGCTGATTGCTGAATAACGATCAATTTGAATTTCTTTATTTGCGTTTGTAACTCCTACACCTCTTAATGTTGGGATTACTTTTTTAATAGTGCCATCGGAATTAAAAAATAAACTATCGGCTCTTATTGATCGGGCTTTATCAAAACGTGGGGAATAATCTTTATTATGATAAAATAAATACCATTGCTTTTTGAATTGTATAATAGAATGATGATTCGTCCAGCATCCGGAAGCAGATTCATCCATGATAACACCAGTAAATTTGAAAGGACCTAGGGGGTTGTCACCAATAGCATATTCCAATCGTTCTGTTTTATTTTCTACATGTGGATAAGTGAGGTAATAAATTCCGTTTCTTTCAAATAAATAAGGTCCTTCCTTTAATCCTTTAGTTGGCAGTTCGCCTAAAGTCTTTACTTCCGAATCAAGTTCCAGCATATTGGCTTTCAGTTTTGCACCATAAATATTTCCGGCAGACCAGTATAGATAAGCCTGCCCGTCCTTATCTATAAATACATTAGGGTCGATACCACGAACTCCTTTAATAGGCGTCGCTTCCGGAATAAATGGTCCTTCAGGCTTATCTGCTACAGCCACGCCTATGGTAAACCCTCTGCCATAAGTAATCGTGTCTTTGGGTGAAGTGGGAAAATAGAAATAATACTTCCCGTTTCGTTCAATACAATCAGGTGCCCACATACTATAACTATCTGGTTTTACCCATGGCACTTTGTTTTGGGTAACGATCATACCATGATCTGTCCAGTCAGAAAGATTGGCAGAAGAGAATACATGATAATCTTCCATGCAAAACCAGCCTACCCGACCTTTGCCTTCTGTAGCAAGGATGTCATGGGAGGGATATACATAAACCCTGTCTCCAAATACTCTTGCTGACGGATCAGCGCTGAACTGGTTTCTTATAATAGGATTTTGTGCTTCTGCATTCATGGCGAATAGAACAACAAATACAGCAGACAGATATTGGGGCAACTTTTTTTTCATATACAAATGATTTTATTATCTGATATTTTTTATTGATCTTTTTTGGATGCTGAAATCGTTTCTGTGATCCTGAAATAATCAAAATCAGCAAAGCCTCCGACATTCTTTGTTGCATAATTAAACAATGCAAAGCGGTAACCAATGAACTGCGGAATAGTATATGCCATTTTTAATGGTGTCCCCAATGCTATCCAGTTGTTTCCATCTAAGCTGTAAAAGAAATTAGCCGTATCTTTTTTATTGGCGAAATCACATTCTGCTTTCAGGTAAATTATTTTTTGATTAAGTGGTATAGAGGCAACTTCTTCCGGCTTACCTGTGCTTGCGTTAATCATCACAATTGTCTTTTTATCTCCAATTACTTTTACAGCAGCCAATCCATAATTTTTTTGCAATAAACCAAGTCCTGCAAAATCGCCATCTTTCATATTAGATACGTCCAACGAAGTAGAGCCATTGCACAATGGTCCGATGGTACGCTGAGTTAACGAATTTCTGGCATACAAAAACGAAGTATCAAGCCTCCCTGTTTTTAAACGAAGAAAGCCTTTTCGTTCATTCAACGACCATAAGTTATTATCGGGGTTATGATTCCATTGCCAAGCTAACGGCAATGGAGCTTCTTTTTTCTTACGGATAAATTCATCCGATGCAACAATACCTGGTATCAAACTTTTATTTGCAGCCAGATCAAGTGTTTCCGGCACTTTACCATTTGCACCTAACACTGGCCAGCCATCTTCCCACTTAACTGGTACTAAATAAGGAATGCGGCCTACAGATCCAAAATCCCTGAACAGATAGGCATACCAATTCCCGTTGGGCATATCAATTAATCCACCTTGTGCTACACCCAAGTCCTGAAAACCAAGTTTCCCTTCCCAAGGCCCGGTAATTTTATCTGCACGGTGAATGACAACTGTTCGCATGCCACCACGGGGCCATGTGATATTGAATAAATAATATTTGCCAGTAATTTTAAAAAGCTGGGATCCTTCTGCCTGAAGATTAATGTTTGTGCCTGCAGGTGCACTTGCATTTTCAATAATAATTTGCTCTGTTGTACCCGGTTTTATTTTGGTAACGTCTTCGTTTAATTCAACTAACTTAAGTTTGCCTACACCATAGATTAAATAAACACGACCATCATCGTCAAAGAACAAAGAATGATCATGATAGGATGGTGCAAACGAAACTTCTTTCCAAGGCCCCTTTTCAATATTTCTTGTTGTATATATATGCGTTTTACCGGAAGTTTGGGCAAACGTACTAACATAGTAAATGCCTTTATGATAGCGTATGCAACTTGCCCACGAACCTCTGCCATAAGTACTTTTGCCATTGGTAAGATTCATTGCATCATTAGTAACCAATGTATCGTAAGCATAGCTAACCAGTTTCCAGTTTACTAAATCGGTTGACTTCATAATGGGTACACCAGGACTCATGTGCATAGTAGTGCTACTCATGTAATAGGTATTACCTACACGGATCATAGACATATCGGGCACATCCGCAAAAATCACCGGATTTATCGCTGTCTGTTTTTCCTGGCTATAAAGAAGGCTAACAAAAAGAATAGCAATAATAGTTGTGAATCCTGTAATATTTTTTTTCATTTTATTTAATTACAAATGTGTACGCTTTCCCTGCTGATGTTGGTGCATCATACAAAAATGTTTGTTTCAAATCGTTTGTTGATATGGATGCAAGTGATGAAATAATTGGATCAGGCGTCGCTGTTACCTGGTAAAATGGATTTGTATTACTACCTGAAGCATTTTTCAAAATACCATTGATCAATTTAACAGTATTCGGTGTTCTTAATCTAAGATTACCACCAAGGTTTGATTTTATTACCAGTTTTATTATTTTGGAATCTTTCCATTCCATATCTACAATTTCAAAGCCTCCTCTTGCCCGTATTCCTTTAATACTTCCTGATGGCCACGCATCGGGAAGTGCGGGAAGTAAATGAATGTCGCCATCAGCACTTTGTATCAGCATTTCTGTAATACCCGAAGTGCAACCAAAATTTCCGTCAATTTGAAAAGGCGGATGTGCATCAAAAAGATTATTATATGTGCCGCCACCACCATCATATCTTGTACCGGTCGTATTTACAGGTGAAAGCTGGTTTCTTATTAATTTGTATGCATGATTACCATCCAGCAGTCTTGCCCACCAATTTACTTTCCATCCCATACTCCAGCCTGTTGATACATCACCACGATGAATGAGTGTGGTTTTAGCTGCACTATATAATTGCGGTGTGCGATAGGGAGATATTTGATTAGAAGGAAACAAACCATAGAGATGAGAAATATGGCGATGATTGTCTTTTGGATCGTCAATATCATCCAGCCATTCCTGCAATTGACCATACTGGCCAATATGCATTGGAGCCAAACGACTACGAACTTGCTTTAGTGTATCGATAAACGCCGCATCTTTTTTTAAAATTTCTGCTGCTTGTATAGTAGTGCTGAATATCTCAAAAAGAATTTGGTTGGTCATGGTTACACCCGCATCAAGAGCAGAACTTTGGTGGGCTTTTGGTGTATTTTCCGGAGACTCATCGGGACTAATCACCAGCCAATGATATTTGGGATGCTCCACTAAATAATCAACATAAAAAGTTGCTGCACCTTTTAGTACCGGATAAATTGAAGTAAGGAAATTTTTATCTCCGCAATATAAATAATGTTCCCAAAGATGTTGGCTCATCCATCCGCCAGAGGCATTAAACAAACCCCAATTAGCACCATCAATAGCACCTGTAGCACGCCAAATATCGGTATTGTGATGCGCTACCCAACCTCTTGCCCCATACATATCTTTTGCAGTTTGTTGTCCTGCCACGTACATGTCCTTTACCATTTGAATAAAGGGTTCATGTAGTTCTGCAAGATTTGTTTTTTCAGCAGGCCAGTAATTCATTTCAGCGTTGATGTTAATGGTGTACTTGCTATCCCATGGTGGATTGATCTTGTCATTCCATATTCCCTGCAGATTGGCCGCTTGCCCACCTGGTTGGGATGAAGAAATTAATAAGTATCGGCCGAATTGGTAGTACAGTGTTACAAATGAAGGATCGTTGGCTGAATTAAAATTTTTCAACCGTTCATCTGTAGGAAGATTGGCTGCGTCAGTTATTCCCAAATCCAATTTTACACGATTAAAATATTTTTGATAAGCAGCAATGTGAGCAGGTAAAATTGCAGCAAAAGATTTGGGATAAGCTTTATTCAAATAATCAGCAGCTCTTTTATTTTCATCGCCACTGATGTCGTGATAATTATTAAAATTGGTGGCAATCGAAATATAGATTGTTACTGCATCAGCACTTTTAATGGTGAGAGATGTATCATTTGCATTTAAACTTCCTCCTTCCAATTTCATTCGTACAATACCTTTATAATTCACCATGCCTTTTACAGTCTCATGATCAGAAGTAGTTCCGAAAATCGTTAACTCTTTCGTTGGCGTTGTTTTAATAGTTGCTCTTTTTTGAAGCGTTGTAAAAAAAGCTGTAAAAGAAATACTGCCTGGCTTACTGGCAGTTAATCGCATGACAACAACCCGATCAGGAAAAGAAGCTAAAGCTTCCCTTGTGTAGGTAACATCACCAACAGTATAAGAAGTTTTTGTTACAGCTCTCTCAATATCTAACTCCCTAGAGTAATTCGAAAAATTATCATGTCCGTCAAATGCAAGTTGCAGGCTCCCTACAGGTTCAAACTTTTGTCCATGAGATTTTTTAGTGATGATTGAATTATTGACAACCCTTTCTGCTTCTTTTCTTTTTCCGTCATAGATGAGCTGCCTGATCAATGCAAGAGAATCCAACGCCAAAGGATTATCATTGCGATTCGGACTTCCACTCCAAACAGTATGTTCATTTAACTGGATTGTTTCTTTTTCCACGTTTCCATAAATCATAGCACCTAATCTTCCATTGCCAATGGGCAATGCGTTTTCCCAAATCTTTCCTGATGGTTTGTTATACCACAGTTTTAATGTTGTATTATTTTGCGCATGAGTAACTGTTGCTGATAAAGCAACTGAAAGCAATAGTGTAAATAAGTGCCTGGCTGCTTTTAATTTTACTTTCATTACCCTTTATTTTTTTTCTTTTTCTTATCTGCAGCGACCGGCTCAACACCCGTAGTTGTTTGAATAATTTTTTGAATGGTACCATCGGGATTGTAATACATATAATCTATACAAATAGAACGACGGTAGCTGCCACCGGTTGGTAAAGTGCCATTATGATAAAAAAAATACGACTTGCCTTTATAATCAACTATTCCCGGATGCGTGGTAAAACTATTAGGCACATTTTCTTGTATGATACCTTTATATTCCCATGGCCCTATTGGGCTTGTTGCCATACAATATTCAATCATTTCAGGTTTTGTGCCAGCACTTGCATAAACGAGGTAATACCAATTTTTACGTTTGTACACCCATGGGCCTTCGATGTAATGAAGTGGTTTGAATGTTGTAATAGGGCCATCCAGTTCAATCATGTTTTTTTTCAGCTTTACCCATTTGCAACTACCATTGCCCCAGAATAAATAAGCCTGTCCATCATCGTCAATAAAAACGGTTGGGTCAATATCATCCCAGCCATATTTCATGTCAGTGGTCATTTCATTTATAGTAAGTGCCTTACCTATTGCATCAACAAAAGGACCGGTTGGTCTGTCAGAAACTGCTACACCTATGGCAGCTCCGCCACCACTGATACTATCTTTTTTATGAAAGGTTGACACAAACCAGTAGAACTTTCCGTTTCTTTCAATACACTGTGCCGCATATGCATCACCTGTAGCCCAGGAAAAAGTATGCGGCGAAAGCAGTGCGCCATAGTCTTTCCAGTTTACCATATCGGTAGAAGAAAATACATGCCAGTCAGGCATTTTGTAATTAGGTGCTGTTACAGAAGCGGTATCATGCCCCGTGTATAAAAAAACAGTATCATGATATACGATTGGTGCAGGGTCTGCAGTAAATATGTCTTTAATAATTGGGTTTTGCGCTGTTGTTACATTTATTATAAAACAACTTAATGCTGCAACTACAAGTGAGGGTTTGAATTTCATTTTTTGTTATTTTAATTACGCCGTCGCTTTTTCTACAGTTCCCGGATATATAAAGACCTTACGTCTACTACAGTCGTGCTATGATAATGACAAAGCTGAAAGCCGATATTGCCTTCCAGAAATCCTGCGTCGTGTACAATGTCAATTGTTTTTACACCGTTTAGCCAGGCTTGTATATGATGCCCTTTCGCAATGATATAGTAGTGGTTCCAATCGTTTTGGTGTACCAATTTATTTACAAGCGAATCAGGAAATTTTTGCACCATCTCGCCCCGGCGTTCTTCCCAAAGTGATCCCCAATAACCTTTACCCATATCAACCTGGTAGCCTGGTGCATTATCCCAATTGGTAGGATTGATGCGAATACAAACTCCTGAATTTGCATTTGAATCACCCACCATTCTAATCATTACATTTAATTCAAAATCTTTGTATTTCTTTTTTGTATAACTGTAGTGATGTTCCTTTTCTTTTCCCATTGTGCCATGAAAACTACTGTCTGTAAACTGCCAATAGTTGTTTTCAAAATTCCATTCTGAATCTGATTTCAGCATGTTTATCCAACCTTTTCCCCGGGGTTTATTGTTATGCAATTTTCCGGCTTTTGGCATGTTTTGCTGCAATGCCATATCAACCTGTGCCTCCGATTTAAAACAGGATAACAAAAGAAACAATAAAATAGAAGTTAGCTGGAAGCTTATTTTTTGATTTAACATGCTTGTAATTTTTTCTTCTGATGATTATTAATTACATTTCTTAAGCAACTACGTTTACTAACCTTCCGATATTGTCAATAGTGATCTTAATTTCATCACCAGATTGCAAAGTAAAATCACTGCCGGGAACGATACCCGTACCTGTCATTATCAAACAGCCATCAGGGAATGAACATTCACGAAATACATAACTCACAAGTTCCTGTGGTGTACGTTTCATTTGACTGATAGCAATCTTATCACTAAACACAGTAGTATAGTTCCTGATGATTTCAAGTTGAATCATTGTATTGCTATCCAGTGGCTGTTCGGTTATATAAATGCAAGGCCCAATGGCTGCACAGGCATCATAAGTTTTTGCCTGTGGCAGATAAAGAGGATTTTCTCCTTCAATACTTCTGCTGCTCATATCATTGCCAATTGTGTAGCCAATTATTTTTCCAGATGAAGTAACTACCAGTGTTAGTTCCGGTTCAGGTACATCCCAGGTAGAATCTTTTCGTATATTGACCTTCTTACCTGGTCCTACTATGCGGTTCGGTGTTGCTTTAAAAAAAACTTCCGGTCTTTCAGCTTCATACACTTTTGCATAAAAATCTGCACCGCCTGATAATTTTGATTCTTCCTGGCGTCCAACTTTACTGCGCAGGTAAGTAACGCCACATGCCCACAATTCCTGCTTTCCAACAGGTGCTAATATTGTTGAATCAGTAATAGATTCTTTTTTAGTGCCGTACCCGGATGATAATAAAGCAGTAATTGTTTTAAAAAGATTATCATCATTTATGAAATTATCCCAGTCCTGAAGTTGAGCTTCAAAGAAGCCTTCATTAGTTTCAATAATAACTCCGTTTTTCGTTTTGTATAGTTTCACTTTTTATTGTTTTAGGTCTTTGATTACTGTATTGTTATATCACTCCAAAGCCACATCAAAGATTCGGGTAAAATACTTCCTCCATGCTTGCCACTATGTGTACCATTGCCTTTTACAAATTTTACATCATAGCTTTTATATTTAAGAGCAGCTTCCATTTCGAGATTAGCCAGCCACCAGTTGCCATGTTCATTGTCTAAATCGTTTGTTCCATCCTGCATAAGTATTTTTATATCCCTTTTATTATTCTTCCTGATAATGGATGGATAGTTATTGCCTCCACGGATATTTGTATAACTACCAATCTGGCTTAGTACTTTGCTAAAAAAATCCGGATGTTCCCAGGCTGCGGTAAATGCACAAATGGCACCGCTTGAAAGTCCACCGATGCCGTGCATAGATGCTTTATCGCTTATGTTATATTTCTTTTTGACTTCAGGAATGATCTCACTAATAAGCATAGTAACATATTTATCGTCCATTACATCATACTCATTTACACGGTTACTTACACGAAACCTGTTTTCAGGATAATCTTTATTAGCGTTGCCCGGATTTATAAATAAACAAATAGTAACAGGCAGTTTTTTTTGATGAATTAAATTGTCATATACAATGCATACCCGCTGATCACCACTGTCATTTACATACGCATGGCCATCCTGAAAAATCATGAGGGCTGAAGGTTTAGCAGCATCATATTGTGCCGGCACATAAACATAGTATTCTCTGAAATTATTATACAACTTACTTTCCCATTCATACTTAGTGATGCTACCCTTGGGTACACCAGGTTGCCGCTGAGAATCGGGACCTAATTTATAAAGTGAATCCTGAGAAAAGCAGGCAGTAATAAACAGTAGTAATAATAAGACAGCTAAATATTTTTTCATGTTGCTTTTATTTTACAGGCCATTACAGCCAGTATAATAAGCGGGCACTACATTCTTTAATAAAAAACAATTTTAATGCAAATCCCTTGTTACTACATCCCCGGAACCGCCTTGTAAAATATCAAGATCTGCACCAAGGTGTGCCTGCTGCACATGGTTAATATATATTTTTACATAGCCTCTTGCAGTCATTGGAGGTGGTGGTACCCATGCTGCTCTTCTTTTTTGTAATTCTTCTTCGCTGATGTCAAGATGCAGTTTTCTTTTCTCCACATCCAGTTCAATCATATCACCATTTTTCACCAATGCTAATGTACCGCCGATAGCAGATTCGGGAGACACATGAAGAACTACTGTGCCTGCAGCAGTACCACTCATTCTTCCATCAGATATTCGTATCATATCTCTTACTCCTTTGCGCAATAATTTTTCCGGCAAATCCACATTGCCCACTTCCGGCATTCCGGGATAACCAACAGGCCCTACTGTTTTTAAAACGATCACACATGTTTCATCAATATCAAGATTGGGGTCATCAATCCGGGCATGATAATCCTCCATCGTTTCAAATACAACTGCACGGCCCCGGTGTTTCATTAATTTTTTTGATGCCGCCGATGGTTTAATGATGGCGCCGTCCACACATAAATTCCCTTTTAGCACTGCAATACCGGCATTCTGTTGTAATGGTTGCTCAACGGAAGCAATTACCTTCCTGTTATAACATACCGGGTTACTATAATTTTCACCAACGGTTTTTCCATTTACTGTAATCACCTCATTATGCAGATATTTCTTCATCTCATTTATTACTACAGGTAAACCACCAGCGTAATAAAAATCTTCCATTAAAAACTCACCTGATGGTTTCAGATTGACCAGCAAAGGAATTTTACTACCAATAGTATCAAAATCTTCCAGTTTCAATTCTACGCCAATTCTTCCTGCGATAGCTTGTAAGTGAATCAAAAAGTTAGTGGAACCTCCAACTGCCGCATTTATAACAATTGAATTTTCGAATGCTTTTCGGGTAAGAATTTTTGATAGTTTCAAATCTTCTTTTACCATTTCTACAATTCTTCTTCCACTTAACTGTGCCATTACTTTTTTTCTTGCATCAACTGCTGGTATTGTAGCTGCACCAGGTAATGTTAATCCTAATGCTTCTACCATGCAGGCCATGGTTGAAGCCGTTCCCATGCTCATACAATGACCCTGGCTTCTGGCGGTTCCTATTTCAGCTTCTAAAATATCTTCTGCTGTATAATTTTCATTCAGCTTTTTTTCTTTAACCATCCAGTTAAAAGAACCGGAGCCTAAGCATTCTCCTTTAAACCTACCATTGAGCATTGGCCCGCCCGGAACAACAATGGTGGGTAGATCAACACTGCATGCACCCATTACGGTACTCGGTGTTGTTTTATCACAACCGGTAAGCAATACCACACCATCTAAAGGATTGGCACGGATGCTTTCTTCAGTATCCATACTTGCAAGATTCCTGAACAGCATTGTGGTAGGTTTCATTATTGTTTCACCCAATGAAGTAACAGGAAACTCTAATGGGAAACCACCTGCTTCTATTACACCTCTTTTTACAATTTCTGCAAAATCACGAAGATGTCCGTTGCATGGGGTCAATTCGCTCCAGGTATTACAAATACCAATCACAGGACGGCCACGAAAATAATCATCAGGGTATCCCTGGTTACGCAACCATGAACGATGCACAAAACCCATCTTATCATCTTTGCCAAACCAATCGTGGCTCCTTAATTTTTTTTCATCTGATGGTAATTTTTTCATTTAATACTTTCATTTTGCATAAACTAAATAATGTCTTTATTTGACCTTTCGCCATTAATTAACCGGTAAATACTTAGTGTGTTTTTATCTTTTAATTCTGGAGGCAATAGAGATTGAGGCATGTTTTGATAACAGACAGGTCTTATAAAACGATAAATGGCCGCTGTGCCTACAGAGGTTGTTTTACTGTCAGAAGTAGAGGGAAAAGGACCGCCATGTACCATTGCACTGCATACTTCCACACCGGTGGGAAATCCATTAATAACAAGTCTGCCTACTTTTTGTTCAAGAATATCTATCAGATCTTTGTATTCAATAAGCTCCGCATCTGTACCATGAACGGTTGCGGTAAGATGGCCGGAAAGATTTTTTGCAATATCCATCATTTCGTTTTTCGAATTAGTGGTAACCGCAATACTTGCAGGACCAAAAATTTCTTCACTTAATAGCGGACTCTTGCTGAATGTTTCACTGTTTGCAGACAACAGTACAGGAGTTGCAAAATTTTCACCATTGTTCGTGGTACTATTGCCGGCTGCTAACTGCTCCACACCGGAAATACCAAGGTGCTCGCTAACTCCTTGTTTATATGAATTGAAAATTGGCGGGCCCAGCATTACTCCTCCGGTTGTTTTTTCGAACTCCTGCTTTAATGTGGATCTAAAATCATTGCCATCATTCTTTGGATAAAAAAGTATTCCCGGATTTGTACAAAATTGACCTACGCCTAATGTTACCGATCCGGAATAAGCTGCAGCAATGGCTGCACCTCTTTCTTTCATGGCTTGTGGTAAAATAAAAACAGGATTACTGCTTCCCATTTCTGCATAAACAGGTATGGGCACCGGTCTGCTTACAGCAGCATCATATAATGCTTTACCACCTTTATATGAGCCGGTAAATCCAACTGCTTTTACCTGCGGATGTTTTACCAGTTGCATTCCTGTTTTGGTACCATCACCAAACAATACTGAAAAAACACCGTCGGGCATACCGGTTTTGCGGGCTGCCGTTTGTATCGCTTTACCCACCATCGCAGATGTGGCCGGATGTGAGCTATGTGCTTTTACAATTACCGGGCACCCAGCAGCAAGTGCAGAAGCCGTATCACCACCGGCAACTGAAAATGCCAATGGAAAATTGCTGGCGCCAAAAACTACTACCGGGCCAAGGGCTATAAACATAAACCGCAGATCAGGCTTTGGTACGGGTGCTCGGCCGGGTATAGCCGTTTCGATCCTTGCATCTACCCAGGAACCTTCTTTTACCAATGCAGCAAACATTTTTAACTGGTTAACTGTTCTGCCTCTTTCACCTTCAATTCTCGATTTTGGTAAACCTGTTTCGCTGCAGCAAATAGTAACCAGCTCATCACCGGTATTCATAATTTCTTCAGCAATTGTTTCTAAGAACAATGCCTTTTCGGCACCGCTTTTTTTATAGTAATGCTGAAAAGCCTGTGCTGCTTTTTCAGCTGCCAGGTTAACTTCTTCGAGAGTTGCTTTATGAAATTGGTATTCGTTATTACTTTGTTTTATGGGGTTATAAGAATAAAAGGTTTCATCTCCGTCACCAGAATTATCAAAACCGATAATTTGCTGTTCTTGTTTCATGTATTTTCTTTCTTATTATTAGATGGAAATATTTATTATACCAGTTTAAAAAAGACCTGATGTAGATACAAAAGGTCTTATTGCTTATGAAAAACTGCTGCTTGCTTTTTAAATGTTATGTCATACAATTGTCTGTACTTAGTTCATCTGCTTCATGTAGTTCAATAGTTGCTCTCCATTATTTTTATGAACCTGTATCGAATAAGCCTTGCAACTAATTGAAACTTTTAATTTTTTTAAAATATGTTATACTATGTGCAGTGCTGCATTAGTAAAACCTTAATTAAGGGATATCCCAAAATACTCTTGATGATAATTTATCTCCACCAATAGCTGCAGCTGCCGTGTTATAGTTCGCTGTATTTGCAGATGCTTCAAGATTAGGATAAGATAGCCTCCTTATAAAACCAACACTGCCAAGATCCCCGGCTACAGGATTAGGAGTTAAAGCAGGTAACCCGCTTCTTCTAAAGTTCGCAAATGCTTCTGTCCCGTTCCTGATATTAACGATCCAGTATTGAGTATTGATCAGCTTAAGTGCATCGATAGATGTATATGCCACTCCGGGGTTAGCTAAATATGCAGTAACTTCTGCAGCAGTGATAGGAGTGGTGCCAGTGTATAGAGAATAGGCTGCCATGTCTGCAGCAATCGCATTGTCGTAATATATCTTGGCCTGCGCATCAAGACCGGGAATCCAACCTCTCTTAGCTGCATCTGCCAGCAATAGAGATGTTTGTGCATAAGTTACCCAAAACTCCGGAACTCCAGGTGCGGCAATTATATTTACGTTAAACTGTGAATAATTAAGTCCTGATCCCCTCCCGCCTCTGTAAGGGCTGCCCAGAGCTAAAATCTGGTCACTGGTAACTCCAATAGGTACCCCATATTGATTAGCTAAAACAACATCGGGAGTAAGATTGTTTGCAATAGCACCCGGATCTGCATATTGTGCTATCATGAACTTGCCACGCGGATCGGAGGTTGATTTTAATTGATTAACAAAAGGCTCTGCAGCATAGTTGAAGTGAGAGAAGTTTCGCAATGCCGCATTATCCCCATGGTTAAATGTTGTTCCATCATTTTTAACAAACGCATTATCCGCGTTTGAAGTCATCACTCCACCAGCAAATGCTTCTGCTACAATGCTCGCAGCTTTTGTAGGATTAAGTCTAGTGTACCGCATTCCCAAACGTAACAATAATGAATTACCTAGTTTTTTCCATTTAGTCACCTGGTCTGTAGCATTAGTAGTCTTGGTTGATGGCTGGGCATTTGCACCATAAAAAAGATCAGCAGAAATAAATTCACCAGTAGTACTCAATGCAGCTATTGATTCTTTGAGCTCTTTATATAAATCGTCATAAATGACTGCATCATCATCATATTTTGGATAAAATATTACATCTGAAACAGCCTTTCCAGCATCGGAGTAAGGAACATCTCCGTAGTCATCAACCAAACCCATAAATACCTGTGCTTTCCAGATCCGTATCATGCTCTTTAAATTAACACGGGTTGTACTAGGCCCCAAAATATTCAATGCCTGAATAAGGTTTTTCACCGGTGGTGAATTACCATTATTTCCACCAGCATAAGATTGATCCCACTTAGGATTACTATTTCCGTCAATATCGATACCGAAACTAAAACCCTGATTTGCTCCTGTATTGTAAGGGACCACGAATTGCTGAACAATGATATGTTCCGCATTCCATGTGCCGATATGGGATCGTTGAGCTCCTGCAAGCAGAAGAGCAGGATCAATTGCCGTTACAGCATATGGATTGGTGTTTATTTTTTCAAAATCCTTATCACATGCTGTAAGAAAACAGCCGCTGCAAATAATAAGGATGAGTCGTTTAAATATTTTTATCATATCGTTAGAATTTAACATTTAAAGTAAGATTGTAATTACGTGTAGTAGGTAATGACGAATTCTCATAGCCAGACCTGATATCGCCTGATGATTGGATAGCTTCAGGATCAAGACCCGGTAAATCCTTGTATAGAATTGCTGCATTACGACAAGAGGCTGACAAGGATAAGCCTTTGACAAATTTTAGTACAGCTACCTTTTTTATAAGTTCTGAAAAATTATACGCTAAAGAAATGTTTCTAAGTTTTACGAAATCAGACTTGAATGTAAAAGGATCGCCTATCTGGTCGTTTCTGTAGCCTGTCCATAAATTCTGCAAACCATTACCTGCAGTAGTGACCACAACGGTGTTGGCCAAGCCAGTATTTACATTAACTCCGGGGAATATATAACCACCTTCACGACCAGTCAACGACAATTGACTATGTCCTTGTCTTGTCATATTCAAAAGTGTAGAAGATAATACGGTACCTCCAAATTTATAGTCAATGTGTATTCCAAGACTCAGATTTTTATAGGTTAGAGTATTATTCCATCCACCGGTGAACTTAGGGATAGAACTTCCTAAAGGGTTAAAGCCGCCAGTAATACCCGGCGGATTTGTATTTGATGCTAGCGGGAAACCATTATTACCTACGAGAATTTCGCCTTTGGTATTTTTCCTGTAAGTTCTTGTGTACAATTGGTTCATTCCTAAACCTTCTGTGTACCTTATTTCGCCGAGGAACTCATTACCTGTGCCGTTAAAATAAAGCAACAGTATGGTTCCGCTTGGGTTGCCCACATCCAGGACTTTCGTTTCAAGATAGGCGTTGTTCCAGGAAGTTGTCCAACTAAAATCTTTTGTTTGTACAGCTTTGAATTCAATCAGCGTTTCCAAACCACTATTCTTTAATGAGGCCTCGTTTTGTTTTGAAGTGGCATATCCGGATGCAGTGGAAAGATTGACATCTATTATTTGATCCGTGGTTACTTTATCAAATACAGCGATATCCAGCAACAACCTGTTTTTAAACAATCTCGTTTCTAGACCTATTTCTTTTTCCGTCACGGTAAATGGCTGTAACGATGGATTAGGGGCACCTGTGCCATTAACGCTTGCTAAAGTCTGGCTATTAAATAAATTTGCCCCAAGCCCATAAGTCAGAACACCATCATAGGGGTTCACTAAAGCAACACTACCTACCTGCGCCCATGAAGCTCTTAATTTTCCATAAGAAAGCCAGCTCATATTCTTTAATAGCTCTGAGAAAACAAAACTAGCCGATACGGATGGATAAAATTTATTGTTATTGGCAGGGTCAAGTATGGAAAACCAATCTTTTCTTCCTGTAGCATTGATGAATAAAAAACCATTGTATCCTATTTCAGCCGAACCATAAAGTGAATTGACACGTTGTTGGCTATAGTTAAAACCATCACCTGCACCCTTGACTGTACCATTCCTATAAGAATAAAGATCAGGAACAGTAAAATTAGTGGCAGACTGACTCATGTTCTTGAACTCCGATCTCAAAGTATTTCCACCGAAACTGAAGTCAGCAGAGAATTTTCCAAACTTATTGCTGCTACCGATAAGAAAATCAGCATTTATATCGGTAGTAGTAGTATTGCTTACATTATAATTACCCCTGTATGTTAAAGTGGGAGTAGTAGTGGCAACTACCGTGTTGGAGCCTGTACCGTTCAGGGCATACGACTCAGAGAAGTTAGTGCCACGATCGTAGTTAAACCTGCCTTGTGCAAAGAGCCAGTTTGTAATATCATAACGTAATGTAGCCGTTCCGAGAAGACGATTTCTGTCCTCCTTAAATTTTTGGCCGTATTGCAATGGAAAGAATGGGTTATTAACTGTACCCTGGAATCCGCTGGTTCTCCATTCAGCCCCTGTAGCAGGATCCTTTGCATGTTCCCTATAAGCATCAATCGGAGTAGAAATAGGCATCCTGTTAAAGAAATTTACAGCGCCATCACCCTGTGTCCCAATTTGCGGGGGGTTAATATAATCCTCATCTGCATAGTTGACGTTTAATTGCAATTTGAGGTTTTTAACTACTGTGTGTTGTATTCCCACGTTGAAGATTCTTCTTTTATATTCATTGCTTGGTACAATTCCATCAGCATTCGTGGTTGAGATAGACGCCCTGAAACTTCCGTTCGCATTACCACCCGACAATCCAAGTGTATTAGTAAGATTTGTTCCTGTTTGCAAAAAGTCAAAAAGTTGGTAAGGATAAGCAGAGTAGGGTCTCATAACCCCATCAAAATTAATAGTAGGTTGACCATCTAGTTTCGCACCCCATCCAAACTGACCATTGCCTTGAATCTGCGCGGCGGTTGTAAACTTGACTCCGCCTTGCCCCTGACCATATTCAGTCTGGACGATCTCATCCATAAAATTCAAAGCTTGTGAAGTAGTATAGCTGGAAGTAAAATCAACTCCGATACCTTGGTTTTTTTGACCGGACTTAGTGGTAATGATTATCGCACCACGAGCAGCTCTTGAACCGTAAAGCGCAGCGGCAGCAGCCCCTTTCAAGACAGTCATGCTTTCAATATCATCCGGGTTAATGTTGGCAAAATTATCACCACGGTCACGTGATGGATTATTTCCCTCATTACCCCTCGCACCCTGATCCATTGGGAGGCCATTGATGACTAAGAGAGGAGAATTATCAGCTCCGGCAAAACCAACTTGTCCACGTATGCGTATCTGATTACTGGAGCCGGCGCCGGCAGCCGGAGGTGTTATATTCAGACCCGCTACTCTTCCTTCCAGGGATTCACCAATGTTAGAAGTTCTGTTCTTAATTAATTCATCTGTATGGACAGATGTTGTAGCATAGCCCAGTTTCCTTGTGTTCCGACTGATGCCTAAAGCAGTAACAACTACTTCGCCCAGGTTTTGTACATCGGATATCAAAGTGACATCGATAGAGCTTCGGCTATTTACCGATATTTCCTGGCTAGTATACCCAACGAAGCTAAATAATAAAATTGCATTGGATGTAGCAGCAATTGAATAGTTTCCGGAAGCATCAGTTGTAGTGCCTGCAGAACCACCTTTTACCGATACAGTGACAGCAGAAAGCTTTTTTCCATTTTCATCGCTGACAGTTCCCTTTACTGTTTGAGCATATACGCCAACAGTAATAAGAAAGAAAGATGAAATCAGAAAACATAAACGGGAATAACCTGGCGAAAATGCCAGCAGCATTTTTTTCTTCATAATAGCAAGTTGTTTTGTAAATAAAGAGGCCTTACCAATACAATATTATTAAATTATTACTCAAAGAAACTTCCAATAAAACACATTGTTGGATTTTGTACAAAAGGATAACTGAATTCACAGATATTTACTTTTTTTAAAATTACTTGCATAATTTAATCTGCAAATGATTGCTTGATGGGCCAATTTCTATTACGACATGAGAATTCTCCTGAGTTATTTCAATTTGGGCAAATAAATGAATTTGCCTTTATAAAGAATAGTTCGATAAGGTTGAATTCATTTAATAATACCTGCTCCGAGTATCTGCGTTTTTATTTTATACTTGATGGAAAATTTGATTGGGTTATCAATAATGAAAATCACACCTTATATCCTACTGACCTTGCAATTATTCTACCGGGGCAGGAGCTATATGCTGAGAAAGGTTATCTTGAAATCGGCTCTATTTACTGGTTGAATCTGCATTTAAATATACAGAACTCCGAAACTAAAAATTCTCTTGGCAAATGGAGTAATATTTCCTCGCCAGAACTTATTTCTATCAAAAAAATATTGTTTCTGAACAATATGCCTGTTGTTTCAAAATTGCAAGATGCAGGATCAGTTTTTCTTCTGTTACGCAATGAATTGTTCAACCAGGAAATTGGATATGTAACACGGGTAAATCATTTGCTTGACGAATTATTAATCCTGGTTACCAGAAAGCTTTCCCAACAAAATATTTCTCAGCGAGACTTCCCTCAAACATTTTTGAAATTGGAAGAAGCTTTGCGTAAAGACCTGTCCCACCACTGGACTGTGGAAGAAATGGCAGCATTTGTGGGATTGGGTACTACTGCATTCGGCGATAAAGTAAAAAGTTTTTCCGGGTTTTCGCCAATGAGTTATCTGATTAACATCAGGATTTCAGAAGCGATTAAATTATTAAAAAAACCAGAAGCGAATGTGACAAATATTGCACTTGAAACAGGATTTTATTCGTCACAACATTTTGCCACAACATTTAAAAAGCTGACAGGCTACACACCGAGTCAGTTCAGGAGAAATAATATCTAAAACCATTTTTATGCCAGCCAAAAAAACTTGCATTATTGCTATAGAGATTGGAACAAATGCTGTTAGAGTAGTTGCTTTTGATCTTTCAGGAAATACCATTGCATCTATGAAAGGTTCTTATCCGACATTTCATTCTCAACCTGATTATAGCGAGCAGGATCCTGAACAGATTTTTATAACTATGTTATATGTATTGAAGAATTTGCTGAATGAGTATATTCATCCGCATAAGATCAAAGTGGCTAGCATATGTTTCAGTGCTTCAATGCATAGTGTACTAGCAATCGACAAGAGCGGAATCCCATTAGGTAACGCAGTGATTTGGGCAGATAACCGAGCTAAGAAAGAAGCACAAAAACTGAAAAATTCTTCCGCAAGCAAAATTATTTATACAGCTACAGGAACCCCTATGCATCCCATGTCGCCACTTTTTAAAATAGCCTGGTTTAAGAACAACGATAAAGAGAGGTTTAAGCAGGCGAGTAAATTCATTCAATTAAAAACTTATATTATCCAGCAGCTTACCGGTGAATATCTGATTGATTACAGTTTGGCATCTGCTACAGGGTTACTAAACATTCATAAAGTAAAATGGGAGCCTGAAGCATTGCTATATGCGGGCATTAATCCGGGTATGCTTGCTGAGGTTGTACCCATTTTTGCATCTGCCGGAAAGCTTAAAAATGCATATCAAAGTTCATTAGGAATTAATGGAGATACAAAGATTATTGTGGGTTCAAGTGATGGATGTCTTGCAACACTTGGTTCTGGTGTATGGGATGGACGTAAGGCAACTATAACAATTGAAGACAGCGGAGCAGTCCGTGTGATAGGTAAAAAAGTACTGAATGATAAGAAACAGCGGTTTTTCAATTATCTGCTCACGGAAAATTATTATGTGTCTGGCGGGCCAACAAACAGCGGGGGTGTTATTTTCGAATGGTTTGCAAAACAGTTTGGTGATTTTAAGAATCCATACGATATAGAGCATACAATGGATGAGCTCATTGCAGTGGCAACTAAAGTTGGTGCCGGCTCTGATGGTCTTATTTTTCTTCCTTATTTACTTGGAGAAAGGGCACCGATATGGGACGCAAATGCAAGGGGTGTTTATTTTGGTATTAATATTAAACATGAACGCCAACATTTTATCAGGGCGGTAATTGAAGGTATTTTATACGAGATATACAGTATTGGAAAAATACTGGAAGAGCAGTGCAAGATCAACAGCTTGTCAATCAACGGAAGCTTTGCAACTATTCCCCTGTGTGCACAAATTATTGCTGATATTTTTAATAAGCCTGTCGGCATTAGCCAACATAATTATAGTGTAGGGATTGGAGCCTATTTGCTGAGTGCTATTGAAATGGGTATTTACAATAATCTTGATGAGGCGGCAAAAAGCATTACGTTAACAGAACAATATTTTCCTAAAAACAACCTTCATGGAATTTATATGAAGCATTTTGAAATTTTCGAAAAACTTAGTACTAAGCTTAAAGATGATTTCGAGAACGTCGTCAAACTGCAATAATTTTTAAAGAACGAACATGTGAACGTTACTGCGGCACATTTTTATTTTAAAGATCGAAGTTAAAACCAATCTGACTTATGGCTACTTTAAAAAAATCATTTTATACCACTTGTTACATAGTAGCAATAATTTTATTATTGGCTTTTGCTTTTGCCAGCTACCAGAAAATGCATAGTTGGGGTGGATGTTTACTGGCTTTATTTTTTGTAAGTCTTGCCATAGCGTTCAGAGGAAGCAGGATGTTTAAAGGTTACTGGTACAGTGTAGTGATTCTTGCCGTGGCTACTTTAGCAATGTATTTTCCGCAATACTTTAAAACAGTTGGTGGAAAAGAAGCTTCATTTTTTATTCCGATTCTGTTGCAGGTGATTATGTTTGGAATGGGAACAGAATTAAGCCTTAAAGATTTTGCAAGGGTGATGCGAATGCCTAAAGGAGTAATCGTCGGCATCGTATGCCATTATACAATTATGCCATTAGTTGGTTTTACAATAGCTCACCTTTTTAATTTTCCCGGTGAAATTGCAGCAGGAATTATTTTGATTGGCTGTTGCCCCAGTGGCCTTGCCTCAAATGTTATGTGCTATCTGGCCAAGGCTAATCTTGCCTTGTCGGTTTCGGTTACAACTGTCTCTACATTATTAGCACCGTTCTTAACTCCATTACTGATGAAATTGCTTGGTGGTAGTTATATAAAAATAGATCTATGGGCAATGGTTTGGGATATAACAAAGATTGTGATAATCCCTATCGCAGCAGGACTCGCATTTCACTATATCGTTCGGGGAAAAGTAAAATGGCTAGATAAAGTAATGCCGGTTATTTCAATGATAGGTATTGCATTGGTGTTACTTGTTATTACCGCGGCTGGACGAGATAATTTATTAAAAGTAGGAGGGCTATTGATAGTAGCCACATTTATACACAACATGGGCGGTTATTTTCTTGGTTATTGGTCGGCTCGTCTATTGAAATTTCCGGAAAGGGATTGCCGGACAATTGCTTTGGAAGTAGGTATGCAAAATGCCGGGCTTGCTTCAGCACTTGCTAAGAGCATGGGTAAAATTGCCACTGTAGGATTGGCTTCCGTAATATTCGGAACGATGATGAACGTAACTGGCTCATCGCTGGCAAGCTGGTGGCACAACCGGACACCAGGAGATGAACCACCAGAAAAAGAACTGTTATGACAGATTAAAAATCATTTATCACTTTTAAAAATAAGAATCATGATCAGGTATTTGTTGCTTTTTTTAATAACGATTAGCGTTGGACTGAAATCCAATAGCCAGCAGGTACAAATAAGTAAAGAAGAATTAATAGCACTTACTCCCGAATGGAAAGGCGAACGTTTTCCTGATGGAAGACCTAAAGTGCCAGATGACATTATCCGCAGAATGAAATCAGTGAGTGTGGAAGAAGCATGGGCAACTTTGAGCAATGCAGGTTATCGTTACCAAATTGCAGAAGGATGGGAAGTAATAAACCCCGATAGTGTATTAGTAGGTCGTGCGGTAACTACAACTTTCATGCCCGGACGTCCGGATGTATGGAAGGCCATTGACTCGTTTGGAAAAAAAGAAGGAAGGAGAGCCCAAAATGTATGGGCCGTAGAAATGTTGGTAAAAGGTGATGTATATGTTGCTGATCAGTTCGGAGCTAAAAGAAACGGACCCACGATTGGAGATAATGTAGGCAATGCTATCTATGCCAGAACAGGAAACGGAATTGTATATGACGGTGCATTAAGAGATGTGGAAGGTCTAAAAGAAATCGGCGGATTCACATCTTTCTATACCAGTTATGATCCATCTTATCATAATCCCGGCGGTGGGCCCAATAGAGATTTAACTACAATGATTATAGGTATTAACAAACCCACCCGTATACGCACCGTAACAGTTATGCCCGGTGATGTTGTATTAGGAAAACTAGGTGTAGTTGTTTTCATACCACCACATCTGGCAGAAAGAGTTGTAACTACTTCTGAAATTGTACGACTGAGAGATATGTTTGGGCATCAAAGATTAAAAGAAGGTAAATACACAGCCGGGCAAATTGATACAAGGTGGTCAGATGAGATTGAAAAAGATTTTTCCAAGTGGTTGAACGATCACATCAATGAATTACCTGTTGGAAAAGCACAGATACAGGAATATCTAAAAGACCGTACATGGTAAGAGAAACAGAATTTAAAATTCAAAAATAAAAAGCGGGCAACGCATAACTGTAATTCAATTTTACTTTATTAAAAATAAAAAAATAAACAATGTCAAAATCAAGAAGATCATTCATATCGAAAGCTGCATTAGCTGCAGCTATGACACCATTTGCAACATTATCAACTTTTGGACAGGGGCTTACAGAAGCAATTGATAAAGCACCAAAGTCTTCGGCGCCATCCGATTTAAAAATTACCGATGTTAAATGCGCTTACTCCGGCGGAGGATTATTTGTAAAAATTCTTACGAACCAGGATATAGTGGGGTGGGGCGAAGGAGTAGATGCCGTTGGCGGAACTTATCATTTAGTTCAGAACATGGGCAGAGCGTTAGTACGAAGAGGAGCAAGTCCTTTAAATCCTAATGCCATTTTTACCCAATTCCGTGCAAATCCTTTTGGAGGACCGCAGGGAGGTATGTATGTAGCTGTGTTAAGCGCTTTTGATGCTGCCTTGTGGGATTTATGCGGGAAAGCATTAGGCGTTCCCATTTACCAATTAATGGGTGGTAAGTATCGTGATAAAGTAAGAGTGTATTGCGATACGCAGTTATACTCTGTCAGCAATCCCAAACCTGAGGAATTTGCAAAAGTGGCAAGAGCTGCAGTTGACAGAGGATATACTGCGGTTAAATTTGATCTTGACGAAGCAAATGATCCTAACAGGTATGACAGAGTCAACTGGACTGCCAGCCTTGCTGAAGTAGAAAGAATGTATAATTGCATGGCTGCTGTCCGGAAAGAAATCGGTCCGCATATTGATATTTGTTGCGATATGCATGCACGATATGATGCACCGACAGGAAGAAAAGTGGCAAAGGTGATGGAGCCTCTGAACCTTATGTGGTTGGAAGAACCTGTTCCCGCAGACAATATTGACCAATATAAATTCATTACACAAGAAACAAGTACGCCAATTTGTGGTGGAGAAAATTTTTATCTGACCTACGGTTTTGCCCGTTTGTTATCAGAAGGAGCAGTCGATTTAATCATGCCTGACCTTCAGAAATGCGGAGGGCTTGGTGAAGGGCTGCGCATAGCAAACATGGCTAATGCTTATTTCACACCTTTTTCGCCGCATATGGTTGGTTCATTCCTTGGTTGCATGGCTACCGCCCATGTTTGCGCAGCAGTTCCTAATTTCCATATTCTGGAATGGCAAAGCCAATTCGATACAGTACCCAAGTGGAAAGAGATTGTTAAGTATGAGGGTAGTGATAAGCCTTTTATTGATGATAAGGGATTTTTGACAGTATTAAACAAACCGGGAATCGGTGTAGAAATAAACGAAGAAGGTTTAAAGAAATATGCTACACAGGGTGTACCATTTTTTGAGTAAGAGTTTCACTGTCGGACTGAAAAATTATTCTGAATGAAATCATGGCTTTTATGGTACTAAATGTTTTTCACATTTGAAACACTATAACATGAAGCTGAAAATATGCGGAATTATTCTTACGCTGACGATACTTATTTGTTTTAAATCCTTCTCGCAGGATAAAAAATTCTACATCTTTCTTTGTTTTGGCCAATCCAATATGGAAGGCAATGCAAAAATTCAACCGCAGGATACCGTAAACGTGGATCAACGTTTCCAGGTATTGCAAGCAGTGGATTGTTCCGATTTCCACAGGATAAAAGGTAATTGGTACACTGCCGTGCCGCCATTGAGCAGGTGCAAAACCGGACTAACTCCCGCTGATTATTTTGGCAGAACATTAGTTGCCAATTTACCAAAGGATGTAAGAGTAGGTATTATTAATGTAGCAGTAGGCGGCTGCAAAATCGAATTGTTTGATAAAGATAATTATCAGACGTATATAACAAAAGCACCCAATTGGATGATCGGCATGATCAATCAATACGATGGTAATCCTTATGCAAGATTGGTCGAGCTGGCTAAAATTCACAAAAGGATGGTATTATTAAAGGAATATTATTGCACCAGGGTGAATCAAATCCTAATGATTCTTTATGGACGAGAAAAGTAAAAACGGTGTATGATAATTTATTAAAAGACCTGCACCTGAAAGCTAAAAAAGTTCCGTTGCTCGCTGGCGAAACAGTAAATGCAGATCAGGGTGGCATTTGTGCGGGCATGAACAAGATCATAGCCACGCTGCCACAAATGATAAAGAACTCCTACGTAATATCTTCTGCTGGTTGTCCCGACGCTGCAGATAATCTGCATTTCACAGCGGAGGGTTATAGAATGTTGGGTAAAAGATATGCAGAGCAAATGATGAAACTTCTGAACGTTAAAATAAAAGCGACAGACTAATTTTTAAACATGATATAAAATTATTAATCGACCAGATGTTCAAAAAATAAAAGAATGCTGAAACGAATTTTAATAATGATTTGTATGCTGGTAGCTGTTGGCTTTACCGGTAAAGCACAAATATGGCAAAAAAAGAATGCTGGTATAAAAACAACTGTCAACAAAGTTGATATTGAAATAGAATTTTATAATCCATCAACCGTAAGGATAATTAAATCGCTTGAAGGATCAACTTTTACTAAAAAAAGTCTTTCCGTTATTGCAACACCTGAAAAAATAAATTTTAGTACAAAGCAGGAGACCGGTATGCTTGTATTGAAAAGTGAAAGCATAAGTGTGCGATGCAACCTTACAACCGGAACAATAACTTTTTCAAGCAATGCAGGAGTTGTATTATTAAACGAAAAAGAAAACAGCACTTCATTTAAATCTTTCAATGATGCCGGAAGTAATACTTACTCAATAGAACAAACTTACGTTTTAGATAAAGATGAAGCGATCTATGGTTTAGGTCAGCAACAGCAGGGTAAAATGATACAGCGCAATTTAAAATTGAATATGATACAGAATAATACGAGTGATTATGTACCATTCTTTCTATCGGTAAAAGGCTATGGATTATTTTGGGATAATTATTCTCCCACACAGTTTGTTGATAGCGTTGCGGGCACTTCATTTAAATCAGATGTTGGCGATTGTATAGATTATTATTTCATGAATGGCGGTAATGCAGACGGAGTGATCGCAAAGATGCGTACACTTACCGGGCAAGTGCCGATGTTCCCTTTATGGACTTATGGTTTCTTTCAAAGTAAAGAACGTTATAAAAGCCAGGATGAAACTGTAGATGTGGTAAAGAAATACCGTGAATTGGGTGTGCCGCTTGATGGTATTATACAGGACTGGCAATATTGGGGTAACAATTATTTATGGAATGCAATGGAGTTTCTGAATGTAGACTTTCCCAACCCGCAAAAGTTTGTTGATGATGTACATAAGTTGAATGCACACTTAACCATTTCCATCTGGAATTCCTTTGGTCCTCATACAAAACAATACAGGGAATTGGATAGTATTGGCGCCTTAATGAACTTTAGCACATGGCCGCAATCCGGTTCTGAAAAATGGCCACCCAGGAAAGATTATCCATCCGGTGTAAGAGTGTATGATCCCTATAATCCTGTTGCCCGTGATATATATTGGCGTTACCTGAAATATTTACATTCATTAAAGATTGATGGCTGGTGGCTGGATTCTTCAGAACCAGACCATCTTGATTTTAAACCTTCTGATTTAGACAATAAAACTTATTTGGGTTCATTCCGTAAAGTTCGCAATGCTTTTCCCCTGATGACGGTTGGAGGTGTATTTCAGCATCAACGTGCAGTTGATTCAAGTAAAAGAGTATTTATTCTTACACGTTCGGCATTTGCCGGTCAGCAACGTTATGGAGCCAATACATGGTCAGGTGATGTAACATCATCATGGACTGCTTTGCGAAATCAGATCTCTGCAGGATTAAATTTTTCACTCACTGGCATTCCATACTGGAACAGTGATATTGGTGGATTTTTTCTTTCAAAATTTCGCAGGAAATTAGAAGACCCTGAATACCGTGAGTTATTTGTTCGCTGGCTGGAGTTTGGCGCTTTCTGTCCTTTAATGCGTTCGCATGGTGCTGATGCTCCAAGAGAAATTTATCAATTCGGAACGAAAGGAACAAAATACTACGATGCTATTGAAAAATACATCAACCTTCGTTACCGTTTGTTGCCTTACATCTATTCTGCATCATGGGATGTTACGGCCAACCAATCAAGCATGATGCGGGCATTGATGATGGATTTCCCTTCAGATAAGAATGCATTGGATATAAACGACGAGTTTATGTTTGGAAAATCTTTGCTGGTAAGCCCTGTTACGAACCCGATGTATGTTAAACCCAGTGTAAATGGGAGAGATACGATACAGGTGGAATATTTCAACCCTATCAAATCAAAGGAAACATACTTGCCTGTCGGCGTTGACTGGTATGATTTCTGGACCGGTGAAAAAATAGCAGGGGGAAATAAAGTAACGAAACAGACTCCGCTTGATATTATTCCTCTTTATATAAAAGCAGGTTCTATTATTCCTATTGGACCAAGCGTACAATATGCCGAAGAAAAAAAATGGGATAATCTGGAAATAAGAATCTATCCGGAAGCGAATGGAAAATTTGTATTGTATGAGGATGAGAACGATAATTACAATTATGAAAAAGGAGTTTATTCAACTGTTACGTTTAGTTGGGACAACTCAAAAAGAACGTTAACCATTGCTGATAGAAACGGTTCTTTCCCGGGAATGTTGGAAAGTAGAACATTCAATATTGTAATAGTAAGTAATAATAGAGCTGTTGGAGAAAATACAGTAGCTGCCGCAGATAAAGTAATTAGCTACGCAGGAAAGAAAATAGTTGTGAAATTTTAAAAGGCTGCGATAAAAATAAAAATGAAAAAAATAAGTATAATTCTGTTTATTGTTACTTGCCTATCACTAACTGTCAGTTCTACTGATGCCCAGAATAGACTATATAGCAATGAATTTTCATTAGCAGATGTAAAATTGCTCGATGGGCCTTTTCAACATGCCCGTGATCTGAACATCAAAGTTCTTTTGGAGTATGATGTTGACCGTTTATTAGCTGGTTACAGAAAGGAAGCCGGTTTACCTGAAAAAGCAAAAATATTTACAAATTGGGATGGATTGGATGGACATGTGGGCGGACATTATTTATCTGCGCTTGCGATGAATTATGCTTCGACCGGAAATGCTGAATGTAAAAAACGGATGGACTATATGCTTACAGAATTGAAAGCTTGCCAGGATGCAAACGGTATAAATAATCCAGGTTGGGGAAAAGGGTATGTAGGAGCTGTGCCCAATGGGAAAAAAATATGGAGCAGTTTACAACAAGGTGATTTTGCAGCTTACCGGTCTGCATGGGTACCCTGGTACAATGTACATAAAATGTACGCAGGCTTGCGGGATGCATGGATGTACACAGGTAACAAAGATGCAAAAGAAATCTTTTTGAAATTTTGCGACTGGGGAATAAATATCACGGCATCATTAACAGATACACAAATGCAATCCATGCTGGATATGGAGCATGGCGGTATGAATGAAATTTTTGCTGATGCATACGAGATGACCAGCGATTCAAAATATTTAACTGCTGCAAAAAGATTTTCGCATAAAATGCTGTTGGATGCAATGGCTGAAAAAAAAGATAACCTTGATAATAAACATGCTAATACACAGGTGCCAAAAGCAGTGGGTTTTGAACGCATTGGTGAATTGGCAAACGATATTATTTACAAAACAGCAGGTGATTTTTTCTGGGAAACAGTTACCACAAAACGAAGTCTTGCATTTGGTGGCAATAGTAGAAGAGAATTTTTTCCCGCGGTAACTGCAGCATCAGATTTTGTTAATGATGTGGAAGGACCTGAATCCTGTAACTCATACAACATGCTTAAACTAACCGAAGATTTATTCAGGGTCAATCCGTTGGCAAAATATGCAGATTATTATGAAAGAACATTGTACAATCATATCCTGTCTACCCAGCATCCGGAGCATGGTGGCTATGTTTATTTTACACCGGCACGTCCCCGTCATTACAGAGTATATTCTTCTCCCAACGAAGGCATGTGGTGCTGCGTAGGCAGTGGCATGGAAAATCATGGCAAGTACAGCCAGTTTATTTACACCCACATAAAAAATGCATTATATGTAAATCTCTTTATTCCTTCGGAATTAAACTGGAGAGAAAACAAAATAAAAATTAAACAGCAAACAGCTTTTCCTTATGAAGAAAAAACAAGCATAACGATTACTGAAGGGTCTTCCCTTTTTTCTTTGATGATCCGTTATCCTTTATGGGTAAAGGAAGGTGCATTAAAAGTGGCGGTTAATGGGAAAGCAATTTCATTTACCAATCATCCTTCATCGTATATAGCTGTTAAGCGGCTATGGAAAAAAGGCGATGTGATTACGGTCATATTACCGATGCACAACAGCATTGAGCAAATGCCTAATGTTTCCAATTACATTGCTATTATGCATGGTCCCATTCTGCTCGCTGCAAAGACCGGAAAAGAAGACTTAAAAGGTTTAGTGGCAGACGATGAAAGATGGGCACATATAGCTAGTGGTAAAAAACTTCCTTTGGATAAAGCCCCTATAATTATTGAAGATAACATTGCGTCACTTACAAGCAGACTAAAACCAATGGCAGGCAAACCCCTGACCTTTTCAGCTACGGGTATAAAATTGATTAATCCCATTAATATAATTTTTGAGCCGTTTTATAAAATTCATGATGCAAGGTATATGATGTACTGGATGGCTTTAAGCAATGCGGGTTATCAAACCTATCTTGATTCAATTGCTATTACAGAAAAACAAAAACTGGAATTACAAAAACGAACCGTTGACTTTGTTGCGCCAGGAGAGCAACAGCCGGAAGCAGACCACTTGATGCAAAAACAAAATTCAAATACAGGAAACCAGCATGATGAATTTTGGCGTGATGCCCGTGATAATGGCTTTTTCAGCTATGAACTTTCCACTAACAATGAAACAGATCTAACGCTGCGTGTAAAATATTGGGGAGCCGAATGGGGAAATAGAAAATTTGAAATTTATATCGATGATAAAAAAATAATAACAGAAGATAATACCGGAAAATGGAACCAGTCGAAATTTCAAAGTATTGAATATGCTATACCAGATGAAATGATTAAAGGAAAAAATAAAGTGAGAATAAAATTTCAGGCATTGCCCGCCAATACGGCCGGAGCGGTTTATTATTTACAATTAATCCGGAAAACAATTGATTAGCCGACACTATTTTAAATTATAATTATTATGAAAAAAAATATTTTTTGTGTAATTCTTTTTTTCGTTAGCACAACGGTATCAGTCATCGCTCAGGAAAAAAATAGCTGGAGTGAAAAAAAAGCCAATACCTGGTTTAAGAAAAAACAATATCTCGGAGGACTCGCTGCAACTCCGCATCCAGAAATCAATAAAGTAAAGTTTGCTCAGCAATATCATTTGAACAAAACATATTGGGATAAAGCATTTGCTTTCTTAAAAGACACGGACCTGCAAACACTAACCGTTGGCCGGCATGTAATTGATAGCGACAATGTATTTGCTATTGTGCAAGAAGCACCCACGAAAGATTATGATAAAACAACTTTTGAATCACACCTTAACTATATCGATTTGCAATATGTGATCAGAGGAGAAGAAATGATGGGAAGAACACCTGTTGATTCTGTAAAAGTGGGCAAGCCTTATAACGAGAAAGCAGACATTGCGTATTATACAGGCGACGGAAAAATTTTTACTGTAAAGGAAAATAGTTTTTTGCTATTCTTTCCCGGAGAAGCACACCGGCCTAATATTACACCCGGTGGTAATAAGCTGGTAAAAAAAGTTGTTATAAAAATTAAAGTGGCAAAACAAGAATAAAGCCTGTCAGTTCTTTACTAAACGATAAACAGTTTCAAATTTATTAAATCATCGATCTATGAAACTACACGGAGTTATTATATCGACAATGCTATTTGTTATTACAATGCATCATAGTGTATTTGCACAAACGATTTCCAAAGACGAAATGTTATTTCTTACTTCTGAATGGAAGGGTGAACGGTTTGTTGACGGGAGACCTAAAATTCCAGACAGCCTTTTAGTAAGAGCTAAGTACATAATGATTGATGATGCATGGACAGTTTTGAAAAATGAAGGATATACAAATCAGTTTGAAGGAAATTGGAAGAGCGTTAATGATACGCCTATGACAGGCAGAGCGGTAACCGCCATGTACATGCCAAGCCGCCCCGACGTAGAAAAAAACATTAAAGAAAGAGGAGCCATGCAAGGAAGAAAAGGCAATACGAATTCCTGGCCAATAGATGTGCTAACTAAAGGTGATATATATATTGCCGATGCATTTGGAAAAATTAGCGGCGGATCTATTATGGGGGCAACGTTAGCCAATTCAATTTATAGTAAATCAGGTAACGGAGTAATTTTTAATGGCGCAGCCAGGGATTTACAGGAAATAAAAAACATCAAAGGGTTTAATGCATTTGTTCGGGATTTCCATCCATCTTTTACCGAAGAAATGGTTTTGATGGGACTCAATACTGCTATACGTATTGGCAATGTAATGGTGCTTCCTGGCGATTTGGTAATAGCTCAAAAAGAGGGAGTACTCTTTGTGCCTGCACATTTAGCAGAACAAGTAGTAAGCACTTCAGAATTTGTTATTCGAAAAGATCAGTTTGGTTATGAAATGGTGAAAGCTGGTAAATATAGTACCGGCGAAATAGACAGTCAATGGTCAGATGTGATAAAATCTGATTTTTTAAAATGGCTGGAAAAACATCCTGAGTTAGGTAAAATGACCCGTGCAGAACTGGACAAAATGATGAGCAAAAGAACATGGTAACATCTGCATAATTTGACGCAACAGTAATACTATCATAATTTATAATAAACACAACGGGAAATATGAAATCAACACTAACGAAGAATATTGCTTTCAGCAGTTTTATGCTGTTGTTGGTAATGAGCTTAAGCCAATGTACTTCTTCTTCTTTGCCTGAATGGCAACAGAAAAATAAGGAACTCATTAAGCAACACAATTTAACTGAACGGGAATTATCTGGTATACCAGCAGTCTCTTTTGAGTCTAATCTTAAATTAGGAAAAGTAAAAGGATCAGATACTCTTGTAAGTGCCACACTTTATCCTGGCATAACTGCAAAAATTTTCTGGGGGAGTGGTAATATGGTAAGCATGTTGCAACTTGAACCCAATGCAAAAATTCCTGAAGAGCTTTTAACCGCAGATAGGTTTGTATTTGTGATGGAAGGTTCAATTGATCAGCTTATCAACGGCACAATGGTGAATATGATTGGCCAAAAAAGAGAAGAACCAGATGGCACCCACAGCGGCACTCCAAGAACTGATTTTGTATATCTTGAAAAAGGAACTAAAAACTCTCTTACGGCAGGAGCGACCGGAGCAAAACTAATTGAAGTATATAGTCCATTGCGTTTAGATTATCTGCAAAAAGCTGCTGTAAAAAATCTGCCGACAGAAATAAAAGATATTGAATCTTTTCAAACACCTAACATTTCTGCTAATAGAGTATATAACCTATACGACATTCAGCTTACACCCATTCTCCCCGGTGCTCATTCCCGGTTAGTATCCGGAAAAAATACACAGCTGAGTTTTATTTCGATGGAACCGGGATCTATATTTCCACATCATATACATCCTGAAGAACAAATGATGTTTGTATTGCGTGGTGAATGTGATGAGATAATTCTTGATGGAGAACAAACAATGAAAACAAATGATGTGGTACGTATTCCCGTCAACATGGTGCATGGTGCAAAAATTGGTGAATTGGGCTGTGATGCATTGGATATTTTTTGGCCTGCCCGCCCTGATTATTTAGAAAAGCAAAAAACAGCATTAGATGCTTATCATGCTATCATTCCTATTGATGCCAAAATAGAACTTTTGGTAGATGGGAAAAAAACAAAACCTGAACTTACTTTCACTGAAGGCCCCAAATGGATGAATGGAAAAGTTTATTTTTCAAACATGTATTTTGATCAGAAATTCAATGCAAGTCCTCAAAAAAGTTCTACGGTTGAACTGGATCCTAATGGCAGTTACAGTAATATAACACAGGGTAAAATGCAAACAAATGGATTGTACCCTTATAAAAATGGGAACCTTCTTGTTTGCGATATGATGGGGCACAGGGTCGTAGAAATGACAACAAAAGGAGAAGTAGTAAAAGTAATTGCTGATAAGTATGAAGGCAAATCTATTGATGGACCTAATGATGTAATAACCGATGTAAAAGGTGGCGTATATTTTACGGATCCCCAGTTTACAATCGAACCAACAAAATTTCAACCTGGTCGTGCAGTCTATTATTCGTCACCACAAGGTAAAGTAATAAGGTTGACAGAGCCGAACGAATTTGCTATGCCTAATGGAATTGTGTTATCACCTGATGGCAAAACACTTTACATCAACAACTGCTACGATGATGAATCATGGTATCCGGTAAAAAGTGAAAAAGATAATTTTATCTGGGCTTATGATGTGAAAGAAGATGGAACTATTGCCAACGGCCGTCAATTTGCAAAGCTATTCCTTACTGGAAATGTAATGGACAGAAAAGGCCGTTCTTCCAGTGCAGATGGCATGGCAATTGATAAAATGGGCAACCTGTATGTATGTACGTATTACGGGGTTCAGATTTTTAATAATAAAGGAGTATTTGTTGGAATGATCAATTTGCCTTCTTTCCCGGTGAGTCTTTGCTTTGGAGATGCTGATATGAAAACATTGTATATCGTAAGTTACAGCAAGGTGTATAAACTGCGTACAAATATGGAAGGGTATATAAATTATTTATAAATCAAACTTGAAAATAGATAATTTAATAGGCAGATTTATTCTTTCATTAAATAATATAAACAGGCAATATGAAAAAAATTACGACTCTCATTTTATTAGTTTCTGTATTTTTTTCCGGGCACACACAGGAAAACAAACCCGGAACAGGAACTATTGAATTTATTTCAACCAAACTTTCCAAGCTTATAAACAAAGATGCGAAGATCGAAATAGTTGCGGAAGGCTTTCAGTTTACTGAGGGACCATTATGGATTGAGAAAGAGAAAATGCTTTTGCTGTCCGATGTTCCCGGCAATACTATTTATAAATGGACAGAAGCAAATGGTAAAGAAGTTTATGTGAAACCCGGTGGTTATACAGATACTGCAAAGCGTGGCGGGTTTATGGGCCCGGATGCACTTGCTCTTTCTAAGGATGGAAAATTATTGGTGTGCCAGCATGGCGACAGAAGAATTGCAATAATGGATGCGCCACTCAATGCGCCGCAATCAAAATTTATTACAGCAGTGGGAAAGTATGATGGTAAAAGATTAAATAGTCCTAATGATCTTTTTCTTACTGCCAGCGGCGATCTTTATTTTACTGATCCATCCTATGGCCTTGAAAGAGGAGCAAGAGATCCAAAAAAAGAAATTCCTTACCAGGGTGTTTATAAGATGGATAAAGATGGAAAGATTACACTGCTAATCGATTCTTTAGAGTCGCCAAATGGTATTGGTATTTTACCTGGTGGTAAAACACTATTAGTATCAAATACAGAAGGAAGACAAAGAGGTTGGTATGCCTATGATATTTCAAATGATGGGTCATTAGCGAATGGCAGAACTTTCTATAACCCGGGAACTGAGAAAGGTATGGGTGGTTGTGATGGTTTTAAAATAGATAAGAAAGGAAATGTATTTGCAACAGGACCAGGTGGTATCTGGATCTTTACTAAAACTGGGGAACTGATTGGCAAGATAAAAATTAATGGAACAAGCGTTGCCAATTGTGCTTTATCTCCTGATGGCAAAACAATTTATCTTACTGCCACCAAATATTTGTTGAGAGTGAAGATGCGATAAACAACTTGTTGCAAGCAGCGAAAATGTAATTTATTGTTTCGCAGGCACCACCTCCCAGTTATCTGTCCTGAAAGGTATAAGAGGCAATCCTTCTTTATTAAATACATTTGACATGCCTGTGTTGCTGAATGAAAACCGGACGGCAACAGGATTGCTGATCCGTTTATTGGAAACAACGATTCTATCCTTTTCTATTTTAACTTCAGCAGGCAAAAAGTTTTGATCAGTTCCTGCGATGAGAAATTCAGTGGGTGTTCCGTCACCTTTTACCATGAAGCCGTTAGGAGCATTATCAAAATACAGGTTGATCTTTGCTTTGCTTGCATCCATTCTTTTAAACTTCGGGTTTAAATAAACAGGTGCCGGAATGTTTTGTTTATACGTTTCAGCTAAAGCAATATTTGCCAGTCGTAAGCCTACATCTAATTTATTTTTTGGATGCTGGTCTTTTACATTGTCAACAAGATCGGTGATGACCACCATACCTGTCTTTGGATATGATAGCGAACGGGTTTGTTGTTCCATCAGCAACGCTCCTTCAAATGTGTATTCATATGTGTACGGTGCTATCTGCACATAATAGAAAGGAAAATCCTGTTCAAATTGTTTGCGCCATGCACCGATCATGCCGGTAAACATTTTTTCATAGGTGCTGGCCCGTGCAGTATTCCCTTCGCCCTGGTACCAGATAACACCTGCAATAGTATAATTTGAAATGGGATAAATCATTGCATTGTAAATAAGTCCCGGAGTATTCGGCCTGTATGTAACATTTCTTATTTTTGTAGCAGCTTCTTTCATGGCCGGGTCGCTGTTAAGTACTTCAACAGGTTCCCATAATTCAACCGGTGTACCACTCCATGCCGACTGTATAAGACCGATGGGAACATTATTAAGTTCCTGATGCAGTTTTTTTCCGAAGAAATAACCGGCAGCACTAAAGCGACGTAGTGTCTCTTCATTACAAGAGACCCATTGCCCTTCGGCATGATCTTGTGGATATTCAGCAGTTTTTTTGGCAACAGTGAAGAACCGTATCTTATCATTATTGCTTTTTGTGCCTTCTTCTTTTATATGTTGTGTGTTGCTCATTTCCATATTTGACTGCCCGGAGCATATCCATACTTCACCGATCAAAATATTTTCCAAAACGATGGTGTTGATCCTGCTTTTGATAGTAATAGTATATGGTCCACCTGCAGAAGGGGTGCTGATCTTTGCTTTCCATTTTCCGCTATTAGGGGCCTGTACAGAATCAACAGTTGTTTTCCAGGAACAGGTAATGGTAAAACGTTCGCTGGGGTCTGACCACCCCCATAGAGTAGCTTGTGAATTTTGCTGTAACACCATGTTGCTGCTCATGACAGGCGGCAGCCGGATAATGGCAAACAATTTTGAAAAAAATGAAACATAAATAAAGCAATAACAAAGAAGAAACAGTTTTTTCATATTGAAAGTTTATGAATTTTAAATTTACAGTTTACGACACTAAAAATTTTCTTTTCTCCTGTTCGAAAATTAATCATTCTTATGATGGTGGTCTGTTCGCAGAATAGATACACAAATCCATTAATGACAATGATAGCATTATTCGTGTTTCTGTTCTATGTATTCTAATGCCTGCTTGCTCAACATATCATGTCCGCCTTCAAAAATAGTAAGCATAACATTTTTTGACGATTTCTGATAATAGATCAGCTTACCGCCAATTTTTTTAGTTGTATCTGATACCCGGAATGTCTGTGTGTCAACCATTCTTTTTTCATCTTCTTTACTTACATATTTTGAAACATCTTTTTCCTTATAATCAGCGATAATTTTGTTGTAGAAACTGATAGATTGTGAAATAGGAACAACACCAATGTTGTGTCCATCATGAATACCGGCGAATATCTGTAACGTACTTTTTTTTCTTTTTTTAACCGGAGTTGTCCAAACAAGTGGAGAACGTTCTATCGCTTTTAGCGAATCAAAGTTGTTCCCAGCTCCTATACAGCTAATGATCTCCCTTGGATATTTATTTTTCCTTTCAACAGATTGTTTATACCATGCCGCCAGGTCAGATATAGAAGCCCACGCAGAAAAAGCTTTAATAGTATGACGGGATTTCATATACATAGACAAGGTTGCATATCCCCCTCCGCTATATCCAATTATGTAAATTTGCTTTTTGTCAACATTCATATTTTTTAATGCCCAATCAATACATTCGTCTATATCGGCAATTACAAATTCACTGCAACAAGCTTTTGGATGGTTGTTTACACCACGGAAATTCGGAAATACATAATTATAGTTTTTAGTTTTTGCGATAACATCAAGATCAAGTGTTTTCAGAGAATCAGCGGGGTAGCTCCAGGAATGGAGCTGTACAATCAAAGGTTTCGACTTTTTATCTGTGGATTTATAATAATAAAAAACCTGGGTATTCCCATCCAGCGTAGACTTAATGCTGTCCTTATTCAAAAAAGCTTCCTGATTATTCTGGGTAGCGCTTCGCCCGATAGACAGATAACTGAATATCCAAAATAGGGGTGTCAGGAAAAATTTCATAAATAATGAAGTTGTTTTTAAAAAAATTATATTTTATGATAGATACAATGAATATTGAGATTTGATCTTTTTACTACTTGCTGGTTTGTAATTGATATATGCTTACCGAGTAAGGATCAAGTGTCCTTGTAAAAGTTGAAGCCACGACTTTTATTTTTGAAGTTGTCGGTATGATCTTTTCAGGATCAGTAATTGTATTAGTATCCTCCGGTTTATCACCTTTGATAACAATTAATGTCGCATCAGGTAATATTTTACCAACGCCTTTTAAGCTTACTTCGAGTGATTGCTGTTTGCCAATTGTATTTACAACTTTAAGATAAATAACTCCTGTTTTTTCATCCTTTGTAGCAGAATAAAAAACAGTAGGAACTTGCGGCGCTATTGTTATACCATCAGTACTATCTCTCCGGGTAAGTGGTCTGGGTTGTGTGGGAATATTTTTTGCGGTCGTGTTTACTATCATGTTGCCTAAATAATTCCCAAATAATTTTTGTACGTAATAAGCAGGCGATCCGTAACTGCTCAATGCATTGTAACCAATCAGGTCAGAATCCCACTGCCATGCTTTGGGAGCAGTGGCAGTAGCGGTATTTACATTCACAAACAACGGAGCATAGCAAGACATGATAATAAGATCTGAATTACGTTCCATACCAGTCATCCAGGCGGCATCACCCAAAGCAGCATTCAAATTAGTAGTTGGTGCGCCTTCACGGGTGGCCCATTCTCCAACAAATATTTTAGCGCCTTTGCGATCATACTTATCATATTGCGAAGCATTTTCCCACATGGCCCATGAGTTGCGGTAATAATGTTCATCAAGTACAGCAGGTTTTTTCCCTGACTTTACTTTCAGATCGGGATATTGTGCATCAGCGATCGTTGAAATGCAAATCAACTGAGGATATTTTTTTTCTATAGCTTCTCTGAATTGTGTGAACCTTCCATCATAGCTGCCTGATCTGTCAAACCAATCTTCATTGCCGATCTCTATATAGGTTAGCTTAAATGGTTTTGGGTGACCATCCGCTGCACGTTTAGCTCCCCAGTAAGTTTTTACATCTCCTATTGCATACTCAATTTCATCTAATGCATCATCTACATAAGGTTTTAAAAGCGGGCCTGCATCAACATGATCACCATTTAATGAATAACCAGCATATACTCCTAACACTGCTTCCCCTCCAATATCTTCACACCATTTTAAAAACTCGAAGTATCCCAAACCATCAGATGCACGATAACCCCACGACCCTTTATGACCCGCTCTGTTTTCGATTGGGCCTAAAGTTTCTTTCCATGGAAAAGCATCTGTGATCAATGGCCCTTCCAGGTAGTTACCACCTGGGAAGCGTAAGAATTTAGGTTTCATATCAACCATCATTTGCATAATGTCTGGTCTGAAACCATTGGGTGAGTTCTTATATGTTGGAGGAAATAATGAAACAAGATTAAAATAATATAAACCTGTGCGGGTAGTTGAAATAACAAACCGTGCATCGGTTGTTGGTTTTACATTAGCAGCGGTAGTTAATATCAGTTCATATTTTTTCCAGAATGTGCTTTTTGCCAAATCAATTGTGCCGGATGCATAAACTATTTTACCATCATTACTTTCAATCGTTACTGTAATCGGGCCGGCTGTATTATCATCAATGACAGGGGCAGTTGGCTGTGCAGGTTGTTGTGAACCCGGACGCCGAAATGGTTGAATACTTCCTGTACCTTTTATATAGAATGATGCTTTATAAGTAGTATTAGGTTTTACAGGTATTCCCCAATAACCTTCATTTGCAATGCCCACTCTGCTCCCTGCTTTTTCTACGGTAAGCCGTAAGCAACTTTGCAGTGCACGGTTGATCGCATGACGCCGTTCATCAAAAGGAACATTGTCCTGTGTTGCTGCAATGATTTTCATTGTTGCTTTTGAACTGTTGGTATCTTCCTGTATAAGGCTCCATCCTTCAGGTTTGAGTGGATTGTCTTTAAATATTCTATTGCGTATCAATTCCGCATACAGACCACCGTCATAGGAATGATTAATTTCCTCTGTCATTAACCCGTAAAGCATGGGACTTACTTTCGCACCAGGTTTTGTTAAGTCCAAAGTTAATGAGGTAGTTTGGGCATTTGCAGAAGGAACTATAAAGCTCCATAAACCAAACCCCAGGAAACTTATTTTTAGAAGCCGGTTTTTTAGCTTGCTCTTTTTCATTTGTCCAGTGTATTTATAGTTGTTGATTGTATCCATTAATAATTATATCTGTTCTTGCTAAAACTGGTTATGTAAAATTGATATATTGTTTTTTTGAATTGTCAACAATAATTTATTCAACTTCTTCTTTTACATTGGTTATATTTTTTACTGCTTGCACTCCAAGTCTTTCTTTAAGCTGTGTCAGGTATAAACTACGGGGTGTTACATGCTTGTCCATCGATTCTACATGACCATTCGGTTTGGTAAGATCCTGCAAACCCGAATTAAATATTACTGCATTAATACCTATATGACCAAAAGAATAGTTTTGAGCAGTAGGAGGTTGTTGAACTAAAAAATCTCCTTCGCAATTCCAGAAAACAATATTTGCTCCAGCCCAGCCAATAATGTAATCCCAATACCTGGCCGTAAGCGGTGCTTTTACATTATCATACAAACTACCATTTACCCAATGATTATGCGGCTCACTGCTCGAATAAGGATTTATAGCAGTGCAATTGAGATAAACATTGCCGCTTGCTTCTGACTGCTGCTGTACAAACGAGTGTCTTCCTTTTTGCGATACACAACGCTGTACCAGGCAAAACTGTCCATTCATGTGGAAAATAAAACGCCTTCCACCCCATCTCTGAGAAACAGGTTCTCTTGATTCACAATCCTGAACTGTTACCCATTTAGAACCTGCATTCACCTGTACCACGCTGCTCATAAAATGCATAGCAGACATATTCCTTACCCATGCATTTTTTGTATTGGTAATATTGATAAAGTTTGAATAATGATTTTCATCGGAATAATATTCCTCCCCCTTATACCGGTATTTAGCATCCAGTTTATCGCGGTCCATATTACCATACTCTGTTGTGCGTACTGTGGGATCATATTCTGATATACCCCGAAGATTTTCTACACCAACATTCTCAATCCGCGGGTCATTATATTTAAATACAAATCCGCCGCCCCATTGTGTTTCAATGGCACAGAAGATGGGTGCATCAATAGTTACCGTATTCCCTTTAATATCTGTAATGATTCTGTCGTAATTAATATCAAATGGACGCCACCTGTTACGGCCAACAGTTGTACTGTCTTCTCCCAACTCCTTTATCCAATCCTCATTGCCAATACGGCGAACCATCACTTTATCTCCAACCTTAAAAGCTTTTGCTGACGTAACATTGAAACTTTTTGCACCAACCGGCACATACTTATCGGTGATTGTTTGTTTTGTTTCTTCCGAAACTTTAACCGCCGAGTCACCTGCAATATTTATCAATGCTGGTCTTCCGCCACGACCAGGACCTTGTGCCGGTTGTTGTTTAGGCGTTTTGCCAAATAATATTGTACCAACATCACTCATACCTTCACCACGCAGCACCACACCAGAAGCTTTTATATAAAGTGGTTTATCTAATTGGTAAAAACCCATTTTCAGCAATATTGCACCTCTGAATCCATATGCATCAAACGATAAAGCAGATACACTATCAATTGCTTTTTGTATTTTATCTGAATTATCTCCGGCAACCGGCCATACCGTTGCTTTTACCGGTACATAAGGTATAGAAACTCCACCGCCTTTGTATCCTGCATTTGAAAAGTCAGGTATCCTGTTGCCGAGACTGTCAGCAACGTAAACCAGTTTACCATCAATACCCGGATATACCAGAGATGTTGTTGGTGGAATATCCTGCGCATCGCTTACATAAACATTCATGAAGAATATCATCGAAGCAATTGAATGGATTTTACTTCTCATAGCTGGTTTTTAAGTTTATATTCATTTACCGGCAATCAAGTCGATGTTGAACAGGATTTTTCTTCCCACTTTCTATTTTTTATAAATAGCTTTTGTAGTGCTTTCGCCACGGGGCGAATTGGAATGAGCGACAACAGAAAGTAAGCCGTCTTTTGTCAACGTCCAGGTTTCTGTAGATTTAAATTCACTGGTTTGTCCGTCTCTTTCAAAAGTAGTCGTGGTATTGACTGTAAGTGTCGAACCGTCATCAGACCAACTAGCTGTTGATTTTCTTTTTGAACCGCCAAAGCCTTCAGACTCGGTTACTTTGCCATCATAGGTCAATGTAACAGTAGTAGTAACAGGGTCGCCACCGTTAAAACCAGGAGTTGTTTTTGAGATTGTAATAGCATTATCTTTTTGTTCTGCCTTGACCGACCGGGCCACACGGGCGCCGAATTCACCGAGCTCACTTTTTGATTCATCTAATTTCCAATCACCGGAAAAATTAACACGTTCAGCAAGGGTGGTAAAAGAGAAAAGAACTACAGAGGGGATCAATAATGCGTATAGCATTTTTTTAAAAGAAAACTTTTTCATATAACAAAATTTTAAGTATTAAAAAATAAGAGCTTGAGTTAACCATTTTTATAACAGCATGCTGATTACACTCAGCAGGAACTGCAAAGAAGATAACTGTTAAGAGATTCTCCCCGAACTGTATCAAAATTTATTTTAAAAGCTTTGGCATCTTTATCATTATTATTAAAGCATCTCAGATCAATCGCTGTTGCCCACATTAATTACCGATCACGACAACCTGCTTAAAGTTTTTATCACTGGTTATCATCACCCATAACATCATAGCCACGCCATTTGAATTCTTTTACAAGTGCGGCTGCCGCAGGCCATGCAATCTTGTGCTGTGGGCTCGCCACCCAATTTCTTCTGTCTTCTTCAGTAGCAAAAGAAATTTGTATCGAGTAATTATAATTTGTTGGTTCGGCCTGTATTTCTTTACTGATGTTTTCCGGAAAGAGGCGCAATAACTTTGAACCAACATAACCTTTTTGTACTATCATGGCAGGCACATAAATAGAGTGATACATTTTTTCAAAAGCATCACTGTTTTCTTTGGGTACAACAAAATCCATTTGCAATAGTATTGCCTTAGGTTTGGCAAGCTGTTTCAGGTTGTCAGGATTTTTCTGTTGTTTAGAAACCGCAATACCAATCACCAGCAATTCAAGTTCTTCTTTTCCGGTGTTAGTAAAATTCAGTTTCTCGCCCAGCAATCCATAAAAAGCATCATCTGTTTTTATTGTTGCAGTATCTGTATTAATGCCAATGATACCCGAACCTTTAATTACATAATACACTTCTTCAAATCCTTCAAGCTGTCTTGGGCCTGCAATACTACCTGCTGGTATTGTTAAGTGATCAACATGATCCCAACTCGTTGAAAAAACATCAGGTCCTAGTATGCGGCGATACAGGATGCCATTGCCGGGGTAAGTATTATTATTGGGTTTTAGTAATTCTTTTTTCAGTTGACTGGAAGCAAATTGCGGAATGGGATCCAGCTTGGCGCCAACACGATCATCACCTAAATCAAAATTATCTCCGCGTCCTTTTGTAGTACTCACAGCAAAATTCATCCAGCGAAGAGAAGTCTTACCTGGATTATAAATTCCATGAGAGTTGCCCATTTTGCAGGGTACCAAAGCCGGTCCTTTTATTTTGGAAGTACGTCCATTGATAGTAAACTCCGCTTCGCCATCAAGTATAACAAACATTTCTTCAATGGTATGATGAAAATGGTGTCCGATACCCGATTTAGCATTGATAGATCCGGTGTGCAGGTAAAGGAAGTTGGTGGATAATTCAGTGCGGCCGATCAGTTGGGTGAATCCCATTTTCCCGGCCCCGGCATGCACAGCAGACAGTTCTCTGTACTTTGACGGATCGTTATGCATTACACGTTTACTTAAAGATTGCGCTGAGGAAGATATTGTAATAATTACTGTCAATAGTAAAAGCAAGCGGTTCATAATTTTCAGTTTTGGTTATCTATAAAACAATTAAGACATTTAATAAAATATCCTGGTACAATATATTTTTATCATTTACTGCGCTGGAAGCGCATATACAACATATCCCCGTGGCAATGCCCCGGGATCTTTGGAATGATCATAACTATCCCTTGTAAAATTGTTGGTAGCATTAACTACCAGGTATTGCTTGCCGTTTAATTCATACATCACCGGCTGGGCATTAGACTCATAACTAAGCGTCGTTTCCCACAGGAGTTTACCACTATCTGAATCGTATGCATATAATTTTCCTCCCTTGCCGGTACAGAATAGAACTCCTGTAGAAGTAACCACGATTCCTTTTCTTTGCGAACCGTTTACAGCACCGGTACTTTTATCACCTGCCTTTGATGTTTTAGCATCTTCACCCAATGGTTGTTTCCATTTAACAGTGCCCGTATTAAGATCATACGCCATAACCCATGCCCATGTGGGACCTAATAGATCAGGCCATGCAGTACCATAATCTGTTGAATAACGATTTTTAGGACGAGCTACCCCAACAGGGTATTCAGACATTGGCGGAACAGGTTTCACATCAGGTTTTACCGTTGCACCTCCTGAAGCTACTACCGGACCTTCGGGCATTTTAGTTTCTGTATTTCTTCTTGGCCCGCCACCAAATCTCGATATTGTACCTCCTAAGTAACGGTATATAGCTGTTATTCTTTGTTCATCAACATGAGGAAAACCGGGCATTTGACCGCGGCCCACATTTATTAAAGTTTTAAAATCATCAAAGGTGATACGCTGTCCTGCATTAATGATCGAAGGCGCTATACCTCTTCCTGTCATATTATCTCCATGACAGGACTTGCAGCTGGTACTATATAATGTTTGCACTTTTTGTTTATCATCTGCAGACATTAATTCCCGCGGAGATTTTATTCTTTCGAGTTTATAAACCGAAACATATTCCTGTGTCAATATATATAGCATTCCTTTGCCGGGATCAGAAGCCGTATTGCCAAAGTTCACACCACCCAGTGCACCTGGTAACATGATCGTTTCATATTTATCGGATGGCGGAACAAATAATCCTGATTTAGCGGAGTCGATCCTTTTGTACCATTTTTTCTTTTCATCTTCAGAATAAAAAGGATTGATCATGTCTTTTGTCACTTCGTGTCTTGTAAAGCTGGGTACAACGGTTGGAATAGGTTGTGTAGGCCATGATTTTTCGCCGGGCATCTTGCTCGCTGGAAAAGGTTTTTCTTCAATAGGGAAAATAGGTTTTCCTGTTACACGATCGAATACAAATACGAAACCATGTTTGGTAGCTATAGCTACAGCATCAATTTGTTTACCATTGCGGTTTACAGTTAATAATTGCGGAGCAGAAGCAAGATCATAATCCCACAAATCATGATGCACAGTCTGGAAATGCCAGATGCGTTTACCTGTACGGACATTTATTGCTACGAGACAATTACCAAAGAGATTGCTTCCAAGACGGTCTGCACCATAAAAATCAAATGTTGGTGAGCCAAGAGGTAAGTAGGCAATGCCTCTTTTGACATCTACCGATATTTCACTCCATACATTTGTGCCGCCTACATATTTATATGCATCTTTTGGCCAGGTATTGTAACCAAATTCTCCGGGATGAGGAATCGTATGGAATGTCCAAACCCTTTTGCCTGTAACAATGTTATAGGCTCTTATGTGTCCGGGAGGAGAAAAATATCCTTCACCCGGTGCAGATCCCATAATTATTAAATCTTCGAATATTACTCCCGGCATCATAGATTGCATTCTCCGGATAGATGAAACGGGACGGTCGAGCCCTTCTCTCATATCCACATACCCATTCTTACCAAAGGTCGTAATTGATTTTCCTGTCAGTGCATCTATCGCCTGCAATGTATTGTTGAGTGTAAAAACCAAGCGTCTGTCTTTTCTGTCTTTACTTTCCCAATAGTTAATTCCTCTCCGGGTCAGTCCCTGCAGGTTGGCATGTATCCATATCTCTTTACCTGTTTGTGCATTGACAGCAACAAGGGAATAATTTTTTGCCATCACATACATAATTGTATCTACAAGGATAGGACTGAAAAAATTAAAAACAGAATCCATAGTAGGATAAACCCAGGCTACCTGCATCTGGTTCACATTTTCTTTGGTAATCTGGGACGCATTAAAATACTTTGACTGATCCGGGCTGCCTCCATAATGTGTCCAGCTTTTGTGTTCATTATCCGGCAAGAAATCATTAATGGTTGCATAGGCAAAGCAACAAAATACAAGAATGGCTACGGTAATTTTGGTTCTTTGTTTCATTTAGCAAGAATGTTTTATTGAACAATTTGTAATACGTTATGTATAGGATTTTTTTTAAAATAAATATTGATGATAAACGAAAATTAAAATATGATAATATTTTTCAACACGGTAAAACGTTTCAAGGTTTTATATTTTGGTTCATAAAAAATTACTTTTTTTTCTCCAGCGACTTAATCCATTCGGCAATTTGAGTTAGCTCACTTTTTGGTACGTGTAACATCGGCGGCATTTTTGTAGCATACCCGGACCAGTTGGCCGGGTTAGGCTTTTGAATGAGCTGCACAATTTGTGCTACAGAATATTTCTTTGTTGCTATTTCCATATATGAAGGTCCAATCAGTTTGTTAACCGGATTATGACAAGTCAGGCAAGTATTTTTTTGTAACAATGGTTGTACCAGTGCATATGTTATTTTTTTAACTGCAGGTGTTGATTTAACAACCGGTTTTTTGTTTTTAGCTGTAGAGGCACTCTTTGATGCAGGAGTAGTATTATTAGCAACGGTATCAATATTTGCCTTAACAATTGAAGGTGCCGGAGTCCCCGTTTCCAATTCCTGCAATGTCCACAAGTTTATTCTTGATTCATTTTGTTTTCTTATTTTGGCAACTTCAGCAACGGAAACAAATGGCGATATGGTATCCGTTGGCCTGCGAAACCGACGTCCCGCATTTCCAAATTCATAGCGGATATAATTTACTACCGAAGCAACCCATTCATCTGAATTAGCGCCAAGCGATGGCATTACGGCAGGATACTCTTTTCCATCAACAGGCCCGGTTAAGCCATGTAATAATATTTTTACAAGAAGTGATTTATCTAAGTCCATTCTTTTTGATTCCGGAAGAGGTGGAGCAGCGAGGTTGGTAGTTCCTGCAACTACCACTCCCTTACCGCCAGGACCATGACAGGTAATACAAAGTGCATTGAAAACAGTTACACCTCCTAAAATAGATTTTCTCTCTTCAACAGGAATATTAGCCAATCTGCTTCCGTATGTTTTAATATCCGTATTTCGGTCCATGGATCTTTTAGCGGCTGCAAACATTTCATTGGAAGTATTTGCTTTCGACAATTCATATGCAAACGATGTATCGTTTTTCGGCCTGATGCTGTAAAATGTATAATACAATTGCAATCTTACATCATGCGATGGATCGTTTTTTAACCCGGAAACTTTAGTAATTATATCGCCATCATCTTTCTTAAGATAAGATTCGCTTATGATTACAGCTGCTTTTCTGATTTGCGGATGTTCATCTTTCAACGCAGTATATAGAATGTCACGATCTATTGCTTCCAAACCTTCCAGTGTCCATAATGCATGCAGACGGGCAAGTGGAGAAGGCTTTGCCGGTAAAGTAGCTTGTTCTCCATGAACAATTTGTTTTAATGCCGGTACTACAGATTTATCGTTTAGTAAAATGATCTGCTTTTGTGCATTGTCTCTCCACCATCCATTTGCATGATCCAGATAGGATACCAGTTTGCTTGCTGGTTCATCCAGCATTTTAGGTTTTTCTCCCTGCTTGTAGCCATCATATACCAGCCGGTAAATTCTTCCATGTCCTGTGTTTTTTGCCATTTCCATAGCATCAATTTTTTTTCGAAGAAATGATCCCGGTCTTGTCCAGTTACCCTGCTGAATAATGCCTCTATGCATATCAACAATGTAAAGATTTCCATCAGGCCCTGTATAAGAATTCACAGGTCGGAAATTCATATCAGTAGAGGCAATAAATTCCTGGCGGTAATATGCGTTCTGAACAGTTATCTTCCCTTTGAGATTAATCACTTTTGCACGACGGATAATCCTTCCAACCGGTTCACAAATAATATAATCACCCACCATGTTACCGGGTAATGTATTGCCCCGGTAAATAGATTGTCCGCAGGCTCCGGTAAAGTGATTCAATGTACTATCAGCCCGCAAACGCATCAAACCTCCCTGCACGTCGGGTGTTGAAATAATAGGCCACACCTCCTGGAAATCGTTATTGGCCTGGTCGGGCATATCAAGTGCTCCATAGGATGGATTCATTTGCACCCGTACCAATGGGCTTTCTGCACCGGCATTACTAAGAAATAAACGACCATAGTTATCGTGTGTTACTCCCCACTGGCCTCCGGGTCCTGAATAAATAGAATCAGCCAGCATCATACCATTCTTATAGCGGAAACGCACCGGGTCGTAGGTGATATAAATATTATTATCCAGGTTCCAATCAAGACCACTCCGTTGATGCTCCATATTAGCATCTGCCATCCGGTAATCATCTTTTTGAAATACGGTTCTTTTCTTGTCAGCTTTTCCATCACCGTCGGAATCTTTATATGCATTGATAGTAATGGTATTTGTTTCGTTAACAAGTAGCTCATGATTCACACATAGGATCATTCTTGGTAATAACAAACTATCGATAAACACCGAACTCTTGTCCATTTTACCATCATTATCTATATCCTCCAGCAATGATATCCGGCTAAAAGGCTTCTGTTCATTCGATGCATCAGCATCTAACATATACGTAAGCATTTCTGCTACATACATTCTTGCATTGCCATCCCATGCAATGGCAACAGGTTCTTTTATCATTGGTTCACTTGCCACCAGTTCCAGGTGATAGCCGGCAGGAAGATTAAAAGATTTTAAACTTTGTTCTGGATTCAGGTATTCAACAGAGGGAGTGGAATCAAATATGCGTGTAGGATAAGGGTTACCAACCTGCTTCCGAATGGTGCCTTTGGGTGCACTACAGTTATATATGATCACACATGATACGAGTAAACAGATAATGAAATACGCTTTTCTCATTGTAAAAAATAAATGGGTAATTACTTAACTGATGCAATCCGTTTTAATTCGGGATCAGCACCCATCGCATATTTGATGCCGCCTAATACATGTTGAAGGAACAATGGATCTTCCCATGATTTATTATCGTGGCCCAGGGCAGTATAAAAACCTCTTCCTCCATCAAACTCATGATACCAGGCCATTGGATGATCGTCACCATTACCGCCGCCGGAATAACTGCTTTCGTCAATAGTAATCAGGATTTTCAAATCGGTGCCGATCCACTTGAAATTATATAGTTCATCAGAACGCTTCCATACTTTTGGAAGGTGGGCCGTAGCAATATTATTTTCGTCCACGATATTGAAAACTGCTTCCTGTGGCCTTGGATGATTTTTAAAATAAGCACCGTTCAATTCGCCAAACCAGGCCCAATCATATTCAGTATCGGCTGCAGAATGTAATCCAAAATAACCACCTCCATTCCGGATAAACTTTTCAAATTCTTTTTGTTGCTCATCATTCAATACATTGCCTGTCGTGCACAGAAAAATCACAGCAGTATATTGCTTTAAATTTTCTGCAGTAAAGATGTCTGAACTTTCTGTAGTATCAACATCAAATTTATTTTTTTGTCCCAGCTCTATAATATATTTTTTTCCCGCCACAATGGATGAGGTATGGCGGTAGCCGGCGGTTTTACTGAATACTAAAATTTTCTTTTGTTTCTTTTTGAGAGAATAGCTGCTCATACTTATAACCAATGCACCCAACAAAAAGAGTAAAAGAGATAATCTGCTTGTTTTCATTTTCTGCGACTTTAAAAACATATAAAAAAAATCATAAAAGCTTGCTAAGACGATAAATGAATAAAAACCTTTTCCAACCAAGAGTTTATTTGAACAATTTTATACTACTCTATTTAAATAATACCTGTGCAAAATTGAAAAGATTGTTTCTCCAAACCGGCCAGGTATGTCCGCCCGGATATTCACTGTATTGATATTTAATTTTGAGTTCATCAAATTTCGAAAGCATGATTTTACAATTAGCATAAGCAATATCTTCTTTACCACCCATTGCAATCCAGAAGCTTTTTAAATTATTATTAATAGTTGATGCATTGTTTTTCATAAACTCATACTGAGGATTGGAAAGTGCCGGCTGGTTGGCCCACCAGCCTGAACTAAATACTCCGAGGTAAGCGAACATGTCTGTATTTCTTACACCTGCATGCAATGTTTGTAATCCACCCATTGATAAACCAGCTAGTGCAGTATTGCCACTTCCTTTTGCGATGCGGTAATTTTTTTCAACCGCTGGCATCACGGCTTCTTTTAATTCTCTTTCAAAAAGCTGTAATGATCTTTCACCAAAACCTGCTATACCCCCACCACTCAAATTGCCATCCATCATTACGACAAGCATGGGTTTTGCTTTTTGTGCTGCAATGAGATTATCGAGGATCAAATCAGTTTTTCCCTGTGTGGCCCATCCTCTTTCATCTTCACCACCACCATGTAAAATGTATAAAACAGGATAACTAGTATTAACAGCAGAATCGTATGCAGGTGGGGTGTAGATGTAAAACTGTCGCCATGAGTTAGTAACCCTTGAGAAATATTTTTTAATCCGGATATCACCATGCGGCACATTGCGCAGGGCATAATAAGCACCACCACTAAAAGGAATTTCAATTCCACTTGCCATTCTGCCCATGCCATAAAAAGATTCGCTGGCAGGATCTGCTACTGCCACACCATCTATTAATAAAGTATAATAATGAAAACCTTCACTGATGGAGTCAGTAGTTACTTTCCAAAAACCGGCTGTATCTTTTATAAGATCATATTTCTTGCCTAAATCTATTTGAACTCTTTTTGCTTCTGGTGCTTTGATATTAAAAATTACACGGCTGTCTGGTAAGATTTGCGGATAGGCTGCATTGCGAATATTGGAAGGGGCAGGAGCACCCGCCACCGGGTATTTTGAAAAAGTGGATATATCAACCGGTTTGAAAATTAATTGGGAAAACATAAACAACCCATTCTTCCAAACTTTAAAATCATGTACACCCGGTTCTATAAAATAAATATGCGGAACATTATTTTGTTGCAGGTAGTCATGTGTTCTTTTGCTGAAGGAAATCAATCCATCACTTGCGCCACAGGAAATGAAAAGCAGTTTAATTTTTTCTCTTGCCACTTCTGCATTTGGAACTAACTCCTGCGGCGGTTTTGTATTGGGGGCAGAAGAGAATCCACCTATCCATGCAAACTTATCAAGATTGCCCAGCCCAAAATTTAATGACTGTCCGCCACCCATTGATAAACCTGCAATGGCCCGGTGTTCTCTATCTGTAAATACTGAATATTTCTTTTCAATAAAGGGAATTAAATCATTTAGTAAATCTTTTTCAAAAGTTGCAAATGCCTGTACTTTATCGAGAGCCATAATATTCCCACCTGCACGGTCATTTTTCATTGCCCTGCCATTGGGTAACACCACAATCATTGGTTCTATTTTACCCTGCGCATATAAGTTGTCTAATATTACCTGTGGTTTTCCTCCGTTCAGCCATTCTTTCTCATCACCTCCAATGCCGTGCAAAAGGTATAGCACAGGATACTTATTCTTTTTTGAATACCCCGGCGGAGTATAAATCAATGTGCGTCGAATGGTATCAACTGTTTTGGATTTATAAATAATAGTATCAATATTTCCATGAGCAATACTATCACGCAATACATCAAAACCCGGTTGCCCGGGTTTTACAGGTTCCTGTGAATGAACGGATATATTTACCAGCAATACATTTGCCAAAGCAAATAGCAATTTTTTCATATTGACGATTTTATTTGCAATGCTGTGTTTTATTATTTAAAAAGAAGTGGTCCCATTTGATAAAGGCTACGACGCCATGTTTGAAACTCATGTGCGGTACCCGGAGAAACATAAGTAGCAACGTTATAACCAGCTGCTTTTAAATCAGCTTCAACCTTAGGCAAACCATTAGCACCATTTGTTTCCTTACTACCATAGCTAATAAAGATGTGTTTTGGCTTAGTTTTTCCCTGTAATTCAGTTGGGTTATAGTTACCACCACTTAATAATCCCCAGTAACCAAATACATCAGGTTTAGCTAATGTGATAGTATGTGTTTCAAATCCACCCATTGAAAGTCCTGCCATTGCACGATTATTTCTGTTAGCTATAGTGCGGAAATGTGCATCAACATAAGGTATTAATTCATCAAGCAAAACAGTCTGAAAAGCTCCGACACCTGTAGGTTCACCTGCAGTAACACCAAAAGTTACCACTCCGGCTGCACCCATACCACCACCAGGAGGAGGAGTAGGACGATTTACACTATCTGGACGAGTACCACCGGTTGGAGGGGTTGCATTTAGCGGAGTACCTGGTGGAGGGGTAGGACGACGTCCTATCGGAGCACCGGTATTAGTCATACCATAAGTCATTACAACAATAAAAGGTTTTATTCTGCCTTCCGCGATCATATTATCCATGATCAGGTTAGTCTTGCCTTGAACACCCCATGAAGTTTCATTTTCACCCCAACCATGTTGCAGGTACAATACAGGATATTTGGTTTTGCCTTTTTCATAACCCGGAGGCGTGTAAACAACTGCCATCTTTTGTAAGTTCGTGCTTTTTGAAGAAAAAATTATTTGTTGCATGTTTCCGTGCGGAACATCTTTCAATGCATAAAAATCCTGGTCTTTAGCAGGAATCTCTATGCCGCTTTCCCAGCGTTGTGATCCGTAGAAAAACCCTGTTCCCGGATCATTGACAGTAGCTCCATCTATATTAACACGATAGTAGTGAAATCCTTCATCCATTGGCCCTGCAGTAGTGCCAATAAAATAACCACTATCGGCTTTGGTAAGTTTTGTTCCTCCCTGGCCGCCAAGGCCAAGACTTACCCGAACACTATCAGCATTTGGCGCATGTATTCTGAATCTCGCATAGCCCTGCGAATTTACCTGTGGATATTTCTGAAACGGCTGGTTAAAGAGAGAAGGTTTGAAATCTTCTATTACAGCGGGCAGTGCTGTTTGAGAAAAACTGGTAAAACTTACCAGTGTTATAGCTAAAGCAATTGTTAAGGATTTAGTATTCATTTTTTTGTTTTGTATAGTTTAGAAGTTATTTGAACAATTCCTGTAAAGTTGTTGTGAGGTATGCTTTACAATTCATCCAGGTATGACCACCCGGAACAATGTAACTTTTTACATTCACTTTTTTTTCTTTAAACATGTCAAGGTTTTTCTTTACGCTTTCATATAAAAAATCTTCTGTCCCCACACTAATGGTAAACAACTTTAATTCTTTATTTATCTTCTCTGCATCTGGCGTCCAGTTGGTAAAATTTTTTTGAAATTCTTCCGTTGCTGTATAAGGTGCATAAGAACAGATATACCCGAACTTATCTGTATTTGTTAAACCGATATTCAACGTTTGCCCGCCACCTACAGAAAAGCCCGCCACTGCACGGTTTTTACTATCAGTTAATACAGGATAATTTGATTCAATAAAAGGAATGATATCATTGATTACATCTTTTGTAAAATCAGGCATTGGTTTGGGCCTTACATTTCCATAAGGCATTACAATAATCATGGGCACTGCTTTGTTCTGTGCAATTAAATTATCGGCTATGAAATTCGCTCTACCTACTTTAGTCCATGTTTCTTCTGTATCTGAACCACCATGAATAAGATAGAGTACCGGGTATTTTGTTTTGCTATTGGCAGTAAAACCCGGTGGTGTATAAACAAGTAGTTGACGTGTGCTACCTAATGTCGCAGATTTGTACCAGCGATAGCTGATTTTTCCATGCGGTACATTTTGCAATGAATGTATTAGAGGCTGGTTACCTGGAATATCTACAATGCTGCGTTTGAATCTTTCGTTGGCAAAAACATAGGTGTTGTTTGGGTCAGGTAATTCAACACTATCAACCATAAAACTGTAAGGGTAAATATCTGGTTTTACAGGCGGCACTGTTATGCTCCAAATACCGGATGTGTCTTTTGACATGGCCAGCGGGGATGTCAAAAATTCTCCCTTCACAATTACCCTTTGTGCAGTACGGGAATAATAACGGAATGTAATACTGTGATCAGGATTAACGTCAGGCGAACTAATAGCCGGAGGTCGTGGTTGGGCAGTGACGTTAAAACAAATGAAACTAAATACAGTTACTATATAAAGTGTTTTTCTCATTGTGCTGGCAATTTTAATGAAAGAGCAATTGTACGGTCTGTGTCACATAATTTTTTACATTCATCCAAGTATGTCCGCCGCCGGTAATAAGCGTTTTGTGATTAACATTTTTAGCTTTCAGGAAATCTATAAACTCCAGTGTTGGCTTATATAAAAAATCTTCGCTTCCCACACTTACCCACAGCAACTTCAATTCTTTATTAGTTCGTTCTGGATTTTCATATACATTTTTAAAGCTGCTTTCCATTTCGGGAGTCGATAGGTACGCACTATAACAACATATCCAGGAAAATTTATCCATATTGCCGAAGGCGGTCCTTAATGTTTGCCCACCGCCTCTAGAGAATCCGCCAATGGCACGGTTGTTTTTATTATTGATGGTGCGATAATTATTTTCAATGTAGGGGATCACTTTTGTGATCAAATCGGTTTCAAAGAGCTTTGCTCTTTTTACAGCATCCTCTCCATCTCTTGAAATAATATCTGCTGGTTTTGCTTTTCCTGTTTGTTCCGCTATTCTTGCCATTGGATTTCCGTAAGGCATCACGATGATCATCGGTTGTGCTTTTCCTTCGGCGATGAGGTTGTCAAGAATAAGGTTGGTGCGACCTACTTTAAAAAATGTTTCTTCTGTATCTGTTGTTCCGCTGATTAAATAAAAAACAGGATATTTTTTTGATGTTGCTTTGTCATAACTGGGTGGAGTATAAACTACCAATGAACCGGTTGACCCTTCCACTGATGGATAATATTCATAAGTAACACTACCATGTGGTACGTCTTTCATAGCATGTGCCAATGCAGTATCGCCGGGAATGTCTACAAGACTTGCTTTAAAACGTTCATTGGAAAAATAAGCTACATTGGCTGGGTCCATTACCGTTACACCATCTACCACGAAACTATAAGGATAAATGTCTGGCTTTACCGGCCCAACTGTTACACTCCAGATTCCAATTGAATCTTTTGTCATTGGAACCTGTGCAGATCCAAACTGGCTACCGCCAAGCAAAACTTGTTTAGCAAAAGGTGCCAGGTAACGAAATGTAATTTTTTTATCGGCCTGAACTTGCGGGGAGATAATGAATGGACCACGGGGCGGTTGGCTGACGGAAATATTGCTAACACAAAACATCATTCCTAAAAGAAAAATGTATACTTTTTTTTTATACATATGGCTTATACTGTGTTAATAATTGTTTATTCATTGTTAGTGTACAAATTGCCGTTGATCGGAACAGCAATTGATGTTACAATGAAGCAAAAAGCAATCGGGTTTAATTTTTAAGTTGTGCGAATAACAAGCATTCAATCAGTGCGACGAAATCACTATCAAAATAAATGTCATCTTTACACTTATTAGTATTAAAACTAATTATAAATAGCCAGAAAATTGTTCATAAAAACCCGGTGTAGGATTTTACAAAACGAAGCTTTTAAATTGTCAGAGGCAGCAGGAATGCCTGATAAGAATTTAGTGTAATATTTTTCTTACTTATAGAGACATAGTAAGAGGGTGTAGTGAGGATGATTTTTTTTATTCTTTTTAATTTTTAAGCTAATTCACTAAACTCAATCGTTCGAAAAAATTAAAGGTAACTATTATAAAAAGCCTTTCCCTTAAGGAAAGGCCCTTCGTTTAATTTACATTCCACCTGAGCCGGAATCTTGATCTTCATTACGGTCACCTTGGTCCTGACCAGATCCTTTTCTTCCACTACGATCCTGACCTTCACCCTGGTTACCTTGTGGTCCACCTTGATTGCGTTCGCCACCTTGATTGCGTTCGCCACCTTGGTTGCCTTGTTGTCCACCTTGATTGCGTTCGCCACCCTGGTTACCTTGTTGTCCGCCTTGATTGCGTTCGCCACCTTGGTTTCCTTGCTGTCCGCCTTGGTTACGGCCACCTTGATTTCCACCCTGGTTGCCGCTTTGCTGTTGTTTGTTACGATCGTCTGCCATAATTGTACATTTTATAGTTAATAAATAGAATTGCAAGCTTTAATTTTCTTTTGCTACACCAACTCAACAATTAATTCATAAACATTATTAATTGTTTGAAATGTTCAATACTTATTGCTCATTAAAAACGTGCCGATTTGATCAAAACATACAAAGGCCGGAAACTTGTGTGGCTTGAGTAAAAATTGCCTCAGACTAAAAAAGAGAATTAAACAGTGTTGTGCGAATGATGGTGGGTCATTTTTCAGAAGTATAAAACCGGATTAAACAATTCTCAAATCAAATAGTTTAAACTGTAAAAAATATTTTGTTTAGAATAGAAAATTTAAGCCGTTTTGCACTAAGCAAAACGGCTTAAAAAGGAAATCAAACTTTACTTCACATTGATCGTAAGTAAAGGTTGTTTAGCTTGTTCATTTTTAGGCAGTATTACCCGAAGAATACCATCTACATATTGAGCATCTATCTTAGTGGTATCAACTGTTTCATCGAGGGTGAATTGACGACTGAATGAACGTTGTATGTATTCATTGCGGACCCAACCGGCCTTTTCATCAGTGTGCTTTTTACTTTCGTTCTGGGTGAAAGAAACTTTGAGTTCGTTGTTTTGTACCTGTACTTTGAAGTTTTCCTTTTTACAACCTGGTGCAATAACATCTACCTCGTATTGTACATCTGTTTCGCGGACATTAACAGGTACGGCTTCTCTGCCGGTTATCTCACCAGTATTCCAAAAGTTACCGTCAAAAAACCTACTCAAGGTATTGTTGAAGATAGTATCGACAACATTACCCAAATCGTTTGCGTTTCTACCACTTGCTTTTTGAATTGTGTTTGTCATAATAACCTCCTTTTTATTTAATTGGTTTAAAAATAGATTACCAGATAAGAAATGGATTGTCTGTATCAGGCCATTCTTTTTTTTCACGTTTAAACAATTGGATGATCTTTCTCATAAATCATGTTTTAGAAAAATTTTGAACAAGCCCTATGCCGCTAGACGGTATTGGAAAAATCTGTCATTTTCACTGAAAAATTTTCAGACAAAACTGAAAAGAAGACATTTTCGGAGATAAACAATGTCGCTCATGTTGAGCATCCATGTGCAAAACTTGGCATCTTTTTTAATAGATAATGGAGAGTAGTCTTCCATTTTTAAGAGTACATTAAAAAATTAATGATGAATAAAGAATCAAAAAAGGATATCACCCAAAAAGGCGGTGTCACCGAAAAACAAGATAAAAATGCCGGCAGTGGTGCGTTCAACCAAGGTGCAAAGCAGGATCCGAAAATGAATGAGGGAGTGGCTGATGGAACGCCCAACCCTGATAAGGTTAGTAAGGAAAAAGAAAATCCAAGATCAGGTAAGGTTGGTTGACAAAGATTCAATGTGATCATAGTATAATTGGTTTCTATGGATGAAAATATTATAAAACTGGTCAGGGACTTAAATGATCTCGATCGGCAATTGGTAAAGGTGGAAGGTAAGATGATCAAGCCGAGCCAATGTTTCCGTTACGAAACAGATCCTTTCCATTTTATGTTTAATACTAATTGCCCCGAAGAACTAAAGCAACAAGTACAGTCCATCTTTGACAGGTACAAGTATATGCCTTCTCATAAAAATGATACATCATCCCAAAGAGTAAGATAAAGTGGCCCGCACGCAACGTACGTGACTGGCTCAATTCATGAACAAGGTTTAGCTGTTTTTAGCTTAATTTTGATATTCAATACTTAAAAACAGGGCTCGAATCTCATCCAAAAAAAAGTTTATACCCACACTTTATGCCTGAGGTTTTTGTTTTTAATGACTTCTTACATTGCTGTTTGAAGTCAGTCAAATTATATTAATAGTGCAACTTTGAAGGAGAAAAATATACTATTGTTCATTAACTTTAGCCGAATGAGAACAGACCAAATTAACTTGCTTCTTGCCGATGACGACATGGACGATTGTGATTTTTTCAAAGATGCATTGAACGACCTTTCTATTGCAACAAATCTAACACTCGTTCATAACGGAGTTGAACTCATGCAACTGCTAACTAAAAAAGAATTAGAACTTCCTCATGCACTTTACCTGGACTTCAACATGCCACGCAAAAATGGTTTCGAATGTTTAATTGAGATAAGATCGAATGAAAAATTAAAAGAACTTCCAATAATTATTTTTTCTACCTCGTTTGATAAAGAAGTTGTGGATCTGCTTTATGTAAATGGAGCAAATTATTATATAAGAAAGCCAGCTGAATTTTCAAACCTAAAAAAAGTAATTTTTAAATCACTCACACTAATTTTAGGAAACAATGATCAGCAACCTTTAAAAGAAAATTTCATTATCAATAGCATTTAACAATTGGATTTACTTTTATAACGAGATCAATACTAACGGTATATTTTAAAGACACTATTTATTTATGGCAAAGAAAAATACTAGTTTTCCTAAAACACCTACTGGCATAAACGGCCTGGATGAAATTACAAAAGGCGGTTTTCCAAAAGGTCGCCCTGTTCTTATTTGCGGCAGTGCCGGCTGTGGCAAAACTTTATTTGCCGCACAGTTTCTTGTAAAAGGAATTACTGATTACAACGAGCCTGGTGTATTTATGAGCTTTGAAGAAACTGCCAGCGACCTTTCACTAAATTTAAATTCATTAGGGTTTGACCTGGAAAAATTAAAATCAGAAAACAAGTTGCGTGTTGACCATGTACGCATCGAACGTTCGGAGATCGAAGAAACAGGAGAGTATGACCTGGAAGCACTTTTCATCCGGTTAAATCATGCCATTGATTCCGTCGGCGCAAAACGTGTAGTGCTCGATACCATCGAATCCATTTTTTCAGGAATGGAAGACATGGCAATTCTCCGTTCTGAAATACGCAGGCTGTTTGCCTGGCTGAAGGAAAAAGGAGTAACAGCAATAATAACAGGTGAACGTGGCGAAAAATCTTTAACGCGGCATGGATTGGAAGAATATGTTTCTGATTGTGTGATCCTGCTTGACTTCCGCGTGATAGACCAGATAGCTACCCGCAGGTTGCGTATTGTTAAATACCGTGGCAGCACTCACGGTACTAATGAGTATCCTTTTCTTATTGACGAAACTGGAATTTCAGTTATTCCCATTACATCTCTGCAATTAGACTACAAATCACCTACAACAATAATTTCTACAGGGCTACCGGCATTGGATAAATTTTTTTCAGGCAAGGGAATTTATAAAGCAAGCAGCACATTAATTACAGGTACGGCAGGTACGGCAAAAACAATTCTTGCTTCTCATTTTGCCATGAGCAGTTACAAACGTAAAGAGCCTGTTTTATATTTTTCTTTCGAAGAATCGCCTGACCAATTGATCAGGAATATTGCGTCAATAGGCATTAATTTTAAACCTGCAATTAGATCAAAGCTCCTCCATATACATGCATCACGACCGTCACTGCAGGGTTTGGAAATGCACTTGCTGGTGATGAATAAACTGATGGCGGAATTTAAGCCACGTACCGTAATTGTTGACCCTATCAGCAGTTTAATTACTGTCGGCAACAGCAGCGAAGTCAGGGCTATGTTAGTACGCCTGATGGACACGTTGAAAATGAATGAGATCAATGCTGTGTTTACTTCACTTACCCATTATAAAAGTGAATTTAATGATGCAACGGTAGATGCAGTTTCTTCCCTTGCCGATACCTGGATAGATTTGGATAATGGTCAAAAAAACGATGAACGGGTGCGAAGTTTGCAGATAATAAAAGCACGGGGTATGGGACATGCGATGAGCCTGCAAAATTTTACTATCACCAATAAAGGGATTCAATTTATTAGCAATGGCAAAAAGTAAGGATACAATGGCAAAACAAAAGAAATGGGAACTGCGTTTATATATAGCAGGGCAAACACCTAAATCAACGCTGGCATTAAAAAATATTACTCGTTATTGCGAAGAACATTTAGAAGGTGAGTATACCATCGAGGTAATTGACCTTTTAAAAAACCCGCAACTTGCCGAAGGTGACCAGATATTTGCCATTCCCACTTTGGTGAGAAAATTACCCGTACCCATCAGGAAAATAATTGGCGATTTGTCTAATGAAGAAAAAGTATTGGTTGGTTTAAACATCCGTACATTAAAAACTCAAAACTGATGGCAAAGAAAAAAGGACCCTCTCCGGATATAATTATTGAAGGTAAACTAGTGTTACAATTATACGTATCGGGGATGTCGCCAAAATCAGTGGAAGCCATTCAAAACATAAAACAACTTTGCGATGAATATTTAAAGGATGCATTTGAGTTAGAGATAATAGATATCTACAAAAACCCTGAGCTTGCCTCGGAACAAAGTATTGTATTCAGTCCCTCACTCATCAAGCAATTACCACTGCCGAAAAAAGTTTTAATAGGAACTCTAAAAGACAGTGAGAAAGTAATTAAGGCCCTTGGGATCACTTTCAGAAATGCAGTATGAAAAAAGAATTGACAATTGAGGAATTGCAATTGCAAAATGCAGAGCTTATCAATCGTCTTGAGGAAGCGGAGCAGCTTATTGAAGCCATTAAAGCAGGAGAAGTAGATGCTTTTGCCCTTAACAGGAATAACCAACCGGAAATATTTACACTGCAAAGTGGTGACTACGGCTACCGTATGCTGGTAGAAAATATTAATGAAGGCGCTGTCACATTAGCAGAAGATGGTCTCATAGTTTATACCAATAATTATTTTCATGAACTTCTGGGCATTTCTTACGAGGATGTTATTGGCAACACTGTTTTTAATTTTATTCATCCCGATTCAAAAGAAACTTTCAACGAACTTTTCAAAAAAGGATTGGAAGAAAAAAGTAAGGGAGAAATTAACCTGGTTGCCGGAGATAAAATTATTTGTGCCTATGTTTCACTCACTTCATTATTTCCTACACTTCAAACAGTAGGAATGATCGTGACCGATCTTACCGAAAAGAAAAACCAGGAAGAAGCTTTGCGGTTAAGTGAGGAAAAATTCAACAAACTTTTTTCATCTGCCCCATTGGGTCTTGGTCTATCTGAAATTTCTACAGGCAGGCTGGTAGATGTGAATCAAACGTTGCTTGATATGATCGGGTACACAAGGGATGAATACATCGGTAAAACCTCGCTGGAATTAGACATTATGACAAAAAGTGGCAGGGACAAAGTTGTAGAGCAAGTCTCCAAAAATGGGTTTGTAAGAAACTTAGAAATTAACCTTCGCACAAAATCAGGAAAAATAATTCCCGTTCTCAATTCTATCGAAACCATTACTATCAATGATAAAAAATATTTCCTGGGTGCCATGGTTGATATTACACAACGCAAGGACACAGAGAAAGAAATAGAGCAGAAAAACACCGACCTGGAAAAAATGAACATAGAGCTCCAATCGTTTGCCTACATTTCCAGTCATGACATGCAAGAACCGTTACGTAAAATTCAAATCTTTGCTACACGTATCATCGAAAAAGAAGTGGATAATCTATCCGAAAATGCAAAAGAACAATTTCAAAAGATGCAAAACGCAGCAAAGCGGATGCAAACTTTAATAGAAGATCTCCTTGCTTATTCACGAGCCAAAACATCTGAACGGCATTTTGAAAAAACTGACCTCAATAAAATTATTGAAGTAGTAAAAGATGATCTAAAGGAAGAACTAAAAGAAAAACAAGCCACTATTGAAGTTGCAAAATTATGTAATGCAGAAGTGATCCCATTCCAATTTCGGCAAATGATGCACAACCTGATTGGTAACTCACTCAAATTTTCACTTCCCGATCAACCACCACATATCAAAATAGAAAGTCAAATTGTCAAAGGGATAAAGCTCAACAATGAAAAACTTTCACCTGAAGTTAAGTATTGTCATATCTCTATTACTGATAACGGCATTGGTTTTGAACCCGAGTTCAAAGAAAAAATATTTGAAGTATTCCAACGCCTGCATCGCAAGGATCAATATAAGGGCACGGGCATAGGGCTTGCCATCGTTAAAAAAATTGTTGAGAATCACAACGGAGAAATTACTGCCGAAAGTGAAGTGGGTAAAGGGGCGAGGTTCAATATTTTTCTTCCTGCAACTTAAAAACAAGGCGAGATATAATGCTTACCTAGAAGAAGACACCCAGGTTAAGAACAATTCCCTCTAAGCGATCTTTAATATAATCGTTGCTGCCGACGGTAGTTACAAAAGTTGCGTTTACATATTTAATGGATAAATTCATATGTGATTTGCTATCCATTATTCCCGCCCCGGCTTCTGCCAAAAAACCACCCTTACTATATGTTGTCGAAGCAAGCTGTTTATTTCTTATTCCATAACCGGCAGACAGATCGATATATGGGCGGATCCTTTCTTTTGCATCGGTAGGAGAGACTTTGAAATTTCCAGTAAGAGGAAAATAAACACCTTCCATTTCTCTTAAATGGGTTACGCCTATTTGTAATCCCATATAAAGATGATTAACTACCGTTGTGCCTAAAACAAATTCAATACCCGGATTTAAACTATTGTCTTTAAAAAACATATTAGTGGCAGACATAAAAATGGCTGATGGATCCTTTTTTTCAGTTTGTCCATTACATATTGATGTAGTGAAAAAAAAGGAGATATAAAATAGAGGTTTCATTATTAGGTTTTATGGTTCTCTTAAATAAGAATTTCCGTAATTAAAGATGGCAGAATCTCCCTACTCTTTTGAAGAAATATACTTTTCGTCCGCCCCGGGTATTCGCAGTTAGTCTTAAACAAATATAATGAATAATAAAGCGAGATTTCGGGAGTGAGCAATTTGAACGTCCTTCTGCGACTGATAAAAGACGCTTGTTTTACGTAAATTGAAGAAAATTAACAGAAATGAAAACCGCAATTGTGACCGGGGCATCAGGTAATCTTGGGCAGGCAGTGGTTAAAAAATTTATTGACGAAGGTTTTAAAGTTATTGGTACGGTTGTTCCTAATGATCCGGTGCAAATGGATTTTTCGGCTGAGCATTTTGAAAAAGTAGTGGTTGATCTGATGAATGAAGACAATTCAGCAAAATTTGTGGGAGATATAATTTCAAAGCATGGTTCAGTTGATGCTGCGGTTTTAACAGTGGGTGGATTTGCAATGGGTAAAATTGCAGATACAAAAACAGCGGATATCAATAAGCAGTATAAACTGAATTTTGAAACAACATACAATGTAGCCCAACCTGTATTTGTGCAAATGATGCAACAAAACAGCGGAAGAATTTTTATTATTGGCTCCAAACCCGGATTAAGCGCAACAAACGGAAAAGGGATGGCAGCTTACAGTTTGGGTAAATCACTTATTTTCCGTTTGGCAGAACTGATGAATGATGAAGCAAAGGGACATAATGTAGTAACCAGCGTAGTTGTTCCCAGTACAATTGATACTCCTCAAAATCGAAAATCAATGCCCGATTCAGACCCATCCAAATGGGTGAAACCGGAAGCGATCGCTGATATTATATATTTCCATTGCACAGAAGCTGCAGCCGTTTTGCGAGAACCGGTAATTAAGGTTTATAATAACGCATAGTCTTTCTGATACGATTCCTGAAATTTCTTTATAGAATTTTAGCCAACCTGAGTAGAAATCATTTCTACTTTAGTGAATAGCCTGTCTGCTTTAGTGCTGTTTTGCACAATCTCCTGTATGTGATAGTAGTTTTGTTGTAAATATTTCTTATGTATAGCTTATACAGCAAAATTATGAGTGATCCTAGTTACTTCAAACAGTTAAGTGTTGGTGAAAAGTTGATTGCCATGTTTAACTGTCCGCTCGAGTCTAAGTTCGCTGATACCTGGAGCCATCATAACTATATCATCTATGTGATAGAGGGCCGAAAGATCTGGCATACTTCTCATGGGTCTTATGATCTAAGAAAAAACAGTTGTGTGCTGGTAAGAAAAGGTGCTTGTATTGTTGAGCAATTTTTTGATACTTCATTTTGCCTGGTTATATTTTTTCTGCCAGACGAGTTTATTTGTGATGTGTTAAAAACAAAAAAGACGCCTATATATAAACACGGAAAAAAATTTGAACCTGTTATTTCTATTGATAACAATCCTCCAGTTGAAGCCTTCTTTCATTCCATGATCCCCTATTTTAATACTAATCAACAGCCCGATCAGTCATTATTGGAATTAAAATTCAGAGAATTAGTGCTGACGCTTGCTGATAATCCGAAGAATGCAGAACTATTATCTTATTTCTGTTCACTGTTGCACGAGCCACAAACAATATCCTTGCAAAGAGTAATGGAAGAAAATTACTGTTTCAATTTAAAACTGGAAGAGTTTGCCAAACTCTGCAACCGCAGTTTATCTGCATTCAAAAGAGATTTCCAAAAAATATTTGATACTACTCCCGGTAAATGGCTGATGGAAAAACGACTTCACCAGGCAATGCACCTGCTTACGAATCTTAAAAAAACTGTTTCCGAAGTTTCATTTGAAGCAGGTTTTGAAAACTCCTCGCATTTCAGCCGTGCATTCCGCCAGTATTTTGGCTTTAGTCCTGCAAATGCAAGATTACAAACAGCAGTCTGAACTTCACAGTCAAATAACTGAACGTTTCAGCAAAGTCTTTCTGTAAGCATGCAAATAGTTTTGTGCTGTTAACCATTTAATCATTTAAATCTTATTTGTATGAGTACAAAAGAAGTACAGGGAAGATTGTGGAGCGTTGCACCGCAATACTGGTCAAAATTTTTTGAACCATTCTTTCTTCCTCTTTACAAAAAAACAATTGAGCAACTTCAGTTGGATGAAAACAAGTTGTTGCTGGATGCAGGTTGCGGCTCCGGCTTATTCAGTCACATGGTCATTAATACAGGAGCACAGTTGATCGGTGTTGATGCAGCACCGGGTTTGCTCGAACTAGCCCGTGAAAGAAATCCGCAAAACAGTTTTTTGGAAGAAGATCTTGAGGCATTGCCTTTTGCATCAGACAGTTTTCATGTGGTTGCTGGATTTAATTCATTTCAGTACGCCGGAAATTTTACCGGTGCACTGGCGGAAGCCAAACGTGTCTTAAAAAAAGGAGGCCGTTTGGTGATCGGTATCTGGGATAAACCTGAGATGAGTGACGCCACAAATATTTTAAAAGCAATTGGTTCTTTATTACCTCCACCGCCGCCGGGCACACCGGGTCCATTCGCTTTATCAGAAGATGGAAAAATTGAAAGCATTTGCGATTCACTGGAATTAAAAATGCTTTACAAAACCAAAGTGAGCTGTCCATTTTTGTATTACAGCCTTAATGATGGTATCAGGAGCTTTCTCGGTACGGGGCCTGCAGCAGCAGCAATGAATTTTGCCAGCGAAAAGCAGGTACAGCAAGTAATTGCAAACGCATTACAGCCCTATCATCTCACGGAGGAATTGTATCATCTTCAAAACAGTTTCTTATTATTTATTGTTGAAAAATAAACCATTAACAAAAACCGTCTGCTAAAGGCAGGCATTAAACTTTAAATTTTAAACGATCATGAAAAAGATTTTCTTTATTCTTACTATCCTGGCATCAATTTTTGCTGCCTGTAACAAATCCGTTGTACCTGTAGTTAAATCACAATTTCAGGAACAATCATCTGAGTTAATTATTGACTGGACAAATGTTCAACTTCGTCTTATAAGAAATACAACAGGGGTTACTCATCCTGCTTATTCAAGACATTTTTCTTATACAGGTATTGCTATCTATGAATCATTGGTACATGGAGATAATAAAAAGATAAGTATTGCCCCGTTGCTAAATGGATCTGTGCATTTACCGGCACCACCATCTGCCAATCATGTCTACTTTCCTATTTCAGCCAATGCCGCATTTGCAAGTATGTTCCGGTTTTTTTATTCGGCGAAGGAAGCTAACCTGCAGATCATTGATTCAATTGAACAGGCATACAAAACCAGGTACACAAATGAAATAGGTAGCAATTTTGATGTTGACAGATCAATTCAGTATGGAAAAGATATAGCTGCTGCAGTGATTGAATTGAGTAAACAGGACGGCGCATCTAATGCATCTATTCCTTATACACCATTAGGCGTAGGATATTGGGAAGCCACACCTCCGGCATTTGGAGTTCCAGCAGTACCGGGTTGGGGAAATAACAGAACTATTTTGCCTGGCAGTATCAGCAATACGACACCTGCTGCACCGCTTGCATTTTCAAAAGATGCTGGTACACCCTTTTATAATATGGTTAAGGAAGTATATGATGTTTCGCAATCGCTTACTGATGAACAAAAAATAATTGCAAACTTTTGGGATGATCTGCCAAACGGGAAATACATATCCGCTTTCGGACATTGGTTTAATATTCTGAAGCAGATCTTGCAGAATGAAAATACATCACTCATGAAAGGGGCTGATGCATATCTACGCCTCGGCATTACTATGAATGAATCAACGATCAGTTGCTGGAAATCGAAATATACATTCCACCAGTTGCGACCGATTACGTATATAAGAAAGTATATGGGCAATGCAGGATGGAATTCTTTTATCGGGACTCCGGCCCATCCTGAATACCTCGCTGCGCATGCAACTATTTCTTCATCTGCTGCATATGCATTGGAATCAGTATTTGGGAAAAATTATTTATTTGCAGATCATACTTATGAAAGCATTGGAATGCCTGTAAGAAACTATAACAGTATTGAAGCCGCAGGTTTAGAAGCAGGCATGTCAAGATTGTATGGGGGCATTCACTATCGTCAATCGATCGATGCTGGTAAAATATGTGGAAATAAAGTAGGGGAGAATGTAAAAACGATTTTAAGGACGGATAAATAAGCAGGTAATAAGGTTTGGTTTCAGAAACGGCTATGAACTATTTCATGGCCGGTTTCTTTTTATTATTTGAAAATTTTTATAATCAAAAACCTGTTGAATTTATTTCCATGGGCATGGAATAACATAAGATGGTTTGTTCCTTCCTCTGAGTATAAATGATACTTCGTAAGTATTCGGCTTGTTAGCAGCATCATTCAATTTAGAGATGGTAGCATCATAGCTTATTCCAAACTGGAAATCTTTATACGTTAAACCGAAATAAGGTATCACCGCATTTTTTGACCAATACCATAAACCGCCATTGAGCATTATATCCGGGTTGCTCGGTAGAAAATAACCCAGGGCTCCCCCGACAGAATAGTACTGCGCAGTTGATTGTTTTTGAAAAATAGTATTGAAACTTAGTACTGTATTCTCAGTAATATAGGTTTCAAAATTTGCATGTGCCACATACCTGATCGGTAGAATTTGCTGGTCGTCTTGCAAAAAAGTTTGTTTAGGACGGTTTACATGAAAAGCAGCGCCACCAATATCAATATTTGTTTTTTCAGAAACGATACTGTAGAGCAAACCGGTGCTGACTGAGACATAAGCTTTCATATTGGATAAACTCGTTTCTCCATGTGGCAGGTTTGTATTAAATCCATAACCGGTAAACTGTTCTTCGAAATCAACACCGCTGAAATCAATTTTACGCTGACCGAATATAGCTCCGAAACCTGCACCCAGTTTGTGTTTTACATCACCATTACTAAGTTTAATACGATAAGAGAAATTCGTAGATGCATAGGAGCTTTTTACAACACCACCCATAGCTTTATCATACATCATCATGATCCCTGCGCCAGCTACATTTCCTTCTTCCACACCGGTATATCTTTTATTAAATATTTTGGTATCAAAAGAAGCAGTGCCGGTTGCATAAGGACTTGCAGGTCCGAGCCACTGATCACGGAAATTGGCAATAGCTCTCCAGTCTGCATTGATATGTGCAGTTAACGCGGGGTTTACATTTAATGGCGACGAAAAGAACTGCGAGAAACTCGGGTCCTGAGCTGTTAATTGAGTCGTCGTCATCAACATGCCTGCAATCATTAAAATTTTGTTCAGTGCTTTCATAAAAAATGTTTTACCTGATTAAAACAGCACTACCTGCTTTTTGATATTTTTTTCCATCCTCACCAAGAGCTTCCAGTGTCCATGTATATACATCCATCACTTGTGGTTGTCCTTTGAAAATTCCATCCCATCCGTTACCGATAATATTTGTTTCAAATACCAATTGTCCCCAACGGTTAAATACCCTGAAGAATTTAAGTTCTTTAATGTTTACTGTTAAAGGCTTCAGGTAATCATTATGCCCGTCTTTGTTTGGTGTCCATGCTTTAGGTACAAAAATGTCGGAACGAATATTTGCCGGTGGTGGTATGATCAGAGTTCTTTTAACAAGCACTGTATCAACAGTCGTACAACCATTACTGCCTGTAATAGCCACAGTATATTCTGTTTCGCGGTCACTATTAAAGATCGTATGTCGCGTCGTTATAGAACTTAATCCTACCGGCGGTGACCACAGATAACTTACTCCAAAGTCCCTTGCGTCAATATCTAAATTGGTGCCTATTGGCGCTTCTAACGTAGGATAACGGATACCGGGAATAAGCGAATGTACCAGCACATTCACTGCTACAGGTCTGGTAGAGAAGCAAGAATTTACTCCTAATGCCCTGATATAGTATGTACCGGATTGAGCAATAGCCTGCGGATTCGGCAGCGGAATTGTTGCCAATGAATCCAGCCAGAAAGTAAGGATCAATCCCGGTTCACTGCCGGCGATTATTGATGGCCTTGTCAGATCGATCGTTGCAGGTGCACAAACTGCCTGCGGTTGGTTGATAAGTAGAACCGGAGTAGGTTTTACAAAGAGTCCTAATGTTGCCAGGGAATCGCAGCCAACAGAGTTCTGCAGTGTAACCGTATAAGTTCCGGCTGCCGGATATGAGTTACCATTCCATAGATACGGAAGGAAGTTTGCACAGATCGTATCACGGGTAAGAGATGTGGTTACCAGTTTGACAACAAGGTTAAGTGTTGCAATGGAGTCGCATCCTCTTGAATTTGTAAGTGTAACGGAATAGGTACCGGCACTATTATAAGCATTATTGTTCCATAGATACGGCAACTGGTTAGAACAAACCGTATCTCTTGTAAGCGATGTGGTAACAGGATTTATGATAAGATTCAATGTGGCTACTGTATCACATCCACCTGTTGTACCTGGCAGCGTATCAATAAATGTTCCCGCCGTATTATACGGATTGCCGTTCCAGATAAATGGTAGCTGGTTAGAGCATACAGCAGCATTGGTTGTTGATGTAAGTAATGGATTAATTACAAAATTGAGTGTTGCTATCGTGTCACAACCACCCGTTGTACTTGGTAATGTGTCAATATAAGTTCCTGCAGTGCTATATAGATTGCCGTTCCATATATATGGTAACTGGTTAGCACAGACTGCTGCGTTAGTTGTTGATGTAATTAACGGGGTAATTACAAGATTTAAAGTTGCTATTGTGTCACAACCGCCGGTTGTGACAAGTAAAGTATCTATATAAGTGCCTGCTGTATTATACGGATTGCCGTTCCATATATATGGTAACTGATTGGCACAGATATTCGCATTGGTGATTGTGGTAATAAGTGGTGTAATTACAAGGTTCAGTGTTGCTACTGTATCGCAACCGCCGGTTGTGCTTGATAATGTATCAATATAAGTTCCCGCTATATTATATGGGTTGCCGTTCCACATGTATGGTAATTGATTAGCACAAACAGCAGCATTGGTTATTGTGGTTAACAATGGTGTAATTGTTAAGTTCAACGTTGTTACTGTATCACATCCTCCGGTTGTACTTGGTAAAGTATCAATATAAGTTCCTGCTGTGTTATATGGGTTACCGTTCCAGATATATGGCAATTGGTTGGCACAGATATTCGCATTGGTGATTGTGGTAATAAGCGGTGTAATTACAAGGTTCAGTGTAGCTACGGTATCGCAACCACCTGTTGTGCTTGATAATGTATCAATATAAGTTCCCGCTGTATTATATGGATTACCGTTCCATATATATGGTAGCTGATTAGCGCAGACCGTAGCGTTTGTTGTTGATGTAATTAACGGGGTAATTACAAGATTTAGAGTTGCTACTGTGTCACAACCGCCGGTTGTGCTTGATAATGTATCAATATAAGTTCCTGGTAAACTAATTGGATTACCATACCAGATATAAGGTAATTGATTTGCACAAATCGCAGTGTTTGTTATCGATGTCAGTAATGGCATGACAATTAGGTTCAACCTGATAGTATCGGTACAGATACCATTTACAAAAGTATAATCATGTGTACCACTGGCAGTATAGGTTTGACCGGTACGTGGCCATGTATAACTGTTACATGCGGTAACTGTTGTATCGGTGCGGTTACCATTGGTGATAGTTAAGAATAACCTTATCGTATCAGTACAGATACCATTAGCAAAAGTATAATCATGCGTACCGCTGGCAGTATAGGTTTGACCGGTACGTGGCCATGTATAACTGTTACATGCGGTAACTGTTGTATCAGTACGGTTACCATTAGTAATGGTTAAGAATAACCTTATCGTATCGGTACAGATACCATTAGCAAAAGTATAATCATGCGTACCGCTGGCAGTATAGGTTTGACCGGTACGTGGCCAGGTATAGCTGTTACATGCAGTAACTGTTGTATCAGTACGGTTACCATTAGTAATGGTTAAGAATAACCTGATCGTATCGGTACAGATACCATTTACAAAAGTATAATCATGTGTACCGCTGGCAGTATAGGTTTGACCGGTACGTGGCCATGTATAACTGTTACATGCGGTAACTGTTGTATCAGTACGGTTGCCATTGGTGATAGTCAGCAGCAACCTGATTGTATCGGTACAGATACCATTTACAAAAGTATAATCATGCGTACCGCTGGCAGTATAGGTTTGACCGGTACGAGGCCAGGTATAACTGTTACATGCGGTAACTGTTGTATCAGTACGGTTGCCATTGGTGATAGTTAAGAATAACCTTATCGTATCAGTACAGATACCATTAGCAAAAGTATAATCATGCGTACCGCTGGCAGTATAGGTTTGACCGGTACGTGGCCATGTATAACTGTTACATGCGGTAACTGTTGTATCAGTACGGTTGCCATTGGTGATAGTTAAGAATAACCTGATCGTATCGGTACAGATACCATTTACAAAAGTATAATCATGTGTACCGCTGGCAGTATAGGTTTGACCGGTACGTGGCCATGTATAACTGTTACATGCGGTAACTGTTGTATCAGTACGGTTACCATTAGTAATGGTGAGTAGCAATCTTACCGTATCGGTACAGATACCATTCGGGAATGTATAGATATAAGTACCGCTGGTAGTATAGGTTTGACCGGTACGTGGCCAGGTATAGCTGTTACATGCAGTAACTGTTGTATCAGTACGGTTACCATTAGTAATGGTTAAGAATAACCTTATCGTATCGGTACAGATACCATTTACAAAAGTATAATCATGTGTACCGCTGGTAGTATAGGTTTGACCGGTACGTGGCCATGTATAACTGTTACATGCGGTAACTGTTGTATCAGTACGGTTACCATTGGTGATGGAAAGATTAAGTGTTGCCACGGTATCACAACCACCGGATGTATTAATTAATGTATCTATATAAGTACCCGCGGTATTAATCGGGTTGCCATTCCATATAAATGGCAACTGGTTATTACATACTGTTGTGTCGAGTGTTGAAGTTAATAATGGAACCGCTGTTACGTTGATCGTTCTTGCTGTATCACAACCACCCGTTGTACTTGCTACGGTATCTATTAATATACCTGGTCCATTAAATACATGACCAAATATTGTTGCCGGGAAGTCGTTAGCACATACTGTTGCACTAACTGCTGTAGTTAACAGCGGCGCTGTTGTTATTGTGATCGTTCTTGCTGTATCGCAACCTCCGGTTGTACTTGCTACGGTATCTATTAATATACCTGGGCCATTAAATACATGACCGAATATTGTTGCCGGATACCTGCATACTGTTGCACTAACTGCTGTAGTTAACAGCGGTGCTGTTGTTATTGTGATCGTTCTTGCTGTATCGCAACCTCCGGTTGTACTTGCTACGGTATCTATTAATATAGCTGGTCCATTAAACACATGACCGAATATTGTTGCCGGGAAGTCGTTAGCACATACTGTTGCACTAACTGTTGTAGTTAACAGTGGAGCTGTTGTTATTGTGATCGTTCTTGCTGTATCACAACCACCCGTTGTACTTGCTACTGTATCTATTAATGTACCTGGTCCATTAAACTCATGTCCATATATTGTTGCCGGGAAGTCGTTAGCACATACTGTTGCACTAACTGTTGTAGTTAACAGCGGCGCTGTTGTTATCGTAATGGTTCTTGCTGTATCGCAACCACCGGTTGTACTTGCTACGGTATCTATAAGTGTGCCCGGAGCATTAAACACATGACCGAATATAGTTGCCGGATATGCGCTGGCACATACTGTTGCACTAACT